>CAZVHA010000011.1:0-9106 GCA_964626905.1 uncultured bacterium | reverse complement strand
AGATCGCAATGGCTGTCCAGTTATTGCAACTGCTCACGGTGAGCGCTGTCAAAGGTGTTCCGCCGCCAACGGCTCCTGTCATCACGATATTGCCAGCAGTTCCTCCGCGTAAAGTGAGGGTTTGTGCCCCATCGATTGTGCTGCCAAAAGTGATGTCATTGCCCGCAGCAAAGCCGCCGCTATTCGTCGTATCAGCAATGACAGCTCCCTGAAGAAGCGCTGTAGTAGTCACGGAGATCGAGCCACCTACAGTTGTTATGTTGCTGCCAAGGGCAACGCCATAAAGACCGGTGCCAGCACCAGCAGCCGTTCCATTGAGAGTGATATTGCCCGTGCTGACTAAAGCTGCGGCTAAGTTGATGCCGCGATCATCATTCCCGCTGCCCGTTGTGGAACCGGTGATCGTGAGCGCACTTGAGGTCGTTGTCGTCCAACTCGATCCAACGTGAACTCCATAAGAGTTTGCCCCAGAAGCAGCGGTGCTTCCAGAAAGGGAGATGGCGGCATTGGCAGAGGAAGTGATTGGATTGACCTTGCCAAGAAAAATCCCATAAGAAGTCCCTGTATTGCCTGTTGGAGCCACTCCCGTAATCGTGATGGCGCCGGAGGCGCTAGAAACGCTGCCGCTGAGACGGATTAAAACTCCGTAAGTTGTGCCAGTCCCTGCTGCTGCTCCCGTCCCGTTGAGGGCAATCGTGTGAGTGCCCACAGTGCTGACCGCCGCATCGAGCAATATCCCATATGCATTTGACCCTGTTTGAGTCCCTGCAAATTGGATATCGCCACCACTAGAGCTGACTGCACCCCCTACATAAATGGCAGCTCCATTAACGCTCGCTGTCCCCGTTTGGATCGTATTTGTGGCAAAAATATGGCCCCCAGATGATAAAGCGGCATTTATGACAAGCCCCCCTCCATTCGATCCACCGCCGACGCAGTTGCGGAACGTGAGCGTCCCTGTGGTAGCGGCGGCCCAAGAAGATGCGACAACAAATCCCCAACTATTCACTCCTGTTGCCACACTGGTACCACTCAAAGTGATATTCCCTGAAGTGCTTTGAATTCCATCTGTTGTTCCCACGTTAATCCCAGCACTAGCGGCTATCCCTCCAGTGACATTGCCTGTTAAGGTAATGTCACCACTTGTCGTCGTGATTTTCCCTCCTCCGAAGCTGATCCCATAAGAGACGGTGCTTGAAGCTCCTGCAGTTCCTGTGATCGTAATGGGACCTGTTGCGCCGCTGAGTGTTCCACCTGTGAGAGAAAGTCCATGAGCAGCCCCCAATATTGCAGGAGAAGTGGCTGTGATCGTGATGGAACTAGATCCACTGGTACTGAAATTCGCCGATTGACTGTAACCGACGCCCGCACTTCCAGATCCCCCTGTTGCATTGACGACAATATTTCCCGAGGTGACCGTTGCCCCCGCTATATTGACCCCAGAGCAGCTTGTCCCGGTCCCTCCCGTTCCGGTGATTGTCAGGGTAGCGCTCGTCCCCGTCGTCCAGGCAGAGACAATCGAGACTCCGTGAGATAGAGTGCCACTGGAACCGCTCGTTCCCGCTAAGGTAATGGTCCCTGTGGTCACAATCCCGTTGGTCGTCTGCATCAAAATGCCGGGATTGGTGGCAGAACCCGCCGTTGTGGTTCCTGTGATGACGATCGCGCCACCCGATGTGGGCGCCAGCGTACCGCCGTTAAAGTAGACGCCGTAGGAAGCTGTTATATCTCCACCAGAGGTCCCGTTCAAGAGGATCGATGAGGTGACTGTTTGCAGCGTCGCTCCCGCATTCAAAACAATGGCGTTTGTCGCTCCACTTGGGGATGTGGTGATCGAGATCGCCCCTGTCGTCGCGCTAACAGCTGTCGAGAAAGTGGTCGTTCCTGTTCCTGCTGTTTGAGTGATCGTCCCCGCAGTGATCGTGCCCGCAGGCGCCCAACCGGCACAACTCACAACCGTAAGAGAGGTGAGCGCCGTTGTCGCTCCGATATTGCCAGACGTTGTCAAAGTACCCGTTCCCGCAGTGAGAGTGAGGGTTCGAGCCCCATCAATGGTGGAGGAGAAGCTAATATTGCCCGCACCAGAGCCTGTATTGATGGCTGCGTTCCCAATGAGTTGGGTGGTTCCCGTGATCGTCACATTATTGTTTGTTGTCGTAATTGTTGCAGCTCCGATGCTTTGTGAAAAGGAACCAGCTCCACCGCCCGTCCCCGCAATTACCACTGGACCTGTTGTTGCAAATCCTAGAATCAGCCGAATACCATCGCTTGCTGATCCAGATCCCCCGGTCCCATTGATCGTGACAGTTCCAGTCGTTGAAAGAGAGTTTGCGTGACCGCTAGCGATAATCGTTCCATAGGAAGCGGCCCCAGTTGTGGTCGATACTCCATTGATGTTGATATTTCCACTTGTGCTTGTGACCCTGGCGCTATTGATAATCGAAAATCCGTATCCTGATGAATAGGCCGGTATCGCATTCCCCGTAATCGTAATATCTCCTCCGACAGAGCTCATTGTACCGCCAGAAAGTCCAACTCCACCAAGATTTGTATCGGACCCGTATCCGGTAGTTTGAATTTGAATTGTAGAAGTGGCTCCCGTTGTGGCAAAATTTGCGTTCATAAAAAATTGGGCCCGATCACCACCTCCGATCGATTGGGTAGCTACAATATTTCCGCTCGTTGAAAAAGCAGCGCCTATGCTAAGCGCATAACCCGCAGGTCCCGATCCTGTACAGTACTGGAATGTGCAAGTTCCTGTTGTCCCCGTAGTCCATGCTTGAACTAAATTACAGCCAATGCTTGATGTGCCCCCACTTGATGCAATCCCTCCAACCGTAATATTGCCGCTTGTGCTCGTAATTCCATTTGATGTATTCATTTGAAATCCACGAACTACCCGGGGAAATGCCCCCCCATTTGCCGCGCCTGTTACGATGATATTTCCAGATGTAGTCTGTAGCGTTCCTCCATTCAAATAGACGCCATTGATATTCTCCGTTGCTGAAGCTGTCGCAGATCCTGTGATAGTGATTTGCCCAGAACCTGTTAAAACTGTCCCTCCTGACACTAATACACCATGTGAATCGGTAAGCCCTGTTGCTAAAAGAGAAATCGTCCCACTCGTCGCACTCATTCCACTGGCAATCGAAATGGCCCCCGTTGAAACTGAGATATTCGTCGTACTGGCTGTCGCAAGCCCTGAAAAGGTGCTTGTGCCAGCACCCGTTGTTTGGGTAATCGATGCGGCTGTAATCGTCCCCGCAGGAGACCAGTTCAAGCAATTGGAAACTGTGAGGGCGCCGAGAGCGGTCGTCGCTCCGACGTTCCCAGACATTGTGATATTCCCTCCTGTCCCTCCATTCAAAGTGAGCGCTTGGGTGCCATTGATCGTCGTGCTGAAGCTGATGTTATTTCCTGCAGCAGAGGCGCCGCTATTGGTTGTGTCCATTGCAACAGTGGATGAGAGAAGCGCAGTCCCCGTCACTATGATCGAGCCCCCTACAGTTGTTATATTGCTTGCAAAATTTACACCCGCTATTCCGGTGCCAGCGCCACTGGCCGTTCCTGTCAAAGCGATGTTTCCAGTATTGGTGATTGCACCAGCTATATTGACGCCGTAATCATTATTGCCGTTGCCCGAGGCAGTCCCCGTAATGGTTAAGACACCCGGTGAAGTAGTGACCCAACTTGAGACAATGGTCACCCCAAAAGAGCTAGCACTCGTTGAAGCGCTCGACCCATTCAATGTGATCGTCCCCGTCGTTACAATCCCGTTGGTCGTCGCCATCCGAACTCCGGCACTTGCCGATGCTCCTGCGGGTGCAGTTCCTGTGACGATGATATTGCCTCCACCGGTGCTCGAAATGGTCCCAACGTTTAGATTCACACCGTAGGAAGCTGTGGTCGAAGATCCTGCAGTTCCTGTGATAGAAATTGAGCCATTTACACTGCTGAGCGCCCCCCCTGCAATTGATACGCCGTGTGCAGCCCCTGTTGTGGCAGCGGAGCTCGCGTTGATGGCGACTGTCTTACCAGTTCCCGTTGTCCCAAAGTTAGCTGTTATATTGAAGCCGACCGCTCCGGAAGCGTCTCTTGTTGTTGAAGAAACTATGATATTGCCGCTTGTAGAAAATGCCGCCGCTCCATTGATTGAATGGGCAGAGCTCCCCGTTCCTCCAAGACAGTCGAGAAAAGTCACATCCCCACTTGTCCCTGTCGTCCAGGCAGATTGGATGTACACACCATAATTACCTCCCGCTTGAGAAATCCCTGTCAAAGTGATCGAGCCGCTTGTACTTGTAATGGAGTTTGCCGTATTTAAATAAATTCCATGACAGTTCGTACCACTCGTCCCTGAAGTCCCAGTAATTACAATCGCCCCATCTGTTGTCGATATAGCCCCTCCACCAATCCAAACGCCGGCGTTGTTCGCACTTCCTAATGCCTTTATTAAAATCGACTTCCCACTTCCGTTTGTAGAAAGATTCGCTGATTGCCGATATCCAATGGGACTATTTCCCGTAGTTGTTGACGAGATGGTAATATTCCCTGAAGTTGCTAATCCTCCCGTATTTAAAACCCCTGCGTACGCAGTTCCTCCTGCAGCAGTTCCTAAAGTATTGAAGCTCACAATAATTGAAATATTTCCTGTTGTTGACCACGTAGTCGAAGCACCTATAGTGATCCCCCCCTGATCTAAGGCTGTGGCATAAATATTTAGATTCCCGCTTCCCAAAGAAAAGGGGGTCGCACTTGAAACAACCATTCCGTAAGAACTCCCAGTACCAGGCACTCCTGTTGCGTTTGCTGTGATCGATACATCCCCATTCGATGTCGTAATACTTCCAGACCCAGAAATGCCCACCCCTCCCTGACCAGAACCCCCATTCCCTGATGCCGTTATCAGAATTGTGTTTCCAGAGCCCGTGCTCCCAAAAGAACCAGTGAGATTCATTCCACTCGATGGACCGCCCGAAGCAACAATATTATTCGTTGCGACAATGTTTCCTCCAGTGGAAAAAAGAGCTGTAGTCGCAAGGGCATGAGAGCTTGTCCCTGCTGCCGTGCAATTTTGAAACGTTACAGTCGCGCTTGTCCCTGTCGTCCAAGAACTGGCAATGGAAAGTCCATGGGAAGCACTCCCCGTTGAACTACTTTTGCCGCTTAAAGTGATGGTTCCAGTGGTTGTGATCCCATTGGTCGATGACATCAAAATTCCGGGACTTGTTCCCGATCCCCCCGCGACCGCTCCCGTAATGGAGATCGCCCCTCCCGCCGTTGTGGTAGCCGTTCCCCCATTGAAATACACCCCACGAACAGCCGTGGCTCCAGACCCAGGTGTCGTTGCACTGATTGTGATCGTGCCCGTCCCCGTTTTCAAAAGCCCTGCCGTCGCAATTCTAACTCCGTCGTAGGCGGCTGCGACAGTCCCATCGGTCACTACGAGGATGACGCCGCTTCCACCGCTCGCGTCGATCGTCCCTGTAATCGTGATCGCCCCGTTTGCAGCAAGAGTCAACGTATTGGCTGAACTCCAAGTGACCGTCGTATTGGCATTGACATTGATGGCTCCATTTCCCCCCACTCCATCGCAAGTCGCAACGCAGACGCTATTGGAGGCCAACGCAGTCGATAAATCAGCATCGTTCACAAGAGCAGAAGCGCCCGCAGTGTGATAGGTGTTGGCGTTGCCACTGCAAGTGCCGCAAGCGGGATCGCTAGTTGAGGCAGTCGTCGCAGCCGTTGTGATCGTCAGATCCGACGGGTCGAGGAGCAGTGTCCCCGTCTTCCCGTAAAGGGCCTTGGTTGTGACCCCTCCCTTAAAGACCAAATGCCTTTTGCCTGAAATCTCGACAAATCCCCCATCTCCCGAAATGGCTCCCCCTTCCGCTTCAATCGAACCAGTGTAGATCGTCTCTCGATCGGCCCAAATAATGACCTTTCCCCCATCTCCTGCTTCAATGGCCGAAGCGTTGATCAAACTTTCACCCACTTTTGTAACTTCTGCATTCCGAATATCGGGGTTTTTCCCCTGAAGATCTCCCCCAATGAGAACAGTGCCTCCCCCCATTTTGCCCGATGCGTCGAGAAAGGCACTACCAAGCAGTTCCACTTGTTGGCCCAAGACGTGGATTTGCCCCCCTTTCCCCTTTTTGCCCCTGGCAATCAGATCCCCTTTGACCGAGCTCGTCCCTTGGTCTGCCACAAGATAAATTTCTCCTCCTCGCTCTTCGAAGACGGATGCATCGATTGTCCCCGAATGGGAAATGGCCATCGCATAGGGACTCCCCGAGGCGCGGATCTCCACAAGCGCAGCCTCAATCGTCCCCGACTGCTCCACGCTCCCCTCCACCGGCACTCTGATGAAAATCCGCTCTTTCCCCTCGGGGCGGATCAACACCTCCGATGCAGCCACAAGACGCACCTCGTCCCCAACAATGCTCCCCTCGTTGACCACTTTGCGCGAAAGAAAAATCACCTCCCCTTCAGGACAGAAAATCGTCCCCTGGTTCTGCACACTCAAAGCACTCTCCCCCCGAAACAAAAATGTGTTCTCTAGAAAGTCAGCGTCCAAAATATCGAGAGTCGATGCTAAAAACCCAGCCGTCTCAACATAGGCATTCGGCCCAAAAAGAATCCCGTTCTGGTTGATCAAAAATACTTTCCCGTTGGAGGTGAGTTCCCCCAAAATCTCAGACCGAAATCCCCCAACCACTCGGTTCAACACCGCTGAATGCCGATCTACTTGCTGAAAATGGACCTTTCCCCCTTCCTCAATGGAAAACCGCTCCCACTCCAAAATGGCTTTTGGACTATTTTCAATGTGCAAATGATCCGGGGTAATTTGTGTATGGGAAGCCTCACCATGAACGACTTGCATCTCGGATGGCGCAGCTAAAAGGGTCCCCAGATAAAGAGAAGCGCTGACGAAAAGCACACTCCTGGATGGGGCCATGAGACTTTCTATAGCAAAAAACTTAAACAATGTGTAGGAAATTTTATCTCAAAAAAAAACAGCTCAATATGGCAAATGTAAAGCGGCTTTACATTTGGACCCGTCCAGCCATTTCCTCATCTGAAAACGAAAGGAAAATTGATTTTGTTATTTTTATTCACAGATCTAGTCTAGTTTATTTTAATAACTTACCAAAATCGATTATCTTATAAAAATAATCTGCCTCCAAAATACTCTCATCTACTCCACTTACATGAATAAGGACAGGCCTGATTGAAAAATGCCTTGGAACCATTAATCGTTTTCTCTTTTCGTCCATTTCCTCGAGAATTTTTTTCTCAATCTTATCCTTCTTAAATTTAACTTCGCACAAATACAGAGTATGAAACCGAGTTTGAATCATGTAGTCGATTTGGCATCCCGGTTGTTTTGTTGTCGGGCTTTGGAAAAAGGGTCCATCCATAACCACCTCCTCGGCCGAAACATTCAGCATCTCCCAAAGAGTTTTATAGTTATGGATCACAAGGTTTTCAAACTGCAGTCCCATGACTCCTTCCCAGCTAGGAAGATGGTTCAGCATCGACTCCGGCACTTTTTCTTGTTCGATTTTAACGCGGTTCGGACCAATGTATTTCAGGTAGAAGCGCAAATAGTTATCACTTAATCTGTAACGGCTTAGCTTCCTATACTTCCCACTTTTCAGATCCCATGTAAATTCTCTTCTTATAAAACCGGCCTTTACCAATTCATCCAGATACTGACTGTATAGCCCTCCTTGCTTTTTACCCAGTTCTTTGCAAATTTCAGCGAGTTCTTTGGGCCCGCTAGCAAGGCAAGTCACAATCTCTTTATGACTTCCTTTGCGACGAGAAAAAAGATCTGAAAATATCTCATCGAATTCTCGAACAAGTAAACCGCCTTTTGCAAAACATAAATCTCGAATATTTTGTTCCGCGGATAGATTCGGCTTAATACGCTCCAAATAGAACGGCACGCCTCCAGTGACAGACAAAACTTTGAATTTCTCATAAGCTGTAATACGCGTCTCTTTGGGGTGCCAAAATGCATTGCATGATTTAAGAGGAAGTTCTTCGAGAACCATATCAATAATAATCCTTCCAAGAAATCCAGTGTTGCTGAGAATGTTCTTTTCAATCCAAGAAGAGATTGATCCGCAGAGCGCAAAAATCAGATGAGGATTCTTGCTAAAGTACATGTCCCAGGCAGTTTTTAAATGGCCTAAAAATTCGGAATCTTTTCCGCCCATCCATGAAATTTCGTCGAATACAATCAACACTCGCCCCTTTTGGGTATGTTTGGAAAGGTGCCAGAAGATATTTCCCCAATCATCTGGTTGGATACCAGGAATCCCATTCCTCTCGAGCTGCTTCACGAAAATATCACGCTGCGACTGTGCCGTTGCCTTGGGCGCTGGAGGGTTTCCAGAAAAAAAATAGCTCTTTATTTCTTTTCCGAACTCGGCAAGCAACCTGCTTTTCCCAATCCTTCTTCTGCCTCGGACCACAATAAGATTCGCGCTTCGACTATCTAATAAACCTTTGAGCCTGGCCATCTCAGCTTCACGGCCAACAAATGGGGCGGTTCTCATCCAATTCTCCTGAATATTAAACCCATTGTACCTGTTTTGAGGCAATAAATCAATCCACAAACAGCAAAAAAGACGATTTGCGGATTGTTTTTTATGGCTAAAAATACATCCGGAAACGGCATTTCCTCCTATTTGCGGATGTCTTTTTACAGTGCAAGGACAATCTGTAAATCTGTAAAAATTTTTTTAAAGACGCTTGGCCTAGAGCCTGCCCTTTATGCACTCCCTTTGTCGATCTTCTAATTCAATGCATATTTTGTAATTTCGCGCAGGGAACACCTGATACACAGGGAACAGATCGAAAAATTCAGCCTGTCCCACTTGCAACTGATAAATGATGCTGTGTCGAAAATCAATCGTCCTTGGCACCGTTGCCGATGGAACGAGATGGCCAAAGTCGAAATTCAAAATCGTCGAACCGAAGAGAAGAAGAGTCCGGAACTGTGATTCTGTGTAATTCAGATTCTCCGCATTGATTGGCCCTGAAGGGACGAAAACACCTGAAGCGAAATAGCTGGTGCCCCCGTAGAAGTGAAGCC
>CAZVHA010000010.1:0-21304 GCA_964626905.1 uncultured bacterium | reverse complement strand
GAATAAGGCGGAATAAGGCGGAATAAGGCGGAATAAGGCGGAATAAGGCGGAATAGGAATGAGAATATCGCGCTACTCAGTTTCCTTTTATGTGGGGGATTCAGACAACTGAATGAAAAAATTGAGTGATTTAAGAAATGTAGGAAAGGCGACTCTTGAAGATTTGCGCCTTCTGCAAATTCGGAGCGTGGAAGAGTTGGCGTGTCAAGATCCAACGGATTTATTCCAGAAGCTGGAAAAACGTACCCAGAAAAGACAGGACCCTTGCGTATGGGATGTATAGCGCTCCTGATTCAAATTCAGTGGCTGTCCGACGTCGGCAGAACCGATTCTTGAATCACGAGCGGTATATGATCTAACAAGATCTCGATACTTTGTGATTGGTTATGAGTAAGTTGAGAGTTCATTTTTTCTGCCCGCATAGAAAGTATATGGGATTAACAGGATTTGCGATAGAAGCGAGTTTGGTATAGGGGATAAGCAAGGTCATTGGATAGTCATCGTATCCACTCACAACATAGTTCTGAAAAAGGAGAAGAAGGCCTTTTTCAGTCAGAAGAAAAGCATCTAAATCTTTAGGATTGAATCCCACCCAGGAATGGTCATCGTCATCATAGTACCCACATCGATTTGATTTAAAATAGCCTTCGCAATATTGGAAAAGCCATTCTCGAGATCCAGGTAGGAAAAGATCATCCAAGGACAGTTCGTGAATTGTACCATCTTGCTGGCAGAATGTTTTTGTTATGTATCGCACAGACCCGTGAATGCCGCCACGGTATTGATATTTGCTTCCATAAAAGCTTATCAAGTCAGGATCCGAATGAACTAAGCTTAAATCATAACGCAACGTTCGTTCATCTCCATCTTCTTCCCAAAGCTCCTCCTGCGGTGCGCTCATCTCTTGCACAAAGGCATCGTGCAATTCGTGGGCTTCTTTGCTTACAGCTTCATTCACATAGCGCGCAAGAGGGGTGGTTTCTGGCACACGTGGATATGACACGCTTGCCTCAACATGGACATTCGTATCAAAAGCCGTCTTGAAGAGTTCTGATTTGCAGTCAATTGAATGGAGGGAATTTCCAGTCCCAAAGGGAAGCAGAATAGTGAAAGCTTGTGCTAAGAAGCTATACATGGGAAGAGATGGTAAGTAAAATGGAGAGCTCTTTCAAGAAAAATCTAAGCGACAGTGGAGGGGACGATGAGTTGTTTGAAAGGAGTGCTATGATACTCGGGGCGTAGATAAACGCCCGTTTTTGTATGCACTACAACCGCATGTAATCTGCCTGCTTCCGCAAGAGAGATAGCTGATATTTTAGAGATCCACTGTTGTTCCCAGTCATCGCCCACTAAAAATTCAGAGATCACGCGCTTACTATTCACATGAACACTGAGGATTTTTTTGACAAAAATCGGTTCTTCACGGCCGTCTCGCCATCCCTCGTATCTTTTCATGGCATCAAGGAGCTGTTCATATTCTGTGTCATTGAGAGATCGGACAGTCCTTTTCATGTCGAATTTAGTGAATTTTCGGATGGCATTTCTATAATCGATCACTTCCTTTGTATCGGGATCTTTAAGCTTTACCCCAACGTACCTTTTGGGAAGATCTTCCAACGTCAAGTCAATATAAAGATCTCCTTCTTTCAGGCGTTTTGCTTGCGCCTTCCTTCCAGTTTCGTAATCTGGGAAGACAGCAAATTTTAGATCAGAAGGTTTAGATCCTGGTGGCAGCCCAGCCTCTCCAATGGATCCATTTCTTCTTGCGAAGGGACCTATTCTGAGGTTGCCTGGATTGTTGTTTCGCCATGATCTCGTACTGACTTTATCGTCTGGCTCATCCAGGTATCTTTTCCAATAGCGGATAAGCTTATTGCCGTCCCCATCATAATAGACGACGGAATTCTTCTCTTCCCCTTCTTCAGCTCTGATAAATTTTTTGAATTTCATAGATACAATGATACGTCAGTCATTTGTTAGGATCAAATAAAGAAATCTCTTTCAAATCGTAGAACCCCGAAGGATTGGGTTTCTGGGTTCTTCGGAGTTGAGGTGGGCTTTTCAAATTTTTGAATCCCTCTCGGTATAAATCACGTAAAACAGAGGCCTCGAAGCGGGGCAAAGATGCAAATTTTTCCGTTTTTTATGCCGCGTTTCGCGGCCTCTGTGATCTCGGTGCTCTCGGTGGTTAAAAAAACTAGCGAAGATTGTGGATCAGACGGACGCAGATGTTTTACGCAACGGTCTCAAGAATGTCAAAAATTTATTATTCGGAGGGTTCCACTTTTTAGTAAGCCTTGCAATCAATACTTTATTTTGGGGAAAATGGACCCAAAAAGGTCGTTTTATGTTTCGTCTCCCCTACTTTTTTGCCCTTGTTTTTCTCGCCGCGTGTTCAAGTACTGCTCATCTCCCAGCCCCTTAATAACCAATTGAAGAAAGTACTCCCTTACGATCCGAGTGGGTGGTTTTATAACCACAATCAAATTAGGACTATGATGCGCGAGGAGAAGGTGAAGGTGGTGATTGAAGTGGGATCTTGGTTAGGGCGCTCGACTCGGCATATTGCCCGGAGAGTTCAAGAGGGTGGGAAAGTCTACGCAGTCGATCATTGGCTTGGCTCTTCTGAACACCAAGTTGGAGAAGCAAATTACCATGAGGGATTAGATCATCTTTATGAACAATTTTTGTCCAATATTATCCATAAAAAATTGACCGATAGAGTGATCCCAATCCGCATGGCAAGTGCCGAGGCGGCTCAATTTTTATCCGATGTAAAACCCGATATGGTTTATATCGATGCAGACCACTCGACAGAAGGTGTCTATCGGGATTTGACCCTTTGGTTTCCCTATGTGAAAGGTCATGGGATTCTCTGCGGGGACGATTGGACCTGGGAGACGGTTCAGGTGGCCATCAAGCGCTTTGCCAAAGAAATGGGACTCGTCATTGAGAGTAAACATAATTTTTGGCGGCTCAAAGAACCAATCTGACTTCCCCTTTACCCTTCTTTCAGCTATTCTGTTATTAAAGCAATTGAGAGGTTATTTTACATGGAAGTCCAACGCGAATCGATCTTTGTTTCCACACTGCGAACTTTTTCGAAAATGTTTTTTGGAGTCTGCGGAATTTTTCTTGCATTCATGGCAATGTCTTTGATCTACAATTCTATTGCAGATACCGACGCATCTCCTACAGATGCCAAAACTAAGGTAAAGTACCTCCCCGATGCAGATGGGAACCGGGCCACATCGACCAGCTGCCCTGTCATCCTCCAAATCAATATCGATGGGGTGATCGGCGATCCCAAAGGGGTCAATACCCACGCCATTGAGAATGTTTTACTCGATTCGAGGACGGGGACATTTCAGAATGACCGGGTGAAAGGGATTTTGCTCTACATGAATACCCCCGGGGGAACGGTTGTCGATTCCGATAATATTTACCGGATGTTGAACCAGTATAAAGAGCGTTACAAAGTGCCCATTTTCGCCTTTGTCGATGGCCTTTGCGCTTCCGGTGGGATGTATATCAGCAGTTCTGCCGACCAAATGTATGCTGGACCTGCGAGCATTATCGGCTCTGTCGGGGTGATTATCGGCCCCTTTTTCAACGTCACTGAGGTGATGGGCAAAGTGGGAATCCTCTCAAAAACAATCACGCAAGGATTGGATAAGGATATGATGAGCCCCTTTCGCCCTTGGAAGCCAGATGAAGATGGATCGCTCAAAGCGGTAACTGCCTATTTTTATCAACACTTTGTCGAAATTGTCACCTCAGCAAGAGAGAGACTCGACAAAGAGAAATTGATCGGCGAATACGGGGCAAAAGTGTTCGATCCAATCACAGCTCAACAATACGGCTATGTCGATGTTGCCAATACAAGTCGAGATGCCACTTTGATGGCGCTTCTCGGCGCTGCGGGCATCGACCCTGCTGCAACCTATCAAGTCGTAGCACTCGAACAAAAAAATGAGTGGCTCACAAGCCTATTCAATTCACAATCTCCCCTTTTCACAGGGAGGATTGAACACACTCTCGATACAGGAGCACCCCCAATCAAAGATCAAATCGCCTATCTGTATCGATTTGAATAGTGAGATGATGGAAAAGATCTATATTTTAGACGCTGTCAACTACCTTTTTCGCTCCTACTATGCAATTGGGCCGATGGTCAACGACCAAGGGCGCTCAACAGGCGCCCTTTTTGGCTTCATCCGCTCGGTGCAAAAGCTCATTCGCGATTTTTCTCCCAGTCATCTGGTCTGTGTTTTCGATGGCCCCGATAACAAAAAATCGCGCCAAGCGGTCTACGCTGAATACAAAATGCACCGCAAAGGAGCCCCCGAAGATCTTTTCCCCCAATTTGATTGGGCCTACGAGTATTGCAAACTCGCAGGAATTGCCTCTATTTGTGTCGAAGGGGTTGAAGCAGATGACACCATGGCAACAGTTGCACTTTGGGCAAAGAAAAAGGGGGCACATGTTTTTCTTTGCTCCAGCGATAAAGATCTAATGCAGCTCGTAGATGATCAAATTCAGATCATCCACCTGCATAAGAATAATCTTCTCATCGATGCGAAAAAAGTAGAAGAGCTCTACGGCGTAAGGCCCGATCAAATGCTCGATCTCCTCTCAATTATGGGCGACGCCTCAGACAATATCCCAGGTCTGAGCGGGTTTGGCCCAAAAACAGCCGCTGCGCTTTTGCAAGAGTTTGGAAGTCTCGATTATTTATTGGCCCATCCCGAAAAAGTGAAAGGGGATAAAAAACAGCAGGTGCTCCGAACACAGCAACAAGAGGCTCTGATGAGTCGAGAGCTGGCCACCCTACACACGAGTGTGGAAATCCCTTTGGATGAGGAATTTTATCGCATCAAGAAAATGGATCAGCCCCCTTTGATCGCGTTTTTTCAATCGATGCGCTTCAACAGTTTGATCAAAGAGCTTGCAGAGCCCAAAATAGCACCACCAAAAGAGCCGCCCTCGGAGGCGCCGGATAATCAATGTAAAGCCGCTTTACATTTGCATGCACACACCTATCATCTCGTTGATTCTGAAAGAGATTTGACTGAGCTACTGAACCTTCTCGCCAAAGAAAAGGAGGTTGGCATCGACACAGAGACGACTGATCTTTCCCCTTTTCTTGCAAACATGGTGGGGATTGGATTTGCGATAGCTCCGGGTACTGCATGGTATGTTCCTTTGAATGGCAAACTCGGGAAAAAGAAGGTTTTGGAACTTCTCAAGTCGTTTTTTTCGGAGGCGAGTTGCTCTTTTTTTGGCCACAATTTCAAGTACGACTATCACATTCTTCAAAACCACGGCATCCAAATCAAAAATATCGGCTTTGACACGCTCATCGCCTCCTATTTGCTGGAGCCGCAAAAACGGCGGCACAATCTCGACGATTTGACGCTGGAAAAATTTTCCCACGTAAAAATTGCGCTCGAAAGCCTAATTGGAAAGGGGAAAAAAGAGATTTCGATGAGCGCTGTTCCAATTGAACACGTCAAAGAGTATTGCTGTGAAGACATCGATTACACCACTCGGCTGAAAAAGCTCTTTGAAGGGGAGTTGAAAGAGCGCAAAGGCAAACTAGGAGCCATTTTGCAAGACATTGAGCTGCCCCTTTTGCCCATTTTAGCAGAGATGGAAAGGAGCGGAATTTATCTCGATGTTGGTTTCCTACGCAAAGTAGGAATCCATTTGACGAAAGAGCTCGAGCAAGTCAAATCGAATATTTTTCGCCACGCAGGAGAAGAGTTCAACCTCAATTCTCCAAAGCAGATGGGCGTTGTTCTTTATGAAAAAATGGGACTTAAAGCGGGCACGAGATCGACGAGTGCCGATGTTTTGGAAGGGTTGGCCGAAGATCATCTGATCGCAAAAGAGATTCTCGCCTATCGGACACTCGAAAAACTCCGCTCGACTTATGTCGAAGCTCTCCCTCCTATGGTGAACCCAATTACAGGGCGCATCCACTGCACTTTCAACCAATCGGTCGCGGCCACGGGGCGCCTTTCGAGTCAAAACCCCAATCTACAAAACATCCCCATCCATTCAGAAATCCGGGCCTGTTTTAAACCGAAAAATGGGTTTAGTTTTTTAGGCGCCGACTATTCGCAAATTGAGCTGAGGCTTCTCGCCCACTTCAGCAAAGATCGGGAATTGACGAACGCTTTTTTATCGGGAAGGGACATTCACGCATATACTGCTTCTCTCGTCTATGGCGTGACGGAAAACCAGGTCACTCCCGAAATGAGAAAAGTGGCTAAAACGGTCAATTTTGGCATCGTCTACGGGCAGACCCCGTTTGGCCTATCAAAACAGCTCGGCATTTTACAAAAAGAGGCGGCCCATTTCATCAATACCTATTTTGCGAGATATCCGGGTGTTGCGAGGTATTTGGAAGAGTCGAAAGAAAAAGTGCGCAAGAGAGGTTTTTCCGAGACGTTGATCGGAAGACAAAGGCCCATTCCAGAAATCCACAACAAAAATCCATCGATCCGCTTTGCAGCAGAAAGACTCGCAGTCAATACTCCCCTCCAAGGAACGGCGGCCGACTTGATCAAACTGGCCATGATTGCAATTGACCGAGTCATTCGGGAAAGCAATCTCAAGGGGAAAATGATTTTGCAAATTCACGATGAGCTCATCTTTGAGATCCCCGATGAGGAGATTCCCATTTTTGAAAAGATTGTCAAAGAGAAGATGGAAACCGTTTTAACCTTAAGTGTGCCCATTGAAGTGCACATGGCCGTGGGCAAAAGCTGGGCCGAATGTTGAAAAAAATTGCAGTGACAGGCGGCATCGCAAGCGGCAAAACAACTGTTTGCACCATTTTTCAGAATTTAGGCGCCTACGTCGTCATGGCAGATACTCTCGTCCATGGGCTTTTGAATCCTGATACAGATCTCGGCAGACGCATCATTGAAGAGTTTGGGGCTGAAGCAATTTTCAAAGAGGGGCAAATCAACCGCCAAGCACTTGCCAACATCGCATTCAACAACCCCCAAATGCTTCAAAAACTCGAGCGGATAATCCACCCAGCAGTCCTTCAAAAACTGGATGAGCAATATGACTGGGCCGTCAAAGAAAAAAAATACTCCTCTTTTGTCGCTGAAATCCCCCTCCTCTTCGAAATCGGGGCGCAAGATCGCTACGACATCGTCATCACCGTGATTTGCGATGAGGAGATCTCCAAAAAAAGATTTGTCCAGGCAGGATTTAGCGAAAACGAATATACCCTTCGGATGAAACGGCAATGGCATCCAACAAAAAAAGGGGCCAAATCCCAATATGTCATTCGGAATAACGGGACACTGGAGGCCCTGAGGGCCGAGGTCGTCCGGATCAACGGCGCCATCCAAGACAATTTTTGACTCTTTTCTTGACTCTTCATGACAAAAATTGGGGGGAGTGTTAGAATGGGGGAAAGCCGCTCGTCGTAGACGGCGGTCTCTTTCCCATCAGACAATTCGGCTTTAAAGAACTTCAAAAATGAAGCAGTTTTTAGACCACATCTTTCAACAACCATAAGACTGGAGTTAACCTTTCCATGAACGATCAGCAAACCGAGCAGCAAAATTCAGATCATTTTCGTCCCCCCACAGATTTTGAGATTGTGACCAAAATTTCCGACTTGCAGAGGATGAACATCGATAAGCTGCAAGAATACGCGCGCAATATTGGACTGAAACACACCGCTTCACTGCCAAAGTCAGGTGTTGTCTTTGAGATTGTGAAGACGATTTCTGAAAAACCAAATGAAGTTTTATACGGAGAGGGCGTTTTGGAAGTATTGCCCGATGGATTTGGGTTTTTACGCTCCCCTTATTACAATTATCTCCCCTCGACAGAGGACATCTACGTTTCCCCTGCGCAAATCCGGAGGTTTGACCTTCGCAAAGGGGACACTCTTTACGGCTCAATCAGAGCGCCCAAAGACAAAGAAAAGTATTTTGCGATGCTCAAAGTCGAAAAAATCAACGGAAAGACTTTTGAGCAGACAAGAGAGAGGATTTTATTTGAAAACTTGACCCCTCTTTATCCAGATAAGCGGCTCGTGATGGAGACCACGCGCGAAAGGCTCACCACACGGGTCCTCGATCTCGCAGCGCCGATTGGAAAAGGGCAAAGAGCTCTGATCGTCGCCCCTCCAAAGTCGGGAAAAACCATTTTGATGCAACATATCGCCAATGCGATCGAGCTGAACAATCCCGAAGTGGTTTTGATGGTCCTTCTGATCGACGAGCGGCCCGAAGAGGTGACCGACATGATCCGAACGGTGAAGGGCGAAGTGATCGCCTCCACCTTCGACGAACCGCCTGAACGACACGTGCAGATCGCCGACATGGCCATCGAAAAGGCGCGCAGACTCGTCGAGTGCGGCTATGACGTTGTGATTCTTCTAGACAATATCACCCGTCTTGCTCGCGCCTATAACACAGTGCAGCCCCATTCGGGCAAAATCCTCACTGGGGGGGTCGATGCGAATGCCCTTCACAAGCCGAAAAGATTTTTCGGAGCTGCCCGCAATGTCGAGCAGGGGGGGTCTCTCACCATCATCGCAACAGCGCTCATCGACACCGGTTCTCGTATGGACGAGGTGATTTTTGAGGAGTTTAAAGGAACGGGCAATATGGAACTCGTTCTCGATCGGCGCCTTGCTGACCGACGCACTTGGCCAGCGATTGATCTGATCAAGAGCGGTACGAGAAAAGAGGAGCTCCTGTATCACCCAGCGGAACTGGAAAAAATCTATATCTTGCGCCAAGGGCTTGCAGATCTGACTCCAGCCGATGCGATGAATCTTCTCACTGCGAGACTCAAAAAAACAGCCTCAAATGCAGAGTTCTTGCTTTCGATGAAAGAATAAAGTAAAAGGAGACTGGAGGTCTGCATGCGCACAGTGATCCTATCTTTCATGTTTTTTGTTGTCGTATCTGGGGGGTATTGGAGTTGGACATACCAACCGAAAGTACGGGCAAAAATTGAAAATTTCTTAAGTCCTGCGACCTTCCAAACGCTTGAGGTGCGCTACTCCGCAGAGAGTATTATGGATGCGCACCGCAAGGAGCTTCTCAAAGATAGCAATCACTCTTTTCTAGAGCCGACCTTAAAATTTGTCCCGTATCTTCTCATGGACGTAAAATACATCCGCTCTCACGACAAAACGGGAGAAGGGGTGATTTTGTGGGGCCTTGTCGATGGGGAAATGGTCATCAACACGGGCACCTGGGAAAAAACGCACGGATTTACCGACTGCATCGCATCGAATGCGACCCGGCAGGAGTTTAAGATCATCAATGCGCTTGCCTCTCGAGGCGGCTCTTGGGATCGGGATGGGCTTTCGAAATTTCTGAATATTGAAAACAACATTCTCGATACGTGGGTTGATAGTTGCCGCAAAAAAAGTCTCATCGTCCAAAGTGGGAATACTTACCGGCTCCACCTACAAAATCCAAAACTTCAAGTGACCCCTGAGACAAAGCTCGATCAGTGGCTCGTTACAAAGCCGACCAAACATGCACTGCGGGTCAAAAAACGGTACCGCTCCTCGCAAATTGAGAATACGGCAAGAGCTGCTTTTGGCAATGATTTTGCCATTCGAGAAACGAGGGAGATTTTCTTGCCAGTTTATAGCATCGTCGTTCAAAATCCAGACGGGTCGCAAATGACCTCCTACTGGAATGCCCTGAATGGGAAGCGGCTCGATCTAGCTCCAAATGAAATTGAGTAAAAAATACCTCTATCTTCCCCTGTTTGCCTTTGCAGGACTTGTGCTCGGCCTCATTTTTTATTTTGCCCACATGAAAGAGGGGAGCGATTTGGTTTGGCTCGCCACCCTAATTCTCGGAGGCGCCCCTATCGTTTTCCAAACTCTCAAAGGGATCCTAAAAGGGCAATTCGCCTCTGATATCGTTGCAAGTTTGGCAATCATCACAGCAGTGATCATGGGACAATCCTTTGCAGGGGCTGTCGTCGTGTTGATGCAATCGGGAGGCGAGGCGCTCGAGGCTTTTGGGCTACAAAGGGCGAAGAGTTCACTGAAATCGCTCCTCGAAAGAGCTCCCCGGTTTGCCTTTCGGAAAATCGATGGATCTCTTGAGAAAATCGATGTGCAAGAGGTGAAGATCGGCGACATTCTAATGGTGAGATCCGGTGATTTAGTTCCTGTCGACGGGACAATTTTGGCGGGGAGCGCAGAGATCGATGAGGCAGCGCTCACGGGAGAGCCGCTCGCCCACAATAAGGTGGTCCATGACAAGGTCTATTCTGGAAGCATCGATGTGAACGGCACTTTTGAAATGAGAGCCGATAACTCAAGCAAAGAGAGCCAATATGAAAAAATTGTCGAACTTGTAAAAAAAGCGCAACTCGAAAAAGCCCCCATCCAGCGCCTGGCAGACCGCTACGCCATTTTTTTCACCCCACTCACCTTAGCGATGAGCCTTTTCGGCTACTTTTTGACAAAAGATCCGACGACCATTCTCTCTGTTCTCGTCGTCGCGACACCGTGTCCTTTGATTTTAGCAACTCCTTTGGCCATCCTTTGCGGAATTAACAAAGCGGCTCGCAGTGGAATTATTGTCAAAGGGGGCGCGCCGATGGAACAGGTGGGGCAAACAGAACTTGCCGTCTTTGATAAAACGGGCACCATCACCTTTGGCACCCCTTTTGTCGAAGAGATCATCCCACTCAACCATGAAACAATAGAAGAGCTCCTCTATAAAACGGCGTGCATCGAACAGCTATCGTCCCACTCCATTGCAAAAGCGGTTCTCGAAAAAGCGACAAAAAAGCTCCTTCTTCCCACCCATTTTCGAGAGACGCCAGGACGGGGGGTCGAGGGCACTATCGACGGCGTTCACTACACCATTGGATCGCGTGGATTTTTGGAAGATCAATTGGGCAAAGAGTGCTTTCAAAATTGCAATGAGGCGATCCAGCGCTTTTACAAACAGGACAAATTGCTGATCTTTATCGGAAAAGGAAAGCTCTGCGTCGGCATTTTTGTCATCAGCGATAAAATCCGACCCAACATTCCTCAGTTGATCGAAAAATTGCGCTCGCAGGGGGTAAAAGAGATAGTGATGCTCACCGGCGATAGTCTGCAAAATGCCAAAGTGATCGCCAAACAGGCGGGCATTCAAAATGTCAAAGCAGAACTTCTCCCAGAACAAAAGGTTGCCATCATCGCCCAATTGAAAAAACAGTACGCGCGCATCACCATGATCGGCGACGGAATCAACGATGCCCCTGCCCTTGCAGTAGCGACAACGGGCATTGCGATGGGGGCTCTCGGAAGCGCTATATCGGCAGAGACGGCAGACATCGTCCTCATCGTCGATGATGTGTCCAAAGTGGGTGATACAATCGCCATCAGTCAGCGGACCATCCATATCGCAAAAGAGAGCATCTGGATCGGGATGGGGCTCAGCTTTCTTCTGATGTGCATTGCCCTCTTTGGGGTCATCCCCCCTGCCATCGGGGCCCTCCTCCAAGAGGGGATCGACGTCGCCGTCATCTTAAATGCCCTCAGAGTGAGATAGGGACTACAGCGTCTGAAGCCATTTTCTTGCGCAAGTTGAGGATGGTCCAGTAGAATAGATCGGTTCCTGGATTCCGAAGGTCTCTTCGCCTGTTTAATAATTCGATCTCCCCAAAGGGATCAAAGGGAGGCTGCATGAGTTCTGTAAGGCATGTCGATTCTTCGGTTCTTACTCGGCTAAAATTTAGATTAGCGGCCCTTAGGCATTCTTCGGGATCTATGGCATCCATCAGCCATGAGCGATCTGTCGTCATGAGCCAGCCAGAACCTTTTAATGCTTTGGCAATACCCGGTAAGAATTGAGGATATTGTTTGGGCGCAAAAAAAGCTCCCTTCATAAAAAAGCCATCTATTCCCTCTCTCAATGCCCCTTGTAACAAAGGGGGATATGTATCGGGATTTGTAATATCGGCTATGATAAACGTCAAACTTCTCATCTTCGCATCAGGCGATCCATAATATTTCCAAGGGAAATCCATGCAGAGGGTTCCATTTTCTAGCTTCGTCAACCCAATTTGAGTCAAGTCGACCCCAATTGAATTTAAATCTAGAAATAATTTCATTGGCAAATCCGTCATAAATAGTTTGCCATTCGAGAAGCCGCTCTGTGCTCCGCTATATCTCATCCTGTAAGACATAAAGCCCGAGTTCTGTTGAAGCTTTTCTTTTTCCTTTTTTAAAGATTGAGCATCTTGCGCTTGTAAGTGCTGTAGCGCCACCTTAAAATGATCAAAAGTAGCCTCCGTTAAATCGACAAAAAATAGTTCGTTGGCGTTCGTACTTTCCAAAATACTTGTAGCATCCGCTCCCGAGCAACCGTAGATCACTCTAAAATCTTGTCCCAGAGGATTGACCACTTTTGCAAGGGATCGAAAATAGGCATTAATACATGGATCTAATTCCTCTGTTCGAGGATCAATGTCGAGGAGCGGGCTATATTTTGCTCTCATGTTTCTCGGCAACTGTGCAAATAAAGAGAGAGCTTCCACAGAATTTTTTTCTTTTCTTCCGTTCATTAATTCGTCCAAGCGAGCGCAAATCTCTTTATATGTGCGCTGTGAAGTCAGTGCAGAAATCCCCATCCCTTTGACCAGGTCGTATGTTTGATGACAGTCTGGTTCTACACCATTGAAGATCTCTTGAAAACCTCGATCTGCAAGTATGTGCTGATAAGAGTTGAGATCCCAAGGACGGGTCAGGGCGGATTTTACCCATACTTCCATATTTACAGGCACTATTTCGCGAGATACTCCCTCTATCTTGTCCAAGAGATAAGCGAGCTGTTGGTCATTTTGTTGCAATTTTTCTAGGACCCTTTGCTCACCCTTTTCCACACGCTGAAAGGTCGAGCGCCAATGAGGCATGATCGACTTTTCAATATAGTCCTCTACTTCTCTTTCCTCCAAAACTAGAACAGGGTCTTTAGGAAGCATCTCATCTGATATGCAGATGTCTTTGTGAAATTGTAGATAGGCTGGGTCAACCATATATTTAACCTGATCTGGCCCTGTCACTTCAATAATATTGTGCGCTGTAGCCAGGGTTGCTTTCGGTTCGAGATCACAACGCCCCATAAGCCTGGTATTGTATCCGAGAACCTGCAGAGTCGCCTCCATGACGGACGCAGCCACAAGACCGTGACGATTATACCCAGTTGGGTTGCGGAAGATCAACGGCTCATCAGGACAATGACGCATGTATCTTATGTTCTCTTGAAGAAACTTCCAAGTGATTTGTCTGACAAAAGGGATCAATTGCTCTGCCACTGCTCTGAGCTCTTGCTTGAATGGGGCGCCTGTCTCATCCTTGATCATCCTCAAATGCATCGCTAAACAGTGCCGAATGAATGCCGCCCCTTCTTTTCGAATTTCTTCCCTTGATTGTTTACAAAGACCATTTTGAATCTGACTTTTCAGAATTGCCTCGGGGGTCTGTTGCGCAATCAAAGCATTCTTTAGAGTAAAAATGCGCCCCCCAATTGCTCCTCTCATCTTATCTTCAAGCACCTTCCCATTCAATACATCAGCACAGGCCATGTAGAAGAAAGGTAAAAGATCTGGATTAAATGTCCCTTTCAACCGGTCTAACAAAGCGCTATTCTCGAACTGTTTTGCCATAGCGGCAGGGTCTACATCGCCCAGGGGTATTGTACTTAGAAAATCAGCTATGCTCTGAAAAAGGATTTGATCGGAGATAAATACACCTAAATTAATTTTCAATTCAGGCTTAAACAGCGTCTCAATAGGCATGTGCGTGCGGATTGTTCGCAAAACAGTATCCCTGACCAAGCTAATTTTCTGATCAGTCTCTTCACGCACCACAAACGGACGAGGTTCTGGGACACCTTTTACCTCTTCATAATAAACTCGTTTCTTCACACTCTCTGTTGCCATGAAGTTCCTTATTAATTTTTTTAAAATAGCAGTTATTTTACTTGGAAATTCAATTAAACGCAATGATTAATGTTTTTTAATTAGGCGAGGCCAGACAACTCTTTGGGCAAATTCTATTGAGCAAAGTGCAATTTTTCATAGAACAAAACAGCCGCCTTAGAGTACCATTACTCCATTATTGAGTGAGGAAAGATGGCTGAGCGGCCGAAGGCACGTCCCTGCTAAGGACGCGTACTCCGTTAAGGGGTACCGAGGGTTCAAATCCCTCTCTTTCCGAATTTTCTTTGTAAGTGGCGAGGCATAAAAAGGCCGTTCTCTTGGTACCAGTTCACGGGGTCTTTTAAGAGCGCATCGACCATTTTTGGCAGTGTTTTGTCAATAGAATTTTTGGGCGACCAGCTGAGCGTCTTTCGCGCTCGATCGATGTTGAGCTCATAGTGATCATCTGCATAATCGACCATCCAGGGCTGAATGAATGGTTTGTGATCGGAAGGGATGTGGCACTCGATCCAGGCGCCGATTTTCGCGAAGGGTTTGGGGATGCGAAACGTTTTGAATTCTTTGTGATGAATCAGATTGGAGATTTTTCTTTGCATTTCATCATAGCTCATCGTCTTTGGCTCTCCGATCAAAACGGTGAGCTCTTCAGTGAGCTCTTTTCTCTTTCTCACAGCGAGTTCGAGGGCGCAAACGAGATCATCCATATGGACAAAAGAGGCGCCGTGATGGATATTTCCCGAAAAGAGTCTCGCCTCGAGTTTTTTCTCATAAATCCTTTGGATCTGATTGCTGATCGGGATTGAGTGGCAAAAATCGTCGTACACTCCGGCCACTCTCATGATCACGGCGGGAATTTTTCCCCTCTTTGCACAGATCAGTTTTTCAGTTTCGATTTTCGATGCGGGATATCCCCAAGTCCCCATCAGTGGAGAATCTTCGGTAATCGGTTTTCCCGGCTCTGTCGGCGCATGCAAGAGCATTGTGCTTGTGAAGATCAACTGCTCTACTTCAAAAGAGGCAAGCGCATTGAGGAGCCGCTCTGTCCCTTTCACAGTGATCTTTTCATAAAGGGGCGACTCCTTTTCCTTAAAACTGTAGTAGGCGGCCAAGTGGATCACCGAGGAGATCCGATGGCCGTAAAAGTGTCGAATGTGGTTGAACGCTTGGGCGACACTCTCATCTGACGAGAGATCGACCGGTACTAATTCTTCTTGATCAGAGGCGTAAATGGCTTTGAGAAGTTCGAATCCGACGACGGAATAGTCTTTTCCAAGCCTTTTTACAATTTGCCTTCCAATTCGGCCACAGCTCCCAGTGACAATGACGACATCTCTTTTTTCCATCTATTTTTCTTTTGACTTTTCGAGAAAATATTTTCAACCACAATTTCTCCCTTTTTTGATATCGTTCTGAGCATATGGCAGAAGAAAAGAAGAAAATGCGCGTCCCTCCCAATTCGAAAGAATCTGAGATGATGGTTCTCGGGTGCATGTTGTCGAACGTCAATGCGCTTAACATCGCAGCAGATAGTTTAGCCGATTTCGATTTCTACTACGCCGAGCACCAGACGATTTATTCCACTCTAAAAACGATTTATAGAGCAGATAAACCTGCCGATATCCATATCGTCGCAGAGGAGCTCAGGCGACAAAACAAATTGGAAACCATTGGCGGAATTAGCTATCTGACAAGTCTTGCTCAATATGCGGGCACTTCCGCTTTTATCGAAGAATATGTGCAACTCGTCCGGGAAAAATCGGTTTTAAGGCAGATGATCACCACTGCACAAGGAATCGAAAAGACGGCTCTTGAAGAGCCCGCCGATGTGCTCGCCGCGTTGGATAGCGCCCAAAGTCAACTCTTTCAGATTTCACAAGAGAATCAGAAAAATGGCGGCGTGGCGATCAAAGAACTCATTTCAGGAGTGAAGGCCGAATCAAAACTCCCCTACTTGAAAGAGCTGCAAGAGAGACAGCAAAAATTTCAAGAAAAGGGGCCCGACGAGCCTGGCATTACTGGAATACCGACCCATTTTATCGACCTCGACAAGATGTTGAATGGGTTCAACAATTCGAATTTGATGATTTTAGCAGCAAGACCTGCTATGGGAAAATCGGCTCTGGCGTGCAGTTTGGCCGAAAACATCTGTTTCCGCAATCACATCCCCGTCGGAATTTTTTCTCTCGAGATGAGTGCAACGCAAATTTTGCACAGACTCATCAGCTCGCAATCAGAGGTCGAATCGGAAAAAATTCAAACCGGTTCACTGAGCGGCTCAGAATATCAACGGGTGGTCGCCGCCGTGAATATGATGCAAAAACAGATGATGATCATCGACGATCAGCCAGGACTCAAAATCACCGATATTCGGGCCCGAGCCAGAAGAATGAAAGAGGCCTATAATGTCGGATTCATCGTAATCGACTATCTGCAGCTCATTGCTGGCTCCGGAAATATGCGCTCCATCGAAAATAGACAAACCGAAATTTCTGAAATCTCTCGCATGCTGAAAAATTTAGCCCGAGAACTCAATATCCCGATTCTCTGCGCGGCGCAGCTATCGCGCAAAGTGGAAGAGCGCCAAGGACACAGACCCATGCTGAGCGATTTGAGGGAATCGGGGAGTCTCGAGCAGGATAGCGACGTTGTCATGATGCTCTTTCGAAGGGACTATTACGACAAATACGATAAGCCGGGAATCGCTGAAATCATCATCGCAAAAAACAGACACGGCCCCGTCGGTGATGTGCAGCTCACTTTCCGCAAAGAAATCGGTCAGTTTGCCAATTATTCCCCCGTCCATTCGGCCGCCGATATGGCGAAAGGAAATAAAGAGGCCTTTTCAGCGTTTTCCCCAGACGAAAATTGAGAAATGGAGGAAAGATTTGATCAACCGCTTTCAGCCCCTTTACTTTTAGCCTCCAATCTTTTAAAATGTCTTTATCTTTGACAACGAATTTTTGAAAATAGGGAAAACATGGCCTCAGTAAAGAAGAAAAGACGGGCAAAAATCGCGCGCCACAAGCGAAAAAAACGAAGACGCCGCGACCGTCATAAGAAAAAATAGTTTTTACATTCGATGTATATCCCCCTATTCAAAGTTGTTTTTGATAGGGGTTTTTTATTATTATGTGGAAATATCCAAAAATTTTTGATGTTCTCGTCATCGGAGCAGGTCACGCTGGCTGCGAGGCGGCGCATATTGCTGCCCGTATGGGCGCTGAGACGCTCCTGCTCACCATGAATCTTGATACCATTGGCAAAATGAGCTGTAACCCTTCCGTCGGCGGGACCGCAAAGGGGCACATCGTCAGGGAGATCGATGCCATGGGAGGACTTATGGGCAAAGTGGCCGACCGGAGAAGCATCCAATTTCGGATGCTCAACGCCTCGAAAGGCCCTGCTGTCCGATCTCCGAGGTCTCAGGCCGACAAGGCCCTTTATTCTATTGAGATGAAACACCGCCTCGAAAAGAGCGATCGCCTGGAGATTCAACAGGGGACCACCGAATCTCTCGTCGTTGAAGGGGGGAAGATTTTGGGGGTCAAGACGCAAGAAGGGATTGAATACCGGGCGAAAACGGTGATCCTCTCCTCGGGCACCTTCATGCGAGGGCTATTGCACATTGGACAAACCCAATTTTCAGGGGGACGGGGGGGGGATAAGGCGGCTATGGGTCTTAGCCCAAGTTTAGAGGCGCTCGGATTTCAGCTGGGCAGGCTCAAAACGGGAACGCCTCCGAGAATTCATAAGCGGAGTATCGATTTTGCCAAATGCGAAGAGCAGCCCGGCGATGAGGGGGTCCGCTTCTCTTTTGATGAGCCCGAAGAGAGAATGGCGCAAATCCCTTGCCACATCACCTACACCACTCCAGCCACTCATGAGATCATTCGGCAAAATTTAGACCGCTCTCCCATGTATGGCACCGGCACAATCCAGGGGGTTGGCCCTCGATACTGTCCTTCGATTGAAGATAAAGTGGTCCGCTTCGCCGATAAAGAGCGGCATCAGATTTTTTTGGAGCCAGAAGGACTTACGACTGAAGAGATCTATGTCAATGGGATCTCCTCATCCCTCCCTTTTGATGTGCAACTCGATCTGATCCACAGCTGCATTGGCCTTGAAAAGGCGGAGGTGATGCGCCCCGCCTATGCGATTGAGTACGACTTTGTGAAGAGCGATCAGGTCTACCCCTCTTTGGAGACGAAGAAAGTCGAGGGGCTTTTTCTCGCGGGGCAAGTGAATGGGACAACAGGATATGAAGAGGCAGCAGGACAAGGGCTGATTGCTGGGATCAATGCCGCGCTCAAGTGCATGGGAAAATCGCCTTTCATCTTGAAGCGAAGTGACAGTTATATCGGAGTGATGATCGACGATCTCATCCGCTTTGATCTATTGGAGCCGTATCGGATGTTTACAAGTCGAGCGGAACACCGGCTTCTTTTAAGACAAGACAACGCCGATTTAAGACTGCGCCAAATCGCCTATGAATTGGGGACTATTTCTTCAGAGCAGTTCGGGCGAATGGTTAAGAAAAAAGAGACGATAGAGACCGAAACCGAGCGGCTCTCACGCGTTTTTAAAACGATTGATGGGCGAGGCGTCAGCATTGCGCAAATCATCGCGCGCCCCGATTGGAGTTATCAAAGAGCGAGGAGCGAATTTGGAGAAATTGTCTTGGATTGGGGCGAGGATGTGAACACCCAGATTGAGTTGGAGATCAAATATTTCGGCTATATCGAAAGGCAAAAAAAAGAGATCGCCAAGTTAGAGCACTTAGACCAGGTCCGCATTCCCCGAGATTTTGATTACGCAAAAGTGGTTGGCTTGAGAGCTGAGGCAAAACAGAAATTCTTCCGTTTCACGCCGGGAAATTTGGGACAAGCATCGAGGATCTCAGGGGTTACCCCTGCCGATATTTCGATCTTGCTCATAGCACTCCAAAAGAGGTAAAAAGGAGATATGTCAAAACAGCTCAAACTTCCCACTCTTTTGGTCGTCACCGAAAATCCGAGCATCCGTTTTTGGGTAAAAAAACACCTCGACGATCAGTTTTTCATCATCGGCGCAGACTCGGAAAGCTCTGCAAGCGCCGCTTGTTCGTCGAGACTCGATTTCATCATCGTCGATTCGGCCATCGATGCTCCCTTTGCCATTTGCAAGACTTTGCGCAAAGAGACACATCTCGTCCCCATTCTTCTCATCACCGGCAGGCTCAAAAAAAGTTATCGAGACAAAGCCCTTGAAGCTGGCGTCACTGAATTTTTGAGCGATCAGCTCGATCCAGATGAGCTCAAAATGCGCATTGAAATCGGGGAAAAAACGGCCCACGCCAGGGAAAAAACGGTCGACCTCGCAGAAGCTATTCGCCCCCCTAAAATGGGAAATGAGAGCTTGAAAAACAAAAAGATCTTGGGAAACAGCGCCTATAAACTTCTCGAAGAGGCAAAACAGCAAAATGTTCCCATCTCCATTCTTTTCTTAGAGATCGATCAATTTTCAAAATGGGAAAACAGACAAGAAATTTTCAACTCTTTAGGCGCCTTTATTCAGAATCTCTTAAGAGAAAAAGATCTCTTGGTCGCCTCCACTGAAGGACGCTATATCCTCCTTCTTTGGAATACGTTTTTTGAATCGGGAGCAAAAATAGCAAAACGGCTGAAAGAGCGGATCGATATCCACCCCTTTTCGGCGATGAGAAAATTGAGTGTATCTATAGATATCTCTTCCGCTGAGGCGGCAGGAAAGAATCTCGAAAAACTCCTTTCAGAATCAATCCAATCCATCAACGCTCAAAAAGGAGAAAAATAATGCATTGGTGCCTAGTACCCCTCTGTTTTTTATTTGCCGTGGCAACGCTACGTGGGGAGGAGAGTGCCAAAGATGTGAGCGCGGCGCTGAGCTCGAATGGGAAAAGTGTCATCCTCATCGATCCCAAAATGAGAGCTGCGGACTACGCGCACGCCTTCGATTTTTTGAGGAAGGATAAACCGTCGCAAAAAATTATGGTCCGCACAGAAAATGGAATGCTGATGAATGTGACCGATGTGACCCCATCGACAGGGGGGACCTTACTGTTCATTAAAATATTATCGAATCAGGGCATCCGAACGGAGATCGTCCCGATCGAACAAATCATGGAGCTCAATTATTCGCCCTAAAATCCATCTGATTGAATGCAAAAATAGACCCATTTTCGAGCAGCTGCAGCTCGAAGAGGCCCTTTTGCGCACGCAAGACGAGAGCTTTTGCATCATCAATCACGGCTCATCTAAGGCAATCATCATGGGCATTTCGGGGAAACCTGAAGAGCTCCTCAACCTCGACAGCATCAGGGGGAAACACATTCCCATCATCAAACGCTTTAGCGGCGGTGGGACGGTCATCGTCGATGAAAATACCCTCTTCATCACGTTTATCCTCGCCAAAGATTTGCTCGGTATCCCAGCATTTCCCGAACCGATTTTAAGATGGTCGGAAAAGCTCTATCAGAAAAGTTGGCAAATTCCAGGCTTTCAGTTGAGAGAAAATGACTACTGTATCGGCGATTTAAAGTGCGGAGGAAATGCCCAATACATCAAAAAAGATCGATGGCTTCACCACACCTCTTTTCTCTGGGATTACTCTTCTGAAAATATGAAACACCTTCTCTTACCCGCCAAAAGACCTAAATACCGCTCGGATAGACCGCATGATGCATTTTTGACGCGATTGAAAGGCCACGCCCAAAGCGTGGAAGAGTTGATTAAACGCCTTAAAATCGGCCTTGAAAAGTTAAATCTCCACCCTTCCGCTTTTGATGATCAAAAGCTTCAATTCAAATCCCACAGGCAATCGACGCACCTTCTGTATTATTAGTGACCTCGACCTTGTGGCATTAAAGGCGGTAAAATAACCACCGAGGACACCGAAAACACCGAGGAGAGACCTAAATAATGGTTCTTCGGAGTCCTTAAGTAGAATAACAGGATTCGGAATGCCAAAGGGAGCAAATGTTGGGGTAAAACCTTCCCCTCGGTGTTTTCGGTGTCCTCGGTGGTTATTTTTCCATCTCTAATGCAACAAGGCCAGTGACAACTGTGAAAAATTCTCTGCCGAAAGGGGCCTGCCACAAGCACAGTCAACCGTGTTAGTGCACGTGGGACCGCTTCCCAGTAGGGCTGTTAGGCCGTTACTGACGTCGTGATCCCCTAATGATTAATATCGTTGAGGGGCCTTCGGTGTCCAGGGTGTCCCTAACAGCAGAGAAGGGAGGATTCTCTCTTAATCGAACATTTATGAAAAGAATTTATTTTGTCGTGTAAGACCAAAGTTGTAATGTCACCCCTTCGCCAAAGTTAAAATGTCACCCCAA
>CAZVHA010000009.1:0-64895 GCA_964626905.1 uncultured bacterium | reverse complement strand
TATTCCGCCTTATTCCGCCTTATTCCGCCTTATTCCGCCTTATTCCGCCTTATTCTGAACCAGAACCCATTTAGCACCCCTTCCACGCCCCATCGAACTAACTAATCCGAGTCTTTTAAGATGTTGGAAGTCATCTCTCAAGGTGCGGTCAGCTGGACGATTTGCAATCTTGGATTTTACGTCGGAAAAGGTAATTCCTCTGCCATATGAAAAGGATAAGGTTTGCAGAATCTGACGTTGTCGGTCAGTGAGGTTATGAGAAATGCAATGAGGAGCGATGTAACCGGTTGGCATAAAACGAATCGCAAACGAATTAGACTGTTCAAAAAAGTCTGGTTCTGGATGCCCTGCTTTCACGCATAGACTGAGAATTTTCTGCGTTCCTCTCCCCCACCGTTCAATAAGTCCTCTGTTATAAAAAACGGAGGCAATAAGTGGATTGCGTTGATGAGAAGTATGATCGATTTTTAAATCAGCCAGGGTAAGACCAAATGGAAGATTCCCATCATTCCAAATTTCTAAACGATCATCAAAAATGGCGATGCTAATAGCACCTCCAGGACTGGCGTAAATGCGGTGACATAAAGCATTTACAAGAGCTTCCCGAAGCGCTACTAATGGAAAAAGAGGTTCATCACTTCGCTCCAAAACACCTGGAAGAATCTTGCCAGCGATGGGAAGATGCCTTCGTAAAAACATCATTGCTTCATCTAATAATTTGAAGGCATTGCCGAAAATTTGATTCTGATCAATGAACTCAGATTTATCCACACCTTTAAAGCGAGCAAGCCTCAATTGGCATTGTGTAAAATTTGGGAGAAACTTTTTCCCAAAAAGGACAACTGCAGCATTCAACAAATGCAATCCTTTTCTTAATCCCAATCGATCAAGAATGGAAGGGATGTCATCTCCTTGATAATCTGGGATTCTCCCGGCTTCTACTCCTTTTCTCACAGTTCGAAGAATCTCATCGCCATCTAAATCTTCGAGTGAATAGCCTTCTGCTAGTTCAGTTTCCCAGCGATATTTATTGTGGTCCCGCTCTAAGAGCATTCTTTGATAAACCTGCTGAGGCATTAAAGATGTAGTAGGGCCAATTCTTTGGTAGGGACGACCACAAAAAACATAAGGAGCATCAAATTTTTTAAAAATTGCAGTTAGGATAATCACTTGTTTGTCTTTTTTAAGCGCCACAGTATCAATTTCAATTGACGCAGGTGGTTCAAATTTTCTGATCATCTCTGATATTTCGCGGAAGGTAGCATCGGAAACAGTTTGGCCCACAAGCTTCCCTTCAGACGAAATTCCAATCAGCACTCTCCCCCCAGCGGCATTTAAAAATCCACAAAGAGTTTCACCCGCCTTTAGAAGCAGAGCTGTTGATTTCTTAAACTCTAAATTCTGAGATTCGCCTTTCCTAGTTAATTCCTCAAGATTTGTCAAAACAATATTCCCATTTTTTTCGGACCAATTCTATGAGTAAATTTTTTGTTTGTCAAAAGATGAAGCTTGCGAGAGAATACGAATGTAGAAGAAACGAAGATGTGATTCAGATCGGAATGAATGTGCTTACAACGCGACCCGATGATTCAAAAACAGGTGATGCCCTCAATTTTATGATTTATTGGCTTAAGAAGGCGTATGCCCCAGATGATCTCCCCTCGATGCATCCCGAACCCGCGCTAGAACTGACCCGGCATGCAAATAGGTGATAATCTGCTCTCTAAACAGGAGATGGTCTTGTTTGGAACAGTTCCATCAAAGCGAGATATCCAATCACTGCAAACATTCCGAAAACATACCAGGGAAATGAGACGCCGACGATGAGTCCTATCAATATGGAAAATTGCAAGCCCGTAGTCACCTTACCCCACCGGATGGCCCTAAATAGAATCACCGATTTCCACCGCCTCAAGATCGCCATAGCGAGCCCGTAAAAGCAAAGGGCAAAATCTCTAGAGAGTAGGGCGGCAATTTGCCAAAGGGCTACCCTCTCTTCCAAAAAGAGGGCAGTCAGTGCAAAATAGACGAAAAATTTGTCCATTGCAGGATCCAAAACTGCCCCAAACTTGCTCACCGACTGGTTTTTCCTTGCAAGATGGCCATCAACCATATCGGTTGTCATGGCGAGCAAAACTGCAATGACGCGCAGTACTACACTGTCTTGCAGAAACAAAAAGGCAAGAGGGGCTCGGATAAAGGACAAGCTATTTGAGGCAGTAAACATCTATTAGAAACGCTCTTGAGTGACCGAATTTTTCTACCTTTATATCAAATGGGTCCAATTATCGCGACAGCAAATCCGAGAGATCAAGAAAAATACCGAACTCAGTGTCTTTTCTTAGGTCTAAAGTAGAAAAGGAGTCCCGCGCCCACGACGACAAAGACAATGCCCCCAATCATATAATTTCTTTTGGCGTGGGATACATTGCCTGTCACTTTTTCCTTTATCCTCTTCATACTGCTCGCCTGGATTTTGCCGCCTGCGACAAAGAAATAGGCGCCTAAGAGAATAGCGATCGCTCCCACTGTAAGGCCGATCAAATTTTTCATATGCATAGAGTCCTCAATGGATTCAGTTGTTCTAAATCTCCTAATGATCGATTAAATCTATTTTTGGCAAATGGAAAATTTACAGAGGACTAGTCATAGAAGGCTTTGTAAGGCTATCGAATTGCCGCCCCAAAGAGACGACCGAAAACATCCAAACGAGAATCACAACAAAGAAGATCACTGCAACGTATGGCGTGCATGCCGCCACACTCGAAAAGAAGAGAATGAGCGATTGGTGAATCATCGCCCCGCCCGATTTGCCGATCCGCGAGCCAACTCCATCGATGGCGGCCTTTCCCATTTGCTTCGACTCATAGCTCAAAGGGATGAAGGCGATCTCTTTGGTCGCGTCAAAAATCGTATATTTTGCCGCCCTTCCAATCGAGTTTTGAAAGCCGCCTAAAGCAACACTCAAAGCAAGGGGGGTTGACCCCATCATCGCCGCAATCCACGTAAGCCCAGAATTGGGAAAAAGGACGAGGAGAAAAAAGGCGATCCCAGTCACCAACATAATCCCCGCCGGAACAATCGCATTGAACGTCCAAGAAAACCTCCGAATCGCAAAAGCGGTAAGGAGAGCGCTCACCGTTGCAATGATCCCCATCAGGGTCATCACTTCGCCCATGTACGTGTTGTATTCGCCCGGATTGGGATGGAGCTGCTTGATCTGGTTTTTCCAGACAACCTCAATCAGATTGATCGAAATATTATAAGTGAGAACTACAAGGGCAATGCAAAGTAAATATTTTGATTTTGCGAGATAGGCAAAATTTTTGCGCATCGACATTTTTATCTTCTCAGGCGGCACCCAGGGCTGCTCGCTCGAGCGGATCAGCCGGTGGTTGAGGTAGCGATAAATCGCCATCGTCAAAAACCCAGCCCCAATAATCATCAAATTCAAAAATAAAATCGATTGGTCCCAACTGCACTTTCCATAAGGAACCCAACTCAAAAAAGTGTTCGCAGACAAAACGACTGAAGCCCCGCCCGAAATAACCCCAGCAATATTGGCCCCAATCATCAATATTCCATAGTACCTCTTCGCCTCCCCCACCTGAGTCATCTGATTGGCAAACCCCCAAAATAAGACACTCAATATCGCCGTCCCCCAAAGCTCCGACATCACGTAAAAAAGGGTAAAGGTCCAATTCCGGAAAATGGCGATAAGCCCGCTAAACCCCTTAGGAAAAATATCTTGCAGTTTATCGGCAAAATCAGTCGGGTGAAAAAATTCTTGAAAAGGGAAAAGGACAAAGGTGAAGAGGGCAAAAAAACCGATGAAAATCGACATCATGATGTGAAACACTTTTTCAGAGCTGTACCGGTTCGAAAGACGGGTAAACAGATAGGTGAGAAGAAAAGCCCCGGGGAGAATCGCCCAAACTTTGATAAAGGGGATCGCCTCAGCGCCCGAATGAGGGGCCGTGACGACAAGGGAATCTTTGCAAGCTCTTAATGCATTGTAGTTAAATGAGATAAGGAAAAACATCAGAAGCATGGGGATGAATTTCTTCAACTCAGTTCGGTGGATGGGCCAAAACAAAGATCTCCATTTCCCGAAATTTGCTGCCCCGTTTTCCTGCACGCACATCCTAGAGTGTTTATAGCTCAAAGGATGGCATATTTTACGATTAAATAAAATGGGGAGTTGGAGTTTATTTAGAGTAATACAAGGAGCAAATTATCTATTGGATAAGGCGTCGATGCCGGGGAGGTGGCCCGATTCGAGAAATTCAAGCGAGGCGCCGCCTCCAGTGGAGAGGTGTGAAAATTTTTTTTGAAGGCCCATTTTTTCGATGGCGGCGACCGAATCGCCCCCTCCGACGATTGTTTTTGCATCCGTTTGGGAAAGGCACTCGGCTATTTTTTGAGTTCCCCGATCGAAGGGGGGCATTTCAAAGACGCCGACGGGGCCATTCCAAAAGATTGTTTTTGCTTTTTTAAGCTCTGAAGACCACTGGGCAACTGTTTGGGGGCCGATATCAACCCCTTGCCAGCTTGCGGGGATTCCCTCTTGGGCAAGAATCGTTTGATGAGGTGCATCGCGAACGAGGCTTTGTGCGATGACGATATCTTTGGGGAGGCGCAAAGAGGCTTTTGGAAGATCGCGCACGAGGCTGGGATCTTCGCAAAGGGAATCGCCGATGGGGATCCCTTCTGCTTTAAAAAAGGTAAAGGCCATTGCTCCGCCGATGAAGAGGAGATCGATGCGGGAGAGCAATTTTTGGATCATTTTGATTTTTGATGAGATTTTTGCTCCGCCGATAATGGCATCAAAGGGTCTTTTGGGATTTGTCAAAAGCGAGGAGAGCTCCTCGATTTCTTTTTGCATGAGAAAACCCATAGCAGAGGCGTTTGGGAAAAATTTTGCAATGGCAACAGTAGATGCGTGTGCTCGATGGGCGGTGCCAAATGCGTCGTTGACGTAGATGTCTCCGAGCTTTGCAAGTTTTTGTGTAAAGTTGGGAAAAAGAGCAGGTTTTTCTTCGCCGGGCTCAAAGCGTAAATTTTCTAAAAATAAAATCTGCCCTATCTTTAAGCTAAAAGCTGTTTTTTCAATCCAATTCCAATCCCACCCGGGGGCCATGATCACTTCTTTGTGGAGCATCTCTGAGAGTTTTTTCGCGCAAGGAGCGAGGGAAAAACGGGGATCTGGTTTCCCCTCGGGCCGTCCCAAATGGCTCATCAAAATGAGCGAGGCGCCCTGATGTAAAACGAATTCAATGGAAGGGAGAGCTGCCCGAATGCGGGTGTCATCGCCTAAAACGCCATGATCGATAGGGACGTTGAAATCGACCCGCATCAACACCCGTTTGCCTTTTAAGGAAAGATCTTTAAGTTGGAGTTTTCCCATGCAAACTTCTTTCTACAGGCTCCAATTAAAAAATAGCAATACTACAGATTATTAAAAGGGTTGGTCGATTGTTCAAATCCACCCCCTTTTTTCCGATTGCGCAGTTCAGATCGGATGGAAAAAAGGAGGTCTTGATCGAAATCTTTTCTTTCGGCCCAAAGGAGATATTCGAGCGGGATTTCATCGAACTTGCGCCCTTTGTGTTTGCCGAGCGGCATCGCTCTCAGTTTAATCGGCTTTTTTAAAACTTCAAACAGCTGTTCTGTCGTTTGAAACGATGTGGCGAGATGTTTGAACACTTCGATGTTGACAACCACATCGCTCATGGCGCGGTGAGCTCCTTCCGGTTCAATATTGAAATGCTGTCTGAGCCGCTCAAGCGAATTGATCGGGCTCTCCCCATAAAGGCGCGCCATTCGGAGAGTGTCTATGGAGCGCTGCTTTTCGATCGAAGTTGGAATTTGGTGCCTTTTCGCCTCTGCGGCGAGGAGGGCGATATCGAATCCAATTCCGTGACCCACCAAAACATGGCCGTCGATCATTTTGAGAAGATGGGGGAGGATTTCGGCAACTTTTGGCTTTCCTTTGAGCATTTCAGAAGAGATTTTATGGATGTCTTGAGAGATTTTGGGGATCTCACATTCGGGATCGATGAGCGATTCAAACGATTGGAGCACTTGAGTAAAGGTAAACCGGGCTGCCCCCACCTCGACCACCCGGTCTTTTTCGGGGTCGAGTCCCGTCGATTCACAATCGAGACAGACAAAAATCTCTTCTCGGATCAATCCCATAAAATCTGTTCTATCCTCTTTTTCACAATGTGTCTTGAAGATGCATCTACGATCGTGTAGGGAATCGCTTCTGGGTACTCTTTTAAAAGAGCCCCTTTCTCTGGAGAGGAGAGTTTATCAGTTTTTGTCATAATCAACAAAAGGGGAATTTGCTTCGCTTTTGCCCAATCCATCAGACGTTTGTCCTCAACGCCCATTTTTCTTCTCGAGTCGATGAGAAGCAAAATCAATTTCAACGTGGGGCGGTTGTTGATATAGGCGTCAATTGCTTTTGACCACTCTCCGATTTTCTCTATTGAGGCTTTGGCAAATCCGTAACCGGGAAGATCGACGAGCAAAAATTTTTCATCGATGAGAAAAAAGTTGATCGCCTGCGTTTTGCCAGGCGTTGCAGAAATTTTCGCGAGATGTTTCATGCCGAGGAGGTGGTTGATGAGACTCGATTTGCCCACATTTGACTTCCCAGCTAAGGCAATTTCAGGCAGCGGCACTCCTTGCGGGCTCTTCAATTTTGGAAAATCGATCAAAGTGGAGAGGAGAAAACGGCCTTTCATTTCACGTGCGCAATGCGCCCCTCATTTCGATATTCAAAGTGGATGTGAATGGACTCCTTCGGCAAAAGGGTCGCAATCCGATCGGGCCACTCGAGTGCACAGATCAAATCAGAGGAAAAATACTCCTCAAATCCGAGGCCAATAAAGTCGTTTTCCCCTTTCAGGCGATAGAGGTCAAAGTGGGCGAGCCCTGGATAGAGATTCAATAGGATAAAAGTGGGGCTTTGAATCGGCCCATCAATCCCAAGTCCTTTCGCAAGCCCTTGCACGAAGGTTGTTTTCCCTGCGCCGAGATCTCCCGACAGGGCAAGAACAGCTCTTTTTGGCAAAAGGCGAGAGACGAAAAGCCCAAACTCGACCGTAGCATCCCGATGAAGAAGGGGATAGGCTCCAGGAGGGGGTCCTAATCCGATTCGACCCATTTTGCTAAGTAGGGTTCGAATTCCGAGTGTTGAGAGAGCGCCTCCACAAAAGCTGCGATCTTATCTTCCGTCAAATGCTTTTGGATAAAGCCGAGGAACTGCTCTTCAATTTGGAATCGGTTTTGGTTTTGCACCTCAAGGAGGGTAAGCGTTTTGATGTGATTTTTTTTGAAATCGTCAATCACCGCCGCTTTGCTGTTGAAAAGCTTTCCCGTGATCGCAGAAGAAAAAACCACCTTTTTAACCGAAGATTTTCTCTCGCTGATGTAGTTTTTGATCACTTCGGGATCTTCTGAGACAAAAAATCTTTTGACGGGAAGTCCGCCAACCCGCTCTTTGTTTTCAGGGCACTTTGAGACCCAATCATAAACAGCATCTTGCGGATTGGGGCAAGTATTGTCCCCGAACACCTTCCCCGTAAAAGGGCAAATATAAACCTTTTTTGTCTCTTCATTGACGCTCTGCTGGCCGAATTGGATCGTGATTTCAGTTTCGCGCCAAAGCTTGCCCTGCCCCTCGAGCGTTTCAATCAGGGTCTGGATGCTTTGATAAATTGTTTTGTCGCGAGGAAAAAGGACCGGCTTTAGTCGGTATTTCTCCTCAATAAAGGAGAGGTACGCGGTGACTAAATCGGCGTTGCGGTTCTTTTTTAAAAATTTTAGTAGCTCGTTTTTCTGTTCCGCGGTAATGCTGAGCGCTATAGCCATGATATCCTCAAAAAATCTTGGAACACCTAAGGTACTATAAAGGAGCATTATCTTCAAGAACCGTTTAGAGATCTTTGCCGATCCTTGATTTTTGGCGGAAACCGTGTTATAGTCAGTTGAAAAAAAAATTGACGAGGTCCATCCGCTATGGCTAGTACACTTTTAGAAAAACCCAAAAAAAGATCTTCCTCCTCTTTAATAGCCCCTTCAGTAGAAGGGGTTCAAAAAAATTTACAATTTGAGCGGATCATTGAAAAAGGGTACGAAAAGGTACTCAAAGTGACCGATCCGAGTGTCGGTTTGAGTGCAATCATCGCGATCCACAACACTTCCCTCGGCCCCGCACTGGGAGGAATTCGGATCCAGCCCTACCCGACCTTCGATGCAGCTCTTGAGGATGCTTTGCGCCTCGCAAAAGGGATGACCTACAAATCGGCCATTGCCGAAGTGGGCTTTGGCGGCGGCAAAAGCGTCATTATCGCAGATCCGAAAACAGAAAAAACGGCAGAGCTATTGATGGCGTTTGGAGCTGCTGTCGAAAAGCTCGGTGGAGCCTATATTTGCGCAGAAGATATGGGGTGCAGCGTCGATGATGTGAAAATCATCCGAAGAGTGACCAAATATGTGGTTGGACTTCCGAACCAAGCGAGCAGCGGCGATCCAGGAGTCTTTACCTCTTGGGGTGTTTTTCGGGGAATTCAGTCGGTTGTAAAGCGGCTTTACATGAGCGACAACCTTGAGGGTAAAAGAGTTGCGTTGCAAGGGCTCGGAAATGTGGGCGGTTCCTTGATCGATTATCTATTTTGGGCGGGAGCCGATTTAACAATTGCCGATACCAATCCAGTAAGAGCGGAAGAGCTAGCGAAAAAGTATGGGGCTAAAGTGGTTGATCCGGGTGAAATATGGAAGGTGGAGTGCGATGTATTTGCCCCATGCGCGCGCGGAGGCATTATCAATGGCCAGACAATTCCTCAATTTCGGTGCAAAGCGATTGCGGGGGGAGCGAATAATCAGCTACTCCGGGATGAGCATGCTCAGGCGTTAAAAGAGCGGGGCATTTTGTATGCTCCCGACTTTGTGATCAATGCGGGGGGATTGTTGAATGTATCCGTGGAGCTAGAAGATGAGGGGTACAATCCGAAGACGCCCCGTTACAAAATACACCATATTTACGATACGCTCCTTGCGATCTACGAGATTGCTGAGAAGAATGGGGAGTCGACTCACCAGGCAGCCCTCTCTTTGGCGGAGTATCGGATCAAGTATGGGATTGGAAAGAGGGTAATCCCTCCGACGTTCCACCACAAAGCTGAATTTTAATTGATGAATACAGTTTTATCGGTTTTTCGAGAAAAAGTGGCCTCAGCTATTCGGCGCGCTTTTGTTGGCGAGGGGCTCTCCATAGAAGTCGATGTCGCGCCATGTATGGAAGAGGGCTTCGGCCATTATCAGTGCAATAACGCCCTTTCTCTTTCAAAAATTTTAAAGCAAAATCCAAGGGCGATCGCGCAAAAGATTATCGAGCATTTTGATGCAAGTGATTGTGAAAAAGTTGAAATTGCAGGTCCAGGCTTTATCAATTTTACCCTCAGTGCAAAATATCTTTCAGGGCGGCTGAATTTACAGTTGAAAGACCGTTTTTTAGGGGCTCATCCTCCAGCGGTGCGGCAAAAAATCATCGTCGAATTTTCATCGCCAAACATCGCAAAAGAGTTACACGTGGGACATATTCGCTCGACGATCATTGGCGATTGTCTTGCCCGTCTTTTTGAGTTTTTGGATCAAGAGGTGCTTCGGCTCAACCATCTGGGCGATTGGGGGACTCAATTTGGGATGTTGATTGCCTATATGAAAGAGGTGTGTCCAAAAGTATTGAAGGGGGAGGAGCCGACCGATCTCGAATCGCTGATGCAGTGGTACCGGAGTGCAAAGAGCCGTTTTGATGCCGATCCTCCCTTCAAATTGCGAGCGCAAAAAGAGGTTGTCGAGCTCCAATCGGGACAAAAAGAGGCGATGCACGCCTGGAAAATCATTTGCGATGCTTCGCGAAAGGGGTTTCAAGAGATCTACCAGCTGATGGGAGTGCGCATCACGGAGCGGGGCGAGTCATTTTACAACCCATTTTTAAAAGAAGTAGTGGAAGAACTCGACCAGTTGGGATTGATTTCAATATCGGATGGGGCGAAATGCGTCTATCTCGAGGGGTTTCAAAATCGAGAAGGAGAGCCGCTGCCGATCATCGTGCAAAAATCGGACGGCGGTTACAACTACGACACGACCGATTTAGCGGCTGTGCGGCATCGGGTTTTTGTTGAAAAGGCCGATCGGGTGATCATCGTTGTGGATCAGGGGCAATCGCTCCATCTCCAAATGGTATTTGCGCTCGCGAAAAAAGCGGGGTGGCTTGATCCTCACAAAGTGAAGATGGAGCACGTTGGATTTGGCCTTGTTTTGGGGCCTGACGGGAAAAAATTTAAGACGCGATCGGGTGAGACAGAAAAACTCATCGATCTTTTGACGGGAGCCATTGACAAAGCGCGCGAAATTCTCTTGGAGAGAAATCCAAATCAAGATCGGAAAGAGATCGATCATTTAGCCCACGTCCTTGGAATCGACGCTGTCAAATACGCCGATCTTTCATCGCTGCGGACGAAAGATTACTCTTTCAGCTATGATCGAATGCTCCGATTCGAGGGGAATACGGCCGTTTTTCTTCTTTATGCCTACGTGCGAATCAATGGGATTAAGAGAAAAGTAGGAATAGACATGGCCAAAGTGCTCCAAAACAATGAAATTGCAGTCGAACACCCGTCTGAAATGGCCCTTGGCATCCATCTAGTCCGATTTGGCGAAGTGATTGAGGTGATGGCGCGCGATTTACTGCCGAATCGCCTGACCGATTATCTCTATGAGCTTGCAGAAAAGTTCAATGCATTTTTCCGCGATTGTAGAGTAGAGGGGACTCCTCAAGAGGGGAATAGACTCGTTTTATGCGAGCTTACGGCCAAAGTGCTCAAACAGGGGCTTGGGATCTTAGGTCTTGAGACGGTAGAGCGGCTGTAGTTTCGATGTGGGTATAACTCCCATGTCGGTAGGTAATTCTTCGAAACCCTTGATTTTTTAAAAAGCTAAAAACCCTCTTTTCGAATACATCCCCTCTTGGATAGTGGGCCCCATCTGCGCGCACTTGACCGTAAATAGGGGCGTCAAAATCCCCTTTTTTGACCAAAAACAGTTGATCGGAAAAGCCCTGATTTGCGACAAAAAAATTCCATGTGCGCCGGTAAGATTCTTTTTTTGCCTCGCGGTAGTTATCGTTCCAAGTGAGATTGGCAACTTTAATATCGGACTCCTTTTGCATAAACCGGATTGCCTTTTGAATCCAATGGACCGGTTTTTCTAAATAGACGTCGCCGGTGAGATAAAGGAGATACTCAGAGCTCGCTTCGAGGATAGCGGTGAGCGGGGCGATGGCGTTGTAGTATTGCCACTCGTTGAAATCGGCCCTTTTGAGATCAAAATGGCTCAAAATATCGGCAGCGACGACGTAGCGGGTCAAAATCCCTTGATCTACCTTTTCTTGGGCGATTTGTTTGACCTGCTCCAAATTCTCGACGTTGTTGATGACGAGCAGTTTTTCAGAAAATGGATAGCAGTGATGGGCGATTTGCTTCACCTTCAAATAATCGGGCGTGAGCAAAATCAATCTCCAATCTTTTTCCCAGCAGGAGGTGGCAAAAGTGACTTTAGAGGCAATTGCAAAACTCATTTGCCCGTTAAAATCGCCCTTTTGAGCCACGTTATGTCCATTCTTCTCAATCAACCCACTAGGGGTTGATCTCGTCGAATGGACCGTGGCAGCTTCGCTGCCACTCGCAACGTAGCTCAAAATCATCGATTTTTTCGGGCAAAGCAGTTTTGCAACTGCCTCTTTATGATGAGAATGGGCTTTCATATTCTTCCTCTTCGATGGACTGAAATGAGATATTAACCAAGGGTCCAAATAAGTGACAATCTAGTTTATGGGGGAGCCTTGACATTTACCAAAAAAAATCTTGTTTAAATTTTAAAAAAAGTTCAGAATGACCGCTGTTCAAAAAAAGGAGGTATTTATGAAAATCGATCCAGTCAATCTACCAACAATCAAGAGTGAAAATACGGAAGGCGGCCTTTTAAAGAAGGAAAAGGTCTCTTTTTGGAACTCAAGCAGTCTCAGTAAGGCGGAGGATCCCTATGATTTAGACATAAAGACAGTGTCTATCGGCCCATCACCAAAAGAGCTTACGGGGTCCGTCACCTGCAGCCCATGCAATGAGACAAACAATTCTTGTTACAGCTCGCAATGTTGTTCAGCGGATTGTAGTAGGGATCCCAACTGTGGTCCACCTGCGACCGGAACGTATTGCTAAAGATGATTGAGATTGCAGAGCGGTTTCGTAGTCCAGATGCTGTGAAAGCAGCTGTGCTGGATCCAAAAAACTGCAACCCAGATCCTCTCTACGATCGTTTACCTGCGATGTGGGATGATTTGAGTTTGACGGCGGGGTTTCCTGGGATTCTTCTGCTAATGGCAGAGCTTCAGCCAGTCGATCCGAACGGGGGGTGGGATGCAACGGCCCACCTCTACGTTCTGAAGATACGAGATGCGATTGAAACTCAAGGGAGAATTTCCTGTGCGATGCATGGGGGGCTCGCTGGAGTTTGTTTTGCTCTTCTGCAGGCTTCTCATAATAGGACGAGGTATCAGCGTCTTTTAGAAAAATTAGAAGACCACTTGATTGCAAGTGTGGAAACGTCCTATTTTTTGCCATTACACCATAACCTTGATCACGCTCTTCCATCCTCTCCTTTCATATATGATCTGATCTCGGGGATTACCGGGATAGGTTTATATGGGCTAATTTGTCTTGAGCAAGAGCGGTTTGTCCGTTTCAGTGAGGAGATTGTTAGGCTGCTGATCCGGCTTGCCCAAGGCCTGAAAGTAGGGGAGAGATCTGTTCCTGGCTGGTATTTACCGAGTGAGATGCAGTTTTTAGAAGAGGATAGACGCCAATATCCTCAAGGCAATTTCAATCTTGGTTTGGCTCACGGCATTCCGGGAGTTCTCGGATTTTTAGCACTCGCTTTAGAAAAAGGGATTTGTCTTGATGGGCAGAAAGAGGCAATTGAATCGATTTCCCATTGGCTGCAAAAGAAACAGAAAAAACTTTGTTGGCCCGGTAAAATCTCTTGGGAAGAAGAGATTTCAGGAGAGTTGAAAAGCTATTCTTCTCGAGATGCTTGGTGTTATGGTACTCCAGGAGTCGCCTCCGCCTTGTATTTTGCAGGGAAGGTTTTGAAAAATAAAGCATGGATAGATCAGGCGCTTTTTGCGATGAGATCTGTTTACGATAGATCTCCCGAAGAGTGGGGGCTTTTTTCTCCAACTTTTTGTCATGGACTTTCTGGACTTTTGCTCATGAGTCATTTAATGGCAAAAAGAGAGGGAGATGCAAAACTTCAAAGCCATGTCAAAGAACTGCAAGCGCGTGTATGGGACTTTTATCGCCCTGAAACCCCCTTTGGATTTCCAGACTTTGAACGAACAAAAAAGGGGGGATATGCCTCTTTAAACAAGGCTGGTGTACTAGAGGGAGGAGCTGGAGTTCTTCTCACTCTTTTGGCTGTAGAAAGAAATTCTTCTCATTGGTATTACCCATTTCTCATTTGAAAGACTTTCATGGAAAACTCAAGTCTCTATTCCCCTGCCTCTTTCTTTTTGGTTCGCAAGCCTCTTTTCGCAATAGATGAATTTTTTAGGATGTTTGAAAAGGGCGAGGAGCTTTTTGACGATTTGATGGCCCTTTATGAGAGCGACCCCCTGTTGAAAGAGGCAATTCAACTCGCCTCTTCTTCTCTTATTGAAAGTATGGAACAAAAAAGTCATTCACAGAATGTCATGTATTCCCTCCTCAAGTATTTCATTCGAATGAGCTCTAGATCGACCCCATTTGGGCTCTTTTCTTCCGTCTCTTTAGGGAATTGGGGTGAAGTCTGCTTTTCTGTGTTGGATCATGGAAAGTTGGAGCAGAGAAAAAGGCCAGATATGGAATGGCTTTCAGGAGTTATCGACGAAATTTGCAATACTCCCCGCTTCTTTTCTTTTCTTTTGGTTCAGCAAAATCCGTTGGTTCAAAAAATAGCGAGTAGGTTCACGACCTCCTATTTCCGTAAAACTGAAGAGAGAAAAACAATCTCCATCCGGCGGCTCCCCCTGACGGATGCTATCTTTAAAATCGCCCAAAAACCGGTAGCCATTCACGATCTAATCGACCAGGTCCTTACGGCGCTGCCTCATTTAGAAAAGTCTAAGATAGAAGGGGTAATAAAATCGTTATTAGAGCGACACTTTCTTTGGTTTTCTTTAGCCCCTTCTCTTTTGACAACATCGCCTCTTGAAGATTTTTTAGAAAAGCTCACACCAGAGCAGTTTAGCTTTTTCACTGAAAAACAAAAGGAGCAAAAACTCCAGGTAGATGCGTTTGAAAGGGGGAGGACGGTTACCTTACCTCTTTGCGTTCGAGAAGAGGTGGCTAAAGCGGCTAAAGCGCTTGCGCGCATCTCATTTTATGAGGACGTTCTCAATTTAGAAGGGTATCGGAATCGATTCATAGCCAAGTATGGCCTGAATCGAACCGTCCCCCTGCTTGAGTTACTTAGTGAGGAGAGTGGCCTTGGAATTCCCGATATATACAGCAGTTTCATGAAAGAGAAAAAGGTGCCACTGGCTGAAGGAGAATTTCGAAAACTTTTAAGTCGTGAGTATGCGAGATGTCTTCATGAAGGCAAGTACGAAATCGATGTGACTGAGATGACTTTGCCAGAAGAGCCATCAAAACTTTTACAGCCCTCCATCGATCTCTATGTTGAAGTGATCGCCGATTCGGCAGAAGCAGTTGAGAGTGGGGATTTTCTTCTTCTTATCACAAATCAGACATGGCAGGGTGGATCGACTTTTGGCCGTTTTTTAGATCTTTTTGATGAGTCCTTTCAAAGGGAGTTTAAAGAGATGATTCAACGAGAGGAGAGTTTAGACCCGGAAGTAGAGTTCATTGAATCATCGCATTTGCCTCTTGGGATTCATGCGCAAAATGTTGGGGTCCATCCTTCATTTAGAAAACAGGTGTTGGATTTGACTGCGGCAGGCAAGAGTTCATACACATTAGAGGAGATTTTTGTTGGGAGCTTTCATGACCGATTTTTTCTTACTTCAGCGGATGGGAAAAAGGAAGTTTATGTGACATCGGGAAACGTTTTAAATCCTGAGTATGCACCCATCCCACTCCGATTTTTAAGGGATGTTTCGAAATCAAGATATAGGTTGGTTTCTCCATTTTATTGGATAGGCATGGGAGAAATGCCGTTTTTACCCAGGGTGATTGCAAAGAAAGTCATTTTGTCCCCTGCTCAATGGAATCTTAAGGAAAAGCACCTTGGGAAATCTACATTCAGCGCATGGGCCGATTCATGGAAAGTTCCAAAATATATCTATTTGACTTTGGGGGATCAGCGGCTTCTTTTAGATAGACACAGCCCAGTGGCGATAAAGATCATCCAAAGAGAGTTAAAAAAGGGAGGATCTATTCAGTTGACTGAAAAAGTGGGGCAAGAGAAGGGGCAATGGATGAAAAGTGAGAGGGGAAGTCATGTGGCTGAATTCGTCTTTCCTCTTCTTCGAGATGCGAAAAATGTGGAAAACCGAAAAAGGCCTGCGCATGTCCAGATACCGTCGAGCAGTCGATGGAAGCTTCCCGGCAGTGAATGGCTTTATGCCATGATTTATCTCTCCTCCGAGGGAGAGGGCCGATTTTTGATAGAACAGCTGGCTCCATTTTCAGATTATTTAATGGAGCAAGGGATGGTGAAACAGTGGTTTTTTGTCCGGTATGCCGAAAGTAGAGACCACATACGGGTTCGCTTTCAGGGAGATCCTCCAACCCTTACGAGTGCTGTGCTTCCTCTTCTGGAACAATGGAGCTCAAAGGCTCTTCAAGAAGGGAGCATTCAAGAGATCTCGCTTGGGAGCTATGAAAGAGAAATAGAAAGATATGGAGGGCTATCTTTCATAGATCAAGCGGAAACCTTTTTTTGTTTCGACAGTCAAACAGCTCTTGCTCTTTTACGAGAATCATTTGCTTTTCCCGACTATGTTGTCGGAGCCCTCAGCATTATCGATCTTTTGCCGGGAGAGCTTGAAGAGCGGCTCCATTTTTTTGCAACAAGGGGTGTAGATAAAAGTGAACTGAAAGATTTTCGAAAATGGAAAACTCCCATTCTTTCTTTGGCAGATGCAATTTTGAAAGGAACTCTTTTTGAAAGCGAACCCAAATTATTCAATGCTTTCAAGATTAGGAAGGAGGCTCTCCTTTCGTTTTATACACAAGTGGAAGGGGAGGAAAGGCTCTCCATTTTGGATAGTTTCATTCACATGCATTGTAACAGATTATTTGGAATCGACGCGAAGCTAGAGAAAAAGGCTAGGGCCCACGCCTTTCACGCCCTTCATGTCTTGCATGCCGGGTTGGGGACCGTCAAGAAAAGTACTCAAAAGCAATATCGGACTCTGCATTGAGAATCTCAATTCTTCTGACATTAGAAGCGAGATAGAGATTGCTTTCTACCCGTTCCCCCATTGCATTCCGGAATGCGTACGAAATTTCATGATCCCTTGGATTATAAGTAAGATCTATATACCGATCAGAGGTATTTACGATTCGAAGTTCTGCCCCTAGAGACAGCTCTGTATTTGGCCGGACAGCAGATGGGTATTTCGTCGAAACAACTGGCATAATAACACCTTTTTTAAGATTTAGGTGGTGCCATTGTATCTGTTTTTCTGATTTCTTATCGGTATTTATAACAGTGCTTATAATGCTCAACATTACCAAGAACTCTTTTAGGTAGAACGACTCCCTCAACGGTAATGCCTTGTTGCTGCAAAGCGTTGATAACTTTCTTCAACTGCTCAATCTGTGCATTTTCGGTATCGCGCCGGTCTTCTTCTTTGGGAATACTTAAAATTTTATGGGCGGTAGCCAATTGCACAACAAGTTCTTCACAACTCTCGATCGTTTTGGGTGACAATTCTTGCTTATCTGTTTTTTTGAAAACGATTTCTTTTGGCGCAAACTCTTCGGTTACAGGATTATAAATCCTATATTCGCGCCGAATCCAAGTAGGGTTTTTTGGGGTAAGTAATTTTTCTGAGTCTTCGGGGATTGGAGCAATGGGTCTATAGTGCGCCGGTGTGTCTACTATGAATCCCTTCTCATCGCGCCAGTCTGGACGAACATTAATGCCGTCCGATGCGTCGTTGAACAACTGGGCATTACTGTGTATTTGGTTTGACATGTAAAATCTCCATTTATATATAAATTATTATATCAAATTATCGAGTTTAATTATATTAATTTGATGTAAGGAAGTCATACAAATCTTTTTGATTGGTGATTAGGAAGCTCTGATGCAGGTGGCAGATCTCTTCAGAAACGGATAGAATTTCTGGATCGCCGACTCCAGGAAGACATAAGGCGTTGACTTTCTTTACCTTATTCTTATCCCCTAAATATTTAAGGCCGCTCATGTAATCGAGTCTGCTAAACCCCTCTTCGGCGACTCTAAAGAAGAGGATATCCCGATAATAGAGGATGGCTTGGACGGCAAAGAAGAGCCCCTCGCTTTGAGCTGGGGGGTTGCCCAAAAGGTCGACCAATTGGGGGAGTTGATTGAGGGAGTGGGGGGTCTTGAATGCCCCTCTCTCGGCCTCGCCAAAAAGAGCGATGATCTGTTTCATAACCCTCTCCATAACCAGGAGGGGAATTTATTTCAACTTGAGGGTACCCCCTGGGGCACATGTAAAAAAATATTTGATAAAATATTAAGAATTTGTTTAGCATTGGCGGCTTAATTAGGGGGGGCTTATGACATCCGTCAGTGGCGTTACACAAGTGGGGAGTGGGACTTATAGTGCCTCAGCAAGGAGCACTGGGTGGAGTTTTGAAGCCCTGAAACAGAAAATCGTGGCCGTTTGCGCGAGCGCTTTTGAATGGTTGAAGCAGTCTTTGACAGCGGGCGCGTTTCTTGTTTTTCGTGTGGCAAATTACATCCATCCCTCACTTGGCTCGGCTTTAGAAAAGGGGTATTTGTACGTCGCGAATTTCTTTTACGAATACAAGACAAAAGACCTGAAGGCTGAAATCAACGACCTAAATCAAGTCAATGCACGCCTTGTAGAACAAAGAAATGCACTTGAGAAGGAAAATAGGGAAGTCATTCAAGAAAGAGATGCATTAAAAATTCAGAATGCCACTCTGAGTGGCCAAAAGAACAGTCTACAAGACGAAAAGCAGAGATTGTTAGGAGCTCTAAAGGTTGCTGCAATTGATAAAGAAGAGTTGGAAAATGCAAATCAGCAGATCCAAAACCAAGAGACAGGTCAACGGAATCTTTTGGATCAGGTAAAAAATTTGGAGTGGCAGAATCAAGTTCTTCAAGAATTCGTTAATTTACAAAAAAGGCCAGTGGTGAAGGGAAGTGATACGCAAGCAACTGTCGATGCTTGGGTAGCACCAAAAGATGCTCAATGGGTAAGAGAGTGGGTTAAGAATCCTCAAACAATTTAAGGGAGAAAATATGCAAGTACAAAGAAGAGTCGATCTATTGCCGCCAGAGCCGCAAGGAGGCGAGATGCCGGTGATTCGCGCAGAGGCAAATGGTTTTTATGATTACGTGATGGCTTTAAGAGATCGCGTTTGGGGAATAATCACACAATTAGCAAATGGGTTGCGTGAACAAGAGCAAATGGTTGCTCTTCAAGGAGAACGAGTCGATGCGCTTGAAGAGAGAGAAGGGCTCCTTAATGAAAGGATCGAAGTCGTTGAAAGAACACAAGAACTAGCTGAAAGAGAACTGGGAACTGTAAGAAGGCGGGTTGCAGTAATGGAAGAGAACGAGGCTCTCTTGCAACGACAGGTGGAAGAGCATGCCGCTGAAAGGGAAAGGCTCGCAAGACGAAACGCGGAACTAGAAGTAGAAAGACAGGCAGCTGACAGAGCGTTGCGCGAAAACCAAAGGATCTTAGAGAGAACAACAACACTCAACGCCCTAGAAAAGCAACTCGAACGAGTAAAAACCTCTCAAGTAGCTACAAATTTATGGGCTAACCCACTTGCAACTTTAGGTGGAGGGGCTGCCTTTGGTATCCCTTTTGGTCCCCCAGGGATGATTATAGGCGGCATCGGGTCTTTCGTTCTTTCTTTCTTTGGAATTCAGCTGGGGTACGGTCACAAAAAAGCCCAGATTCAAAGACAAATGGACCAGGTTCGGAAGACGCATTAGCCACTTGCCTTTGGATGGAAGGTGGCCGATTTGCCCAATTCCTCCTCGATTTCGAGGAGGCGGTTGTATTTCGCCACCCTCTCTGATCGCGAAAGAGATCCGGTTTTGATCTGGCCGCACTCAAAGGCGACGGCCAGATCAGCGATTGTCGTATCTTCTGTTTCGCCGGAGCGGTGCGACATCACCGTTCGGTACCCGTTTTCCTTCGCCATTTTGATCGCCGATTCTGTCTCAGTTAAAGTCCCGATCTGGTTGACTTTGATCAAGATGGCATTTGCCACTCCCATATCGATCGCCTTTTTCAAAAACTGGGTGTTTGTCACAAAAATGTCGTCGCCGACAAGCTGCATTTGTTTGCCCAATAGCCGCGTCAACTTGACCCATCCTGCCCAATCATTTTGATCCAGCCCATCTTCAATTGAATCAATCGGGTAAATTTCCGATAGCGTTTTTAAATAGTTGATCTGCTCATCGGTTGTTTTCCCGTTGTATTTTCCCTCTTTAAAAAATTCAGACGCGGCTAGGTCAAGTGCGATTGTCAGCTCTTCTTTCGGTTGGAACCCCGCTTGTTCTATCGCTTCGACGATGAGATCGAGCACCTCTTCATGAGAGGCAAATTGGGGAGCAAATCCCCCCTCATCTCCGACGGCTGTAGAAAGTCCCCGTTCATGAATCAATTTTTTGAGTGTCTGAAATACCTCGGCGCCATAGCGAAGAGCTTCTCGAAAGGAGGGGGCCCCAATCGGGTGAATCATAAACTCCTGAAAATCGAGCCCATTATCGGCATGAACACCCCCGTTAATCACATTCATCATCGGACATGGAAGTAAGTGGGCTCTATTTTTTTTGCCAAGATATCGATAGAGCGGCTCCTTTCGAGCGGCAGCCGCACATTTTGCAGCTGCGAGGGAAACCCCCAAAATGGCATTAGCGCCAAGTCTTCGCTTGTTTTCTGTCCCATCCAGTTCGATCATCGCCTTGTCAATCCATTCCTGCTCAAAAATCGAGTGTCCTTTCAATCGTTGCTGAATGGGGCCATTCACATTGTGAACGGCTTGCAACACCCCTTTGCCAAAGTAGCGTTTCATATCGCCATCTCTGAGCTCCATCGCCTCGCGCTCGCCCGTTGAGGCGCCAGAGGGGACTGCAGCTTGTCCTAAAAAACCATCTCTTGAACGAACGGTCACTTTGAGCGTGGGATTCCCCCGAGAGTCGAGGATTTCTAAAGCATGGCAAGATTCAATAAGACTCACATTTCCCCCTTTTTTTTCGCCCAGTTGTCCGCTCCCCCCATCGCCTCATCGATGAGCGTCCGATATGACTCGTAGCGAAGAGGGGAAATTTCCCCCTTTTCAAGCCCCTTCAAAACACCGCAATCGGGTTCATTGATATGCAGACAATCGGGAAATTTACATCCATGCCCTGTGAGGTCGTGAAAGTGCTTCACTACCTCCTCTTTTCTCAATTTCCAAATGCCAAAGGATCGAATTCCCGGCGTGTCGACGCAATAACCGCCCCCCGGAAGTGCGATCAATTCCGCCGTCGATGTCGTGTGGCTCCCTTTCGATGTCTTTTGCGCGAGCTCTCCAATTTTTAAATTGAGCCCAAACGCCGTATTGATCAAAGACGATTTGCCCACTCCCGATTGCCCTGAAAAAACGGTCGTCTTATTTTTGAGAAGCGATTTTAACCCGTCGAGCCCAATGATTTTTTTTGTGCTGATCGATAGGATCGGAAAGCCCAACTTTTCATAGACCAAGAGAAACTCCTGGTAGCGCATCTTTTCACTGGCCGATGCCTCATCGAGAAGATCGATTTTATTGATCGCGATAATCGGGTGGATGTTCCCTTTTTCTGCTGCGATGAGATACCGATCGACAAGGGCCGCTTTTAATGGGGGATTGACGACAGAAATGGCGATGATCGCCTGATCGATATTGACCGCGATCAATTGCTCTTTCCTCCCACTCACATCGGTTCTTGCCAAAAAGGAGTAGCGCTCTTCAATGTGCGCGATCGCAAAATCGTCGGTAAATCGGACAAAATCACCCACAGCAACGATGTTTTTTGTCTGGAGCTTGTCCTTCTTCAGGAGCCCCTTCAGCGAGGCCAAAGTCCGCTCTCCGTTGATGTCGATCCACACCCCCTCGCCAGTAATCGCGACAACTCTCCCCCTTCCCCATTTGGGATCGATCTCTACGCCCACTTTTTTTTCTTGATCGCTCTTTTTAAACTTCGATCGGTCACTCGTCTGGGCAAGGCGTCTTTCTTTGCGCCATTTTTTCCGCTCTTGCCCATGAAACTGCTCCTCGTAATCGTACTCTCGACTCATTTTTTCCTCATCTCGTATAGCAAAATGGCGCCCGACGCAGCTACATTGAGCGATTCTACCTGACCCACCATTGGAATTGTAATTTTTTTTGTAAAGCTTTTAGACCATTCATGCGCGCCGTGCCCTTCACTGCTCAAAATGAGAGCCAGAGGTGTTTTGAACAAGGCCCCCTCAAGAGCCTCCCCCTCGAGATCCGCAGTGTAAAAATGCCACCCAATCTTTGCAATTTCCCCCCGAGATAATTGATCGTAGGGAAGATGAAACTGGGCCCCTTTGCCAGCTCGCAATGCCTTTTCATTGAAAAGATCGACAGTGCCCGGCGTCACAATCACCCCCTCCCACCCAAGAGCAAGGGCCGTTCGCAAAAGGGTCCCCAAATTCCCAGGATCGGAAATTTGATCGAGAATCAATACCCTTTGCTTCTTTCGCAAATCTTTTCTTTCAGGCATTAGAGCCACTCCTGCAAACCCATCGGGCTGGACTAGCCCTGTGATTTTTTTCAAAATGGGCTCGGTGACCAGAATCTCCTCTTTGCAGCGGATGGAAGAATTGGGCTCTAAAACGATCAGCGTCTCCAGGGGAATCTCCTGGATCATTTTTTTGCCAGAGATGAGAACCCTCTTAGCCTCTTGCATATAGGCCTTATCGGTGCGCAAAGCGGTCCAATGTTTTACAAGTGGGTGTTGTAAGCTCGTAATCTTTTTTGCTACCATCCAAAATCAGTATGACCGATTCGAAAATTACAAAAAAGGACCATCCCGCGACCGGTTCACTCGTAAGGCGGATTCTCATCAGCGCGATGCTTCTCTTGGTCATCCCCCTTTTCCTAGAGAGCTTTTTTCTCTACAAACAAGAGTATGAACAAAAAAGAGAAGACATCGAATTCGATCTCAAAATGCTCGCGGGTGAACGGGCCCATTTTCTCGATGAAATGATCCAAGTGGACTGGCGGCTTTTAGAAATGATTCCCCAAAGTGAACTGCTAAATAGTCGAAATGTAAAGCGGCTTTACATTGAGAGGATTCCCCTGCCGAAAGATGTGCCCAATCAGTTTGTGGTGATCAGTCAAAGCCGAAAGGTGATCCTTGCAGGGGTGGTGGAATCTGACCGAAGTGCCCTTGCGATCGCCATCCCCTTCACGCAAATTGGCAAAGGGCTCTCAAGGGCCTATCCAATTCGCATTGCCCTCTTCAACTCACAAAATCAATTGCTTTGGGAAAGTGAAACTGGGGAAGAAGTGCTAAAAGCCGAAGAGCCGGTGGGAGAAACAGGGCTGAAACTGCAGCTCACCATCGATGAGAGCGCTTTGAAAAAACTTCATTTGGAGTCCTATTACTACCGATTTGCAACCCTCCTTTTTTTCGTCGGTGTCATTGGGGGTGGAGCCCTATTTTTCTTTGTCCGAAGGATTGCAAGGCCGCTAAGGGGTCTTTCTGAGGTGATGAGAAGAGTCTCAGAAGGGGCAGCTCATGCCCGATACACTCCCGATTGGATGGGGTTTGAGATCAATGAGCTTGGGCTCCAGTTCAACGAGGCGCTGGATGGGCTTTTACACCATGCAAACGAGGCAGAAAAAGAGAGGCTTCATAGAGAAAAATTGGCCAAAGAACTGAGCATTGGTCACGAGATCCAGTCGAATCTGCTTCCCACGCACGTGCCGGGCTTTCCCGGTGTTGATTTGGCGACGAGTTACCACGCTGCGAAAGAGGTGAATGGCGATTTTTACGATATCTATCCTCTTCCGAGTGGAAAACTGCTCCTCGCCGTTTGCGACACGGCGGGCAAAGGGATTTCGGCCTGTCTTTTCGCGCTCGGGCTGCGGAGCATTCTCCGAACCCTTGCAAGCTTTGAACTCGAACTCCCAGAACTTGTCCGAAGGGCGAACGATCTCTATATGGCCGATGCCCACGAAGTATCGATGTTTTCCACTCTTTGGATCGCCATTTTTGAGCCAAAAAAACGGAGTCTCACCTATTGTAGTCAAGGCCACCCACCTGCGCTGCTTATTCGGGGCGCGCAACTCGAAGAGCTTTGGACAGAAGGGATCGCTCTGGGGGCGCAAAAGATCGATGTCGTCCCGACAAAAAAGATAACCCTAGAAAAGGGAGATCTCCTTTTCATCTACACAGATGGGCTGATCGAGGCTCACAATCGGGAAAATCGCCTTTTTGGGAAGGGGCGCCTCTATGACATTTTGGCAAATCATCAAAAGGGATCGGCGCAACAAATCGTCGATCGGATTGTCGAGGAGGTGTGGCTTTTTGCCTGCGGCGCTCCCCAGCATGATGACATGACTTTGCTCCTCATGCACATCCAAAAATAAAATTTTTTTTATTTTATTTGAAAAATAATTCTTAATTCAGCATGGAGAGAAGTATTGCTACACCCAAAGGAGGAAATATGGCTGTACGCAGACGCAAAAGAAAAACAAAGACAAAAGCGAAAGCGAAAAAAAGAACGCATCGCCGTAAACGAAAAAGCACTCGCAGAAAAACTGCGAAGAAAACAACTCATCGCCGACGCAGAAAAAGACGCAAGTCTGCTTCTAGTTGCGCAATGAGAGTTGAGCAAGAGCAGCAGTAGTCGTTATCAGTTTGGAGGGGAGGCCATCGTCTCCCTTTTTTCAATAGCAGTTTTTCCATCGTCGACAATCACGATTTTAGAAGGGCGAAACTTTGCCATTTCTAGCCACTTTCGAAAGAGGTGGGCCTTTTGGTGAAAATCGGAAAGGAAAAGAACTCCTCCTTCCCACTTGGCAGGCGTTTGCACCCCCAAATTTGGGGACAAGGGCGCATTGAATGCAAAATCGATTCCAATATAGGCGAGTTGTTTGAGTTTCGCGGCACTTAAGGGGATAGAACGGGGTGTCAGTCCAAAGACAATTGCCCCTTGCCGCTGCACCTCAGGTCGAGCTGTCCGTTCAACCTCTTTGGCGCATAGAGAAAAAAGGGTTAATAAACAAAAAATCACTTGGGCCATATCGAGAGTCCTTTGAGTTTTTCAATGATCGGCTCCGGTTCATGAAGCTGCTCATTGATCGAGATCCGATCGGCCGCCTCCAGCAATAACCCCATCGCAACTCCAGGTTTGACTCCAGCCGCCATCAGATCATTCGATTTGACGACTGGATCTTGGGCTTTGATCCGGGCAATCGATTTGGCTAAAAGTTCCATCTGTTTTTCGTGGTGCTCTAAAAGCGCCACTTTTCGCCGCGCACCGAGGTGGGCGCTTATAATTTGAAGACAGATGGGGGCAAAGGCATTTGCATAAAAGTAGGCCCATTCCGCCCACTCGACAGGCCTTTGTGTATGGATGAGCTCATATGTATGCGTTAAAAAAGAGACAAACTGTTGATCGAGATTGGACAATTTCAATTTTTTGCAAAGTTGCAGCCGATCCTCCAGCGTGAAGTGGGGGAAAAGAGGCAGGATTGAGGCGATTGTCTTCGCTTTTGCAGGGTAATCCTTGGTGGGAAGAAGCCTTTTTTTCAATTCTTCTAATTCGACCTCTTTCACTTCGGGGAAAATTTCTCCGAGCAGTCCAAATTCGTGGAGCATTTCGAGCATCGGGCGCAATTTGCCAAAGTCGTGTCCTTTGACGAATTCTTGCCACACCCGCTCAATCGCAACGGCCGGGAAAAGCTCTTTCGCATGGGCCCGAATCGCTTTTTCTGTCGCAGATTCAATGTGAAAACCAAATCGACAAGCGAGCCTGATCGCCCGAATCATCCGGAGTCGATCCTCCTTGATCCGCTCGTGGGGATTGCCGATCGCCCGGATGATTTTTGCCTCCAAATCGATTTTTCCATGAACGTAATCGAGCACCTCGTCTTTCAAAGGATCATAAAACATCCCGTTGATTGTAAAGTCGCGCCGCTTTGCATCTTCTTGGGCTGTTGTAAACGCAATCCGGCTCGGCCGCCTCCCATCTTTGTAGTCGAGATCTTGCCGAAAGGTGGCAACTTCATACTGTCTCCCATTTACAATCACCAAAATAATCCCAAAGGCAATCCCAATCGGCACCGTATGGGGAAAAAGGGCCTGAATGGTCTCTGGAGGGGCGTTTGTCGCAATATCGATATCGTCGGATGGGTGATTGAGCAGAAGATCGCGCACCCAGCCGCCGGCATAGTAGGCGATAAACCCCGCCTTTGCGAGGGTCTCGACAATTTGTCTCGCCTCAGGATGCTCTTCCATCAAAACACCGCAATAGTTGAAAAAGTATAAGCAAATTCATCCCTCATCCTCCTTTCGAAATTGAGATGGAATCTTCCCGTCAGTGAGAGCGTCAGCCCATAAAAATAGCCCCAATCGACCTGATTATGGTAATTGACATCCGCATGGAGCTTTGCATTGAGAAAAGTGCCCCCTACATAGGGCGTCAAGAAATAAAAACGGGAGGAGAGTCCCAAGCTCCCTTGCCACTCTTTTAAGGAAAGTTTTTCCCTTTCGTCGTTGAGAGGCACATTCGCCCGATTGAGGAATTTAAAATAGGACTTGTGCGACGAGGGGATAGCAAAGTAGGTGAAATCGCCACTCAAAAAAGTTTGCCCCCATTGAAATAAGATCACTTTTGCCCCCGCGCTCCACGAAAAGTGGTAGTCTGTGTGCACATCGAGCACAATATCGTAAAGGGGCTTTTCTTCAATGAGCTCTTTTGAGCCCCCAGCTGTCCCAAAGAGCTGCAACCTGCCGACAAAAATCATCGAAAAACTGGCCAGTTGCGAGTGGAGCCCAAATTTTCGGATCGACTCATCGTCTGCCACAAAACGGCAGTTTTGCGTGTAGTCGTAAATATAACCCGAAGTAAACTTGAAAAAGGAGTAATGGGTCGAAAAAAAACCGGTGCTCATCAGCGCCGGATCTGCCAAATTTCCCACATAAGCGCCAAATAACGGCAAAACAGGTAAATATAAAAAGGCAATTGCCCCTAAAAGCCACTTCATCGTTAGTGCAGTATACTCCAAATCGTGATATATTTTGATCCATGAGTTCGAAAATTCTAAAACTTCCCTCATCCGTGATCGATCAAATCGTCGCAGGCAAAGTCATTGAAAATCCCGCGTCCATTGTCAGAGAACTCATCGAAAATAGCCTCGATGCAGGGGCAAAAACAATTTCCATCGAAATCGACGGAGGCGGACTCGATCGAGTGCGCGTCGAAGATGACGGGTGCGGCATGAGCCGCGAAGATGCCCCCCTCTCTTTGGAACGACACGCCACTTCAAAAATTAGGTCCGTAGATGATTTGCAAACGCTTGCAACTATGGGTTTTCGAGGGGAGGCGCTCGCTGCAATCGCCTCTATATCCCACTTTGAGATCCACACATCCGATGGGGAAAAAGCGACCCGTATCACTGGCAAGGCGGGCAAAATCATCGCAGTGGAACCGTGCGCCCGCAACCAGGGAACCACCATCGAGATCAAATCGCTCTTTTTCAATGCCCCCGCAAGGAAAAGATTTCAAAAATCACCAAGCGCTTGCACCGCGGCCATTGCTCGAACGGTTGAAATCCTCGCTTTGGCCCACCCCGAAATTTCTTTTACCTTCAATAAGAGAATGTTTTTCCCCTCGAGTTACCGAGAGAGGATTTTTGAAATTTTAGGCGAGCATGAACACGAAGTGAAAGGGACTCTTCTTTTTGGATTTGTCGCAAGCCCCATGAAGGCGATGGCCACGCGCACAGGACAATACCTCTATATCAACCGGCGCCCTATTTTTTCCCCTCTCATCGCAAAGGCGGTCAAAGAGGCGTTTGGAACTCGCATTTCAGAACACGCCTACCCCCGTTTTGTCCTTTTTTTGACAATCGATCCGGCAGATGTCGACGTCAATGTCCACCCGCAAAAAAAAGAGGTCCGCTTTCGCGATGAAAAGGGCGTTTTTCGCCTCGTTCAAAAAGCGATCGAAGGGGCCTTTTCGATCCCGTTCGATTTTCCAGAAAAAGTTTCTTTTCACCCCCCCCTTGCTCAATCCTTCCACGACCATTTTGCCCCCCTGCCATTCAAGGTGCAAGAGACCCATTTCGATTGGATCGAACCCGAAAAACCACTCGCCGTTTTAGGGAAATTTTTCCTTTTGCAAAAAGAGACCCTTCTGCTCATCGATTTGCGCGCAACCCACGCAAGAGTCCTCTTCGAAAAAATCGAATTTGAACAATGTGCGCCGCAAGCCCTTCTTTGGCCCCTCGAAATCCCCATATCGCCTGAAGAGGAGGAGCGGGCCATCGCGCTAGAAAGTCTCGGCATCGAGTGCCGCCTCATGAAAAAAAGTCTCGTCATCGACGCTTTGCCCCCGTTTTTAGATCCTTCCACGTTTCCCCAATTTTATTCCGAATGGAAAAAGGGGAAAAAATTTGAAGAAATTGCGACCAGATATTGCAGAACCATCCAAAAGACATTTTCTTTGGACGAGGCATTTCGCCTTTGGCAAGAGGTAAAGAAATGCAAAGATTCACAATACGATCCACTGGGCAATCCGATCTTTATTCAATGGAGTGAAGAGGATTTAGCTCATATGATTACACGAGGTAAAAATGGATAATTCTCGGATAAAAAGATTAGAAGCGGATCTCCCATTTTTTGTCGAAAAAGGGGCCGATCTCCTCTATCTCACAGGCCTTACCCTCTCCAAAGGAAAACTCTTTGTCAAAAAAGGGAAAACAACCCTCTTCGTCGATGGAAGATACTTTGAAAAAGCCAAAAAAGAGGCCCCCTGCAACGTCCAACTTTGGGATGAGATGAAAAAAATTGGCGATTCGCAAATCGGCTTTGACAGCGCCTTTGTCACTTATGACGGTTACCTCTCCATAAAAAAAGAGATGCCCCAAGTCGAGTGGATCCCTAAATCCGATCCCGTGCGAGAGTTGCGCTCCATTAAAGAGCCTTCTGAAATTGCCGCCCTCAAAAGAGCGGCAACACTTACCTTTCAAGGATATCAGCACATCCGCTCCCTTCTAAAAGAGGGGATCACCGAAGAGGCGCTCGCTTTGGAATTTGAGCTCTATTGTAGAAAAAACGGGGCCTCCGGCCTCTCGTTTGCCCCAATCATCGCCTTCGGGGAAAATGGAGCCTACCCACACTACAGAGCTGGCAAATGCAAATTGAAAAAAGATCAGGCTGTCCTCTTCGATCTAGGAGCTATCGTAGATGATTACTGCGGCGATATGACCCGCGTCGCCTACTTCGGCAAACCCGATGCGCGCATTGTCCACTTCGAACAGCTCGTAGCTAGTGCCAAAGCAAAAGCAATGGCCCACGTAAAACCGGGTGTAAAATTGGGAACACTTGACCAAATCGTTCAGGATGAATTCGATAAGGCAAATGTAAAGCGGCTTTACATTCACAATTTGGGCCACGGAGTAGGTCTTGAGGTGCATGAATTTCCGAGGATTCGCTTCGATGGAGCCGATAAAGATGTGATCTTAGAGCCGGGAATGGTGTTTACAATTGAGCCGGGGTTGTATCAGCCGGGAGTGGGTGGTGTGCGGCTTGAAGATACGATTGTCGTGACAAAAACTGGGTTTGAAAACTTTTATCCGGCAATGGGATGAGTTTTCGAAAACAAATTCTCTTGAGCCAATGTTTACTCCTCCTCGGCTTGATTACGGTTTTGATGCCTCTTTTGGGAACGATCAACCGTTTTGTTTTGCGTAAAATGGATGGAGAGGCAGTTGCAAAAATGTATGAAGCTGCCGTTGTCAAGCGGGCGCTCGATTGGACGACGCTCATTGTCTCAGTCGCAGTGCTTGCGATCAACGGGATTTTGATCATGTTCATCGTCCACCGCGTGATGCATCCAGTGCAGCAGATCATTGAGGCCATTTACCCTTATAAGGAGGGGTTTATGCCTCGGATTATTTTGAAAGGGTCTGTGATCGCAAAAGAATTTACAAAGCTCGCATCGACGATCAATTCACTCACCGATCAAATTCGCAAACAGATTGATTTTTTGACAAAGCAAAGAGAAGAGACGGAAGAAATTTTAGAGTCGATTGGCGAGGGGATTATTGCGGCCGATCCGAGTGCAAAAGTGATTTTTGCCAATCGAGCCGCTTGTCGGATGCTTGGGGTCACGCCAGAGCAAATATTGAAAAAGACGCTCGATTCTCTCAAAGGAGTCTCTCAAGAGGCAGTTGCAAAACTGCTTTGCCCGGAAAAATCGATGATTTTGAGCCACGTTACGAGTGGCAGCAAGGCTGCCGCGATCCATTCGACGAGGCAGGCCCCTAGTGGGCCTGCTGAGGAGAATGGACGCAATGTGGCTCAAAAGGGCGATTTTAACGGGCAAATGAGTTTTGCAACTGCCTCTCAAGACATTTTAAAAAAATCGCACGAGATGATCGTCTATGCACTCCAAACGGCAGAGCCGATGCAATACACCTGGATTGTGAGGGGAAAAGGGACTTTTTACCACGATTTAATCGCAGCTCCCTTGGAGCACAAGGATGGGGCGTTGCTCGTCTTGCAAGACAAGACCTCTGATTATCGGATTGTGGAGCTTGGGAAGGATTTCATTGCGAACGCCTCTCATGAGTTAAAAACACCCATTACGATCATCCGGGGATTTGCCGAGACGCTCCAAGATCTTCCTAAGCTCTCCCGCGAGATGCTCTCCCAAATCACAGAAAAAATTGTCAAAACGTGCATCCGCTTGGACAAGTTGGTGAAAAGTCTTTTGACATTGACCGACATCGAACATCTGTCGGATGAGCAATTTGTCAAAACGGATCTGATTCTCCTCATTGAAAATTGCATGGAGATGATTTTGGCGGCCCATCCCGAAGTAAAGGTGCAGCTGCACGCGCAAAATTCTTCGGCATTGATTTGGGCAGATGCAGACCTATTTGAACTTGCCGTGATGAATCTTTTGGAAAATGCGGTGAAATACTCAAAAAATGCCCCATCGATTGACATCTTTGTCGAAGAAAAAAAGGGGGAAATCGCATTGAGATTTGCCGATCAGGGCATTGGGATTCCCGAAGAGGATCTGTCGCAAATTTTTGAACGGTTTTACACCGTGGACAAAGCCCGATCGAGGAAAAAAGGGGGGGCGGGTCTCGGCCTTTCCATTGTGAAGACGATTGTCGAAAAACATTTTGGCAAAATCACTGTCTCATCCCTCCTTGGAAAGGGGAGCATTTTTACTTTGATTCTTCCTAAGAAGAGAACTTAACTACGCTCCCTTTCGGTTTTCTCAAAGGTCTCCTTGAGCTCTTTGAAATTGGCCACGAGGGCGCCGAAATCGCTTTTTTTCAGTGCCAAAACGTCAGTGGGTTCAGTGCACCGAATGGTCGCTGTTCTCGTCCTTTGGTTGAGGAGGGCGATTTCCCCAAAAAACTCTCCCTTCTTTAGCCTTGCGATCCCTTTTCCCCCTTTAATCACTTCAACGGCTCCTTCCGTGATAATGTAGAGAAAATCGCCGATGTCTCCTTCGCGAAAAATTTCGTCTCCCGTTTCGAAATGGAGCTTTGTAATGCCTTGGGAAGGGGTCATTTGGAGTTGAATCGCATCGATGGGAAAGAGAGTATCCAAAAACCAGGAGATTGCCACTTTGATTTTTCGGCTAATGCCGGGAAGTTTGATCCAATAGAGGGTTCTCCAGATGATCCAAGCGAGCACTCCACTCAATTTCACCCCTAAAATCTCAGCGACGGCACACCGGTGCCCAAGGGCGCCGAGAATCCCTAAACTTTTGAAGAAAAATGGGTTCTTTTTTTCTCCTAAGATAGAGGCGATGATGTTTTTGGCCAATACTTTGGCTTGGCGCGTTGCAAATTGGGCGGTTGGAGGACAAAATTTTTCATCTGGCAAAGGGATTCGCGCGCAATCTCCAACCGCCCAGATATGATCAGTTCCGATCACCTGGAGATACGGATCGGTTTTCAGCCTCCCTTTTTCCTTTGGAAGTGGGAGTGCTTCGATGATCGGATTTGAAGAGACGGGGACTGTTGAGATGAGTGTTTTACAGTTGATTTTCTCTCCATTATCTAACACGATCTCTTCCGGAGTGGCAGCTGTCAGACGGGTGTTGAAGAGGATTTCCACCCCTTTTTTCTTCAAGATTTTTTCGGCGTATCGGCTTAAGGATTCGCTCAGCTCTTTATCCATGAGCCGCTCCTTGGCGTGAATCAGAACGACCCGGATCATTTGGGGATCGATATTTGGCTTCGATTTAGCGAGATTTCTGACAAAGTCGTTGATTTCAGCTGCCACCTCAGTTCCTGAAAATCCCCCTCCTCCTACGACAAAAGTGAGGAGTTTCTTTTTTAGCTCGACCTCTTTCGTCACTTGAGCGGTATCGATCACATCGATGATGTGGTTGCGGATGCGGAGCGCATCGGCGAGATTTTTAAAAGGGAGCGCGTGTTCCGAGAGCCCGATGCTGCCCCGAAAATCGGTCACATTTCCGAGGGCAAAAACGAGATGATCATAGCGAATGTTTTGGTGGGTGTGGGTGTATTTGGGGCTGATGGAGATCTCTTTTTTCTCCAAATCGATCTCTTCAATTTCTCGGGGGACAAGCGCAATTTGTGGCAGGATCTGCTCGATTGGGCTCACAGTATCCAAAATGCCGACGGCGCCGCCGATCACCTCAGAGAGCATCGGCTGGTAGACGAAGTAGTTTTCGCGGGTGATGAGAACAATTTCCCAATGGGGGATTTTTTTGAGCCATTTTTGGAGGTACATTGCCGTGTAAACGCCCCCAAAACCGCCCCCTAAAATTGCGATCTTCTTTTTTTCTTCCAAATCTTCCCTGTTTACTTTTTCAAGCTGAGGTTTTTCCGAAGAAAAACCTCCCCCTGATTTGCCACGAAGACCTTGTTCTTTTCTTGGTGAGAAGAATAACCCGATAATTCGAGGAGGGTAAAAAGAGCGGGGTCAAGACCTACCAAGTGACTTTCAAAAGAGAGCCGTTCAATGAGCTCTTTCGTCAAAGGAGCGCTCTCCTTTTTCTTATGGATGGCAGAGTGCAACTTAAAAGCCATTTTAGAGTTAAAAATGACCGTCAGCATGTCAGGATGAGCATGGAAAATGCAGATTTTTTCATCAAAAGGGACGCCCTTGACATAGTCCAATAAAGGGGGGTAGCCCTCTCCTTGCGCCAAATTCCACTTCTTTGTCCCTTTGAGCATTTTGTAATAAAGAATTTGCAAATCAGGATCTAAAAGAGAGACTTTTTCTAACGAAAAACTTTCCTCTTTTTGGTGTGCCTGTTTGGCAGATGCGATCCAAACGTCGAGAAAATGGTACTCAAATCTCTTCTCTTTCGGAAGAAAGGGCGCGTAAAAAGTGCGAATCAGGTGAGCGGCCCATTCATAAAGAAGAGCATGCGCCTCTTTCCCTTCTTGCATCAGAGGCCAGAGATTGAGCCGCGCGCACTCCCAATTAAAAGGGATTGGCGGGCTCTTCTTCTTCTCTTTCCCCCCTTTTTTTTGCGAGTGTCTTGTCCGATTTGGCGTTGGATTCACCCCAGAAATATCTTTGTAAATTTTGCTTTCGAATTGGTTGAAAATCGCCCTGCTCGCCTCTTGGTGAGAGATGTAAGTGCCTCGCAGTCTTCTCCCCGTCATGTGTTTATCCCAGCTCGCATAGAATCCAAAAGAAAAGATGAGCATGAGGGAAAATACGAGGGTCAAGATGTTCATATCGCGCCTCTCTCCTGATAGCTGATGAGTAATTCGGGCACAGGGAGAATAAAGGCGTAATGAATGGGCACTCCCCCCTTTTCAAGGGCAATTTTGAGCCGGATAATGCTGGGGATTGTCGTGGAAGATTTGGGCCAGTGGGAGCGCCAAGCGAAATTGGCATTGATCGGGCGGATGACCTCATTTTGCCCATGTTCTGGGGCAGAATTGGGACCGAGAAACTGGAAAGAGAAATCTTTCACCTTTGGCAGGAGCACTTCGGTCATCCAGGGCTTTTCTTTTTCCTGGGTCAAAGGCCAAATGGCAAGGGTCAGATTGCTTTTTGAATCGAGATAGATCCTTCCTAAAAGGGCGCCACTAAATGCGGGATCGGGGTCGATCCCATTGTCAAATTGGACGATAAGACTGATTCCCTTTTCCTTATCCATTGTTTTTGTATAGAAAAAAGAGCCCAACGATCCCCGATCGATCGAGGAAAAGATCGTCTGCAAACGGGTTTGAAGGTGGCCTCGTTCCAAAATACACATCCGAGCAATATCCAGTTTTTTCTCAATTCTCCCGTTTTCGACAAAAAACGAAAAGAGAAAGGTGAGAAGAATCGCCATTAAACTGAGCGCAATCAACACTTCTAAGAGGATGGCTGTCCTTTTTTCCTGAGGGAAAAGGCGCCTAAAAGTAGGGCGAGGAAAAAAAAGGCTATAAGAGCCGTCCAATCGGGCAAAATGCCAGGCCTGTCTGCCGGGATGATGTGAGCCAAGGTGGCAAAAACGAGCAAAATCCCTATACATGCATCGCCTCCAATAAGGCCCGATGCGAGAAGAATCCCCCTCTCACTTGCCTGCTCACTAGATTTGGATTTGAAGTTGACATAGGCCCTCACAAGACCGCCCACCATTGTAGCAGTTGTAAGGGAAAGAGGCAAATAAACCCCGAGCGCAAACGGAAGGACCGGAACTCTCAAAATGATCATCGCAATGCCGATAAATACTCCCAAGCCGACGAGTCCATAAGGGAGATTTCCGCTGATGACCCCTTTTACGACGAGCGCCATCAAAGTCGCTTGAGGCGCTGGCATCACGCTGGAGCCGATCCCGTAGGCCTGATTCAGCGCATAAATCACATAGCCTAAAGCCAAAGAGGGGATGATTACCCCAATAATTTCGGCCACCTGCTGGTACATGGGAGTTGAACCGAGAATATAGCCCGTTTTTAAATCTTGCGAGGTGGTCCCCGCCATGCAAATTGCCGTACAAGAGACACACCCCATCATCATTGCTGAGAGAAGATAAACCCTTTCCGTCCATCCGAGAAGGACAAAGATAATGCAGGTGATGAGAAGAGTCGTGATCGTCATTCCCGAAACGGGATTCGAAGAGGAACCGACAAGCCCCGCTGCAAGCGAGGTGACGGCAACAAAGAAAAATCCCAAAACTACAAGGAGGACAATCGTCAAAAAATTCATATTGAAAATGGGAGCAAGCCAAAGAAAAAGGATGATCGCTAAAGAGCCGAGAATCAGCCATGCCATCGAAATATCTCGATCGGTTCTCAGCAAATGAGATCGACTCACAAGAGAACTAAAGAGTTCTTTTGTACTGACCCGAATCGCTTTATATAGGAGGGGAAGAACATGAAAGAGACTATAAATTCCCCCCGTTGCTAAGCAACCTGCGCCAATATATCTCACGTAATTGTCCCAAATGTCATCTGCGCTCATTTGGGAAATTGCGACAGTTGCCGGATAAATGGGCTCTGTACCCATTCCAAATTGAACGATGAGCGGGATGATCACCCAATAGGCGATCACACTCCCCGCGAAAAGCAGCCCCGAAATGTAGGGGCCAATAATGTATCCTACCCCGAGAAGGGCGGGAGTTGCATCCATTGAAAAGGTCCCTTTTTTTAGCGAGGGAAATGACCACGACACCACCTCTTTCCAAAGGAAAATCGCATTGGAAAAAATCTTATAAACGGCAGCGAGCAAAAGCCCCCAAAGACCAAAAATGGCTGTGTGATGGCTTTTTTCTCCCGCTTTGATCAGCTCCGCACATGCTGTCCCTTCGGGAAAGGGGAGTCTTTTATGCTCTTCGACGATGATAAATCTGCGCATCGGGATCATGAATAAAATGCCCAAAATCCCCCCGAGCGACGAAAGGAGAAAAATCCGAGTGATCGATGGGCTATCCCCTAGCAAAATGAGGGCGGGGATAGTGAAGACCACCCCCGCGGCAAGCCCTTCACCAACCGTTGCAATTGTCTGTACGATGTTGTTTTCAAGAACCGTCGAATTTTTAAACAGCAGCCGTAAAATCGCCATCGACATAATCGCCGCGGGAATCGAAGCCGATATCGTGGTCCCCATTTTTAGCGCTAAATAGGCATTAGCAACAGCAAAGAAAAACCCGAAGATGAGTCCTAAAATGAGCGCTCTCGGAGTAAATTCTCTCACCTTTTTAGAACTGGGAATAAAGGGGCGAAAAGTATCTTGACTTGACATAGGCACCTCTCATATGTCCTATGCCACATCTCCCGATTATTTGGACAGTGGTTCGAGCTTTTGAACGGGCAATCGGAAGCAATAATTTTTTCCCCCTCCCAAATTGATATGAATATAAATTTGTCTGATGTCTTCTCCCGATTTGCCGAGTTTCATCGCCTGACCCTTAAGAAAAAAGCTGCGGGCAATTTTTTTCGGCTTACACCCTGGCAGTTGCAATAAGAGATCTGGCAAAGGAAAAGGGGGGCTCGTCTCTCCTTTTTTGGGAATTTTCTCCCAAGGGATCTCATTTTTTAAAAGAAGTTCTTTCACTTCGCTAAAAGTCCAATCGGCCATCCTCTCTTTTTCCATCTCCTCCAGCTTTTCCCTCTCTATTTTGAGCATTCGAAGAGGATACTGCACGAGAGGGAGGATGCAAAGAGAGACCAAAAAGAGGGCGATCAAAATTTCAAGAAGGAGAAATGTTCTTTTTTTCACGCCATCAATGATAGCTTTTCGAGTAAAAAGTTGAAAGTATTTCTCTAATTCAAATAGAATAGAAGCAAATTATGTTGCAGACGCGGGCGCTTTACAATCTTTTACGACTCAATGCGGCCTCAGATCCGACTGTGGAAGCAGCTCCTTGGGCCATTGAGGACTTAAGGACTTTGTCTCTAGAGGAGCTTCTAAGTAGGCTCGAAAGGGCCGAAGTGCGGGTCGATAGAGAGGGTTTTCTCCATTTTGCCGAGCAATGCGACACGCCAGAGGATTTGACCGACCTGCTCCTCCCGGATGAGGGAGAAGACCGGGACAGGGACCCCCTCTATTTAGTCATATTTGAACTTTGGCGCCGCCTCATTCCTGAAAAGCAGTCCCTTTCGATTTTTTGCGACGAATTGGACCACCGCATTTCTCTTTATGATCAAGGAGAGCTCGCCAGTGATGAAGAGGTTCAAGATGGGCTTGCGAATTTACTCGAAATTCTCGATGAAAATGCCGACTCTGGGGAGGATCCGGAGGAGACTTTGAGGGCCATTGCGGAGTATTGCGCTCATGATCTTGAGAAATTTATTTGCGATTACATCTCCGATCTTCTCGACAGCGGCAATTCTCTCTATGCCTCTGAACTGATCGAAGGCTTTTCCTCTTACGCGGCCGATCCATTTTGGTTTGATTTTTTAAGGATCCGGCTGATCGCATTCACCGATATTGGCGATGCGAGTATGGCTATGTATCGCCTTTTAGAGCATGAACTGGAAGGTTCTCTTCTGATCGAGATCATTCGGTTCTTGTCTGCCAATGGGGAACATCAGCTCTTTAAAATCGCAGTGCAAAAAGCGCTCCCCCTCTTGAGTACGAGAGAAGAATTTGTCGACGTGATGACCTTCATAGCCGATTTTTATCGCTGTCTCGACGATGATGAAAAGGAAAAAGAGGTTCAGCGGGCCATTGAGGAGCGGTCAGCAGGCCCCATTTTACCGTCAGACCTCAAAACAATCCAAGACCTGATTTCAGAAAGTGTTTAAAACGCCGCTAGTCTATTTTCTTTGGACCTCCACCCTCCTTTTTGGGGTTGATGTCAGCGGTTTACGCGTAGTTAAAGAAAAACACAAACCGGCGCGGGATTATTATAGTGCAAATAGTGAATCCGACTGGTGGCATGGCCGTTCTCTTCTGGGCCATGACAACCTAACCAAAGAGAGACTCGCCCAGGCGGGAATCACGATTCTTGCCTCCTTCACCACCGATATGTTTGCAAATCCAATCGGAGGGAAAGCCCAAGGCTTTGCTTATGCGGGGTCGTACGATCTTTCGATCAACATCAATTTTGATCGGACCGGCTGGGAGGGGTTCGAGCTTTTCAGCTCCGCCGATTGGCGCACGGGGACGAGTCTATCCCAAAGGAAAATAGACAACCAATTCAATGTTGCCCAAGTGTTTGGCTCACAAACTGTCAAATTCATCGAACTCTACTTTCAACAGATCCTATTCCAGAAAAATTTCCTATTGAAGGCGGGAAGACTTTGCGCTGGGAACGATTTTTTTGCCTCGACCCTCTACTCAAAGCTGATCAATAACGGTTTTAATGGCAATCCCGTTTCCATATTCTACAACGTCCCTTTTACAGCGTATCCCAATGCTACATGGGGAGCCTATTTGATGTTCAAACCATACAAAAGGTTGTCTGCCAAATTTGCCGCCTTCAATGCCAATAGCAACATCAAAAAAGATAAATACCACGGTGTTAATTTTACCTTTAAAAGCACAAACGGAGTCATTTGGATCACAGAATGGTGCGCCCTTGTGAACCAGGAAAAAGAAGATCGGGGAATGCCGGGCAATTACAAGGTAGGCTATTTCTACCTCACGGGAAGTGAGCCGAAGTTTACCGGTGGTGAGCAGCGAGGAGATCCCTGTTTTTATTTGCTGTTTGATCAAATGATCTATCGGTGGCCCACTTCGAATCGGGAAATCACCCCTTTTATTTCGCTCATTTTTCAGCCCCAAAATCGGAATCTTTTCCCTATCTATTTCAATTGCGGCCTGGTTACAAAAGGGCCTTTATCGCAAAGGCAGGACGATTTTTTAAGCCTAGGGTATATCTATGGGAAATATAGCCGTTCCCAAGCCTCAGTCCAGAGCAGTTTAGGTCTGGAGCCTCAAAATTTTGAATCGATCTTGGAACTCAACTACTGGGCGCAGATCAACAAGTGGTTCTATATCACCCCCGATATTCAATATGTGATCCATCCCAAAGGAAGAGACACGCCCAACGCCTTCGTCATTGGGGCAGAAATCGGCATTAGTATTTGGTGAGGAGTGCAGCATACTTAGTCTTTAACCTGTCTGGGGCATAAGGAGAAGCAAAAATGATTGTCAATAATTGCAGTTCAGTGTCAATTGCGCAATCGACGAGTCTTTCAAAATCGCTCTCCGACAGCTGCTCGGCTTCTGGATGGGACAGTAATGTTTTTATTTGATCTGGATCAGTTCTGCTGATTGCATCTCGAACCTCTTTGCAAAGATCTCGATTGGATTTTTCATCTGATTCAGTGATAGAGACTTCTTCCCATTCTTCATTGCCTTTGCGCTTCCCCTCTCCAACGGGAATAAATCGAGATTGAGAAGGAGCCGCTGCAGAGAAGATATTGCATAGCGTATCAAGCATGTCTCCCATTTTTTCAAACTCTTCAGTGTTAGAAGAATCGCAAAATGTGTTCCATAAACGGTGGCAAGTTGGATCCAGATTCTTCTCCTCTTGTAGTTGAGAGAGCATAGAGACAATGTCGCGCATGATCGGCTTTACATCACTCTTACTGGTGGTCCTGCCATGAAGTGGAATGTCAACAGGCTTATTTCCATTTTTTTGTGTCATTGGGATCAAAAGAGTTTTCAACCGCATCAGTTTAAAAGCGATCTTCTCCCAACGATCTCCCGATTTTTTATTCAGCCACGATTGGATTTGCCATTGGCCACCCAGTGAAAGTGAAGAGTATTGATGGAGCATTAACGCATTTGCGATCTCGAGAAACTTCCCCTCTTTGAGGGAGGTTTTGATCAGTTCATCACTGAGGGGGATAGGCAGCTCCCATTTTTCTAAAATGAGATTGAGAAGATCTGCCTTCCAATGCATTTGTGCCCATAAAAAAAGATCTTTTAGCTGCTTTGCCTCAACTCTCGCCATGCTATTTACCCGTTCTCGAATCTCCTCTAAATTTTCTTCCGCAAGGGCTTTTGTCAATCTTTCATCGGTTGAGATTTCGGAAAGGTCTTCAATTCGAATCTTTTTAGGAGGGGATAAATACTGATCCAAACAGACAAGTGTCTCCTGTACTTTCTTGGCGAGTTGTACCACAGTTTCTTGATTTTCTGGTTTCATGTCGGCGACACTGGATTCCAATACAGTAACAAAATAACTGCCCCGTAGATCATCTATGTCGATTTTAGACGTTGAGGAAAAGATTTCCGCTGATAGTTTTTGAATGGTTTCCGAAGTCACATTTTCTTCGACTTCTTGAGCCGCTTGGAATGAGTACAATAAGTAGGGGGTTTTAAATTGAATTGCGGCCATAGCATTCCTTTCCCATTTTTTAGTGGGAAATTCTAAGCCATACTATAGGTTTTTGTCAATGGTTTTTAAAGGATGGGAATGGGTTGAAAGTGGATGTAATCACAAGAGGTGAGCAGATAATTTACTCCCCTTGCCTCTCCAAAAAGGGGTTGATCTTTCAAATTGTGCAGGTGTCCAAAAACGCAGGTTTGGATGGCGTACTTTTCGAGAATTTGCGCAGCTCGAGACGGTTTTAAATCGGCTCCAATGGGAGGATAGTGGGTCATGGCGAGCCGTAGGTGCGCATTTGGGTCGAGTTGTTCAAGACTCCTCTTGAGCCTTTCCAATTCTCGATTGAAAATCTTTTCAGAAAACTCCTCTTGCACAAGCACCTCAGGATCATTTTTTCGAGCTTTGGGGTTTTCTCGAAATTCAATCCACTCTCGAAACGAATACTCTGGCGTATCCCAAAGTCTGGCGCCGCCAACGCTCACCCCTTTCCAGTTAAACACCGAATTTTGAATGAGGTGGATGGAGGGGGGCAAACAGGCGACCACTTTGCTCAAAGATCCCCACCAATAGTCGTGATTGCCCTTGATCATCACTTTTGTCCCGGGCAGCGCATCGACCCACTTGAGATCGGCCATCACCTCTTCCAATGTCATCGCCCAGGAAAGATCTCCTGGAACTAAGACGAGATCGTCTTCATGGATGAGCCTCTTCCAATGTGAGGCGATTTTTTCAGCATGGGAATGCCAATGGGGCCCAAAAATATCCATGCTCTTATTTTCTACCCCGAAACTCAAATGAAGATCACCGATGGCCCAAATACGCATGGGGTCAGCATACTAGAATTCGAAGTTGTTGGGAAGTTTGGCGCCAGCTGTCACGATGATAATCCCATCGCGCACATAAATGGGTGGGGCGTCGAAGTGTTGCCGCTTTTTTTTGTTGATCAGTTTGACTCTGTTCCCAATTTGCACATGTTCGTCGATGATCGCCTTCTCGATGCGGCAATATTCCCCAATCCAGTGGTCTTGAACCACCGGCTTATCTTCATGCAGAGGGGGCATGTAAAAATGATTTCCCATCAAAACGCTATCGCGGATAATCGTCCCCTTTTTGATGTGAGAGCGCATCCCGATCACGCTTCTCGTGATCTCTTCCGCCTCGATGATGCACCCTTCACAAATGATCGAGGATAAAATTTTCGTCTGTTTGATTTTGGGGCCAGGCAAAAAAGTGGGCCGCGTATAGATAGGGTGATTTTCATCATAAGTGTTGAGCCCTTCACCCGATTGCGTGAGGGATAAATTGGCCTCGTAATAAGAGGCAATTGTCCCAATGTCTTCCCAATACCCGCAGTAGATATAGGCAGATGTTTTTTTCTTTTCTACCGCGGTTTTGATCAAGTGATAGCCAAAATCTTCTCGGTGATCTTGGCGCAAAAGGGAAATCAGCGCCTCCCTTCGAAAGACATAAATGCCCATCGATCCCAAATAGGAGGGCTTTTTCGGCCTCGAAAGATCCCACTTTTTGAAAAAGGTTTTCGGCAATTGAAAATGGTCCAACACTTTTTGCGAACTTGGCTTTTCGACAAAATCAATCACCCTTGCATTCGCATCGATCTTCAAAAGCCCCATTCGTTTCGCATCTCTTGCAATCACCGGAATCGATGCAATGGTCAGATCGGCTCCCCGCTTTTGCGCAAATAAAACCATCTTTTGAAAATTCATGTTGTAGAGCTGATCGCCCGATAAAATAAGAAAATAATCGGCGCTCGATTTGAGAATGGTCGGTAAATTTTTCCTCACCGCATCTGCTGTCCCGTGAAAACTCTCCTGTTCCCCCTTTATGTTGATCCCCGGCGTGAGTACATCGACCGATCCGGGATGGTACATGTCAAAGTGATACGTCTGACTGATGTGGTGTTGCAACTCTCCCGAAAGATACTGCGCAATGACAAAAATTTGCCGAAAGTCGGAGTTGATCGAATTGGAAATAGGAATATCGATCAGTCGATAACGCCCTCCAATGGCAATGGCAGGTTTTGAGTGGTGCAAGGTCAAAGGGTAGAGCCGCGTCCCTTGCCCACCCGCCAAAATGATCGTTGCAACAGAAGAGTGTTTTCTGGCCATTCTTTCCCCTATATGGGGTGTAGATTTATTTATCTAGTGGGAATTGATCGCCGATTTTAGGCTCGGCGCAAAAAGATTCGCGTTATAACTCGATCGGACAAAAGGAGCTGAATACATGTACTTGACCCCCCTTTGGTTACCATACTCTTCATACATTTTGAACTGATCGGGATGGATAAATGCTTTGACCCTTAACTTCTTCACATCCGACTGCAAATATTGGCCGATTGTGATGATGTCGCATCCAACTTCTGCCAAATCGTCAATCGTCTCCTTGACTTGCCCCTCACTCTCGCCAAGACCCAACATCAGCCCCGATTTGACAAAAACGACTTTTTGGGATCCTTTTGCATTCTTCAAAACCGTCAAAGTTCGATCGTATTCAGCTTTGTGTCTCACCCTCGGAGAAAGGGCTCTCACCGTTTCGATGTTGTGGTTAAAGATCTCAGGCTGTTCATCTAAGACAATGTAAAGCGGCTTTACATTGCCCCCAAAATCGGAGGTGAGCACTTCGAGGGTCGTTTCAGGATTTTCTTTGCGCACCTCTCGGATGATCGCTGCGATCTGAGAAGCTCCATGATCTGGCAAATCATCTCTTGCCACCATCGTGATGACGGCGTGCTTGAGCCCCAGTTCTCGCACGGAAAGGGCGATCCGTCTCGGTTCATCTGCTTCGGGCGCTTTTGGCGTTTTGCTGAAATCGATGCTGCAAAAGCCACAATTGCGGGTGCACTCTTTTCCAAGGGCTAAAAAGGTGGCCGTCTTTTTGGTAAAACACTCGAGTCGATTGGGGCATTTCGCCTCTTCACAGACGGTGTTGAGTTGGTATTTTTCGACGATGGCATTCGTCTTGAAAAGTTGGTTGCCCTTCGGCAATTTTATATGGAGCCAGGAGGGGAATCTTCCGACACCTTCTTCGGGATTTTCTGGTAAAACATTCAACTTTTTCATTTTTTCATTTTTGGCGGAAAGTTGATCGGCGTCTCTTTTGCGATCAGCGCCGCCTCGTGCCAGCTTTCGGCAATCGTCGGATGGGCGTGGATCGTCTCTATTACAGAATCTATCGTAAGTTCGTTTTGGATAGCAAGGGCCATTTCGGCAATCAAATTCGACGCTTCGTGGCCAATGGCGACTGCTCCCAAAATCTGTCCCGTCTTTTTATCACAGACGACTTGAGCGAAACCTTCTGTATCCATTGAAGCTTGCGCTTTGCCGAGTGCCAGGAAAGGAAATGAGCCAGAGGTGGCCTCGAATCCCTTTTTTTGGGCCTGTTCCAAAGTGAGCCCAACGGTTGCAATTTCTGGCGAAGTGAATACGACCGCAGGGACCGCTTCGTAGTGCATTTGTGTTTGGATTCCAGAGGCATTGTCGGCTGCGACAATCCCTTGGTGAGATGCGACGTGCGCGAGCATCCATTTCCCCGTCACATCGCCAATGGCATAGATGCCGGGCACTTCCGTTTCCATCTGGTCGTCCGTTTCAATCATCCCTTTTTCACTCTTCTTCAGTCCCGCTTTTTCGAGACAAAGCCCCTCAGTAAACACTTTGCGTCCCACGGAGATGAGGGCGAAGTCGGCATCAAGGGTTTTGCCGCCCGCTAAAGTGATGTGAACGTGGGTGTTTTGATTTTCGATCTTCTCCACTCTCACATTGGTCTGGATGTCGATTTTTTTAGCTGTGAAGGAGCGGGTCATGAATTTGGCAATTTGCTCTCCTTGCGCAGTTAAGATCGTGGGAAGCGCCTCTAAAATGGTCACCTGAGTCCCAAGTTCTGCAAACAAAGAGGCAAATTCACATCCGATATAACCGCCGCCAACAATCGCAAGACTTTTGGGGGCCTCAGTCAGTTCCAAAATCGAGGTCGAGTTCAAAATGCGCTTGTGATCGCAGGGAAATGCCCCGATATCGAGAGGGATGGATCCTGTTGCGATGATGATTTTTTCTGCATCGATGAGGAGATTGTCTTGTCCCATCACTTTAAGCGATTTTGGAGATTCGAATTGGGCGACGCCTCGATAAATTGCGATCCGATTGGACTTGATGAGCCCTTCGAGCCCGCCCCGAATTTTCCCAATCACTTGGTCTTTTCGCTGCTTCATTTGATCGTAGTGAAATGAGATCGGACCCGTCGTGATTCCAAAATCTGCCGCCCTTTTGACTTGGTGGAGGACCGAAGCACTTGAGAGGAGTGTTTTTGTCGGAATGCAGCCGACATTGAGACAGCAGCCGCCAAGCAACCCCTTCTCGATGAGAGCGACCGATTTGCCGAGCTGTGCTGCCCGAATGGCTGCCACATAACCCCCCGGACCCGATCCGACCACTGCAATATCATACCTTTTTGTTTCGGTCATAAATGCTCTCCCTTGAAAATACAGATTATAAGAAAAAGGGGAGTTTCCTTATACTCTGAATTTGGAGTCGAAAGTTATTGTGAAGACAAAAAAACGTCAAAAATTGTGTTATAACTGCGAAGGGGAGGTCGATCTCGATGTGATCGTTTGTCCTTTTTGCGCAGCCGACTTGAGAGAAGAAAAACCGGAGCAGCATATGAGCTCTTTTCATGAGCCCTCTTCCTTTAAAAATACAGACGCTCAAAAATCGCTTTATCCCCCCCACTACGTCCCAAAGGTGAAGTTCGAAGAGGAGCCGGAAGCCATCCATCAGCCCCAAATCGCCGTGGAAGAAGAGGAGTCCAAGAGCCCCTATGGGTCCATTGTCATGCTCACTTTGGCAGTGCAGCTTCTTTTGCTCGGGTTTTTCATGCTCCTCTTCTCAAGCAAGGGGGCCCTCATTTTGAAATGGGATGCCAAGTCGTGGTATTTTTATGTTTTAGCCTCGGTCCCTCTGTTCATTTTTGGGATCAAATCGCTGAAAAAACTGGGATGACTCAGTCAGAATGGGTGTGTTGCATAACCCCTGTTGCTCATAGAGACGACCTTCTCCCAACTATCCAAAAAAACGGTGGAACGATATAACGATGTAAACGATAAAAATATTTTGTAATGCACTATCGTTCATATCGTTACATCGTTCTTATCGTTGATGCTGTCTTCATTACACAAAAACGTGGATGGGGGGTTATGCAACACACCCAGTCAGAATCAGGGGACCTGCAAAGTCCGTTTTACATGATGAGCAGGATATGCATGATACGCATGATAGAGAGAAAAAAATCATCTTGCGTATCACGCATATCTCGTCCATCAAGTTCCTTGTGCAAGGGACGACTTTGCCAGGCGTCCTGAGTCAGAATAAAGGTCCAATAAAGTAGTAAATTGCATAAAGGATAAGGGTAGGGAAGAGGGCCGCGACAAAAAGGGCGATCGGCTTAATACCCTGGTCGAAGTGTTTTTTTAAGACGGCATAACCTGCGGGATTGGGGGCGTTTGCGATCACTGTGAGCCCGCCACCGGCGACGACTCCAGTGAAGATAGCGTATTGGAAGGCTTTACCCCAATTGGGGACGAGCGTACCTAAGTAGGAGATCATCGTATTGTCGTTGAAGCCAGTGAGGGCAATCCCCATTCCCATGACGGCGGTGGGAGATAGGCCTTCGAGAAGCCAAACGACCCACCATCCTTGAAGACCTCCGTGGATGATGAGGCCAGCGAGGAAGAGTCCGACCATCATGGGGCGGGCGATGCGGATCGGGTGTTGGTGGGGCCTTGTTGCCTGGTGAAACCCGATGAAAAAGAGAAAACTCGCGATGAAAATAGCCGGGTAATGGGCAACAGCCACAATGAGCACCATGAAGAGGATGTGGACAGATGTGACCCAAATAGGGATCGGTTCTTCTCCTGAAAGACTTGCGTGAGAGGAATAGATCCCATATGCTTTTACGCGCGCGTTCATATGGGCCAGTTCTTTTCGAAAATAGAATAAATAGAGGAGATTGGAACAGAGAATCCCAATGATGGCCTTCCAGCCAAAATTGAAAAACATATCGGAAAGGGTCCATTTCCAGCTGTGTGCGAGGACGAGAACTGCGGGAGACGCAAAATCAGTTAGGACGCCGCCGATAGAGATATTGACAAAGAGGAGTCCTAAAGTTGCATAGGCGAGCTGCCTACTTGGATGAAAATCGTAGAATTTGCGAGATAAAAGGAGCGCGCAGATTGCCATTGCGGCAGCTTCGGTAATGAAGGAGCCTAAAAGAGGCCCGATCGTCAAAAGGGCAAACCACCATGCAGAGAGGCTGTCACCCAATCTTTTTGCCACCCAGTGGATCATCTTTTCCGCACAATGGAGAATGGGACGGGTGGAGGCCATCGCTAAAATCACAACGACAAAAAGCGTCTCGGTATAATCGCGCGTGTTGATGTATTCAAGACCGGTAGTCCATCCATAAAAAATCCAAATGGCGATGAAGAGAAGAATTGCCCAAAAAGCAAAAACGACCTCCACTTCGGAGAGGAAAAAGAGCACGTGGACAAAAAAACTCCTCTTTGGATAGCGAGGGTTTTGCCTGGTGTCTAACCTGCGCGCCCAAGCGTGCACTTTATAGACGAAAAGGGTGTGGATAATCGCAAAGACAAAAAGGATGAGGGCAATCAGATGGAAGAAAGAGTATTCAAGTGATTCGAGTTGCAAGACAATCGGATCTTTTAAACAGTCGTATTTGGCAGGTTGCTTGACGATTTCGGCGAGGAGCATATATACCCAACATGGGTCAAAATTTTGTTTTTGACTGCGTCGGCATCCCCATCGAAGGCGCCGCCTGCATCACCCAACTTGTTCAAGTTGGGTTGCTTTAAGCCCCTTGTTAGTCGATTTTGCCCTTTTTGTATAGGGTCTTGGTGTTTTGCAGCCAGGTTCAATTCTTCTTAATGACCTTGCCGCCAGTGATAGGACCTAGTACTTGAGAGCCGGGATAGAGCAAAACTTCCCCTTTTCCCGACTCGAAATGGATGGGGCCATCGACAAGAGTGCCCCGTCTTAATTCAATCACCTGCTTGCCCTTAAATGCGCTATCTTGTTTGACCGTGATCCCGGCGAGCTTGCTATTGGTGATGACGGCCCTTTGACTCAAAAGGGTGATCGGTTTTTCAATCGTAGAGTGCACTGCTTGAAAAGAGCCCATCACGGCGCCTCCTCCGGCAACTGTCACTTCTGTCAAATTGGCCTCGCCCACCACATTGAGCGATCCTATTTTCCCATTGTTGGCAATCAGACTTCCCACAACGTGCACATCGTTCTCAACAGTGGTGCCGTTGAGTTTGATGAGCCCTGTCCCATCAATTGCCTCCAGAGTCACTTTGCCAAAATTGGCCCCCCCATCGGCTTTGGTCGTTTCAGCAAAAAGGCCTACAAAAAAACTGGCGGCGAGAAGGAGAAAGAGCATTTTTTTGCCCCACTTCATCTTACGCCCCCAAAACTTGGGTCGGTATTTTCTTTCTTCGAACAGAAGGGCCTGAAGGCTGTTGCGGCATCATCTCGAAACGAAAGAGATCGCGCGCAATTTCTTCTCTTAAGCGGAGCGAAAACGATTCAAAGAGCGCAAATGATTCGTGCTTAAATTCAAGGAGCGGATCTTTTTGCCCAACCGTGCGCATATGGACATCGGATCTCAGATGGTCGACGTGTAAGAGATGCTCTTGCCAGAGTTGATCTATCTTTCGGAGCATCAAATTGCGCACAACTTCGTTGAGGACATTTTGCCCTTTTTCCGCTTCGTTGAGCTCAGGTCTAAAAGAGGTGAGGAGCTGTCTTTGGAAAAAGATCTTTTGCCGAAAGCCCTCTAAAATCTTATGCAGCACCTCTTTTTCGCCGCTCACCCCCTCAAAATTCACTGGGAACTGAGTCGCTAACGCCTCTTGGGAATTCGGCTGTTGGGCTAAAAGATGGTATGCCACCGTCTCCAAGAGCTCTTCTGCAATCGGAAGCGGCTTTTCTGAAAATAATAGATCATTGCGAAAAGCGTACACCTCTTGCCTTTGCTTATTCATCACATCGTCATACTCAAGAGTGTGTTTTCGGATCGTGTAGTTGCGCTGCTCAACCCTTTTTTGCGCCGTCTCAATCGACTTATTGAGTACTTTTGCCGAAATCGGCTCGCCTTCAGGAGGGCGGAATCTCTGCAAGAGCGCCGTCATCCGTGGAGAGGCAAAAAGGCGCATGAGCGAATCTTCAAACGAGACGAAAAATTTGGACGAACCTGGATCTCCCAATCGCCCCGATCTTCCCCGCAATTGGCGATCAATTCGGCGAGAGTGGTGGCGCGTGGTGCCAATCACGTGAAGGCCGCCGAGCTCTTTCACCCCCTCTTTGAGCTTGATGTCTGTCCCGCGACCCGCCATGTTGGTCGCAAGGGTAATGGCCCCCTTTTTTCCCGCCTCGGCGATAATCTCAGCTTCGTGGGCATGGTTTTTTGCATTCAAAATCGTGTGATCGAGCTTATTTTGTTTCAAAATGCGCGAGAGCTTTTCTGACACCTCCACCGATTCGGTCCCGATCAAGATGGGGCGCCCTCTCTCATGCATCTCTTTGATCTCTTTGAGAATGGCGATGTATTTTTCCCGCTCTGTCATGTAAATTTCGTCATCGAAATCCTCCCTCTGACAGTCGCGATACGTTGGGATTTCAATCACCTGGAGTTTGTAAATCTCTTTAAACTCGTTCGCCTCGGTCATCGCCGTCCCAGTCATCCCAGCGAGCCTTTCATACATGCGGAAATAGTTTTGCAAGGTGATCGTCGCATAGGTTTGCGTCTCCCCTTGAATTGCGACGTTTTCTTTTGCCTCAATTGCCTGATGGAGCCCATCAGAAAATCGCCTGCCCGGCTGCGGTCTTCCCGTGTTCTCGTCGATGATGACAATCTTTTGCTCCTGGACAATGTAGTCGATGTCCTTCTCCATCAAAAGATGGGCGCGCAGCATCTGTCTCAAATTGTGAGATCTCTCTTTGCGCTTTGCATCCTCTTCGCGTAGGGAGATCTTCGCTTGCATCTTCTCCTGCTCAGAAGAACCCTTTTGATCGATCAGGTGATATTCATGGCCGAGATCGAGCATCACAAAATCGCTTGCCCCCACCCCCTCTTTGAATTCACTCCAACTGCGGATCCCTTTGTCGGTCAGCTCATATTCGTTATTTCGCTCATCGACGACCATGTAAAGATCGGAAAGGGTCTCAAATTTCTCCTCTTTGTTCGCCTCGCCAAAAAAGTAGGTCTCCCACTTGTCAATTTCAGCGCGAATGTCAGGATTTTCTTTCGCCCTCTTTAAAACTTTATTGCGCGGAGTTCCCTTGCTTACGAGCCACAACTTTTTAAAGGCCTCATTTTTCTTCCCCGTATCGCCCTTATTCAACTTTTTCCCTTCCCCGTCTTCTTCGAGAAGGCCCAGCGCCTCGAGTTCCCGCTTCGCCTCCGTTGCAAGCCGATTGCAATGATCTCTTTGGATCCGAACGAGGTGGGCGACCCCCTCTTTCAATTCGTCATACATCTGCCTGCTCTCATGGACTGGACCCGAAATGATCAGCGGCGTCCTCGCCTCATCGATCAAAATCGAATCGATCTCATCCACCATCGCAAAATAGTGGCCCCGCTGCACCTGCTCATTCTTGTGAGACGACATCGAATTGTCCCGCAAATAGTCAAATCCAAATTCAGAAGCTGTCCCATACACAATATCCGACGCATACACCTCTTTGCGCTTGAATGGATGGACGTCATTAGTCAATGAGGCAACACTCAAACCGAGCCTTCGGAAAATCGAGCCGATCCACTCGCAGTCGCGCTTGGCGAGATAATCGTTCACTGTCACCAAATGGACCGGTTTCCCCGTAAGCGCATGCAAATAGAGCGGCATCGAGGCGGTTAGCGTCTTCCCTTCCCCCGTCTGCATCTCCGCAATCGAACCATAAAACATCGCGATCGCACCCACGATCTGGACGTCATAGGGGACCATGTCCCACTTCTGATCATACCCAGATACATGCACGTCAGTCCCTAAAAGCCTGCGACATACGCTCTTTACCGCCCCAAATGCCTCCGGCAAAAGCGACTCGAGAGATTCCCCTTTGTGCAATCTTTCTTTGAATTCAACCGTTTTGCGCTTAAGCTCTTCATCGCTTAAAAGCCGATACTTCTCCTCCCAGTCGTTCACCTTGGAGACAAGGTGCCAATATTTTTTGAGAAGTCGCAATTGATGCGTGCCGAATATTTTCTTGATAAGACCAAACATGAAAACCTAAATCACTTTGACAAAATTTTAGTACGATTTGTCATTTCTCTCAAGGTTTAAATTTTCATGTAAAATTTTAAATAATTAGTTAAAAAATTCAGTTCATTCTCCAATAAAATGGCGCGTGTTATAATTCGGCCCATGTTAGAGAGTAAAAATTTAATTTTACGGACTGTAAAAGAGGCCGATTTAAAGGAGCTTTACTCCTATTTTGATTCAATCCGGCTGAAGGGGGAGTATCTCTCTGGGGAGCTCCTTTCAGAGCACCAATTTCAGCTGCAGTTTTTTGAGACCGGGTTTTGGGGGGATACGGGGGGGACATTGCTTCTCGCACAAGGAGATAAACGGGTGGGGGCGCTCTGGTTTGAAAAGCAAAGTTTTTTCGAGTGTCTGAATCTGCAGTTTTATATTTTCCATCCTGAAGATCGGAACAAGGGGCTCATGAAAGAGGCGCTTCCCCTGTTTTGCGCCTATCTTTTTTCGACAAAAAGGGTGGAGAGATTGCAAATTTCGATTCCCGATTACAGCAAAGCGGCATTGCGGGTAGCGCAAAGAAGCGGCTTTCAATTCGAAGGGATTGCGAGATCGGCCCTTTTCCATCGGGGAAGGCTGGTCGATCTTTGCATCTATTCGCTGCTCCGCTCTGAGTGGATCCATTGAAAAAAATATTAGACACCAGTATCTTGGATCGGATGAAAATTCGCTACATTGAAAGAAGCACAGGCGAGGAGCGATTTGAGACGGTCTACTACCCCAGTTTGGCGAAGATCTCCTATGGGGATGGTTTTTGCAATCGACTCATATCAAAAGTCCTCCTTTTTTTGTTTGTGAAATTCCCCCTCCTTTCGATCCTTGGAGGTTTTTGGCAAAAGAGTCGAGCGAGCAAAAGAAAAATTGCGCCATTCATTCAAAAATTTGGAGTGGATAGGAGTGAGTTTTTAAAGGAAGATTTTTCGTCGTTCAACGATTTTTTCATTCGGAAATTAAAGCCTGAAGCAAGGCCCATCGATCGAGATCCGAAGGTGCTGATTACGCCCGCGGACGGGAGGTATTTAACCTATTCTCAATTCACTGAATTTGCAATCAAAGGGAAAACTTTTTCGCTTCTCGAGTTCACCCAAAATCAAGAGTATGCAAGCCGCTATGCAGATGGATCGATGGCGATCATCCGCTTATGTCCTTCCGATTATCATCATTTTCATTTTCCTTACGATGGACTCCCCTCCAAGCCCCGTTTGATCAATGGGTTTTTTGACTCTGTAAGCCCTCTTGCCCTTCAAAGGAAGATTCGGATTCTTTGCGAAAATAAACGGATGATCACAGAATTTGAAACAGATCGATTTGGGACGATTCTCATTGTCGAAATTGGTGCGATCGGAGTGGGGGCGATTCGGCAGACATTCACTCCCGAAAGTTTTGTGAAAAAAGGAGCGGAAAAAGGGTATTTTGAATTTGGCGGCTCCTGTATCGTCCTTCTATTCGAAAAGAATCGGGTGGAGTTCGATCCCATTTTTTTGCAAAGTACAAAAAAAGGATTGGAAACGCGCTCCAACTTTGGCCAGTCTCTCGCAAAAATCCAAATGTAAAGCGGCTTTACATTGCATTAAGGCGGTAAAAATAACCACCGAGGACACCGAAAACACCGAGAAGAAGCCTAAACAATGTCCTCAAATAGAATGACAGAACTTGGAATGCCAAAGCGGGCATGCGTAAGTTAAACAACATTGCGGCAACCGGTCCCCTCGGTGTTTTCGGTGTCCTCGGTGGTTATTTTTACCGCCTTTAATGCAACAAGGCCTTTGGCTCTTATCCCTTGCGATCGATCAGCCATTTGCAAAGAGGACTCGCGGCCAAACTCATAAAAAGTCCCGCCACAAAAGAATGGAAAAAGGTGTCTTTCCCCGGCAGAAGAAAGACCAGTGTAAAGAGGAGGGCAATGGCTGCGAAGGATCTCCCAATCCCGATCCCAATGTTTTTCGGTTTTGGCAAAAAAAGATGGTACCGAATCGAAAAATATGAGCCAATCCCCACCCCCAAAACCGAGCCCATGATGTAACTTGTCTTCGGGAAAAAAAAGAGAATGAGGAGCGGAATTGCAACGCTCAAGGTCAAAGAAAAATAAGGACCCTTCTTGAAAAGCCAAGGTTCAAGTCGTTTTTTCGCCGGGACAAATAGAAAAAAGAGGGCTAAAGCGATGACCCATCCCCCCAAAATATCGATCGGATAGTGAACGCCCAGATAGAGGCGGGAAAAACTGATGAGAAGAATATAGATCAAGCCTGCCACCCAAGCAGCCCTTGTCTTCCCGTAGGCGATCAGAATGAGTCCAAGAAAAAGGGCTGTCTGCGCACCGCCACTTGGAAAACCATACGAATGGGGATGGAGGAGCCCAATGGAGGGCATGTCCGTGCTGGGCCTCGGCCACCCAACCAGGTTCTTCACAGCAGTATTGATGAGAGAATTGAGAGAAAACCAGTAAAAAATCCGAATGCCCCACTGGTATGAAACGGCAAACCAAAGAACGGGGATCAGCACAAAAAAGAAATAGGGAGAATCAAAATAGCCGAGAAAATGGAAAAAAGGATCGAGAAATTCCAGCCGAGCCCTCGCGAGATCGACCATGAAATTCAACTGGTCTTGATGCAGCGGCAAATGGGACATAGCTCCTTCTTATGACCTCGTGCTGGACAATACTTCCTCGCAAAATAGATGATTTGCAGGTGAAGTTTAATCCATTGCTCTTTTGGAAACAACCGCTTTAGATCTTCTTCTGTCTTTTTGACCGTTTTTCCAAGGCTCAACCCCCACCGATGAGCGCATCGATGGATATGAGTATCCACAGGAAAGGCCGCTTTGTGAAACGCTTGCGCCATCACGACAGAAGCCGTTTTGTGCCCCACCCCAGCGAGCGATTCCAACGCATCAAAAGTGGCAGGCACTTTTCCTTTGAAAGTTTCTAGTATTTGATGGGATAGCTGCCAGATCGCCTTCGCTTTCGCCTTTGCGAGGCCGCAAGGTCGTATGATCTCTTCGATCTCTTGCACCGAAAGAGCGATCATTTTTAGGGGGGTGTCAGCCTTGGCAAAGAGTTTGGGAGTAATAGAATTGACCCTCACATCCGTGCATTGCGCAGAAAGGAGGACGGCGATCAAAAGAGTGTAGGGATCTTCATGCTTCAGCGGAATTTGTGGATTTGGAAAAAGATCGTCTAGAATCTTCTTCAGTTTTTGAGCCCACTCTCTTTTCCGCATCGCCCAAGTTTAACAGAAAAGCCCTGAGTTAAACAGTTCTTTTAAAGGAAATCTCGGCCACTTTGGCTACCCGCCCAGAAAGATTTTTCAGCTCTCCGCTTGCCTCTTTCTTTTCTTTCGATTCTAATTTAACTCTTAAAGAGTTTGATACTATGTTGAGCATTAATTCACCGTTTTTTATTTGCTATAATATTATAATTATATCATAAATAAAATATTTATTCCACACATTCTTAAGTGATTGAAAATGAGTGAGTTACAAATGCTCTTCTTTGATTGCCCTTTGCAAGAGGAGTTTGACCGCCTCTCTTGGGTCGAGCCCGCCATAGATGATTTGGTAGGTCACTTCGGTGATGGGGACTGGGATCTCGTATTTGGCCCCCAGTTCTCTAGCAGAAACGCAGGTATAGATCCCCTCGACGGCCATCCCAATTTTTTGCCTTGCCCCCTCTGGGGAAAACCCTTCTGCGACGAGTCTTCCAAAGCGGTAATTGCGGCTATGGCGAGACATGCAAGTGACGCAAAGATCTCCCATTCCGGAAAGGCCATTGAGAGTTTCGGGCTTGCAATTTTTTACGACGCAAAGTTTTCGGATTTCATGAAGGCCTCGCGTCATGAGAGCGGCTTTTGTATTGTCGCCGCACCCGAGCCCATCGGCAATGCCGCAAGCAATTGCGATGATATTTTTCATTGCGCCGCCGAAGCAGACGCCCAAAATGTCGGCGTTGGGATAAATGCGCAAGCTATTTGTCGTGAAAAGTTCTTGAATGAGTTTGGTCACATCTGCATCAAACGCCGAGCAGACGACCGATGTGGGCATATTCAAAATGAGATCTTCGGCGTGGCTCGGCCCACTCAACACTCCAATCAGAGGATGTTCGTTTTGATTCCAAATCGAGCCGAGCACTTCTGGTAAAAGAAGTCCTGTCCCCTGTTCAATTCCTTTCGATGTGAGGATTACGGGAACCGAACTATTTTGAATTCTCTTGAAGACGGGGCGAATGCCTGAAGAGGTGACGCTCTCCACAAGAACTTCGGCGCCTTCGATTGTCTCTTCAAAATCCCCGGTAAATTCGACATTGCGAGGGGCTTCAATGGGAGATAGTTTGGGATGGATCCGCTTTTTTTGCAGATCGCGGGCAGCATTTGGATCTCGCGCCCACACTTTGACATGGTGGCCGTTTCTCGCAAGCACCGATGCAAGGGCAAATCCCCAAGTTCCCGCACCCAAATAGCCGATCTTCATAACGACCTCAACAGTTGATCTGCTTTTTCTATTCCCGCTTTGTCTTTGATGGGCGCGTAGTGGGTATTTCGATCGACGCAAACAGGTTGGATCCGCTTTGCAAATGCGAGGACATCAAAGATAAATTGTTCTTTTTTCCAAACTTTCTTCTCACCCACTGTTTTTTGTATCCAATGGAGCGGCAATTCCTTTTTCCCCATTTCGCAAAAAAAAGAAAAATCAAAGGCGAGCCCTCCGCTATAGGCGTATTTGTACTCTTTTGATGGATCGAGCTCTGTGTATTCAACCACCTCTAACTTTCCCCCATTTTCAACCAACACTCCCATCGATCGATCGTCCCCTTTTCGCTCAACGCACTGAATCGCCACTTCGGCGCCACACTCGAGTCCTTGAATCAAAGCGGGATCGAGAGGCGAGCTCAAGGGGTTATCGACGTAACTGACGGTGACAGAGTCAAATCCCATTTTCTCAAATAGGGCATTGAAGTTCGCTTTTGCAAAAGAGAAAAATAGACTCCCATTTCCATTTGGCCCCCATTCTCCTGTCGGCTCTTTTCTTTCATCCAAAATGGGCTCCATCTCTTGCTGGAAAAAATGGATGTTGAGACCCAAAAAGTTGTTTTTTTGAAAATAGTCGAATGTCTCTTTGTGGTTTAGGGGAGAAGTCATAATTGCAAGGGTACTTCCCTTAGGGAGACGCTTGCAAAACCACTGAAAAAGGGTTTTTCCAGCGATTTTGAAGAGTCCTTTGGGCCCTTGCATTTGCAATCTCGTCCCTTGCCCACCCGCGAGGAGAATCGGGAGCACTTTTCTTTGCATCGCCGCAAGCACATGGCTTGGCAAAACAGTGGCTAGGTTCCTATTCGGGCCGATGAGGGGGCGGTGGATCAGTCTTGGATTTGGAGAGGCGACCCTCTGTTTTAAAATTCCCTGGGTAGGATCAGCCCAAAGAGTGATTTCTCGGATCGGAAACGACTCGTTCAAATAATAGACCACGGTAGCAATCCCAGAATCGGGCAGGATGAGCGTTTTAACCTTGTGTTTTACAATCGATAAAAGTTCAAATAGAGTCGTTTGGCCCCGCAAATCGATCAGATTTTTATTTTGAAATTGCAAAACATTGTCAAAGCCAAAAAGGAGGACTGGGACATTTTTTCTTTCGAACTCATCGAACAGTTTTTGCCAATGTTCGAGCGGCCAGTTGCGCCAGCTTCCATGATCTGTCTCTGTTGCGATTTGCACGCCGACGCACTGATCAGGCAAATGAAATCTTTCGTAAAGAGGGTCATGTTTTGGATCCCACCTGAGTTTTGGAGTTATTTTACCCAATTGCCAAAGAACCCAGTCGGTGGGACTTGGATTTTCGATCACGAGATCGTAACTTTTTTGTAACCCTGAATCGATCTTTGCCCTCTCGCCGCGCTTCCAGCGGGGATCGATGATGGCTTTCACCCCTTCCAAAAATGAAAAACCGTCGTACAAATTGTGGCGTGTAACAAAGGTAATTTCAGCATCGGGAATGAATGTGCGGATCCGCTCTACCATCGCGAAAAGCCCTAAAGCGATATCGCCGAGCCCTCGATTCCATCCTATGAGAATTCTTTTGCCCCCTTTTTTGGCGAGTCTTTTCAGGCGAAAATCGAACGGATTTGGCAAAAACTTCTTTGTAAATGTCCTAAACATATTCGAATACCCTCTGTACCACCTCGTCGACATCAATTTCCTTCATACAAGGAAAATCGATGGGACACACTCTTTGAAAGCAAGGAGAACATTTCACATGTTTGTGAATGACGCTCTCTTGTTTTCCATAAGGACCTGTCAACTCCGCATCCGTCGAGCCGAAAAGGGCGACGAGCGGAACATCCAGGGCTGCTCCTATATGCATTGGGCCGCTATCATTTGTCACGAGCACATTGCAATCTTTGATAATGGCCGCAAGTTCTCTCAAATTCGTAATCCCCGCAAGATCAATGGCCCGCTCTGGAAGTCCTCTTGTGATCTTTTTGATGAGCTCCGCGTGGCTCATATCGCCAAAAAAGACAATATAAACGTCCCTTTTGAGTAAAAGACGCATCGCCAAAGCCCGAAATCTCTCCGGAGGCCAACACTTCGCTGCTCCGTAAATGGCTCCGGGATTGATCCCAACCAGTTTTTTCCCTTCCACGTAGCCTCTTTGATAGAGAAGCGTTTTCGATTTTTTCACCTCTTCTGGATCCACAAATAACTTTGGCGCTGTATCAGAAAGCAAAATGCCAAGAGGTGATAAAACCCTTTTGTAACTGATCACTTCATGCTCTTTTTCCTTCGAAAATGCAAGCGGATCTGTCAGTAGCAGCCTTCGAAAATGGTCCGAGTAGCCAATCCGTCGTTTCACTTGTCCCTGCCAAAACCACCACGCCGAAGAAAACGAATGGGTCAGTAAAATGCCCGTGTCGTATTTCCCCTCTTCAATTTTGCCTATGATATTGCGCAAATCTTGTCTTCTACTCACAAAAGTATTCGAAGGGCGGGTGAAAGAAAAAAGTTCATCAATCGATGTATCCCTCTCTAAAAGTTCCGATGAGGGTTTTTTGCACATAGCTGTGATGGAGGCATTGGGAAAAGCCTTTCTCAAATCGGCGAGCACCGGCGTCGCCATCACTAGATCCCCAATCCAATTGGGCATTCGGACAAGAATTTTTTTAGGCTCACTCATAGATGACTCCCCATCATACCGTTTTTTGCTATCGAATACAAAATGAGAGTTTAATTAATTGGTTTTCAGTTAGTTAACTGTGAAAATTATTTTTTGAAAAAAAAAGCTTATTTTTTGCTATAGAGAATCTCATGGCCCCATCCAGGAGTGTGCTTTTCGTCAGCGCTTCTCTTTGTTTGGGGACCCTTCTAGCTGCGCCATCCGAGATGCAAGTGGTTCATGGTGAGGCTTCCCATACACAAATTGCCCCGGATCATTTGCACATTGAAAATAGTCCAAAAGCCATTTTGGAGTGGGAGCGGTTTTCCATTGAGGAAGGGGGAAAGGTCCATTTTCAGCAAGTAGATCGGCATTCAGCGGTGTTGAACCGAGTGGTTGGGGGATTTCGGTCTGAGATTTTGGGGGAACTCACCTCCAACGGGAAAGTATTTTTGATCAACCAGAACGGGATTCTTTTTGGGCCGAATGCCTATGTTGAGACGGCTGGGTTTTTAGCATCGACTCTCGATATTTTGGACGCTGACTTTCTAGAGAACACATTTTTGTTTCGGGGGGAGAGTGCTTTGAGTGTGCAGAACCAGGGGACGATTTTCTGTCCTGAAGGGGAGGTGATTTTTCTTTCGCGCAAAGTGGTCAACGAGGGGAGCATTGTTGGGGACGAGGTGCGTCTTGTGGCTGCATCGGAGGTGTTGATCCGCCCCGAGGGGAAAGAGCGGATTTTCATCAGAGTGCCGGTGGAGGGGAGCGTGGAGCAGTCGGGGACGATTGAGGCTGCGCTTGTGGAGATCCGCGCCTCGGGGAGTCCCTATGCGATGGCCATTTCCCATTCGGGGGTGATCGATGCGTCCATCTTCGAGGAGAGGGGAGGAGAAATTTATCTCGTCGCAGATCAGGGGATCAGCTCGGTCAAAGGAGATCTGATTGCCAGAGGCAAAAAAGGGAAAGGGGGACAAATCGCCGTTTTGGGCCAACAAGTAGAACTTCTTGGTGGCGCCCTTCTCGATGTGTCTGGGAAAATGGGGGGAGGTACTGTTCTCATCGGGGGAGATTTTCAGGGGAAAAACCCCGATATTCGGAATGCAGAAATTACTAAAGTGGGTGAGAGTCTGATCAACGCCTCGGCCATTGAAGCAGGAGATGGGGGGAAGGTCATTGTTTGGGCCGATCGGGAGACGATTTACACCGGTTCGATTGAAGCGGAAGGGGGGGCCGTTTCGGGAGATGGGGGATTTGTCGAGATTTCAGGCAAAAGGCATTTGGTCTTTAAGGGAGGGGTTACAACGAAGGCCCTTTACGGGAAGACGGGGACACTGCTCCTCGACCCGTCTGATCTGACGATCACGACAGCTGCGACGACCGCCTCAACGAGTGATCCCGCTTGCGGCACTTGCAGTGGCAACGCCAATACCTATCACACTGCGGGAGCTTCTGCTCTTGTGAAAGATACTGATTTATCGACTGCGTTGGCCTCCAATAGTGTCTGCGTTGCGACTTGCGATGGAGTAGGAGGAAACGGAAGGATCAATGTCGATGCGAATACGACCGTGACTTGGAGTTCAGCCAATACGCTGACTCTTGCTGCAAACGGGGCGATCACAATTACAGGGACAATCGATGCGAGTGGTGGAACCGGCGCCATCCTCGTAGTGACTGATGGGAGTGTCGCAGCTGCCTACGATGGGGTTAGGATTGCGGCGGGAGGACTTTTGAAAACGGCGACAGGTGCGATTCGCATTACTTCGACGACACCTGGGTCTGGAGCCACGGCTGTTCGCGGTGTCTATTTCAACGGGGGAACGGCCACCACAACAGCCGGAGGGGCGATCACAATCACGGGAGTAGCCGCGGGGGGATCGGGGACAAGTCCTGGTATTTTGATGCAAACGACCAATGGGATTACCACAACAGGAACCATTACTCTCAATGGGAGGAGCGTCTCCAGCGGCACGCTGTCTCACGGAATCTCGATTATCTCTGCCTGGACGACAGGGACGAGCGCCGCCCTGACCATGACGGGAACGGGAGGCTCGGGGACAAGTTGCTCTGGGGTCAATATAGCGGGGGCAACTGTCACCTCGGGAAATATTGTTGTCAGTGCGACGGGGGGATCTGGAAGTGCGGGCGTCGGTTACAGCCAATCGGCGAATTTCACTACGAGCGGATCCAGCACCATCATCATCACAGCCACTTCCCCCGCAGTACTAGGCGCTGCTCATGGACTTTCCTTTACAAGTGGAACACTCAGCGGCGCAACAGGTTCCATTACGATCACAGGAACTGGGGGATCTTCAAGCACTACTTCTGCTGGGATCCGCTTCGGAGGGGGAACAATCACGACAACAAGTGGAGACATTATCCTCACTGGTAACGTCGCTGGAGGATCAGCCGGTAATGTCGGGATCAGCATAGGGACAGTAAACGTGATTCAAAGCACCTCTGGGAATATCGCTTTGAGCGGAACTACCTCTTCGACCGGAACGGAAGGATATGGCGTTTTGATAAACTCTTCCTGGTCGCCGCTCACGACGGGGACGCTGACTTTCCGCAACTGCGTTGGCAGTGGAGTGAATGGAACATCGCTTGTATTCTTTGCTGCCCTTGCTGCAGCAGGACCCATTGTTGGGACAGATACGATCCAAACGGGGGTAACGAGCTCGACGGGTGCTGCGATCTATGTAGGAGCTGCGATCAGCTCCAGTGGTGGGGCGATCCAGTTTACATCCACTCAGACGGGGACCAATGGATATGGGATATTGGTCGATCAGGCCATCAGCACTGCTGGATCAAATGCGCTCTCCTTGAATGGGACAGGGGCAGCAGGAGGTGCTGGTACAACTTACGGAATTTTCATCCGCCTCAGCGGCAGCGTTTCTAGCGCCTCCGGCGCCATTACGATTACGGGAACCGCTCGAGCGGGCAATACAGGGACATCCTACGGGATTTTTCTTAGCAAAGTCAATCCAATTACCTCTTCTGCCAATGCCCCCATCTCCCTTTCTGGAACAAGTGCTACAACAGGCGCGAGCTCTCACGGAATTCACGTCGGATCGGCCTGGACGACGGGGACGAGCGCCACTCTGACAATCACCGGAACGGGAGGCTCGGGGACAAGCTCCTCTGGGATCAATATAGCGGCGGCAACTGTCACCTCGGGAAATATTGTCGTCAGTGCGACGGGGGGATCTGGAAGTGCGGGCGTCGGTTACAGCCAATCGGCGAATTTCAGTACCAGTGGATCTAGTTCCATTACGATCACAGCCACCTCTCCTGCAACAGCGGGAGCCGCTCATGGACTTTCTCTCACAGGGGGAGCGCTCAGTGGTGCCACAGGTTCCATTACGATCACAGGAACTGCAGGAGCTTCAAGCACCACCTCTTCCGGGATCAGCCTCGCAGGGGGAACAATCACGACGACAAGTGGCAACATTACCCTCACCGGTAACGTCGCTGGAGGATCAGCCGGTAGCGTGGGGCTCACTATGGCCACTGCAAACGGGATCACCAGCACTTCGGGGAATATCACTTTGAGCGGATCTACCTCTTCGACGGGAACAAATGGATATGGCGTTTTGATAAACTCTTCTTGGTCTCCTCTCACAACGGGGATACTGACTTTCCGCAACTGCGTTGGCGGTGGATCGAATGGAACGGGACTTCAATTCAGCGCTGCCCTTGCTGCAGCAGGACCCATTATTGGGACAGATACGATCCAAACGGGAACCGCGAGCTCGACGGGTGCTGCGATCAATGTAGGAGCTGCGATCAGCTCCAGTGGTGGGGCGATCCAGTTTGCAGGAACTGAGACGGGGGCAGTGGCTGGAACGCTAACCTATGGAATATTGGTTGATCAAGCAATCAGCACTGTGGGCACTCACACAATTGCTCTCAATGGGACAGGGGCAGCAGGTGATGTAAATTTGACTTACGGAATTCTCATCCGTCTTAGTGGTAGCGTTTCTAGCGCCTCTGGCGCCATCACGATTACAGGAACCGTTCCATTAGGCCATACAGGGGCCGCCTATGGCATTGCTCTTACGAAAATAAACCCTATCACATCTTCTGCCAACGCCCCCATCTCTCTTTATGGATCCATTGATTCCAATGCAAACGGCAACTCCGGAGTCTTCGTCGAATCAACTTGGACGACGGGAACTGCGGGCGCTTTGACGATCACCGGATCTACAACCGGCAGTGGAAGTGAGAAATACGGCATTAATTTAGCTACAGTCCTCACCAGTACTGGAAATGTTGCCTTAAATGGAACTGTGAGCGCGCCGGGAATAGATCGTTATGGTGTTGCTATTGGCAATATCACCACAGCAGGTGGAGCAATCACGATCACGGGGACGACGTTCCTGATAGCGCCGAATATCTTGGATACGACGAATTCTGGAGGAGTTGCCGCGGGGAACAACATTGCTTTCAGTACGACGATCGATGGTGCCCAAGATTGCACTTGGAATGGAGGGACAGGGGGGAATATCACAATGTCCGGTAGCGTGGGGGCCACCATCGCCCTTGGAAATTTTATCATTTCGAATTGCAATAACTGGACTGTTGCGGCTATTTCTGCAACATCGATTACACAAAGTGCAGGTCAAGGGACAACGACCTTCAGTGGCATTTTAACGACGACGGGCAATATCGACATCACCGGGACAACGCAAAATCTGAATAGCAGCGTCAGCTGCGGTGGGACAACGACATTCACCAATTCGGGAACATTGACGATCGCAGCGGCAGGCGACATCGTCAGCACAGGGGGTTTCACCCAAAACGGGGCGGGAGCCGTCTCCACCGCAGGCGATATCACAACGACGAACACGGCAATCTCCTTCTTAAGAGCAGTTACTCTCACAGGAAGTGTCGCTCTCAGCAGCGGTGCAGGGGCTGGCAACATCACCTTCTCCTCTACTGTTAATGGGGCGCAGACTCTCACTCTCACTGCCGGAACGGGCACTCTGACAACGTCCGGTAACATCGGAGCGACGACGGCGCTCACCTCCCTCACCGTTGTGAGTTGTGCCGGTTGGGCTCCTGCTGGGACAATCACTGCGGGGAGCATCACTCAAACAGCAGGAACAGGGACGACCACTTTTTCGACGGCAGTGAGTGCGACAACGGGTGCGATTTCTGTTACGACTTCTCCCAGTGGAGCGACAAATGCCATTGTTTTGGATGCGGGAGCAACTCTCCAAACAGTCACCTCATCGATCCTACTCAGAGGGACCTCTGGCGGAGGGGTCACAGCTTCCTATGGTGTCTACTTTAACGGCGGTACGCTGGCGCCCACATCGGGAGGTGCGATCGTTATCACAGGGACCACAACTGCGGGATCTGCCACCAATCCCGGCATTTTGATGCAGACGACGAACGGGATTGTCACCACAGGGACCATCACCTTAGCGGGAACGAGCGGTTCTAGCGGCACCCTCTCTCATGGAGTCTCGATCGTCGCTGACTGGACGACGGGGACGAGCGCTACTCTGACAATCACGGGAACGGGAGGCACAGGGACAAGTTGCTCTGGGGTCAATATAGCAGGGGCAACGGTCACCTCGGGAAATATTGTCGTCAATGCAACAGGGGGATCTGGAAGTGCGGGCGTCGGTTACAGTCAATCGGCGAATTTCAGTACCAGTGGATCTAGTTCCATCACGATCACAGCCACTTCTCCTGCAATATTGGGGGCTGCTCATGGACTTTCTCTCACAGGTGGAACACTGAGCTGTGCAACGGGTCCCATTACGATCACAGGAACCGCAGGAGCTTCAAGCACCGCCTCTGCTGGAGTCAGCTTCGGAGGGGGGAAAATCACGACGACCAGTGGCAACATTACCCTCACTGGTAATGTCACTGGAGGATCAGCCGCTAGTCCTGGGATCAGCATAGGAACGGTAGATGTGATTCAAAGCACCTCCGGGAATATCACTTTGAGCGGATCTAGCTCTGCGACGGGAACAAACTCACATGGTGTTTTGATAAACTCTTCTTGGGCTCCTCTCACGACGGGGACGCTCACTTTCCGCAACTGCGTTGCCAGCGGATCGAATGGAACGGGGCTTCAATTCAATGCAGCCCTTGCTGCAGCAGGACCCATTGTTGGGACAGATACAATCCAAACGGGAACTTTGAGCTCGACGGGAGCTGCGATCTATGTAGGAGCTGCGATCAGCTCCAGTGGTGGGGCGATCCAGTTTACATCCACTCAGACGGGGACCAATGGATATGGGATATTGGTCGATGCGGCCATCAGCACTGCTGGATCGAATGCGCTCTCCTTGAATGGAACAGGGGCAGCAGCAGGGACTGGTACAACTTACGGAGTTTTAATCCGTCTCAGCGGCAGCGTTTCCAGCGCCTCCGGCGCCATTACGATTACGGGAGTGGCTCCAACAGGCAATACAGGGACTTCCTATGGGATTTTTCTTAGCAAAGTCGACCCCATTACCTCCTCTGCCAATGCTGCCATTTCCCTTTCTGGAAGCACCGCTGCAACAGGTGCGAACTCTTACGGAGTTCACGTCGGATCGAGTTGGACGACAACGACCTCAAGTGCGCTCACGATCACCGGTTCTACAACGGGCAGCGGCAATGATGATCGCGGCATCAACTTAGCCGCAGCTTTAGTCAGCACAGGCAATATCACTCTCAATGGAACGGCTGCTGGTGCTGGCACCGGTCTTTATGGCGTTGCCCTTGGCAGCAATATCACAACTGTGGGGGGCTCGATCTCCGTGACCACTACAGCACTTCTCCAGGCGGCTGTCATCGTCGATCCGACGAATAGCGGCGGCTTTGCTGCGGGCAATGACATCACTTTTGGCAGTACCATCGACGGAGCGCAAACCCTCACTTTGCGCGGGGGAACGGCCGGCAATATCGTGATGACAGGAGCCGTCGGCGGAGGAACGCCTTTGACAGCGCTCACGGTGAGCAGTTGTAACAACTGGACAGCTAGCGCAATCTCCTGCACATCGATTACGCAAACGACAGGCCAAGGGACGACGACCTTCAACGGCGTATTGACAACGACAGGGGCGATTGCGATCACTACGCAGGCCATCACAGTGAATCAGGCCATCAATACAAGCATTAGCGGGGCTGTCACCTTTACAAATGGGGGGCTTTTGACGATCGCCGCTGCCGGAGACATCAATTGCGATGGGGCTTTCTTGCAAAACGGCGCAGGTGCTGTGAGCACGGCTGGCGACATCACGACCTCCAGTGACACCATCACCTTTGGAACTGCTGTGACGCTCACCGGCAATGTCGCGATGAACACCAGCAGTGCGGGGATCTCCTTTGGATCGACGATTGGCGGCACTAACAATTTGGCTCTGACAGCAGGAGCGGGAACCATCACGATGACAGGCGTCGTCGGGGGCACGCCTCTTTCTGCACTTACCGTCAATAGCGCCGGCAACTGGACCTCCAATGGCATCACTGCCGCGAGCATCACGCAAGTGGCAGGGACTGGCACGACGACATTCAGCGGCGCCCTCAGCACCTCGGGAGCTATTTCAGTCACGACAGTGACCATTGCGTTAAATAGCACAGCCACCACGACAGGAGCTGGGGGGACAGTGACCTTTGGCAATTCTGGCAATCTCACCGTGG
>CAZVHA010000008.1:0-76177 GCA_964626905.1 uncultured bacterium | reverse complement strand
CATAACTTGCCGATGCTCCGCCAGGAACAGTTCCTGTGATGGTAATATTGCCACCAGCAGATGAACTAATGGCTCCGACATTGATGTTTACACCAGCAGAAGAGCTCGTTGAAGACCCTGCAGTCCCTGAGATAGAAATTGAGCCACTGGTGGAACTGATGGTTCCACCAGTAAGCGATACTCCACGAGCAGCTCCCGCCGTTGCACCCGTGCTCCCAATGATTAAAACTGTTTTGCCAGAACCGGTCGTCCCAAAGTTGGCAGTCGCATTGAAACCGATGCTTCCCGAGCCAGTTCCTCCTGTTACATTCGCCGTGATGTTTCCTGTGCTCGAAACCACAGCCCCAACATTGATCCCATGAGAAGAGGCGCCTGTACTTCCAAGACAATCTGTGATGATCAGATCGCCTACCACCGTTATCGCAGCACCTACTTGTACCGCCTTTCCTGTGCCATTAGCTCTACATCCTGTGATTGTCGTCGTCGTCGCCGTGATCGTGAAAGCTGTACTAAGCACATAAAGCCCATTTTGGTTTGTCCCTCCCGTTCCCGTCAAAGTGACATTATTAGATCCTGCATCCAAACGGATTCCTTGATAGAGAATTCCAGCATTAAACGTACCTGTTCCAGAGCCTGTTCCTATCAGAGTAATGTTTCCACCTGTGGTTGTATACAGCACAGCTCCTTCATTGATACCTATCCCCTCTGAAGCCGCTGTCGAAGATGCGCTCACGTAGATGCTTTTTGCTGTAATATTACCGCCACCGCCAAAGCCAGAAGAGCCAGCCCCTGTCCCTCCGATCGCATTGGTGACAATCAAATCAGCTAAAGAGGTGAAGGTCGCGATGATTGGAACCCCGGTTGAATTTGATCCACTTCCCCCCTCGCAATTGTTGATTGTTACCGTTCCTGTCGTAGCTCCTGTTGACCAAGCATTCACTACCGAAAAACCATAAGAGCCAACATTCCCAGAGGCGGTACTTTTCCCATAAATGGTTATGTTTCCGGAGCTACTTTGAATTCCATCGGTTGTTGCCATGCGAACACCAGCGTTTGCTGCCGTTCCAGATGCCGTCCCTGAAATCACAATATTTCCACTTGTCGTAGAGATAGAGCCCCCAGCCAAGTTGACTCCACGCGATGCCGTGCTCGATGCCCCTGATGTCCCCGAAATGGTGATTGCCCCTGTGGCGGAGCTCAAAGCCCCCCCCGTAAGCGATATTCCGTGAGCAGCCCCTAATATTGCAGGAGAGGTCGCTGTGATGATGATGGTGCTGGATCCACTTGTGGTGAGATTCGCCGATTGACTGTAACCAACGCCATCACTTCCAGATCCCCCCGTCGCACTGACGACAATATTCCCCGAGGTGACCGTTGCCCCCGCTATATTGACCCCAGAGCAGCTTGTCCCTGTGCCTCCCGTTCCCGTGATGTTAAGGGCAGCGCTCGTCCCCGTTGTCCAGGCAGAGACGATCGAGACTCCGTGAGAGAGGGTACCGCTGGAGCCGCTCGTTCCCACTAAGGTAATGGTCCCTGTGGTGACAATCCCGTTGGTCGTCTGCATCAAAATGCCGGGATTGGTGGCAGAACCCGCTGTCGTGGTCCCTGTGATGACGATCGCTCCACCCGATGTGGGCGCCAGCGTACCACCATTAAAATAGACGCCGTAGGAAGCTGTGCCACCACCACCAGAGGTCCCACTGAGTAAGATCGATGAGGTGACTGTTTGGAGAGCCGCTCCCGCACTCAAAACAATGGCATTTGTCGCACCACTTGAAGATGTGGTGATCGAGATCGCCCCCGTTGTCGCACTCACTGCCGTCGAGAAAGTAGTCGTCCCTGTTCCTGCTGTTTGCGTGATGCTCCCCGCAGTGATCGTCCCCGCAGGAGCCCAACCGGCACAATTCACAATCGTGAGAGAGGTGAGCGCCGTCGTTGCGCCGACGTTCCCAGCCATCGTAATGACCCCACCCGTTCCCCCATTCAAAGAAAAAACTTGAGCTCCATCGATTGTCGTGCTGAAGCTGATATTATTTCCTCCAGCAGAGGCGCCGCTATTGGTTGTGTCCAGCGTAACAGCGGACGAGAGAAGCGCAGTCCCCGTGACTATGATCGAACCTCCCACAGTTGTTATGTTGCTTGCAAAATTCACACCCGCTCTTCCGGTGCCAGCCCCACTCGCCGTTCCTGTCAGAGCGATGTTTCCAGTATTGGTGATTGCACCAGCTATATTGACGCCGTAATCATTATTGCCGTTGCCCGAGGCAGTCCCCGTAATGGTTAAGACACCCGGTGAAGTAGTGACCCAACTTGAGACAATGGTCACCCCAAAAGAGCTAGCACTCGTTGAAGCGCTCGACCCATTCAATGTGATCGTCCCCGTCGTTACAATCCCGTTGGTCGTCGCCATCCGAACTCCGGCACTTGCCGATGCTCCTGCGGGTGCAGTTCCTGTGACGATGATATTGCCTCCACCGGTGCTCGAAATGGTCCCAACGTTTAGATTCACACCGTAGGAAGCTGTGCTCGAAGATCCTGCCGTACCCGAAACTGAAATGGCACCATCCACTGATCCCAACCTTCCACTTGTGATCGAAACCCCGTGACAAGCACCCGAAGTTCCAAGTGAAGTTGCCGCAATCTGGATCGAATTGCCCGTTGAAACAGTTAAAGTGGCCTGCTGGTTAAACCCAATGGCCGCCGATCCGGTGCCGCTTTGAATCCCATTTGTCGCAATGAAATTCCCGGTCACAATGACAGAACCGCTTGTAACGAGAACTCCATGCGTTGTTCCGGTGCTTCCACTACAACTGCGGAGGGTGAGATTTCCAGTGACCGTCAAAGAACCGATGGTAGCCCCGTTGCCGCCACCAGATGAAGTTCCACTCACTGCGATTGTAGGACTGTTGAAGGCACAAGGAGCTATAGAGGCCCCCGCCGACGCTGCGGAGGAGGTGCCAGTAATGGTGATCGAACCGTTGACAGCGCTGAAGAGAGCTCCTCCGAAAACTTGAACTCCAATTCTTCCCGTGGAAGATGCAGAGATCGTGATGGATCCGTTTGAGCTTGTCCAGCTAGTACTAAGCAGAACCCCATCCGCCAAACCTGGACCTCCTTGAATCGTATCTGTGGCAATGATGTTTCCGCCAGTTGAAATAGCAGAGGAGAATATACCACCGCCAAAATTACCGCTCCCCGTTCTACAGTTCCTAAACACTATAGCCCCACTGGTCCCTGCAGTCCAGGTGACTCCCTCAGAAGTAAATCCGTCCGGTGCAGCAGATGACCCTGAAGCATCTGCGCTAATGGTGATATTCCCGCTGGTACTCGTTGCAAAAATTGCGCTTGACGCAACTGTAACTGCAGCAGACGTGCTATCTGCCGTAGCATTCAAAACTCCTGTGATGGTGATGTCTCCAGAAGTTGTGGTTACTGCACTCGAACTACCCGAGAAGAGAACTCCGCGAAACGTCCCCGCTCCGGCAGCAGCGTTCGTAGTTCCACTAATGTTGATCGCTCCCGAGCCCGTTACAATAGCTCCCGTAATCGTCACTCCGGTGTAGGAAGCAGCAACCGTTCCAGTATTCGTTATACTGATTATCCCCCCTCCAGCGGTTGTATTCAGATTTCCTGCAACACTAACAGCCCCAGCCGCTGTAAAATTCATCGCAGTAAAACTCCCTGCATTGCTGGCAGTGACCGTTAATCCACTATTGACAGAGAGGTTTCTCTCTGCAATCAAAGTGAGGGTCGTCGCCTCGGTCCATGCAAAACCCGCCGCAATGGTGATATCTCCATTGCCTGCATGGGGGCCTCCACTTTGCGTCGCTGTATTGATCGTTACATTACAACCAGCTGTATTCAGAAGGCCTGTGAGCGTTGTCGTGTTGACGGTTGCTGTATTGGCTGTAGAAGTCCAAACGCTTCCTGGACACGCGGAAAAAGATCCCCCTGCATCGGCACCAGTGCTAATTGTAATATCGGTCGGGTCTAAAAGAAGAGTGCCCGGGGCTCCTTTTGGCGCCCTCCCATAAGCGGTTCCTTGGAAGTTCAAAAAGCTCCCCGATACTTCTGCAAAGCCCCCATTTCCACCTCTGGCCCCCCCTGCAAAACTCGTGTGCCCAAAATAGTGCATCTCTTCATCTGCCCAAAAGATCGTCCTTCCCCCATCCCCTTCATCAACCCCATCTGCCAAAACAGTGGCCCCCTGTTCCACCACCGTTTTTTTTGCATTCAAAATGTTTGGATTTTCTCCCCGATAATCCCCCCCAATCAGTGCAATTCCTCCCCCCCTTTTTCCAGAGACATCTAGAAGCGCTTTTCCAAACAATGTCACTTCGTCGCCAAGAACGTGGATGATCCCCCCCTTTCCCCACTCACTTCGAGCAATCAATTCCCCCGACACTTCGGTTTTCCCTCTTTCGGCTACGAGATAGATCTCGCCTTCTCTTTCTTCAAATACGCTCGCATCAATTGTTCCCGAATGAGAAATAGCCATCGCATAGGGACTCCCCGAGGCACGAATCTCCACAAGTGCTGCCTCAATTGCCCCCGACTGCTCCACGCTCCCCTCCACCGGCACTCGAATGAAAATCCGCTCTTTGCCTTCAGGGCGGATCAACACCTCCGATGCAGCCACAAGGCGCACCTCATCCCCAACAATGCTCCCCTCGTTGACCACTTTGCGCGAAAGAAAAATTATCTCCCCTTCAGGACAGAAAATCGTCCCCTGGTTCTGCACACTCAAAAGACTTTCCCCCCGAAACAAAAATGTGTTCTCTAAAAAGTCGGCGTCCAAAATGTCGAGAGTCGATGCCAAAAACCCAGCGGTTTCTACGTAGGCATTCGGCCCAAAAAGAATCCCGTTCTGGTTGATCAAAAACACTTTCCCGTTGGAGGTGAGTTCCCCCAAAATCTCAGACCGAAACCCCCCAACCACTCGGTTCAACACCGCTGAATGCCGATCTACTTGCTGAAAATGGACCTTTCCCCCTTCCTCAATGGAAAACCGCTCCCACTCCAAAATGGCTTTTGGACTATTTTCAATGTGCAAATGATCCGGGGCAATTTGTGTATGGGAAGCCTCACCATGAACCACTTGCATCTCGGATGGCGCAGCTAGAAGAGTCCCCAAATAAAGAAAAGCGCTGCCGAAAAGCACTTTCATGAATGGGGCCATGAGATTTTCTATAACAAAAAACTAAAAAAATGTGTAGGGAATCTCGTCTCAAAGAAAATCGTTTTTTTTAAAGAGGCGTAAATATTTTACAATAAACATCTTAAATTGTTCGGCTGCGGTAAATTCTTTACTTTGAAATAATCGCTAAAGAGGTTCGGTGAAAGAAAAGACACTTTCTGTTTCGGCGATTAAAGATGGGACTGTGATCGATCACATCCGGTCAGGTGCTGCCCTGAAAATTATGGGCGTTTTGCGCCTCTATGCAGATCAAAGGCAAACGACAATTGGACTGCACTTAAAAAGTAAATCGGGAGGATTCAAAGACATCATCAAAATCGAAAATGTTTTCCTAAGCGAAGAAGAGGGAGCCCAAATCGCTGTTTTTTCTCCCAGTGCGACCATCAATGTGATTCAAAATTATGAAGTGGCTAAAAAATTCAAAGTGAAAATGCCTGAACAAGTAGCCCAATTGCTCACCTGTCCCAACAGCAGATGCATCGGCAATGTCGAAAAAGTGGCCACTTTGTTTCTCATCGAAGAAAATGAAGCACAAATCACGCTGCGCTGCAAGTACTGCGAAAAACTGTTTTCCCAAGACCAAATCAGTTAGGGGCATTTTGTGATTGAGATACGGAGGGTAAAAACGATCGACGGCGGAGTGATCGATTGCAAAATCAGAGGGGCCTCCTCCCAAATCATCGATGGAAAAGGGCTCGTTTTACTCCCCGCACTGATCGATCCTCACGTCCACTTCCGCACCCCCGGAGGAGAAACTAAAGAGACTTGGGAAACCGCCTCACGCGCAGCCATCTTCGGAGGCGTCACAACCGTTTTCGATATGCCGAATAACACTCCCCCTTGCATCACACTCGAAAGACTCAAAGCAAAAAAAAAGTTGATCGACAAACAACTCAAAATCCCTTTGCGCTACGGCCTTTATTTGGGCGCCGATCAAAATCATCTAGAAGAGATCGCTAAAGCAAAAGATCTGATCGTAGGTGTAAAAATTTACATGGGTTCATCGACGGGAGATCTTCTCATGAACCAACCCCAAGCCTTAGATGCTGTATTTCGGATCGCAAAAGAAAACGATCTGCTCGTCGCGGTGCACGCAGAAGATGAAGATCTGATTCAGAAAAGAACGGCCAAATATAAAGAGGCGGCGAGTCAACAAACCCCGCATGGCAAATGTAAAGCGGCTTTACATTTGGACCCGTCCACCCATTCTCTCATCCGAAATGGAGAAGTTGCCGCTCGAGCCGTTGCCCAAGCGATCGACTTAGCCGCCAAATATGGAACCCGTCTCTACATTGCCCATGTCAGCACAAAAGAGGAATTTGCGCTCATCCGCGAGGCTAAAAAAAAGGGAATGGAAGTCTTCGCCGAGGTGACACCGCACCACCTATTTTTAACGACAAAACTCTACGAAACTCTCGGGACAATGGCGCTCGTCAATCCCCCTTTGCGGGATAGCAATGAAGCTGTGTGGGAAGCGATTGCGGATGGCACTGTCGATACAATTGGGACAGATCATGCGCCCCATTTGCTGAAAGAAAAACAGCTCCCCTTTGGAGAGGCCCCATCGGGCTTTCCATCGATTGAACTTTATTTGAGCCTTCTTCTCAACGCCCATGCACAAGGGAGAATTTCGCTTGCCAAAATCGTCTCTCTCACATCGACTCGAACGAGAGAGATTTTTCGCCTGGGAAAAACAGAAGATGTGGTCCTCGTCGATTTAGCAAAAGTGAAAACAGTCGATCATGCTCAGCTAAAAACCAAAGCAAAGTGGTCTCCTTATGTGGGGATGACTTTAAAAGGGTGGCCCCGCTATACAATTTTGAAAGGGCAAGTCTATGACGTTGCCTAAGTGGTACCCCGATCATCCCCCGATTTACGACATTCACAAGAGCTATTTAGAAAATGGAGCCGAAGGGCCTTTTTTTCATGGCTCCCTCTTTCCAAGAGAAGAGCCTAAAGAGTGGATCGATTTTCTCGGTTTTCCCTTGCGCTCTGCCATTGGCATTCCTGCAGGGCCTTTATTGAACTCAAAATGGATCGCTTTAGCATCCCGTCTCGGATTCGACGTTTTGACATATAAGACAATACGGAGTGAAGCGCATCCGAGTCATCCAGTTCCCAATGTCGCTTTTGTCGATGGGAAAGGGAACCAATTAGAAAGACCTGCCTCTTTAGATGACTTGACGATCACAAATTCGTTTGGCATGCCCTCTCGATCCCCCGATTTTCTCTTAGAAGATATTGCTAAAGCAAACCGCTCTTTAATTCCAGGTCAAGTGATGATCGTATCGGTCGTCGGAAGCGCCAATCGGGGAAGAAGTTTTGTACAAGACTTCATTGCAGCAGCCATTCTTGCCAAAGAAGGGGGAGCCAAGATCATCGAGGCCAATTTTTCTTGTCCCAATGTGGATAAGGCGGATGGAATTTTGTATCAGGCGCCCGAAACGGTCCACGAATATACCCGTCTGATTGCAAAAGCCATCGCGCCCACTCCCTTAATTTTAAAATGTGGCCTCTTTGAAAATGCCCATCAGATGAAAAGTGTCCTTTTAGCGGCAGCGCGCGGCGGTGCGCGCGGGATTTGCGGGGTCAATTCAATCAGCATGCAGATTTCTCCTCCCCTCGATGAAAAGCGCAAGACAAGCGGCGTCTGTGGTGGTCACATTCGAGAAAAAGCGATTTTGTTTATCCAAGAGGCAGCGCAAATCATTCGAAAAAACAGTCTTGATTTGACTCTCTTGGGCTGTGGGGGCATTATGAGACCCGAACATTTTGATCTCTTTTTTGATGCCGGTGCAAAGATTGCGATGAGCGCCACTGGAATGATGTGGGATCCCTATTTAGCGATGAGGTACTATGAGAGAAAAACAGCTCATTCATAAACTTTATGAACTGGGAGCTATTCAATTCGGCTCCTTTACACTGAAAAGCGGCATAGAATCGCCGATTTATCTCGACTTGAGAGTGGCCCTTTCGAGCCCAAAACTACTCGTCGCAATTGCAGAGGCGATGCACGAAAAAATACGGGGAGTCAAAGGCGATCTTTTATGTGGCGTTCCCTACACCGCTCTCGTCCTCGCTACAGCCATATCGACACAACACAACCTTCCGATGGTGATGCGGCGCAAAGAGGCCAAAGATTATGGGACAAAAAAAACGATTGAGGGAATTTTTCAACCCGGTCAAAGTTGCATCGTCGTCGAAGATGTGATCACCTCGGGCAAAAGCATTATGGAGACGATCCAACCGCTGCAAGAAGTGGGGCTTTTTGTGAAAGATATCGTCGTTTTGATCGATCGAGAGCAGGGAGGGAAAAAATTTCTCGAGTCCCAAGGATTTAACGTCCACTCCGTGTGTGCAATCAGCGATATTCTCCAAGAGTTATTGAGAGAAAAAAAGATCTCCGCATCTGCAGTCAAAGAGATACACCAATTCATTCAAAACCACCAAACCTATGCATAGTAAACCCCTCTCCTTTTTAAAACGCGCCTCCCTCACACGCCACAAAACAGCCCAAAAGCTGTTCAAAATCATGGCGGATAAAAAGAGCAATCTCTGCGTCGCTGCAGATGTCACCTCCCAAGACTCTCTCTTTGAACTCGCAGATCAGGTGGGTCCCCATATCGCCGTCCTCAAAACCCATGTCGATCTCTTGGGTGATTTCAGCCAAAACTTTGGGACTGAATTGAAAAAGCTGGCCGAAAAACATAATTTTTTGATTTTTGAAGATCGGAAATTTGCCGATATTGGACAAACCGTTTTACTCCAATACACCCGAGGGATTTACAAAATTGCCGAATGGGCCCACATCATTAACGCCCACATCGTTCCAGGTCCTGGCATCATCGAAGGGCTGAAAAATTCTGCTCTCCTCCTGATTGCCGAAATGAGCTCAGCGGGCACGGTGGCAAAAGGAGCCTACACGAAAAAAGCTGTCGCTATGGCAGAACAACACCCAGAAACTGTGATGGGATTTATCTCCCTTCGCAAAATCAGTCAAAACCCCGGCATGATCCACATGACGCCAGGGGTGAAAATGAAAGCGGGAAAAGATCCCCTCGGTCAGCGCTACCGGACTGTCGATGAAATTATCATCAAAAACCAAAGCGATATGATCATCGTCGGAAGAGATATTGCGCAAAGCCCCGATCCAAAAAAAAGAGCCGAGCAGTACCAAAAAAAAGGATGGCAAGAGATTTAGTTGAAAAACCACCGTTACCTTTTATACCGAACTCGGTTAATAACTATTGTGGAAAGCGGCTCTTTCTCAAGTAGAGGGCTTCCTTCGTATTCGGGTCATTTTTTAGGGAAGTTATTACTTTAGACGATGATCCGAATTTGGCGGACCATTATAATCCTTTAGCCGCTATGGGTGCACTTGGGCGATTTGTGCTGTCGGAATGGTAAACATTTACACGGGCTTTGCGATTGCGTGGTTTAGCCCTTACAACAATATCCACATCTTTTCCAAGCGCATTAAGAAAATGAATCAAACGTTCAACCGAATAACCTCTAAAATGTCCGTTCAATAGCTGAGACAGTTTTGGCTGAGAGATCTCAAGAACCTCAGCAGCAATAGTTTGAGTCAGTTTTTTGTTTTTAATTGCACTATTTATTTCCATGACTAGGATGGCTTTTGTTTCCATCTCTTTATAATTTTTATAACCTAATTGCTCGTAGACACTTCCACTGCCTATTTCTATTGAAGCATCGGCCATTTCTTCTTCATGAGTTCTTTGTTTTTTCATGAATTCCCCTTTTTAGTAATTAACCAAGCCTCGTACTCTTTCTCCGCAAGCTTTAGTCTGCTTTTGATTAGCTCTATATCTTGTTTGGGCGTTTTTATCCCCTGAGTTGATTTCTTCTGAAAGACATGCAACACGGCGATAACTTCCTTAAATTTTACCGTATAGACAGCTCGATAAGTTCCTCTTATACTATACTCGACTATCTCCAAAACGGCCGCACTGCCAAACCCTTTAAAAGGCTTGGCTTTATCGCTTTTCCCTCCCATCTGGGCTTGGAATAGAGCATGCCCTATTTCATCTTTAGCCCCTTCCTCCAGAGATCCAAGATCACGTTTAGAAGAAGCAACCCAGATAATCGGCTTTATTCCCATGTTCTATCTCCGATTCCTAATTATATCCCATATTGGGGATAAAATTCAACACAACTCATCAGGGCACGTGTAATGCACGATCTTGTTAATCCGTCATAATATGCTTATATACAGACACTTGAATAAACATTAAAAGAAACCTTCACGCACGGTTCCTAGAGGATTGGGTTGCGGTGATGCAGCTCGCTTACTCGATAAGCCCCACAGACACCATCCTCTCAAGAGCGAAGCGCCTTGGCAATCGGAAGTCTCGCCACTTTGAAGGCGGCGATGAAAGAGGCTACTAATGCAGCAAAAAGACTTAAGGCCAAAGTGATGCCAATCGATTGCCACTCGAATGAGAAGGTGACTAAGAAAGGGCGCGTCTGTCCAGGTCCTGGCGGCATCATGAGTCCGCCTCTACTCAAAAGGGTGAGCAGAGAATAGGCCGAGAGCATTCCAATCGAGCTTCCCAAAAGGGCGATGAGCCCCCCTTCTGCTAAAACCACCTTCATCACTTTGAGAACAGGCTCGCCATTGGCCCGAAGATTGCCGATTTCCTGCTTCCTCTCCAAGATGGAAGAGGAAATAGAATTGAAAATCCCCAAGAGGACGATGGTCAAAATGATGATCAAAACAACTTTAAATTGCGCTTTGAGCCACTGAACGGAGTGCTGGTAGTAGATTTTATCGAGCACATCAAATGAACTCGCCTCGAGCTGAGGGTAGGCCTCTTGGATTTTTTCGGAAATCTCTCCCCAGTGCACTTTGTCGTCGATCCCAAGGGCCACCGATTCAATCTTTGCCGTCTTCAATAATTTTTGCGCCTCTGGCAGCTGTATTCGAAACATCCGATTGTCGAAATCAGACGCGCCGGTATGAAAAATCCCCGTCACTTGGAATCGATCTTTTTTGAGATACCCTTTATTCGAGGTCGCAATCACTTGGACGAGATCGCCCGGCTCCACTTGGAGCGCTTTTGCAAGCCCCTTGCCCAAAAGAAGGCCCATCCGCTGATCTTGGAGCGGCTCCCCCTCTTCAATATTCAGACTATGGAAAAATTCGGCCTCCCTCGCAGCAATCACCCCTTGGCCAAACCCGCTCACCGTCGTTCTGTTGCTCTTGAGAAGAGCCGAAAAACCAACTCTTGGAAAAACGCTTTCAACCCCGTCAATGGAATAGAGAAACTCTTCCAATTCAGCCCCATTTTCAATCCACTGCTTTGTCGGCTCCTCAAACACCTTTTCTTTGTAACCGGCCGTAAAAATCTGCCCGTACCCGTAATTGGCGTGAATCGTGCTGTAGCGCAGCTCCTTTAAGACCCCATTGATGAATCCATCAAAGGCAAAAAGAGCCCCCGTTCCCATCGCAACAGTCAGTGAAATGGCAATGGTCCTTCGCAAATTGCGAAAAAGATTTTTAATACTTAAGAAAAACCACATGCGTTTTTGCATCTCCCATCTCGTAAATCCAATCGATGCGTCGCATAGGATTGAACCATCTCATCGTGCGTCGTCAATATCACCGTCCATTTTTCACTCGAAACAAGATGCGCCAAAATGTCCATGATCTGCCCTCCATTTTCTTGATCGAGACTCGCCGTCGGCTCATCCCCAATAATCACTCTCGGCCCCTTCGCAATCGCCCGCGCAATGGCCACCCTCTGTTTCTGCCCGCCGCTCAGCTGGGATGGCTTCTTCTTCCGATGCTCCCAAAGACCCACCATCTGAAGAGCACTGTGCGAGCGCTCCTCAATCTCTTTTTTTGAGCGCTTTTGGCTCCTCAAAAAATATTTTACATTCTCCTCGGCACTCAACACCGGAAATAGATGGAACTGTTGAAAAATAAATCCAATTTCAAACAGCCGAATCTCATTTTTCCTCTTTTCACTCATCTCGCTGAAGCGCTCGTTTTGAAAATAGACCTCCCCCCCATCCACCTCTTCAATCAGCCCTAAAATATTGAGCAGGGTCGATTTGCCTGAACCCGAAGGTCCCGAAATCGCAAAAAACGACGCTTCCGGAATCTCAAAAGAAATCCCCCGAAGAGCCTCGATTTTTTGAGAGCCTAAATCATAAGAAAAAATTAGATCGTTAACAAAATAAGCATTATTTCTTTTTAAAACCAAAAAATCCTCTTCATTTCCACATATGATATTAACAAAAACCTTAAATATCAACGCCAATTAAAGTGACAAAAAAACTTGATAAAAAATTAAACCGGCATCATGATGGAGGGTCTTTATATGCATAAGAAAGATCCAACAATCGCCGTTATTTTGCTCAATTGGAATGGAAAAAGGGACACGCTTGAATGTCTTGATTCATTGCAAAAGGTGGGCTATTCGCATTTTCAAGTGATCATTGTCGACAATGGATCGAAAGACAATTCGGTAGCTATTTTTCGAGAAAAGTATCCCCGCATCCCCATTTTAGAGACGGGGCAAAACTTGGGATTTGCGGGGGGCAATAATGCGGGGATTGAGTGGGCGCTAAGGCATGGGGCCGATTGGATTTTGCTTTTGAATAACGATACGGTGGTCGCTCCCGATTTTTTGGATGCATTTTTAGCTGCTGCAAAAGAGAAGCCGAAGGCGGGGATTTTAGGGGCTAAGATTTTGCGATACGACAATCCTCAAATGATCGATCATCTGGGGGGCGCTTGGAATTTTGAGCGGGGGGAATTTTCCTCTTTTCACTCTGGCGAGGCCGATCACCCCTATTTCCAAATGCAGTCGGTCGATTATGTGTGCGGCGCCGGCTTTTTGATGCGTCGAGCTGTAGTGGAGGCGATCGGGTATTTAGAGCCGCAATTTTTTCTTTTTTGGGAGGAGTCGGACTTTTGTTTTCGGGCCAAAAAGGCGGGATTTGAGGTGTGGACAGCGCCGAGCGCGAAAATCTGGCACAAAGTCTCCTCTTCCTTTATCGGGGGTAAGCCCCACATGCACTATTTTTGGTGGAGGAGTCGACTCCTCTGGATGGAGCGGAACTTATCTCGGGCAGAGAGGCGCATTCTCTATCGCAAAACGCTCGTGCCAGAGTATTGGAAATTGGCGCGCCACTTTGTTTTAAAATCGCTGCTCTGCTTTTTCGCGCCGAACCCGAGGAGAAAAGAGCAGGTGCGCAGGCTCCGAGCAGGGCTTACGGGAGTGTTCCATTTTTACCGGCGCAAATTTGGCAATGCCCCTTCTTGGCTTTTAAAATCTTGAAAAAGCAATCCATTTCAGTGTATAACTATCTTAGGGTGTCAAAAATTATGAAAAGATCTATTTGCAGCCTTTTTTTTCTTCTGTTGATCCTCGCCTCGTGCACGTCGGATCAATCGATCGTCAACAATATCGACGAAAGAGAGGCGAATGAAATTGTCGTATTTTTAGCCTCGAAGGGGATCCCGTCCCAAAAAATCGAAGCGGCGACCACTGGAGCAGCAGCAGCTCAGACGCAGCTTAAGTTCAGTATCTCGGTGCCCCAAGATCAATCGACACAGGCGATGGCGCTTCTCAATCAATATGGCCTTCCCCGAAGACAAGGGACCAATTTACTCGAGTTATTTGCGGGTGGAGGACTGGTCTCCTCGGATCGGGAAGAGACGATCCGCTATCAGGCGGGGCTTGCCGAAGAGCTGAGCAGTACAATCCGGAAGATGGACGGCATTTTAGATGCGAGTGTGCAAATTTCATTTCCTCCCGCAGAAACAACCCCTGTTCCTGGGGTTACCCCTCCCAAAATCACCGCTGCTGTCTATGTGAAGCACCAAGGGGTGATGGAAGATCCGAATAACCACATGGAAGTGAAGATCAAAAGGCTCATGGCGGGGAGCGTCAACGGGCTCAGCTATGAAAATGTGTCGGTGATCTCCGATCGATCCAGACTTGCCGACATCACCTTGCAGCCGCAAGCGGAGATGATTGGGGCAAAGGCGTTGAACCAATCGTATGTGAAAATTTGGGGAGTTATTTTGACGAAGGGCTCTTTGATGCGCTTCAGATCTATTTTCTTCCTCCTCATCTTCTTCATCATCCTCCTCGCGGCGGCTGTCGGATGGCTCCTCTACAAATTTTATCCGATCATTCGCAAAAAAGAGCAAGAAATTGCCCCACCTTCAGAAAACCTGCCACCGGGAACGTAGCGCTTGGAAAAGTCGGGGAACCTGAGAGCCGATATTGTCCTCAAGGCTTTTTTAGCGGGGAGTCCATCGGGTCCATCGCTCACCCGTTTTTTGCCAGATGAGGAAAAAGAGGCCCTTGAACGACTCCCTCTGATTGAAGTGGCGTCCCACTCTGATGCCGATCTTTTGGAGAAGATTCACTGGTCTTGGTTTTTGCCGATTTTAAAACTCTACCCTGAATCGGAGCAAAAACTATTTCTCTTTGCCTTTCCCCCTTACGCTGAGAAAAATTTGGCCAAGACGCTCACCCTCTCTTTAGGGGGAGAGGGGACAACGGAGATCGGCAAGGTGTTTTTGAGGAAAATTCTTTTGGATAGCCTTCTCGAGGGGGAGGGGCCCCCTTTTCCTAGAAACTCGCTTCCAAAGTCGGCGTTGAACCGGCTCCTTTATTTGGAGAAAAAAGAGTTAACCCATCTCATTGATCGACTCTCCTTTTATGATCTGTCCATGGCGCTCAGGCAAATTGTAGAGACAAAAATCCTGAAAAAACTCTACAGTCTCTTAACAGATGAGGAGAGGCGCTTCTTGAAAGGGCTCAGCCAATACAAAGATCAATTTGGCCTCGGCAAATTTGGCCTTGAGCGTTGGGATGGGACAGAAGAGACGCTTAGAACTCTCTTGCACAGGCGAGGTCTCGTCCGCTTTGCCGCGGGACTCTCAGGGCAAAACCCCGATCTGATTTGGTATATTTGTCATCAGCTCGATGTTGGGAGAGGATCTGTTCTTGCCAAGCTGTGCCAAGAAGAGCCAATTGAGGAAGTGACAGAAGCGATCATCAAGCAGATAGAAGAGCATTTATGAGTAGAAAATTTTTTTCCCTCATTTCGGGTGCAGAGGTGCGGATCATCCCTGGGGAAAAGATCGTCCCCGCGGAAGAGTTTAGCACGGCGAAAAGCGCAAATGAGATTTTAAAGACAGTCAAAGCAGAGAGTTTTGCCTACCGGCAAGAGGTGGCAAAAGAGGGAGAAAAGACGAAAGAGCTCTCCTTCGCCGAGGGGTTTCAAGAGGGCTTGATCGCGCTGAATAAACACCTCTTTGCCCTCGATGAGGAGCTCAAGCACTTGAGAGAAGATGTGCAAAAGAGGATTTTGCCACTCGCACTGAAAGCTGCGCGCAAAATCATCGGCGAAGAGCTCCGCTTACATCCCGATCGGATCGTCGATATCGTCTTGACCTCCCTTAAGCCGGTGACGCAACACAAAAAAATCGTCATCTACGTGAATAAGGCTGACCTCGATGCGCTCGAGGCAAATAAGGGGAAAATTCGGGCTACTTTTGATCATTTAGAAAGTCTGAGTGTTCAGGAACGCCCCGATATTGAGCCGGGGGGTTGCATGATTGAGACAGAAGCAGGTATCATCAATGCGCAGCTGGAAAATCAGTGGCGCGCGCTTGAGGCGGCCTTTGAATCGTTTATGAAGAAATAAGAAATAATATGGCGAAATATCTCTTTTTACTCCTCGTGTTTGCCTTCCCGGTGTTTGCGCAAAGTGCGCCCGCGCAAGTGGCAGCTGCAAAGGGGGCAAGTAGCTCACAGGTGCCTCCGAGCAGCCCGAACCCATCGATGGTGACAAAACTCGCTGTTCTCGCAGGGCTTTCGCTGCTCCCTTTTGCGATCATGCTCCTCACCTCCTATTTGAAAATCGTCGTCGTTTTATCGCTCCTCAGAAGCGCGCTTGGCGTGAATCAGACCCCACCGAACCAGGTCCTCAACGGAATTGCCCTTCTCGTCACTTTATACGTGATGTTTCCGACGGGGCTCCTCATGTATAAGGCTGCGGAAGGGGTGATCAACACCAATCCTCCGACGGAGGTTTTGTCAGATCAGGCGGCTCTCTTTGTCGTCAATGTGGTAGACAAGGCGAAAGAGCCTTTACGCGATTTTTTGCAAAGGAATGTGTCGACAAAGCATACGCAAAGTTTTTACGCCTTAGCAACCCGCCTTTTCCCCGAGCCATATAAAGAGCAGGTCAAGCAAAGCGATTTCATTGTTTTGATCCCCTCATTTATCACGAGTCAGCTCAAGACCGCGTTTGAAATTGGGGTGTTGATTTATTTGCCCTTTTTTGTGATCGATTTGGTCGTGTCGAACATTTTGCTTGCGATGGGGATGATGATGCTCTCTCCTTTGACGATCGCTTTGCCAGTAAAACTCCTCCTCCTCGTCATGATCGATGGATGGACAGTGCTTGTGCAGGGGCTCGCAGTATCGTTTAGGTAAAACATGTTTACAAATGAACTTTACACTCTTACTTATCAAGCGCTCATCCTGATCTTATTGCTCTCGGGTCCTCCGATCATCATCAGCACGATTTTGGGGCTGATCGTTGCGATTTTCCAAGCGGCGACGCAGATCCAAGAGCAAACACTTTCCTTTACGGTAAAACTCTTTGCGGTGATCTTTACGATTCTCTATTTAGGCGGATGGCTTGGGGCGACGGTGCTCCAGTATGCAACTATGATTTTCTCTACCATTTCGAAATCGGGCGCAGGCTAGTGGACTCTCTCAGTGCAACAGACACCTATCTCTCATTGCTCCTCTCGATGCCCCACTTGCAGCCAGCGACCGTCCTCTCTCTTTTCTTCTTAACGCTCGCAAGGGTATTGCCGATCATCGCACTCGCCCCTTTTTTGGGATCGCCGAAAGGCGTTCCGATGGCGGTGCGAATGATGTTTGGGATTGCCCTCGTCGCCATTTTTTTGCCGCAAAATCTGATGCACGCGAAGGGAGAGCTCCCCTTTAACTTCACCTTCGTCATGCTCTTAATCAAAGAACTATTCATGGGGATTATCATCGGTTTTTTTGCAGCGATTCCCTTTTATATCGCCCAAATGGCGGGGGGGCTGATCGACCATCAGAGGGGTGCATCGGCGCTGCAGGTGACTGATCCGACCACACAAACCCAGACAGGGCCGATCGGGTCTCTTTACAACTACGTTTTGATCGCCCTTTTTTTTTCACTGGGAGGCCCCTTTATTTTTCTCAATGGCCTGGGCACCTCTTTTCAGCTCATTCCGGTGGATGGATTCATCAATGGGACCCTCTTCTCTTGGAACACCCTTTTTGGAAAAACGATCATCAATCTCCTCTCATCGACGATGACTCTCGCCATTCAGTTATCGGCGCCAGCCCTCATTGGAATTCTTTTGACCGATATGTTTCTCGGCATCGCAAATCGCTTAGCGCCTCAGGTCCAAATCGTCTTTCTCGGCATCTCGCTCAAATCTTGGGTCGGAATTGCCCTTCTCACCGCGGCGTGGGCCCTCATCATCCGGGTGCTCGGGAAAGAGTCGATCGCCTGGATGAAATCGATCAATCAGCTGATCGAGCAGGTTGGGCACTATTACGTTGGGCACTGAGCCCCCGCTTTCTTTGCCAAAGAATGGGCAAAAAAGCGAGATACAGCGAGATGAAAAGTCCCACATGAGCCGTCCCCACCCATCTGAGGAGGTGGAGAGTCTCTTTGAGCGGCAAGGCCAATAAGCGCAAAAGAGTTGCCAAAGGACCGAGGGCAGCCGATGTCTGAATATGAGGTTTTAGCGTTGCGACGTATTGCTCTTGTACTCCCAAGAAGATCGCAATAAGCAAAAGAGAGCTCCCCAAAAAAAGGTAGTCCTTCCATCGAAGACGGTAGCGCAAAAAGAGGACGATCATCAAAACTCCTGCGCAAATCCAATCCCTTAAATGATCGAAGAGATCTCCATAGGTAGAGCAGAGATGGTGATACCTCGCATAAGAGCCGTCGATCTCATCTAAAAAAACTCCCAAAAACCAAAACACTCCGACGAGAATGGGAATGCGTCTCCAGAGTAAAAAACAGGCAAAAAGCTGAAATACCCCTGCGAGAAAAGTGAGGTGATTGGCCGTTATGCCAACACTTCTCCACTGATCGAAATGGGGGACCGATTGAGAGACCATCCAATAGACGAGGGGACATTCAAGATCTTGTGGCAATTTTCGGTAAAATTCATCCCCCGCGAGCTGTCCACAAGATAAACTCAAGAAGATCAAAATGAGTGCTTTCACAAAACCTCCTAGATGGCGTAAAGAGTTTTATACCACATGTCTCTTCTTATAGGCGATGAGAAAAAATGCGGGCAAAATGAGGAGGATATTGCCGGCGGCAATCATTAAAGTGTAGCGCAAGGCAGATCCCGTATCGACATTGTCGGGCGGGACAAATCCAAAGATGATGGTGAGGGTTGCGCCGATGAGCCCAAAAAGACTCACGACGCCGAGGCCAAATTTGCCCCCTGGAACTTTAAATGCCCTTTGGAGGTTTTGAGAGCGGAGCTTATAGACTGAAAGAAACATGAGGATATACATAAACATGTAAAGGCAGTTGCTGAGTGCTGTCAAAAACCAGTAAAAGGCATTCACTGTCGGCAAGAGGAGCAAAATGGCGCAAAAGAGGGTCACTAAAAGCGCCTGCGCAATTAAAATGCGCCCCGGCGCTCCGAGACGATTCGGCTTTGTGAAGAACGGGGGCAAAAAGCCGTACTTGGATGCGTGGAGAAGTCCCTTTGCTGGGGAAATAATCCAATTGATCATCCCGCCAATGCTTCCGATGACGATGAGAAAGCTCATGATGGGAACGAGCGCTTTGAGATGAAAGACTTGGAAAAAATTGGCGAACACCTGCATGAGTCCTCCCGCCAAATTGATCTTTGCGACGGGGAGAACAATCGCAATTGTCAAAGAGCCCAAAAGCATAGTCGCCAAAATATAAAGAGAGGAGAGGAGGAGCGCTCTCGGAAAGGTCTTTTGAGGATGGGGCACGTGATTGACGTGGACGCCTGAGAGCTCCATGCCGACAAAAGAGCCGATGACCGCCTCGAGCGCAGTCCAAGTGTTGAACTCTTCTAAAGAGGGGAAAATCGCTTTTGCCGAGATCGAAATCTGGAAGGGATTTCCTTTCAAGACCCAAAACGCCCCTAAAACGATGAGCAGTAACATGGGAAATACAGTCCCAATGCTCGCAAAAATTGTGTTGATGCGCGCCGAGATGTTGAGGCCGAATAGATTGGCAATGGTGAGCGCCCAAAAAATCGCAGCAATGACGCAAATCATATAGGCCTTATTCTCCATCAGTGACGGATCGAAGAGATAGGTGAGAGTTCCCGCGATGAAAGAGAGGATCGTCGGATACCAGACGACCGTGTTGATCCACTGAAGCCAAATGGCGCAAAGCCCCACTTTTTCTCCGAAAGCGGCCCTGACCCAGTGATAGATTCCCCCCTCTTCGGGAAACGCCGCAGAGAGTTCAGCGGCTACCAACGAGCTGGGGAAAAGAAAAAAAACGGCGGCGAAAAGGAAGAAGAAAATGAGAGGCGCCCCAAAAATGGCGCTCGAAGGGAGATTGCGGTTGCTGTCGATGGCCGAAATAATGAGGAGGGCAAGAGCTAAAAAAGAGATCTTTTTCTTTGAGAAATTCATGCAAGTGCTCCAAACAGGTTTTTCGGATCGGATATTTCAGGGATGAGATCGAGCAAATGTCCTACGTTATGCTCTTCTGCGAGCTGATGGATGAGTCTTAAAACGCTGTAATCTTCAAGGGCAAATCCGACCGAGTCAAAAAGGGTGATCTCCCCATTTGACGTGCGCCCCGGTTTTACTTTTTTTGCAAGCTCCCAAAGCTCTGCGTAAATTTTTGTATCGCTTTGCTGAATTTCTCCTTCAATTTTTGTCTGCTCTAAAAGCTCTACGACAATCTTACATTTGGGCAAAAGGGCGCTATCGAGCTCCGTCTTCCCCGGACAATCGCCCCCAATTTTGTTGATATGGACTCCCTCTTTAATCCAACTGGCCTCAATCACTTTTTGATGCCCTTTTTTGGCGGTCGCAGTCGTGATAATATCGCTTTTTTCCACAACTGCTTTTCCACTGGCACATCGATGGAGTTTGAGGGGATAGGAGCGCAAATTGCCCTCAAATTTTTGTGCTGCTTTTCCATCGAGATCAAAATAGTAGATCTCATCTATTCCCAATGCAAAAAAGTGGGCCAGCGTCTGAAATTCACTTTGTGCGCCTGTCCCGATAATCCCAAATGTCTTCGCATTTTTTTTCGAGAGATAACGAGAGGCCATTGCGGAGGTGGCGGCCGTTCTGAAGGCGGTGAGAAGAGTCATCTCTGAAATCATGAGGGGATACCCGTTTTTCACGGAGGAGAGCTGGCCTGTTGCTGCCACTGTGAGCTTATTTTCTTTTGGATTATTCGGATGTCCGTTGACATATTTAAATGCATAGAATTGCCGGTCTGCAATCGGCATCAATTCGATCACGCCTCCAGGAACGTGAGTGGCGTGGCGTGGGCATTTTTCAAATTCATCCCACCTCTGATAATCGCTGATGAGTTGCTCGATCAGTTTTAAAAAAAAGGTCTTGAGCGACACTTTTTTCACAAGAAGAGCGATCTCTTTGACAGTCATTACCCGGATCATCCCTTCATCACCTCGTATAGCACTTCATAAGTCAACTCAAGCGTTTTGTGATCGACATCGCGATCGGGATTGTACTCGACTATTTCAAATCCGATCAACCTTGAATCTTTGCGAAAAAGAGATAAAAGAGGTAAGAATTCTTTTTTCTCAATGCCCCCCTCTTCAGGGCTCCCCACTCCGGGGGCCTCTTTGAGATCAAACGCGTCCAAATCTAAGCTGACTCCGTAGCGAGAGGTTCTTTTTGTCACATGGGCAATCGCCTCGGGGAGAATTTCTTTCAAGCCCCTCATTTTCACCTCGTCCATAAAGTAGATCTTGACCCCGAGCTCTTTTAAAAGGGCCTCTTCCCCTTCTTCATAGGAGCGAACGCCGATGAAGGCCAAATTTTGCGGGGCGATCACAGCCCCCTTCTTCACAAGTGAGGCCATTTCGGGAAACCCGCGACCTAAAAGGGCGGCCACCGGCATTCCATGGTAGGCGCCTGAAGGAGAAGTTTCCGGGACGTGCGCATCCATGTGGGCATCGATCCAAATGAGCCCGAAGGGAGGATCAAATGCATTCCACGTTCCGATGGCAATCGAATGATCTCCGCCGATGACGATCGGAAATAATTGTAGCTGAAGCGCTTTTCGAACGGCGTGGCAAAGTTGCGTGTTGAAGTGGTGAATGAGGGGAAGCGACTCACTTAAAGGGATCTCTTTTTCTTTTGCCTGGATTTCTGGGTAGAGCATTTCGACTTCATGGATGTCGATCCCCTTTTTTTTGAGCCTTTCAAACACTTTTCCATCTAGGAGCGCCTCGGGTCCTTTCTCGCAGGCCCGAATTTGCGCCCCCCAGCAAGAACAGGCGCCGATCACATGAAAATTTCTCTTCATATTTTGAGCCATAATTGAGACAATCATTAAAAGCCACCGCTCTTTATGAAACCTTTGACTTTAACTTCTCCCCCTTTTTCTTCTTTATGCGAAATCTATTTCGGGTTGGATCAGCTAGATCAGGTCTGTCTTAAGCTTTCTAAAAAGGGGGTGCTCATTGTAGATGAGAGAATTGCAGATACCCACGGGGAAAAAATCGAAAAAGAGCTCTCTTTTGAAATGATTGCCATCCCCAATGAAAAAAGCCGCAAAGCCCTGATGAACCTCGAGGATCAGCTATTAAAAAAAAAGTGTGGCAAAGAGACCCTCTTGATCGCCCTTGGCGGCGGGACGATCACAGATCTCGTCGCTTTTAGCGCCTCCACTTACATGAGGGGAGTTCCTCTTGTTTTAATTCCGACAACGCTGCTTGGTATGGTCGATGCGGCCATTGGGGGGAAGACGGGAATTGACACGCCTTTCGGGAAAAATCTCATTGGGAGCTTTTATTTGCCTCGAGCAATCTTTATCGATCCCAGTTTTTTAACTACTTTGTCGGAAAAAGAGCTCAAAAATGGGATGAGTGAAATCTTAAAATATGGTCTCATTGGGGATCCGCTCATTTGGGAAAGAGCCAAGGACTGGAAAAACGATCTTTTGGCCCTCATTGAGGCATCGGTCTCTTTAAAATGCAAGGTTGTCGAAGCCGATTTTGAAGAGAAAAAGGGGTATAGGCGCATTCTCAATTTTGGACACACGGTGGGGCATGCACTCGAGGTGCTATCCAATTACCACATGCCTCATGGAGAGGCGGTTGCGCTGGGACTGATGGCGGAGAGTTATTTGAGCTATGCGATGGGGTATCTGCCGAAAGAGACTTTGGATCTGATTGTGACCCCGTTTTTAGAGATGGGCTTTCGGTTCAACAAAATAGATCCCCATGCATTCAAAGAGGCTTTGTCTTACGATAAAAAAGGGAAGGATGGCCTGGTGCGCTTTGTCATGATCGATCAAATTGGACATCCTTTGAGTTTTAATGGGGAATATTGTTCTGAAGTAGAGCCAAAAAAAATCGATCAGATGATTGAATGGATGCATCGACATGGCTAAACTGAAAATGTGGCCGGGCAAACTTGTCGGCAAAGTGGCCATTCCGACCTCTAAATCGCACACGATTCGGGCGCTTATTTTTGCCCTTATGGCAAAGGGAAAAAGTAAAATTGTCAATCCTCTCCCCTCTGCAGATACGGTTCACGCAGTTCAGGCGATCCGGCATCTCGGAGCTGTGATCGAGACAGAGCAAAATGCGCTCATCGTCGAGGGGGTGGCAGGGAAATTACAACCGGCAGAAGATGTCATTCATTGCGGCAATTCGGGACAAGTGCTCCGCTTTATTGGAGCTCTTTGCGCCCTTTGTGAAAATTACACGGTTCTGACAGGGGATCTATCCATTCGGCATAACCGCCCCGTCCTCCCTTTGCTCTCTTCTTTAACCGAGCTCGGCGTTTGGGCCGTCTCATCGCGGGGCGACGGCTTTGCTCCTATCATTATTCGGGGGCCTGTGAAGGGGGGAAAGGCCACTTTAGATGGAAGAGATTCGCAACCTGTTTCGGGACTCCTCATGTTGGGCGCTTTTACTCCCTTTTCATTTTCCGTAATAAACCCAGGAGAAAAACCGTGGATTCGGCTTACGCTCGATTGGTTAGATCGGCTGAAGATCCCCTACGAAATGGACAATTTTGAGCATTACACGATGAAAGGAGGGGCCCGTATTGAGCCGTTTGAATACACAGTGCCGGGAGATTTTAGCTCTGCCGCTTTTCCGATTGCCGCCGCTTTGATCACAAACACAGCTCTTGCCATCGAAGGACTCAATTGCAATGATGTTCAAGGAGACAAAGCAATCTTGCCGACACTCGAATCGATGGGGGCAAAATTTGAGAGGGAAGGGACCACTTTGCACATCAAAGCAGGGGGGCCTTTAAGAGGGGTGCGCCTCGATGTCGACGATTTTATCGACGCCTTGCCAATTTTGGCGGTGATCGGTTGTTTTGCGAGCGGACAAACAGAAATCGTGAACGGCAAAATTGCAAGAGAGAAGGAGAGTGATCGGATCTTTGCCATTGCGAATGAGCTGAAAAAAATGGGGGCTCATATCGAGGAAAAACCCGATGGACTCATCGTCCACTCTTCTAAACTCAAAGGAGCTGAGCTCGACGCGCATTGCGATCACCGCATTGCAATGGCACTGAGCGTCGCCGCTTTAGGCGCGCAAGGAGAAAGCGTGATTCATGGGGTGGAATGTGTCGACAAAAGCTATCCCAACTTCTTTGAGCACTTGGCAAAACTCGGCGCAAAAATGGAGCTCATGTGAACTTGATCCTTTTCGGCTACAAAGCGGCGGGAAAAACCCATTTTGGGAAAAAGCTCGCGGCTGAAATCCATCGCCCCTTCATCGATACGGACGATCTTATCTTAGAACTTTATAAAAAAGAGACGAAACATCAAGGGACTTTGCGCCATATTCATGAGCAACTGGGAGAAAAGCCCTTTCGCGATCTCGAAACGCGAGCTCTTTTGCTCTTGAAGGGAATAGACCATTCGATCATCGCTCTCGGAGGAGGCGCTCCTTTAAGAGCTGAAAACGTCGCTTATCTGCAGAAAATGGGCGCGCTTGTCTACCTCAAAACATCGGTTGAAAAATTGAAGAAAAAGATGCTCTCAGGCGAGCTCCCCTCTTTTTTAGATCCAAAAAATCCAGAAAAATCGTTTCACGACATGATCCAAGAAAGGGATCCAATCTACCGATCGATCCCAGCACAAGTGATCGACACCGACGCCCTTGACGAAGCGGGGGTGATCGCAGCTCTTCGCTCTATCCTGTTCTTGGAAGAGCCTCAAAACGGCTTTTAGAGGGCGTCTTACAGGTGGTAGCTATCGCATTTGGCGCGGTCCGACTCCGCATTTTGAGCTTGATCGAGCACTACGCGTGCACGACGGCGACAACCTCTTTCACAGCTTCGACGAGGGAATCGATCTCTTCTAATGTGTTATAGATGCCGAAGGAGACGCGGGCAGCTGCATCGAGCTCAAATTTTTTGAGAAGTGGCTGCGCACAAAGATGGCCCGAGCGAATGGCGATGTTTTTGAGATCGAGAAATGTGGCCAGATCGAGCGGGTGAATGCCGTCGATGTGAAATGTGATGATGGGCCCTTTTTCTGGAGCTGTTCCAATGATTCTTAACCCCGCTATAGCCTTGAGTTCTTGGGTCGCATATTCTAAGAGTGGGTGGGGGCCCAGATGATATGCACTTTTTTGCACAAATTGGAGCGCCGAGCGCAGGGCAATGACCGATCCGATGATCGGCGTTCCCGCTTCAAAGCGCATCGGAGGTGATTGATAGGCGCTCCCCTCTTCTTCTACCCATGCGATCATATCCCCCCCTCCTTGAACCGGAGGCATCGAGAAGAGCAGCTCCCTTTTGCCGAAGAGGATGCCAACTCCCGTTGGGCCATAACATTTATGTCCTGAAAAAGCGTAAAAATCGGCGCCTAGCGAACGGACATCGATCCTCATATGAGGTGCCGCTTGCGCTCCATCGACGACCATCTTCGCTCCAACGGCGTGGGCGGCGGCGGCAATTTCTCGGATCGGATTGATCGTTCCCGTCACGTTGGAAACGTGGGCAAGGGAGACGATTTTAGTCTTCGGTGTGATTTGCCCTTCCCATTGAAGTACCCCTCTTTCGTCCATCGGGATGAGCCTTAAAGAGAGCGATTTTTCTTTCGCGAGCATTTGCCAGGGAACAAAGTTGGAATGGTGCTCCATTTCGGAGATGAGAATCTCATCTCCCGGCTCTAAAAATGTCCTGCCGTAACTTTGCGCGACCAAATTGATCGCATCGGTCGTCCCGCGGGTAAAGACAATCTCATCGGGATCTGCATTTAAAAAATGGGCCGCTTCAACTCTTGTTAAATGGTACTGCTCACTCGCTCTGATTGAATGGCTGTAGAGGGCTCGATGAACCGTTGCGTAATCTTGAGAGTAGAACTTCACAAGGGCATCGATCACACATTTCGGCTTTTGCGCTGTCGCAGCGCTGTCGAGATAGATGAAACCGGGATGTTTTTTGAAGATGGGAAATTCACGGCGCATGGTCGGTGATCTCCTTGCAAAATCCTTGGATGAGCAACTCTTGGGCCATATTGCGTGGAATTCCCCGAGAGCGAAGGTAAAAAAGTTCCTCCTCACTGAGACTGGCTGTTGTGGAGCCGTGCGATGCTTTAACATCGTCGGCAAAAATCTCGAGATTCGGTTTTGCGAAAGAGAGCGCTTCATCGCTCAAAATGAGATTGCTATTTTTTTGATACCCTTCTGTTTTTTGCGCCTCAGAGGAGACAAAAATTTTCCCTTCAAACGAAAAGCGACTTTTATCTTTGAGCACGCTTTTAAAGTGCTGCTGCGAACGGGTCGAAGGGGCTCTGTGCTCCACCTGTGTGTGAAAATGGCGCTCTTGATCCCCTTCCAAACGGGCAAGGCCCAAAAGAGTTGTCTCGGCAAATTCTTCCATCAGCTCCACCCGCACCGATGTCCGCAAGTGATGGCCCAAAAATACCCCTTTCAACGCACTCCCTTTCTTCACTGTGGCCCGAATCGCTTGAAAATCGCCCTCTGCCCGATCGATCAGGGTCAAATGGGCATTGCTGTCGAGCACGATATCGATCCCCAAATTGGCAAAGCCGCTTTGCCCACTTGATTCTTGCGTCAACGTGAGCTTTGCCTCTTTCCCCAAATAGATCTGAAGACGCCCATTTGCCATCTCATCGCCAGTGTAAATTTGGGTCAAATGTAAAGCCGCTTTACATTTAGATGGGATAAAGAGAAATGCCCCCCGTCCAAAGAGGGCGCTATTCAATGCGGCAAAGGGATCTTTTTCCGCTGCAAAAGAGGAGCTGAGCCGATTCTGTAGAAAAAGGCTATATTTCCGGAGCGCCTCTTCGAGGCTGATGCAGATGATCGGGCTCTCTACGCGAGAAAGTTTTTCCTCAAAAAATCCGTCGACAAAAACGAGGCCCTCTAGCGCATTCTTTTCAATCTCTTTCCTTTCAGCGGGCTTGGGGAAGGAGAGTTTTTTCAAAAGGTATTGAAACGCCTCTTGTTTTGGCTTTGGCAGGCCGATCTCTTCAAAGCGATCCCACCCTTTTTTCCGATATTGGACAAGGGGATCTTTGGGATCTAAAATATCGGCCCAAAAATGTTCAAGCATAGCCCTTCTCTTCGAGGGTTAGGGCCAGTTCTGCTCCTCCCGTTTGAATGATCTTCCCAGAGGAGAGCACGTGGACAAAATCGGGCTTAATGTATTCGAGGAGCCTTTGATAGTGGGTGATGATGAGAAGGGCATTGTCTTTTCTTTGCATGGAGTTGACCCCGTTCGCAACGATCCGGATCGCATCGATATCGAGCCCCGAGTCGGTCTCATCGAGGATGGCGAGATCGGGTTGAAATAGAGCCATTTGCAAAATTTCATTGCGCTTTTTCTCTCCGCCGGAAAATCCCTCATTGAGATTGCGCTCCAAAAATTCCTCGCGCATCTGCAATTTTTTCATCTCGCCCAAAATATCCCCTTCTTTGCCAAGGGCTCTCATCGCAGCTTCCAAAAATTGCCGATTTGTGACGCCTGCAATTTCGAGCGGGTATTGAAAGCTCATAAACAGCCCCGCTTTGGCCCGCTCTTCAGGGCCCATGTCGAAAAGATTTTGCCCCTTGAACCACACCTCGCCACTCGTCACTTCATAGGCAGGGTGGCCTGCTAAGATTTTGGCGAGGGTCGATTTGCCAGCGCCATTGGGCCCCATGATTGCATGGATCTCTCCCTTTTCGATGGTGAGATTGACCCCCCTCAAGATCTGGTTTCCCTCAATTTCCGCACAAAGATTTTTAACTTCTAACATCTCATCCCACCGAATTTTCTAATTTCAACGCCAATAATTTTTGTGCTTCTTGGGCAAATTCCAAGGGGAGCTCGCGGATCACCTCTTTGCAAAACCCGTTCACAATCAGGTCGATCGCATCCTCTTTTGCAATTCCCCGGCTTTGCAGGTAGAAAATTTGCTCCTCATTCATTTTGCAAGTCGACGCCTCATGCTCTACCTGAGCGCTATTCCCCCCAACTTCAATATAGGGGAACGTATTGGCTGAACACCGATTCCCGACCAGCATTGAATCGCACTGGGTATAATTTCTCGCATTTTTGGCCTTTGGAATGATTTTGACGAGGCCGCGGTAGCTGTTGTGCGACTCGTCTGCCGCAATCCCCTTCGAGACAATCGTCGAGCGGGTTTCTTTGCCAATATGGATCATTTTGGTCCCTGTATCGGCCTGCATTTTCCCATTGGTGAGGGCCACAGAATAAAACTCTCCCACCGACCGATCTCCCTTCAAAATACAGCTCGGATATTTCCAAGTAATGGCAGCGCCCACTTCGACCTGCGTCCAGGAAATTTTCGCATCGTCCAGAGCGAGTCCCCGCTTTGTCACAAAATTGTAAATCCCCCCTTTCCCCGTCACCGGATCCCCCGCGTACCAATTCTGCACAGTCGAATACTTGATTTGCGAGCGCTCTTTCGCAACGAGTTCTACGACAGCGGCATGGAGTTGATTTGTGTCATAGGCGGGGGCTGTGCACCCTTCGAGATAGCTGACGGACGAGTCCTCCTCGGCGATGATGAGGGTCCTTTCAAATTGCCCCGTCTCTTTTTCATTGATTCTAAAGTAGGTCGCAAGTTCGATGGGGCACTTAACTCCTTTGGGCACATAGACAAAGGAGCCGTCGGAAAAGACGGCCGAGTTGAGGGCGGCAAAAAAATTGTCCCCGATGGGGACCACGCTCCCCAAATACTCTTCGATCAGCTCGGGGTATTTTTGCATCGCCTCAGAAATAGAGCAAAGGACGACCCCAGCCTCAACGAGCTGCTTGTGGAAGGTGGTGCCGAGCGATACTGAGTCGAAGACCACGTCCACCGCCACGTTGGTCAACCGCTTTTGCTCCTCTAAGGGGATCCCAAGCCTTTCGAAAGTGCGCAAAATTTCCGGCTCGACCTGATCGAGGCTCTCCAAGCGCGGTTTACTCTTAGGCTCAGCGTAATAAGAAATTTCTTGGTAGTTGATAGGGGGGTATTTGACGTTCGGCCAAGTGGGCTCTTCCATCTCCTGCCATTTTCGAAAGGCCCTCAAACGAAATTTCAGCATGAACTCGGGCTCGTTTTTGCGCTCGGAAATAGAATGTATCGTCTCCTCGCTTAAACCCTTAGGAAAAACCTCAGACTCGATGGGGGTGACAAACCCATATTTGTATTTTGCCGTCATAAGAATGGATGCGATTTTACTCTACCTCCCCTTTCAACGTCAACCGACAATTGTATATTTCAGCAATAAATAGTATAATAAAAAATAGACGGTTTTATTATGATTAGTAGCCAAAAGCCAGAAATTCCTATTCGATCTAAATTAGAAATGTTGGATGACATCGTTCAAATCATTTATTACCTGCATGTTGGGGATCGGAAGCGGGCCGAAAAGTTCATTGGGGATTTAATGGTCCGGGCGATGTACCTGGAGACGGCGATCCAAGGACAAGTGCTCCGTTTTGTGGGGCAAGTGGAATTTCAATACAACTATGACCCCTGGCACAAGGTGACCATGGAGGTGCAAAAGGCAGCCGATACATTGATCGAGGAATTGGGCTTTCGGCCTCCAAACGACAGATTCTCGTAATGACTACACATGCACACCCCGATATGCATCAAGGGTATGCAAATAAGCTAAAGTTTGGAATCTATTGGTCGTCCGTTTTTTTTTCCACTACAGTTACCTTTTTACCTTGAAGTGGGTTCACAAGCTTTAAAGATAGCCCTTTTCCTGCAATGGAATTCAAGACGATCTTTCTCACATCTTCATCCACTGTTTCATCTTCATTAATAAGTGTCCGTGATTTCAAAATGGCTTTGGAATCACCAAATGGATTTACAAAAAATTTGTAGCTTGCATCTTTGCATTTTTCTGCCAAATCAAATAGTGCAACGTAACTTTCCTTGGCAGCAGCCGTGAGGTTCATCGTTGTTGCGACTACGAGTGCCTCAGGAACTTGAGAACCGTCCCTTAAAGTTGCCATTACTATGCCTGACATATCAAAACTCCCTTGGTTGTTAAGAAATCGTTAAATTGTGAAGAAATTGTGCCTAAAAAATCAAATAACGTCAATGACGTCAAGTAGAGCCCAGCAGCTCCAAATCAGGGGTGTGTTGCATAACCCCTGTTGCTCATAGAGACGACCTTCTCCCAACTATCCAAAAAAACGGTGGAACGATATAACGATGTAAACGATAAAAATATTTTGTAATGCACTATCGTTCATATCGTTACATCGTTCTTATCGTTGATGCTGTCTTCATTACACAAAAACGTGGATGGGGGGTTATGCAACACACCCCCAAATCAGTACTGAATTGACTTGTTTTGTCGTTGTGAATACAATTTCCGACCTCTATGATTGAGTATCTTTGTCCCTGCTTTTTTCCTCGAGAACCCGAAGGGGAATTGGAAAAAGAGCTCATTTCATCCATTGATAGTACCACCCAAAATGTTGCCTTAAAAGCCCTTGCTTACCATCCCCCTGGGATACCACCCATTTCTTTTTTTGAAAGAGATGATTGGGACTCATTGCATGATCGTGACATTCGTTCTCCTAGGGTGCCCATTTCTTCTTTTGAAAACGATGAGGAGGATCTATTTCTGCAAAAGCCTCCAGCAGCAGCCGAATTGATCTGCCCGTATGAAGAGTACTTGGACCCATCGCGTTATGAAATCATTCGTTGTCTAGGGGAGAATCCACCAAAGTCTTACGTCTGCCATGTAGTGCACAAAGCAAGTGACAAACAATTTGTTCTTAAAAAGAAAAGGTTAGACAGCGTTTACCTTAACAGAGAAGTGGAGATATTCCAAAAGTGCAGTCATCCAAATATTGTGAAGTGCTATGCCTATTTTAAAAAGGATGACTATGTGTACACCCTTTTGGAGCTTGCTGAAAGTGACCTGTTTTCTCTTGCTCGGGGGCCTTCGTTATCTGAAGAAGAAATTCATTCTTATTTCAAACAGATTGTGAGTGCAGTCGCCTATTTGCATGCACAGGAGATCGTCCACCGAGATATTAAGCCTGAAAATGTTCTTCTTTTCAAAGATGGCGTTGTGAGATTAACTGATTTTGAGGCTGCCAAGAAAATTGAATATTCAGGAAAGCATACTCCCCGGAATACGCTTCGCTATGCGGCTCCTGAACTTGTGCTTTTAAACCCATATGACCATAGAGTGGATTTTTGGTCGTTTAGGTGCTACTCTTTATTTTCTTGCATTTAATAGGCCCCCTTTTGACGGAAAGGACAAGTACGAAATTTATCAAAATGTTCTGACCCAAAAGCTCTCTATCTATACCAAAGCGAATCGTTCTCCTATGCTCGTTCATTTGATTGCAAAATTGATGGCTCGCAACCTAGAACTCCGAATTTCCAAGTGTGAGGAAATCCTCTCCCATCCGTGGATGGAAGGATTTAAAAAAAAATCTTGATGTGCTATCCTCCCCCACCTGATGAATCCAATAACAACAACAGTGACGGCCGTCCAAGGTGACGTTGAGGATTGGGAGCTTGTGGCTCCTGAGAATGCTTCAGAAGGGGCGGTGGTGACTCAGATTGCGCGAAAAGCGATGCGCTGCGTCTCTTTCGTCGCGCTCAATCCCGACATTAAAGATTCCCTGTGTGAGGGGCGGGATCGTTTAGTCGCGTCGATTCCCAAACAAATCGTCAAAACGATCATCTACGACGGTGTTTGCTACTACGTTGACAAATTGTATTTGGACCTATTTAAAAAATTGCGCTCGATCAAAGACCTAGTCATTCTTGTGGCTAATGGAGACCTAAACGGAATTTGCGGGCGTCTACGCGCCTCCCATAAAAGGTTGGAAAAATCGCTTGTTGTTTTGCGCTATACAGATGTGAGGAAATTGATTGAGTCACACGCCACCTACTTTGCCGAGCAAGGAGCGTTGTCCACTTTGTGTGATCTCCTTGCGAAAGCGGCGAAAACAAGGCGTGCTGGGGAGTGGGTTTTTGCCGCCCTTTCACCCGAATCTATCTCCCTTCTGACAACCGTGCACGGTGCAACACCTTTGGGCCTCGCTTCGGCCCTTGCATCCCTTGAGCCCGTTGAAGAGGAGCCGCCAGAAGCGGTGGAACTGACCGATCGCAGACCCATTTTTGCCGAATGGGAAGAGGTGGATCTGAAGGAGGCCGATGAGACCGGATCTTTTGGGCCAAGTTTTGGCTTAGAGCCCTTGGAGGAGGACCCCTAAATCGCCCCCTTTTCCCAACACTTTTTTAAATAGGTCCCCTTTTTGCATGAGCCGTTTTGGGACATTCTCAATGGTGAATGATTTTGGATTCAGCCCATGCTTCACTTCGCTCCAATCCAGAGGTGTCGAGACTGGCGCCCCGGCAAATCCTCTGACAGAATAGGGCGCAACGGCGAGTTGACTCCTCGCGTTTTGCAAGGTGTCGATGTAGACTTTGCGCTCTCTTTTTTTCGGATTTCTTTCGATGGAGGTGATTTTGGGGAGTGCTTTGTGAGTTATTTTCGCAATGGTCATCGCTGCAAATTTCGATTCCTCATAAGTGTATTTTGCATTTAAGGGGACAAAAATGTGCAGACCCGTTCCGCCGGAAGTTTTGCAAAAATTGGGAATTTTGTGCTCGTCCAGAAAATCGTGGATGACAAGCGCAGTGTCGATCACTGCGGCAAAGGAAATATGTAGGGGATCGAGATCGAGGATCATGTAGTCGGGCTTTTCCAGATGGGCAATCCTCGAGTGAAAAAGATGCATTTCAATGGAGCCTAAATTGGCTGCATAGAGGAGTGTTTTTGCATTTTGCGCAATCATGTAGCGCACTTTCCGATTGGCATGCGCAATGGTTACTGTTTTGACAAAGGGGGGAACTTTTTGCACATCCTTTTGATAAAATGAAACTCCCTGGATCCCATTGGGAAATCGATGCATGACGAGCGGGCGATCTTTTGTGTAGCGCAAAAGAGTTTTGGCCACAGTGTTGTAATAGGCGAGCATCTCCCCTTTGGTGATTTTTTTTTGGGGCCAATAGATTTTATCTTCATGTGTCCCTAAACCACTCACTCTCTCACCACTTTTTTCGCCGGTTTATCGATGCGCATCCCCTTAAAAATCGGATGGCGCAATTTCCCCTCTTTTGTCCATTCGGTAAATTCGACTTCGCAGACGAGTTTTGGTTTCACCCATGTGGCGCCCGTTTGCGATTTTGGCACCTTTTCAAAGGGGCAGTTTGGAGATTTGCTCCTTTTTAAATCAGCATAGATTTCCTCGAGAAGTTTTCGGTTAAATCCCCCTCCCACAAGACCGCAATATTGGAGTTTTTTCTTTTGATAAACGCCGATGAGAAGGGCTCCAAATCCCTTGCGAGCCCCTTTTGGTTTTGTAAAGCCGCCGATCACCATCTCTTGTCGGTTTTTCACTTTGATTTTGAGCCAATTTTTCGTCCGTTTGCTTTGGTAGGTGCTATTTTCCTTTTTCGCAATGATCCCCTCGAGCCCTTTTTTTTCAGCTTTTTTAAAAAAAGAGATCCCCTTTTCAAAAATATGGGAGCTATACCGGACATATTTCAATTTACAAATCAACTCCTTCAACCGTTTTTTTCGCTCGATGAGTGGCAAATGGCGAAGATCTTTTCCGCGGAGCATGAGAAGATCAAATGCGTAAAAGTAAGGCTTCCCTTTCTTTTCTCTCATGTAGTTTTGAAGTTTTTGGAAATTTGACTTGCCCCCTTTGTCGAAAACGACAATTTCTCCATCGATGATGAAGGGGCTGGCGCCCTTGATTTTTTCAAATTCATTGGCGAGATTGGGAAATCGGGCATTGTACGACTTTCCCCCCCGCGAGATGAGCTTTAAAGAACCGTTTTTCTCAGCAAAGGCCCGATACCCATCCCACTTGATCTCAAAAATCCACCCTTTTTCATCAAAAGGGGCATCGATGAGCGTGCAGAGCATTGGGGACAAATGTTTCAAGCGGTCATTGCAATTTTCCTTTGTGCCCGAGTTTCTTCTAAGAGTTCCTTAAGTAGACCGAGCACAGGGTCATTGCCCTCCTTTTGAACGGTGTATATCATTTGCCCCCCTTTGTTTTCCTCAATCATTTTCATCCCGGGAGCCATCTGCAAATGGAGATGGATTGTGTTTTGATTCGTGTTTGTATTGACGATCTGTCCATTTCTTTTCTGCCAGTACTGATAGACGAGATAGCTAAGTCCCAATAGGCCGATGCTTCCCATCCCCCAGCCAATGCTCGGCATCAGATGCGTCCATCCATACTTGAGCGCCGCTGCGCCCCCGCTGTAAATAGAGGAAAGCAGAGGAGCTGTCCCTCTCTGGTATAGAGCGAGCTGTTTTCCACCCTCTCTCGTCATGAGCGGACCCACTTTTTGCGCCCCCCAACTGACAAAATCAAAAACCGTTTTAGCCGCATTGTAGAGAGTGAGGTAATAAATCAATCGGCCGCACGGTGCACTTTCCACCACTTTTGCCCCCTTTTTAAGGGGCAATGTTTTATCAACTTTTAAAAATAAATACAAGAGCGTTTTTCATACCAGAGGAGCGTCCGCTGCAACCCTTCTTTGAGAGAAGTTTTGGGCGCCCATTGGAGTTCAGATTCAATCTTAGCAGTGTCGAGTGCGTAGCGAAAATCGTGCCCTAAACGATCGGGGACAAACCGGATCAGCGATCGGTAGTCTCCCGGCCATTTTGCTTCGATCGACTCCATGATCAGATAAACGAGCTCTAAGTTGGAAAGTTCCGTTCTCCCGCCGATGTCATAAACTTCCCCTCTCCTTCCCCTCTTCAAAATTTCCCAAAGAGCCTCTGCGTGATCCTCGACAAAGAGCCAATCGCGCACATTGGCCCCATTTGCGTAGACCGGAACCGGTTTTTTCCTCAAACAATTTTGGATGATGAGCGGAATGAATTTTTCTCCATTTTGACAAGGCCCATAGTTATTGCTCGAATGGGAAATCGTCGTCGAAATCTTATACGTTTGCGCAAATGCGCGGACTAAATGATCCGATGCCGCCTTCGATGCCGCATACGGAGAATTGGGCCGATAGCAAGAGTGTTCGTTAAATTTTCCACTCTCTCCTAAAGAGCCATACACCTCGTCTGTTGAAATGTGGTGGAAGTGGACGTGGGGAAACTTCTTCACCGCTTCAAGAAGCGATAGAGTCCCTTTCACATTCGTCTCAACGAAGGGGAGCGCCGATGCGATGCTCCGATCGACATGCGTTTCTGCTGCAAAATGGACGATCCCATCGATCTCCTCTTCGAGAAGCAATTTTTCAACAAGGGGTTGATTGAGGATGTCTCCTTGAACAAATCGGTAACGGGGGTGGTCGTGAAACCCATTTAAATAGGCGAGGTTTCCGGCATAAGTCAAAGCGTCAAAATTGAGAATTTTTCCTGTAAATTCCGCATTGCGAAGAAGATACCGGATAAAGGCCGATCCGATAAATCCGGCGCCACCCGTTACGAGTAGATGAGCAGTTGTTCGCATAAAAAATCCTTTAACGCCGCGCGCCAAGGACGCACAGGGACAATTTTTTCAATTTTTCCAGTATCGAGCGCCGAGTAGACAGGGCGCTCGCAGGCAGCTGCAAAAGTGCTCCCCGGCACTGGAACCACTTTTTTTGCAGCGATTTTGTAACCCATCGCGAGAGCCTCTTCCCAAAGGGCCACCCCAAATTCATACCTGCTGACAACCCCCTCGTTTGCAAATTGAAAAAGCCCCCTCTGATCGAGCATTTGCAAAATGGCCTCACTCAGATCAGGGGCGTAAGTAAATTTACTCCACTGATCATCGGTCAGCCGCACTTCTTCTTGGCTCCGGAGCATCTCCATCGTTTTGGGGACAAAATTCTTGCCCCCCACGCCAAAAAGCCACGACGTCCGGATCACGCATGCACCCAGCGCAAGGGCCCTTTTTTCCCCTTCGAGTTTCGTCTTTCCATACACATTGCACGGCATCGGGAGATCGGTTTCAGTAAAAGGGATTTTTCGAGGACCCGAAAAGACGTAATCGGTCGAAATGTGAATGAGATGGGCCCCCATTTCCTTTGCGAGAAGGGCGAGATTTTCAGGGCCAATGGCATTGGTGCGAAAAGCCTCTTCAGGTTGGCTTTGCGCCTTATCCACCTCGGAAAATGCAGAGCAGTTCACTATATGGGTAATCGCTCTATGCCCTTTTGCAAATGCCCGAAGTGCCCTCAAGTCCGCAACATCGACCTCCTTCCCAGTGGCGACAACATCCAAATGTAAAGCCGCTTTACATTTGCTTAATAGAGCTGAGCCCAAAAGCCCTCTACTTCCGGTGATCCACAACATCTCGCAACTCCTGAAAATAGGGGGACATTTGATCGCGCGGGGAAAGGAGTGGGTGTTGAATCGGCCAAGAGATGGCCAGTTCAGGATCATTCCAGCGGATCGAGCGTTCCGTTTTGGGATTGTAAGGGGAACTTACCTTATAAGCCACCCGAGCATCCGAGCTAAGTGTGCAAAATCCGTGGGCAAAGCCGACCGGAATGTAGAGCTGCATTTGGGTTTGATCCTCTAAGATAAACGCCTCCCACTGTAAAAAGGTGGGTGAATGGGGGCGAACATCGACAGCGACGTCCCAAATTTTCCCCTGAAGACAGCTGACGAGCTTCGCTTGCCCTGGGTCTGACTGAAAATGGAGTCCCCTGAGGGTATTTTGCTTGGAATAGGAGATGTTGTCTTGGACAAACCTCCCGATCCCCGCCTTTACGTACAGCTCTTCGCGATAACTTTCGAAAAAAAAGCCCCGTTCATCTCGATAGATATCGGGGATGATCAACTGCAGTCCTGCTAATTTCGCCTTTTTGATTTGCATTTAGAGCCATTTTTCTAAAATCAGCCTTTCAATGCAACAACTGTTCCGTGTCTCCCGGTATCTTTGTCTCTTCTATAAGAAAAATATTCCTCTTTGTTGCAATAGGTGCACACTTCAGAAATCTCGATGTTTTTATCGAGTATGCCGAGGCCGTTCAGCTGTTTGCGGGCAATTTCCCATAAATTGAAGTGGTTGGGTTTGACTTGAGAACCCCAAAAATCTTGAGGAAACTCCTGTTTATAGTTTTTAAATTCGGCGTGATCGGGTCCGAGGGATGGGGCGATGCAGACGATGAGATTTTGTGGTTGGGTGCCGATTTCCCTTTGCATCGCCTCGAGAGTTCTCGCGTAGATATTTTGGACAAGGCCCCTCCATCCGGCGTGGACAACGCCTATCGCCTCGTGGACGGGATCGTAATAGATGGCTGCTTGGCAATCGGCGTGGTTGACTCCCAAAGCGACATTTTTCTCCGTCGTGAAAACGGCGTCGGCCTGGACGGTTTTTTCCCTATTTTTAGCGGTGAGCCGCACCACACCCGCTCCGTGTGTTTGATGGGGGAAAACCAGGTGAGGCACATCGAGGGCTTTGCGCACGAGTTCTCGATTGGCCATATAGCAATCGGGGGTATCGCTTGTCCCATCGCCCAAATTCAAAGTGGCGAAGGGGCCTTGACTGACTCCCCCTCTCCTTAAAAAGACGCCATGGGCGATATGTGGATAAGGTTCAAGGAGATCGAATTCAAGCCATTCCATTTTTGCGTTGTCGTATTTCATATCATTCCTACCCCACTATCTAACAAATTCTGAATTCCGATAAAATGAAAATCAAATGAGTTCCGAACAAAGTCACCCTCGTCTCGCTCTAGGGATTGTCATTTCACTCACTGCATACATCTTTTTTGTTATAGCGAGTTCGATCGTTTGGAGCTTTAAAAAAATTTTCCCGACGATTCAGATTATTTTTTTCCAAAACATCATCAGCTTGCTTTGCATTGCCCCTTTGGCTTTGAGACACGGGATCAAACATCTGAAGACAGGCGTGCTTCCGATCCATTTGATTCGAGATATTTCCGGAGTCTTAAGTTATTATCTTTATTTTGTCGCGATCCGTTTTCTTAATTTGACCGACGCGACGACCTTGAATTACACGGCCCCTTTTTTTGTCCCGGTTATTTGGTGGATTTGGATGCGGGAGAAAATTGAGATGCATGTCTGGTGGTCGATCATCGTCGGGTTTATTGGAGTTGCGGTGATCCTCAATCCGAACCGGCAGATTTTTCAAGAGGGGTTTGCCTTTGGGCTGATGGCTGGGATTTTATCTGCCATTGCCTTTGTCGCGCTGCGGATTCTCAATGTGAAAAAAGAGCCGATGAGCCGCACCCTATTTTACTATTTTCTTTTTGGAACGGTTCTCAGCGCACCCTTCGCTTGGATCTATTGGGTACCCCCTTCTGGGATTCAATGGGCCAAGGTATTGGGGGTGGGGCTCGCCACGGCCATAGCGCAGATGCTTTTGACGGTTGCCTATCGGTATGGGACCGCCTCATTCCTCTCGCCACTTGGCTATTCGACAGCCATTTACGCCGGGATTAGCAGCTGGCTATTTTTCAATACACCTCCGAGCAGCCGTTCGATTGTGGGGGCTGTACTGATTGTGATCGGGGGGACTTTGACCTATTTGTTGAAGAAAAAGCCCGAAAAACTCTCCGAGACCTTTCAAGTTCCCGATCCCAAGGAAAAGCCCCCGCCACTCTAATTTTATACCATGCGCGGTATATCCTATTAGCTTTGTTGCATAATTCCTGCATATATATAAGTCATTGACAGCAAGAAAATTAATAACCACCGAGCACACCGAGCGCGCCGAGAAAAAGGGAAGAATGCGCGTCTCTCGCGCCTCGGAGCTCTCGGTGAGCTCGGTGGTAAAATATTTACTTAAGTCTGTTGGGGCTTCGGCGATTTATGCAACAATGCCTATCCTATTCGGAAAAATCCCCTTCGAGCTCCATCGCTTTGCGCGCGGCGCTTTTTCGGGATTTTGGCGCACCTGGAACTTCTTCCATCGCTCTTTTCGCTGCGCTTTTGGGCTCTTCGGCAATGCGAGGGGCTTCGGCGACCCATTGCTCTTTCGCTTCGATTGCTTCCTTTTCCAATTGCGTGGTGGGGTCATTGGTCATTTCTCTGCGGACAGCTTGCCCTGACATGCAAAAAAATGCACAAGCGGTCAATAAAGCGACTCTTGATAGATCTTGAATGGACATTTGCATCCCTCCTCCTGTTCTAATCCTCACATTATGGGAGCCTCCTGCAAATTTCAATATATTTTTAATCGATCCCTTGTTACAATCGGCTCCTGCAAGTGAGGTGACAAAAAGATGATTCGAAAAGCGTTGGTTGTTTTTTGTGTGTTTTCGCTCTTTAGCGAAGAGTATATTTTTAGGGGAAAGCATTTCATTGCGACCTATTCAGAATGCGATCTTGGAGCATTGAGCAATTTAGAAGGGCTCATCGATGCGATGGATAGGGCGGTGATGGCGTCTGGGGCGACCATTCTCGACAAGACTCCCTACGTTTTTCCTCCGAATGGGCTGACGATTGTTTATCTTTTGTCGGAGAGTCACGGGAGTTTACACACCTATCCTGAACACGGGAGTTGTTTTGTCGATCTTTTTACCTGTGGAGACCGATGTTCTGCAGAAAAGTTTCATGAAACTCTGTGTCAATATTTACAGCCCAAAGCGGTTCAAGCGTCCCTTTTTTTGCGCGATGAATCTGTGCAACAAATTCCTTTTCCCGAACGATGAGAAAGTGTTTAACCCTCGCATTTTTAATTGTATTTGGCGCTTGTGTGGGACAGTGTCTTTATTATGCAAAAGATGGGTTTACGATTCGGCGCATTCACACTTTGACCAATCTGATTCAAGAGGATTTTTCGCTTGAGGCTAGACAAGCGCTGAATCAACCATTTCGGTACTTAGGGCGGGGGAGGCAATGTTTTGCTTTTGAGAGCGAGGATGGGAAGTATGTGTTGAAATTTCCCCGTACAGACATCTACAAAACGCCTCTTTGGGCAAAGGCGTTGCCCGTTTTTCGATACCGACAAAAGCTCGAAAAAACCCATAAAGCAAGAGAGGCGTTTATCCTCGATAGTTTTCGGATTTCATTCCACGAGCTGAAGGAGCAGACGGGTCTTTTAGCCCTTCATTTGGGGCAAAGTCCTCCCTCCTCTCAATCTTTGCGCGTGATTGACGCATTGGGTTGCAGCCACCATTTAAAGCTGTGGGCCACCCCTTTTGCACTTCAAATCAAGCGGCCCATTTTGATGCAGGAATTTATCAAAGCCCTCAAGGCCAAAAAAGAGGAGAAGGCGAAGCAGATTCTCGACGCTCTTTTGATTGTGATCAAGGAGCGGGCAGAGAAAGGGATTCTCAATCGAGACCGATCCTTTCTTCGCAATTACGGTTTTGATGGTGAAAAGGCCTACCAGATCGATGTGGGCAGCTTTTTTAAAAGGCCCGATTTAGAGCCCGCAGCGCGCTATGAAAAATCGCTGCGCGACTCCATAGATCCGATCCAAGAGTGGCTCTCTCAAAATTCGCCGGAGATGCTCTCTTATCTCAACGAGCAGCTCCAAGAACTTCTATAGGATAGCGGATGGACAAGAGCACTTTCATTCTATTCTAAAAACGTGTATCATCTGCGCCTGATCGATTGTGGCCCTTTTTGTAAAACGACCTCTTTTTCTTGCATTGACTTTTTCAAACAACTTACATAAAGTCGTTTTCTCAATGAGAGGTTTTATGCGTAAATTCTGGATGGTTTCACTACATTTTATCATCAGTATGTGTTCTCTTAGCGCCAGTATGGTTAGCACCATTTCACAAGAAGACGTCGATGGTCATTTAAATCCTAAGTCGTTATTTGTTGTGCAAATGGATCTACCTGAAACCCTTCTAAAGAATATACGTTCGCTCAATGAGGAAATTAAACATACATGGCCCGACGCTAAATATTACAGGGAAACGATTGATTTTGGTAAGGTTTTTCCTGCTCTCGAAGAAGGATATATCATTGAGAGGCCGATTCCTAATTTTATTGCAGAAATACGTAACCAGTTATTTCAGATATTTAAGAATCAAATTAAGGAAGACGTGACCGCTGACGACTATGACAACTGTATAATTACAATCTATCAATCTGGAAATGGGATTGCTCCTCACATAGATCGAAATCTTGAATGGGCAAGTAAAAATGAAAATCGCAAATACTATTTTGGCGATTCTATTATTGGGCTCGTTGTAGAACCAGACATTACACAAAGTCTTTATTTTGAAAATCCAAAGGTGGGTGAAAAAAGTCGTTTTTATCTTGAAGAGAGACCGGGTATCGCCTTCTTATTTCAGGACTCTTTAAGGAATGAATGGAAGCATGGGCTATTACCAGTTGGACGAGAAAGAATCTCGATGACTTTTAGAAGGGTATTAACCCGCTAGGCAAGAATGAGACAAAAAGAGACCCACCCCTTCCGACGAGGCGTCGTTGGGGACCCCGTGTTGCCTGCTCGCTTGCGCATCTTATCACCTATTTGCATGTCTGGTTAATAATATTTTTAATATGTTATAAACATAAAAACAATCGATTTTTATTGTATATAGTAAGATAATCAACAATCGACAAAAATTACAAAAAGGTTTTTTATGAACGTTGAAAAAATTAATAGTATTTCCAGTGCCACAGCTTCTGCTGGTCTACTTCTTATGACCCTCGCATCTACAAGCGCGGAAGCAACTTCTACTAATAGTTCAAAAGCTACGTGGAGAAAATTCAATGCTGAAGCGCCACGCAATATTGAGAATCAATTCATCGACAAATCCAATGAAACGGCAATCAATATTCAGCTCAAAGGTGAATTCAATGAACAAGAATGGAGAGAGAAACTCGAGGAGATCGCAAACAAGGTACTCAAAGATCTCGATGGAGAAGGCCATCCGGTATTTAAGCCTGAAAACGAAATCCAAGAAATCCTCAAGAACCTCGAAGGAATTTCGGGTAAAAATCCAACAACTTCTTCAGAAATTTTTAATCTCATCAAAGGCTATAGACTGAAGAGAGACTTGTACTTGAGATTAGGCAACCTAGGCGAAGCAATGTGTGATGAGCAAAAATTGGTCCATTTTGAAAGGCTTTTTGGGCAAGTTTCTGCTAAAGAAATGCGCGATATCATGGGAGACAAATGGATAGATCATTGCGCACAAGACCCAGAGATCGCAGAGTGGAGAGAAGGACATTCAAAATTTAGAGAAGGACTTTCTCAGCTCGTATTCGCAACACCTCCCTATCCTTTCATATCTGGCGAAAAAGAGAAGGGGATTGCAACCTTAACGGATGCAGCTCAAGCAGGTATCCCAGAGGCCCTTTTGATCTTAAAAGCCCTCGATTTACCTCTCCCACAATCGTCAAATACTGATGAATGGCTCTCTAAAGCCCTCTCGAATGATTTTGATGGAGCACTCAAAGATTTAGAAGCGCTCTACGCCGAAGATTCTCTAGAGTATGATATTCTTACAAGAACAGCTTTAGTTCATTTATTGAACGGAGATAAATCAGCAGCGAGCGCATGTCTGTGGAAAGTCCGTTCTGCTTGGGAACAGAACTATGGCATAATTATGCCAGAACTGACTCAGATCTTGAGTTCTGGAATGCGAGCAGCAGAAATCCAAAAACTCTTCCATCTATAAGAGTTTTTAATGGCTATTTGGCTTGGTTTGTAGTCCTAATAAGACACAACCAAGCCATCTCACATATACCTCTCTTGAGAGAGTGTTTCCGGTGTAATTCCGAAGTAATCCGCAGTTTTACAAATCTTACAGTTAGATACTTATGAATTATAGCGGAGCACCTTCCTATAGGCAAACAGCCTCATTAATACATCTCATTATCAAATAAAAAAAATTAATTGCCATTATACCTCGACTTATTTCGCGCAATTACTAATTAAATTGATGTCAATAGAAGGAAAGCGCATCCTATTCAGTGAATAAACAACTTATTGGAAGAATTTCTTTATGTCGGACCAAAAAATTTCTGCCCTGTTGGCATTGTCATTGATCTCTTCACCGATCGCGCTCCCTGCGAGCATACCTTCTTACAGCAATAACACCAAAAATGTTTCAACCGCAGTCTCATCTGAGGCGACTTCTAAGCGGGCGGCAGCGCGCAGAATGCGACACCAATTGGCTCCAATGCCGATGTTGCAATCGATGGGCACCTATGTAGGTGAACTTCAAGAAAAATGGCAATTCCCTTCTGATCACTTACCTATCGGGATGACATTCGATCATCTCAATTTTGTCTCTTGGAACGTCCTGGATGCTGAATACATGAGTTGGGTAACTGAAAAAAATTCGCAGGGCTTAAGCCGCTCGATGATTGCCGACGAACACGTTTATATCGGGAACTCTAAACTTACAGTTCGAGATAAACACGTTGTTGATTTGATTCTCCAAACGATCTCTCATCCTACGCATCCACGCAGCATTCTTTCTCTGCAAGAATGCGGTAAACCTTTCATTGAGGAATTACGTTCTCGATTACCGGCTCATTTTGAAATGATTTCCAATCACGGCGATGCAATCCTTCTTGACCGACGCCGCCTCGAAGTCGTAGAAGCAAAAGAAGTATCTGGTATTTTTACAGACGCTCCCTATAGAACTCTGCAAGACATCACTCTTCGCCGTTTGGATAATGGAGAGCCCTTACGCCTTGTTAACGTCCATCTACCTGGCGATCCAACGAAACCAGGCCGTTTCGAATTCGCTCAATATTTAGCAAATACGTTTGATTCATCTTTAACAACGCTTGCTATGGGAGATATGAATTTCGATGAATTAGGAATGGCGGATGCAATGACACAAGCATTTCAAAACAATTCTCCCTTTTCTCTCTATTCCCCCTACTGTACAGACATTTCACCATACGTATTTAAATCGAAAGCAATCGACCATTTTCTGGTTTATTCCCCAAATCAATCTCCTGTCGTATTGAGCACCCCAGATCAGATCATGCCAGGATTGGCTCCAATGGTAGCTCTCCTCCAGGGATCAAGCCGTCTGGTATCGTTTGCATCTGCAAAACCAACCGATGCGATCGCCGATTTTGCACAAAAGAATTGCTTGAATGAGGGAACGTTACAAAAAACTAGAGACTACGTTTACGTGAAGTTAAATGACGAATATTTAACACAAGTATTCAACAAAATCAAAGAAACCAATCCCGATGTTCGAATGCCTCGCTTCCGCGGAGAAATCGGGCCTCATTTCAGTATCATTCGGCATGATGAATGGAAAGGGACTCCCCCTGAAAACATCTCCGAAATCGGAACTAAATACCTGTTTACTCCTGTTCGAGTCGATGTGATCCAAACAGCACACAAAAAACTTTGGGTATTGGTTGTAGAGCCGAGCGTAGAATTAGGTGCATTGCGAGAACAGTATGCCGTGGGGGGTATGCCACACGGACATGAATTCCATATCACTATGGCTCAACAATCCATCTAATCTTAGAGGGTGTCTACTTCCTACGGGAAGCAGGCACCTTTGTGTACAAATAACTTATTTGCCCAAAGCCGGACCCCCTCGCGGCGGGCTACGCCCGATCCTACCGGGACGGCGATCTCGGTCGGTTTTTCGAAACGAAAAACATCGCCCTCGATTCTCGTCCGTCACGGAAGCCAAGCAGTTGGCTTCCTTTTGGTCAAAATGTAAAACATTTTGCCCAAAGCCGGACTCGAACCGACGACCTTCGCATTACGAATGCGCTGCTCTACCAACTGAGCTATTTAGGCTAATTTACCCATCCAGGATAAGACAGATGCCATTTTTCTCTCAATGAGATATCATGCTCAGCATGTATTTAGGAAAAAAAATCGGCGCAATTCTTCTCATGGCGGGAGAGGGTCTTCGCATGGGATCCGATCTTCCCAAACAATTTCTTCTTCTCGGAGACAGACCCGTATATTCACACGCTTTGGACGCCCTGATCTCTTCAGCCCTTTTTGACGAAATTGTCCTCGTGTGTCACCCCCAATGGCTCCACCTCATGAAGCAAAGGGCAATTACTGGGGGAAAAACACGCCAAGAGTCATCGTATTTAGGTCTCAAGGGGTTTCGAAATAGACCCGATATCGTCCTGATCCACGATGCCGTGCGCCCCTTTGTCACAGAGGAAATTTTAAAGAAAAATGTAGAGGGTGCCATTCGCTTTGGAGCGATCGACACTTGTATCCCGAGCGCCGATACCCTCGTCCATGCCCCCGATCAAACAATGATCCAATCGATTCCCAACCGCAGCCATTATTTACGCGGGCAAACCCCACAAACGTTTCGCATGGATTGGATTTTGGAAGCCCACGAAAAGGCCCTCGAGGCTGGGATCGAAAATGCAACCGACGATTGCCGGTTAGTTTTGCAACTCGGCAAGCCCGTTCACATCGTTTTGGGCAGTGAAAATAATTTGAAAATCACCTCGGAATCCGACCTCATAATGGCAGAACACTTCTATAGCGCTCATTTGATTTTTTCCTTTAAAAATGATAAAATCCCCTCGCTTTTGAACGAGGGAAAATGACTGCACCTATCGCCGATGCGCGCAAACACCATAACAAGGCCCTTCTGGGCGTCCTTTTCATGTTGGGGGGACTCGCCCTTTATGCCCTTTCAGACGCATTTATCAAGCAATTGATGGGAACATATTCTGTCAAACAAACCACTTTCTTAAGAGCATTCACAAGAATCATCCCCCTCCTCTTTGTCGTTTTGATGCAAGGAGGCGTTAAACAAATTTTTTCAACCCACCACCCACTGCGCCACGCCGTTCGATTGGGGGTCAATCTCGCCTACACTTATGCGTTCATGTTTGCCTATTCAAGGGCCTCGTTAACCACTGTCTATACTTTGGGCTACACCTCCTCTTTATTCATGATCGTTTTGAGCGCTTTGATGCTCAAAGAACGGGTGTCGAAAGAAAAATGGTTCGCCGTTGCTGTCGGAATGATAGGCGTCATGATCGCCTTCCACCCTGGAACCGGAGTTTTGGAGATGGCGGGCCTCATCGTTTTGCTAGGGGCTTTTTTGGGAAGTCTAAACAAAATTTTGATGCGTCGCCTCGCCGCAACGGAACATAGCCTCGCCATTGCCATCTATCCAAATATGGCTATGATCTTAGTCACCTTTCCCTTCCTCTTAACTTCTTGGCAGCCCATCTCATGGCACGATTGGGGCTTTTTTGCCATCATCGGCATCATCACCTCAATAGGGCAGTATGCCATAGCTCAGTCGCTCCGCTATGCACAAGGATCCACCCTCGCCCCAATTGATTATTCGACCTTCTTCTGGGTCTTTTTGCTCGACTTTTTCTGGTGGGATAAGATGCCCGATCTCTCCACTATCATCGGCGCTATCGTGATCGTCAGCAGCAACCTCTACATCTTGATTCGAAGCAGACGAGAACAACTCGAGAAAATCCAAACTGCGAAAACTTAAAGAATTTAGAATGGAAGAAGGGGAGAGCCAAGAAAGCGCTCCCCATTTTTGGATTAATAACTCAAGACCGCGCTGAAATGCAGGTGCGGCTTCTCATCGTCCTTTTCCACTTTTAAAAGAGGGAAGCCCACATCAAATCGACCCGCAAAATAAGAGCCAACTGAATAGCGAACCCCAGGACCTACGCTCAAGAGCGCCTGATCTATCGGAGCATCAAACACCTCATCGCGGAACCATGCATACCCGGCATCGACAAAACCAAGGAAATTCAGCTTGTCGCCCACTCTCGGAAACCAAAGCCCGGCTATGCCAAACTCAGGAGTCCTCAACTCAAAATTGCCGCAAACAGCATTGTCTCCATCGACAACATCCTGATTATAGCCGCGCACAGTGTTAAAACCACCGAGAGAAAACTGCTCCGACGGAATCAAATTGGCGAGGGCAAATTGTCCCCTTCCTTGAAAGAAAACATTCCAGCCTTGGATCAATGCCTGCTCAATTGCAAGATCGAGTTTTGAATAGAAATACGTGGCACTTGCCCCGTCGCGCAGATTCTCAAAATCATCTGCCGTTTGGTGAGGCAACATCTCGCCAGGTGATCCAATGAGATCGATCCCTGCGGCCATTTTACTCCCCTCTCGCTTGCGCACTGCATTCACACCCGCAGCAAATTGCCCGATAAATGCAAGCCTCTTGTCCACCGGAACTGGATCGCTTTCAAAAAAGAGATTGGTGTTTGTCCCTTTAAAGTCAAAACCCGCTACATAGGTGATCTGATCGATCCATAAGTTTTTCCCAAACCACTGAGGGATAGCATACCGGGTACATGCCTTAAAACTCTCCCTCTGTCTATGAGGATAGGGCTCTCGATCCGGCACAGTTGTTAAATAAGACCCAAAAATGCGAAGGGTATTGCGCCAAGGAAGCAGAGCCGTATATTCTCCAGAATAAGACTGATACTCCTTCAGGTGATCGGCCGCTGTCGCCTTCAATTTCAACGTATGATCCGTGAAGATAAAATCGTTGATATCAACTCCAGCAAAAATTCTCGTCTCCCCAATCGGCATCGTCCCCGTGTTTTCAACTCCAGTCGTGATTTTCCAGCTCTTCTTATCAGAGACCAACAGATCGACATCAGTGACGCCAAATTGATCGGAGGGTTGGTAGCCCACTGTGACCGTCCTAAAAGGATTGGCATTCATCCAACCCACATCTTGCGCAAGGGTCTTTTCATTGATCGGATCCGCCGTAGAAATGCGTACCCATTTGCTCAATACTTCCGGTTCAGTATACCGATTCTCTTTGATGTTTAGCTTTCCCATCCGTTCTGGCGTCATCACAATTTGAACCACCCCATTTGCACTGTCTTGCTCAGGAATAGAGACAGCCACCCTCAAATCATCGTGCTCGTGATAGTAAGAGGTGATCGCCGAACAGAGAACCTCTGCTCCATTGCCTGTCAGTGGAAAATTGGAAAAGAAGGGGGTCAGCTCCTCAGCCAACGCTTCATTCTGAACAACCCCTTCAAACTGAACCCCATCGATCCGATCGAGGTCAGATTGTCTGATTTTTGAAGAGTCATCTACGATGAGAATCCCCTTCAAAAGCGGACTCTCGGCTTCTGCCCCAGCAAAAGCCATCGATCCTAAAAGAGAAAAGAGAACACTAATTTTCTGCATATAGCTCCAAGTATTTGAAGAAAGGGTTGGAGTGTAGCAGAAAAAGATATTTTTGGCTAGCTCCCCCCGGGAGTTGATTGCGTGGATACAGCGAAAACGGGGTTGGGTTTTTATTGACAAAATCGATACAATCTCACCATCATGACGATCCTACTACTTTTATTTTCTCTCATAGCGCACCCACCCGCCATTGTCGCTTCCTGCCAGGAAAAGTATCAAATCTACTCCACAAGCGATCTTAGGGAAATAGAGAAAGAACTCGCAACTTTGGACTCCGATTCGCTCGTATTATTCGATGTCGACTCCACGCTGATCGTCCCCGATGATGCGATTTTGAGACCCCCAAATGAAGATTTTCTTGAGGAATTACTGGGCGGTAGCATGGTTCAAAATTTATCTACCGGCCCTCGCTATATATTCCGGGAGATTTTACTGAATGCCACCCACTCCCTTGTCGATGAGGAGAGTGTTTCTTGCATTCAAAGACTCCAAGAAAGAGGCGTCCCCGTCATGGCCTTTACAGCCGCTCCAAGAGGAAAGGTCGGAAGAATTGCAAGCGTAGCAGATTGGCGCATCGAAGAGCTCAAACGATTCGGCTTCGATTTCAGCAGTACCCTTTCAGAAAAGGGGGTGATAGAGCTTCCCAAAAGCGATACAAAAGAATTCGCCCCTCTATTCAAATCCGGGATCCTCTTTGCCTCTCTTCACCCAAAAGGAGATACTTTGCAAAAGTTTTTGCATGCGATTGAATGGACTCCGAAACGGGTGGTTTTAATAGATGATCAGTTGGAATACGTTCAGTCCGTTGGCAAGGCTTTGGAATCTTTGAAAATTCCCTACACGGGATTCCACTATACGGCCGCTCAAAAATTGCCGTGCACTTTGAATAGAGGAGTCGCCCAATTTCAAATTCGCTCATTTATTGAACAAGGCAAATGGATCGACGATGTTCAAGCCAAGGAACAGTCATTAAGTGACTGATAATATGGCCTACTCTATATCTAGTGTAGTGTAATCTGCGTTATGAGTCTCTCTTGAATCGCTCTTTCGACTAGTTGTCAATAGAAAATCCCGTATTACCCTGTTACAACAACACGAATCAAGCACATAAACCAATAGATCGAATGCCATACTCATTATCAGGACACTTTGTGTAACGATCACTATCTTCGTGTAGCTCAATGAACTTCCGAATAAACTTCCGAGCGGGTTCCATATAGCAAACGTACTAAATGGAGCAATGATCAATGTGCTGCCTCCGAGCTGGATGAGTTGAAGAAAAGCAAAAGAACCGGTCACACACCAACCTTGTCTTCCAAATAACATTCTATTAATGCCTGTAGCCATCAGATAAGTTGCTGAACTCCAAAGCGCGCCCGATATTGCTCCAAGCGCTACTGCTGCAGTTTTCGATATTGCTGTATCCCATATCCCTTGAGTTAATAATAAGCTCATACCTATATTCACTACAGTCGCACAGAGAACAACGGCAGGCATAGCTTTTGCAATTTGTTTCCGATTTTGGTTCTGTCCGATACTAGTACTCAACATGACGATCTCCTAAAGTTTCAAAGTTTTGACTAAATGATTTCACTCATCAAAAATTTTAGATTCCTGAATCAGTCATTTGATGTCGCGCTTTAAAAGAGGTACTTTGCCTTGTTCAAGCCAAGGAACAGTTATCAAGCGACTGATAATTAAGCATATTGGGGGAGACGCCGATCTTGAGTCGCCAATAATGGCCTACTACCTATATCTAGTGTAGTGTCATCTGCATTATGAGTCTCTCTTGAATCGCTATCTCGACCAGTTGTGAATAGAAATTTCCGTATTGCCCTGTCACAACAACACGAATCAAGCACAAGAACCAACAGATCGAATGCCATACTCATTGTCAGGGCACCTTGTGTAACAATCCATACCTTCGTGTAGCTCAATGAACTTCCGAGCGCGTTCCATATACCAAACGTAATAGATGGAGCAATGATGAACATGTTGCTCCCGAACTGGATGAGTTGAAGAAAAACTAAAGAACCGGTCACACACCAACCTTGTCTTCCCAAGAACATTCTATTAATGCCTGTACCCATCAGATACGCTGCTGAACTCCAAAGCGCGCCAGATATCGCTCCAAGCGCTGCTGCTGCAGTTTTCGATATCTCTGTCTCCCATATCGCTTGAGTTAATAATAAGCTCATACCTGTATTCACTACAGTCGCTATAGAGGCAACAGCAGTCGTAGCTTTTGCAATTTGTTTCCAATTTTGGTTCTGTCCGATACCAATACTCAACATGACGATCTCCTAAAGTTTCAAAGTTTTACTGAATGATTTCACTCATCAAAAATATTAGATTCCTGAATGAGCTGTTTCATATTGCGCTTCAAAACGGGCACCCGACCTTGCGGAGTGTTATCATCAACGCTTTGGTCGTACAATTCTTTGATTTGATCCAGAAGACCCTTTGGAATTTGCACGGGCGTTAAGGCGGTTCTGTCAGCTTGTTCTATCGCCTCTCGCATCAACAAATCCACGCTTCGCCGAGTCCGAAGGAAGTCTTCTCCCTTCTCATCACATAATTTTTTGCTATTCACTTGATCACAAACCGCCCTCATCGCCTCAGCAGCAGCAGAAGTCATTAAATGTCTTCTTTGGTTACGTACACCCCCGTCTGCGCTGAGATTTAATTGGTAAGGAGCCGGAATAAAAATGCATTTTTCCACATAACTAGAAGCCCCTATCCCCGCAACAAAAGTTTCATATTTTTGACCCTGTACAGTCGCTGGATTACTCATTTTGACCCTTTCAAGTTTTTAAAAAAGGGCAGCGTACTCAATAAGAAGTTTTTGTGTCAATCCAATTGAATGAACCTATCTCTTCTCTGAGCGCTCAACGGTATTTATTGCACAAATTTAGTTAGTATGCAATAATCACGGGGCGTGTTAGCCATTCGAGATCCAGTCCAACAAATCTTAGATGCCGTTCATTCTTGCACGGAACAAAAATTCAAAAGAGATGAAATAGAAAAAATCATCGATACAGCTAAAAAAATAGGCCGCCCTCAAAAGAATGATGTGCTCAAGCTTAAGAAAAAAAAATATTCGCTCGCTCGGAGTGTTTTTTTGTCTGGTGTTGATGGAAGAGCTCACATTGTGATGACACGGCACAAAAGGGGCAAGGATCACATGGTTGGGAAAGGCAGTCACAAATTAATTAAAAAGAAAGTCTCTTTTGATCTTGCCCGTCTCGATCAAATTAAAGTGGGCGCCCTCGCTATAACTAAAAAGAAGCGCGTTGAAGCCAAGATGAAAAAAAATGGCCAACCATTTTCATGGGAAGATATCAAAAACAAAGCCGAGAGAGAGGTCGTTCTTTTGCGGAAATTCCACGGAAATAGCTCTATAATTGAGGTAGATTTCTTTTTCAAGGATTCCAAAAAAAGAGTCTATGTAGGAATAGAACTTGGGAAAATGGATCTGCATCATCTCATTAACACTCGAAATCTCTCCTCCTTTAAAGAAAATTTACTCCTCGCTAGAGATTGTGCGAAGGCAGTTCAAGTTTTGCATGATCGGAGGCATCCGATTCTTCATCGAGATATTAAGCCAGAAAATTTTCTGGTGATGTCTAATGGTAGAATCAAACTGATCGATCTGGGACTTGCCTGCGAAGATCGCGATGTTCTAGAAAAAAAAACCCCTTTAGGAACCCCTGGCTGGTTATCTCCAGAAATAGCAAAAATGTCAGCTGAAAGGAAAGAAGATCCCTCTTTAGTAACTCCTGCAAATGATCTATTCCCCTTAGGTCTCACAATCTGTGCGATTTTTACCGGAATGATATTTTCTTTTCAATGTGCCCAAGCGGACGCTCGGAGCAAAGGCCTTCGGATTCTGGCAAACCTCACAAATGAGAAAGTCCAAAAAGAGTTTCCCCGTCTTAACTGTCCCGAAGTGCTTCGGCCTTTGCTATTGAGCTTGTTGGACGTCGATCCCCAAAAAAGAATGAAGGCAAGCCAAGCTGTTGATCTGCTCGAAAACCTTATAAAAGAAGAATCAAAAAAATCTATGCCAGAGAGCGAAGAAAAAAACACTATTGACTGCTAAGTGAGGCGGCATAAATAATTCGAAATTTCAATCAGATTTTGATCAGGATCCCGAAGATAGACAGATTGAATTTTGCCTTTTGCTCCAGTTCTTTCAACTGGCCCCTCAATAATAATGATCTTATGTTTGATCAACTCTCTCATGACCGTTTCCAAGGGTGTGTTCACAATGACACAAATATCCGCAGATCCCGGTGAAGGGTGGAATGCTTTGGGTTCAAACTCCTTCCCTTGTTCGTGGAGATTGATCTTTTGCGCTCCACAGAGAATCGCTTTTCTCCCCTTCCCAAATGTCACCTCTGTCATGCCTAAAACCGAACAATAAAATTCGATGCTCTTCTCAATAGATTTGACTGTCAGCACAATATGATCAATCCCAACAAAATTCATATACCTCATTCCAAATTTGCTCTATAAAACCGGGCTCCATTTATACCGTGTACGGTATACTTCTTTGCGACTATAACAGTTGTCCTAACATAGAAAACGCAACCTGTCACCATGGCCCAGCCATCCACGAACCGTGAAGACCATGAGGGATCCTCTGAGGCAACCTCACGCGGGCGATCGGTTTCTCCGAAAGATCTTTCGCATTTAGCAGGAAAAAATCAGTCTGCAAGTCGGAGCGATGTGTGGCAAACAGCATTAAGTAACCATCGTCCTCCTCATGACTGTTGGACCTCGGCACAAATACCGCTTCGCCAATCTCATATTGCAAGCCAAAATCATGCACAGCTGTGCTATTCGTTTTTAAGTCATATTTGATGATGGCATTAAAGACTTCGTTATTTTTCTCTGGTGTTAAGTGACAGGGAGTATAGGTATAGCGATAAAGTGAGCCATTCTTGCTGTCGTTGAACCTAGGAAGTTCCACAGCACGGTCATCGAGTTGCTGGTGAGCGCACCGTTTTTGATGCAGGTCAATGGTCGCGCGGGTGAGACTGCCCCCCATTTCTGCGGTATTCATGGTGAACTTCGGATGGCGCACATAATCGATGATGATGTTATGGCCATTCTCATAGGCGTTCGCAAAGTGAAAATTGAAAAATAGCTCCGATTCAATCCACGTTGCAGGAGCCGATGGATGCGCTCTAGAAACAATGCATATTTGCGTGTTGAGTTCGGGTTGCCAATTATAGAAATGCTTCCCCTTTGCCATGCCATATTTGTCAATTACCACAGGACATATAAAAAGAACGAAATAGTTCTTAGTTAAAACAAAATCATGGACCATGCAACAAAAAGGAATATTGATTACTCCAGAATTAATTAATGCACCTGTTTTGTCAATCACATGGTAGGTAATGATGGGCCGGTCCGTGTGATAAGAGACTAGATATAATTCGCCCGTCTCTGGATCCAATCGAGGATGCGGGTTGACAGAGATGGGGTGTTTGGAGTGCGTCGGAGTCCATTCGCCCAGTGTAGCCAGTTGCGCATCGACTTCATAGGCAGGATTGGCTTCATGGAAAGCCACGTATTTATTAGCGTGGCGGATTACATTGATAAACCGTCCCATTTTGACCGGAAAAGAGGGCTCTCCGGGCAATAGAAGTTTTTGATCCTTGATGAAAGGGCAATCAATCCCTCCATAAACGGCCTTTCCCAACCTTCGCTCGACTTTTAATTGGTCTGTTACAATGAATCGATTTTTATAACTCGCTTTTCCGTTGCGGATATAGATCGCATGCAGCATTCCATCGCCATCATAGGGAAAGGTATAGGAAAAAGGGATAAAAGCAGGATTAGGTCCATTTCGCATGTAGATGCCAACTAGATCCTTAGGGAGCTCGCCGACAATGGGAAGATGAGGCTCATCGATTTCTTTCAAAACAGGAGCGAAACTGCCTTTTAAGAAAGGATTGGAGGCAATCGTTTTTTGCGACCGTTGGATCTGCCGATTGAAGATTCTTTGCCTGTACCAATCAGGGAAGCGGAGAGTGAACCAGATGATGAACACAAAAGGAGCGTAAGAGAGAATTTGATACATCCCATCGCCGATCATCCCATAGATGTGGAGAATACTCCCCATGGTGCAAATGCAAAAGCCGAGGCTCCAAACAGCTGTGAGGATTTGATTGGAGTGGAGAAAACCAGGAACATCCCATAGCCCTTTGTCGACCTGTTCGCGGGCATATTGCAACGTGAAGGGTTTATTGATTGCGAGAGACGCCAAAGCAATAACCGCTAAAGCACTGTTCGCCGGAAGATCGGCGTGGATTAAGAGCCAATTGGTTGGATTGAAAATTCGAATTCCAAGCAACAGTAAAAAAAAGATGACCGTACCCCATGGGAGGACAAACCCTTTTCGCAATTCTCTAAATCCAAGAACACAGCCAGTTCCAAGAGCAACGATAATGGCAGTCTGAATATCGGCGATCCCAATCAGGGCAAAGTAGGCGATCCAAGGGATGAATCCCAAGACAATTTTCATGGCTTACCCTTTTTGGTACCGTTTGCAGAAAAAGATCGCCCGTCCCAGAAAGAACCCAGTCACAACCGCAGACGAGCAGGTATCAGCAAGGTAAATGGAATAGGGGACTTCGTATAAAGTGGAGTAGTAATATCCCCAGAAAAATTTCAAAACGAAAATTAAGAGGATCAGAATCAACGTGGACTGATTCCCCGGGATGGTGATCAACCCTTTTTTACGGTCTACGTGAAAATGCCAAGATTGGACCTCTTTGAATCCTAACCACGCCCCTACTACAATGGAAATAACCCACCACACAACCAGATGCGAAGATCCCTGCATCACGTTCCCGTATAGGCTATAGATCGACCATGCGATAAAAAATAGAGGGAACAGCACCATTCTCTGGATAGATACTGTCCGCGGTTTTAACGCTTTGATCCCGATCCTCCCGAGAATCAGAAGAAGTACCCACACCCACCAGGGCGCTCCGCCTAATATTTGCATAAAATTGTCCATCAATGGTCCTACAGCACTTCTCCTTCTGTCTAACAGACTCATTTTACTTTTAACAGTTCTCGTCGACATTGCCAACGCTGATTTTTAAGCGCCTGTTAATGAATCGCCTATGTTAACGTTGAGTAAAATTTACCTATTGATGTACCATGTGGCCTCTTTAATCCCACACCAACCAGTAGGTACACATGAGCACAGGAACTCCGCAATACGCCAATTTGATAGACACTTCTATCCAATGGAACTCCTTGCAAGAAATCTATGATTCCCTCCAAGCTGCACAGCCTGGAGTTCGGGAGGGGCAACGATATTTCACCATTGCAGACCAGGAAATTCCTGTAACTAAAGTTGTAAGTGAGATTTATGCTCGCAGGCCATCCCTATTGGATGCCGACCAAAGACATTTAAAACTATATTTTGACACGACCAAAAAATTCGCGGATATATTGCCGCCGCAATCTGCCGAAAGGTCAACATTTAGAAAAATTGCAGATTGTTTTTCAAACTGTTTTTGGGGATGCTATTGCCCGATACAGCTTTACTGGTGTACACCTGGATGTAGAGAAAATGTAATTGTTGCCGATTCTAAGCTAGGACTAGAAGGTGTTGACGCTTGGAAAGAGCACATCCAAGATTCTCGTGCAATGTAAATCACCGATTTTTCGCCGCCCAGGAGTTTTGCTCAGCTGCCTCACCCCATCGCAAATTTGCTCTATAAAATTTTGAGACTTGCTGGTTTCCGGGCTCCCCGCCGCCTCGCAGCACAGCTGCTCGGTTCTCACCCAGACAAAAGCCGATTCAACGGCTTCTTCAAGTCCCAGTTTTTTGGAACAAAAAATTGAGACTTGCTGGTTTCGAACCAGCGACCCTCTCATTAAAAGTGAGATGCTCTACCACTGAGCTAAAGTCTCGAAAAACCCTTTTTGAAGGGTTGACCCCAAGGGGATTCGAACCCCTGTTCGCAGAATGAAAATCTGATGTCCTAGGCCGGGCTAGACGATGGGGCCAGGTCAATTCTTAAAACAAAATTGTGCTCGATTTTACTCCATCACTCTCATTTTGTGCAAGGTGAGATTACAGAGTCATGATCTCCTTTTCTTTTTCCGCACACGTCGTATCGACATCTTTGCAAAACTTATCGGTCAAATCCTGAATCGCTTTTTCTGTTTTTTTCATCTGATCTTCAGGAATGATCCCTTGCGCCTTTTCCTTGCGCACTAAATCATTGAACTTGCGCCGCACATCGCGCAATGACACCTTCGTCTTCTCCCCATACTCTTTACACTGCTTTGCCATCCGCTCGCGCACATTCTTATCCATCGGAGGGACGTTGATCCGAATTACTTTCCCATCTACCATCGGATTCACCCCGAGATTTGCGAGCTCTATCGCCTTCGCAATCGTATTCACATTCGATTGATCAAAAGGAGTCACTACAATCTGCCTTGCCTCAGGCACATTGATACTCGCAAGCGCCTTCAACGACGAATGCGATCCATAAATCTCGACACTCACCTTGTCCAAAATCGCCGCGTTCGCACGCCCCGTGCGCAACGTCTTCAACTCCGATTTCAAATGGTCTAATACCGCTTGCATCGCCGTCTTTACTTGTGGCTCAATCTGACTCATATCCCACTCTCCCGGATACATACCGAAATGATTTTAATAGTATTAGCCTACTCTATAGAAGTCTTTGTTGTAAATCCTAAGTCAGTCGTAAGGAGGTTCTTTTCACTGCCCCACTTTCCAACGCCAAAAACACCGAATCGAAAGGGGTTTTCCCACTTTCTTGGAATGGTCATCAAGAAACTGCTGCACAGTCACATTGTTATCCTTGACGTATTTTTGCTTAACTAGACAAAACTGATCAGTGTACGCTTTCACTTTTCCCGCCACGATCTTTTCAATCATGTTGGCAGGTTTGCCCTGCATTTGCGATCTCGCAATCTCCTCTTCACGGGCAATCACCGAAGCGGGCACCTCTTCTGGCTTCAGATACTCGGGACTCTCCGCCGCAACGTGCATCGCGATCTCTTTCGCAACCGCCTCTTCATCCTTGCTTCCCGCTATCTCAACCACAACCACAATTTTCCCGCCCATATGGGAATAGATCCCATAAGAACTATTGGGATGCCTCGAGATCATCTCCAGACGGCGGAGCTGAATATTTTCGCCGAGCGCCTGAATCACTAAATTCCGATACTGATCAATCGTGATCGACTTGTCTTTGTAATAGGGCGTTTGCAAAAGATCCGCCAAAGTATGCACTCCCCCTTCTAGGGCCTGCTTCACACAGTCGTGAATGAAGTGCTTGAACCGCTCATTTTGTACCACAAAATCGGTCTCCGCATTCGCCTCGACGAGCACCAAATGCTTCTGGTCTTCCGCCGCGAGAATAAGACCCTCTTTCGTCTCCCTTCCCTCTTTTTTTACAGCAGCAGCCATCCCCGCTTTGCGAAGAACGTCGATCGCCTTTTCTAAATCACCCTCAGCAAGAACCAGCGCCTCTTTGCACTTCCCCATGCCAACGCCGGTCCTCTCGCGCAATTCTTTGATCATCTCAGCTGTGACTTCTCTCTTATTCATCGCTCTCTTCTTCTTCAACTTCTTCGATCTCTTCTTCCTCTTCGTCGCCTTTAGCAACAGCGACGTTCATGTCATTTTTCTTGTCGATCACCGCTTGCATAAGGGCAGAAAGGACGATCTTAATGCTCTTCAACGCATCGTCGTTGCATGCAATCACCAAATCAATCGGATCGGGATCGCAGTTCGTATCGACCAACGCCATCACTGGAATGCCCAGAGCATTCGCCTCTGCAACAGCAATGTGCTCCTTGCCTGGATCTACGACCACCAGCAAACCGGGCGGCTTGCGCATCGCTCGGATCCCCGACAGGTTCCTATCGAGCTTGATCCGCTCTTTCGCCATGAGAGACATCTCTTTCTTCGTGAACCCTTCTCCGCCAGAAGCGATCCTCTTCTCAATCCGCTCCAGCGTCTTCACCGACTGCCGGATCGTCGACAAATTCGTCAGTGTTCCGCCTAGCCAACGCTCACAAACATAATATTCGCCGCATTCCTCAGCACACTCTTTGACGACCGCTTTCGCCTGTTTCTTCGTCCCGACAAAAAGAACTGCCTTCCTCTTCGCCACAATCTCCCGAACAAAGTCGGCAGCGGCACGAATCTGCTGCATCGTTTTCGCCAGGTCAATGATGTAAATACCGTTGCGAGCCCCGTAGATAAATCTTCTCATTTTGGGGTTCCAACGATGGGTTTGGTGCCCAAAATGGGCCCCCGATTCGAGTAACTCTCTAATCGTAATTCTCTCGTCTTTTTGTGCTGTAGCCAACTTGCTCCTCAAATAATTAGTTTGTTAGCGCCTGGACAGAATTGAACTGACACTCGTAGCTTGGAAGGCTACTGTTCTACCATTGAACTACAGGCGCGCGCCAAAATTCAAAAATCGAAAGATCAGTTTTATCTTATATGCCTATTTTCCTCAAGAGGAATCCTATTTAATATATGATTTGGTATGCTCTAAAACCATGGACACCCCCCAAAAGATCCGGAAGGTTTTAAAAATTTTATCTTTCGCCTTTCTCGTCGTTTTGATCCGGGTCTGGCATCTCGGGGTGATCGAACGGGAAGAAAAGCTCCTCGACGCGCAGAAACCGCAAAGGCGCACCGTCCTCATCAAAGCTCCGAGGGGGACCATTGTCGATCGCTACCAAATCCCCATGGCCATCAACCAGATCTCCTACAACGCTGCCCTCTATTACTCCCAAATCGCCGAGATCCCTAAAGCCATCGAGCGGAAAGAATATATTCGCAATCTGTCGGTCATTTTGAGCAAAACCTTGCAGATGGACCCCGAGCGCATTGAAGACCTCATCCACTCCAAAGCCTCCCTCTTCCCCCACGCCCCTTTTCTCCTCAAATCCAATTTGAGCGAAGAGGAACACTACCGACTCAAAATGCTTGAAAAAGAGTGGCCCGGCATTTGCGCCGAAATCGCCTCGGCCCGCTTCTATCCGCTCGGGAAAGTGGGCTGCCATCTCCTCGGTTCCATGGGGGCCATCACAAGGGGAGAGTACAACGAAATTGCCTTTGAGCTCAAAGAATTGCAACTCAAAGCAGACCTTTTTGAATCGTCCGATTTCAAACGGCTCGAGGAACTCAAAGAGAAGGCCTATTCAATGAACGATCTCGTCGGGAAAACGGGGCTTGAGGCCCAATATGAGGGCGAGTTAAGGGGCTTTTTTGGTAAAAAAATTTTTGAGGTCGATCAAAAAGGGCGTTTTGTTAAGGATCTCACCGACAAAGAGGCGATCTCGGGAAAACAGCTCGTCCTCTCCATCTCTTCCGAGTTGCAACGGTTTGCAGAAGACCTCCTTTGCCAAAATGAGCGGGAGCGAGATGGCAAGAGCATTTGGAGCGATCCGAAAACCAAAACCCGAAAAGTTCAAAAACAGCCTTGGATTAAAGGGGGAGCGATCGTCGCTCTCGACCCAAATACGGGAGAGGTGCTCGCAATGGCCAGTTACCCCCGCTATGACCCGAATGATTTTATCTTCAGCGCAGCCTCGATTTTTAGCGAGGGGAAGGTGCGGCAAATCCACCGCTGGCTCGAGACCGAACAGCTGATTGCAGATTTGTGGGATGGCCACGAAGTGCTCAAACGGGAAACTCCCAAAAATTTCCAGGAAGAGGCGGTTCAGGTGAGCTGGGAGTTTTATTTGGATCAAATCTTACCCAAAGAAAGTCCCATCCGAACCTATTTGGATACGGTGAAAGGGGCCATTCAGCTGCAAGAAGATTTTGAGGCGATGCTCTATTTTACTAAATTAGGGCAAAGCGTCCCTCCAGATATCCAAAAGCGGCTCGATCAGATCGCCCTCCCTATCCAAGACAAAGCATTTGCAGCAGATCTTTGTAAACTCGCCATCTACGCCCCCGCTTTCACCGACGCGCTGATCGAAAGGGTAGGCCCGATGAAAATTGGGAAATACCGCTCCCTTTGCAAAGTTTTTTTGAGAAAAGAGAGGGAGATCAAAAAAGAGGCATTGCAGGCATTTCGCAAAAATCAGTTTAGAGAGTGGAGGGAAAAAGAGGAAAAGTCGTTTTTGAAAGAAAAGAGAAAAGAAGAAAAAGAAAAGAAAAGCTATGTGAGGCCCCTTGTCGAGTATTTAGATAAAAAGGAAAAAGAACTATTCGCCACCCATTGGGAAGAAAAAAAGTGGGCGCTCCTCGCAAATGAAGAGATGCCAGAAGAGCTCATTCGAACATTTCGCCCTTTTTCCGAGCTTAAAGGACCCCTTTTTGGCAAATATCGGGGGGTGAAGTGCGAAAAAGATTTGGCCGCTGCCTTCTATCCGACAGGCGGCTTTGGATTTAGCAGATCCTACGCACTCGAATGCCCTGTCCCTCCAGGATCGATTTTTAAACTCGTTACAGCCTATGAAGCGCTCAGACAAAAAAAACAGCTGACCCTCATCGATCAGATCACCTCCCATGCAGTTGCCTTTTCTTTGAACGGGACCCCCTATCCGCGCCACTATAAGGGAGGGAGATTGCCGAGGAGCGCAGGGGCCAATTTGGGAAAGCTCGATCTCCTCTCGGCCATCGAACGGTCCAGTAACCCCTATTTTTCTATCCTCGCAGGAGATTTTTTCGGGGATCCAGAAGATTTGGGAGCTGCGGCAAGAGCCTTTGGATTTGGAGAAAAAACGGGGATCGACTTCCCAAGAGAAAAAAGGGGGAATATCCCGAACGATCTCAGGACCCATCGGACCGGGCTCTATTCAAGCGCCATCGGACAACATACCCTTCTAACAACCCCTCTTCAAACGGCCGTTATGCTCGCGAGCCTTGCCAATGGGGGCAAAGTTTTAAAGCCAAAACTTGTCAAAGAGGTGGGGGGTATCACACGCGATCAACACCCTTTGAGCCTGTTTGCCGCCCCAACATACCTTGCAAAAGAGGAGCTCAATGCAATTGGGATCCCCTTCCCCCTCTTCACTGCTATGCAGCCGCGCGCGTCGATTTCGGAGAAGAAAGAGACGCCGATTGAAGTGAAGCGCATTTTGCCAATGGATGAAAAGATCCGAGGGACGCTCCTCGAAGGGATGGATCGAGTCGTCAGCGGCGCGCACGGAAGCGCGCGAGCAAGTCACATCCGATCGCTCATCGGCAACCCAATCGCCATGCGCGAGTATTTGGCCTTGGAACACCAGATGGTCGCCAAAACGGGAACTGCTGAGATCGTTTTAAACCTGTCCAAAAACCCTTCGAGCCCTCCCCAAATTTATAAATATATCTGGTTCGGTGGGATCTCTTTCAAAGATCTAAAGAAAACAGCTCCAGAACTGGTCGTCACCGTGTTTCTTCGCTTCGGCGATTCGGGAAAAGAGGCGGCGCCACTCGCAGCTCAAATGATCCACAAGTGGAGAGAACTCCAAAAGAAACATTCGACAAAGTAAAAAGATGGAACTTGCCCTTACAGCTATTTTTCAAAATGAGGCCCCCTATCTGAAAGAGTGGATCGATTTCCACTTGATTCAGGGCGTCCAGTTTTTTTACCTCTTTGACCATTTCAGCACGGATTCTCCAGAAAAAGTCCTTTTTCCCTACATTGAAAAAGGGCTCGTAAAGTTGACAAAGTGGCCCATTTCTTATAGCGACGTCTACGAATGGACTGAAGTGCAATGTCTCGCTTACGAAAGGGCCGTCCACTGGGCCTGCGGGAAAACAAAGTGGCTCGCCATCCTCGATGTCGACGAGTTCCTCTTCCCCACCCAGGGGAATCTCATCGAGATTTTAGGCTCGTTTGAAGAGTTTGGAGCCGTTTGCGTCAATTGGCAGGTCTATGGAACATCACGGGTCACGAAAATACCAGAAAATAAGTTGCTGATCGAAATGCTCAATTTCAAAACCCCCTCCATGCAAATGACCAATCAGTATGTCAAGAGCATTGTCAGACCCGAAAGAGTGAAGGGGTTTGACAACGCCCACTCTGCACTGTTTTTTGAAGGGTTTTATCAAGTCAATACCAAAAAAGAGCGCTTTGAAGGGTGCTCCTCTGCAACTGTTGAGATCGATTTATTGAGAATCAACCACTATTCCCTCCGAGATGAGTACTACTTATCAACACAAAAAATCAAAAGGCTCGAAAAGTGGTGGCCTGAAAAAGAAGACAGAAAAGCCAAATTCGAAGCGATGAATCTCGTCGAAGACAAAAGCATCCATCGCTTTATCCCAGAGCTCAAAAGAGGATAGTAAATGGCGTTGTTGCATAAATCGCCGAAGTTCCAACAGGCTTGAGTAAATATTTTACCACTGAGCACACCGAGAGCTCAGAGGCTCAGAGGCGCGCACTTTCTTCCCTTTTTCTCGCTTCCCTTTTTCTCGGTGTTTTCGGTGTCCTCGGTGGTTATTTTGCCGCCTTTAATGCAACAAAGCCATGGTAAATCAGTTGGTTTTTTGCCCGTGGCGATGTCTCAATCCCAAAAGAATCAATATAGCAAGAGGGACAAGCACGTCCGACCAAAAAAATGCGCTAGGCCTCCCACCAGCATAAAGCCGACCAACGGCCGCAAGCCAAGCAAAAATGGTAAAGCCAACTCCAGTTGCACTTCTCCAATCAGCAAGCCAAATGCTCCCAATTCCTAAAGCGGCAAAACCGAGACTTGCCATCCCCACTTGCTGCGTAAATGGACTTTCAGCCCATCCAAAAAGATTTGAGACAAAAGTGGGATGAAAAATATGCAAATAGCCAGAAAGAAGTCCCGAAAAACCCACCCCAATCACAAGATAATAAATCAAAAATAGTTCGATTTTTGCACGGTGGGAATGTTTTTTGTAACTGATCTGAATCCATCCCAATAAGATGGGAAGAAAAATATAGATGAGGGCAAGAATCGTGCCCAGACCAAAATGAGGTTGTTCCATAAACTTCCTTTAAAGTTCGTTTGTATCTACACCTCAAAGTAAAGTTACGGCCTAATTGTTGCAAAAAGAAATCAGAGAAACTGTAATAAAAACATCCAACACGCTCAAAATCAAAATGTTGAATAGTCGGCAACAAAGCCACGATAGATAATCCATGAGTTCCAAGAATAAAATTGACGAAAACCATTCGTGTCTATTATAATTCCACGAAATCTAAATCATTTGGAGTGTTTATGTTTAATTATTCAATTACAGGAATGGGATATGTTTATCGTCAACTTCGTCTTGAAAACCGGCGTGCTGAAAGTGCTGCGAACTTCAACTTAATGATGTTTCTTCATCAGATGAACACCTTTCTTGGAAGTACAGATCGAAATGCCTATGCAAACGCTCTCAGACATTTAGAGAAAACTGTGACCGGGATCAAGGCATGCGGGGAGCCGTACTATACAGGGGATGACAATGCAATGCGCCGCCTGCACGAAGAAGGGGTGCGTGTTTGGAAAGATTTTTCCAATCTTAATCAAGAGAATGCGCCTAGTTTCATTAAAAAAATAGTTACCTTTGTGAGGGGTCATTTTTCAAATCTCGATAACACTCGAAACCCACTTCTCCAAGTTTCATCCATGCTCACAGAGGAGTCGGCGCGTCAAGAAAGATTAGTTAAGGTTGCAGAGCTAAATGAGGGGATTTGCGGACTCTTTGAGATGGCGACGAAGCGACCTCATCTGCAATACCAAGCCGAAAACGAAGAAGGACAACATAACTTTCTGCCATTTTTAGCTGGGCAACTCACTCGGATCATACGATCATTTTCCGAAAAAAATTCGGATCCCATTAGAGACAATGAGGGCAAAGCTGTGTTTAGGGGTCTTATCAAGATCGTGCACGAAAATCAAGAAACATTAAAAAACCTATGCGTAGAGGACTCCAAGGCCCGAGCTTTTATAAATAGCGTGATTGCTCTTAGCGGCAAGGATCCTGAAGAGAGCGGGGCCTTCTATAATGAGATGGCAAATGCTGTCCGATCAGCATATCGAAGCGATGAGGCGCAGGTTGGAGAAAATGATCTCGTAAACTTCGTTCGCAATCAGGCAGAAAAAATCCACGATTTGCTCCCAGCCGACATGCAAAGCAATAATCGTCAAGTTGTACGACGTGTTGTTAAGGGATTTAAGGCGCAACAAGATCACGGCCAGGGAGCTTTGATCTGTGGGACAGATAGTGATAGAGTTAATTCTAGCCAGTTATTTGGAGAAGGACCCGGTGGACCTTTTATCGAAATGTTCATAGACCCATGGAAGGGTCTGGACTCAACGGAAAGTTGGTCCAAAAAGGCAACTGATGGCCTAAAGGAATTCATGGGAAAGGTAGAAGATGCATTTTGGAAGCAAAAAAAACTTTATCAATACACAAGCGTGACCGATACCAAAAATACATGGGAAGAAGCATTCAAAAGTGATGAAGAACAAGCTCTGGCAGTTGTGGGCGCGATGATTCAAAATAGACGGAATGAATATCTCAGGTCAAGCGGCCTGTTTGCATTTACTCAAGCACAGACAGAAGAGGTGCAAGCGCGATGTGTAAAAGAGGTCATTGAATTCGGACTCGAACACAACATGTTTACTCATGAACAACAGGTAGCATTATTTATAAAGTACCGTACGTACTTAATCGATGGAACAAGTTTACAGCCCCAAGGACAGAGCGAAGAAAAAAAGTTTGAAGGATACAGAAATTAGCACTTTCTTAGGGATCGTAAGGAAATAAATGTTACACTTATCGAGGAGAAAAACCGTTCAGATCTTGAGGATTTTCCCGCAGCAGGTATCGCTTCGAATACCTGCAAGGGGAAATCGTCTAGAGATGAATGGAATTTTCCCTCGAGAAGTGTAACATTTATGTCCTTACGATCCCTTAGGTGGGTAGACACTCCGACTTCTCTTTTTTAAGACACGTCTCAAAATAGCGGATCGTCGACTTGAGCCCCTCTTCCAGAGAGATCCGCGGCTCCCAGCGCAAAAGGGCGCGCGCCTGTGCGATGTCAGGACGCCTCTGTTTGGGATCGTCTAAAGGAAGCGGTTTATGGACAATTTTGGATGCGGAACCAGTCAATTCAATCACCTGCTTGGCCAGATCGAGCACTTTGAATTCGCTCGGATTTCCAACGTTGATCGGACCCGACTCCTTTGAAGCCATCAGCCGCAACGTGACGTCAATCAGATCATCGACATAGCAAAAAGAGCGGGTTTGCAGCCCATCACCATAAATTGTGATCGGTTCATTGCAAAGCGCCTGGACAATAAAATTAGAAACCACCCTCCCATCATTCGGATGCATCCGCGGTCCATAAGTGTTGAAAATGCGGGCCACTTTGATCTTCACATGGTGCTTCCTTTGATAGTCAAAAAAGAGCGTCTCTGCACACCGTTTTCCCTCATCATAGCAGGAGCGAATCCCAATCGGATTCACATTGCCCCAATACTCCTCTTTTTGCGGATGCATGTGGGGATCCCCATACACTTCTGAGGTGGAAGCTTGAAAAATCTTGCAATTCAGCCGCTTGGCTAGCCCCAAAAGATTCATCGCCCCTAAAACCGACGTCTTGATCGTCTGGATCGGATCTGCCTGATAGTGCAGAGGCGATGCGGGACAGGCAAAATTGTAAATCTCATCCACTTCCACATAGAGCGGAAGACAAATATCGTGGCGCAGCAATTCAAAGCGCTTCGAATCAAAAAGATGGTAAATGTTTTCCCGGGTCCCTGTGAAAAAATTATCGAGACAAAGGACCTCGTGCCCTTGCTCTAAAAGTTTTTCACAAAGGTGCGAGCCCAAAAAACCGGCTCCCCCCGTGACGAGAATTTTCTTCTTTTGCAAATCTCTCATACCTGAGTAATAAAAGTTATTCGACAGATCCCCTTATCGTATCCCCAATGAATAAACGGTGTCAACTCCTCAATTTGTTCGGCAGAGAGAGTGACGAGCGCTTTTTCCGAATGGCGCAAGAGCGCCTCCGTCTCCACAGAAGAGAGAGATCCCTTCGAAACGAGAAACACCCAATCGTACGTTTTCCCCAAACGCTCAATCATCTCTTTAAACCAGAGCGATTGAATGATCTCCACTCCAAACGGGGTATATCCGCCCGGCGCGATAAAGTCAAATCCCTTCCCCTGCCGAATGATCGCCTCATCTAATCCCATCTGCAAAATCCCAGGAACTTCCCCCTCCTTCGGGAAAAGAGAAAAATCACATCGGATAAAAATCGATTTCGCAAAACGCCTGGCCAAGTTCTCCCCTAAAGCATCGGAATAATCGACCCCCTTCCCCAAAATCAATGCAACCGTCTTTGCCCCTTCAGAAAAAAGGGCCACTTTTCGCAAGAGTTCTAGCTCGGCAAAAGAGCTGAGCTCACCCAGGTGAGGTATTTGTAAAGCCGAAAGGACCTCGCTACTCACAGGAAATCCCCGAATCAGTTGCCGAATGAAAGTGAAAGAAAAAAGGGAAAAAGGACATGTAAAAGCCCCTAAAAATAGGAGAAGCCAAACGTAGGGGAGCCCCTTTTTTTCGGGAACAAGGGCAAAATCGAGCGGCTTTGACTCGACATAGTGGAGCTGATTCGCAATTCTTTTCGACTCGACCACCTCCGTCACCACCGCCATCATCTTTTTCACCGCATCGATTTTTACCTCAAGCCCCTTTTCAAAACGCCACTTCTCAGGGAAAATATCCCCCATCTCAGCGCGGATCTCTTCCATTTTCTTCTCGGTCAGCCCTTTTTCAATGAGAAGCGCCCTTTTCCTCCCCTGAATCCACTCTTGCATCTCTTCGCGAAGAACCGCCATTTGTTGATGGATCCCATCCAAAGTGATCCGCTGCAGTTGCCCCATTTTTTGCCGAAAACGGTCCGCATTCAACTGGGCCACAAGCATCAATTGATCCACATGATCGATGAATACTTTTCGAAGATGTGCCACCTCTTTTTCCCAACGATGCCCCTCTTTAATGCTATGGTTTTTTTCATCTTTCAGCTGCACTTCGAGCGCGCTCGCCTCTTGAATGATCTTTTGACTCAATGGATCTGGCAAAAGAGAACTCAGCGGCGCTAAATCAAAAGAGGAGTTCAACAATTGCCCCTTCACTTGCGCCAAAGTCCGAATATAAACCTCCTGCCCATCGAGCTTGCCGTTGTACTCCAAACAAAGAGCGCGGGCTGTTTGCAAATCGATCCCTTCGATCTCTTCTAAAAGAGGAGCCACATCTCGATTTTGCGCTTCTAAACGGAGATCCATCCCCATTGCGAGTTGAGGTTCAATCAGATCCCTTTCTTGCGTTAAACTCTGCAGCTGCCCAACGAGATGCTTAATCCCATCTGTCACTAAATCCTCTTTCGCCGCAAAAAGCTGCCAATCTCCCTTCTCAAACTCGCCCAAGCGATTCAATTCAACATCGATTGCCAAACTTCTTCCCCGCATTGCCCGATACAGCGGCGCCACACTCTCCGTTTCTTGATCTAGCCCCGAAAATCCCCCTTTTTTTAAATTCGCGCTCAAATAGGTGGCGTGCTGATCGAAAAGATACTCCATTTTCGCTAGGAGACTCTCTTGTCTCTCCTCAAGCAGTTTGAGTTGCGCCCTTGCGACCCCGTCGTATTCCTTCTTCAAATAGGCCTGATACTCGCACATCAACCCATTCACAATTTGCGCAGCTGTGTACCGGTTTTTATGCAAAGCCGAAATGAAGAGGATCGATTTATTTTCTTTATCCGTTTTGATTTTAATCCTCTTTTTGAGCTTTTTCATCAGCTTTTTCCAGTGGACAATCTCAAAGCGATACCATCGACCCAGTTTGATTTTTGAAGGAGCCTTTATCAATGTGAATTCCATCCCCTTTAGCTGATATGGACAGTTCACGAGCCCTTTTTTCTCCTCGTTGTAAACGGTGAACTCTTTTTCATTGATAAACTGCAGATAAAACCGGCCCTTTTTTTCCCCTTCAAAATAGACGTCTGTAAACGCAAAATCGGCTTGTCCCTTGATTTGGAGCCCCAACTTCTCAATGAGAGGTTTCAGCACACAAGAAGATTTTAAAATCGGCGTCATCGGAATGTGAGGAGATGTTGTGATCCCGACGATGAGCTCTTTAAAAAAGGTCTCGCTTGCCTGTTTTTCGATCTCCGCCTTAAAACTCCCTTCCGCCTTGTAGAGCCGATCTCGAGTCCCAAAGAGAAGATAAAATGAGAAAGCGCCCCCAAGCGCCCACTTGAAAAGACGCCGCCGCATCGAAATGTAAAGCCGCTTTACATTTGCAACTGAAATGATCCATTCGTCGGGGTCAAGGGTCGGTTTTTCCATCAAGGAATGACAATCCCCCAGCCAGAACAACTTTTGAACATCACATCGACTCCAGTAAAGCTGGGGAGCAGCTGTGAGATAAAGCGGTTCCACTCGGTGATTGGCTTCGCTGCGACATAGACGATATCTCCTGGCATGAGTAAAAGGCTATCGTTGGGTAAGTGAATGACATGCTCCCAGCTCAGGGTGTAAATTTTGGGACGGCAAATACTGCCCCGAATGATTTGAATATATGATTTATCGCCCGTATATGGGATCCCCCCCGATTCGGCTAAAGCCTGTCTTAAAGACATAAACCCATTCGGCAAAGAGATCGTCCGCTCTCTTGCCACTTCCCCCATCACCATGAGAGATGCGGCGCTCGGCTCGGCGATATAGACTTTATCCCCTCCCTGCATGACGATATTTTGGGTCATGTCCCCCTCTTTGATCAGCTTTCTCAAGTCAACGGAGAGCATCCGCCCATTTCTCAAAACATAGCTTTTGAACAGATTGGCATCGACCGGCACCCGCGCTTTGGATAGGAGATCGAAAAGGCGCAATTTCCCGTCGACAGCAACGCTTGAAACGCCAGTAAGTCCCATGAGCTCCACTTTCCTCTCGATCCGCTCCCTATACGAGACGAACACTTCGGTATCTTTGATCTCTGACCGGTAATACCCCTCGATTTTTTGCCGCGCCTCGTCGAGAGTGAGGCCGGCGATCTCCATGGGCGGGGCGTCGGGGAGCCGAATTTGCCCATTGATCACTCTGTAGCCGATCATATTTCCGATAGAGGCAACCGCCTGGACGAGATCGGTCCTTTTGGGGTGGTAGAGGGCAATTTGGAGCACATCATTTTCATGAATTCGGTCTTGATACTCCTCGAGTAGCTGCTCTTCGAGCTCGTCGACACAGACACCCCCCATTTCGAGGATGGAAAACTTCCCCTCCCGGATTTTATATGAGTCCATGACAAATTCATCGGCGCCATATAGATCTTTGCCCATGTAGGGACCGCTACAACTGGCGAGGTAAAAAGCGAGAGTGACACTAAGAATGATCCTTGTCATAAAGAATTCGGGCCTTTAAGATAAAGGGTAGTCATTTGTATAGCACAAGATATTTTAGAGAGCTATGAAAAAGATTCTGATTACTGGCGCTGCTGGATTCATCGGGTTTCATCTAGCCCAGGCATTAAAGAAGCGGGGCGACTTTTGTGTTGGAATGGACCACTTCAACAGCTACTACGATCTCAATTTAAAAAAAGCGAGGGCAGCTCTTTTAAAAAAGCAGAAGATCGAGGTCATTTCGGCAGACATTTGCGATAAAGATCAGATCAAACTCCTCATTTTGAAACATGGGATCACCCATATCGTCCATCTGGCAGCCCAAGCGGGGGTGCGCCACTCCCTCTCCCATCCGGACGATTATGTCGCGTCGAATTTGCAAGGGTTTGTCTCCATTTTGGAAGTTTTGCGCCTCTTTCCCTCCATCAGGTTCGTCTACGCCTCCTCCTCTTCCGTGTATGGGCTCAACAAAAAAAGCCCCTTTGACGTGGAGGATCAAACCGATCATCCGACCAATCTTTACGGCGCCACAAAGAAGGCAAATGAGGTGATTGCCCACGCCTATCACCATCTTTACGGCCTCTCGATGACAGCTTTGCGCTATTTTACCGTTTATGGCCCGTGGGGGCGGCCCGACATGGCCTATTACCGCTTCACCCGCCAGATCTTAGATGGGGAGCCGATTCAGGTGTTTAACCGGGGGGCCATGAAGCGCGATTTTACCTATATCGACGACATTGTGAAAGGGACCATTGCAGCCATCGATCTAGGAGCCAGCTACGAGATTTTTAACCTCGGCAATAACCGGCCGATCGACCTGCTCTATCTCATTCAATTGATTGAAGAGGCGCTTCAGAAAGTGGCGATTAAGGAGCTACTTCCGATGCAGCCGGGCGAAGTGGTTGAGACCTTTGCCGATATTGAAAAAAGCCAAAAACAGCTCGGATTTCAGCCAAGTGTCCCCTTAGAAGAGGGGATCCTCTATTTCATCGACTGGTTCAAACAATATCATGGCCTTGCAACACGTCGTGAAATGCAGCTGGCATGAAATCGATCAGATCGCTCGCTGTCAAACAGTAGGAGGTGAGGATATTGGCTGCAATTTCCCCACTCATCGCGTGTAAACTCACCCCTAAAATGGCCGCCTCATAGGGATTTACCCCTTGCGCGAGGAGCCCTGCAATCATTCCGGTCAATACATCTCCCATACCGGCGCTGGCCATGCCTGGATCACCTCTCGGAATGATGATCGGATTGTGTTTGGGGCCAAAAATGAAACTTGGCGCCCCTTTCAAAACGAGGTAGAGTTGATGGCGCGTGCAAAAACGGATCACTTTTGCAAAGAGCTCCTCGTCTTTGGGAGCTTTTTTCAGCTTTAAAAGGCGCAAAACTTCGCCGCGGTGGGGCGTTAAAATGGCCCCTTTCGGATAGGAAACATCTGGTAAAAGGGCATCGGCATCGATGACACAGGGCCTCTTAATCTTTTTAAGCTCCGTTTGGATCCACTCTTTGGCCCTTTTGACGCCGAGACCTGGCCCGATAAATACGGCAGCACATTTTTGAAGCGCCTCTTGCCACGCTTCTTTCGACCACTCATTGCAAATGAGCTCGAAAGGGACAGGGCCAATTTCTTCCGGATGAAAGAGGCGCACAATCCCTGCGCCCACTTTGAGTGCGGCAATCCCGGCCAATTTCGCAGCCCCTGGCAACATTTTGGAGCCGGCATATCCGATCACATAACCTGCCTGATATTTGTGGCGCACTCTTGTGATTTTGGGCAATTCCAACCTCTTTGGAATATAAGCGACAGCCGTCGCAGCGGCGATCGCCTCTTTAGGAAGGCCGAAATCGGCAACGTGCAATTTGCCGACGCAGTTCCACCCTTTTTCAATAAAAAGGCCGATTTTGGGCAGACCGAGCGTCACCGTCTCAGTTGCGATGACGGCATCTCCCCCATTTTCTCCCGTCGTCCCGTTGATCCCAGAGGGGATATCGATGGCGATGATCGGGAAATCCGAGCTGTTTGCCTTTTGGATGAGGGCTGCAAATTTGGGTTTGAGTTTTCCGTGAAAGCCGGTTCCGAGGAGTCCATCGATGAGGAGCCCTTGCAAGGTATCTGTGAATTTGCCCTGTTTTTTCCGAAATTTTTCCCGAAATTTTTTGTTGAGAGGACTCAATTCGCCGGGGAGCGAGACAGCTGCCACCTCAAACCCTTCTTTTAAGAGCCAAAGCCCTGCGGCATAGGCGTCACCCCCGTTATTCCCAACACCGACAAGAAGAGTCACTTTTTTAGATAGATTTTGCCTTTTGATGTGGGCGATGGCCACTCCTGCGACAGCGCGCCCAGCCGTCTGCATATAGCGCTCAGGGTCGCCCCCTTTCTCGATGAGAGCCATCTCTTCGGCCGTGACCACTTTGTATCCCTGCATAGAGCTGATTGTGTCACAAAGCCCCAAATCGATCAATGCGGGTGCGGTAGATTTTAGAAAATGAGCTCCGCCGGGCAAGCCGCATGATCAAAAATCTTATTCAGACAATCGCTTTTCCCCGCGGCCATTTGAACAAGAGTTTTAAATTGCTCAGGTGATAAGTAAAATCCATGATCCTCAAGGAGAGTTCTTAATGTGTTCACATCATTATGTCGAATCGCCTCTTTCATTTGATCTATCGGAGGATCTGACTTTCGATCATCCGTGGGAAACTCAAAGTAATAATACTCTTCCTCGCTTTCTCCCCCTTTTTCATCATCCACCGCAACTGGTGATGGCGGGGGTGGAGCAGTAGGACGCAAGATGATCGGAAGAATTTGGTCAATGTAAGCGTACATATCTGCAAAATCTTTCAATTGCAAAGCGATTTTGAATGCTGCCCAATAATTGCCTAGCTTGGGGGGTAAATTTTCGCTTTGCCTTAACGAGGCATCGATCTCTTTCACAAACTGGTGGATCAATCTCTCGTGATCAGCGTCATTTGGAGTAGACGTCTCTTCCTTTTTTCCACTGAAATGCCGCTGGATAAGTTCTACCTGAGCCGCAATGTCTGCCCATTGTTTTTTTGACTCCTCCATTACACAGCTCTCAACTGCGCTTACCATATCATCTTGCACCAGGTTCATGTGCTCCGATGCCAGTATAATGCTGATCTCTTGAAGCCACCCTTCTCGGTGAGCTATTGTAACCAAACTTTGAATTGTGGCTTTTGTCAGCTCTGCCTCCGATAGAATGGCGTTGATAGCATCGACATCCCGCGCTTTGATTGCCTCATCGAGAGAAGCTTGGTCGCAAGGATTCACCATGTCACATACCGTCTGCAAAAGATCTTCTACCTCCTCGTAATTTCCACTCTTTAAGGCTTCAAGAAATTCTTTCCATTTTTGCCGCAGATTAACCCGGTTCTTTACTTGGATCAGCTTCCCAGTCGCACTCAACAGATCTGCTAAATCCTCTTTTCGCAAAGTGAGACCACTGAAGGGAAAAATGTGCTCCTTCCCTGTCAAATCCTTTTGAATTCTCAATAGACCATCGGCAATATTTTTCCAGATCTGGCCCGCTTTTACATCAAACCACTGATCAATCACCCTTCGCGTTTCTATTTGCAGATCTTGGTAATAATAGGTGATTAGGCCCAAGTCAATGTCAGAAACTTTCTCATAATAGAATGCCCAGGAGATGAGTTGATCCACTTGACCCACAGATAATTGTTGCTTTACTAAATAAGAATTCAAAGAGACTAAATCACATTCTTCCAATTTTTCCTTAAATATTTGATCGTCCACGGTTGTCCCATCTGTAATCTTAAGCATCAAAAACAGATTGTAATATGTAAGAACGTTTTCCACCTTTTTGGCAGTCTCTGTGACTTGATCGTTAGATGCTTCATCGAGCTTATGTACTGCGAGTTCTAGCTTAATCGCGAAGAATTTGTGAGGATTGCCGTTATTTGCGATTGAACTCGCCCATTTAACGGTCTCATTTTTGAGGGCTTTGACTCGATTTTTATCATCTGGCTCTTCTTGGAGTCTTGCAGCCAAATCAAGTAACAACGCCGCGGTAATCATGAAAACCCAATTTTCTAAGGGCCGAGCTTAAGACCTAAAACGGGTTTTAGTCAAGAATGGGTCTATTTCCCGAGGCAAAATTTCGAGAAGATGGCGCTCAAAATATCTTCGGTCACATCGGTTCCGATAATTTTGCCCAATTCTTTCAGAGCTGAGCGGATATCTGATGCGACAAATTCGGCTGATATGCCCGATTTCAGTCCATGGACCACCGATTTGCCCGATTCGATTGCATTCCTTAGCGCCTCATAGTGGCGCAATTTAGTGATGAGCACTTCCTCTTTGGAGGGGGCCCCTTTTTCCCAAATTCTCTGATCGATCGCTTTTTTCAAATCGTCGATGCCGCTCTTTTTTTTCGCTGAAATCTGGATTGCCGCGAGGAGCTCATTCGGCTTTTGGATATCGGTTTTATTCCAAACGACGATGGTTTTTTCCTCAGGCGCCAATGCGAGGAGGGTCCGATCTTCATTGGAAAGGGGGCGACTTGCATCGAGCAGTAAAAGGATCAGATCGGCTCCTTGCATCGCCATTTGGGATCTGCGGATCCCCTCCCGTTCAATCACCTCATCCGTCGTCCGAATTCCCGCTGTATCGATCAATTTAAAGTGGAGGGCGCCGAGCCTTAAATCCTCTTCGAGAAGATCGCGCGTTGTCCCCGGAATATCGGTCACAATGGCCCTTTCTTTGCCGAGAAGCGCATTCATTAAAGAGGATTTTCCAACATTGGGAGAGCCGATGAGACAAAGAGAGCATCCGTCGTGGAGGACTTTCCCATCGTGGAAGGTCTTTTGGAGTTTTTCCATTTGAAAAAGGATCTTTTCGAGCCTGCTCAAAATTTCATCCATCGATGCAAATTCGAGTCCCTCTTCGGGAAAATCGACCCATGCTTCCAAGATGGCGGCAATATCGGTTAACTCTTTTTGAAATTGCATCACCTTTTCAGAAAGAGCCCCCTCGAGTTGTTTTTCTGCGTTTTCGAGTGCTAGCTCGCTCTTCGCTGCGATCAGCTCCTGTACGGCTTCTGCCTGCGCGAGATCGAGTTTCCCATTCAGAAAAGCCCGCAAAGAAAACTCTCCCGGCGTAGCTGCACGAGCCCCCGCTTCAAAAATGCGCTCCAAAACGGATCTCGTGATGAGCTGCCCTCCATGACAAGAAATTTCTATAGAGTCTTCCCCAGTATAAGAGTGGGGGCCCCGCATCAATAATAGGAGCACGCTATCGAGGAGGGTCCCGTCCGATTTTAAAATATGGCCGTAGTGAGCTGTATGCGTCTTGAAAGAGGCGAGCCTTTTTGAAAAAATTCTTTGAGCCACCTCAAAAGCTTTAGGCCCAGAGATCCGAACGACGGCAATGGCCCCCTCTCCAGGGGCGGTAGCAACAGCTGCAATGGTCTCTTGATTCATAGAGCAGGAAGAATACCATTTCCTCTATATCTTTTGAAGGGCAGCTGTGATGATTTTTCCGAGATCTGTTTCCCCCTTCTTTTCCTCTAAAACCTCTCGAACTGCTTTTTGGGCCTCGAGGGGGTTGTAGCCCAGATTGAGCAGTGCGTTCAAGGCATCTCCGAGGACTCCACCCTCCAGCGAACTGGGGGCCCCTTTGGTTTTGATTCCTTTGATCTTATCTCTCATTTCGATGATGAGTCTTTCTGCAGTTTTTTTGCCAATGCCGGGGATTTTGCTCAGCAACCTGACATCTGCTGTTGCAACTGCCCTTTGAAAAGCGCTGATTTCGAGATGGCCGATGATGGCAAGAGCTGTTTTGGGGCCAACTCCTGACAGAGTGATCAAAATTTCGAAGAGATCGCGCTCCTCTTTTTCCAAGAAGGCGTAAAGGGTGTTCGAATCTTCTCGCACAACTTGAGTCAAGTATAGTTTGAGCTCATTGCCCAAATTGGGGAGGCGCGAATAGGTGCTAAAAGGGATGGTGAGGCGATAGCCAATACCTCCTGTTTGCACAACTGCTTTTAAGGGAGTTTTATCGATCAACTGACCTTGGATTGATTCAAACATTGCGTCCTCAAAGTGTGAAGGCAGCAAATGGCGAGTGCAAGGGCATCGGCTGCATCTTCGGGTTGGGGGATTTGGGGAAGGCGTAAAAGCGACTGGATCATTTTTTGCACTTGGAATTTACTCGCCGAGCCGTTTCCCACGACGGCAAGTTTTGCTTTTTTAGGGGCAAATTCATAAACGGGGATCTGTTTTCTCGCCGCGGCCAAATAGACCATTCCTTTCGCCATGCCCAGTTTGATTGCGCTTTGCGGATTTTTCAAGACGAATTGCCCCTCCACTGCAACAGCAGTTGGATTGAGCCTTTCGATGAGTGCCTCAACACTTTCAAAAAGGATCTTATATCTCATCTCAAGAGAGAGCTTGGGCGGCGGGCGAATGCAGCCAAAATCGATGGGCTTTAAATCCTCGCTAATGGCTCCATATCCTGTCACGCGCGTTCCAGGGTCGATTCCTAGAACAATCTCTTTCTCTTTTTTGCCCATAGAACAGTTTTAGCCGATTTGACTTTGTTTGCAAAGGAGTTCGTTAAAGAGTTCCGCTATGCCTCTGTTTTATACACTCTTGCTTCCCCTTTTCGATTTCAATACACATCTTATAATTTCGCGCAGGGAACACCTGATACACGGGGAACATGTCGCTGAATTCAGCCTGTCCCACTTGCAGTTGATAAATGATGCTGTGTCGGAAATCAATCGTCCTTGGCACCGTTGCCGATGGAA
>CAZVHA010000007.1:5185-81656 GCA_964626905.1 uncultured bacterium | reverse complement strand
GGGTGACATTTTAACTTTGGCGGACCCCGGTGACATTTTAACTTTGGTTTGACAGTCAAAAGTTCTGAATGCACTCTGCCACCTCTAAAATAGCGGGGCCAGGAAATCTTCCTGGCCTTTCTTCTTTCAAGAATTGGCGAAAGCTTTTTGAAGAACAACTTATGCGACTAACATCTAAGAGGGTGTCTACAAAGTGAGGTTCTGTTGATTTTAGGGATTATTTTGACCAATTTTCGACTCAGATTTGGGGGGTCATATCTGCTTTCGTATATTAACCCCCCAAATCTGAGTCGAAAATTGGCTCAAAAGAACCCTAAAATCAACAGAACCTCACTTTGTAGACACTCTCTAAGGCTTCGGGAAACCGAGGCCTTTTTTATTGACAAACTTTCAAAACAGATTGAATTAAAAACTCATCGTTTCCAGTTGAAGAAATAAAGGAGAGGCCTATTGGAATGGAATGATATGAGCCCAAAGGGAGAGTCACCTGAGGAAGTGAACCGAGTCCTGCAAGAGTGTTCAAAGATACGAGGCGAGGATAATAACCGTCTTTTGTCCGATCGATTCCTATGGTCCCTTTCTTGGGCGCAAGAGAGGCTGTCGTAGGGATGCAGAGGATCTTCTCTTGGCCCAGATAGGAATTTAGCTTCTTTTTTATGTTCATGCGCTTCTGCACATTTTCTTGAATCTCCCTACGGGAAAAGTTCCTCGCAAGATCGAAATTCTTAGCGGTGTGCGGGCCGAATTGCGGATTCTTTTCTTCAATCCAAGAACTGAAGTTGCTCCATATTTCTGACCATTGCAAAGCGCAAAAAACTGACAAAAGCTCTTTAAATGAAATAGGTTCTTGGAAGATCTCTTGTAGGGTCACTCTCGCATTCACTCGTATCTTTTCCAGTGGGCTTTGCAACCCTTGGACCACCTCTTTATCGCTCATAGCAAAGGCATCCTCCAAAATGAGGATCTCGCTTGAGGTCGAGGATATGTGAGCACTGCTTCCCAATAACGTTGTAGATACTTTAGCTAAGACTTTTGCATCTTTAGCCAAAATCCCCACAGTGTCAAAGCTTGCTGCAAGAGGGATCACTCCTGCAAGAGAGATACGCCCATGAGAAGGCCGAAATCCGAAAACACCGCAGTTACTTGCAGGAACACGCACCGATCCTCCTGTATCTGTTCCCAAAGCAAAATCTACAGCGCCAGATGCGACAGCAGAAGCCGACCCACTGGAAGAACCTCCAGGCACTCGATCTGGAGCTTTAGGATTTAAGGGGGTTCCATAGAAATGATTTTCGCCAAGGAGTCCAAAGGCCAATTCATCTGTGATTGTCTTTCCATGGCAAGTAGCCCCTGTCTGCAGCAGCTGCTCTACACAAGGCGCGTGAACAACAGCACGCGGTTGCATCTTTTCCCAGTCGGGATTCCCTCCCCCTGTTTTGTATCCCCTAATATCAATGAGGTCTTTCACAGCAAATGTGAGACCTGAAAGCTCTCCTGAATTGTAAGGTAGAATTTCGACTGTCTTCACGAACGCCTCTGGCATATTTTCCCTCTTTCGAACCATTTATCTCGTTTTTATAAGCGGGTTAACAAGTAGACCGGTGTCTTGCGCAAATGGTGAGTGCAGTGAGGAGTTCCGCAATTTTTTGACGGGTCTTGGGATCAGTCAGGCTACCTTTAGCATCGAATCTATCATGGGCAGAGCCAACCATCACCTCAGGCTGATTCAGGGGATGCATATTGAGATACACAAAGACCTGCCTCAGATGGTACTGAGCGCGCGACGTACCTTGTATTCCAGGAGAAGCTCCCATAATTGCAACAGGCTTATTATCCCAGGCGTTATCTCCGTAGGGTCGTGACCCCCAATCTAAAGCATTTTTTAATACACCTGGTATTGAATAGTTATACTCGGGGGTGGCGATCAAAATAGCGTCTGCAGCACGCACTTTGGCCTTTAGTCGAACCACGGATTGAGGAAGCTTCATTTCCTCATCCTGATTGTATAAAGGAATTCCCTCTAAATCAAAAATTTCTAGATCACAGTTGGAAGGAGCAACTTCTAACGCCGCCTGCAATAGTCCACGATTACATGATTGTTTGCGCAAACTACCTGCAAAACTCAATATTTTAACCTTTTTCTCCATCCAAAATTCCCCTCTGAGAGACTGTTACTGGGTTATACCTGGAATCGAGTATAAGTTGGTATAACCTTTGACTAGTAGAGATATTTTTATGGTAGCATATTTCCCTCTCGATAACCAAGAGATCGTTGTGGATTTTATCTATGAAAAAATGCATGATCTTGGTTATGAGTATGGATTTTTTTTAGAATTCTTATGAGCGTTTTGGATATTTCAGATTTTGCCGACTCAACCACGGCAACTCCAACCGAAACCTTACCGTCCCAAGGGTGGGTATCAAGCAACTTCAGCAGTTGTGGAACTCGGGCTAAGATAGCCGCCTTAAAAGTAGCCTCTTATTTGACAGAACCTATCTGTAAAGTTCGCGAGTATTTTTACACTTTTTATATACTGAATAAAACATGTCAAAACACGATCCAAAAAGTAATAAAAACCGTTTTTCTTGTATTGGGGATTTTTGTATTTAGCTTATTGACCCTTTTTACCGCTCCAATGGGAGCACTCGTTCGTGGCATGGTGGCCACTTTTGAAGCGAAGCCTTATATTTATTTAGAGCGAGATGGAAAAGGGAAGGTGTTGCCAGAAGACAAGAAGATCACTCTCGTTTCGCACAACCAATGCTATGTGCCTGCCGGATATTGCATCACTGATGGCGGGGTAACACCAGCTTCTGATAGAGAGCGAATGAACGCCAATTTGCAGAAAATTAAAGCACTCAATCCAGACATCGTATGCCTTTATGAAGTCCCCGATATTTGCGATGCCGAGTACATCTCTTCTCAGTTGCCAGAATACCCATTTCTCATTCCCGTCGCTGGCGTAAGAGCAATCGGCCCCTCCTCGATGATGTATGTCGCGAGCAAATATGAAATAGCGAAAAATTCCATAGAATTCATCCCTTTTATTAAAGGCACTGAGCTTACAGGACGAGCGCAATACTCAGAAAAAGGTGTTTTATCTTTCGATATCACAAGTCGAGGCTCAAAAGTTCCCATTGCAACCATCATTTCGACCCACTTGCAACATTCCGAAGTTCCTGCAGATCCGAAAGATGGTGATAAAAAAGCAAGAGCTATGCAAATGAATAAAATTGCGAATCAGGTAAAAGCAAAAACAGAACAAAATGGCGCTGTTATTTTAACAGGAGATCTCAACCAAGAAGAAAGCGAGTTAAGTACCTTTTTAGAGCTCCATCAGATCGATTGGTTGCGAAGAGATCCGTCAGTTCAAGGAAAACCTACTTGGGGTGGAGACAAGTGGTGCGCTGAACTCATGGGGAAACCTCCTTCTGGCCCCTTGGTGTTGGATTACACGATTGTAGCAGGCAAAGCGATTGCTATTTCCACAAAAGTCTTAGGAACAGGTTATTCAGGTCTCGAATTTAGACCCAAAGCGACCTCTGACCACAATCTTCTCTTTAGCACAATTACTGTCGGCTGAATTTATTATTGGATACCCTCCTTAGGTATATTTTCGTCTTGTTTTTAATAAAATAACGTTGTATAACCGTCGCTAAAAAAGAGGAAACATGTCGTCACTATCAATACTAAATACACTTAATAAACTTGAAACTAGAGCTCCATACGATACACAACGAGAATTCTTTAACATTCCCCGTGTAGTATCTGCAAAAATCAATCGTTTGAAAAACACTCTCTTATCGGATTTAAATTCGATTCCTCCCCGTTATAAAACGAAACTTTGCTTCAACTACTGTACAAAAAAAAAGTGTTGCTGGGCCCATGATTATTGTATGTGGATTGCTTGCAACCAACTATTAGGTGGGAAATCTGGAACAGGCAACTCTCAATTTAAAACGGCTATTTGCCAGAATGGATATCAATGCCCAGATTTAAATTTGGGGTGTTGTGACAACTCGCATTTGGGAGAGCCCTTTTTTAATGGATTAAATTGGACCATATACTCAAGAGGAGATCAGGACATGGGGACCCGTTTGGAGTGTTTGACAGAAGAGGGTCTAACTGACGGGAGCAGTTCTGGGGAACGAGCTCTTTTAAGCTCTGAAGCTCAAACGCCGTCTGTAAAGCGATCTCAATCGGCCCCACCCCAAATGCACGAATGTCCAGACGATCAAGCTGATCCGTTTTTTAACAATTCTATAACCATAAAACCGATTCCCCTGTGTCCTGATCACCAATATCGTCACTCCGAAGAAGATATGCGTGTTCAAGAGAGATCCGATAGCCCCTCTTTGGAATATTATCAGACCGAATTGCCCCCACCCCAAACTGAGGAAATACCTTACTTCGCGGATTAGAAAATCGACCGAAACTTTTTACATGTCTTAAATACAAACAATCCATATAGTGGGAGGGCAAAAAAAGGATGGTGGTTTTTATGGCAAATATTTCTTGTATCCGAGCTGGCGCATCTTGTCTGCCAATCGTCGGCCCTTTCGTCGGATGGTACAATCGTTTTGAATTCGGAAACGAGCTGATCGGCATGAGGGAGGCTCTCTTTGTTTTTACAGAGAAGTCAAAAACAGAACTAACTGAAATAAAAAACGAATATCTCCCAATCGCCGAGAAAGGCCGTGTTTACATTCTTTGTGACATCGTAGGAAATGTCTTATCGGTCGCTACAGTAGTTGGATTAATCGCCTTGAGAATTCTTAGCCCATTACTTGGGGTCGTAGCTGCTGCCGTCTTTACGTTGCAAGCTGTTCATTTAATTCGTAGGTTACCCGAATTGAATATGATTATAGAAGGATTGCAAGAGCTGATAAAAGAATACGCTAAACCCTAAAATGGCATTTCGACAACCTCTACCCTTAAACCCTAACGATAAAGTGGCTATTGTCTCCCCTTCTTCTGGCATGCCATTTCTCTTTCCTTGGGTGTATGAACAGGGTTTAGAGCGCCTGAAACAAGTATTTCAGCTTGAACCCATCGAATTCCCGACTGCTCGCAAAAGCCCCGAATACTTATCTCAAAATCCAAAAGCTCGTGCGGAAGATATCAATAGGGCTTTTGCTGATCCATCGATCAAGGGCATTATCGCAACAATAGGTGGAAATGACCAAATTAGAATTCTTCCCTATTTGGATAAGAAGGTAATTTCTGCAAATCCAAAAATTTTCATGGGTTATAGCGACTGTACAAACCTACACCTGTTTCTATGGAATCTAGGAATTATTTCCTATTATGGCGGAGCAATAATGACTCAGTTTGCCATGGGCGAAGGGATGCAAGAATATACGATAAATTCGATAAAGAAGGCTCTTTTTGATCCTCCGATTGGCGGGGTATATGCTGCTCCAGAATATAGTGATGCAGATTTAGATTGGGGTGAGGCGCAAAATTTAAACAAGAAACGTCCTACCCAAGCAAGTGCAGGTTGGGTTTGGCATAATGCTCATAATAGCATAATCGAAGGGAGACTTTGGGGAGGATGCCTTGAAGTTCTAGATTTACACCTTTCCGTAAAGCATTATCTACCTACTCTCGGCCAACTGAATAATGCTATTCTTTTCATCGAGACCTCGGAAGAAATGCCCCCTGCAGGCTTTGTGTACCGTTTTATTGCTGCCCTTGCTGAATTAGATCTGCTAAGAAAATTTCAGGCAATCTTAATGGCCTACCCAAAAGCACAGTTTTGCAATAAACAACCACCCGAAGGGAGAGAAACCTTTATCATAAATCAGCAAAACGCAGTAAAAAATGCCCTTAGGGATTATAACATCGCCCTTCCAGTTATATTTAATATGAATTTTGGCCACACTGACCCCCAAATAATTATTCCAAGTGGCGGCAATGTAAAAATTAACTGCGTTACAAAAACAATCGAGTTCTACTAAAATCTTTCAGCTTTGAAAGGCGGTCAATCCAACCGCGTTCGATCCCCTCCACCTCCAAAATACAGCGCCGGGAAATCCCCGGCCCTTTTTTCTGTTCAAGAATCTCGTCAGAACCTAACATTTAGCTATTTCCCGGTTAAGCGAACGCCATGACCCCAAAAGAGCGGATCAATACCCTTGCATATGCCTATCTGCTATCAAGCGCAATTCATGCTGCCGCTGAACTTGGGATAGCCGACATCTTGTCAGAAAAATCGGAACAATCCATTGCCGAATTGGCCGAAGAGTTACAGGTGGATGCCCGATCTCTCTTTAGACTTCTTCGTTTTTTAGTAAGTCATCAGATTTTTACCCAGAATCAAAATCAGACCTTCTCTCTGAACCCAGAATCTGCTTATCTGGCTGATAAGCACCCAAACTCCATCCGCCATGCTCTGCTTGTAAATCAAGGACCTCGCTGGAACGCCTTTGGAGCTATTCAAAAGGCCATCATTACCGGAAAATCCGCCTTCCAAGCTCTTTATGGAAAAAGTTACTACGAATATTTAGCAGGCGATCGAGAAGCTTCTCAGAGCTTTAACGCTCACATGACGAGCTATACACGAGAAGAAGACAATCTTATCGCGCCTCTATTGCCCATTAAAAAAACAAAAACTCTCGTCGATATAGGAGGAGGAGAAGGGCAGTTCCTGAATGAGATTTTGAAGAATTTCCAGGAAATCCACGGCATTCTATTTGATCTTGAAAACACAATTTCAAATAAAGAAAATCTCAAGATAAGCTGCGAAGCCAGCCGTTGGGAAGCGAAGCCAGGAGACTTTTTTGAATCAGTCCCCGCCAATATAGAAACTTACCTCCTAAAACGGGTATTGCATAATTGGGATGACACTGACTGCGTTAAAATCCTTAAAACTATACGCAAGGCAATGGGGCGAGAGAGCAAACTCCTCATTATCGAAGGCGTTGTCCCAGAGGATACGTCGCGACATTTAAGTAAGGATGCCGACTTTTTCCTAATGGCCCTCTTTCCTGGATGCGAACGGACTGAAAGTGAATTTAGAAACTTATCTGAGCTCGCCAACTTGCACCTGACTAGGCTCCTACCTACCCCCACCCCTCTATCAGTGATCGAATTAGAACCTTGTTAAATTGCGTAAAATTTGCATGATTTTTCACTGCACACTCATTTTTTCGGTTTGAAAAAAATTGCGTTTCCAGGGAACTTATTGGTATCCTCGCTCAATGAGTACTGACAATGATCCTCGAAGTGAAAGTGACTCCTTGTGCCTCCAAAAATGAGATCCTCAGGTGGGATGGAAATCGCCTTGTGGTAAAAATCCAAGGAGTGCCAGAAAAAGGCAAAGTGAACGAAAATCTCATTAGTTTTCTGGCCAAAACCCTTGGAATTGCAAAATCCCAAATCACGATCATTGGAGGGAGAACTGCTCGCCTCAAAAAACTCAGCATTCAAGGCCTTTCTTTAGAAGAGGCGAAAAAAGCGTTATCTTTCTCTCAATAATGCGTCGAGACCGCCATATCTTCGGATCCATTCTTTGCCCCAATGGACCGTCCAGTGGACAATGACTGCGTGAATAGGGACCCCCTTACACATGAGCCAATTGTAAATCGGGGGCATTTCCCCCACTTCGAGCTGCTCTTCGAAAAGAAGAGCCGATAAAGCATCCTGATCGCTCAGATAACGATCGTTTTCAAAAAGGGCTTTTTGTACCCACTTTTGAAGAAGGGGCGTCTTTTCAAACGCGATTACACCCGAATTGTAAATGGCCCAAGGAGCTACCTCTTCCGGATCTCGCACTCGGACAATGCCCATTTTGCTGATAGGATGGATATATGAATAGAGCGGCTCTAAGGGTCCGAGAATTTCGCAATCGAGATCGAGCCAAAGCGTTTGCAAAAATGGACTTTGGAGCATCGCGAACGGCTTTTTAAACCAGGCTCCTCTTTGATGCCAAAAAGGGCTGATACTGGTCTCCCATTCACGTGCAATCGACGGGGTAACTTCATTTTTTTTAGCTACATGTAAATCTTGCGTGTCGACCTTAAGGACCTCTCCTCGCTCTTGACACCACTGCAGCGCAAGCTCACTCATTCCGAAATCGGCAAACACAACCGGAAGCGCATTTGTTTTTTGAAATCGCTCCCACCACCAAGGCAAAAGCCATTCTTGCACTTGATCCGTTCCAACTAAAACCCCTTTCTTCTCCATGAAAGGCACTCTAATTGAACCTCTGCTTAGAGACAAGTGAAAAAAATTTTTGAAGAAATTTCTTGCATGAATAAGAAAAAGAAATTACACCAGGGAATAAGAGATTTGGAAAGAATGTCTTCCCAATCGGCAACACAAAGGAATCAATTATGGCAGTGAAAAGAAGAAAGGCTGCAAAAAGAAAGCCTGCAAAAAAAACAAAAAGAAAATCTGGACTCACCCAACTTGAGTATCACCTTTCAGCTTCTCTCGCAGAAGTCGTCGGGACTAAAAAATCCACCCGCCCGCAAGTTGTGAAAAAACTGTGGCACTATATCAAAGCCAAAAAATTGCAAGACAACAAGAATCGAAGAATGATCAACCCAGATAAAAAATTGGGTGAAGTCTTAGGACATCGCCAAATCAGCATGCTCAAAATGGCAGGCGCCATTACAAAACATCTTAAAAAAGCCTGATTTTTAAGTCTTTTGAACACTTAAACCAGAGGGGCCGGGTCTCAAAACCCGGCCCTTCTTTTTGATCAAAGAAGTTCTGCTGCGATAGAGGCGAGCTCAGAGCGCTCCGTCCTCTCGAGAAACATGTGGCCATAGATGCTATGGCTCTTAAATCGATTGACGATATAGGTAAGACCATTGGAGTCTTTGTCGAGATAGGGATTGTCGATCTGCGTCGCATCGCCAGTTAAGATCACTTTCGTCCCCTTGCCAGCGCGCGAGATGATCGTCTTCACTTCGTGCGGCGTCAGGTTTTGCGCCTCGTCGATGATCATATACATCTTCGGCAGAGATCTCCCTCGAATATAGGTCACCGCCTCCATCTCGATTTTTTTGCTCTCCATGATGAATTCGAGCGTTGCCGGCCCGTTTCCCTCACCACTTGTCGTCGTGCATAGGAATTCGAGATTGTCGTAAATCGGCTGCATCCAATGATACAGCTTTTCCTCTTTCGTCCCAGGCAAATACCCAATGTCTTTGCCCAATGGAACAATCGGGCGCGAAATCAAAATCCGCGAATAGCGATTTTCATCAAACACTTTCTTCATCCCACACGCAAGGGCAAGGAGCGTCTTCCCCGTCCCAGCTGGACCAATTAAAGTCACAAGCTGAATGTCATCGCGCATCAAAAGATCGATCGCACAGCGCTGCTCAATATTGAGCGGCTGAATGCCCCAAATGTCCTTTTGAATGGATAAAAGTGGCTCTAGTTTCTTCATCTTCCCATTGTACTTGCAAACAGCCGATGCATTTTCTTGCGAAGATAAAAGAGCATACTCATTCGGGCGAAAATGCTCTTCTTGCGAAGGGACGGTCCCATCTTTATAAAAAAGATCAATGTCTCGCTTCTGCACGTCCACTTTCCGAATCCCCTTATACATCCCTTCATAGGAACTTTTGAGATTCTCATAGTCCTCCGATTCGAGATCCATCGCCTCCGCTTTGACCCGAGTAACAAAATCCTTCGAAACAATGACAACTGATTCGCCTTTTGATTTGAGAAGATAGGCGACGAGTAAAAACTTATTGCTGCTCCGATCAAGCGGCAATGGAAACCCCTCCACCCGCTCTGGCTTCGCATCTAAATGGATCCGCACCTTCGGCCCTTCCGGAATCACCACCCCAGTGTGCAAATCCCCACTCTTTTCCGCCTTCAAGGAGTCAATATATCGAATCACTTCCCTCGAATTCTTCCCCGATTCATCCGAATACCTCTTCAAACTGTCCAGCTCTTCTAAAACGGAAAGGGGAATCACTACATCGTTTTCTTCAAAATTTCGAATCGCTCCCGGATCATGAATCAGAACATTCGTATCGATCACAAAGGTTTTTCGAGCCACTTTTTTCCCCTCTATCGTCTTTTTCTCATTGCTTCGATTTGGCTTATTCGCCACTATCATCAGACACCTCTATTTCATATGCGTTATTATTTTTCTCCAATTCAGCTTGAAACTGCCCTCCCCCCTTTTCTCACCAAAATTCCACCTTATAGGCAATCCCCCAGACGAATGCAAGAAGATGTTATAACTATTTAAATACTAGCCTGTTGCGAATAATTAAGCAGACAAAAGCGACGACTGCTAAATTCAAATTGACTTTGAAGAGCCGTTTCTGGTAAAATCAGAGTTAACTAGATGGGAAATTCTATGAAAATAACCTCGAAGATACTAAGCATACCCCCTTATTTATCAACCACTTGGAAAAACGTCGCCTCGTTGAGCGTCCGCTCTGAGGGGAATCTTTTCACATTGGTTGTAGGTCTTCAAGACATGACTCGGATCGAAATCCCGGCTTTGAATCAAGAGATGGTCAATGAAATTTTTGAGGCGCATGCCCGCTCGAATGAAATGGATGGGCACTCTCCTTTGGACAGCCCCTTTAGTTTGAACGTTCCGATGCTCTCCGATGGCGGCACGCTTGCTCCCCTCCCTTTTCAGCACAATCCGGAGCAGGCAGATCTTCCTCCACTGCAGCCGTCGATTTTGAAAAAGATTGGGGCGATCATCCGGGCACTCGGCGGAGAAGACATTGCCTTGGGCGCAGCTGCCGAAAAAGAGTGCAACTGCATGTATTGTCAAATGACAAGAGCGATTCAGGGCGAAGAGGCGCCGAAGGAAGAGGAGATCTCTGCAGAAGATTTGCGTTTTCGCGATTGGGAAATTGCCCAAACGGGAGATCAGCTCTATTCTGTCATAAATCCGCTCGATGCCAATGAACACTACAGCGTCTTTTTGGGCACTCCGATTGGATGCACCTGCGGGAGCAAAAATTGCGAACACATCCGCGCAGTTTTAAATAGTTAGAAAAGACTTTGTTGTATAAAGGGCGGTAAAATAACCACCGAGGACACCGAAAACACCGAGGGGAAGGTGTTTGTCCTAACGTTGCCTAACTTACCCATTCCCCCTTTAGTATTCCAAGTCCTGTCATTTCTCAAATTATTTAAGCCCCTCCTCGGTGTTTTCGGTGTCCTCGGTGGTTATTTTACCGCCTCTAATGCAACAAAGCCGTTAGAAAATTTCTTGGCGTTAAACTTCCAAACGAATACTATCGTATTTTAGATTTGGAGTGTGTTATGCGTCTTCTCGTCTCTCTTCTTTTCATCGCTACAGCCTTCGCTGCGCCAAAAGAGCAAGATTATTCCGCTTTCACAGGAAAATTGCTCGCCAACAAAGTGCGCGTGCGAGCTAAGGCTGATTTAGAGAGCCCAATCATCCGTCAAATGAATAAAAATGAACTTCTTTTGGTCGTCGGCGAGCAGGGAGATTTTTATGCGGTTGAGCCGATGAAAGAGACAAAGGCCTACATCTTTCGCAGCTACGTGCTCGACAATGTCGTGGAGGCAAATCGGGTCAACGTGAGACTTGAACCCCACGTCGATGCCCCCATTATCGGTCAGCTCCAAGCGGGTGATGTAGTAGCAGGGACGATCTGCTCCATCAATCACAAATGGCTCGAAATTGCTCCCCCCAAAGGAGTCCGCTTTTACGTCGCAAAAGAGTTTATCTCTAAAGCGGGAGGCCCCGAGTTTTTAGCCAATATGCAAAAACGGAAAGAGCAAATGGACGAGCTCCTCTCTTCCGCCTATTTGCATGCAGAAGAAGAGTGCAAAAAAGAATACGAAGAGATGGCGCCACAGCACGCAATCGAGCAGTTCCAAAAGATTTTGCGCTCGTTTGCCGATTTCCCCGATGCGGTAATGCAGGCCAAGGAGGGTCTTGCCCTCTTGAAAGAGACCTATCTCAATAAGAAGATCGCCTACCTCGAAGCTAAGGCGGAACTCCCTCCATCGGCCAAAGAGGATCTTTTAGCTAAACATAAAGCGGAAAATTCGGAACTTTTTGCAAGTGATACCGTCAAAGTCGATCCCTCGCTGTGGAGTCGTCGGAGCCAAAAAGGGGAAAATCTCGGCTTCTGGGATACACTTGAAGAATCACTCTATTTGAGCTGGAGCGCTTTTCATACGGGCAAATCGTTCAATGACTACTATGCAGAGCAGAAGGCGAACGCTTCGGTTCTTACAGGGGTTGTCGAAAGATACACCTATGATGTGAGAAATAAGCCGGGCGATTTCATCTTGCGCGGAGCCGATGATACCCCCGTTGCCTACCTCTACAGCACAAAAATCGATCTCGACTCTTTTGCTGGAAAGTCGGTGACCCTTTTGGCCTCTCCCAGGCCCAATAATCACTTTGCCTTCCCCGCTTATTACGTGTTTAGTGTAGAATAACACCCCTCATGGAACTGAAAGAGTGGGCCACTCGGATTTTGTCTGCGGATACGCTTGAAGAAAAACTTTTATCCCCTGCAGTGTTGACCGATGAAGATCCAGGGACGCCGCTTTTCTTCAACGAGCCTGTAAGACCCGTTAGGATGGGCTTTCAAAAACGGACACGCGAAGAAAAACTCCCCCCCTTCCAAGAGCACAAATTCGCCGATAAAAGGGCCGTTTGCCTCCACCGATTTGCAGGTCATGAACTCCTCGCCGTTGAAATCATGGCCCATGCCATCACCGCTTTTCCCAACGCGCCAAAAGCGTTTAGGAAAGGAGTAGCCCATACTTTAAAAGAAGAGCAAGGCCATGTAAAAATGTACATGGCGCGGCTCGAAGAGTTAGGGCTCCATTTCGGAGATCTTCCCTTGTATAAACACTTTTGGAATCACGTCCCCCACCTCCTCTCGCCGATCCGCTATGTCAGCGTCATGAGCCTCACCTTCGAAATGGCCAATCTCGATTTTGCCCCCCTTTATGGAAGATCCTTTGCCGCCTTTGGCGACGACAAAAGCGCCGCTCTCATGGCTCAAATTCTCAAAGATGAGATCAATCACGTCTCATTTGGATATCGCTGGCTCAATCGATTGAAGGGAGAAAACGACGGGGCCTGGGAGAGTTGGATCCAAAACTTAAGCCCGAAATTAAGCCCATCAAGAGCCAAAGGTTTTGTCCTGATGGAGGAAAACCGGCGCAAAGCCGGTATTCCCGACGAGTGGATCGAAAAACTTAAAAACCCTCTTGGCTTTTAAAATCGTCTGTTAGCGACTTCTCTAATTTCATTAGAGAAGCGGCAATCGCTTTCCCAAGTGCATCCGCCTTCTTGTTTTCATCGCCAGAGGGACGATCTCCTTTGGCTATTTTATGAGCCGCATTTGCAGTAAACTCGTATAAGGATTTCAATTTCTCAATTAGGCCAAGTGCAGAGTCAATTTTTGCTTTACTCTCGTTTAGTAATTGTGAATCTACTACCGATTGTACTTTCTTTGTAGTCGTACCCATGTCAAACGCTAAACGTGTAAATAATTCCGCGACTTCAACTCTTCTGGATATTCTGTCCCCATCAACGTTGTATATCTCACCATTTATCAGGTCTATGGTGATGTGATGCGCCGCATTGCTATAGATCGTTCGCAACCCCTTAAAAAGATCCTCAAGGGGCATGTTCTGCAAATCATCCTTTTCCCATTTCTTACATACTTCGGTTATGTTTTTACTCGGGTTAGCCATGACTCCTTTCACAGCATCCCGCACGCAATTCGTTATATAAGCAAAATCAGTTCCTGTCACATTCATAATCCCCCTCCTTTGTTAAGAGAAAGCCATTATGAACCTGTCGGTTAATTACACACAACTAAAAACTGACTATACCGAGAGGGATTCAAAAATCGGAGTATGCCAAGGAGGCGCCCTGAATTTGAATCAAGCTCTGCTGTCGCCGAAGCAACCCAACTTGAACAAGTTGGGTGATGCAGGCGGATTCAAATTCAGTGGCTGTCCGACATCGGCAGAACCGATTTTTGAATCACGAGCGGTATAAAATTTAATTTAGGGGAGGATCGATCTCTCGAGCCATTTTCTCAATGGCCATGGATTCGGGGAGCTCTTTTGAAAACGCTCCCAGCTCTTTGAATTTGCGGGCGCTCACCAAAACCCTCGATTCCAGCGACGCAATCGCCTGATTGTACGCCTCTACTGAACTGTTGAGCGATTTGCCGACCCTATTCCAGTGATCGCACACGACGCCAAGGCGCTCGTAGAGTTCCGCTCCGAGACGGGCCATTTCAGCAGCACTTTTAGATACACTCTCCTGCTTCCAGCTGTGGGCCACTGCCCTTAAAATTGCGATGAGCGTCGTCGGCGTTGCGACGATGATATTTTGACTGGCCCCCACCTCAATCAGTGTGGGATCGGCTTGCAGCGCTGCGCTAAAAAAGGCCTCTGCCGGCAAAAAGAGGATCACATACTCAAAGGGAGAGTCGAGTTGCTTCCAATATTCTTTTGCCGAAAGCTCTTTGATGTGTCTTTTCAATTGGGCCGCATGCTCTCCCATCTTGATTTTGCGCAAATGGTCATCATCGATCGAAGCAGCGTCCAGGTAGGCATTCAGCGGCGTTTTCGCATCGACGGCAATTTGCCTTTCTCCAGGAAGATGGATCACGAGATCGGGGCGGACACTGCGCCCGTGCCCCTCGAGGGTTTTTTGCTCGTAAAAATCGCAATGCTGAATGAGCCCTGCGAGCTCCACCACCCGCTTGAGATGCACTTCTCCCCACGAGCCGCGCACTTGTGGAGATTTGAGCGCTTGCACAAGCCGAGTCGTCTCTGCCCGCAGCTCTTTTTCAGAAAAAATCAGCCCATCGATTTGCTTCATTAAAGAGACGTAAGCGCCCTCTCTTTTCTTCTCAAGATCCCTCTGATGCTCTTCTAACGCCTTCATCGACTCTTTGAGCGGTTGCAGTGTCGCATCGGCCATGTACTTGAATGCTGTCCCGTTTTTTTCCATCGCATCGAGGGTGAGCACTTTGAATTCGCCCTTCATCCAAAACCAAAGAGCCAAAATCGCCCCGATCAGAACCAAAAAAGCCAAAATAAACATATGAGTATGAGGATAACAAAGAAACGGAATTCAGTCTTCATCTTCCGGATCGGGATCGAAATCGGCCAGCGTTTTCGATTTTTTCCCCATGATGAATCGGATCAAAGAGAGACAAAGCGATAGGAGAAGATATCCCCACGAAACTAAAAAAAACATCTCGGCCGCAAAATAGAGCGTCCCATAAAGAAAAAAGACAGCTGCCAGCACAAGAAAAAAAGCCAGATGAAACGAGGGAATTTTGAAGCGGAGCATCTTTAAACTCGGAAATTTCAACCGGCACACCATTAAATACCCCAGTACAACCATGAAACACGACAAGACAATCGCCCTCTCACTCTGCTCCATCGCCCAGAAGCGCTGGAATAGGGGCGAGATTAAAAGAAGATTGAGCGAAATCGCCGCAGCCGCAGCCGCAGGAATCGGTAGCCCCGTAAAATGTTCCTTCTGCGCCATCTGCATCTCCACATTCCCCTTCGCCTCAACCGCCTTCACATTGAACCGAACGAGCCGCAGTACCCCACAAAGAGAATAGACCATCGCCGCCGTCACCCCAAAAAATGAAAATAGACTCCCCTGCTCCAAATAAAGCGCCTTCAACATCAATACCGAAGGAGCTACCCCAAAAGAAACCGTGTCCGCAAGCGTGTCAAACACAAACCCAAATTCGCTCTCCGCCCGAATCGCGCGCGCCAACGCCCCATCCAATAAATCGGCAAGCCCCGCCACCAAAAGCAGGATCGCCGACGTCCGGACCATCTCGTAATTCCCCGCCCCAGGCTCCACCATGTTGATCTTGAAAATCACAAAAAGACCACACGCTAGCCCAAACGCCGTCACAAAATTCGGAACGAGAGATACCCTCTTCATACCCCAAAAATACCACACCAAATCAATATTCTCTACTAGACAAAACTTTTTCGTTTTTTTTCTGGACAGGAAAGTCTATACTACAATATATAGTGTGTTAACGGCGTCATGGTCTACCAGATGTAGTAGGCAGGGCAAAACATAGATAAATGATCGGAGCCTTTAAAATATCATTTTTTTTTGATTGAAAGGGCAATAGTTAGGAGCGAATATGAAAAAGCAAAAACCACATGATACTACGACCTCATTTCTAGAAGAGACTCCAAAAATATTGGCCCCTAAAAAGGGGGGCAGTAAAGAGCCAGCTACCCCTAAAGATTACACCGTTGTCAAGCGCAATGGAACCTTGGTCCCTTTCCACAGAGAGCGCATTTTAAAAGCGATCGAAGCGGCCTTTCGAGACACGAAGAAAGCGGAAACCCTTGATTCTGAGCAGCAAGAAAACGCTAGTCGGATGACAGACCTCGTCGTCAAGCAGGTGCTCGGTTTGGCATCTAAAGGGGCATGTCTGACTGTTGAGGGGATCCAGGATGTCGTTGAGGTGACTTTGATGAAGAACGGGTTTCACGACGTCGCCCGCGACTACATCATCTATAGGGACAGCCGCAAAGCCGAAAGAGAGGGGTCTGCCCAGAACCTCAGAATTTACCGCAGGGACAAGACGACGCCGGTCCGTTTCAACCCGATGAAGATCGCCTCCTCCATTGAGAGGGCGTTTCGGCGGGCCCGATCGATCGAGGAGCAGAGCCCCGATGAGGTGCTCGGCGCCGTCAATTTACTCACCCAAAAAATCGTTTTAGAAATGGGAGAGCTCGCGAACAAGGGAGACACCCTTTATATCGATATGATCGAAGATCGGATCGAGCGAGAACTCATGGAGGGGAAATATTTTGACGTAGCCAAGCACTATATTCTCTACCGCGCCGAAAAGGTAAAAACCCATGAACATCTCCCGATTGCCGTCGATGAGTCGGCTCCCGTGCGCACCTTTGAAATTGCAGGGGCAGACCAGGGAAAAATCATTTTGAGCGAAATCATGCTGAAATCGAAATTGGGCTATGCCTGTAGAGGGCTAGAGTCGCTCGTTTCGGTGAATGAGCTTTTGGAGACCTCGATTTCCCAATACTATGTGGGGATGAAAGAGCAAGAGGTCGATTTGGCCAATATTTTTGCCGCGAAATCAAAAATTGAAAAAGAGCCTGCCTATTCGCAGGTGGCTTCAAGGCTTCTACTCGACTTGATTTACCGAGAGACGATCGGCCTCCCCGCCTCCGATTCGACCTTGCCAAAAGCGCATAGACAGTACTTCAAAAAAGTGATTAAAAAAGCGATCTCCTACGATCGGATTTCGCCAATACTGCTCGACTTCGATCTCGACGAGCTTGGATCTGCGATCGATCTTTCGCGCGACGATCTCTTCTCTTATCTCGGACTGCAAACGCTCTATGATCGCTACTTCATCCACCACGAGCAAAAAAGACTTGAAACCCCCCAAATTTTCTGGATGCGCGTCGCCATGGGCCTTGCGATCAACGAAGGGGAGAAAAAAAATCAGCGGGCGATCGAATTTTACAATATCTTGTCCCAATTTTACTTCACTTCGAGCACGCCGACCCTCTTCAACGCGGGAACGCTCCACTCGCAGCTCAGCTCTTGCTATCTCTCCACGGTGATGGACGATCTCCATCACATTTTCAAAGTGATCGCAGACGATGCACAGCTCTCCAAATGGGCGGGCGGCATCGGCAATGACTGGACCAATGTGAGGGCGACAGGGGCAAGAATCAAAGGGACCAACGGCACTTCTCAAGGGGTCATTCCGTTTTTGAAAGTGGCCAATGATACAGCCGTAGCAGTCAACCAGTGCTTTGCGCCGGACACCTCCATTTACACCTCAAAAGGGATCAAACCGATCTCAGAGGTAAAAGTGGGTGATCTCGTTTTAAGCGAAACGGGCAAATACCGAGAAGTTATCGAAACTTTTGCCTACAATCAGCATGGCCCTATGGTCTCACTAGAGATCAAACATGGGTTAGAACCCCTTTTCGTAACTGATGGCCACCCCTTCTTTGCAATCCAAAATGTGCCGATGGAGCAGTCCATTGAGCGGACTGAACAGTGGCTCACCAAGGGGAAGATCTCTGCTACTTGGGTCGATGCTGGCAAACTCAAGAAGGGAGATTATGTCGCAAAAGCCATTCCGCAAGAAGTGGTCAAAGTGGAAGGACTCGAAGAGGACGATGCAAGACTTTATGGGATTCTTTTGGGGGATGGTCACATGACAAAAGATGGGATGGAGTGGGGCGTTTCAGGCAATCCAAAAGTAGATGAACATCTCGAATTTGTCCGAGGCTATCTCATTCAAAGAGGAGTCCATTTTTGGGAAACTGCCCGAGGAGAGACTTATGCTCAAGTTCGATGGGCGTCAGGGAAAGGCGCCGTCCGAGATGGGGCCACAGGAAGGATTGTCGGAGCCGGCGCTCCAACCCTCCCCTTTTCTTATGAAGACCTCTACGATGAAAAGGGCAATAAACGGATTGCTCCAAGGCTTTCCCATTTACCTAAAACCCAAACGATTGCACTCCTTAAAGGGCTTTTGGAAACGGATGGAAATATCTCTAGGGGAAAAGAGATCACCTTTACCAATACATCCAAAGAGCTCGCACAAGGAATTCGCTATCAAGCACTTCGCCTCGGCATTCCAACTGTGGGAAATGAGAGAAGACGCAAAAATGGACATACGGGAACCCGCTCTGATGGATCAAAAATTCATTTTAAAAACGAAACGCTTTCGTACGATATCCGGATCCCTGCTGTGAGAGAAATTGCAGAACCGATCGGATGCAAAACCCTCACAAAAAAGAACTGGTTTCAAGTGGGCAATCACCTGTTTAGCAGGGTTTCAAACGTCAAATCGATCCCCTCAACTACATTTGTTTACGACTTAAAAGTCGACGAGGATACAGAGCCTTCCTACATGACTACCGAAGCACTTGCCCATAACGGCGGCAAGAGGAAGGGGGCGATGTGCGCCTATTTGGAGACGTGGCATCTCGACATCGAAGACTTTTTGGAGATGCGAAAAAATACGGGAGATGACCGGCGCCGCACACACGATATGAACACCGCCAACTGGATCCCCGATCTCTTCATGAAGCGGGTGCGCGAAAATGGGAACTGGACTCTATTCAGCCCAAGCGATGTGCCCGATCTGCACGATTTGTATGGAATGGCGTTTGAAAAACGCTACGTCGAGTACGAGAAAAAAGCAGACGAGGGGAAACTCAAACTCTTCAAGCGCACTGAAGCGATCCAACTTTGGCGCAAAATGCTCAGCATGCTCTTTGAAACGGGCCATCCTTGGATCACTTTTAAAGATCCATCGAATATCCGCTCTCCCCAAGATCATGTGGGAGTGGTCCACTCGTCGAACCTTTGCACGGAGATTTTGCTCAATTCCTCATCCGTGGAAACAGCTGTTTGCAATATCGGTTCGATCAACTTGGCAAAACATGTGAATGAAAAAGGGATCGATGAAAAACAGCTCGCGACAACGGTGCGCACGGCGATCCGGATGCTCGACAACGTGATCGATATCAATTTCTACCCAACGGAAGAGGCAAAAAGATCCAATGTGCGCCACCGCCCCATCGGCATTGGACTCATGGGCTTTCAAGATGCGCTCTACGCCCAAAATATCAGCTATGCAAGCCACGAGGCGGTCCTCTTTGCAGACAAAAGCATGGAGATGATCTCCTACTACGCCATTTTGGCATCGACGGAACTCGCCGCTGAAAAAGGGACCTACGAGTCTTTCAAGGGATCGAAATGGGACCGGGGCTATTTGCCCATCGACACCATCGATCTCCTCGAAAAGGAACGGGGCATGAACATCGATATTGATCGGAGCTCCCATATGAATTGGGCCCCGGTGAGAGCCTCTTTGAAAAAGCATGGGATGCGCAATTCGAATACGATGGCGATTGCCCCCACTGCGACCATTGCAAATATCACAGGAGTGATCCCCTCGATCGAACCGATTTATAAACACCTGTTTGTCAAATCGAATCTCTCGGGAGAGTTTACCATCGTGAATCCCCATCTCGTCGAAAAACTCAAAACATTGAACCTTTGGGATGAGGAGATGATCGACGATCTCAAATACTTTGATGGATCGATCCGGGAAATCGAAAGAATTCCGCAAGAGGTGAAAATGTTGTTCCTCAACGCATTTGAGATCGAGCCCGAATGGCTGATCGAATGTGCCGCCCGCAGACAAAAATGGATCGATATGGGACAATCGCTCAACCTGTATCTCGCAGAACCGAGCGGTAAAAAACTCCACCAGATGTATATGCTGGGGTGGGAAAAAGGGCTCAAAACGAACTATTACCTCCGAACTTTGGCCGCTACACAGATCGAAAAATCGACCATGGACGTCAATCGAAGAGGATTGCAGCCGCGTTGGATGAAAAACAAATCGGCATCAAACAATATTGTTGTGGAACGGGAAAATAAAATTGTTGTGGAACGAGAAGAGAAACCAAAAGCTTGTAATTTAGGGGAAGCATGCGAAAGTTGTCAGTAAATCAAGTGAAAAGGGTCAAGGTGGCTGAAAAGCGGCTCATCAACTGCCATGCGGTTGATGTCAATCAGCTGATGCCACTCAAGTACAAATGGGCCTGGGAGCACTACCTAAACGGGTGCGCTAACCATTGGATGCCGAGCGAGGTGCCGATGGGCAAAGACATCGAACTTTGGAAATCGAAAGAGCTGAGTGAAGATGAAAGGCGCCTCATCATGCGCAATCTCGGATTTTTCTCGACAGCTGAAAGCCTGGTGGGCAACAATATCGTCCTCGCCATCTTCAGACATGTGACCAATCCAGAGGCGAGACAATACCTTTTGAGACAGGCCTTTGAGGAGGCGATCCACACCCACGCCTTTCTCTATATCGTCGAATCTTTGACCCTCGATCACGGCGAAGTGTTCAACATGTACAATGAGGTGAATTCGATCCACGATAAAGATGCATTTGAGATGGAAATCACAAAACAGGTGCTCGATCCCCACTTTTCCACTGCAACGCCCGAAGGAGCCCAAATCTTTTTGGAAAACCTGATCGGCTACTACATCATCATGGAGGGGCTTTTCTTCTATAGCGGTTTTGCGATGATTTTGTCTTTCTTAAGACAAAATAAAATGGTCGGGGTTGGAGAACAGTTCCAATACATCTTGCGCGATGAGACGGTCCATCTCAATTTCGGAATCGATCTCATCAATGGAGTTAAGGAGGAAAATCCGGAACTTTGGAGTCCAGAATTCCAAGCAAAAACCGTCGAAAAGATCAAACAGGCCGTCGAGCTCGAAATCCTTTACGCACAAGACTGTTTGCCCCGCGGCATCCTCGGCCTCACTGCCCCTATGTTCCGCGAATATGTGCAACACATCGCCGATCGGAGATTCGAAAGGATCGGACTCAAAGCGGTCTACCGCTCCAAAAATCCATTCCCATGGATGAGCGAGACGATCGACTTGGGAAAAGAGAAAAATTTCTTCGAAACGAGAGTCACCGAATATCAGTCAGCGTCCAATCTGACCTGGCACTGAAAAGTAGGGGGGAGGAAAACTTCCCTCCCCCTGATCTATTTTAGTCCTTCTTGGGTTTGCCTTTGTTGCATCCACAATCAGAATTAACACCTGTTTCGTCTCCAGTCTTCACTACCACTTCTCCCTCTTCAGTCACCTCTTGCGAATAGGCTAAAGATGAGAAAAGTAACAAACAGGCCATCACTAGTCGCATAATACCTCCGGGTTATGTTATGCTCGTCCCAAGTTTACGCAAAGCCTCTTTGTTTGTACAGGGGAAATTTTCTCACACGGTACATATGGCCCTGTTGTATCAAAGGTGGTTATTTTACCGCCTTTAATACAACAGGGCCATGCATACACATAATCCGTTGGATGTGATCTAATTGCGATTTCATTTTTTCTAAAAACAGGAAACTGATAAAATTAAGTCACATCCAATTAATGTTTTTATGCAACCATTTTCAGAAAAAAAGGGACTTAATTTTTCTCAACCAGACGTTCAACAAGAGCGATTTCAGAACAGTAAAGAGTTGATGCAGAGGGAACTCGACGTCAACCGGGCAGAGCAAGTTCTCCTTGAGCGGAGGATTCAGCTGATGAACAGCTTTATCAATGATCTCCCCTCCTCAGATCCACAATATAGCACACTCTTGGTGCAAGCGCGTATGGACCAAATTGAAATAGACGAACTGAAAGTACGCGAAATGTTCATCGTTTTAAAAATATCAGAATACACGTAACTAACGCTAAGCAACTAACAATTAAATTTAAAATTAATTTGCGATTTTTTATAATAAGAATAAAGAGGGAGAAAACAATGGCCATGGGGAAGAGACAAAAAGGGGCGACGAGTAAATCTGAAAAAGAGTTCAACCGCAATGCACAATGGAAAGCGTATCGACAACTGCAGATGCAGGCGGATCGGGCTTGGGAAAAGTTCCGCAGTGATGTGAAGAGCAATGCGAGATCCGATATTCTCGTGAGGGACAACAACCAGCTGCTCTTGCTGCTTGCAGAGTGCAACTACATGGCCCGCGAGTGTATGCGGATCGCAAATAAGGGGAAGAAAAAACGGGCTTGAGGTATACTCTGGGGGTATGCTCAAGTCAGTTTTGGAATCGGTCGGCCAGTCGTATCAGGGATTTGCGATCACAAAGTACATCCCCTTAAATGAATTGCAAGCGACTCTCATTGAGCTCGTTCACGAAATTAGCGGCGCCAGGGTCATCCATATTGCGAATGGCGATCCTGAGAATCTTTTTTGTCTATCGTTTCAGACCCTTCCCTACAGTTCTAATGGGGTTGCCCATATTTTAGAGCACACCGTTCTTTGCGGCTCGGAAAAGTTCCCGATAAAAGACCCTTTTTTTGCGATGACGCGCCGCAGTCTCAACACTTTCATGAATGCCCTTACGGGGCAAGATTTTACCTGTTATCCGGCGAGCTCCCAGGTAGAGAAGGACTTTTACAATCTGCTTGAGGTCTATTTAGACTCGGTATTCCATCCCCAGTTGAAGGAGATGAGTTTTTTACAAGAGGGGCACAGACTTAACTTTGTGGGCGATTCTCTTGAGTTTCAGGGGGTAGTCTATAATGAAATGAAGGGGGCCATGAGCTCGATTGACTCGAGGGTTTGGCAAGCGCTTGCCAAAAGATTGATGCCCGATCTTCCCTATGCTTTTAACTCGGGGGGAGATCCGAAAGAGATCCCCGATTTGACCCTTTCTGAGCTCATCGATTTCCACCGGCAGTATTACGACCCCTCGCGCGCTCTTTTTTTCTTCTATGGCAATTTCCCCCTATCCAAGCACTTAGACTTTATCGAGAAGGAATTACGCGGGGCAAAAAAACTGGCTCCCCTCCCCCCTTTTCCTTTGCAAAAGCGGTTTGATGAGCCGCTCATTGCAAAAGATGTTTTCCCTGCGATGGAGGGGGAAGGGGGAGAAACGCAGATTGTTTTTGCTTGGCTGACGGTTCCCATCTCGCATCAAAAAGAGATTTTGGCGCTCGAGGTCTTAGAGAGCGTTTTGACCGATAACGATGGCTCAATTTTGACAAAAGCCCTTTTGAAGTCGGGGCTTTGCACGCAGGTGGAATCGTCCATTGACGTCGAGATGAGCGAGATCCCCTGGATCATCACCTGTAAAGGGTGCAAGGCTGACGAGGCCGATGCGCTCCAAAAAAAGCTCTTTGAAACGCTAGAAAAGGCCTGTTTTGCAGCGGAAGAGATCGAGGCGGCGCTCCATGGGCTTGAGTTTGAAAGGACCGAAATTAGCGGCGAAGGGGGGCCATTTGGGCTCACTCTATTCATGCGATCGGCCCCGTTAAAGCAACACGGATGCGAACCGGAACAGGGGCTTTTAATCCATTCTCTTTTTTCTGAGCTCCGGGGGCATTTGGCAGATCCTCAATACTTGCCTCGGTTGCTGCGCAAATACGCATTGGAAAACAGCCATTTTGTCCGCTTGACGATGGAACCCGATGTGGGCCTCATGAAAAAGGAGAAAGAAGAGGAGAGACAAAGGCTCGAAGAGATTCAGAAAGAATTGAAGGCAAAGGAAAAAGAAAAGATCCGAAAACAGAGCGAAGCGTTAAAGGTCTATCAAGAAGAGGTGGAGCACCAATCGATCGACTGTCTTCCCAAAGTGACACTGAAGGATGTCCCTAAAGAGATGCGCGACTATTCAGTAGCAAAAAAGCAAAATGTCTTTTTTCATAGCTGTTTCACAAACCAGATTCTCTACGCCGATTTGATTTTCGATCTTCCCGCTTTGAAGCTCGAAGAGCTGCCTCTTGTCTCCCTTTTTGCCCAAATTTTGCCTGAACTCGGATGCGCTGGGCGCGATTATGAGAAAAACTTGGCCTATCAACAAAGATATATTGGAGAGATCGACGCCTCCCTTTCTCTGCATACAGTCCACAGCAATCCCAACCTGTGTAGGCCCACTTTTTCTTTGCGGGGAAAAGCCCTTTACCGCAATAGCGATAAACTTTTCCAGCTCTTTGCCGATACGGCGACAAGCCCCGATTTGAGTGATAGAGGGAGAGTCAAGGAGTGGCTCGCGCAACATGTGACTGAGTTGAAAGAAAATTTTACCGGTGCGGCCATGTCCTATGCGTCGCAGACTTCTCTCAAAAGCCTCTCCACGCCCGCATTTATTCATGAACAATGGAAGGGGCTCAGCTACTATCAATCGGTCCTTGCGTGGGAAAAAAAGCCGATTGAAAAACTGGTTCATGCCCTGCAAGAAATGGGGAAAAAGCTCTTGGGATTGCAAGGCTACCAACTGGTCATCTCTTGCGATCGAGATCACTATACTGAAATTGAAACATCGATCTTGCCCCATTTTATGAACGGGGGCCAAAACAAACCCTTTTCACCCTGGGTTGGGAACTATCCCTTGCCCGAAGCAAAACCGATCGCCTATCCGATTTCAGCGCCCGTTGCCTTTACCTCTTTGGGGATGAAAACCCTCTCCTATCTCAATGAGAATGCACCCCTACTTTTGATTGCGGCAGAGCTAATGAAAAATACCGTTTTACATAAGGAGATCCGCGAAAAAGGGGGCGCTTATGGCTCCGGGGCCAGTTACACTCCTAGCTCAGGCACGTTTGCCTTTTTCGCCTATCGAGATCCCCATCTGAAAAGATCTGTCGATGCCTTTTACAAAGCCATCGAAGCCATCGGACAGGGGCAATTCAACGATCGAGAGCTCGAGGAGGCTAAACTCGGCGTATTGCAAAATCTCGATGCGCCCATTCCAGTGGGCGCACGAGGCAGAGTCGCCTACGCCTGGACGAGGAGCGGCCGGACAAAAGAGCTGAGAGAGGCGTTTCGAAATGGGGTGCTGCAAGGGAGAAAAGAGACACTTGCTGCGACCGTGCTCAAAGAACTAGGAGAGCAAAAGGGGACCCTTGCCACATTCTTGGGCAAAGAACTCCTCGCTCAGGAACAAAAGGGATTTCAGGTTCCCTTTTCACGAGAATCGCCGCAAGAAAATATTTAAAAAAAACTCATTGTTAATATCTCAGAGAAACTAGTAGAATATATGGCATGAATAAATTACCGCTTGATACTATTAATGCTACCCTTTTATTTCTAGACAACAAGTCTCTGGCCAAGCTGTCTGGTGTGAATAGAACCATGCACAATTATCTCACAGATGCTGCGTCTTGGCCTGACTCTTCATTAAAACCACAGCAAGGAATGACTTCTAAAGATAAGATTTTAAGCTGCTTCAAAGACTTTTTGGACAATCTCGCTATCAACCAGCCAAGCCGTTTTCTAATGAGCTCTCAAAATGGGAACATTCGGTTCGAAGTCAGGGTGTTTTGTTCAAATGGAAGCCCTATTTTAGAAACACGAGATTTTGCACCTAACTGGCCAGTTCCCCATGAGCCGGGAGATTTGCCCGAACATGATCGTAACTGTTTCGAGAATTCAGCAGGTGATGGTACTTATCCTTTGCAACAGCTGCCGCAACTTATAGCTGCTTGGGGAAACTCTTATGACATAGATTTTTTTGGACCACGCCGTTTTATAAACGATGAAAATTTTATTACTTCTTTCAGACAAGCTTTAAATGAACGTATCCAACACCTCAAACTAAATGAGGAAAGAAGACTCGTTCAACATTTTCAATCTTTATCTCCCGAAGAGCAGGGGCAGTATGTTCCGGTGCATTTTGATACTATACAGCGTCGCACAGGAGAAGGAACGCGACTCGCTCGAGGCCAACCACCAAGGAATCGTTCTAATAGATCTTCTTGTTACCGAACCGCTATAAAAGTCGCAGTTATAGTTACCGGAATTGGTATCGCAATTGGCCTTCATTTTCTTGGCAATCCGTTCAGTCGTTGGACCACGCGCCGTTAGCGAAGAATTTGAATGCTAAAAAAAGTGCTTGACGGCATAATCGTCCCATGTATTTTTTGATTGATTCTGAAAGAACGCAACTTAAGGTACAGCACAGACAAGAACGCGATGGCCGAATACGTGATCGAATCAAGGCGGTCCTTACTACAAGCGCTTTGCGCATCTCGCCAAGATCAACGATAGGAATGATGAAACGAGAAAACGATGGAAAAAGAGAAAAAATTACCTTACTTTGAACTGACGGGCGCTATCATGCAGTGCTGTTTTGAAGTAATGAAAGAGCTTGGGCCGGGATTCTTAGAACGAGTCTACAAAAATGCCCTGCTGATTGCGATGAAACAAAAGGGATTACAGGTTGAGGCGGAGCAACCTTTCGAAGTGATATTCAGAGACAAAATCATTGGTAGATACAGCGCAGATCTGGTGGTGGAGAAAGCTGTAATCGTGGAGCTGAAATGCTGCGAGAGCTTGATTCGAGAGCATCAGGCACAGTTGTTTAATTATCTCAAAGCCTCCGGATTGCCGGTTGGTTTACTCGTGAATTTTCGACGCTGGAAGTTGGAGTGGAAAAGATTACAATTGCAAGATGACGTTGCTGAAGACACTGTTGAGGAGTCAGTTCCATTTTGACCGCTCACAACAATTTCATCGTTTTCTCGTTTCATCGTTTCTATCGTTGATCCTGCCTTTGGTCACAAAATTTCTTTCAAAAATCGTGCTGATAGCCAAAGCTTGAATTTACTTGGGTATATACACAAATGAGCTCAACAGTTGGTTTTTGCCGACGTCGGGCAGCCACCAAATTTGAGTTCGTCTGCATCGCTAAACTTTTTAAGTTTAGCTGCTTCGACGTCGGCTACGCCTTCCTCAAATTTGGGGCGCCTCCTGGGCAAATTCCCAACTCTTGAGTTCACTTGTGTATACCATGTTTTCTACGGCATTGTTCTTTAAATGAATCACAAAAACACAAAACCTTGAGCAATTTTAGGTCTATTTTGTATACTCAGGGCTGATTTCATACGGAAGGGTATTATGACAAAAAGATTTCTCATCGCCGTTTTAGGGCTTTTGCTCCTCAACAGACCCACCTTTGCCGACGTGTCCGCGCAAGGAACCACTCTTTTAGAGCAAATTTCGGAAGCGATTGCAGAACTTGCCGAGAAAGCAAAACCGGCCACTGTTTCGATCAAATGCACCCTCTGCATAGCAGCGCCAGAGTACTCCAACCCATTCGACATGTTTGGCGATGATTTTTTTAAAAAATTCTTCGGTCCCCAATTCCCCCAAGGGCAGCAGCAACAAACTTCAGGTGGATCGGGCTTCTTGGTCAGCTCCGACGGATACATCGTGACTAATAATCACGTGATCAAAGACGCCAACCAAGTGACTGTGACCCTCAACGACGGAACAGAATTTATCGCGACGGTCAAAGGAGCCGACTCGCGCACTGATCTGGCCGTTTTGAAAATTGACACCACTAATCTCCCCTACTTAACCCTCGGAGATTCTGATCTTTTGCGCGCGGGCGAAATGGTCTTTGCCCTCGGCAATCCGTTTGGCCTAGAAGGGACCATCACCAACGGGATTGTCAGCGCCAAGGGAAGACAAGACCTCGGCATTGCCACCTATGAAGATTTTATCCAAACCGACGCGCCGATCAATCCGGGCAATTCAGGCGGACCTCTCCTCAACGTCCGAGGCGAAGTGATCGGAGTCAACACCGCCATTTTTAGCCGCAGCGGCGGCTATATGGGAATCGGCCTTGCAATCCCCAGCAAAATGGCGCAGCCCGTCATTGAACAGATCATGGATAACGGCTCGGTAAAAAGAGCCTACTTGGGAATCGTCTTACAACCCATCGATAAAGAGCTCGCAAACGCCCTCAATTTGGATAAGGCAGAAGGGATTTTGATCTCCGATGTCGTCGTTGGATCCCCTGCAGAAAAAGCGGGCCTCCTCCAAGGGGATATCATTGTCCAATATAACGGTAAACCAATCAAAAATATGGGCAAATTCCGCACCGATGTCGCCAATATGAGCCCAGGCCAAAAAATGCAGCTTAAAATTTTGCGCGACGGAAAAACCGAATCCATCACTGTCGAGCTCGGCTCTCAAAACGATGGAGAGGTAATGTCAGCTGAATTGACCCAAAAACTGGGGATCAAAATCGAGACGCTCATGCCCGAAATGGCAGGTAGATTGGGCTATGCGAAAGAAGTCTCCGGCGTCGTGATTTCCGAAGTTAAACCAGGCTCCCCCGCTTACATGGCAGGCCTAAGACCCTCCAACCTCATCACCGGTGTCGTCCTCGAAGGGGGAAAACGGATCATCGTGAATAACATCACCGAATTTGAATCGGCTCTTCAAGAGGTGGGTGATCGAAAATACATCGTCTTGATTGTTCGACAGCAAAATATGCAGCGCTACGTCACGATTAAACTGCAATAATATCTTATAAAAAATTCTATATGATGAGGACCCCATCCCGCATGGGGGCACCCATGCGAAAGCCACGGGCCATAAACCCGTGGTCTGTTTTTTTATGGGACGTCCGCACAGCATCTCCACATTCCGTAAGCCACTACTACTCAACGGAATACGCTCATTCCTTGAATCATCCCTCGTAACTTACCAAAAGGGGGCATTTCAATAAAATGCTTATATTTAAAAAAAATATGAATTCATGATACTATACTTTGAAAAAAGGATGTTCAAATGTCATTTATAACGAAAACAATCGCAGAATTATCTTGCGGATTTCTTAATTCATCATTCTGCTCTACATCCAAACCAAATGAAGATGATACAAACTATACTTCTCCAGCTAACTGGGGAGCATTTTTACTAACTGTTGGTGCAAGCTTCTACCTTGCTCAGGTGTGTTGGAAAAGGCGAACAGTTAAACAGCTCACTCTTCAAGACTGCGTAAGTGATCAAAGCAAGATCCATCAACTGCAGAAAGCACCCAATGGCACTTGCCCAGTGTACTTAGGTGGCAATTTTGTGATTAAAGAAGTTGGAGATCAGTGGCGTTCTCGCTCGTCAAGAACACACTTTGCAAACGTAGCTATTAAGAGACAAGGATATTCACACCTCATAGTCCCTAAGATATTTGGTACAATAGGAGAAGGCAAATATTTAGCTGAAGAGCGTCTTCCAGTGCTCCTATCGACAAAAGACGCTATCACTATTTATGAGACAAATCGTGATGCTTTTACTCCTGCGGTGAAAGAATTCACCAACTTAGTGCTAAGATGTCAGTTTGAAGATCTACTAGCACTTGGTAAGGGTCCTGTACCTTATGAAACTCCGGCTCCTAGATATGACAACATATGCCCTTATCTGGACGAGAACGGCGTAGGGAAGTTAGGATTGGTAGACTTAGAGCACTTTGAAGAGAACTCCCTTGGGTATCCAATGGGTGAAAATTTTGGTGTTAAAATCAAGAATTGCAATAAACGCACCTGTAGCATCCTTATTGACCTCTTCCCGTTGCACTTTGAAGAGATAATAAAAATTATGGGAGAAGCAGGGTTAAAACTTAGTGAAGAGGATTTGCGAAAATTGCGACTTGTTCGAGACTCTCAACTAAAACAAAGGCACTCCGATACGATCGCTGTCCTGTCTTCAGAAGAAAGAAAACTCGGGTAACCGATTAACCCGGATGCTTCCGGAATGCTTTGAGTTTGATCATCAAGATCAGACTCAAGGCGGCAATGATCCAAAATACGAACGGCATCGTCATTGGATTGGTTGAGGGGAGTGCCTGAACGACAAAAACGCCCACTGTCGCCACCGCCAAATTAATGAACTGGAGCACCGCAGAAGCGTTCGACTTATCGTCCGATCTGCTTTGCCCTTGCGCAAGCGCATTCGACCAGATCAGATTATTTCCCATGTACATGAAAATGGCCGGTACGAAGAGAGTCCAGACAGTGACTTCTGAGCGCGCGAAAAAATAGGTGAATCCACTCGCAGCAAAAATAAATAAAAAAATCCCCAGCGCCGGGGCAATCCGAGGATCTTTTTCACTGAGCGCCCTGGAGATCAAAGCCCCCGTGAAAAGCCCCGCAGAAGGGAGAATCCCCAAAAGGCCATAAGTGTCGGGAAGAAGGCCAATTTGATTGATCCCAATATAAGGAGCAAGGGTGATAAAAATGTACATCGATGCCGTTGTCAATCCCGCTTGAAGTGCACAAAAAACCATGTGAGGATTTTTAAACTGCGAATAGTACCCCTCTATCACGGAACGGAATTTTAGAGCCTCAAAATGCAAATGGGGCGCTGTTTCGGGAAGTTTACGGGCAAAAAACCAGAGAATCACGATGTAAACAGATAGAACGAGAAAACAGCTTTGCCATCCCGCAAACACAGTGACAAATCCTCCGATAGTAGTGGCAAGCCCAGGGATGATTCCGAAAGCAAAAGACATCGTCGCAAGCGATTTTTTCGCAGCCGGGCCCGCATGCAGATCCCCAATGATTGTAAAAGCGCTCACAAGACCTGCACTCGCCCCCACCGCCTGCAAAAACCGGGCAAAGCAAAGGACTGGAAATGTGTCGGCAAAATAGCCGAGAAGATTGCCGCAAAGGGCGATTGCCATCCCAATGTAAAATGCCTTTTTTCGCCCAAATCGATTGCCGATCGGACCATAAGGGAGCTGTCCAATACAATAACCGATCAAAAAGATCGACATCGTGATCGCAGCCACCGACGGAGTCACCTGAAACGCCTTTGTCAGTGCAGGGAGCGCAGGAGAAAGAAGAGTGCCCAAAAAGTTGGCGACAGAACAGATGAGCATCAAAAGGATCATCTTCGGGAAGCGGAGAATGTCAGAAGACGAACTGCTCTTCATCGCTGAGCTCCGTAATGATTCTTAAAATCCGATCCAATTCCACTTGCGCCTCCAGCGCCATCTCGGTATCCCCCGATTGGATCAAGCCGTACAAAGCTTCTCTTTCCGCAATAAAAGCAGATGCCGGATCCAATGGACTGGGCTCATAATTGTCAATCTGGCGTCGGATGAGTTCTAACTTCGCAAGATCTATCTCGCGCGCCAGCATCACAACGTCTTTTTCAGCCCTCTCCTTTTCCTTTTGAGCCAGCTGCATTTTCTTTTGCAAATGAAAAATTTTTTCCCTCTGAACAAGGGTGTTCACGTTACTCGTGCAAGCGCTAAAAACAAAGGGGGCAAAAATCAGTGCGTATCTCATTGTAAACTTTGAATGAACTCCTGAAATTCTCTATGGTTTTTAATCGGTTGGAAAACTTCTTCTTGCAGCAGTTGATTTAGATCAAATGACCCATACTGCCACGCCGTCTGCAGCCAACCTCCTGCGTGTTTGGGCTCATTTTCATGCGCAAATGCCCGGGCGTTATTGATGGCCATCTTTTGACTCGGCTCAATCTGATAACAGCGGGCCGATATCTCAATCACAAGCGGATAATTTTTTTGCTCAGAGGCAAGTTCATGGAGCATGCAAATCGAATCATCCGCCAAATCCCCCTTAATCTCCAAGAGCATCTCATAAGAATCCTTTTTTTTTCCCTCTTGAAAAGCAAAAAAAGCGAGATACTGCTGCGCCGCCACCGCCAAAATCCCCCCCTTCCCTTTTTGCCGCACCTCCTCCAATAGCTTTTTCGCCTCCTCTTTATTCCCCTGATTGAGAGCCATTTCAGCTTGGACCATCAGATGCTTGTTCTCCTCCGAGCGGTCGCTGCGCGTCGCGTGGCGAGCCCTCCTCCAAGAGTCAAAGCTCTGAAATGCGAAAAGAAAGAAAAAAGCCCCAATCAAAAATTGTTGCATCGCAAAGAAATAAAAAGAGATGAGCGCTCCAAAAAGGGCCCCAGTCAAAAGTGAGGCTTTAAACCCCTGAATCCCAAAAATCCCCTCCAAAACAATGCGCAAAAGTTGCCCTCCATCAAGCGGCAAAACAGGGAGCAGATTGACCACCGTCCAAAAGAGATTTGCCATTTGCGTCATCTTCAATATTTTTAACATCAGAGGAGGAAACGGGACCTTTAAAAGAGCCGTCGCCGCAAGGAAGAGAAAAAAACCAAAAAGAGGGCCATTGAAAGTGATGATAAACTGCTGCCAAAACTTCAGTTTCGGCCCCTCAAAAGTGGTCACCCCTCCCATCGCCACCAGCTGGATACGCGCCTTTTGCCGAAATAACACGGCCGTCAAAGCATGCCCAAATTCATGGATGATGACGGAGACAAAAATGATCCCCACCCAAACGAGCATTCCAAAAATCGATTGCGAAATGATAAACCCGATCAGCGCCGCAAAAAACCAAAAAAAAGGGTGAATGTAGAGGGGGATCGGACCCGGAATCACAATCATCGCTGCAGCGCCTTTTGGACTGCAAGGCCCATGTTCGCAGGATTGTGGGTCACAACCGCCCCCGCCTTTTCAAAGGCCGCAAATTTGGGCGCAGCTGCCCCCTTCCCACCAGAGATAATCGCCCCCGCATGCCCCATCCTCCTGCCCGGAGGCGCCGTTGAGCCAGCAATAAATACAGCCAGCGGCTTTGACAAATGCTTTTTGGCCCACCCAGCCGCTTTTTCCTCTGCATCGCCCCCAATTTCTCCAATGAGAAGGATCGCCTCTGTTTGAGCGTCTTTTTCAAACAGTTTTAAGATATCGATGAACTGTGTCCCATTCAAAGGATCTCCCCCAATCCCCACACAGCTCGATTGGCCAAGCCCCAGCTGCGTCGTTTGCCAAACAGCCTCATAGGTGAGCGTTCCCGAGCGCGAGACAATGCCAACTTTCCCTTTTTTGTGAATATAACCAGGCATGATTCCAATCTTACACTCGCCAGGAGTGATGAGTCCAGGACAATTCGGTCCGATAAGACGCGATTTCGATAGGCTCATCACCCGTTTCACCTCGAGCATGTCCCGAATTGGAATCCCTTCTGTGATGCAGATGATGAGGGGAATTTTTGCCTCTTCAGCTTCCAAAATCGCATCCGCCGCAAAAGGAGCAGGGACAAAAATCAACGTCGCATCTGGGTCCACTTCTTGTTTTGCCTCGAAAACTGTGTCAAAAACAGGCACTCCTAATATTTCGCTTCCCCCTTTTCCCGGCGTCACTCCCCCCACAATTTTCGTCCCGTACTCTTTGCACTGCTCCGCGTGAAACTGCCCCGCCTGTCCCGTGATTCCCTGCACAATTACTTTGGTCTCTTTATTTGCCAAAATTGCCAAGTTTACCTCCCCTTTGCCGCTTGCACGGCAAGAATCGCTGCCCGATCGAGATCTTCAGCCGTCTCGATTTTTAGCCCACTTTCTCTTAAAAGTTTTTTCCCCTCATCGACGTTGGTCCCCTCCATCCTCACGATGAGGGGAACCTGAATCTTTTGCTCTTTTGCTGCGTGAATCACTCCAAGCGCCAAAGTCGCACAGTTCATGATCCCGCCAAAAATATTGATCAAAATTGCCTTCACTGATGGATCGCTCAAAATAATCCGAAATCCTTCGGCCACCTTTTCCTTTGAAGCGCCCCCGCCCACATCGAGAAAATTGGCAGGTGCCCCCCCATGCAATTGGATGATGTCCATCGTCGCCATCGCAAGGCCCGCCCCATTGACCATACATCCGATGTTCCCTTGCATCGCGATGTAGGCCAGCTCATATTTTTTGGCCTCTCTTTCCTGAGGGGAACTTTGCGTCGGGTCATAAAGAGCTCCAATCGCCTCCTGGCGAAATAGAGCGTTGTCGTCAATGCTCAATTTGGCATCGAGCGCCAAGAGATCGCCCCCAGAACTTGCGACAAGAGGGTTAATCTCGAGAAGAGAGGCGTCCGTTTCAATAAAGCATTTTGCAAGTCCCTTCGCAATCATCGCCCCCTGTTTGGCAAGATCCTTTGTCCATCCCATAAATTTGCAGAGGCGAACGAGCTGATAGGATCTCAATTTCCCATCAAATCCAAAGGGGATTTTTAAAATTTTGTCGGGATGTTTTTGGGCTACCTCCTCAATCTCCATCCCCCCTTCAGGCGATGCGATTAAAAGAGGACAGGCCTTTGCCCGATCGACAAGGGCGCCGATATAGTATTCTTTCACAATATCAACCGGGTCTGAGATGAGCACTTTGCTCGCAATCACCCCTTGCGGACCTGTCTGCTCATTCACAATCTTCATTCCAAGAAGCACTTCTGCAATCTCTTCCATCTCTTTTTCTGTATTCGCAAATCGAACGCCGCCCGCCTTCCCCCGCCCCCCTGCGTGGACCTGGACTTTCAAAACCCCCTTTTTGAACTTTTCTTTTTTTATCTCTAAATGGCTCTCAATCACCAAAAAAGGGGGGATGGGGATCTGGTATTTTTGCAAAATCTCTTTTGCCTGATACTCGTGTAAATTCATCGCTCTAGATCCTCCACCTCGCCCCTTCCTCTTTATCTCCGGAAAACCCCATTCCGATCAATCAATTTTCTTTCCCCAATAAGCAGTTGTATGATAATCTTCTGGGTCGTCTGATTTGGATTGTTATGTCTAGTTTTAATCCCTCTCCCCTGTTCCCGTCCAACTTGGAAACACCTATGGCTCGCTCTTTGACTCTCCAACTCATCCTAGAAACGCTCAAAGGATTTGCGGCGTTGAAGAACCCTTCAGAATTTCCCTTTGATAAATTGCAGTTCCATTCTGAGGTTCTCGCAAAAGGGGCTCCCGCTAATGGAGCTGCGCTCATTTGTGCTCTTGAAGAGATCCGAAAGGTCCTTTTCTCATTCAAAATCCGATCGATCCTCTCAGAGAAAATAGCGAAGGGAGAAGCGCCTCAGCTGCTCGCCTCGCAATTGCAAGAGTGTTTGAAGGACTATTTCCAGAAGCTCACTCCTCTCTTAAGGGAATCGCGCTCAGATGAAAATCTACTCGTTTACCTGATTGAAAATAGGGACACCTTCAACGAATTCTTAGGAGAAAAATGCATACAGGAGCTCCTCCAAAGTTTTTTCCCCACAGGGCACGACCAATTGAGAGCCGTGATCTACGAAGGATACAACCGGCGCGGCTTCGACTCCTTTTTTGCCTCTGTTGAACCTCTCATCAATGAGATCTGTTGGTGAATATACACAAACGAACTCAAAAGTTGGGAATTTGCCTAGGAGGCGCCCCAAATTTGAGGAAGGCGCAGCCGACGACGAAGCAGCTAAACTTAACAAGTTTAGCGATGCAGGCGAACTCAAATTTGGTGGCTGTCCGACGCCGGCAAAAACCAACTGTTGAGTCCGTTTGTGTATTAACTAGTTTTTGTGAGAGAATCGACTCTTTATGGGTTTGGAAGATCTCATTGCCTACATCCGAGAGCAGGGCCCTGCTGTTTTGGCCTCTTCAGAAGACGCCGAGTATTTTCGAAAAGCGTATCGAAAATCAGCCCCTATTCCAACAGTCAAAGAGAGTATAGAACTCCCTAAAATGAGACCGCTGCCGCAAGCGATAAAAGTGGAAAAGCCCCCCGTTTTGGCGGCGCCTCCCCAAGAAAGATCAGCCGTTTTAACAAAGCCGATACTCCCCTATTCCCAGGTGAGAAACGTCTTTTCGGTGATTGCACCCGATCTGAAAATTTTAGAGGAAATTCCAGGGGATGAGATCGCAAAAAAGATTTCGATGCGCTGGAAGACAAAAAATCGATCGGCCCCCATCTCAATTTTAGTCTACCAAGAACCGCCGGAGCAAAGAACCCTTTTAAATGAAATTGCAAACGCGATCGATATCTGTTTTGGCCCTGCCAAAATCGTACAGGCAGAAGAGATTGAGAAAGAAAAGCAGTGGGGCACATTTTTATCGGTCGAAGATCTCAAAACGGTGCTCCTTTGCGATTATACCCTTTGGCAGCTCAAAGAGCTGATGCATTTTTACAAAGAGACCCCCGCTCAAGGGATTCGCCTCCTCGGAGAGGTCCCCTTATTTCTTTTGCCCGATCTTTCCCTTTACCTAAAAGATGGTCTATTGAAGAGGTCTTTGTGGAGGGCCCTTTGCCAGAAATTTTCGTAGAAGTTTTGCTCGACCAAAATCTCGCAAAGCCGCTCGATTATAAAGTGCCCGAAGGACTCAATGTCGAGTTGGGGATGCGGGTGGAAGTTCCCCTCCAATCAAAATTCAAAAAGGGGACCATTTCCAAAATCAAAAATCAAACAGAGTGGCCCGGAGTAAAAGAGATCGCCAAAATTCTTTCTCCCAAAGGAGAACTTTCCGATCCGCAGTGGAAGCTCGCCCATTGGATGTCCCACTACTACTGTGCCCCCTTGCAAAAAGTGTTACGATGCTTTATCCCCGTGAATGTGCGCAAAGGGGTCTCGGAAAAAAAACAGCTCTTTTTAACATTGGCCAAAACTCATGACGAGTGCATCAAGGCGATCGAACTATTTCGAGGGAAAGCAGCCCAAAAAGCAGCCGTTCTCGAAGAGATTTTGCACGCTCCCAAAGGGCTCTTTTTGACCGATTTAGAAGGATCCAAAAAAGCTGCAGCTTCCCTTGCCAAAGAGGGGTGGATCACTGCGCAAAAAGTCGATGTGAAAAAAGAGCTTTTGGAAGAGGAGTTTTTCCCCACTTTGCCTAAATTGCTCAATGCAGAACAAAAAAGAAGTCTTGATGCGATTTGTCAGACAATTGAGACAAAAGAATTTGCAACCCATCTGATCTATGGAGTGACGGGGAGTGGGAAAACGGAAGTCTACATGCAGGCGATTCAAAGGGCACTGGAGATGAACCGCTCGGCGATCATGCTCGTGCCCGAAATTTCTCTCACATCGCAGACGATTGAGCGTTTTAAGGCCCGCTTTTCGCAAAAGATCGCCATTTTGCACCACCGCCGCTCGTTGGGGGAGCGGACAACAGCTTGGGAAGACTTACGAGGGGGAAAGGCGAAACTTGTGATTGGGGCGAGATCGGCCCTTTTTTGCCCTGCACAAAACTTAGGGCTCATCATCGTCGATGAAGAGCACGACTCTTCCTATAAGCAAAGCGATGAAACCCCTTGTTATCACGGAAGAGATACAGCCGTCATGAGGGGGTTTATCGAAAGATGTTCCGTCATTTTGGGAAGCGCAACGCCCTCGATCGAATCGCGCTATAACGCGAGTATCGGCAAGTACCAGTTCCATGAACTTTTATCTCGGGCCACTTCAGCTCCGATGCCAAAAGTGACCATCGTCGATATGGCGCTCAGCGTCGAAAAACAGAGCGGCTTTACCCATTTTTCAGATGCGCTTTTAGAAGGGATCAAAAAACGGTTGGATAAGGGAGAACAGACGCTCCTTTTTCTCAACCGGCGCGGCTATCACCGGATGCAAGTTTGCAAACAGTGTCTTCACATCATCAAATGTCCCCACTGCGATCTCGCGCTCACCTTCCACAAAAATGATTTTGCCCTGAAATGCCATTTTTGCCATTTCCAAAGGGAAATTTTGCGCGAGTGCCCCTCTTGCAGCTCAAGAGAAAATCTCCAATTTAAGGGATTTGGCACAGAGCATGTCGAACGGAGTTTACACGCGATTTTTCCCGAGGTGCGGACATTGAGAATGGACCGGGATACGACCCACAAAAAAAATAGCCACGAAGAGATGTTTAAACAATTTCGGGCGCACAAGGCCGATGTTCTCATCGGAACGCAGATGATCGCGAAAGGATTTCACTTCCCTTCTGTCACCCTCGTCGGCGTCCTCAATCCCGATGCCGCTCTTTTCATCCCCGATTTTAGATCTCCAGAACAGGTATTTCAGCTGATTACGCAGGTGGCTGGAAGAGCGGGAAGGGCAGAGCTCGAAGGCGAAGTGATCATCCAGACTTTTTTACCCGATCATCCTACACTCAAATGGGCCGCTGCCCAAGATTACGAGACCTTTTACAAAGCGCAAATCGAAGAGCGGCGCACCTTTGGCTATCCCCCCTTCTCGCACCTCGTCAAATTGCTTTTCACAGATGCAAATGAAGAGAAGGCAAAAGAAAAAGGAGAAACGGCGTACCAGATGCTCAAGAAAAAAGGGGCGCCCCACATTGAGATTTGGCCTCCCATGCCATCCGGTTATGCAAAAGTAAAAGACCTCTTTCGCTTCCAGATCGTCCTCAAAGGGGCCAAAATCCATCAGATCCTCCCCTATTTGAAAGACCTTCCAGCAGCAAAAATCGATGTCGATCCAATCTCTATCTTTTGATCTCGTGCCTGAGGAGCCATTCTTTGCGATGGAGCCCTGCGCTATATCCCCCCATGTTTCCATTCGCCTGGATCACTCGATGGCACGGGACGATGATTGCGAGTGGATTTGCTCCATTAGCGCCTCCGACAGCTCGGACAGCAAAAGGGGAGCCGATCGCTTGGGCGATCTGCGAGTAGGAAGAGGTGGCGCCAAAGCGAATTTTTTGGAGTTCTTTCCACACCTTTTGCTGAAAAGAGGTCCCCTCCATTTGGATCGGAGTTGCAAAAAGGGTTAGCCTCCCTTCAAAATAGGCAAAGAGCTCCTCTTCAATGGACGCAAGCGGTTTTGTCTTAATGTTGGAAAGAGACATGGGATCTCTTGTGAACCGAAGCTCATAGAGAAACTGATCATCCCCGGTGGCCACCATGCGGCCTAAAGGCGTTTCGATCTCAATTGCGCTCTTCATCGCTATTTTTCGAGCCGACCGATACTTTGCATGAGCTTTTCCAGATCAAAGGAGACGATTTTAACAGCACAATCGTTTTCTCCACAGGAAACGTGGGCAATTTCTTTACCCCCCCTCTTTTCTACAACGATCCCCGCAGGGAAAATAACTCGCTTGTGCGCGTCTGCTGTATGTATCACTGGAGAATCAAATATCCCTCGAAAAAGAATCGGGTAATCAGAAATGCCGGTAATCCGAAAAGGAGGATGAGCTTCGGATGTGTAGGCCCCCATGACGTACCAAATTAAACCATTGGCCTCGTGGAATCCGCTGTGAAAAAAACTGAGGTATTCATCCCCCACTTTTATAAAGGGAGTTCCCCCTCGTGGCTCCCCCCACTTGTTTGCCCAAGGTAACGTAATATAGGCGGTCCCTTTAGGAGTTCTTAAATCCACCATAGCCCCTCCCTGAGGATCTGGAACTTCGAGGAGTTTTCGAGGCGAAATCCTATACTCCAAAAATAATTTCGGTTCCTGGTTTGCCCCAACGTACTCAAATGGAATCCAGTTCTTTTCCATCCATTGGAAATTCATCTCTAAAACAGTTCTATAATTTACGTTGAAAGACGACGGATCAACATTTGCGACACACATAGAACGGCACTTCAGATTATCTGTATCTAAAATGTTACAAAATACATACAACTGATCGCCCACAAACATAGCTCGTGGATCTTCAGCAAAATCATTGTCCAAATCAAGCGTCCTAAATTCTTGCTCCCCTTGCTCAAATTGATCGTTGAGATGGACAACTCCTATTCGGGAAAAGTAGGGGGCAAAATAAGATTTCCAGCTCACAACATCGTAGCGAAAAAACAGCTCATATCCAGATGCAGTTCGGATTAAACTCGCATTGTGAGGGGCCCTCACATTGCGGATAGGCACTGATTTTACACCGAGGACTATCCCCAGATCGTCGGCAAAGGGAACATTGGCGAGTCTGGGAGGAATAGGTACTTTCCCAAAACAGTGAGAGGTGACCATTCCCCTACTCATTGTTTTGGTTAGCTGGTTAATTTCCTTTTGTTTGATTTTAAACTTTATGAAGTAATGGGAAAATATCGCAACGGATGCAATCAAGCAGGACGCCATCACGCAAAAACCGATGAAAATCCAAATGATTCTATTGGTCCTTCTCGGAGAATCTGGGAACTCGGTTTTCACGGGAGAGATCTTTTTTGCTAACTTTTCTTTTAAATGCCACACTCGTCACCTCACAAAGGGAGCATTCTAATTTTTTGACACCAAATTGTGCAACAAAAAAAATTTACATGCCGTACACGGTATATACTGCGACCGCTCAAAAAGTGTGAAATGCCAAGGAGGCGCCCTGCCATTTGAGCCAGGCGAAGCCGGCGCCGAAGCAGCAGCGAGCACTACATGCTTGTCATTTTCCGTTCGTCGCTGCCAAATGGAAATGCGCGGGGATCGTTCCGAACAGCAGCAAGCACTACATCCTTGTCATCTTCGAGATCTTTTCTGATATACTCAGGTACCAAGCTCTTCCGAGCAGCAGTAAGCATTACATCCCCGTCATTTTTGAGCCGTGCGCTGGCATATTTAAGTGCCAGGTCAATGTTCCGAACAGCAGCAAGCACTACATCCTTGTCATCTTGGAGCCGTGCGCTAGCATACTCAAGTGCCAGGCCCCTACTCTGAACAGCAGCAAGCACTACATCCTTGTCATCTTTGAGCCGTGCGCTGACATACTCAAGTACCCAGCCCCTAATTTGAACAGCAGCGAGCACTACATCCTTGTCATCTTTGAGATCTTCGCTGGCAAATTTAAATGGGCGGTGATCGTGCCGAACAGCAGCAAGCACTACATCCTTGTCATCTTTGAGCCGTGCGCTGGCATACGCAAGTGCACTGCCCCAGGCCTTAACAGCAGCAAGTACTACATCCTTGTCATTTTTGAGATCTTCGCTAGCATACTCAAGTGCCAGGCCCCTGCTCTGAACAGCAGCAAGCACTACATCCTTGTCATCTTTGAGCCGTGCGCTGGCATACTTAAGTGCCAGGCCCCTGCTCTGAACAGCAGCAAGCACTACATCCTTGTCATCTTTGAGCCGTGCGCTGGCAAATTCAAATTCCTGATGATGCATCAGAACAGCAGTAAGCACTACAACCTCGTCATCTCTGAAATCTTCGTTGATCTTCTGAAGTAACAAACCACCTCGCTGAACAGCAGCAAGCACTACATCCTTGTCATCTTTGAGATCTTCGCTAGCCTCCTCAAATGCCCAATCATCCTCCCGAATAGCAGCAAGCACTACAGCCTTGTCACCTTTGAGCCTTGCGCTGGCATATTTAAGTGCATTGCCCCCGCTCTGAACAGCAGCAAGCACTACATCCTTGTCATTTTGGAACCGTGCGCTGGCATATTTAAGTGCATTGCCGCTGTTCTGAATAGCAGCAAGCACTACATCCTCGTCATCTTTGAGCCGTGTGCTGACATACTCAAGTGCCCAGCCCCAGGTCTCAACAGCAGCAAGCGCTACATCCTTGTCATCTTGGAGCTGTGCGCTGGCAGAGGCCAATGCCAGGGCATCTCTCCGAACAACAGTAAGCATTCTAGCCTTCTCACCTTCGAACTTTTCGCTGTCACCTTGCTGAACAGCAGCAGACGCGCAGTTCTTCTCGCTTTCCACAAAAAAACCAATACGACTAACCATTTTTCCTCCTGTTAAATGAATTACGCAGCAATGGTAGCATACCACCCGCTTCTTCTGTCAACAATAAATCCCGAGGTTGAGTTTGAGGCAAGGCAATAAGGGATAGGATAGTTTTCAGTTAATTGAAATAACGCCTAGCCGATTTAACAAAAGATTATTGTATGCGCACCTGTTGCCCTTCCTGTGGTTCAGCGGCTTTCGTGAAAAATGGCTTCAATCGACATGGCGATCAATGCAGGAGCACACATTACAACTTTGGTTCGACACAGAAAAATTTACAGACAGTCGAGAAAAAATCAATAGACAAAAAGAGGGCTTTTCGTGTTAAATGGAATCCATGTCTTCACCCGAATATCACAGCACTCAAGAGTTTGAAAATCGGAGCCGAACGCTTTCTGAAATTCGCCTTCTCGGAATTGACCCATATCCCCCCAAGTATGCGAGCTGTCAAAGGAGCGCCCAGATTGCCCTTGAGATGGAAGGGAAAGAGGTCGGTCATTATGAGGAGGCTTCGATTGGGCAAACACAGCACGCCATTGTCTCGGGGAGGCTCGTCCTTTTTCGCCCGATGGGGAAAAACGCCTTTGCCCATATTCAAGATGAGACGGGGCGGATCCAGGTCATGTTCAACCGCGATGTGACCGAAGTGGAAGGGTTAAACTCCCCTGACATCACCCCGATGAAATTCCTCGAAAAAAAGCTCGACTTGGGAGACATTCTCGGCGTGGCGGGGTATCTGTTTCGGACCCAAAAGGGGGAGCTGACTCTCTTTGCGAAGAAAGTGACCCTCCTTTGCAAGTCGCTCTTGCCTCTCCCCGACAAACATTCAGGTCTTGCCGACAAGGGGGTCCGCTATAGAAAAAGATGGCTCGATCTTATCACCCACCCCGAGTCGCTTGAGAGGTTTCGAAAGCGCTCGCAAATCCTCCTCGCCGTCCGCAATTACATGGAAGAGCGGGAATTTGAAGAGGTTGAAACGCCCGTCTTGCAAAATGTTTATGGCGGGGCTGAAGCGAGACCCTTTACCACTCACCTCAATGCGCTGAATCAGCCGATGTTTTTGCGCATCGCCCTTGAGATCCCTTTAAAAAAGTTGATTGTCGGCGGAATGCAGAAGATCTACGAAATTGGGAAAGTGTTTCGCAATGAGGGGATCGACCGGACCCACAACCCCGAATTCACCATGCTTGAGGCCTATGCTGCCGGCTGGGACTACAACGACATGATGGATTTTACCGAGGGGCTTTTTGAGACCATCGCTTTGAATCTCTACGGCGACACCAAAATCCCCGTCACTTTTGCATCGGAAGGGACCTCCATCGTCATCGATCTCAAATCGCCTTGGCAAAGGCTCAGCATGAAAGAGGCGATCCAAACCTACGCCCATCTCGATGTCGATCAGATGTCAGATGCCGAGATGAAAAAACACCTTTTGAAGCAAAGCCACCTTGACCCCAATCAGGTGGGTAGCGCCCCGCGGGGGATTTTGATCTCGATGCTCTTTGAGGAATTTGCAGAGCCCCATTTAATCCAGCCCCATCACATCATCGACCATCCGATTGAGACGACTCCCCTTTGTAAACCGCATCGAGATCCCCATTTAAGAAAAGGGGGACTTGTCGAGCGCTTCGAGAGCTTTATTTTGGGACGCGAAATTTGCAACTCCTACACTGAGCTCAACGACCCAGAACTTCAAAGGAAACTTTTGGAAGAGCAGTCCCTCAAAAAAGAGAAGGGAGACGAAGAGGCAAATCCACTCGACGAGGAGTTTTTGGAGGCGATTTGCCAAGGGATGCCTCCAACGGGGGGTGTCGGCATCGGCATCGACAGGCTCGTCATGCTCTTCACAAGCGCCGAATCGATCCGCGATGTGATCTTTTTTCCCCTATTGCGAGAGAGCGAATCTACTCCAAAGCATCAAGAACAAAGCTGCACCCCCGCTCAGTGAGATAGAGGGTTGTCTCGTCCACTTTTTTAATAAAATTGGCCTGCGCTAAGTGTTTGATGATGTTTTTGATCGCCGTCTCTTTTTGCCCGAGCTCTTTTGCAACGCCCCGATAATCGATCATCGCGTGGGGATCTCCCCCGCCCATCGCCGTTTGGTAGAGTTTGATGAGAAAACGCTCATCCGGTGTTGTTTTTGATTTCATCTTTTTTTCAACCTCGCCCCTTGTGGGGTATCTTCGATAAGATAGCCGCGCGCTTGGATCTGATCGCGCATCTCATCACTCAATTTCCAGTTTTTTTTGCGTCTCGCCTCTTCCCTTCGGATCAGACACATTTGCAAATCTTGCGGCACTTCCGATTCTGTCTCTCCCAAAGGCAATACGCCGAGAACTGCGTCCCACTTCTTTAAAAGATCGAGCGCTCGATGCGCCTCCGCCATCCCCATTTTGCCCCCGTCACAGGCGGTATTGAGCTCCCGGACGAGATCAAAAAGGACAGCTAAGGCGTTTGAGATGTTGAGATCATCGCCAATTTCTTGGCGAAATTTTTCATCTGCCCGTTCCAAAACGGCCAAAACGGATGTCGGTTCGCATTCGCCTTGCACATTTTTAAGCCGTAAAATGAGATCGGAAATCCGCTCTAAACTCGCCTTGGCGGCGTCGAGGGCGGCAAAAGAGAAATTGAGCTGCACTCGGTAGTGGGTCGATAGGAGCAAGTAGCGCACCTCTTTTCCCGTATACCCCTTTTTTAAAAGATCGCGCAAAGTATAAAAATTGCCGAGGCTCTTCGACATCTTTTTGTGATCGACTAAAAGATGCTCCACGTGAAACCAGTGGCGCACAAAGAGATGCCCCGAACATCCCTCCGATTGGGCTATCTCATTTTCGTGATGGGGAAAAAGATTGTCGACGCCGCCACAGTGAATGTCGATCGTGTCGCCTAAAATTTTTGTCGCCATTGCAGAGCATTCAATATGCCAGCCAGGTCTCCCCTTGCCAAAGGGGCTCTCCCAAAAAATGTTCCCATCGCGGCAAGGTTCAAACGATTTCCATAGGGCAAAATCGGAAATGTTCTCTTTGCCATACTCATCGGCATCGTTCTCTCCCGATGCATTGACTTTGAGATCGGAGAGTTTGAAGTGGGAAAGTCTCCCATATTTTTCAAATTTGCCAATCGAAAAATAGACGCTCCCATTCTCTGCTCTGTAGGCAATCCCCTTTTCTAAAAGGGATTCGATCATCTGAATCATCTCGGGGACATAGCGAGTCGCCTCAGGATAGTGCTCCACTTTTTCGATCCCCAATTGTTCCAAATCTTCAAAAAAAGCAATTTTAAAGGGATCGGTATACTCCTTTAGAGAGATTTTTTTTCGGATTGCCCCTCCAATGGTCTTGTCGTCAAGGTCGGTGATGTTCATCACTTGCTCGACGGGCAATTGAAAAAAATGGAGAGCTCTACGCAAAAGATCTTCCATCACATAGGTGCGAAAATTGCCGATGTGGGCAAAATCGTAAATCGTAGGGCCGCAAGTGTACATCTTGATTTTTGGCCCATGGAGTCGAACCTCTTCCAATGTTCTCGTTTCAGTGTTGTAGAGTTTTAACATAAATCCTGGAGCGCTCGATAATTAGTTTTTCCTGTCCCCATGAGAGGGATCTCTTCCACTTTTTTGACAGAGGAGATTTTGACTAAATTGCTAAATCCCGCAGTGGATAAAATTTGGGACGCCTCTTCCCTTCCCAAATCGAAAGTCGTAAAGAGGATAAGCCGCACTTTCCCCTCTTCTCTCTCATCTGCAACAACAGCGAGCGACTGGATGTGGGGTGCGATTTTGTTTTGCGAGGTCAAAGATTGGATGAGCGTCTCTTCAATTGCGCCAAGACTGATCATCTCTCCCCCCATTTTCACAAAGCGCTTGAGTCTTCCTGATAGAATCAGATTTCCCTCCCCATCTAAATGGCCGAGATCTCCCGTCCGATACCATCTCTTCCCCTCTATTTCGATAAAGGGAGAGCGGGGATTTTTTAAATAGCCATCAAAGACGTTGGGCCCCCTCACGCAAATCTCCCCATCCGATCCTTTTGGAAGGAGTTTTTCCGTTTCGGGGTGAATCGTGATCAGCTCTACCTTGGAAAGGAGCTGTCCCACTCCTTTGGAAGGGTTTCCCGACCGGTTGAGGCTGAGCACGGGAGAGCATTCGGTAATGCCATACCCTTCCCACAATTGGACACTTTTGCCGAGACTCTTTATTTTTTGTTGGATTTCAGAAGGGACTTTTTCGGCACCCATAATAAAATGGGTGATCGATTTGAGATTTTTTGGATCTGCTACTAAAAAAAGCCCTCTCACAAAACTCGGCGCGCTGACAAAAAAAGTGACCTTCCACCTTTGCGCCCCTTCCGCAAGCGCAAAACTGTCGGTCGGATCGGGATAAAATGCGACCCGAATCCCACACAAAATCGGCAAAAGCCCTGTGATTGCAAAACCAAATGAGTGGAATGGAGGCAAAAAGCTGTAAATGGTCTCATGGGAGCTCGGATCCACTTTTTCAAAAGAGGCCCGGATACCAGAAAGGATATTTTTGTGCGAAAGGGGGACCCCTTTTGGCGCAGCTTCAGTCCCACTTGTAAAGAGGATGACACAGGGTTGTTTTTCATCCACGCCTGCGAGTCCCAATTTTTTCAAAATGGCCTTCGGCGAACGAAAAGATAAGAACATCGCGCGCAATTTTGAAGAGAAGCGAAGCCCTTTTCGGATCTCTTCCAAAGGGACGATTTTGTCTCCACAAGATCCAAAATCGACGTGGTTCACCCGGTCTAAAAACCGAGAAGAACTGATAATTCTTTGGGCGCCAGAAATTTTCATCATCTCTTCGAGATATTTTGGCCCCAACGTCCAGTTGAGCATTACGGGAACTTTTCCAGCCATTTGCACCGCTAAAATCGCAATGTAGGCCCCCAAAGAGGCGGGCAGCATGATGGCGAGACGCTCCTCTTTATACTGGCGAAAAAAGGAGGCCAAAACGAGGACAGCCAACCTCAGTTTTTTGTATTTGATGACCCCTACTAAGTCGTCGCCACAAGCAGAAAAGTGTTTGAAACGATCACACGCATTTAAAAACGCCTCAGGGATTGTCTTTGTCTGATCCCCGACACACTGGCAGTGGGCTCTAGCTTCATCCACGGGCCAAGTGACATCTGAAAGGGGCTTATACGGCTCTTGTCGCCTTCCCGATACAGCCCTTAAAACGGTTTCCACAGTCTCTAGATCTTGCGGATATATTTTCCCCACCTCAAAAGATCTACTGAGCATGATGGCAAGTTCCGATAAATTGAGAGAGTCGAGCCCCAAGTCATACACCAAATTCATCTCTTGGCGAACCTCGAGATCTGGTTTTTCGAGAATTTTTCGGATCATCTGATCCACTTTGGCTTTCACCTCTTCAGAAACGGCGATCTCTCCCCCCTTTTGTTGTTTAGGCGGGGCCACTTCGGGCACATCGTTTTTCCAAAAACTGTAAGAGATTAGCCTCAAGGGTTCAATCTCAGAAATATTTCCCGCCTCATCTGGGTAGCGGTTAAACCAGTTTTCTAATAGGCGATTGAGCTCTATGCGAGAAAAGCTACCTTTAGAGAGCAGTTTTGGATTCACCTCATACTCGTAGATCACTTTTCTGCGCGGGGTAAAAAAAATCCCATTTTTCAGTAAAATCTTCGCCCCTTGCAAAATCGTCTTAAAAATGGGAGGAGACTTGCCCAAAACAGCCTTTGAAAAAATGCTCCCCCAACATCCGGTCGTCCGAATCAAAACGACATTGGCATCGGGACACTCCTTTAAAAGTTCATAGGCAGCCGATTTTCCCATGAGGAGCTCCTTTCCCGACACTTTGAGCTGCCCGGAGGGGTAGATGAGGAAATTTTCACCTCTCTTTAACCCCTCAGCAATCTCTCTCATCGACTGCTTCGCCTTTTCAACTTTGTAACTGTTGACCGAAGCCTCAAAATCGGGCATTGAAACAGGCCGTGATGCCCGGTACAGCGGCCTCATAAAGAAATAATTTAATACGTAGTCGACAACGAGCGGGCGCATCCTATATTTCGGCCAAAGAATGAAAAAGGTGAGGAAGACGTCAAAATAGGAGGTGTGATTTGCGAGAAAAAGAATCCCTTGGTCGTTCTTAAGCCTCTCTTTTTCAATCGCCTTTAATTTTTTAGAGTCGAAGGAATAGCGGAGGGAAAAAAGGGCCCTTCCAAGAGCCGTGAAAAGAGACCAAAAGAGGTTCGACATAGGTCATATTTAACCAGGCGCTGCCGTTTTTTTCAATGACAGAAGAAACATTTAGAGAGACAAAATTTAAAATTTGGATTATACCTCGAATTGGCTTCAAATGGAGGTTCTATGAAAATCCCCAATAAAGTACCTGATCGCATTCCCAATCGAGATGGGTCCCGGCTTGACGCGGTTTGGCAACTTTTGATGACTCGGGATATGATCGATGGCTATTCACGCGATCAAATTCCCGGCTCTTACTATTCTGAGAAAGACTTAAGCGATTGGAAATTTAAAAAAATGCCCTCGGGCGGCGAAGTGGATTTGGTTTCCCGCAAATTTTTTTAAACTCGAGTTAAAAAGGGACCTTGTTGGAAAAGAGAAGGGGCTCATTGAGGTCTGCTGTTTTTCCCTTCGCTAGTTGTTTGAGCCCATGCAAATCGCTCGCCTGTCGAAACAGGCTGGCGTAAAATGAGGGGAGTCCCTCTTTTTGCGGCCAGTAAGAGGGGTATTCGATGGCGGAGCTCGAGACAAAAAAGACTTTCGGATTTTGATAAATCCGGTTGAGTTTTGCCAATACGTCGGGGGAGGCGAGCCAGTCTTTGAGATCGATGGGGATCACAATTTCTCCTTCAAGACAGCAATTGATCGCCCTTTGAAGGCTTGGAAAATAGCCTAAATGGGTCTCATTTTTAATAAAAACAACTTTTTCATCTTGCCCATTTTGAACGATGAACTCTTTTGCGAGTGTTTCCGTCGCATCAATCGATGCGTCATCGATCACAATCACTCGGTAGTTGTTGTAATCTTGGGCAAAAACCGATTGCAACGTCCGTTGGCACCATGGGGCCCAATTATGAGAATAGAGGACGAAGACAAAAGACTTATGCTCCTTAAGAGCGCACACTTCTTTTTGAGGCGCACTTTTCCCCATTTTGGCAAATCCGATCCCCAAAAGGGCGAAAATGAGAAGTACCATCATTCGACGCATGGGTGTAACTCCAATAAAGTCAGAGGGGTATATGGTTCAAGAGAGCGGATCTTTTTTTCGGCCGATTGCATGAGTTCTCGATCTTCCATCTCTTTTTTCTCTTTCAGATTTACGCAAAGGACTTCCGGGACAAATTGGAGATGGTTTTGCGCCATTTCGAGCATCGGAGTCATGTAGGCCAGCTCAGCCCCCAATGGCAAAAACTTTCCCGAATAGATGAAATCACTTTCTCGAATTTTTTTGAAAAGGGCCGCATAAAACGATTTTAAGTGGGATCTTTCCCCTTTAAAGTGTTTAGAAAAGCTCCACTCATAGCTTGGATAGTCAATTTTTTTCGCAAGGCACATCCAAGTCGAGGGATTTTCATAATAGGCATTGAGTCGTTGCAGGACCCACTCATGGGCGAGCCAATCGTTCGGATCCAAAACAATGACGATCTCATCATCGGGACATGCTTGCACGGCCCTATAAACATTGGCGAGTTCGCCTAATTTTTCCTCATTCTTCACCAAAGTGACATGCGCAATCCGATCGCTATTGTAAATCGCGTCGCGGGCCACTTCAAAGCTCCCATCATCTGAAGCATCATCGATATAGACGAGGCGAAACGGATCGTAATTTTGGCAAAGGAGGGAGTTGAGCGTTTTTTCGATAAACGCCCCGTTGTTGTATCCGACGACGACAATCGTAAAGGAGCGATTTTTTAGGGCGTAAGAGGAAGGGGGTGAGGGGGCATTTGTTCCCATTTTGAAAAGGGAGGAGGGTTTTTCGAAAAAACGGGTCATTGTGAAGGAAAAGGCAAAGACACTCAGAGCTGAAATAAGAAAAAAAACGGCTCTTTTCATACAGCCCAGAGTAAGAGTGTTATCCGATATTTTCAAGGAAAAGAGTTGCCCTTAAGCTGAAAAATGTTTTAGGATGCTGATTTTGAATCTGCAACTGAAAAATGATAGAACGGCTTTGGAATTCCATTCTCGATTCAATGATTCCCTGTTTTATGCCCCTTGTCTGTTCCTACTATGCGTTGAGCACAAGTCTTTTTCTCAACGTCTCGGTCCAAGAGGCGCCCCCCTTAGAATGGTGCGGCAATATGCTCCTTGCTCCCGCCCAATTTCTCTTTGTCGGGAAAGAGGCGTACCGAAATGAGGATGGCTTATGGGAATTTTCTCCCAGATTCGATTATCGAGACCAGTTTTGGGTAAAAACAGCCTCTAGCCTTCTCGCACTTCCCACAAGTCTTGTTCTCGGAAGCTTGGTAAAGGGGCTCAGCTTTCTCGACCCTTCCGTCAGAAAAAACCATGTTTCCTTAAGAAAGACGATCTCGCTCAGCCATATCCGCTCGAATCTTTCGATGTATGAAAAGGTGGGGATCTCGACAAAGGTTCAAGAAGAGTTTCTCACCCCCCTCGGAAACCTAAGAAGACCCGGCGATGAGAAACATTTGCAGGCTGAAAAAGGGGCTCTTTTGGAAATCGCCCAAATTTTCAACGAAAAAAAGATCCTTTGGTGGGTCGATTGCGGAACCTGTCTCGGCACATATCGCTACGGAGGGGTGATCCCTTGGGATGGGGATATCGACATCGCGATCCTTGCTCCCGATTTTGAAAATGCGCTCCGCTCGCTCAATGAGCTCGATCGGAAAAAGTATTTCGTTCAAGATTGGTCCTCCAGAGACTTCCCCAACAGCTGCATCAAAGTGTTTATCAGAAAAACAGGGACCCTGATCGATATCTATCACTTTGCAATCGACGAGGCGAAAAAGGAGATTCGGTACATCTTAAGCCTTGAAAATAGCCTCTTTTTCCCCGAATGGTGGAAAATCCGAGAAAGGCGCTTCAAAGTCCCCGCCCCGTTTGCAATGGTCTTCCCCTTAAAGAGGGGGATGTTTGACGGAATCGAAGTCTTCGTCCCCAACGACACCAAAGCATATCTTCAGCGCTGCTATGGGGAAAACCTCGATCCGGTCAAAATCTATTGCCCCGAGAGCAACCTTTACGAAAAAGATCTATCGCATCCCTATTGGCAAAGAGCCTACGCACATTGAGCGCTTCTTTTCCAGCCAGCCCACTTTGCAATTTTGAGGCTGATGACAAACTTGGCCGCATCCCCGATGAGAAATGGGGCAATGCCAAGGGCAAAAGCCCGATCCAGTCCCACAAAGGTCGCAAGATAACTCGCCCCTAAAAGGTAGATGATCCCATTGCCAGCTGCCAAAGCCAAAGCGGCATACAAAAACCCCTTTTTCTTTTCGGCGATGAGGCCTGTAACATAAGCTGCGATGAGATACCCGATGAGATACCCCCCCGTCGGCCCCAAAAAGAGGGCAAAACCGCCCAACCCTTGAGACAAAACGGGAAGGCCCATCGCTCCAAGGCTTAAGAATGCAAACGTCGCTGCAGCCCCTCTCCGAGAGCCGAGAAGGAGGGCAACGAGGAGAACGGCCCCATTTTGTGTGGCGAGAGGGACAGGGGTAAACCAGAGAGGGATCGATATGTGGCCAAAAAGGGAAATGGCAAGGCTGCCGAGCAGGACGAGGGCAAAATCTCGGCCCGTCGCCATCTTTAAAGAAACCGATTGCATAAAGACTCCTTTCAAAAAGTAAGTGGTGCTATCATGACGTCTAGAGGATGTTTTTGGCAAGGGCAATTGCGCCGAGAACGCCCGCATCGCCTTTGAGTTTGGGCAAGACAATATATCGATCGATGTGCTTCAAAATCTCCTCTTGATGGAGATAGCCATTTAAAAATTTTAATACGTTTTTTCGGACCATTCCAATGAGATGAGGGTTTTTCATGACCCCTCCCCCAATGATGATGCGCTGCGGAGAAAAACAGAGGATATAATTGGCCACAGCCGCGCCTAAATAGTAGCTTTCCAATTCCCACCCAAAATGATTTTTAGGCAGATCGAGCGCCGATTTTACGCGCCACCTCTTCATCATGGAAGGGCCCGAGGCGAGCCCCTCCAAACAATTTTTATGAATGGGACATACCCCCTTAAAGGGGTCTTTGGGATGGATCGGGATAAAAATGTGTCCCATCTCCGAATGGGAAAGCCCCATAATAAAATGCCCCGCTACCATCCCCCCAACACCGATCCCCGTGCCAACGGTCATATAGAGAAATGATTCAAGCCCTTTGGCGGCCCCCCACTCGAGCTCTCCGATCGCAGCCCCATTCACATCGGTATTGAGGGCTATTTTTAATGAGAGGTGCTTTCGAAACCAGTGGATATAGTTGAATTTCCTCCAGGCGAGCTTCGGGGTGACGACGATTTGCCCGTAATTGTCCGATTTGGGATTGAGATCTAGGGGGCCAAACGAGGCGATGCCAAGAGCTCTGATTTTTTTAAAGCGAAAATCGCTGGTGAAAAATTGCAAAACCGCATCCATCGTCTTCGCCGGAGTCTGGGTGGGGATGATCGCTTTTTTCAAAATGGTTCCCCGATCCGTGCCAATGGCACAGACAAATTTCGTCCCCCCCGCTTCAATGGCTCCAATCAACATACAATGGATCCCATATCACAGGGTTAGGGGCCGTGACTAGTAAAAAATGGGTCCCAATGGGTGCAAGGAGAAAAATGTTTGGGGTCGGCATGGGTCGCATAGCCTGGAAGAGAGGAGATGAGTACTTTCCCCTTTTTTTGCAAGTAACAGAACTTTTCATGATCGCGCGTCACTTTTACTTTTTCCGAAAATTTTCGGTGGATCTGGTAATCCATTTTTAATGTCGAAAAGCGCATCGCATAGGTATTGGTCGTCGATGGCGTCGTCCGCCAGTGACACGACTTTGTGGCAAAAATCTTGGAGAGCAGTTTTGGGTAGACCATGTACTTATCTTTATGATCGTATAAAGTCACATAGTCGATATCGAGCGAAAAGGCTTCCAAAAGGGCATCGACCCAGCCGACTCTATGCACATAATCGTCTTCGAGAAAATAGAGGATCGTATTGGGGTGAAACTTGAGACCCATCACATAGTCTAGCATCTGCAAAAAAGAGCCGCTTTCTGTCCCCGCTTGGATCTCGATCGCTTTGCCCTTTAAAAAATGGTCCCCTTCATTTGCAATATCTAAAAAGGGGGTGATGTGCACTCTAGAATCCATCGTCGAAAGGAGATTTTGATAGCACACCTCCTTGCTAAAACCTTTGGGGCGCCCCTTGTGAGCTGAGACAGAGGAATAGACACAGGCGCGAAAAAAAATCTCAATCTGTGACATCTATTTCATAACGCTTAAGATCTTTTCAACTTCTATTAAAAGGGTTTTCCCCTCTTGGTGAGTCACACATTGGATCGCCTCGGGCAACGGAAGCCACTTGCCATCGTGAATCTCCCCCTCTTGCAAAGCGATTTTTCCCCCAACCTCAGCAATAAAGTAATAGACCCGCTTAAATACCCTGCGCCGATCCATGATAAAGGTGTATTGCTCTTTTAGAGGTTCTTTGCGCAGGAGATGGACCAATTCGAGATTCGTCTCCTCCTTGAGCTCCCGAAAGGCCGCCTCTTCCGGCGTCTCATTCGACTCCGCATGCCCCTTGGGAAATCCCCAGTAGCCACTCTTTTTATGTTGAATGATAAAAACTTCCCAACAGCCGCTCCCTTTTGAGAGGGGGATCACTCCAAATGATTCGTCTTTGCGCATCAGCGGCTATCCCCCTTTGAATGGCGCAAAAACAAGTGTCGAATTGTGCCCGCCAAATCCAAACGAATTGGAAAGGGCGACATCCACTTGATGCGATTTTGCCACATTCGGAATGATATCAATCCCTTCCAAAGCAGGCTCCGGATCATCGACGTTGATCGTCGGATGGAGTTTGCCCGTCTGAATCGCTTTAATGGTTGCAACCGCTTCAAGTCCCCCGGCCGCTCCCAAACAGTGCCCAATCATCGACTTCGTCGCATTGATCTTGATCTTTTTACAGTGGTCTTTGAACACCGTTCGGATCGCCTGAATTTCACAGAGATCGCCCGCCGGAGTCGCTGTCGCATGAGCGTTGATGTAATTGATGCGCTCCTTCGCAATCCCCGCATTTGCAATCGCCTCCTCAATACAGTGACTCACGCCAAGGCCATCCTCTCTCGGAGAGGTGATATGGTACGCATCGCAGTTGATCGAGCCGCCGAGATACTCAGCTAAAATCGGCGCGCCGCGAGCAAGCGCATGCTCCAGCGATTCGAGAACGAGTACCCCTGCCCCCTCCCCCATCACAAATCCATCCCTCTGCCGATCCCACGGACGGTGCGCCTTTTGCGGATCGCTATTTCTCGTAGAAAGGGCTCCAATAGAGACAAATCCAGCAAGACCCGTAATCGTCACTGGAGCCTCAGCCCCACCACAAAGCATCAAATCGGCCACCCCTTGCCGAATCTGCTCTGCCGCCGCCTGAATACAAAAATTGGAGGTCGCACAGGCCGTCGATATCGAATAGTTCGGCCCCATGAACCCCAAATCAATCGCAAGAAGGGCTCCCCCCATATTGGTGATGATATAAGGGACAAAAAAAGGGGTCAGCTTCTTAAAACCTTTCAAAAGGACCGTCTGTACCCCCTCGTAGTAGACACTCATCCCCCCCATTCCCGATCCAATCACAATCCCACAGCGCTTCTTATCGAGCTTTTCTAGCGCCTCGCCCTTCAGCCCCGCACTCTCCAGCGCCTTCTTCCCACTCACCATCGTGTACCGAATGAATGGATCCACTCTGCGGGCCTGCTTTTTGTCCATGTACTCGCCCACATCAAAATTTCGGATACACCCTGCAAAACGGGTCGGATATTCAGAACAGTCAAATTCTTCGATCGGGACGATCCCACTCTTTCCCGCTAAAAGTTCTTCATAGAAACGGTCCACATCGTTCCCAAAACAGGAGACAACCCCCATCCCTGTCACAACAATCCGTTTTTTCGCCATTGCCAACCTAAAAATTTATTTTTCAGTATGAGTATCATAACAGAAAAAAAGGAGCCAGGCAACTCGTATTTTTTCTAGTTGGTAGAAGCTTTTTTAGTGAGATCGATCTCGAGATCGACAATCTTGCTGTCCCCCCAAAGCCTCTCTAGAGAATACCGCTCCCTAAAACCAGGCCTAAAGAGGTGCACTGTGATTTCGCCATAGTCTAAAACAACCCAATCCCCATTCTTAATCCCCTCAATATGAAGGGGTTCTTCCCCTCTTTCGCCCATTCCGTCAATGACGGCGCGGGCAATCGATGAGACGTGGCGATCGACGTTCCCCTCGGCGATGAGGAGACAATCGGTGATGCTCGACATCCCCTGAACATCGATAGCAAGGATATTAAAACCTTTTTTATCATAGATGATTTGGGCGATGGAGTTGAGGGTCTCGAATCCGTTTTTATCCATTATTTGCAAAATAAAAAATTGAGCTCTATTTTTCCAAGCGAAAAATTTTAAACCGAGTATAGGCGATGGTTGTGGATGTAGTCCAGAGTTTTTATTGGGACGAGGTGATTGCAGTAGCGCCCATTGCGAATGCGCTCGCGAATTTGGGTGCTGGAGATTTTGATCTCTCTTGGAGCTATCAGGGGTTTTGCCATTTTGAGAATCTCTTCGCTCTCCTTCCATTGATGGACCCTGGCGAAAGCCTCATCGGAAAGGAGGAGAAAAAGAGCCATTCCCCTCTGTTTTCTCAACTCTCGAAGAGTATCTACCGTGTAGGAGATCCCCCCTCTTTCGATCTCTAGAGTGAGAAGACCAAATTGGGGCAGATCGAGCGCCAGTTTGAGCATAGCGAGCCGATCTTCCGCTTTTGCTTTCGGGGGATCCCCAACCCTAAAAGGGGAACAAAAAGCAGGGCAAAAGAGGACCTGATCGAGCTTATGCTTTTCCAAAAGATCAATGGCGAGGCCGATGTGACCAAAATGGATAGGATCAAAACTGCCGCCAAATAAACCAATTGATTTCATATCAAAAACAACAGTTCTCTGTATTTTGGCAAAGGCCAAAGGGCATCATCGACGCTTTTTTCGAGTTCATCGACAAAAAAGCGCAAACGAGCCATTTTGGGGCCGATCAATTCGCAAAAGATCTTCCCCTTAGCCTCCCACCCCATATCGGAAAGCCCCGCAAGGGCCCCTTTCAATTCGCGCAAAGCCTCTTCGGCCTTCTCGATCAGCGGCTCTTGCACGCCCCTTTGCCGGAAATCTTTTTGCGCAGTAGGCAAAATTTGCGTCTGAAACATCTCGATCATGAGGGCCGATTCGATCTGCATCACTTTGCCATACTGTTCGAGGAAAATTTCATAGCGGCTATGGAGCTCTTTCTCGCTTAAAATCCCCCGAAAAACCGAGATCGTTTTTTTATCGATCCAGCTTGCAAAGGCGTAGTAGCTTTTGGAAATGTTGGGCAGTCCCCTCTCTTGGGCCTCTTGTTCCCATTCAGAAGAGTAATTATTGCCGCTAAAGACCACTTTTTGCGCTTCTTTGAGATGTTTTTTTAAGGAGGGGAGCGCCGCTCTAAAAATCTCCTCTTGGCCCATTTTTGGACCCGTAATGAGCGGATCGATCTCATCTAAAATGAGCTCCAAACTATCTGCCACAATGGCGTTGATCACCGTAATGGGAACAGCACAATGGGCCGAGGCTCCCACTGCCCGAAACTCAAATTTATTCCCGGTAAATGCGAAAAACGAGGTGCGATTCCGATCGGAAGGGTCGGCCTCTAAGCGGGGAAGGGCAAACAATTCGAGCTCGATTGAACGGAGGCTGAAGGTCTCTTTCTTGCCGTGCAAAATCTCCCCGATCATTTTTTCGAGCGCCTCCCCTAAATAGACGGAGAGAATCGTCGGAGGAGCTTCAGAACCGCCCAAGCGATGGTCATTTCCGATAGAGGCGATGCTCGCTCTCAAAAGCGCTGCATGTTGGTGGACCGCTCTTAAGATGGCGGTGAGGAGCGTCAAAAAGAGGAGCGAATTTTCTTGCGGATCGAGTAGATTCAGCCCCGTATCTGTCGCAATCGACCAGTTGTTGTGTTTTCCCGACCCGTTGATTCCCATGAACGGTTTTTCATGGAAAAGACAGGCGAGATCGTGTTTCAGGGCGTATCCCCTCATGAGCTCCATTAAGAGGAGGTTGTGATCGATCGCAATGGAGGCCCTTTCGAAAAGGGGGGCCACTTCGTGCTGCGCAGGGGCCACTTCATTGTGTCTTGTCTTCACTGGAATGCCGAGCTGCAGGGCCGCCGCCTCAAATTCACGCATGAATGCGAGAACCCGATCTTTCACGGGGCCAAAATAGTGATCTTCGAGCTCTTGGCCTTTCGGCGGTTTTGCCCCAAAAACAGTGCGCCCCGCTAAGAGCAAATCAGGTCTTAAAAGATAAAGCGATCGATCGATTGCAAAATACTCTTGCTCTGCCCCCAAAGTGGAAAAAGCTCTCACGGCATCGACTTTGGTGATCTTTAAAAGCCTCAAAATGGCCCGATTGAGTTTTTCCTCTGAGCGCATGAGCGGAATTTTGTGGTCGAGCGCCTCCCCTTTCCAAGAAAAAAAGAGGGTGGGAATACAGAGAGTGACTCCGTCGCCACTTTCCCATAAAAAGGGAAATGTGGTCGGGTCCCAAACGGTGTAGCCCCTCGCTTCGTGTGTCGTCCTTAATCCGCCGGAAGGAAACGAGGAGGCATCGGGCTCGCCGCGCAAAAGATCTTTTCCCCGAAACTTTTCCAAAACGGTTCCATTCGGGCCCCAACTCAAAAATGAATCGTGTTTTTCAGCGCTCGCATTGGTTAAAGGCTGAAACCAGTGGGTAAAGTGGGTCGCACCCCTTTGCATCGCCCACGACTTGATCTGTTCTGCAATTGTATCTGCGTGAGAAGGGTCGAACTTTTCCTTTCCATCGATGACACCCAGCCAGTTTTGCGCTGCCTTTTCGGGGAGCTTTTCGATGAGCCCTCGATGAAATACGCGCGAGGCGAATTGGGCTGAGTGTTTGATCTGCCCCTCTCCTCCAGCCAAATTTCGAGTCCTCTTTCCAATTTTTCGAACCATCTCCGCGCGTGCGCTCATAAAGTCCTCAAAAATTTCAGTTCCCTTCGAATCTGGCGATCTTTTCCTCAATTTCTTGGATCATCGCATTTGCTTTTTCGAGCCGCTCTTTTTCCTGCTCGATGAGCTCTTGATAGTGCATCGCCTTTTCGAAATCGAGATTGGAGCTGCCAAGCGCCTTTCGATAGATTTCCAGTTGATCTTTGATCTCCTGGCGACGCTCCTTTCTTTGCTGTAGAACGAGCTTGTAGTTTTCGAGCGCTTTTTTGTCGTCTTCGCTCAAATTGAGGATCGAATGTTCCTTCTTATCGGCAACGAGGTCTTTGAGTGGCCGGATCGATCGCTCCAACTGCTGCTTTTCCATTTTTGAAGCGTCGAGCTGCTCGATTTGCCGCACAATGCTCGCAAAATCTTCCGCAAGCGGCTCCAGTTCCATCGCATCCGCCTCTTTGGACAGCTGCGCAATTTTTTCTTTCAAAAGAGTCAGCTGCTCTCTCTTGGCGCGCAGTTTTTCTTTCTCAATTTCGATCAGTTCTTTTGCTTTTTGCTCCTGCGCTGCTAAATGGGGCTCGCGCAATCGGAAAAGCTCTTCGCGCAAGATCCTGACATCTTCCCTTTGCAAAGAAATGGCGCGCATCTCCTGAAAAATTGCATCGATTTCCCGGTTGAGATCAGGCGTTGATAACTCTGCCGCTTTCGCCTTAAGAGCATCGATTTTTCCTTGGACCATTTGCCTTTGTTCAGAAGAGGCCTGTTTTTTCTCAAACACCTCTTTCTTGTGCTCTTTTTCAAGCACTTTGACCTTGTCCCAACACTCGCTTAAGCTCAAACGGGTCCTGGTGAAGGCGCTGCTGTTCAAAGTGAAGATTTTAGCCATGCTCTGCAAGGCTTTGATCTCCTCTCGAATGGCAAAATAGGGGGCCCCTTTCACTTCACTTCCCTGAAAATACCTTTCGACAAAGGATGAAACGTCCTTTTCAAACTCGGAACTGACCGTCTCGATCAGCTCTTTTCTCTTGGGGAAAATGTGATCGCCCAACTGGGATAGGCGCTTAAAGAATTTTGTCTTGAAGCGGATCCGCATGTCGGTCTTGATGATCTCTTTGCGAAGAGAATTCAGGCGGCTCGCAAGGGTGTTGAGCAAATTGAGCTCTCTTTGGATCTTGCAATAGGTTTCTCTTCTTTGCGAAATGGTCTCGGATGTATCGGGGAAAACAGTTTCAGGAGTCGTGTTTAAAAGCTCTTCGAACTTCTCTATATCCAGTTCCATCGCCCGAATAGCCAAATCGATCTGCTCCATCGCAAAGGCGCTCTGCTCTTCGAGAATCTCTTTCAACTTGCGCGCTTCGACGGTCAGCTCTACATATTCAGTCCACAAATTCGAGCGGATTGCCGGATTCAAATTCTCCTTGAAAAAGGGCAAAATCAGCTTGCGCCCCTCCCAAAATTCTCGAAAACGGGGACTCCCCTCTTGTGAGATGGTGCTGCGCATAAACTGCAGCCCAAAGACGATCTTTTCATCTGGAGTGGCAATCGCCGCCATCTTTTCAGAAAATTCTCTGAAGAGGGGACTCATCTCCATCTCTATTTCCCGGGTGTCTGTTTCTGGTGGAGGAGGAGAATCTGAAGGAACAATCATAGTCTTAAACCTTGAAAAAAAATAAGAGTGCAAGAAGCAATTTAATCTATGTGTCGATTTATTGAAAGTTTTTTGTTCGCACCGAGCCAATTTTTTTGCAGCAATTTTTTTCTTTACAACGGATGGGCGCAGTGATAAGTTGCAATCAAATATTTTGAGTCAAACCGATTTGAAACCGATTTTGATTGGCCTCATCTCTTTTTTTTCTCTACAGGCTGAGGTAAGGGGCTATCTCGCTCCTCCTCCTCACCCCGATTCCAATGGGGTCTATATGGAGGCCTCTTTTTTGATGTGGCAAGCGAAATTATGGGGGCTTGAGTTTGCCTCCAAATCGTTTGTCCCGAATACTGCTGGCGCCGTTTCTCAAACCTTTCAAGAGAAGCTTTTTGTCCCCGATTTTGCCTGGAGGCCGGGGGGCAAATTTCTGATCGGAGGGCCACTCCCCCATGACAGGTGGGATTTGCAGGGAAGTTGGACCTTTTACCGAGAAGAGTGCACCGATTTGAAAAAGAATTTCGACTCGCAGATTGCCCCTGCAGATATTGGAATCATCCCCCTTTGGCCATCCCCTTTCTTTCAAATTATCGGGGGCAATTCGGGGAACCCTTTGCGCTACAGCGAGGCTGCTGGCAATTGGAAGATGACTTTCAACGCTTGGGATCTAGAACTCGCGAGGCAATTTTCTCCTGAAGAATCCATCCCCATGAGGCTTAAAATGGGGGCCAAATTTTCTAAAGTGACGCAGCACTACTATGCGAAATATGCGGGAGGGACTACCCAATTGGCCTTCCCCTCGCAAGGAGCTGCGCAGCAACTCACACAGTTTCTCTCGAGCGACTTTCATGCAAAAATAGACCAATGGGGGTTGGGGCCGCGCATCGGCTTAGAGTCTTTGTGGCATATGTTTTACGGGGTTAGTTTGATCGGCAATGGGGCCTTTTCGATGCTCTATTCATTTTTTGATGTCCATTCCTCCTTTCGCGATATCGTCCAACCGAATAGTGGGGAGAACACAATGAAAATGCGCGAGCACATTCGAGAACTGACCCCCATTTTGGAGGCGATGCTCGGGCTTCATTGGGAGACAACTCTTCGAGATGCCTATGTTCTTTCGGTGAGACTTGGCTATGAATGGCAATTTTGGTGGGCGATGAACCACTTAAGAAGGCAATACGTTCAGACGCTCCCAGGAGAGACGTTTGACATGAGAGGAGAGCTGCAAATGCAGGGGTTAAGCGCGGCGATCAAATTCGATTTTTAAGGCAAAATGATGCAGTTTTGGATGATTTTTTTATGCGGCGCACTGCTCGCTTCGGAGGGGCAGCACCGACTTTTTCAAGATATTCCTTGCTCGAAAAAGGGTTGCGATCTGGAAGGGATGTTTTGGATGTCTGAAATCAGCGCCCTCTGTTGGCAGGCAAGGGTAGAGGGGCTCGCATTTGGATTAAAAAACGATCCCCTTCCCAATGGCGCTATCGGTAACGTCAATGGGAAACTCTCGACGGTGAAATTCCACTTTGAGCCAGCTTTCAAAATCGATGTCGGCATGATCTTTTCGAAAAGGGGTTGGGATACCGAATTTCGGTGGACCCGTTTTCAAACAGATACCTCAACAACGATAACGTCCAACGGGGCTCAAATCATCCCCTTATGGGCTTTTCCAAGCGCCGATATCACCGGACAATTTCGCTATGGAAGCGCAAAAGGGACCTGGAATCTCAATTTCAACGGCTTTGATGTTGAAATGGGCTATCACCCCTTCCTCTCTCCTGCTCTTTCTCTCCGATTTCATGCCGGCTTGAAAGTGGGAAGTATCGACCAAAAGTTCAGCGCCCATTATAGCGGAGGGACCGTCGTCGGATTGAATGCGCTCGTCAGTGCGAATGCAGATCTGACCAATAGCTCCATCGGCACGGGGCCGAGAATTGGCTTTGAGTCGAAGTGGGAATTGGGAAAGGGATTTTCTCTCCTCGGCACTTTTGCAGGCGCTCTCCCCCTTTGGCATTTTAGAGTGAATCGGACCGATACCGATCGAAATACGCAAAGCAGCATCGCCTCTGGCATCGATGTTTCCTCCCGCATGCGCTTTTGGATTTTTCGCCCCGTTTTGGAAACTGCGCTCGGATTTGGATGGCAAACTTGCTTTGGCTGCGAGAGGAAGTTTCCCTTTGGGCTAGATGTGAAGTACGAGCTCCAATATTTTGCCGAACAAAATATGATGTCGATGCTCGTCAACCCAGGCCTTTTGAGCCAAACATTTTTCCCCCGTGGAGATCTCATCTTTCACGGAGCAGCACTCACCTTTTACTTCGGATTTTAAATGAGATTGTTAGCTTTTCTTTTCATTTGTCCCCTTTTCGCACAGTGCCCTGCGCCAGAGCCTTGCGTTTTTTTGCCCCACTCGCAAATAGAAGAAGGGGTGAAACAGGACCAATGGTATGGAAAAGTGGACTTTCTCTATTGGGAAGGGACGGAGCAGGGGCTTGAATACGCCTCCAAAAATGCGGGGAGCTCCTTGAATCAAAATATCCAAATTTACAAGCCGAGTTTCCGCTACACCCCCGCTTTTCGACTGGGATTGGGTGCCTATTTGCCCCACGATGATTGGGCGCTTGAGCTCGATTACACCCGCTACTACGCACACACTTCAGATACAGCTAAACACCCTTTTGTGGGCAATTCAGGAGGAGGCATCCGCTCCGTTTGGACTGCCGCCACCGCCTTTCAAGATAATAATTTTCAAGTCCTTTGGGAAAGGGCTCAATCCAATTGGAATCTCCACGCCAATTTTTTCGATCTCTTTCTCAAACACAAACTCTTTTTAACGGCAACGATCTCTTTTGAGCCCACCTTTGGAGTTAAACTCGCCCTTTTACAGCAGCGGTATCAGGTGATGTATCAAAGTGGGAATAGCGCAAGCGTCGTCGTCGGAAGAGGCGCCATCCAATTCCTCCGCTCGTCCATCGCTATGAAAAACCGCTCGCTCAATTTGGGGCTCAGCTCCTCTCTCACAACCCATTGGAACCTGTCGGACCATTTCCTGCTCTTCGGCAAAATCTCTGGATCCCTTCTCGCCTCCCGGTTTTCCATTGGTCGCAATGAGTCTGATTTTTACGATAATGGGATAGTGCTCCTCGATACTTTCCGAGAAGGCCAAACTCTTTGGACCCTTCGCCCCGAAGGAGGGGCCCTGCTAGGTCTCGGCTGGCAAGGTTGGGCTTGCAAACCCTCCTACACCCTCTTCTATGGTTTCGGCGCCTCCTATGAAATGGATCTCTATTGGAAACAAAATATGCTCTTTCGCTTCATCGACCAAACGAATGGAGCCATGATCGCCCCCACCCAAGGGAGCCTTTTTTTCCAGGGGCTCACATGCAACGCCTTTATCGACTTTTGACAGGATAAATAACTTACTATCAACTATTTACGATTAGTTAAAAAATAATTTATAATTTCTTTATCTAAATAACAGAATTGTGATACAATATTGAATTATAAATTAAAATATTGGTTATTATGAACGTAAATAATTCGCCTAAAATGAATCTATTTGATGAATGTATCACCACAAGGCCAAAGAGAGCAGCACCATTCGTGCGACTAGAGCCAGAAGGCGATTTCAAAAGGCAGCAATTAGCACCTAGTGCCAGTCCTCTTGCCCCCCTCACTCGAAGCAATTTTGAGATAACGACCAAAAAAGTGCAAATCCAAGCAGCGATGGTTCCACCCCCTTCCGATTATAAGAGTTTCGGCAGTTCCCCACCCGGATCTCCAGCCAGAAAGATCGGCCGTTTATTGCCTCCTGCGCAGGCCCCAACACCCCGTGGCCCAAAAGCGAGGTCTAGACTGTCAAGAAATGAGAATCAAAGAAATAGTCCAACGAGTTTTTTTGATGCCCGCGCCTCTTATTACACATTTCCTGACCGAGTGGATCAAACTCCTTCTGAACTTTTTCGAGATGTAGAATCTTACTCCACATACAAAACTCCCTCAGGGAAAACGCATCACTTGATTTGCCAGAGGGCGAACAAGAATTGCGGACCCACAGCTGCAACCATGCTATTGCTTGACTTAATTCCTCAAGGAAAAGAAGGGGATCTTGCCACTTATGCCACAAGCGATTACTGGCAGTGGCTTAATAGCCCGCTCCAAAATGTGGAAAATATAGCCCTCATGATGGGGAAATATTCAGCAGTCAATGCTCTTGGATACATGCCCACGGCTGTCCGAAAAGAATTCGAAAGTGCAGCGGCAGTTTTAGGCGCTGTCCGAGAAAAATTAACCGAATCAGGCCAACCAGTCATCTTGGCAATTCACCATGAAAAACTCCAAGGCCATTTTATCACCGTCGATGAATATGATAAAGGCTTCTACTATCTTCGGGATCCCTTTTCAGGACATCCATACAAAGTTTCCAAAGAGACATTGGAATCGGTCATCGAGATCGAAAAACATCTGAAAGTCTCCTTCTTGTATTTGGAAAAACTAGCCGTTAATTCCCCTGTTCAAAATCTTGAAGAATGAGCTCTTTGAGCCTTTCCGGAGAGTGTTCATCGATATTGAGCCACCGAAAGAGTGGCTCTTTTCTAAACCAGGTAAATTGCCTCTTTGAGTATTGCTTTGACGCCCTCTTGAATGCCGCAACGAAATTTTGATGGTCTTCATCCTTCTGATCGCTCATGAGAAACTCGAGCGCTTGCCGATACCCTATGGCCTGGGATGCCGTCGGATTGTCCCTAAGGCCCATTTTTTCAAGTGTTTTCACCTCTTCAATGAGCCCTTTTTGCACCATCTCCTCACACCTTTTCTCGATCCTCTCATAGAGCTTTTCCCTAGAAAAATAGAGGAACCAGCACCGAAAATCGTACTCTTGCTCCTGGAGTTTATCCTGTTTTGGAAAATCGCTGACCCTCCTTTCAGACAGAGCCATGATCTCTAGCGCCCGAATGATCTTATGTCGATCATATTCGGAAATGCTCGCTGCATAGTAGGGGTCAAACATCTGCAGCCTCTCATAAAGCACTTCAGGGCCGAGCTCCTTCATCTGCTTTTCGAGCTGCTCTCGCACCTCTGGTTTCGAAGGGGGGCCTTGAGGGGGGCCATAAAGAAGGGCGTGGATGTAAAATCCAGAGCCGCCTACGACAATGGGGACATTTTCTCGGGCCATAATCTCCCGAAAAACCTCTTGCACCTGTTTGTAAAATTCGGCGACATTGAAAATCGCACTCAGATCACATATATCGACGAGATGGTGGGTGATCGCGGCCCGTTCTTCGGGAAGCGCCTTCGCTGTCCCAACATCCATCCCCCGATACACCTGCATCGAGTCGGCCGAAATGATCTCCCCACCAATGGCCGCTGCCAAAGAGAGAGAGAGGGCCGTTTTCCCAACAGCCGTTGGCCCGGCAATGACGAGGACCCTCTTCTTCCTTCCCGGATAAAGGATCTTTTGCCTTTCAGGAATGGGGATCGGAAGCATACTGCTCCCGCTCAAAAAGTGTGAATCTGCCGACGTCGGACGGCCACTGAATTTGAGACCCGCCTGCACCTCGCCCCAAAGACGATGCGTCTTCGGGGACCCCGATGCCCAACCTTCCAGGTTGAGCTGCTTCGGCGTCGGCTTCGCCTGGCTTAAATTACAGGGCGCCTCCTTGGCATTTTTCACTCTTTTTGAACGGTCGCAGTATAGAGCCTCTTTCACTTGCGAAACTGCAACGCTTCTTTTTCAGAAAGAAAGATTTTAAAAATTTTTTCAAAACCTGCCATCTTGATCACCTCGCTTACCTCTTCGGGCAATGAAAAAAGGACGAGCTCCCCTTTCTTCGACAAAAGCCTCTTGCTCATTGATAAAAGAACCCTCATCCCCGCAGAGCTCAAATAATCGACCCTCGTAAAATCGAGGAGCAAATGAAAATGATCTTCCTCGATCAACCCCGTGATTTTTCTCTCCAGTATAGGGGCCGATGCCGCATCGATCCTCCCGTCGAGGCGCAATATAACGCGGTGCTCGATCTCTTCCAGACCAATTGTTAAACCAACCCCCATAGTTCCCCTCTATTGGACGATTTCTAAATGGATTCTGCGCCCAAGCCTTGCCCCAATGGTCATAGCTAAGGTTCGCAGCGAGCGGATCACGTTGCCCTTGCGGCCAACGACCTTGCCCACATCCTCAGGGGCCACCCGAATTTCAATCAATAAACCACTTTGCCCCTCCATGGAACGGATATCGACTTGATCTGGGGCATTCACCATATTTTTAACGAGATATGCGACAAATTCTTCCATCGTGTTGACTCCTTCAAGCTGGCATTGTAAAAAATAGGATCATTGAATGCAATGCTTTGAAGAACCCTTCAGTGTAAATAAAGTATTGACTTGCCTTTCACCCCTTTTCGACGAAGGCGAGTTGGGGAATGCGCAAATCGATGATCCGCGGCGCAAATTTCCCTCCTCGATCTAAGATCAAGAGCTGCTTTTTGTAGTCTTCGAGCATCACTTTTCTCAGCGAAAAAAAGTGTTGGATCTGCCTCTCGTAATCTTTCGGAGCCACCCGCAAAATTTTCGGGAAAACGCAGACGATTTCCACTCCATTTTTGCGCATGGAGAGCTCTTCTTCTGTCACGAGTACCACCTCTTTCGTCCCAAGACTTTGAGTAAAGGCGTTGGAGACATCCACTCTTTGAATGCGCAAATCCTCAAATCCCGCGCTTTTTTCAAGAAACTGCAAAATATGGATGGCCAGATCTAAAGCCGGCCCCTCGATGCGCCCCCCCTTTAACGAAGGGATCCCGAGATAAATTTCGGGCAGTTTTTTCGGCGTCAAAAATGGGTGGACCGGAAAAATATAACCTTCTTTGTCGATCGCCATATTTTGATACCCTACCAGTTTTGCAATCGGCTTTCTCACTTCGTAATCGATGTACAGTGTTGATGGAGGGAGCCGCTTCACCTTCGCGCTCGCAATCAGGGGGGAGCGCATCAGGAGTTTTTCTGCCTGCTTTGTATTCAAAGCATATAACGGCATGGGCCTATCTGCAGATAGTCCCAAAAGCTCTGCCAAATAGGCCGTTTTGAGCGCCTCTTTTTCTGGTCCTGTCTGGATGATTGCGCTGATTTTATAGGCGTCGCTTTGCAGCCGTTTCGCTTTTTGCTTTTGCCAAAAGAAAAAGAGGGTGACTCCAACCATCAAAGTGATCGCCGTTGAGCTTAAGAAAAAAAGAATCGATTGTTTCGTGCTCCACTCCCCCCTCAATGCGCTAAACTCCTTTTAAGCCCTAAAGCCACCATCTGATCGACGAGAGCAGAAAGATCGAGCCCCGTCGCCTGCCACATGATCGGATAGGCGCTCGTATCGGTAAAACCGGGAAATGGGTTGATCTCGTTCAACCAAAAATAGCCAGCGCCGTCCAAGAAAAAATCGACTCTGGCAAGCCCTGTGCAATTGCAGGCCCGAAAGATCCGTTTTGCAAGCTCATAGCCAATTTCCCTCTCATTTTCGCTCATCACAGCAGGGGCCCGAATTTCAAAAGCTAGCTCCCCATACTTCCTATCATACGAGACAAATTCTCCAAGGCTCACAATTTCCCCAGGAGCGGCACATTGAATGATCTCGTTGCCGAGGAGCGAAAATTCAATTTGTCTTCCCACAATCTCCTTTTCCACGAGAATCTGATCGTCCAGTGCAAACGCGTTTTGGGCCGCCAAAATAGCCTCCTCTCCATCTACCACCCGACTCACTCCAATGCTCGATCCGAGATGGACCGGCTTGATCCACACCGGATAGGAAAAGCTTTTTTCAATCTGATCCAAGAGTTTTTCCTCTTTAAAATCCGATCGATCCATCTGAAAGAAAGGGACAACGGGAACATTGTGTTGCATCGCGATCTCTTTTGTCCACCCTTTATGCATGCAAATCGCACCCGATGCGCTATTGCAACCGACATAGGGAATTTGCAGCGCCTCTAAAACAGCCGCCGCCATCCCATCTTCTCCTTTTGGCCCGTGAAAAACAGGGATACACACGTCGCACTGCATCAGCTCCGCCATTTGTTCGAGGGTCCACTTTCCCTCTTTCGCAATGCAAATCTCTTTTGTGTTGTAAACGGGGGCCTTGAGCGCTTTGACAATATTTTTTGCAGAGGCTGCCGAAACGAGGTGTTCTGGCGACGCCCCACCGTAAAGAACCGCCACATTCCAATGGGGCGCCCTCTTTTCATAGAGATTGAGGATCGATTCCCCCGCATAGGTCACATCCCCTGCCCCAAGCGTAATGACCACATCGAGCGGTTTTAAAAGACTCGCCACTCCCGATTCAAGATGGGTCCGGGGGAAAAAATGGACCTTAGGCCCCAGTTTTTCTCGCAATTTTGCAAAGAGAGAAGCGCTCGTAATCCCCGGAATGGGAGCCTCTCCCGCACTGTAAATGTCGGTCATCGCCACGAGATCTGCTCTTTCAAAACATTGTGTAAATTCTTCCCACAGACTCTGCACGCGACTATAGCGGTGCGGTTGGAATACAGCGATGAGCCGCCTTTCAAAAATGCTCTCCGAAAGAGCCGCGAGAGTCTCCCTGATTTCCGTCGGGTGGTGTGCGTAGTCGTCATAGAGAACCACTTTGTGTTTTTCCCCCTTGCACTCAAGCCTTCGCGCCGTTCCCGAAAATTCGGCAAATGCTTTTCGAATGAGCTCTTCTGGAATGTTCAAGCTGAGCGCAAGCCCAAAAACAGCGGCGCCATTGAGCGCATTGTGCCTTCCAAAAAGGGAGAGAAATATCTCCTTCTCGCCATTCAGATCAAAAATAATGCCGTTTTTCACCTGTTTAAAATGGGTGATGTGGAGCATCGCTCCTTCCGAAAAACCGTAAGAACACCCTTTTGGATTGAGCTCTTTCAGGCGAGCGTCATCGATGCACCAAAAAAGCTGCTTTGCCTGCGCGATGAACTGCTTAAAACCCAATTGGAGCATCCGAGATGAGCCCCAATAATCGAGGTGATCGTCCTCGAGATTTGTAACGATGGCAACATCTGCAACCGGTTTTAAAAATGAGCCATCGCTCTCATCCGCTTCAATGATAAAATGATCCCCTTTTCCAAGCCGCGCATTTGTAGCAAGGCTCCGAATCAGCCCACCCACAGCAAAAGAGGGGTCGAGTCGAGCTGTCAAAAATACTTGTGCAAGGAGCGCTGTCGTCGTCGTCTTGCCATGTGTCCCTGTGACGAGAAGTTTTTGTTTTCCCTCCATCAGCTCCGACAAAAGCTCCGAGCGGTGCATCACGGGCACTCCGGTTTTTTTCGCCCAAAGCCATTCGACATTTTCCTTTTGAATGCTCGAGCTGTAAATGACTCGCTCCGCCCCATGAGCGAACTCTTCACTGTGCCCAATCTGGATTTGCGCCCCCTCTTTTTTCAGTTCTTGCAAGAGGAGACTTTCCCGCACATCGCTCCCCTTGACCGACTCCCCTTTTTGCAAAAGGAGACGCGCCAAAGCGCTCATTCCGATTCCACCAAGTCCAATAAAATGGGTACTCACTTTTTGCCTCCAATTTTCAAAACCAAATCTCGCAACTCTTCTGCTTCGGGCAATTGGAAATTTTCCAACGCCTGACGCCTCTCGTCAAGCTCTTGCACAAGCTCCTCGATTTCCCGTTGCAACAGCTTAGGGGTAAGCTCTTTTTGCTCGATCAGGCGCCCACCGCCGATTTTTACAAAAAATTTCCCATTTTCCTTCTGATGATCATGGGCAAAAGGATAGGGAATCACGATGGCGCATACTTTCGAGCGGATCAACTCGGCGATCGTCGACGCGCCGCACCGGCAAATCGCAAAATCGGCCCGCGCATAGAGCTCAGCCATGTTTTTTTCAAACGGTTTTACAAGAGCGGGCACTTCATAGCGAATGTGAGGCTGCTGCTGCTGCTCCTTTCCGGTCAAATGGATCACTTCAAAGGGAAAAGAAAGGTTTTTTGCCGCCTCGAAAAACGCCTCGTTGATGGCCGAGGCGCCTTGTGAGCCCCCAAACACCAGTATCGTTTTGCGCTTTCCCTCTTTTTTCTCTTTTTGAACCTCCCATTTTTTCCAAGGCAATAGAGGAACATAAACAGCCCCTTTGTAGGAGGTCGGAAATTGAAAGGCCACTTTTTCTGCAAATGGGGCAAAAAAGCGATTCACTTTTCCAAAAGAGCAGTTCGGCTCAAAAAGGAGGATTTTTTTTCTGAGGATGAGCGCTGCTGCCAAAATGGGAAAAGAGTGAAAGCTGCCAAAGCCGATCACGACATCGGGGCGAAACTTGTAGATCAACCGGATGCTTTGCCAAATTCCCTTTAAAAGAGTCCACCCTTTTTTTTTGGAAGAGGCTGAGACAATTTCGGCCATTTTCCACTCTGGATCGAGAAAAGGGGAATTTTGGAGTTTGTGGCCCGCAAAGAGAAGATCGCAATCGCCCTTAAGCTGCGCTGCCAGCTGCTGCGCGGGGAAAAGATGGCCCCCCGTTCCTCCGGTTGCGATCAATATGTTAAGCATCTTTTTCCCTTCCTGGAGATGTCGAGGAGAAGAAAAAGGGCCACTGTGTTCACAATGAGAGAGCTCCCCCCTTGCGAAAAAAAGGGGAGCGTCATCCCCTTGCTCGGCAAAAGCCCCGAGACGACCCCCAAATTGAGAAACGCTTGGATCGCAATCAAAAAAGTCAAAATGGCGGCGAATAAAAATGGCTCTTTCCCTTCTGTTTGCATGGCGATCACAAAACCGCAAGAGGCAAACCAAATATATAAAACAATCAAAACTACGACGCCCAAAAACCCGGTCTCCTCGGCGTAAATCGCAGCGATGTAATCGCTCCTTGCCTCTGGCAAATAGTTGAGCTTTTGCAAACTCTCCCCAATGCCTCTGCCGACGAGTTGCCCAGAACCAGCTGCAATTTTTGCCTGGTGCGGTTGATGCCCTTTCCCCTTGAGATCGAGTTCAGGATGGAGATAAATTTCAAGCCGGTCTCTCACGTGGGGCATTTGAAAGGCGGCCATTCCCCCCAAAAAGATGAGACAACAAAGGGGAAGCGCCCAAAATAAGAGGGGAATGCGCGCCAGAAAAAAAAGGATGACGAGTAAAGAGCAAAGGATCGACGCCGTCCCGTTATCGGGCTCAAAGAGGATGAGCGCCGTCGGAATTGCAAAAAGGGCAAGACTCTTTAGAAATGAGCGAAATGAGATTTTTTCTTTTTGTTTCGAAACCCAATAGATAAATGCCGCAGGAAGGAGCACTTTGATCGCCTCCGAGGGCTGTCCGATCGGAAATCCCCCCACGCCGAGCCACCTGCGCGCCCCATTGATTTTCATCCCAATTCCAGGGATAAATACCAAGATCAAAAGAACACTTGCCCCAATGAGTAGAGGAAAGCTGTAGCGGATCAGGTTTTCATAGCCTGCCCGATAAACAAAAAAGCCAAGGAGAACAGCGATCACCCCGTAGATGATCTGCTTAAAAAGGGCCGCATGGGTGCTGACATGGAGCGAGCGGTCGATCACTTCGGCCGCCGTCGTGTTGAAAATCATTAAAAGACCCATCGAGAAGAGGAGCGCCACCGTGATAATGAGCATGGCTGCGGTGCGTTTCATGAAAGGTCACCTGATTCGAAGCCGATCGCCCGGTTTTAATTTGCGCGCTTTTTCCTCGTTGAGTCCATTGAGTTTCAAAAGCTCTTCCACTCTCATCTTGTTGCGCTGCGCAATCGCCCAAGGATTTTCTCCCACTTTGATCGTGTAGTATTCGGGATTTTTAAGAGAAACCGCCTGCGAGATTCCCTTCGTTCCTTTTTTTTCCTCGGGGATTTTTAGCTTTTGCCCAATTTTTAAAAATGTGCTCGGCAACTGGTTCAACTTGATGATCGCATCGACAGTTGTCTTGTGAGCCCGTGCAATTTTTTCTAAGCTATCTCCCTTTTTGACGATGACCTCTTGAAGAGCTGCTGCAGCGGGCGTAAGTTTCGGTTCCGAAGGAGAAGGAGGAGGCGTTTGGGCAATCTCCACGGGGAGAGGCGTTAGCTGCAAAGGAGTTTCGATCGCAATCGGAGGGAGCTTGTGGATGAGAGTCGGCTCTTCGATCCCCTTCGCCTCTTCGATCGGGAGCACTAAAAGCTCCTCTGTTTTAGGGCAATTGTCAAATTGCGGCAACCCCAGTTCGAGCGGCTCCACACTTGCAATTGGGGATTCTCTTGGAAGCTCTTCTTGCATCGTCAGCGCGAAAGCAAAAAGGAGCGCCAAAAGACCCGCATTGACGATAACTGCAATCAAAATAGTATTTTTTCGATTCATGACTCCCTCACCAGTCGCTTAAATTCTTCGCCTCTTTGCTCATAATTGTCAAACTGATCATAGCTCGAACAGCCAGGCGACAAAAGGACAATTTCTCCCTTTTGCGCCACCTGTTTTGCAAGCCTGATTGCATCTGCAAACCGATCGGCTCTTGCAAAAGGAAAATGGGGAGATAGCTCATATTCCATAATCGGCCCCGCTTTTCCATAGGCGATGATCTGCTTTACTTTTGTCCTAAAAGGTTCAATCCACTCTTGATACGAAGAACCTTTATGGACTCCTCCGACAATCAGCACAACTTTCCCCTCCATTCTCCCCACCGCGTGGATCACCGAATGGATGTTGGACGATTTGCTGTCATTATAATACGTCACGGCATTGATTTTTGCCACCCATTCAATCCGATGGGGCGCCTTTTTATAGGTGGAAAGGCCTTGTAAAAATTCGACGTCAGTCACACCACATCGCTTGCACAAGAGATAGGCAGCCTGGACACTTTGTTTCGAAGGCATCTCCAATTGGGTATAGCTCAGCTCATCGATCAGTGCAAGCTCTTTTTCAAACAAACTCCCGTTTGGAAAAGAAGAGCCAAATTGGGTTTGAACCTGTTTTGAAATAAATAGATTTTTCCCCTCTTTTAGACACTGTTGGATGCGTCCCTTTGCGAGGACATATTCTTCCATAGAGCTGTGCCGATCGAGATGGTTTGGCGTGATGTTTAAAACCAGTGCGACGTCGAGCGCTTTTGTCTGCATCGTTTCGAGTTGAAATGAGCTGAGCTCCAAAATGAGGAGCTCTTCTGGATCTGATTGAATCACTCCTTCCTTTAAGGAAGGAGATTCTTCCTTGGGTAAGGAGGCGGTGGCTTTGCCATCCGCCTTAATAGATAGCTCAGCTAACCCGCCCCTAAAGGAGCGGGATTGCGCTTGAGCAGCCCGTTCAAGAAGATAGGCGCATAAACTATCGCCGACATTTCCAACGGCGCGCACCTTTTTTTTCGCGCTATTTAAAATATGTGCGGTGAGTGTGACCGTCGTCGTTTTCCCATTGGATCCGGTGATTCCAAATATTTTGTTTTTGGCAATTTTAAGCCCCAATTCAATTTCTCCGATCACCTCAATTCCAAGCTGAATTGCTCTTTGAACAATCGGGTGAGTGGAGGGAATGCCGGGAGATAAAATCACTTGATCAAAAGAAGTCAAAGAGAGATCTGCCGTATCGGGCAGTACATTTTCTCCCCCTTTTTTATCGACGACGACGACGTCGGCACCCTTTTTTGTTAAAAGGGCATGGGCCGCCTTGCCGCTCACTCCAAATCCGACAACCAAACATCTCATTCGCTGAGAAGTATAGCGCTTATTGCAATTTCAGCGAAGCCACTGCGATGATTGCCAAAAGAAGACCGATAATCCAAAACCGAATCACCACTTTTGTTTCAGGCCAGCCCTTATATTCGAAGTGGTGATGCAATGGGGCGATGAGAAAAATCCGCTTTTTATTCCTGTAGCGATAGCTGAGCACTTGCAAGATGACCGAAAGGGCTTCTGCGACAAAAATGCCGCCGGCGATTGCCAAAATCACCTCCCTTCGCAAACAGACCGCCGAGACTCCGAGAACCCCGCCCAGAGCGAGCGATCCAGTATCTCCCATGAATACCTGCGCCGGATAGCCGTTGTACCACAAAAATCCGAGGGTGGCTCCCGCCATTGCAAAGAGATAGACGGCAATCTCGCCGCTCCCTTCAATGTATAAAATGTTGAGATAGCGGGCCAAATCGATGTGGTTCGACAAAAAGGCAAACAGGGCGAGCACCATCGATGCGAGGATTAAACATCCCGAGGCAAGTCCATCGAGCCCATCGGTGAGGTTGACCGCATTGGAGGAGCCGGTAATGACAAAAATAAAAAACAAAAATGCGACCCAAGCGGGCATGACCCAAATCGGATCTTTGAAAAAAGGGAGATAGAGTAGTTTGGCATACTCTTGCGTTGTGAAATTCACTGTTTGGATTTTTTTGGCGTGCATCGCCTGCTCTTTGGCCGAGGGGGGGCGCAAAAAATGTTTGCCCGAAATCGATTGGGCCAATCCCGGCGCGAGTAGATAGAGGGCGATGAGGGCCGAAAATCCGATTTGGATCGCCATCTTCTTCTTCATTTTTAGACCCTTGCTATTTTTGTAGCGCAGTTTGAGATAATCATCGACAGCGCCGAGTCCCCCCAAAACAAGAGTCGTCAAAGCCAAAATCCAGGTGAAGGCGTTTGAAAGATCCATCCAGAGCAGAAGAGAAATTCCCATGGAAAAAAGGATCAAAATGCCCCCCATGGTCGGCGTATCTTTTTTCTTTCCATGGAGCTCTGCGAGGAGAGGCACTTCGTCAACAGAGCGGATCGGTTGACCGATTTTCATCCCGTAGAGTTTTTTGATGAAGAGAGGACCTAAAAAAATTGTGAGGAGGAGCGCCGTTACAGCTGCCAAAATCATCCGGGTCGAAAAGTAGGTGAAAGCCAAGGGGATTTTCACTTGGAGCGATTGGAGCCACTCAAAAAAAAGGATCAGCATATTTTTATATCAGTTGAAACAATTTTTCCATTTCCATACATCGAGACGCCTTGACTAAGACGACATCTCCCGCTCTCATCAGGCTCTTGAGCCTCTCCGAAAGGGAGCCGAAATCGACATACTGCTCCGCCGGTTTTTGTACCTCCTGAAACGCCTCAAACACGGGCGTGGCCTCTTTTCCCAAAACGAGTAGATGATCGATATATTTTTGGGCAAACTGACCCACTTCCCGATGGAGTTGATCGTGCAAAGAGCCAAGTCCATCCATCATGCCGATCACGGCAATCCTTTTCCCCCCCTCTTTCGGCTCTGGGATGTGAGAAAGAGCCGCTTTCATCGACTCTGGGTTTGCATTGTAGGCGTCGTTGATAAACAAAACTCCCCCTTTTTCGATCTGCTCAAAACGCATTTTCGGCAGTTTGAGAAAGGGAAGCCTCTCTTTGATTTGGTCCCACTCCAATTTCATCTCCCTTGCAACGCTAATCGCAGCGAGAAAATCGTGGAGAATGTGACTTTGTCTAAACGGCGGCTCGAATTGATAGGCCCTCACACCTCTCTCGTCGATAAAAAATTCGGGCGATAAAAAATAGTCGGAAGTCCGATCTGTGAGAGAAAAACTGATCTTTTCCCCATGGATTTTGGAAATCGCCTCTGGATAATCGTAGAGCGAGTGGTCAAAAAAGCATTTTTTTGTCTTTTCATGGGCAAAAATATCGGCTTTGTACTTGGCGATATCCAAAAGCCCCCTTTCAAAATTGCCTCCATGGGCAAAGGCGATTTTCGTCAAAACAGCCCAGTCAGGCGCCGCAATTTCGATAAGGCGAGCCATGTCGTAAGGCTCGCTCATCCCCAATTCGACCACCATCACCTCCTCATCCCCCCTTCGATTGAGAAGAGTGATCGGATAGGTGAGCTTCGTGTTGTAGTTGAACTCCGTTTTGCCCACTTTGAATTTTTTTTCCAAAAGAGTCGCAATAAACTCTCTCGTCGTCGTCTTGCCAACAGAGCCTGTCACCCCGATCACTTGCGCTTTGCATTCTTGCATGAAATGGCGGGCGAGCGCTTGCAGGCTTTGCACCGGGTCTTCGACCGGAAGAAGAACGAGGCCAAAGTCGGGCCCCTCATAACTTTTGCTGACGATGGCCCCAAGCCCCCCACGCATCTTCACCTCGGAGAGGAACTTATGACCGTCCGTTTTCTCCCCTTTCAGGGCAAAAAAAAGCCCCCCTTCTTCGATTTTTTTACTATCAATTTGGTAGTTAAAGACTTGCGAGTCGCTCTCACAAATAACCCCCAAAAAGTGGGCAATTTTCTTCATCGAAACGGTGCGCATACTCCCTCCATACCGGCCAAAGTGTATACCTATTTTTAGATAATCTGGGCAATAGATCTTTGCAAGTTGTTGTAAATAAGATTGTTAATAAGTGATTACGGGATATTTCTATTCACAAAAAATAAAGCCAAAAATTTTCGTGAAATTTGGAGTTCTAGTAAAAAATAGTTACATATAGTATAATTATCAGATCATTCATAATAATGACAACTAAAATATGATTATAACTAATAATACACGAGCAAATTTCGACAGTTCGCAGAAATCCCCTAGCGGCACTCTTTCTTCAATGCCAGATGAGTTATTGAGTAACATCCTGGTATACTTGGATCCCCGAGCGGAAGAAAAGCTTCGTCTGGTTAGCCAACGATTCCAAAAATTAGATCCTTTTGCCGCTCCTATCATTCACTTTCTTGATAAGGTGTCTAAATCTAGGCCTATCACTTTGAGTGAGCTACGAAGATGTGGAGCATCATTTTCTTCTGAAGAACAAATTAAACTCGATTTATCACGCGAAAGTATTACTGATCCGGAATTGCTGGATATCATTAAAAGATTTCCTAATATTACTGAAATAGACCTATGGTGGTGCAATCGGATCACAGACGCGGGGCTTTGCCCATCTGCAAGAGCTTCCTCTTACAAGCCTCAACCTATCTCAGTGCGGTCAGATCACAGACGCGGGGCTTGCCCATCTACAAGGGCTTCGTAGTCTTACAAGCCTCA
>CAZVHA010000007.1:0-5085 GCA_964626905.1 uncultured bacterium | reverse complement strand
GCGGGGCTTGCTCATCTGCGAGGGCTTCGTAGTCTTACAAGCCTCTACCTATCTGGGTGCCATCAGATTACAGACGCGGGGCTTGCCCATCTGCGAGAGCTTCCTCTTACACGCCTCAACCTATCTGAGTGCGATCAGATCACAGACGCGGGGCTTGCTCATCTGCGAGGGCTTCGTAGTCTTACAAGCCTCTACCTATCTGGGTGCCATCAGATTACAGACGCGGGGCTTGCCCATCTGCAAGAGCGGCATCCCAATATTGAAATCATGCGATAGCGTTTTTCTTGCGCAAGAAATTTGAGGACTCTTTGGGCATTTTTTACACCGTCTATTTCAATGCCCGTAATCCTGGTTTCTGGTCTTCGTGTGCGAGAGTAGCAATTGCATAGAGAGGGCGCGAATCGATTTTCTCAAAACGGGAATAGTTCTGAGCAGAGAATCGGATTCCGCAAGGGGCTTTGGGTCGTTCAGCAAGGAACAGGTGCATGCTCTTAAGGGATCCTATATGGCCACTTTTAATTTCAATAGGAATTACGACTTGATCTCTTTCTTGAAGATAATCGACTTCGGCAGAGCTGCTTTTTTCAGCGCGTCTCCAGAAAAAGAGTGTGGCTTCTCGCAAGGGGTGAGCATATGCAAGAAATTCTTGGCCTGCAAAGGCTTCTGCTATCGTCCCTCGATTTACAAATTCAGTTCCTGGTTGTAAAAACCAGGTAGAGAGATCAAACCCTAAAAGGGCTTGGGAAAGAGCAACATCCACGAGAATGATCTTGAACCATTCTAGATTGGTTTCCGCTCCTAGCGGGATCCCGTTTCCGGCGCTATGGTGAATTCTATGAATGACATTGGCCTTACAGAGAAGATCCAAGCAGGGAGCCAGTTCCCTTTTTCTGTACTCTCCATGAATATTCTTGTATTGAAATTGCTCTCCAATAAAATGGGGGATTTGCCGAAAAAGAAGCTCCACAAATTTAATCTGATGTTTATCTGCATACTTTTCAAAGTCTTGCCGATAGGATGCAATTAGATTGTGATGAACTTGAAAACATTCTTTTGGATTTCGCGATTCAACCCATTTTGCAACAGCTTCCGGCATACCGCCAATAGCCAGATATTTTCCAACTAAATCCATCAATTTAAGATGGATAACTTCTGAAAATACTTCTCCCTCCATGATCGGTTCTATGAAAGAAGAGTGCCCGCAAGCTGCCAAAAATTCCAGGAACGAAAGCGGGTACATATACATGCTAGAAACTCTCCCAACGGGAAGCCCCACATTCTCTAGAGCAAAGTCAAAAAGGGATCCTGCTGCAATAACGTGTAATGATGGCATCATTTCAAAAAAATAACGGAGAGCTAAAATCGCTTTTGGGACCTCCTGGATCTCATCAAAAAACAAAAGTGTTTTGCCTGGCTCGATTTTTCGATCAGTATAGAAGCCCAAATCTCGAATAATTCTTTCCGGATGAAGATCCTTTTCAAAGACCGGCCGAGCGCCTTGAGCTAACTCAAAATTAATTTCAACAATCTGATCGAATTGTTTTCCCAATTTTCTGATCGCGTGCGTCTTCCCGACCTGGCGAGCTCCTCGGAGCAAAAGGGGCTTTCGGTTTTTGTCTGATTTCCACTCTTTTAAGCTCCAATCAACCGTTCTTTTAAGCATATGTTCACCCCCTCCAAGGCAAGTATATAAATTATGTGGCTGAAAGGAAAGGAATAATACAACTATTTTAAAATAAGCGCGTTACTCTTAGTCATTCATGTTGTTGCATACATTTTTAGTGGTTTTTTTATCAAAAAGAAAGGATATAACAATGCCATATGGTCGAAAAGAAGGGATGAAATATTATTCTCATGGCCAAAAAGAAAGGGTGCTTTTGGACTTCTGAAAGCGCCCTTCTTGCGAATCGCTCTCACAAATGCCCCCCAAAAGTGGGCAATTTTCTTCATCGAAACGGTGCGCATACCCCCTCCATACCGGCCAAAGTGTATACCTATTTTTAGATAGTCTTGGCAATGGGTGTTTGTAAGTTATTATAAATGAGTATATTGTGATATTGTTTGCAGGGGTTTTTAATAATAAAATAAATTGATATTTAATACTAAATTATTGTATAATTAGATAAAACGTTTAAATACATTATGATAAATATAGTAAGCAATTCTGGTGCATCTGGTTCTGAACGGTACTCTAGTGCGGGTGATGAAGCTTCTTCTCAGGGGACGCCCCGCAGCAAGGCCGAGGAGCGAACTCAGCAGGCGGTTACGCTAATAAAGCTCTTTGAGGCAGCGAACCCTCCGCAAGCGACGAACAGTGCGAAAATGGCTATACATCCCGATGCGTATGGGTATCAGACCCAGTGGAAATGGAAGGGAGTCACTTACACAGTGACCTTCGAATTTAACAAGGCAAATAGCAAATCCATGGGGGATTTTGACCTCAAGCGAGCCGCAAAAAAATACGCAGAAGAGTTCCTCAAAGACCTGGAAAAGCAGTTGGACGAAGCAATCAAAAACAGCAAAACGAAGGAAGGGGAAAAAACCCAAGTGATAGAAAGTGGGGAACATTTTGAGGTGCGAATTCAAAATGACGGCTACCTCATTTTCGTGCTCCCCAAAGAGCAAAATAGCGCATGGCTGAATGAAGAACAGATTCGAAAAGTTGGAACTAAAATTTTGGATGTCACCAACAGCGATCGATCATCGGCCCTTGCAAAAATCATCGCAAAGGGAATTACTCCTAGACTCTTGGACGAGATCAATTCCATCCCGAACAAAGAACCCAAAAAAGAAAAACCAGAAATCGGTTCGACGCCCCCAATCAATTTAAAAAATGATAAAGAAAAACCAAAAACCGATTCGACAGGTCCGATCAATTTAGAAAATGATAATATCACAATGTGTCATATCAATGCCCCATTCCAAATGCTCGTAAACGACAACCACTTAAAAGAGCGGTTGAATGACTCCAAGAACTTTACAGGAGGAAAAGAAAACCCCCTTTATCAAGCAATCCAGAAGTCTCGAAACCACAAAGGACCTGGCAGACTCAATATCAAAGACAAGATGAAGCTGCTTGCGCTGGATACTGAAAAGTATTCCGATGCAGAACACACATGGCAAAAGTTTCTGGATCAGTTTAAGGGTGACCTTAAGCAAAAGTTACAACCCATTCTCATTCATGGAAATGATCTTAGTGCTGAAAAAGTGGCGATACAGGGCACCCCCTTCCTGTGCTTAGAATTCCCACTAGGTGCGTACCGCTCACTCAAAGAAGACATTGATGAGTCTACTAAAAAGAGGTTTATTAAAATCCTGGAAAAAAACAAGATTACTACCTCAGCCATTAAAAAAGAGTGGAACCCAGCAAATGTTTCTAACGCCCTAACACTCCTAGAAACCAAAAATACGAAATGGGCTCACCCATGGCACTCAGAACTTTATACTGGTACAGTTAAAAGAGTTCAGAATAACATCCCAATAACAGAAAATACAAAAACAATTATACAGGGCACCTCCTACACAATCGCCTCTGTTGTAGAGTATATTGGGAACGGTATCGGAGGTCACTACGTTTCCTACATAACAGATGAACAGGGGAAGCATTGGAAGATGGACGATTTAAGTCCTAATGCTGGGGCAGAATCTATAACACCAGAACAGTTTAAAGAAGCCGCTTTACAAGGAACTCTTCTTATTTTACATAGGGATGAAAAGCCAAACCATTCTAGGTCGAGAACCCGCAGACTAAAAGAAGCTCGCCAGGGGAAAACTTCCCCCCCTTCAGGTTCTGAAGCCTCTAACCTCGGATCCACCGCCGAAGTTCTCAACGGACAACAAGATTCCCGCGGTTCTGAAACCAACTTCGACTCTCCCAGCGGGCAAGGGACTCCCCGCCGCGGTTCTGAAACCAACTTCGACTCTCCCAGCGGGCAAGGGACTCCCCGCCACGATTCTGGAACCGAGCTTCCGTCATCCTCCACTTGACTTTCTTTCGGTTTTGCCACATAATCCATTGGACTTTGGTGGCATAGCCAAGCGGTAAGGCAGAGGCCTGCAAAGCCTCCATCCTCGGTTCAAATCCGAGTGCCACCTTCAATCAATAATGAAGTAAATCTTTTGTTGTACGTAATTGCCACCCCTATTGGCCATTTGGGAGATCTTTCCCAAAGGGCCAAAGATACCCTCGCTTCTTGCGACGCCATCCTGTGCGAAGATACCCGCCATAGCTTGAAATTGCTCAACCATTTTTCCATTCAAAAAAAACTCATCTCCTACCACAAATTCAAAGAAAAAAAGGCGCTCGATCGGATCATCCAAGAGCTCAAAAATGGGAAAACGTTGGGGCTCATCTCCGATGCAGGTACCCCCTGCATCAACGACCCAGGCCAAATCCTCGTCAACGCCTGTATTCAAGAGGGCATCCCAATATCGGCTATCCCCGGCCCGTGCAGCGTCATTCAGGCCCTCGTCCTCTCCGGCTTCGATACGAGCCGCTTTCAATTCATCGGCTTTTTGCCCAAAAAAGGGAAAAATGTCCTCAAAGAAGCACTCGCCTTTCCCGGTACAACAATCGCTTTTGAAAGCCCCGAAAGGCTCCTTGCCACCCTTGCCCTCATCGATGAAAACAGACATCTCGCCGTCGCAAGGGAAATGACCAAAACCTTCGAGGAGTGCCGCAGAGGAACTGCCAAAGAGCTTCTCGAACATTTTCGAAAACATCCCCCAAAAGGAGAAATTGTCCTCGTCATCCCAGAAGGAGATCTGCCCGATGAACTGAGCCCTGAAGAACTCATCTCTCTTCTCCGAAAATATTTTGGCCTCTCCCTAAAAGAGGCGATCAAATGCGCCGCCCGATTGAAGGGCGTCCCCAAACGAAGCATCTACCAAACAACCATTTAGTTTTTTCTAGTTTTGTTGCCTTAAAGATGGAAAAATAACCACCGAGGACACCGAAAACACCGAGGGGAAGGTTTTGCCACAACGTTGTCTAACTTACCCATGTCGGTGAACTGAAGTGTTACCTATGTTATTAACCCGGCATGCAAATAGGTGACAACTAGCTTGCTGCGGCCTTCTCATATC
>CAZVHA010000006.1:99265-114341 GCA_964626905.1 uncultured bacterium | reverse complement strand
GGGTGACATTTTAACTTTGGCGGACCCCGGTGACATTTTAACTTTGGTTTGACAGAATTTATTTTGTCGTGTCGGGAAGCCCCAGAAAATCTTTGATTGCCTGCTTCGTCGCTTCTCTCCCGATGAGGGCAAGAGATTCAGTCAGGGGGATTTTTTTGGGACAAACTTGGACGCAGTTTTGGGCGTTGCCGCATCCTCCGATTCCCTCATCACTTAAAGCTGTGCGAAGCCGTTCGGATTTTTCTAAAGCTCCTGTTGGATTTGCATTGAAGTAGCGGATTTGAGACATCGCAGCGGGCCCCATAAATTCTGATTTTGCATTGACTTGGGGACAAGATTCCGTGCAACAGCCACAAGCCATGCAGGTGGAAAGGCGATACATCGCCCCTTGTACTTCTTGGGAAATGGGAGGGCCAAATTGTCCATTATCTTCCGTCCCATCGACCGAAACCCACCCTCGAATTTTTTTCAATGCCTCTAACATTTTTGTCCGATCGACACAAAGGTCGCGGATCAGGGGAAATTTTGTGAGGGGAGCGAGAGTAATCGTATCTGATTTTGTCTCTCTGAGATAGCTTTCGATCAGAGCTGTGCAAGATTGGCGAGGCCGACCGTTGACAAGCATGGAACAAGAACCGCACACCTCTTCTAAGCAGCCTTGAGCCCATGCAACAGGAGTTGTTTTTTCCCCCCGTTTGTTGATCGGATTTTTTCGCACTTCCATCAAGCTTGAAATGACATTTGCCTGGGGCTTTAACAAAAGCTCAAATTCTTCCCAATACTGATCGCCTGGGGTTCCCCGAAAAATCTTAAGAGTGTATTTTTTATCCATCATTAAAGCGGCAGTTGTATATTAGGCGGTATATTCTTCAAAGTCGGTTTCACTTTTTTAGCCTTTGTATAATCTCTCTTTATCGGATCGAGATGCCGCATGTCAACAGGTTCATAGGTAATGATAGGCTCATCTTGGCTTGAGGAAAAGGTGGCAATCGTCGTTTTGAGCCAATTTTCATCGTCTTTTTCTGGGAATTCGGGCTTGAAATGGGCCCCTCTGAATTCATTTCTGAGAAGCGCTCCCTTCGCGATGATGAGGGCAATTTCCAGCATCGCTTTGAACTGGTGGGCAAAAACATAGGTTTGATTCAATAGTGTGCCCGTATCAGAAAGGCCAATATGTTCGTAGCGCGCCCTAATTTTTTTGATCGTCTGCATTGCTTTTTCGAGATTTGGATTATCCCTTTTCACACTCACATCGCGAATCATGCAATCGGATAGATCATCGTGAAGTTGAAACACATTTTCTGGCCCTGTTTTCGATAAAAGAGCCTTTTGGATCCCCTCTTCAATTGAAAGGGCCTCTTTGAAAACTGACTCACTGGGCCCACTTTCTCCCAACGTGTCGATGTATCTCGGCACTTCAATTCCTGCGACAAGACCGCTAAAAATGCAAGAGAGGAGCGAATTTGCACCGAGTCTATTGGCTCCGTGGAATTGATAGTCAGATTCGCCAATGTTAAAGCACCCTTTAAGATTGGTCATTTGCCGAAATCTTTCCCACCGATCGGGATCATCGGCAGAGGGCCAATCGACCCATGCCCCTCCCATCGTATAGTGGATGCCCGGGCAGATCCTCATCGGCTTTTTTCTCGGATTTTCCCCAGTAAATTTTTGATAGATATCCAAAACCGATTCGAGCTTATGGTGCACTTCGGGCGAGAGGTGGGTCACATCGAGATGCACTTGCAACTTCCCATCAATGCCGAGGCCTGCCTCATAAATTCTCAGCACCTCTCTTGCTCCAATGTCTCTCGGAACTAAATTCCCAAATGCCGGATACATCTCCTCCAAAAAGTACCAAGGCTCTCCCGTCTTGCCGCAAGGTCTTGTGGAGCCATCCGGAAATGTCATTGTTTTGGAAGAGTCGCCAAACACCCAAACCCGCCCCCCTTCACCACGCACCGATTCAGAAATGAGTCGCATCTTGTCTTCCCCAGGAATACAGGTCGGATGGATCTGAATGAATTCCCCATTGGCATACTTCATCCCCTGCATAAAGAGCCGTCCATTGGCAGCCCCTGTACAGAAAGTGGAATTGGTCGATTTTTTGTAAATGAGGCCAATCCCCCCCGTCGCGATCACAACGGCAGGAGCTTTCAAAACTTGCAAATTGAGATTGAATAGATCGTGCATCACAATCCCACATGCCTGTCCCTTTTCATCCATGACCAGACGCAAAAACTCATGGTGCTCAAATTTTTCAATTTTTCCAGTCACCTCATAGCGGCGCACCTGTTCATCGAGGGAATAGAGCAGTTGCTGTCCCGTCGAGGAACCGCAAAAGGCAGTCCTATGGTAAAGGGTCCCCCCAAAACGGCGAAAATCGACATGCCCCTCAGCTGTTCTATGGAAAGGACAGCCAATCCGGTCCATCATCCGCAAAATGGCAGGACCCGCTAAACACATCTCCAAAATAGGGGGTTGATTGGCTAAAAAATCGCCCCCCTTAATCGTGTCATAAGCATGGATGATCGGAGAATCGTCTTCGCCCTTCAAATTGATGGCGATGTTGATCCCCCCTTGAGCACAAACCGAGTGCGATCTGCGCACTTTGGTCACCGAGATGAGTTTGACAAAACACCCTTTTTCCGCCAATTTCATAGCGCAAGAAAGTCCCGCAAGCCCACCACCGACGACGATCACCTCTTTTTTTTGCATCATTAGTTCCGCAAGTTTAACCAGTAGCTGCCCCAAACCGCAGCAAATCCCAAGAAAATTAAAAGAAAAATGCCGACCCAACACACCGGCAAAAAAGCCCTCTGAGATCGGTAGGAGAGCAATACGCCCCAAGTGATCAGCGATGTCCAAAATCCATTGAACGCATGAAAAGCAGCCGCCAGGACAAAAATCGAATAGCAAATACACCAGAGCGGACTTTTAAAGGTCTCTCGAACCATCAGCAACATCGCCTTGCCTGGACTTTTCGCTTTCGCAAGGACAAAATCTCCCTCTTTTTCCAGTTCCACATGGATCCTCTCGGCAAGAGAAGAGAGCCCCACATCATCTTTGATGTGAACCGTATACCAAATTTGGTTATTCGCCCTCACCTCTTCAGGCGCCCAAAGAAAACGCATCTGCACAACATGCCCCAAAATGCCGACCAGTAAAATCCAAGAGGTGATCCTTTGCCACGAAAATGCTCTATTTCTCCCATAAGACAAAGAAGGGTGACTCCCATCCGATCTCCCCACATTTTCCTTCGCGACAAGAGCCCTTTTGATCCCCCAGTAACCGTGCAGAGCGAAGGGGATGGCGATCAATACAATTTCAACCACTTGTAAGTAGGGCAAAGACTCAAGTGCATTGACAAGTCTCACAAAACCAATCCCATCATCGCCCAGCCAAAGGGTCGCCTGCGAGTTCGTGATTAGGTGGGTGATCAAATAGAGAATCAACCATAATCCCATGAGGGAATGGATGCGGCGCCAAGCAAATAGGCCGGTGGTCATCTCTACTTTTACTGTCATATCAAGAGACCTTTTTAACTCTTGGGGCTATAAATGTAAAGCCGCAATACAAAACCCCAAAAACGATCCGTTTTCGGGGGCCCCGGACAGCAAATGTAAAGCCGCTTTACATTTGGAACAGGGAAAGCCCATTTTCATAGATGGCGGCAGCGAGGCTCTCTTCCGAAATTCCCTTGACCTCTGCAATTTTTTGGGCCGTTTCCACCAAGAAAGAGGGCTCGTTCATTTTCCCCCGTTTGCTTTGGGGCGCGAGATAGGGGGCGTCCGTTTCAATGAGCAGTTGATCGAGTGGAACCATTTTAGCAACTTCGCGCAGCGTTTCACTTTTTTTAAATGTGACGATCCCGCTCAAAGAGAGATACCAACCGCGGGACAACACCCCTTCAGCCTCTTTCAAAGATCCTGTGAAACAGTGCAAAATTGCGGGGGCTTTTTTCGGATATTCGCCATCCACAATTGCAAAGAGATCTTCAAACGCCTCTCTGCAATGAAAAATCACCGGAAGTTTGCACTCTTGCGCAAGGTGCAAATATTGAATGAGAAATTTTTGTTGGATTTTCCGATCTAACTCTTTGTAGTAATACTCAAGCCCCGTCTCTCCAACTGCAACCAGTTGTCCCATGCGCGCTGCTTCTTCAAATGAGGAAAACGCTTTTTCCCCCTCTTTTTCTACATCGTGAGGCGGAGTGGCCCCCGCGTTGCGAATCGATTTGAAGCGGGTTTCAAGGGCGAGCCCCTCTTCCAGAGTCTTGAGATCGGTGCAAATGTTGACAATGCGCTCAATATTGGCTTTTTTTGCCCGTTCCATCACCGCATCAATGTGGGGCAAAATTTCGGCATCGCTCAAGTGCGCATGTGAGTCAAAGTAGCGCATATTCCACCTGTTTTCTTTTGACTTTAAGAGAATCCCTAATAGATTATAGCGGATATGCTCCTTTTTGCTGCAGGGAATCCTTTTGTCACCTCCTATGTCCAGTCTGACTGGTTTGGAAAGCTCATTTTTATCGCCCTTTTCACCCTATCTGCGATCTCTTGGACACTGCTTCTCTACAAAGTTTGGCTGTATATCCAGGTAAAAAAACTCTCTGCCGCATTTGCAGATCTATTTTCAGAAAAAGAGCCGTTAAATCTCCAATTTACGAGACCCAAAGGGCGCCTTTTGGAGGTCCCCCACCCGTTTTTCGAAATGTATCTCACTCTCAAACAAAAAACGTTGCAATTGATCAGCCGCAATCACCTCTACGCCCCAAATGCCGAGACAGTCTTATCAGAGGCCGATTTGGGCCTCATCGACTCACAGGTCCAAGCCACTTTAGCCAAACAGCACAAACGGCTTGAAAAAAACCTCTTTGCCTTATCGACCATTGCCACTCTCGGCCCCTTTTTGGGGCTTCTCGGGACAGTTTGGGGAATTTTGCTCACCTTTTCCCAACTCCATGCGCGGGGCATTTCGGCGAGCAATGCCTCGATGCTTTCAGGGCTTTCGATGGCCCTTGCGACAACGGTGATCGGCCTCGTCATCGCAATCCCTGCATTTGCCGGTTTTAATTACTTAAAAAATAGCGCCCGAGAATATCGGAAAGATATGGAAGATTTTTCTCAACTTCTCCTCGCTGCCGTCGAAATCCAATACCGCAGGCCCGATCATGCGCAAAAGATTCCAGTTTCGACCTGATGAAGATGCAGCAGATGAACCGCTCATCAACTTAACCCCGCTCATCGACGTCGTTTTTGTCGTCCTCATCACCTTTATATTGATCGCCCCCGTTCTCGATATCGACTCCGTCGACCTTGCAAAAAGTGGGGGGATTGAAAAAAAGGAGATGCAAACAGGTCCCATTTCCATCGCAGTGCACGCAGACAACTCTATTTGGGTCCAGGGCAAAAGCGTCACCCTCTTAGAACTCGAAACATTTTTGAAAACTGAAAAAAAAAGGCATCCCCAAGCAATCCCGCAGCTCGTTCACGATGAAAAAGCCCATTTTGGCACTTACCAAAAGGTGAAAAATACAGTCGAATCGATCGGATTCGAACAGATGGACGTGGTTTTGAGGCCATGAAAAAACTCTTCCAACTGTTTTTGCTTTTAACGAGAGCAAAGCAAATTGGCGTCGTTGTCGTTTTGACCCATTTTGCCGCTCTTTTCATTTTGACGTGTCACCACCTCATCACCTCTGGGTTCAGACCCATAAGGCCAATGGTCGTCAAAACAATCGCCCCTTATGCTCCCCCAAATACTCCTCCAAAGCAGCGGGCTGCCCAAACTGCGGCGCCTTCACAATCCCCCCCCGCACCAGTAAAAAAGACTTTGCCGCCAAAATCTAAAGAGCCTCTTGCATCTAAACCCAAACCCGCTCCTAAAAAAGTAGCAAAACCTGATCTATTTCAAGAAATGTCAGAAAGTTTTGATGCCATTGCCGCGCCGAAAAAAAGCACTAAAAAAACTCCCCCCTTGCCGCTCCCATTCAAGCCAGTTCCTAAGGAAGAGAGACAAGAGGAAGAATCTTTTCCTTTGGATGTGGGGTATGCAGAATTTTTGATTGCCTATCTTCAAAATACGCTCAATTTGCCCGAATATGGGGAGGTAAAAATGGAAATTGAAATTGATCAGGACGGCAAGCTGATTTCCTCCCGCATCCTTTCGAGCAAAAGCGAAAAAAATGCCCAGTTTTTAAGCGAAGAACTCTACTTTTTAAGTTTTCCAATCCCCCCCAGCTATTTTGGCAAGGAGGGGAAAAAATTTGTGGTCACATTTAAAAACAACTGGTGAACCTATCCGAATTAAAATTTTCTGTCGATTTTTATTCGGATAGGTTCTTGCATGGAAAATCGCTCTCGTGTTTTAATTGCCCCGGTTAATAGTATGCGCCTTTTTCTCTTCTTACTCGCGATCCCTTTTCTAGTAAGCGCCGAAGAAATTGAGGTGCACCTCGCCACCCGCTCATCCCTCGTTCCGATCTATTTGAGCGAATTCCAAACAGAGGACCCCGATTGGAGAGGCGCCGATGAGATGAGGCGTGTACTAGAAGAGGATCTGAACCGAAGCGGCTCTGCTACCGTTGTCGCAAAAGAGTACGAGCTCGAAGAGGCTCTTCGCTTCCCTGCACCGCGAAACCATTTTGATGTCGCCCTTTGGAAAAGGAAAAGTATCCCCTTTTGCATTGCCGCTCAAGTGGTGAAAGGCCAATTGGAAATCGAAGCATTTAACATTGAAAAAGAGAGCTCCAAAAAATATCCGCTGATCCCTTTAAACCGGGGGGCCATCCACAAACTTGCCGACGCCATTCAGAAAGACTTTTTTGGCAAAGAGGGGATCTCCTCTTTGCATCTCCTCTACACTGTGAGAGAGAAAAACCCTTCCTCAAAAGGGCTCGATTGGCTCTCTGAAATTTGGGTTTGCGACTCAGATGGAGCAAATGCCGTTCAAGTGACCCGAGAAAATAGCTATTGCCTATCTCCCTATTTTCTCCCCCATTCCAACCAGGCGTTTTTCTACACCTCCGAAAAAAGCGGCCAGTCGAAAATTTACCGCGCAACACTTGCAAAACCAAAAGGTGAACTGATGGTCGATTTGCGGGGCAATCAGGCGCTTGCCGCCATGTCCCTCGATGGAATGCACATGGCTTTCATCACCGATGTCGCTGGAAGGCCCGATCTTTTCATCCAAACATTTGATTCCATGGGAAAAATGGTCGGCAAAGCCCGCCAACTCTTTTCCGCGCCGAGAGCCACCCAAGCTTCCCCCACTTTCAGCCCCGATGGGAAAAAAGTCGCATTCGTCTCCGATAAAGATGGCCCGCCCCGAATCTATCTGCTCGATGTGCTCGACCCCAAAAGTACAAAACGGGTCCGCCCGCAGCTCCTCACCAAAAAAAATCGGGAAAATACCTCTCCCTCCTGGTCTTCCGACGGGACTAAACTCGCCTACAGCGCAAAAGTAGACGGAGTGAGACAAATTTGGATCTACGATTTTATCACAGGCGAAGAGAGGCCCTTAACGCAAGGACCCGAAAATAAGGAAAACCCCTCCTGGGCTCCCAACAGTTTTCACCTCGTTTACAACACCGAAGGCGATGCCCATTGCAATCTCTATCTAATTCATTTAAATGGAGCAGATCCAATCCAAATTGCCAAGGGCCGTTTTGCCTCTTGGCAACAAAAGTAGTCAAGAAATCCTTGATTGCTGTAAATTGGAAGTAATAGATTTGAGGTCCTTCATGAAACGGTGTATTGCAATTCCTACCATTCTCCTTTTTGCCGCAAGTTGCGCGCACAACAGCAGCGAGACTTGGGAAAATATGAAAACAGCGGGACGCTACATGCAAAAAGGGGTCGATTCGATCTTGGGAAAAGATTACGAATCGCGCATGCTCACCTCTGATGAGGAGTTCTACGGCCCCTTCGACGAGGACTTTATCCCCCTTTCCGATGCTGATTTGAGAAATCAGTTCGCCGATTCAGCCCTCCCTCAACCGAAAGGGAGTCCCGGACAGTTCGGAATTCCGAGTCTAGACAATTTTTACGCACCGCCCGATGCACTGAAAGCCGTTTTTAGCTCTGTCCATTTCAATACCGACGAGCACGTCATTCGAGACCGGAGCGAGGTTGCAGCGCTGATGCATTTGGCAGATTATTTGAAAAAACATCCGAATATCTACGCTGTCGTCGAGGGGCACTGCGACGAGAGGGCCTCTGCCGACTACAATATGGCGCTCGGGATGCGCAGGGCTAATTCAGTCCGCTCCTTTTTGGTCAAAAATGGGGCCGATCTGAACCGCGTTTACACTTTGTCGCGCGGCAAAGAACAGCCGCTCGCCCTCGGCCATTCGCCAGAAGATTGGAAAATCAACCGAAGATCTGAATTTAGGATATATCAAAAATAATGAAAAAGTGGTTGACGTTGGCTTTATTCGCCTTTTCCTCTTGTTCTCCGATCAAATCGTCCCCCAATGACGAAAAGCACAAGCTCGAACTCACGCTGCACGAGATGCAAACAAGCCTCGACGACGTTAAGCACGACATCAACTGTTTCCAAACAGAGCTGCAGATTTTAGACGGCAGGATTAAATCGTACGAAAATACCCTGACCACATTGAAGCAACGCGATCTGGAAAAACAGCAAGCAAAAATCGAACAGCTGATCGCTCAAATGCAACTTCTCGAAAAAAAATGGGCCTCTTTAGAAAAAAGTCAGACAAAAGACTCTGGCGATTTGCAAGAGCTCTCCTCGCATGCCAGTGAAACCACTGCAGCGCTCGCCCAGTTTAAAAATAGACTCCAAGAACTCGAGCAAGAACTCCTTTCGCACGATCGGAAATTTGACGAGGTTGCCAAGCTCAAAACTCATATTGAGACCCTTGCTAAAGGCTTCCAGGGCGCGTTTAAAGTTTATCGGGTCAAAGCAGGGGATTCGCTCGAAAAAATTGCCCGCTCACACAAGACGACGGTGGAGAAAATCAAGCAATACAACGGCCTTGATCAAGATCTCATCGTCGTAGGCCAAGAGCTCAAAATCCCGGTTGACTGAAGAGGCTTTCTTCATGGATGCTCCGATCGGCCTTTTCGACTCAGGATTTGGCGGTCTCACTGTGATGAAAGAATTCATCCGCCTTTTGCCCAAAGAAAATCTGATCTATTTCGGCGATACGGCCCATCTCCCTTACGGGAGTAAATCCCCTGAAACCGTCATTCGCTTTGCCAGAGAAAATAGCCAGTTTTTAATGGAACTGGGGATCAAATTGCTCGTCATCCCGTGCCATACGGCCTGTTGTCACGCCCTCGATCTCTTGCAAAAAGAGCTCCCGATCCCGGTCATTGGGGTGATCGATGCAGGACTCACGCTCATCCGCCCCTTTTCTCGCATCGGACTTCTCGGCACGACAAGCACTATTGAATCGGGGCTCTACCAGCGGCTCATTTTAAAGCAAAATCCCGAAGCCCTCATCTTTGCCAAGGCGTGTCCTCTTTTTGTCCCACTCGTCGAAGAGGGCTTCCATGAACATGAATCGGCCCATTTGATCGCAAAAGAGTATTTAAAAGAGCTCAAAGGCAACATCGACGCAGCGCTTTTGGCTTGCACCCATTATCCCCTCATCCGCACCATTTTGGAAAAAGAATTTGGGCCTCACGTGGCTCTCATCGAGCCCGCTCTAGCATGTGCAGAGCGCGCCTTAAAAATTTTAAAAGCCAAAAATCAACTCAATTCTCAAACGAAAAAGCCCCTCTATCAGTTTTACGCCTCCGACGATCCCCTCAAATTCCAAACATTGGGGAAAATTTTCTTGGGACAAGCTGTAAAAAAAGTTGAAAAAAATAAGAAATTATGAAACTCTTGTGAACGACTGCTAGGAGCGCACATGGTTCAAAAGAAACGTATTTTATTAGTTGAGGATGAAGAGGATATTGCGGCTTTAATCAAGCTGCAGGCGGAACTTTCGGGGTACAAACTGCATGTTGAGGTCGATGGAATTAATGGCTATCGCGCAGTGGAGCGGGAAAAACCCGATCTCGTCATTCTCGACATTATGCTTCCAGGGGAAAATGGGCTTGATGTGTGTCGAAAAATTAAGGGAAACCCCGAACTGCGCTCCACTATGGTCATGATGCTCTCTGCTAAGGGAGAGGAGCTCGACATCGTTTTGGGTCTCGAAATTGGAGCTGATGACTATGTTCAAAAACCGTTTTCTCCCAAAGTGCTCTTTTCTCGAATCAAAGCGATTTTAAGGCGGAGCAAAGAAAATGAAAAGCCCAGTAGAGCGGTCAAATTTGGCGACTTTTTTCTCGATGTCAATCGCTATAGTCTAAAAAGGGGAGAAAAGACGATCCCCTTGACTCTTTCCGAGTTTGGCATTTTGAGACGACTCGTGAGCAACCGGGGCAAAGTGCTCACTCGCAATCAGCTGCTCGACGATATCAACAATGACGATTCATTCATTGTCGATCGGAACATCGACGTCCATATCGCCTCTTTACGAAAAAAGTTAGGGCCTACATTTGATTGGGTTGAGACTGTGCGAGGTGTCGGGTACCGCTTCCGCGAAGAGCCGGTAATGGTTCAATAAGAGGGCATCACCAAGGTTCTCCCTGGACAAAAAAATATCTTCGGTCTAATTCAAGATTAGAAACCGAGAGGATGGGGATGAAGTATATTGTTGTGCTTTTCATGGCTATTTTTGGATCTTGCGCTTCCAACACGGGAACGGGAGTGATTGCGGGGAGCCTTCTCGGGGCAAGTCTCGGCGGAGTGACTGGCGGGGGCGGCAGCGCAATTATTGGAGGCACCGCAGGGGTGATTGCAGGGGGGCTTCTCGGAGCTGCTCTCGATGAGCAGGATCGAAAAGTGATGGAGAGAAATAGCCCGCGCACGGTCAATCGGATGGATCGAAACGAGCCGCTCACGATCAACGACATCATCAAATTGAGCCAAGGGGGCGTGAGCGATGAGACCATTCTCGGCTATATGCGCGACACCTCCAGTTATTACCACTTAAGCCAGGCCCAAGTGCGCAGACTGCAGGATGCGGGAGTGAGCGAAAAAGTGATCCATGAAATGGTCGCCTCGGGGCAATAAAAAAGGGTTGATCGAAAAATCAAAAAAGGGTACACGGTATGTCTCAACGGCCAAAGTCCAACCCTGAGAGAAAAAATATGTCGACCCAACTCGAGAACAACGACTCTTTTGACAACGCTTTTTTCCAACACAATCTCCCCCAATATTACCGGGCCATCTTGAAAGATTTTAAAAAGTCGGTCCACGCCTTCGTCTCTTTTCATCTCCTTTATCTTTTCGTTTTTTCTGCCGAACTTTTTCTCTTTTTCTTTTTCCTCCCCTTTTTAGCCCAATCGGCTATTTTTGCTTTTGCTTTGGGAGGGATCTTCCTCACCTGTTTTTCCTATTTTATCCTCCTTTTTTACCTCCAGGCGAAAAAGCCAGAACAGTTGATTCTCCTCAAAGAGCAGTTTTTGAGTTCGTGTAGGCAAATTCTCTCTGTCCCAACAGGAGAGGCGGAACATCACCTCTCGATTGCCGACGCGCTCTCAAAATTGGCCGCCTATTTGCAAGATTTTGAAGTCCATTTCTACAAGGTGCCGAAGGGTGCAAGGAGTCTTTCTAAAGCGATCTCCCGCTTTTCGTCTTACTGCTACAAAGAAGATGTCCTGAAGATGAAGCTCCTTCTCTTCCAAACAGCCATCGACGAGCACCTAAAACAGATCCGAATCACACCGACCGACTTGGAGGTGCACGCTTCTTTAGCGAATACCTATGTCGCCCTCTCGAAAGTCTATAAACAGGCTCTTCTAGAAGAAAAATACAGGGAAGTGGCCCGGCTTGCCATCGAAGAATTTTCCATCTTGGGCCACTATGCCCCAAGCGACCCATGGGTCCATGAGCAATTGGCCGCAGGCTACCGCGATCTCGGCATGCCTGAGGAAGAGATGAAAGAGGTGCAAATTCTTTTAGAGCTGCGCGCCCAAGACAAAGAAATTCTTTACCGCCTCGGTTCCCTCTACTTCAAGCAGGGGATGAACGCCAAAGGGCTCCAAGTCTACGAGGAGCTGAAAAAGGCCAATTTTAAAAAAGCAGAGGATTTAATCTCCTCTTACGGCAGTTTTTCCTGACACTTCTATACCGCTCGTGATTCAAGAATCGGTTCTGGCTGCGTCGGGCAGCCATTCAATTTAAGACCCGCCTGTACCCCACCCCAAAGACGATGCGTCTTCGGGGACCCCATCGCCCAACCTTTTAGGTTGGGCTGCAACGGCCTCACCCCAAAAACGATGCGTTTTCGAGGACCCCGGAGGGCCTTCGGCATCGGCTAAAGCCTGGCTTAAATTGAGGGCGCCTCCTTGCCATCTTCCGATGCTTGAATCACTCTCGGTATAAAATTCCCCTTTTTTTAATATCGACATAAATCATAAGCTTGGTATTCCTTAACATTCATGGTGCATGAAAAAAGGATATAAGAGATCCCTCTTCTCCCTCTACCTCGCCTACTTTGCAGACTACTTAAGCTGGGGGGTCGCCATTGCATTTCTCGCAGTTTATATCGATAACGAGTCGTCGCCCTTTAAGAATCTTTTTTGGGCACCCCAAATTTCCCTCGGATGCGCTTTTGCCGCTTTTCCGATTGGCGAACTCATCGGCTCGCCGATTTTAGGCGACCTATCTGAATGGGTGGGGAGGAAAAAGATGCTGATTTGGGGATTTTGGGGGTCGATTTTCAGCATGCTCCTTTCGGCCTATTCTCTTTGGGCAGGCAACTTTGCCCTCTTTTTGATTACTCAGCTCCTCGTTGGCTTTTTCTCTGGCAAGCAGGGGATGGCGCAGATAGCCATCGTCGAAATGCAAGAGGGGACGAAGGGGCAGAAACTCGCCTTTTTCTCGGTGATCGGAGGGCTGGCCTGGATCATAGGGCCCTTTATGGGCGGGTGGCTTTTAGAAGAGCCCTACATTCTCTACGGGGGATATATTTGGCCCAGCCTTCTCGCTGCCACCATCTATCTCTTTTCCCTCCTTTTTACAAAGTGGTTCTATATCGATACTTATGAGCCGCAAAATCGACGGATGGATGTGATGAAATTTTTCCATTGTGTTGGAGATACCTTCAATGTGACCTGGAGAGAAAAGCCGGTCTCTATTTTCTTTTTCAATCTCATCGGTTGGTATCTGCTTATCGTCTCTTTGTCCAATTTCCTCGCAGATCACCTCCCCTTTTTTAGTGGAAGAGTGGCAATCCACAGCGGCTATTTTAGCCTCGTTTTGACCATTGTCGGCATCCTCGGAACCGCCTGGATCTTGCACCGCTATAAAGAAAGGAGCCTGTTATTTTGGATTTTGCTCCTTAGCTCCTCCACTTTATTTCTCCTCTATCACTCAGATCGAATTTTAGAACTTTGGACCTATCTGGCTATTCCCGCAATCACAGAGGCGTGGATTTATCCCGCCTACCAGGCAATCCTCTCGGGACACATGAGCGAACAAAACCAAGGGAAGCTCTTTTCTCTCGTAGGGGCGACCAACGGGAGCTGTCAGCTGGTCGCCTCTTTAATTCTATCGGGAATTCCGAGCATGAATTGCATTCTTGTTGCCGCTTTGCTCTTTATTTCCAGCGCCGCTTTGCTCCCCGCCCTCTTCAAAAAAAGGTTTGCAAATGTGCCTTGACTCAAGAGGAATAAAAAAACTATGATCACCTTCTCTTGATGGAGGTAGATCATGTGGCAGCTCGTTTTCTTCTGCTCGTTGCGACTTTTTGCGGCGTACAACTTGACCTGGGGCAGTCCAGCCGTAAGCCTCGACAGCAATCCGCCTCTCGGCGATACAGACACCAACGCATATATCGCGATGGATCCGAAGGGAAATGCCGTTGGAACATGGAGTCGGACGGTAGGGGGGAGAGCCAGCGAAAATATTTGGGCATCCGTTTATAACCACGACCAAAGAATTTGGACGGGGGGGATTAAAATCTCGGGCGGAGGAAGCGCTACTCACTCTCAAGCCTCAATGGATCAGGATGGGGGCGCAATTTTTGTTTGGGAAGAGGGCTTTCCTACCCAAATCCGCTGTCGGCAGCTCACGCGAGAAGGAGTTTGGATCCCCGCTCTTTCAAAGCCTGCAGATGTGATCTCCTCTTCCAAAACCGAGCAGACATTTCCCCAAATTGCCATTGATGGCGAGGGGAATGCCCTTCTCATTTGGCTCGAACGCATTGAGAGGAAAGCGGCCGTTTTCAGCGCCTTTAAGCCGCTGGGAATGCCCTGGGTAAGTCTCGGAATGGTCTCATCTGGAAAAAGAGAAGCCGTTCTGATTCCGTCTCAATCGCTCACTCTCAACCGGTCGGGAAGAGCCCTGGCCGTATGGCAAGAGTGGCATGAAGAGATTTTGGCAGCCCATTTTAACGGAAAAACTTGGGGAAGTCCCATGGGAATCGCAACTGGGGAGGCAAAAACACCTACCTGCAGCATCGATGAAAACGGGGATTCTCTCATCGTTTGGAGTCAAAACGGGGCTATTTTTTCAAAGAGAATGGTAGAAAATCAACCTCAAGAGACCCGCGCTCTTTTTTCTCATGCAGATTGTATCGCCGAAAGACCCTCGATTGGCGTCGATGCGAAGGGGGGAGCCGTTGTCGTTTTCGAGCGAATCAACGCTATGCACAAGTTTATCTCTGCAGCGACATTGACAAAAGGCGCTACCGCCTGGTCTATGCCCACTGATATTTCAGCGCCAAGCCCCTCGAGTGTTCATGCCGCCGGATATCCGATTTTTGCAATGAATGAACACGGCGATGGAGTCGCCCTTTGGAAAGAGTGGAATGGAACCCACATAATGATCCAGGGAGCTGGGTATTCCATGGGAACTTGGAGTTCAATAAAAACCCTCTCATCTCCTTCTGCCAATGCAGGAGGGGAAAATCCCGGATACGACATTTGCGTCACTTTGAATGCGAATGGCAATATCCTTGCGATTTGGCCGGAAGATCCCCAAAAAACAGGAGCACAACAGATCAAGATTTCAAGAGCGCAACCCTACAAAGAGACGGTAGTTCAGCCAA
>CAZVHA010000006.1:0-99165 GCA_964626905.1 uncultured bacterium | reverse complement strand
TCAAAGAAATAGAAGTGCAACCAACTAACATTGCAGAAGCGCCGCCAATCAAAGAAATAGAAGTGCAACCAACTAACATTGCAGAAGCGCCGCCAATCAAAGAGACAGGAGTGCAACAGATCATCGCGAGCATGGGCGTTGGACTCCCCAGTGAGGGGCCACTTCCTCCCGTTGTCATTCCAGCAACTGTATTCCAGGGCATTGTCAAAGGAAAACAGATCGCACACAGATTTCCTGCTCATATCGATCTGATCAACGTTCTTTCGTGGGATTCGCCAGCAGGGGTTGATCATTTTAATGTGTATCGGGGAAATCTCTCTTCGCTCATCGCGACCACGAAAGCACCCTACTACGAAGATCATCAGAGAATCCCTAAAAAGGGAGACACCTATCTGATCACATCGATTGACGAAAGAGGACAAGAGAGCACGCCAATGACAATTGTGGTGGTCCCCTAAAATCGGACACCAAGGCCAAGGCCAACACTGAGTCCACTCACGTCGACATCGGAATCGGCACTGCTGATCTCGTCGGGAGCAATGCTCATGTTTTTCCAAGAATAATCGGCAAAAGCATCGAAGAAAAAATCGGGACACTGCGGAATGGGGAAAACCCAAAAACCGGCATCAAATCCACCCCCAATCCCAACCTCATTGTCCTCGCTTCTGACAAAAGGAGAGTCATTATGGAGCAGCATCATAAAGATCCTTGGGCCCAAGCCCCCATAGACCGCCACGTAGGAGTTGAAGTAGTGGATCCCTTTAAGCCCTAAAGTGATCGTCGCCAATTTGAGATCGAGTTTGTGATTGCCGCCAATCGCATACCCTTCCTTTTGAAAGTATCCAGCATCAACCCAAACCATGAGTGGTTTGTAAAATTTGTAACCAAACTCACCCCGAATAGTAAATCCCCCATCATCAAAGAACTTTCTCATGTCGGGATCAGCAAGGTAATAATACCCCGGTTTTAGATCGAAATACCACCTCTTTTCTGGATCTTTCCAGGGATCCAAATCAAAAGCGATCTCTTTTTGCGGTTCAATTGACTCCTCTTGTTCTTGCCATAACTGACTACCGATCTCTTCTGATAAAAGGGGAAAACTGAAACAGAGGATGAAGAAAAATACCTTGATCATCTCAAAAACCTATAACAGCAACTATGAAATGTCCTCGATAAATTTGTCAAATGTATGGTTTTTTTATTTTCAAAAAATTCTTTTGCATGTACAATCCGCCCCTCACCTTTTTAGGAGGGGTTTATGATTGCCAATACTTCGGACTCCAGTTTCACTCAGAGACTGTTGAGATATCAACAGGACTTTCACCAGCATCATTCGAGTTTTGTCATGAGGGAGGTCGTCGGAAGGGTGGTCACAATCGCCGTCCTCGCCCTTTTGCATGCAGAATGGCTCTGCAGAATGATCACCTATGCTTTTAGCGCTGTTCACACTCTCTTTTCGAAAGTGAAAGTGCTTGAAAATGGGCAAAATTTGGAGTGGTCAAAATCGGCCCTAAAGGGGAGTTTGTATTCATTCCAAGCTCTATGGAACAGAAAAGTTCTAGACTCAAAGACTTCCGAAAAAGCGAAATTGCCTAAAGTAAAAATCGAAATGCCCTCTCAAAATCCCAAGGCAACTCGCGATGAATCCCAAGGTAAGCGATGTCGAAATTCGCTACCGGATCTGGAAATAGACCGCTTCTATGAAGCCGATTCTAGCAGGTCCAATACACCCTCCACACCATCAAGTGCTCAAAGGGGTAACAGTGTCATAGGCACGCCATTTGACACAGATGAAGAAAATGCGTCCATAGCTCAAACCTTTGAAGCAATCAGTGCTAGCCTCGACAGATCAAGCGAGCTATGCAGGAAGGTGATCCCTCTTTCTGACGAATCGGGGCACACCTCAGCAGACGATTACCAAATTTTGACACCCCCTAGAAATCTCAATGACGCAGATATCTCCCCTCTAGATCATTCTCCTTTTGACGTCTGTGATCCCGATTCTTCCGATGCAGAATCTCTCCCTGTTGAAGGGATTCATAGCACTGCTCCCATAGCAAAATTATTGAAATTAACTGAAGATGAGGTGCGTGAATTACTGAATTGTGAAAGCACACAGGCTAATTCGGAAGTAAATCATGAGAAAACAGAAATCCATTTTGTAGATGTATCTCTTTTTAAGGATATAATACAAGATGGGGGTGTCATAGGAAAGTACGCAATCAACACATGTCAAAGTTCGAAAAAATCAGTTGAATATCTCTGGGAAGAATTTACTTTCAATGGCGATCAGAACTGTACCTGCATTGGAATGTTCGATCCGAATAAAAACTCCAAAGCAGCTGGGTTTTTAAAAGCCCATTTGGGAGACGCTTTGAAAGAGAATTTAAAGGAGTTGAGCCTATGCGGGATATTTGAAGGGATTACTGCTGCCTTTGAACAGCTCCATTCATCCTTCTTGCGCCAAGAGGGAGAAAATGATCCGGGATGTTCAGCGGTGATAGTGCTCGAAGTGGATCGGGCATTGTGGGTGTGCAGTCTGGGGACTTCCAAAGTTATGATGAAAAACGGCGATGGCTCGCTTCAATGCACTTCAAAGATGGCCCTGCATTGTGGTTTCGGCAGTAACCAGCGCTCTTCCGTTCCAAGGGTGACTCGTTATGACACAGTGGAAGACAAAAGTTGCATTGTTTTGGCGAATTCTACAATCTCTGCTCACCTCGAAGCACCGACCATTGCAAAATGGCTGTCAAGACCTGAAAAACTTTTAAACCCTGCACGAACAATCGCTCAATCTGTGGCCGCGTGCCCAGGTGCCCAAGATTTTGCTTGCCTAGTCATTGATTTGGCAAAAAAACAGGTCATTGAAGATGACCGTAAAAGCAACGGCAGCGACGGTAGTTGGGAAGAAATCTAATCTTTAAAAGATGCAGAGTTTCCTCTGCATCTTTAATGAATCCCATCCACTTCTAGGACAGGTGCCTTGTGGTCTGAGCGGGCGTTTTTAAGGTTGTCTTTTTCATAGCTTTCCACCAGATGGCAATCGACGAGGCGGATTCCCTTCTCACGCACAGGGAAGGTGCGGCAATCGTCGTCGGGATTTCGCTTAAAGAGCGAAATAAAATCATCGGAGAGCTCTTCTGGTCCATCAAAAACGGGCGCCCATTGACTTGCAAGCAGGGTGGAATGAGTCTCTTCTTCGTCTAGATAGCTGTTGTATAAGTAGTTTGAAAGAAACGCCTCTTCTTCTTTGCTCTCTCGATTAACGTTCAAACTTCCGACAAAAAGGGTGGGGAGGGGGAGGGTAGCTCTCGCTAACGTATCGATAATTTGCGCGAGCTGCTCCATTCGCATTTCTGTTGCCCCTTTGCCCGGGGATAGTTGCGTTGCGATGATTCTCAGACAAGGAGAAGTCGCTTCGGGACCTGTTTTGATTTCTAGCGTTTCAAAGCCTCTTTTGACCTTTTTGTCTGTCACTAAAAAGTCTTTGTGAGTGAAACGATGAACTGCGCACTTTGTGATTACGACACACCCATTTTCCTCTTTCCAGTGATCGGCGCCTAAATGAGTGTAGAAGTGGGCATAACGGGCTCCTAAACGACTGACAAGATTTTCGATCAAAGAGGTGTCATATACCTCATTCAATACGATGATATCGGGATCTTCGGTTAAAATGTCTCGAGTAATCCGATCTATTCTCGATTTCCAGTGGCTCACTCCCCCTTCTGGGAAGTGGTCCTTCTGTCTATGTCCCCGGATATTCCATTCCATTATTTTCACTTTGCCATCTGTAATTCTCCTCTCCGGACCACTTCCTCGAATATCGACTCTTCCATTTTTTTGAAAATGGACTGCAAGACTTTTCGAAATTTTTGCTAAACCGCCCAAGATAGCGCCTATTGCAAAAATATAGATGCCAGCAAAACAAAAACTCGCAATAGCTCCAAGGACGATGAGGATTCGGATTCCGATCTCTTTCGTTTTTGTCGATGCGTTGTCGAATTTTTTGGGATCGATTGGGGCGACGAGCCTCCCCGCTAAGAGGCCATACGTCGATGAGTAACACTGTGATAACGTCGCAGAAAGGTTATGAAACTTGCGATCTAGGTCCAGATCGTCAAGGAAAGTGTCTTCCAACATACAAGATGCTCCTTGTTAAGATCGGAGCATGATGTCATAAAGATTTTTTTAATTCGAGAAAAAATTAAAATCCAATCGCCGCAGCCACCGCTCTCCAGTCGACCGTTCCCACAATAAGGCCAAAAGCGCAAAGCTGGCAGGCCCGCCAATTGACCTGTTCTTGGTAAAATTTTTGCCCCCAAAAGTTGGTCAGAATAATGCCGACCACCGAAAAGATCGGATAGATGAGCGCATTTTCGATCGGGCTTGCAGCCCTTGCCGCAGCGAGGAGAAAGAAGGTGACGAGGAAATTGGATACTCCACCGGCAAAACCGTAGAGAATCTCCCCCTGTTTTGGCATGCGCATTTCCTTGCGCAAGAAAATGAAAACCTGAATGAGTCCTGAAGTGAGAAACATGAAGGGGACGAAACACTCCGACTTCATTTGCTCAAGCGAGAAGAAAGAAAAGAGATTTTCGGGCCTTTGAGGGTTGAGAAGGAGCCCTCGCCATTGATAAAGAGCGAGCAAGAGGACGTGAAAAAGGAACATCGAGGCTGAAAAAATGAGCCAGCGGTTGAGATTGCTTAAACCCCGCATCCCTTTCCCCGCCCAAAAAAGGCCAAAAAGGACGATAGCAGAGCCAAGCGCGTGGGCGAATTTAAACTCGTAGCCGAGAGTAGCGCCGAAGAGGATGGCCATCAAGATCCCCGGGACAACAGTTGCCGAATTCAAAATGGCAAAAGTAAAGCCGGGAGGCCCTTTTTCGAGGGCAGAACCGAGAGAAAAGAGCATGGCGCACAAAATCACGCCCGCTATAGACCCCAAAAGGGCCGCGGGAAGGGTGACGGAATAGTCCCCTGTTCGAAGGGGGCCAAAAAGGTAGGCACAAATGAGGGTCGAAAACATCTGAAAGACAAAATAGCCCCTCGTGTTTCCTCCGACATCGAGGCTCTTTCTGACGGTGAAGTTGGTCAGCGGCATGAAAAGACCAGCAATGAGAGCGAATACGATTCCCATAAAAAAATTCCTCACATAAGATAGGCCATAATATCAGATGGGCAAATTATTCTCCTAGTTCGTATAATCGTTAAAAGAGACGAGGAATTTGGCTATGCGTATCATTTGGGCAATTCTCTTAACTTTCCCCTTTGCCTCTTGGGCAGAGAACGATAAAGAGGCGCTTTTCTTGCGCCGGATCGCCGATTTTTGGCAAGAAGGGGAGTATAAAATCGCCAAGAGTCAGATTGAAGATTTTATTGTCGAATATCCAGAGAGCCCTTTTTCTGATCCTCTATGCGCCGCTTTAGGAGATCTGTTTTTAAGGGAAAAAAATTTTTCAAATGCCCTCAATTACTATGCAAAAATCCAATCGCCAGAATTTGTTCAAAAAGTGTTTCTCAATCGGATGCATTGCCTTTATGAGCTGCAGTGGTATGCAACTTTGGCCAATGAATGTGAGGCCTACCTTGCCCAGGCGGAGGATCCCTATGTCACCTACTTTTTGGCAATTGCCCTTTATCACCAGTGCATCAACGCCTCACAAGAGACCGATCAGCTTTTAAAATTGGCCGAAAAAGCGAAACCCCATTTTGAAACTCTTTATAATCATAGTGAACTCTCTGGGGAAGTCGCGCAAGGGTACGCCTACCTTTCGTGTCTTCTCAAAGAGTATGCAAAAGCGGTTGAAATTTACACGGAAATCGCCCGAAAAGATCCGAGTCTCAAAGAGGAGATGCTCTTTCAAATCGCCCTGATCCAATCGGAATATGACCCCTCTTTAGCTCTCGGAACATTTGAAACGATCGCCCAAATGAGCGGCAAGAAAGGAAAAGAGGCGGCCTATAACCGGATGGTGCTCGCCTTTGAGCTTGGCCGCTATGAAGAGCTCGCCTCTCCCGATCTTTTAAATCAGGTCCCCGCAGATCGGGTGGGAACCGCCCGTCTTTTTTTGGGGCGCAGTTTGCTTGAGATGAAACAATACGCCCGGGCAGCCCAGGAATTAAAGGCGTATATCGCCGATGCCCCCGTATCAGAGACCCTTTTCGCTGCCCTTTTGAGCCTTCTCGACGCCTCCTACCAAGCAGATGATATCGCATCGCTAGGCCAGGCAATTGACTCTTTGGTAGAACACTATCCAGAAACTTCAGAACTGCCTAAAGCGCTGTTTTCAAAAGCGCAAATGTTGAAAAAAGGGGGAAACTTTGCTGAGGCCAAAGGAGAATTGGAGCAAATTTTAGCCAAATTCCCCTCATTTTCTCAAAAACCTCAAGTAGCCTTTGAATTGACTCATCTCGAATATAAAGAAAAGCATTGGGATCAGTGTTATAAAAACGCGCTCCAATTTCTCTCTTCTTTCACAGATCACGAGCTCGCCCCTTTTGTTTGGAGGTATTTTGTCTCCTCTTCTGCGGAGATCCAAAATGGCAAACCGGAACACAAAGGGCAATTTTTGATCGATCTGCAAACATTTTTACGACTCCCGATGAGCGATCTTGAAAGAGATGAGTGGGAACTTCTTTTAGCAAAAACACTTTATGAGATGCGCCGTTACGATGAGGCAATTCAAGGTTTGGAACGGCAAGAATCGCCCGATGCCTACCTGCTCCGATCCCTCTGTTATCGAGATGGGTTCCAAGATATGGCCCGTTTTTGCGATTTGGCCGAAAAGGGCCTTTCCAAAGGGGGCAACTTTGCCAACCAGGGACAAATTCACACCTCCCTTTATAACGCATACCTTGAACTTTCCAATACTGAAAAAGCGGCAGAACATCTCTATATGGCCTTTATGGAAAAGGCTGAGATCAAAATTGAAAACCTCCTCTGGCTCGCTGACACTTATTTCCAGAGGGTCTTAGAAGAGGGGGAGAATTTTGTCCTCGCCGCAAGAACCGCATCGCTTTTAAATCAGTGTAAAGCCGCAATACAAAACCCCAAAAACGAGCTCGTTTCGGGGGCCCCGGATGGCAAATGTAAAGCGACTTTACATTTGGATGCGATCCTTTGTAAATTGGCCAAAGTCTATTCCATTTTGGGGAAAATCGACGATGCGATTGCGACTTTGGAACCTTTGGCTGCTTCCAATCATGAAGCGGAGCTGATCCTCGCTGAAAATTATGTAAAGAAGGGGATGCTGAGCGAAGCTGAAAAAATGTTTGATGCCGTTATCACCTCCTATGGAACTGCGAGATCTCCCATTGCCGCACAGGCAATACTCTCCTCGGCGCGGCTCAAACTCTCTTTGAAAGATCGGAACTCCACTCAGATCGCAACGCAGCTGAAAAATTTGATGATCCAAAAAAATTTAGAGGCGGAACCTATCCACCTTGAAGCGGCTCTTGAATATGTCGCACTTCTTGCGAATGGCGATCCAGAAAAAACCATTGCCCTTTTACAAAAGACGAAGTTGGATTTTGAGGGGACTGATGATCTTCTTTCCAAAGACTATCATGCTGCCAGAGTTTTATCGCCCCGCAAAGATGCGATTTACCAAGGCTACATGAAGTTGATCGAGGCGCAAATTTTGGCGGCAAGATCAAAAATCGATGCTGAAAATGAAAAAACCTTGCAAGCAAAATCCAAACATCTTTTGCTGCAAATTATGGAACAACCGATGGTCTCTTGCTTAAAAGAGAGGGTGCAAACATTGCTGGCTGATGAAACATAAGACGATTTTCTCTGCTTGCTTTGGGTTTTCTCTTTTTTTGCATTGTCTCGCTCTTCTTTGCTTTCAAAAATATTCCCTTTGGTTCTCTTCCACGGCAGTGGCCAAATCCAAAGAGATCGGGGTCAATCTCATCGATATCAAAGAGATGGGGGAAATTTTAAAATCGACGTTTGACTTAATGGCGCAAGGAGATGAAAACCCCTCTTTAAAACCGCTGAATGAAAATGAGACGCCGATAATCGCCACCCAAAAAGTGAAGGATGAGTTGCCCGAGCCAAACTTGTCTCCCTCATTTCAGCTCTCGCTCCCTTTACAAGAACCGCTATTAAAAAGCGCTCCGACAGTTGCATTCTCCTTACCCAATCACTCTTTGAATCTTTTAGACCATCTGCCGAAAGATCTGATCGTCCCTGAGATGCCAAAACCGATGCACCCCCTGTTCGTCCCGACGAGGGCAACTTCCTCTTTTACCCTTTCGAGAAAACTGCCTACTTTTGACGAAGCTCCCTCTGATTCTCCCCATTTTAGGAGCCGCTTGAATTTAGAACTCTCCCATGAACCCTCTTTGACCAAAGCGCCCTCGATCATCCCTTTCCCCGATCTTTTCAAACTCCCCACACTCGACGAGTTGGAAACTTCTTCCTATTCAGAATCGTTTGACGCAGACCTCGTTTTTCTCCCGAAAGAGGATAACACCGGCTATCTGTTTGCGCTCACCTTAATTCCAAGACCCGATCTCGATCTTCCGAGACTCAATCAACACATCACTTTTCTCATCGATCGATCCAATTCGATCCAACAAGGGCGCCTCAGCGCATGCAAGTCAGCAATCCACAAAGCGCTTGAAGAATTGAATCCAAAAGACACCTTCAACATCATCGCATTCGACAGCAAAACAGAAAAAATGTCGCCCCATTATCTCTCTTGCTCAGGCCCGTCTTATGCCCGTGCAGAGGCATTTTTAGAGCAGATTCAGCTCGGAAGTTTTTTCTCTACGAGTGATCTCTACAAGCCTCTTTTTCTGACTGTCCCAGGACAAATCCAACAGGATGAAGTTTACACGGCAATTCTTCTGACGGATGGGGAAAATTTGGGCAAAAGGACAACGCAAAGGGCCCTGCTTGCCGACTGGACGAGCTATAACGACGGAAAAGTTTCCCTTTTTGCGATTGGAATGAACGATCCTCACATCGGAACGCTCGATGCACTCGCCGCTCTCAATAAGGGCAAATTTATCAATACTTCTACAAAACGGGGGATGAAAAGAAAACTTTTAAAACTGCTCAAAAACATCCAAAATCCAGTCGCAAAAGACATTTCCTGTTTTGCCATTTCCAAATCACCCCAAGTTCAAATTCTTTTGTTCCCTACATCGCATCAGATGTCGAACCTTTATCTCGACCAACCCTTTGTCATTTTAGGCGAAGCGGATGCGTTGGATGACTTCATCCTCTTTGTACAGGGAAAAGTGAAGGGGCGTTGGCTGAATGTAAAAAAGAGTGTCTCCTTTTTAAATGCAAAAAAAGGGAATATCTCACTGAAAGAGGAGATCGCCCTTCAAAGAGCCTATCAACTTTATGAACAGTATATGATCGACGAAAATCCCAAGCACATCGCCGATGCAAAATTGCTCCTTGAACCCTATCAATTCCAAGTAGCCCTCCAATGACTCTTCGCATTATTGCCGGCAAATTTAAAGGGCGCACCTTAGTCACACCTAAAAGCAAGACCACACGTCCCACTCAAGGGATGCTGAGAGAGGCCATCTTTAATATTTGCCAAAATGAGATCGAAGGGACCCGGTTCCTCGATCTTTTCGCAGGCAGCGGAGCTGTGGGATTCGAAGCTTTAAGTAGGGGCGCTAAAGAGGTCACTTTCATCGAACAAAATATGGAGGCCATTCGCTCCATCAAAGCCAATATTGCAACCCTCGCCGTCGAACCGTTTGCCCATCTCATCCCCCAGGGCGCATCGAGGGCTTTACAGATTTTGAAAAAGAAACAGGCCCAGTTCGATCTCATTTACGCAGATCCTCCCTACGATCTACCCTTCAATTTTGGGGATCTCTCCTCTTTGCTCGCACCCGCAGCCACCCTTTTTTTAGAGGAGCGGCTTTCTTCAAAAACAACCCCACCGGAAATTGAAGGCCTCTGTCTCAAAGAGACGCGCCGCTTTGCATCTGCCCGCGTCACCATTTATAAGATCAATACTTAGTTGTCTCTCAGATTTGGCAAAAAGAGAGAAGGCTTTTCACAAGATCTGGCAGTTTTCCACAGCCGTAGCACTTCCATATTGTTTCGGTTCAAAATAAAAGTGTTTGCAGTTTAAAGAAATGTAAACCCGAAAATAATAATTCCTCCTACAGGCGAGTTGGAGCATTTGCTGATCGAGCTCCTCTTTTGATCCCAGCAAGCCATTTACCGCTCGGTTTGCATTGATCGCTTTCACCTCTCGAAAAACGGCGCAGATAAGATTGTAAAACCAGGGAGAAGGCTGGAATTCAATGAGACGGGTTGGGGTCGGCTCGCTTTCGCCAATAAATAGATAATTAATGGTGTGGACGCTCACACAGGTGTAGGGAATTTTATCCTTCTCTGCGGCTTTTAATATGCTGTCGGTCACTTGATCATCAGAACAGTGGGGCCCGCTATGAGGATGTGCAATCCCCAATTCTTCAACCAAAGAGACGGTTTTGGCAGGCACCATTCCATATTGTTGATTGTATGTAGCGATGATATCGCCACTGGAAGAAGGAATATTTATAGGAGTCATTAACTGTTCTCCTCAATGATTTCAATGGTAGGTCGGGTTTTTTCTTGATAAAAGAACACAAGAGCATGAACTTTATTTGCATCATTGCGAAAATAGGGTTTGAGCTCTTCACTTGACCAGCAAACTTGTAGAGGCTCCCCGTATCGCAAAGTTTTAAGCGCTTGAGTAAATACTTCGGTCACTTTGACTTGCATCTCTAATTGTTTTTTCTGCCGCTCGTCGTTTTTGAAATATGTATAAACGAGGCTCGATAGGTTGGTGGGTTCTTGTTCGGCTTGGACTTGATCGTCTTGTTTCGTAAAATAAACAACGTCACAAAGGTGGCGTTCTTGAGTTAGTGGATGTAAGCCTCTTTGCTCTTTATGGATCCCCATTCCTTTATAAGCGCCCATTTCTATGAAATTCGCTGCGAGAATGGCTAAGTGGGTTCGATTTGGATTAGAATACCATTTTTGAGATTGATCATCGAAAAAAGTCTCTTCCTCAGAAGAGAAAAAGGTTTCTATCGGTTTGATCCATTCATATTTAGAAGGTTTGGGGTTATCTTTTTCACTACACCAATCAATCCCTTGTTCAATGACTCCTATCAATGAATCGAACACTGTTTCCAAATAATTTTTTGGTCGTGAAATCATGTCTTCTCCAATGATACATCGATGCATCTAAAGTCATTAGAAACCCAAAGATTTAGCTTCTGGTGGCTGTCTAACACTGCTCGCAAGGCACGCTTATCTTCAGCCATTGAAGATCCCAAAAGAGCAAATGCGGGGGCCATGAGATCGCTTGTCTGGATCTCTTTTGTTCGTCCGGGAACTTGTAAAGAGATCCAGTAAGAATTTTTAGAAGAAGTATTTGCTTGAAACACATGTTTGGCTTTCAATGCGGAAACAACGACATATGGATTGCCAGCCGTCTGAATGAAAAAATCGGACAGCGCTGAGCTATCTTCGACCATTTTTTCTTTAGCGAGCAAAAGAAGCTCAGTTTGCGGCGTTGTGATCGAAATTTCGATAAATTGCACTCTCAAAACATCGAGTCTTTGATCGATGATCCGCTGCCCTTCTGCATAGAGGGAAATGTTTTCTTTGATAAATTGAACTCCAACCGGCCATTTGGGGGGAAGCTTGTTAGGAAATTCCTGGCAGTACTTTTCAAAGGCAGCTTTCTCGTAGTATACCGGCTTCTTTTCTGTCCCAGCGACCATTAAAACATGTCGAATCGGTTTGCGAGACAATGAACAGATGTATGACTTCAATACTTTGTCGTACTTAAACAGGTCAGGAATTTTTGCAAAATCAGCGATCGAGTTAGATTCAATGACTGTTTTCATTAGACTTGCATAGTGAGGATCGATCATCAACTCAGGTATCTTACTTTTATTCATTCTGACTACAATTCTTTGAGTTGCTGAAGGTTCCCTATTTTCCTTTATGTAGCCAGTTAAATATTTCACAGCATCGCATAATTTAGTGCCGCCGTAGATCAACTTATCGCGCGATGCTGGATTGACCATTAGACTAGATGAATTGGTCAGATCAGCAATCCACTCGACGAGTTCAGCATGATTTCCCAATACTTCGGGTTCTAACACAATAATGCCTGTCACTGTCATCCCGGTTCTAAAAAGAACGCACGCCCCCACCTCAAGAAGATTGCCCCACTCAAAAGGTTTGCAAGACACTTCGCTCACATTTTTTAGAACAGCAGCTCCAGCGGCTGCAGAATCTACGACCACCTTTGCAGTGGATACAGCGTCTGCTAAACTAATTCCTACTGAAAATCCTTGTGCCACACCAAAAATCACCTCTGTTGCCACCCGGTGTGCTTTTTGAGACGTAGGCATATCGCTCTGAGCGACTTGATAAGTCCTATGTGCAGCAGTAAAAAGCGAAACTCCCTGAGTGACTTTATAGAGAACAAAAAGCCCAGTGCTAATCATTTTGCTCCTGCTGGTCCTTTGCAGGTTGTTCTTGCGGGCCTGCAACAAGATTGAGATCATCCTCCTCATCGATCACTTGTTCCAGAAGTTGGTTTATACGGTCCTTATGGTAGCTCAGTCGATGTTCGATTGTGATATATACCGCATCAGGCAATTGGATCAGATTTTCTCTAGTCAACGGCAATCGTGTAACTGGAGAAGTGCCGTTTTCATCGATCCATCGATAAATTGCAGGTCTGTCGTAATAAGTGCCCCTGGCAACGGGATCCTCAAGAGGATAGCGAGCGGGCTGATGATAAATTGAGCATTCATATCGTCGAAGAATACTGTCTTCATGTAAGGAATTTGGAATCATTGGCAATACTGTGAGATCTAATTCAGCTAATCGCTGCCAAAGTTCTCCAGAGTAGATAGCAAGCTGATCGGGCTGATCGGCAGCTTGGATATTGTTGAGCTCCGGAATAGGCTGCTGAACCTGTAATGGAGCTGCTGGCTGAGGATTTGGAAGAGGTGGAACTTGGTCTAAATTGCCTTCAGCCAAGCCATTCATTAAATAGGAGATCAATTGGGTATAGAAGGGGTGGATAATCACTCCAAAGGTTTTGCTTACCACTTCTGTTTCCGCCCCAATTCGAAGAAATGCAGTGGCATTGGCAACATCGGTAGCTGCAGCTAAGTTTTTTTTGCATTCCTCTACATCAATTGGTTTTACAGCACCCCATTTATGTGGGTCGGAATAATCTGAGCGAGTTTCCTTTTCTCGTTCTTCGGGAGTCATCTCCAAAAAGTGCTTTTCATAGTAACCAGATGTGACTACGGCCGTTCTCATAAAATCCATGAAGGGAGCAAACATTCCTCTTTCGATAAACCGGACAAAGCTTTGAGGAGTGCCATCTCCTTTTATGCCGACTGAAATTGGATCTACGATCATTGCTTTTAGAAATCGAGGGATCATTTCAGTTTTTTTTAAAGTCCATAGTGAATCACTGCTGCAGCCAGATGCCAACATTGCGGCTTCTGCGATACTAAATCCGACTAAGATAGCCCGATGGACTCGACACGCTGTACCAAAAGCAGGAGCTATCTCTCGGTCGAGAGCTTGATCTTGGCAAGCATCGTAGAATTGAAGAGCATCGCTAACGCCTGTAGCGAGATTGAACAACGGAAACACAATTCCACCTGGCATCTCTCCTCCTAAAGAAAAGTAAGTGGAGAGTTTACTCAATCTTAAAAAAACGGTCAAGAACTTGTTTGATCATAGAAAAATTCTTGACTTGCTGGATCATCTTTAATAGGGTCACAAATATACCGAATAGAGGGGAATCCTTATGAAATTTATATTGTTATTGTTGCCATTACTGTTGCTCAGCGCCTGTGCTCAAGACGGGATGCAATCGCAGTCGCATATGAAAAAAAGCCAACCGACAGGATGTGACGGAAGCTGCTGTCCGCATAAATGCACTGGTCAAAAATCTGGTTCTTGCGAGCAAAAGTAAAAAAGACTCGGGCAGGGAGAGCCCTGCCCAAGAATAAAATAAACCGATCTGCCTACTTCTTAACGGCTGGTTTTTGAGGAGATGGTGGTACTACCTGAGGTTTTTTTTCAGGGGCTTTATTCGTTACCGGCTGTGGTTTTACCGGTTGTTGCTTCATATTCATTGATTTTCTCCGTGTTGATTTACGACTTTGAGTCGCACCTCCCAATCTACTCTTTTTCTAGAAAAAAAAAAGAGGAATGTGGAGACCCAAACCAATCGAATTCAGTTTGAGTCTCTTAAATGAGAAAAAAATCCCTAGTCCTATCGGATCGTCCGAACCCGCTCCCCATCTTCATAAAGAGAAACGGACATCGACCCATCGCGCTCGTATTTGCGCTTTTCCCCTTCGAGTTTATCGTAGGCAAAGGTCTCTTCGAGCTGGAGGCTTCCATCTTCGTAGTATTTATTGAATCTGCCGTGGCGAAGATCACCCACATACTCCGCCTCAAAGGTGAGGTACCCTTCCTCATTCCAGCTTTGGGCAAGTCCACTGATCTTCCCGTTTTCATAAGGGAAAATGGATGCGACCGCTCCATTTGGATGATAGGTGACCTCTTCTCCTGCTTTCAGATCGTTTGCAAAATAGCTCGTTCTGAAAACTTTGCCTGAGGGGTAGTAGTGGGTCGTCAACCCATTTTTTTGATCGTCGTGGAATTCAATTGTAAGAGAAACAGTCCCATCGGCAGCAAAAATGGTTGCAACCCCCTCTTTTTTCCCCTTTACGTGGGGAGTTTGTCCCATTTTTTTTCCTAACTTTGAGTACTCCTGGACGAGCCCATCGATCTCATTATTGGCGAAGGGGGTCTCAATTGCCTTCATTCGCAATTCGTTTTGAACTTTGGGGTAGTAAATCGTCTGGAGGCCATCTTTAAGGTTGTTATGGTAATGGGCAACCAGTTCCCCGCCATCGGCCATTCTTTCGAAGTACTCTCCCTCGAGCTTTCCAAGAGAAAGGGTGGCTTCTTGAACTAAAATTCCCTGTTCGTTGAAAATTTTTCTCGTCCCGTCGATGAGTCCATGTTGAAAAGGGATGATGGCTTGGGGCTTGCCATGTGCATAATAAGATCTCTCTTCGCCGTGCTGATTTCCCTCATCGTCAAAGCAAATGAGGCGCGCCAGCCGCTCTTCATCTTTTTGACTGGGAGACTCTTTTGGATGGTAGATTTTGTGTTCGCCAGCGGGTCTACCCTCTTTAAATGTTTGGACGATTTGAACCGATCCGTCGGCATACCATCCAATCGTCTCTCCATCGAGGAGATCGTTTTTGAAAGTGGAAACTCTCTCGGGTCTACCATCTTTATAAAAGGTCTTATGAAGCCCCTCTTTTTTCCCATGACTGAACTGGGATCGGGACTTGATCTGATCCTTATCCCACCAGCTCAAAACAGTGCCATGCATGAGACCATCTTCATAAAACGCCTCAAAAAGGAGCTCCCCTTTTTCGTCCCAATCGCGTTGCCAGCCCTGTTTCATCTTGGATACATATTCGGACCTGGCCTTTAGCTGTCCATTTTCGTACCACTCGCTTTGCACTCCCTCTGGAAGATCATTTTGGAAATAGGCGTCGAGTTTTGTATTTCCATTTTCAAACCATTCGCCTATTTGTCCCTCTTTAAGACCTTCGGAGAAGTTGTATTTTCGAGCGAGAATGCCATTTTCGTGCCACTCTTCATAGAGGCCATCGTATTTTTGCTCTTCGCCATAATTGGCCGACACCCTTAGCTGCCCAGACTCATAATAGCTCTTCTGAGGCCCTTTTAATTTTCCCAAATCGTAATTGTATTCACACTTGGGAGTTCCATCCGCATACCATTCAAAGTAGGGGCCATTCAGTTGGCCATCACAAGAGAAAAAGGAGCGTATTTTGGTCCCATCTTCGCCATATTCGCAAACGGGCTCTTCTGTATTGCCTTTGGAATCAAATTTCGCCTCGTATGCGAGCGTTCCATTCGGATGATTGCGCGAGTGTTTTCCTGTGGGGACCCCATTTTTAAAGAATCCTTCGCCGAGAAGAGAACCATCTTCAGCAAAAAACTGCTCTTTTCCCTCTTTGAGCCCATTTTTGTAATTGAGTCTGTAGCTTTCATTCCCATTTGAATGATAGCGAACGTGGAGACCGGTAGGTTTGCCCTCTTTAAAATCGAGCACCTCCACCACATTGCGCGCCTCATCATAGACAATGTGAGCCGGATTTTTTCCATCTCCTTGCAATGCCCCATTGCTAAAGAGGCGCTGTGTATATAAAATGCCTGAAGGGAACCAACTCAGCGCCGTCCCAGACGCTTGACCACCGACGTGGGGGATGATAGCGGCCTTATTTCCGTTAGGATGATATTGGATTACATCTCCTTCGATTTTCCCCTTTTGGTACACGACCTCTTCTCTCAACGTTCCATCTTCATAAAAAGATTGGGCAGGCCCTTCAAAAAGGCCCTCTTTATAGGTCAGTTCACTTTGCAACTGCCCACTTTTAAAAAAAGTTTTACACTCTCCCTCGAGGATCCCCCATTTGTAATGGGTCAGTTGAAAGAGGGGACCTTCTGGGTAGTATTGTAGCCTCGTGCCGTGGGGAACTATGGTAGAATTCCATTGAATGGCCCCTTCGCTTTCCTCAGAGACAACAGTTATTTCTTCTTGATAGTGGATTTTTTGGTTCTCGTAGAAAGTGATCTGCTGAACGGGTGTTTCGCCTTCGGCCTTTGGCTCATAAAAAAGGAGCTGCTCGGGCAAGCCGTTGATATCTTTTTTCACGACTTCGATTCTCCAATTGGGCTGCCTCGGCTTTAGTGCCATGGGGGGAGACGGTTGATTGGCAAAAGTGGGACTTAACCCAGAGAAAATCAAAAGGGTTACAATGAGACATCTCTTCATAAAGGGTTCCTTTCAATGTTGCTAAGATCTAAGATTAATAAAAAAAACTTATTCTTTCAAGAGGGCTTATGGAAAAGGGGGGAAAGCGCTGTTTTGGGGAGGGTAAACCCCTCTACGCCGAGTACCACGATTTTGAATGGGGAGTTCCCGTTCATGATGATCGGCGCCTTTTTGAGATGATTTCTCTGGAAGGGGCGCAAGCGGGGCTGAGTTGGGAAACGGTGTTGAAAAAGCGAGAAAATTACCGCCGCCTATTTCACGATTTTGAGCCCTCTCTCGTGGCAGCAATGAGCGATGATGCGCTCGAAACGATCCTCAAAGACCCTGGAATCATCCGCAATCGGCTCAAAATTTTTAGCGTAAGGCGAAATGCGCAAACGGTTTTAAAAATCGGGGAAAAATTTGGCTCATTTGATACCTATCTTTGGGGATTCGTGAACCACCGACCCATTGTCAATGAGTGGAGTTCCATGGCAGAAATTCCACCGCGCACTCCGATCAGCGACGCCCTTTCAAAGGATTTGAAAAAATGGGGGATGTCTTTTATCGGGACGACGATTATCTATGCATTCATGCAAGCGGTGGGGATGGTAAACGATCATTTGGTAAGGTGTCCCTATAGAGGGTGAGAAGGGCCATCGGTTTTGCCCGATTCCGTTTGAAAGAGCTCTGATGTAGTCCACCTTTTTTGCAGATCTCCTTTCACAAAAGAAAAGCTCCCTTTGGGAGCCACTTTCCCGCTGGCAAAAAAGTCGATTTTCACCCCTTTTGCAATTTTTTTCCCATCCAAAGCGATCTCCATCTCGCCTAAAGATAGGGAAGGGAGCTTTTTATTTTTCTCTTGTTCACATTGGACCGAAAAGACCCACCCTTTTTTCTCTTTTTTTAAGTTCCCTTCCCAGTCCATTTGCGTGGATTGCGCCAACTTTTGCGTGGTCCTTATCCGATCTTGAAGTCGGCTTACTTCCGTCTGGAATTTTTTCCGCTCAATGCTCTCTTTGATTTTGTAATGGATCACCCCGCTTGCAATGACAATGATGCAAATGGCAATCATCACTTCAAGCAAAGTGATTGTTTTTTTTCTCATTTCACCGTAAACGTCTGCTTTTTTGAATCGTAGGTGATCTCAAAGGGGCGCCCATACCCATCTTTGAGTAAATTATCTGGGTCTTTGGCCATCCCGTACTCTTTTAAAACTTTGGACTTATCTTTTAAAAAAGCCTCTGGATCCATTCCCTCTTGTAAGGAGAGCTCAAGGATATCTTCCAGTCTACTTTTGGCCTGGTTGGTTTTAAATTCCCTCCCTTTCTTCATCGATCCCTTCACATTGTACCCGATGACACCTCCGATGAGACTGATCAAAAATAGTACAATGAGGATCTCGATTAAGGTAATCGCCTTTTTTTTCATTTTTTTCTCCATTTTATCCATCTGCAAACGAGCTCACATCTGTCATTGGCAACAGCACGGAAAGGAGAACAAAACCGATGATCGTGCCGAGAATGAGGAGCAACACCGGTTGCGCAAGCGCTGCAAATCGGGACATTGTTTTTTCTAATTCTTCTTCATAGATTTGGGCGATCTGCTGCATCATAAACGGGAGTCTTCCCCCCTCTTCCGCAATGCTGATCATCCGGGGAATGAGTGGAGGGATCAACGGCTCATCTTCGAAGGTTTTATGAATCGGGGCCCCTTCGGCAATTTTTCCTAAAGCCTTGTCGATCACCTCTTCTAAATCGGGGTGTCTCATCACACTTTTTGCCTGTTCAAGCGCCTGAAGCAGCGGAAGCCCTCCCTCTAAAAGGGTCGCAGCCGCCCGGAAAAACCGGACAAAAGCCACCCTCGCAAAAAAACTTTTCAAAAAGAAACAGCGCAAACTCCACCCGAGCATTTTTTCTTTCCATTTCGGAAAGACAAAAATCAGCGCTCCCGCTGTTAAAACTCCAGAGCAAAGGAGCGCCAAAATCCCCTTCGAATGACAGGCAAATTGGCTCGCGGCAAAAACGATCTTCGTGAATGGATGCAAGTCCCTTCCTTCAAACAGCTCCCTCAGCGATGGGATCACATAAAAAAGGAGCATCCCGAGGATGACGATGCAAAAACTTCCGAGCAGCGCCGGATATAAAAATGCCGATACAATTTGTTTTTGCACCTGAATTTGCCGATGCAAAAGATCGCCCAATTCACTCAGCGCCTCCTGAAGATGGCCTGTCTTTTCGCTATTTGCAATCATCGAAACATAGAGAAGATCAAATGTGTGGGGATGGCGAGAAAGACTTTGAGAAAAGGCGCGCCCCCCACGGATCGAATCGCAAAGATCGAGCAGGAGTTTATTCGATTTTTGCCCCCGATATTTTTCCTCCAAAGCCGAAAGGGCCTCAAAAAGGGGGAGTCCCGCATGGAGTAGCCTGCCAATTTCTCGTGTTAAATTGAGCAGATCCGCTTTCGAGAGCGATTCGCGCAACCTCTTTTCGCTCAGCTGCTCAAGTTCAATCACTGCGATTTGCATCCGGATCAACTTGAGTTTTGCCTCTTGCAAACTATCGGCATCGATCGTCGCTTTGATTTTCTTTCCCACATCGGAAATAGCCCTGTATTCATAGAGCGGCATTACAGATCTCCTTGATCGATCTTAGTCACCCTCAAAAGCTCCTTGCTCGTCGTGACTCCTTGGATCACCAGCTCCACCCCCTGATCGAAAAGCGATCTCATCCCATCTCCCAAAGCGACCCTCCTGAGCTCTCCCCCGTCTTGACTCTTCAACACTTGCGCTTTCAATTTGTTCCCCATCGGCATTAGCTCATAGATCGCGTGGCGCCCTTTATATCCCGTCTGAAAACAGTGGGGACATCCCGCCCCTCTGTAAAAAGAGCCGTCAAACTGAAGTCGTAGCTCTTCTAATTCCTGATCACTGGGCGTATATTCTTCTTTGCAATGAGGGCAAATTTGTCTCACAAGCCGCTGCGCCAATATCCCCAGAATCGAAGAGGCGAGAAGATAGGGTTCGATCCCCATATCGGCAAGGCGAGTCAACGCCGACGGGGCATCATTCGTGTGGAGCGTGCTAAATACCAAATGGCCTGTCAAAGAGGCCTGGATTGCAATTTCGGCTGTTTCCCGATCGCGAATCTCTCCAATCATGATGACGTCGGGATCTTGGCGCAAAATGTGGCGTAAGCCCCTTGCAAAATCGAGCTCGATCTTCGCGTTCACATTCATCTGTGAAATCCCAGCCAGCTTATACTCGATCGGATCTTCCACTGTGATGATGTTGGTCTCGCTGTCGTTGATCTCGCCGATGGCGCTATAAAGCGTCGTCGTTTTGCCACTTCCCGTCGGACCCGTTACGAGAAGGATCCCCTCAGGCATTTGGATGAGTCTTCGAAAACTTTTTAGCACTTTATCACTCATCCCAATCCGATCGATCCCGAGAAGGACATTTCCTTTATCCAAAATCCTCATCACGATCCTTTCCCCCTGAATGATCGGCAATGTGCTGACCCGAAAGTCGATCTCTCTTCCCCCGTGGCGCAACTTGATTCGCCCATCTTGTGGCAAACGGTGCTCGGCGATATCCATTTTGGCCATCACTTTAATCCGAGTGAGGATCTGGACCTGATATTCTCTCGGGGGAGAGTGCCTTTTTTGCAAAAGACCATCGATCCGATATCGGATAGAGAGCCCCTCCTCAATCGGTTCAAAGTGGACATCCGATGCCCCTTGCTGAATCGCCTCGAGCAAAATGGCATTGACCATCCGGATGACCGGGTGATCCTCCCCTTTCTCTAAAAGATCATACCCTTCCGTCGTCTCTTTTTCCTCGACTCTCACATCCGTTTTTAGATTGGAAAACAGCGCTTCGGTCTCCCCCTCTTTTTGGTGGTAGCATTTCTCAATGGCAAGTTCGATCTGTGGGAAAGGACAGTAGATCGGGCGGATCTCTTTTTTTAAGAAAAGGCGCAGCTCTTCAATCGCATCGATGTCGATCGGATCGGCGATGGCAACCGTCACCGCACTCTCGTCTTGGTCTAAAGGGAGTAATTTCTTCTGTTTTGCAAAGGCATAGGGAATGAGCGAAATGCGATCTTGCACAAAGGGAAAATGGTCGATCCCACTTGCGAGCTCCATCCCAAATTTTTCTGCAAGTTCTCTATTTTCATCCATAAATGATCAATACATGTCAAAGAGGGTCTTTAAACTTTGCCCGAATAGTCTCTTTCGCTCTTTTGCTTTTGCCTCATCGAGACATTTTAAGAATTCGGGAATATCGCCTGCTCTCATCGCATATTCCTCTTGCCGAATGCAGCGCAGATCCTCCACCGGATCTTTGATGATCCGCGGCGTGATGAAGATAAACATCTCGGTGCTGATATCCCTTGCCCTCGATGTCCCAAAAAGCTTTCCAATGCCGGGAAGATCGCCGAGAAAAGGGATTTTTTCCCTCGAGTCTTCCTCGATTTGCTGTCTTAATCCCCCCAATATGATCGTCTCTCCATCAGCCACGCGCACCTGGTTTTTAATATTGCGCCGGGTTACAGGAGGACGGCTGTCCGCCGAAATGATTTTTGTCGAATCGAATTCGAGGTCTGTATCCAAGGAGATGAAGCTCAAGCCCCCCTCTTCATCGGGCAGATGGATTGTCGGGGTCAAATTGATCGTAATCCCGTACTGCGCCCTCGTGTAGGAGTCTTGAATCACAGTGCCAGTCGGCGAGTTGAAGGGGAAGGCGCCGTTGTTGATCGAAATTTCCTCCACAATAGAAATTTGGGCTGGCGTTTGATTGATCGCCAAAACAGAAGGGTTCGCTTTGATCCGCACATCTTCTTGGGCGAGGAGGAAATTGAATTTCATGTCAGCTGCCGGAAATTTGCCACTCGGCCTACTAAAGATAAAGCTGAAAAGACCATTTGAAAAAGTTCCTCTTTCGGTCGTCGAATAGGTGACAGCAGTCTCTTTTGTCCCGCTTGAGTTTGTCCCGAACTGCAGCAAGCTAAATCCGAGCTCTCGACTATCGCGGAATTTTTTTTCAATCAGCATCACGTCGAGCTGCACCATCCGCTTCGGAACATCGAGTTTCTTCAAAAGAGTTTTGATTTTGGGAAGCTCTTCTCTTCTCACCACCATTAAGATCGAAGTGGTCTTCGTATCGACAATAAAATTGCCAAAGGCAATCTGTTGCTCTTTGTCAAAAACCCCCGGCTGCATAAATGGCGCCGTCGCTGGCATGACAGGGTTATACCCTGGACCGGGACATAAGTAGGGCAAAGGACACGGATTTTCAGCAGTCGGCAGCGGCGCTGGAGGCATCTGCCCCGGCACATTGGGAGGATTTGAAGGGGAAAATGGAGCCTGGGCGGGAGGAGATGGGGGCGCCGTCAAATCGGCCCTTCTCTCAAATCCCGATCCGACAAGAGAGTCGTACACTTGCGCAAGAACTGCCGCCACATCCTCGGGGTTTGAATGCTTACACGTATACCAAAAGATCACCTTTTCTCCAGGATCTTCGAGCTGTGCTTCCATATCGGACAAGATTTTTTGCGCCCTTTCGACTGTGCTATTTTCCCCAATCAATACAAGCCCACTCGGAAGCGCCATCGTCGCAAGTTCGTCGGCCCCCGTCGGATAATAGGTGGGCCGGTTCCTCGCACCCGTATCGGAAAATATCGCCTTCAATATTTTTTCCGCCTCTTGAGGAATCATTTTTAATAAACTGACGACGCGAACGACCTTGCCCTGCCCTTGCTCCCAAATCGCATGATAGAGCCCAATCAGCCTCTCAATTGTCTCTTTCGACGATACGATCGCCACCTTCGAGCCGATCGCCTGAATCAACGATTGCTTCGGGTCGGAAAACCGCTCGAAAAACGCTTGGACCGATTTCAACTGCTCTGCGGGCGGAGAAAATACATAAAAAAGGCGCGAATGATTTGCAAATAGCTGTAAATCAGATTCCTTTGCGACAATTGCCTCGATCGCTGAGGGGTCTAGCTTCAAAATGTAAAGCTGCTTTACAAATGGGTTGAGCCGTTTCACACCCACGCCATTTTGAGCCAAAATCATCTCGATCATCTCGCTCCAAGACTCGTGGGGAAGGGGAATGCCCGAGAAGAGGCTGATCTTCATACCGCTCAATTCTTGTGGGATGACATAGAGAAAATCGCTCGCCCCATATTCCATGATCAGCTGCGATAGAGTCGTCTCCCCCACATCCCACATCGCATACGGCTCATCTCCTTGAGATGCTTCGCGCACTGAGGATACTCGCCACGACTCTTCCAATTTTTTGATTTTTTCTCGCTTTGCAGAGACGCTGACAAGGAGCTCTTGAAATTCAGATTCTTGCGCCCCTTTTTCTGCCAATGAGCGGACTTCATTGCAAGAATCGTGCAGTTCCATTTTGAGTTTGCTCAAAGAATCGTTAAACGCTTGGGCTCCTTCAACATCGGGAGTAAAAGAACCTTCAGCAAAAAGCAGCTGGGCAAGGAGGCAAAAAACGGGCCATCTCATGGCTTGCCCCCCCATTTTTGTCCTGCTTTGAGCCTCGCTTGCACAGGCATATCGATGGAGACCACTTGCGTTCTCCCGGGATTAAAAAGCCGCCCTTGGATCATCTTCTGCCCTTGTTTTTGACCGATCTGATCCAGGATAAACAATTCCCCGAACAGTTTCCCATTTAAAAAAGCGTCTTTCTCATCTTTTTTTCGTAAAACCTTCCATCGCCCTCCCGCTTTTAGGATCCAATCGCCTATTTTTAAGACCATGCACTGCTTTTCTAACATGCAACTGATCTGTTTTTCGGACCGAACCCGGATTGAGGTGAAGAGCTCTTCCCCTTTCGTTTTGAACGGGGGGCCTTGACTCAGGGCCAACCCGATCCGAGTGTGACCGGCTGCATCCCACCCTTCTAAGACAAGCATTTTTGGCATGAGAGACTGGATTTTTGCAATGGGAACTTCTCCAAGGGGGAGCTCAGCCCCTTTTTGCCACTTGCCCTCATTCCAAATGAGCCAATCCGATTCTTTCATTTCTAGAAGTTCGGGGCCGATTTCGATCCTCTCTCCCACGGCTGCATTTTCCCGAAAAAGATCGCGCCCCCACCATTTTGCATCGGCGAGAAGGCGAAAAGGAGACCCTTCTGAAAATTCCCCTGCATCTTGGATCGGACAATCTTGCCCAGTTACTGTGAATCTACCCGCGTCAATCTTGGCTCCATCAGGGGAGGTGATCCACACCTTCGCTTCGATCTGATTGCTTGAAGACTCTGTCAGATCAACCCAAAAAAGGGAAGGGGCTGGGGCGAACTTAAGTTGAGCCGCCTGAAATTCTAGATCTAACCTACAGGGCAATACGACCCGCTTGCTCTCGAAAGTCTCTTTAAGTCTGACGAGAAGCCGCTGATTGTGAACGGCGCCCAAAGGTCTTGGCGGATCGAAGGAAAAAGTCATCTTCCCTTGAAGCTCAGGAATGGAAAGTCCAAAGGATCCCTCATTCGATAGGAGGGAAAATGCATAGGACTTTGGAAGAGTTAAACGCTCTTTGCGAGGGTGAACCGTTTCTGACAAAAATGCGCCACATTGCATCGATAAGAGAAATGGGAGCGCGCAAAAACAGCTCAATATCAAAAGACTAGCTCCAATCCAGCCAATCTTTTCCGGGCGAAAAAGGAGAGAATTTTGGCGCAACGTCGATTTTTGAGACATATTACGAAAGTATGAAACGATTCGCCTTAAAAATCAATCAATTACCATGCGGATCAAAAACAGGGTGATTGCAAATAATTACAATACAGTATTAAATAGACCTCAGAGGCGATCTGTCTACAGGGGGACTGTCGATAGAGATGAGGGGGGATCATGGCCAAAAAGCTGATGGATAAATTTAAAGAGGGCGTTTCGGTGAATGAGGTAGAGAATTTTGCCCGCAAGTACATGATGGAAGTGCTTTCAGCGCTTGCAATTGTTGTGGGTGCAGTGTCGAGCATGTACGACTTTTTCACTGGACCGAAGTTATCGATTTTTTTCTTAGCGATCGGGGTGATTGCGGGGATTTTTGCATCGACGCCTATCGAAAAGGCATTGAAGCAGTTTTATAGCTTTTCATATAAGCAAGAAAAGATGACCCGGATGGTTTTAGGTCTTGCCAAGGTGGCGATTGGGTTATTCGTTCCTTTTATCCTGTTTGGGGCGTGGGGTCTGATTGCAGGGACTTCCTACCATTTTTATACCCGTCAAGCGCAAATGTCAGGTGGGACAAGCCGCTCAGGCAAAGGGCATAAAGGGGTCAGCGGCGAAGAGCACGACTAAAGCGATAGGTTTTTTTTCCGTTCCGCGATGTACTGAGTGAGGTCGATTGAGGCCTCAGTAAAGCTTCCCAAGAGGATTTGCACGGATCTATTTTTTGTTTGGAGCTGCTCTTCGAGCTCTTCCCATGCTGCTTTTTCACCGGGGCGGTTATTCAATTCTTGTTGCAGACAGGCGATCCGGAGAAGGTTGTGGAGATAGAGAAGCGATCCCCCCTTTTTCGGATTGAGAAAAGAGGTTCCCATCTGCTCTTTCAAAGCGACAGCCTTTTCTAAAGCCTCCTGGAAATTTCCCTGTTCGATGAGTAGACTCGTCATCGCAAAAGAGGCGTGCAAAGGGGTCTCATTTTTCACCCGGCGAATCGATTGATTGGCCATTACAAGGCCCTCATCGAGCTTATTGGCATAGATCAACTTTTGAGCAATGGCCGCCTCATATTTTTTCTTCAACGCTGGGATATTGTGCATGGCCTCTTTGAGATCTTTGTACAAGGTCTCATCGGCAGGAGAAGCAGCCCATTTAGAAAAGGTTGAAGAAGCCTCTGCATACTTGAGGGCGCTCGGGCCTACTTGAAAATAGGCGATAAGAATCGCAGCGCCAGCCAGTACGGATGCGATACTCAAGGCGATCTGTTTTTGTCTATCTGAGATGCTTAAAAACCAGTGCTGAAGCTGCGCAAAATCCATAAAATCCTTCCGTTTGAAGAGCTCATTTTATCGACTTGGCCATCAAATGTAAAGCCGCAATACAAAACCCCAAAAACGATGCGTTTTCGGGGGCCCCGGGTGGCAAATGTAAAGCGGCTTTACATTTGCAGAAGTGCATAGACCTCTTCCATCTGATCTAGAGTCTGGTTGAAGGTAAACTGATGCAGCACAAGTTCTTTTGCCTGTTTTGCAAAGCGGACTCTCAGCTGGGGGTTTTCTTTTAATTTGAGAACAGCCGCCGCCACTTCATTTGGCGATAGGGGAGAAACATTAAACCCGGTCACTTGGTCGATGCACACTTCGCCGAGTCCGCCAATGCGTGTGGAAAGAAGCGGTTTTTCGAGAAGGGCTGCTTGTAAAATTGCCTGGGATACCCCCTCATTCGCAGTGCTGAGAAGGGCAAATAGATCGAATGTTGCCATCGCGGGAAAAGGGCGATCGAGGTGGCCTGTAAAAATCACATTTTCAAGTTTGAGCTCTTTTGCAAATCGGAGATGTCTCTCCATATGACCTCCACCGACGATCACCCATTTCAATTGAGGGACATTCCTTAAAAGGTCTGCCGCTTTTAAAAGATCATCGATCCCTTTCCAAGAGCGCATGAAACAGGCGGTCCCGACGACAAAATCATCGGGTAAAAGGCCCATTTTTTGCCGAAATGCACTCACTTCATCGGGAAAAACCCTCACTTTCTCTGGATCGACCCCTGTGGGAATTGAGCGGCATCGATTTGCCGGTTTTTTCGACTGCTCTATAATCATCGGCAAAATTGAAGCGCAAGTGGTGACGACAAAATCGGCAAGAGTTCCATAAAGAAACCGGCTATTGAATCCCGCCTTAATGGGGGTAGATAAGTGGCGGGTGCGAAGGACCTTTTTTCGAGCGATGCGGCCTGCAATTCCTCCAATCCAACTATCCAATGAAGAGTGGGTGTTAATGATCTCAATCTTATGTCTTCGGATGATGGAAAGGAGTCTAAAAAGGGTGATGGGCCAGGCGCACCTCCGAAAGTCTAGTTCATAGATAAAAAACCCTAGCGCTCTTCCCTTTTCAATGAGCGCCCCCCCTTTTGAGACGGCCCAAACGACGTTATGCCCCCGCGCGCGCATCCCTTGCGCTTCTTGTAAGATGCGGATCTCTTGCCCTCCCCAGCCAGAAGAGGCTTCTAGATGTAAAATATTCATAGTGACAAAATCTTCCGGTGGCCTGATGAGAAGGGGAGTTTAGGGAGTTCTTTTTTTTCTATCCATTGGTATCCTTCAATTCTTCTAAAACTAGAGGAGCGAAACCGAAATGGAAAAAGTTTTGCCTTGAATCTCGTGAATGTTTGGACAAGGGGGGGGAGTTTTTCCACCATTTCGACCTCAAGTCCAAATGAGAGGGCCAGTTGCTCTTCAATTTTCTTCAAACTCCAGATATGTTCCATTTCGAAATAGGGAAATTGATAAAGATCTGCCATCACCTTCCCCTTTTCCTCTTTTTTGACGAGCACTTTTCCCTCGACTTCCAGCCAAATTACTGCTCTGAGAAGAGGGGTGATTTTTCTCTCTTCATTTTTGATCGGCAACAAAAGAGCTCTTTCGATTCCGAGACAGTTTTCTCGGAGGGGACATATTTCGCAGCGGGGTTTTGGGGTGCAGATTGTAGCGCCGAGTTCGATCAGGGCCTCAGCAGTCACCCAAGGCTCATCGGGATCTAAAAGCGCCTCGGCCCCTTGTGCAATCTTATCTTTGACCGACTGTTTGCAGATATTTTCTTCGATAGCAAAAAATCTCGCCAAAACACGGGTCACATTCCCATCCACAGCTGCAGCCCGTTTTTTAAAGCCAAAACTCAAAATGGCTGAGACCGTATAAGGCCCTAGGCCGTAAATCATCATCAACTCCTCTTTCTTAGAGGGGATTTGCCCAAAAAACTGCTCCATAATTTGCTGCGCTCCTCTATGGAGATTGCGAGCCCGACTGTAGTATCCGAGCCCCTCCCAAGCTTTGATCACATCTTCAATGGAGCTTTTCGCTAGTATCTCGACGTTTGGGAAAAGGAGCATCCATCTCTCAAAATAGGAGACCACAACAGAGGCCCGGGTCTGCTGAAGCATCACCTCAGAGATCCATACTTTGTAGGGGGTTGGATCGGAGCGCCAAGGAAAATCTCTCCGATTCTCTTGAAACCATTCGTTCAACTCTCGCATGACAATATTATGACATAAGTGCTCAATTCGATTATACTGTTAACGATGGATTGCGCCGGGTTGATTTTTGATGATTCTTTACATTACTTGGATCATTTAGCGCCGTTTTGCTCGCTTGCTCGATGTCCCCTCATCGTTTGTGAGCCTGAAATTTTTGAAAAAGCGCACCTCTTCTACCCGGATCTCGAAGTCCAATATATCCCCATTTGGGATCTCAAAATCCCTAAATACACAATTGCGTGTGACGGCGAAGCGCTGCTTCAAGCCGCTTTCCCAAATCAATCCACGAAAGTGCTTTGGCTGCCCCATGGCAATTCGGACAAACCCTTTTTTCAAGGGAATTTGGGAGAAGTCGCTTTTGTCTATGGGCAAAGAATGGTTGACCTTATGAATGCAGGTGGGATTTTTCCAAGCACTATCCGCGTCGGCAATTTCCGATGGGAATATTTTTGTAAATATTCCCGTTTGAGTGGCGATCTGCAAAAAAATTCGTTCCTTTACGCTCCTACTTGGGACGATTTTCAAAATCACAACTCTTTTTGGCGCGCATTTCCCTTATTGGCTGCATCGCTTCCAAAGCAGACGGACCTTTCGGTTAAATTGCACCCAAATACGGTGAAGAAATTTAGCCCAGAAATTGAAGTTTTAAAGGGAAAATACTCTAACCGACGAAATATCCATTTTTTACCAGATGCGCCGCCTATTTACCCCCTTTTAGCAAAATATGAGGGGTTCATTGGAGATATGTCCTCCATTGGCTACGATTTTCTCGCATTCGAGCGCCCCATGTACTTTCTCAACGCAAACGCTCACCTGCCGCTCCATCAATGCGGCACGCCGATTGACCCCAATTCTTTCGCATTTGAACTGATCAACCCGTTTTCAAAGACCCAGCAAAAACTATACCAGTATACCTTCGACGCAAAGACGAGATGGCAAGAGGAGCTCTATGCGCTGTGCCGCCCTTAACACAGGGCCCGATTTTCACCTGCTCGACCACATTGCCCCCCTGGCCGATCTGCTCAAATGCCCATTATTGGTCACTGAAGAGAAAAATGAGGAGCTCGCAAAGCGATACTACCCCCAAGTCAGCACCCGTTTTATCCCCGACTTAGAGTTTCGCCTAAAAGAAATTGCCGAACAGTTTGATGCTCTTTTCGAATGCAAATATTGGCAACCCCACCTGAAACTATTGTTCCAGACCCTATACAACAAGGAGATGCAGCTCATCTTTTGTCCCCACGGCCAATCGGACAAAGGATACCAGGCCCCACTCTTGGCTCCTTATAGTCTTCAAGACGGCGTTCTCGTCTATGGCCCTCTCATGCTTCAAATGTTGAAAGAGTTGCAAATTGAGATCCCAAAACACAAAGTTGTTGGCAATTATAGACTCGCATTTTATCAAAAATACCGCTCTTTTTACGACGGCCTGCTCCCCAAATTGGATCGATCGATGCCCACTTTGCTATACGCGCCCACTTGGCGCGATTTGGATGGCGCCAGCTCATTTTTCGAATTTGGGACGAAAGTCTTTTCGGAGCTTCCCAAAAATTGGAATTTGATTGTGAAGCTGCACCCCCTATTGAGACAGCGCGATCCTCACTCTTTAGAACCCCTTTTGTCAAAAACTTTGAAACCGAATATTTTCCTCATTGAGGAGTTCCCCCCCGTCTACCCACTTTTGTCTATTGCCGATCTCTATTTGGGAGATGCATCATCCATCGGATATGACTTTTTGTATTTTCAAAAACCGCTCTACTTTTTCCCGACGAAAAAACTTGGAAGACTGCACGCTTGTGGAACGATCATCGACACAAAGAAAAATCTCTATTCCCAACTAGACATAGTCAACCGACATAAAGAGAAACAGATGCATCTATATACGCACGCGTTTATTAGCCCGGTTTCTATTCCTCCATGGGAGGGATGATGAAAAGGGTTTGAAGGTCATTGAGGCGACTGGCTGTCGGCTTGACATCGATCTCATAGCAGTAGGCCCCCACGGGTTGAGGATCGACTTCAGCGACGATTCCCACTGGCAAACCTGGGGGAAATACCCCATCGAGGCCGCTTGTAACTAAAAGATCCCCCTCTTTTAAAATGGGAATCTTCGGGGATTTTTCGGAAAAAGAGTCCAAGTAGTCGTAGTTAAATCCAATTCCTTTGAGCATCGGGCTTCTCGATCGCCAAAAGGGGCTGCTACTCCCTTTTAACTCTCCTTTAGCTAAGTATCCATCTTCCCAATTCGCCTGACAATTCGCTTTTAATTTCTCCAAATGGGAAAAGAGGGCCTCTTTTTCGCCATCTGCAAATAGATCGTCTCTTTTTTCAATCCATTTGCTCAAAGAATCGATCTGATGGACAAGTTCGCGATTTTGCATTTTTCCCCTACAAACGCGAACGGATGGAGACAAGCCAGAGTCGGTAATCAGTCGAACGCGCGAATGGTTTCTTCCGACAAATTCGATCACTCCGACGAGATTGCCATCGGCGATGACGGGACTATTTTTCGCAATTGCTTTTTTCCCGAGCGCTGCATTGGTTTTTTCGCCGACATTGACCCATAGACTGCTGCTCCAAAGGGCCGGGTTGCGATAAATCACTTGCGCCGGAATCGAAATGAATTGCTCCAAAAGCCGCTCTTTCAAATGGGCCGCCCTTTTTTCAAGAAATGGCACATCTTTGAACTCTTCCACAATTTTTTGATTGGAAAGGAGCCACTCATAGACCTGATCGATCTGTGTACGCAGCTGGCTGCCTTCCAACTGAAGGCGGGCAATTTCATCCGATCGATTGTCAAAGGCCCGTTTCCCAAAAGGGGCTGCGATCCATTCGCGCAATCGATCAGAAACGAGGGGTGGCAAATTGATCCAACAGAGGAGAAAGACAATCAGCCCAAGGATGGGATAGGTTAGGTTTTTCCGCATACAGCAAGTATACTTTCTACCACATAATCGATATTTTTTGCTGAAAGGCCTGCAATGTTTACCCTCCCGTTATCTGTCATGTAAATGGCGTACTGTTCCATCAGTCGATGGACCGCTTCTTTTTGCATATCGATAAAAGAGAACATCCCCTTATGCCCTTTTAAGTAGTTAAAACTTTGCCCACCCGCATTGAGTTTTTCGATAAAGAGCTCTCTTGTCGACTGGATGCGATGTCTCATGTTTCCCAAATCGATCTTCCAAATTTTTTTCAGATCGTCTCGCTTCAATACCTCGGTGACGAGCCATGCGCCGTAGGCTGGGGGATTTGAATAGAGCGCCCGGATGATTTTTCTCATCTGGCTGCCCACTTTCACTTTGAAAGCGGGGGCATCTCCCACTGCAAAAAGGGCGCCCACTCGATGGCAATACATGCTAAAATTTTTCGAACAAGAGTAGGCGATCAACATTTCATGCCCCTCCTCTAAAAAAATCTGGATCGGTGTGGCATCTTTTTCCAAACCTTCTCCAAGTCCTTGATAGGCAAAATCGAAAAAGGGAAATAGTCTTTTCTCTTGAATCACTTGGGAAATCGATCGCCATTCTTCGGGCGAAGGATCCGATCCTGTCGGATTGTGACAGCAAGCGTGGAGAACGACGATCGATTTTTCGGGAAGTTTTCTTAAATGGGAGAGAAGAGCCTCACAGTCAAACCCCCTTTTCTCTTTGCTATAGTAGGGATAATTTTCCACTTGATACCCTACGCGCATAAAAATGGAGCGGTGAGTGGGCCACGTATGATTCGGCAGATAAACTGAAGTGCCCACTTCCTGCGCCAAAAATTCTGCTCCCACGCGCAGAGCCCCCGTCCCTCCGGCCGTGTGAGCGCCGACAATCCGAGAGCCACTCTTCCCCCAAGCCTTATCGCCAAAGGCCAACGGGCCTAAAAGCTCTATCAATTCGGCAAATCCATCGATGGGCAGATAATCGGCCATGAGCCCCTCATTCGCAATGCCCCTCATCGCCATGCGGATGGACGGGATCACTTCCGCCTTGAGTTCTTCATCTTTATAGATCCCCACCATGAGATTGACTTTTTCTTTGCGAATATCAGATCTAAACTTGCCAAGAAGACCAAAAATCGGATCGGGTGGGGCCTCTTCAGTGCTTTGAAAAAACATTTTTTACTCCATTTTCCCACCCATTCTACTCCTTGCTTCAAAATAGGAAAACAGCTTAATATTTCCCCTTTCCATTCAGGGGCGTTAGCTCAGTTGGTAGAGCGCAACAATGGCATTGTTGAGGCCAGCGGTTCGACCCCGCTACGCTCCAAAAGACTTTCTCGCTTCATGCTCATGATCTTCGCAAGAGCGCAAACATCGTGGATCGACATAGTATCCTCAAACCATTTGTAATAGATTCGGCTCCTCAATTTGATTGCGTGGCAGCTCGGATCGTGTAAAGCCAAATGCATCGGTTGTTTTGCAATACCGGTGATCTCCATCCCATCCAACGATGGATTTAATTTAAGTTTGATTTGCCGAGATAAATGAAGAGGCTTTTTCAAAAGATTTGACGTGCTCATTGCACCAATACTTTTAAAATAGCTCAATTTTGATATTGGGGGGTTTTCTTCAAGAGGAATCCGAGTTTTGTGTAAGAGCACATCTTTACACTGAGGTAAGCCTACCCCGTCGGAAATATCGGCCATTTTAGGAGAGTCTTCTCTCGGAACCTCTCGATTCAACTTGAGGAATTGCTCTTTGCTAATGGTTCGATCGAGATTTACTTGAACCCTCTTTTCCTCTCCTAAATCAATGATGAGCTCGTTCTCATTTTCTTGGCTTATGGTAAATTCCGAGGAAAAATGTTTGCGCAAGTTCTCTTCCAGCCCAGAATAGAGATCAAAGTCTTTTAATTTCTTAAAAAATAGAACCAGTTTATCTGTATTGCTCACCGTTTCCCTAATGGGAGCCTCCTCTTTAGGGGGAAGGGGGACTGCATGCTCCAGGGGAACTAATTCTATTTCTCTATAAGCCACAGAACGGCACTGCTGAAGCGTCTCCTTTTCAATTCTAAAATGTGCTTGATAAAACTGCAGCTCCTTCCGATTCCCCAATCCAATCCAATTGAGAAAGGCCTCTATCCACCGCAAAAAGAAATGCATCGCCCTTTTTGCTGCTTTATGCTGTTGAATCGCCGTATGAAGATTTTTTTGCTGTTCGGCATTAAAGATTTTAATATCATCTTCTTGGAGCGTCTTTGCGTCTAATTCACATATCCTTTCGGCATACGCAAATGCCCTAGACAAAGAGTCTTGCTCTTCTCTTTCTGAACCAGAATAATAACTATTTATTGATCCCATTCCATTAATTATATCACATTAATAAAATGAGATCAATTACAGAAACTACTCTCCTTCAAGAAGATCCAAAAAGGCTTGGAGTTGTTTTGCTCTTGTGGGGTGACGCATTTTTCTAAGGGCTTTTGCCTCGATTTGGCGCACCCTTTCTCTTGTGACCTTGAAGCGAAGGCCCACTTCTTCCAGCGTCTTGGGTTTGCCGTCGAGCAGGCCAAAGCGCTCGACGAGAACAGTCCTTTCTCGATCGGTCAAAGTGGCGAGAACTTCACCCATTTTATCTTTCAAAATGGCATAGCCGGTGGCTTCTGCGGGCGATTCAATCGCTGTATCTTCGAGGAAATCGCCAAATTGGCTCTCTCCTCCATCTCCCACTTCTGCCTGAAGGGAAATGGGGTGTTGCGCAATTTTGTAAATTTCGCGGACCCGTTCGGGTGTGAGTCCCAGCTCGACAGCGAGCTCTTCTGGGGTTGGCTCACGCCCCGTCTCCATCATGAGTTTTTTTGCTCCGCGGAGAACCTTGTTGATCGTTTCGATCATGTGGACGGGAATACGGATCGTTCGCGCTTGATCGGCAATCGCGCGGGTCACTGCTTGCCGAATCCACCAAGTGGCGTAGGTGGAAAACTTATATCCTCTGCGGTACTCAAACTTTTCTACCGCCTTCATAAGTCCCATGTTTCCTTCCTGAATCAGATCGAGGAAAGAGAGACCGCGATTCGTATATTTTTTGGCAATTGAGATGACGAGCCTTAAGTTTGACTCGACCATTTCCCGTTTTGCCTCCTGGCTTTTATCCATCCATCGCTGGAGCATCCGGACATCTTTTTTGAACTCTTCAAGGTTGCGCCCAGCAGCGAGTTCTCGCTTATGGAGCTTGCGCTTTGCTGCAGCTAGTTTTCCTGCGGCAAATTTGTTCTTTTCGGCGCGAGGAGTGAGCTCTTGCACCTCTTTTTCGAGCTGCAAAAAGCGATCGTATGCAGCTAAAATGACCTCGCCAAAATCTTCAATGATGTTGTGCCGACAGCAAAAACGCCTTAAGAGTGCTTGCGATCGGATACGGCACTTTTCAATATTTTCCAAAAGGGTCGCCCGATCCTCTTTCTTCAGAGCCGCATCTCTCGCCTCGATCAAAAGCCTTTCAAGGAGGAGATCTTCCCCCTTCATCAACTCGCAAAGTTTGGGGAGGAGGTTGAGAAAATGGGCCTTATCGGGAACCTCTTTTTCCGCGATGATCTTGTCAAAACGCTCTTTCACAGAGATGAGATAGCTCGCAATCGAAATCGCCTCTCGGATCGAGTAGCGAAAACGCATGATGATCTTTTCGATCTGAATCTGCGCTTTTTCGATCCGCTTAGAGATCTCTACCTCTTCTTCGCGGGTCAAAAGCGGGACAGATCCCATCTCTTTGAGATACATCCGGACCGGATCGTCGGAGGTCCCTTCAGATCTCTTGGGAAGCCCTTCGAGCTCTTTTGCCTCTTTCTTTCGCTCTTTTTGCCTCTCTACTTCTGCCTGATTGAGAACCTGAATATCCATCCCGCTTAAGTAGATCAACACCTGGTCGATCTGCTCTGGCGAATCGAAGGTCATCGGGAGAATTTCATTGATCTCCTCATACGTGAGATAACCCTGCTCTTTGGCAACGGCGACCAATTCTTCAATTTTTTGCTGATGTTGGGGATTACTAAAGGAAGTCGTACCGCTCATGCTCTCCTAAAAATGGGGAAAAAGAGAATTTTATTCAATCAAACTCGACTTTGCAACTTTTTAGGGCCGCCTGCCCCGTCTATTTGCCCTCGGACGTTCGACCAAGGTCGAACTGGGAGATTATTTAAAACGGGAAGGGGTCTTTAACCCCCTTCCCGCTCTAAATAACTCCCCCGAGAACAAATATCTCGGGGCCTTCGGCCCTAAAAAGTTGCAAAGCCGAGTTAAAGACGAAAATATTTTGGATAAAGCCCGCCCTTTCTGTCAATATGATATAGCGAATCCAATTATTTGCAACTGTTTTATGGCTCTTTACGCACTCGATACCGATGACATCATCTATGCAAATGACGCCGATCCGCGGAAAACCTATTGGTGTATCGATTGCTTCGGTCCCCTCAAAAGACGCAAAGGCAAATGGGGGCTTGCCCACTTTTATCATCTCAAAGCAGCCCCCAGCTGCCGCCTCTATAGCAAGGCGCTCGATCACCTCGTCGCCCAGAAGGAGCTTAAAGAGAGCTTTCCTGAAGGGGCCTTGCAAATTGAAAAACCGTTCCTCGCAATCGATCGGGTGGCAGATGCTTGCTGGGAAAAGGAGAAGATCGTCTTTGAAATTCAGTGTTCGCCCATCTCCGAAAAAGAGGTCGAATTCCGGATGCGCGATTACAAATCGTTAGGCTATGACGTCACTTGGCTCCTCAGCGACCAGACGTTCAATAGACGGCTCTGCAGCCCTGCAGAAATGTATTTAAGAAAGAGGGGCGCCTACTACATATCCATTCAAAATTTTCATATCTACGATCAATTTGAAATCCTTGTGAAACAGCGGAGGTGGAAAAAGAGCAGCCCCAAATCCATTCACTTAAAAAAGCCTCTCAAAAACCGTCATCCCCCCTTTGACGTGGCGGTGTACCCCCAACAGATCGTCCAGCTCACAACCCCCAGATATTTTGAGGGGGATCGGCTCAGCTACGCCCTTCGCTACCCCCACGCTATGCTCTACTGGCGCTCTCTTGAAATCGAATTCGCAAAGAGGGAAAAACGACCCAATCGCCTCCTCTTGTGGCTCCGCGATTCTTACCTCCGGTGGCTCGATGAGATGATCAAAGGGCGTTAAAATAAAAATTGGGGTGAATAAGAAGGGCTAAAACGAGTCTAACAAAACAAAAGATCCAAGCAAGGGGTAAAAGAACCCAGTCGGCCAAATCCTTAGCCAAAATCACAATGCGCTCTATAAACATTTCTCGAACTGATCTCGCCCCCCCTAACGTGAGAAACAATAGGGCCAAACTCAAAGCCGCCCCTAGCACGCGCAAAACCGTCCGGATTCCCTTGATGATCAGTGAAATGGGGAGACCAAAACATTTTTTGACAAAGTCTTTCAGACACTCAAACCGGGATTTGAGCGAATTGTCGGTCTGAGGACCCATCGATAATTCAAAAAATTCTCGAGAATCGGTGCAAATCATGCAGATATTATACACCCGATATTAATTATATTGAATTCAATAATCTATTATAGTTTCTTCTAAGAATGAAGAAATAGGCGACAACCCCATAGCAGATCAGGGTTCGGATGAGGAGGCCTGTCGGGAAAGACTTTTCTAAGCAGGAGCTCTCAGGGTCTTTGGCTTTGTAAAAGGCGATCCAGGGATCTTTGGCCATTTTTTTCAAATCCAAAAAAGCGGCCCTCTCATTGAGATAGAGGGGAGTTTTGAAGGTGTGAGAACCGCTCAGAGGGTTTCCCTCAGCCCCAAACGTGTAATCTGCCTTGATGACAAATTTTTTCTTGACTGGGGCAATTTCCCAACGGGTTATTGTGGCTGGAGCTGTATGACTCAAAGAAAAATAAAAAATGGACTCTTTGGCAAAAAGGAGGGAAAAATGGAGGGTGATGGCGCAAGTTCCAAGGATGAGGAAGAGTTGGATTCGCTTTGGGTTCATCTATAAGTCTTTACTGTTTTTAAGGATTTGAGTATATTGATGGCATTTAATATTCGCAAACCGAGGAAATATGGCCGAAGAAAAGGCAGCAAAAAAACCAGAGGGCAAATCGAGAAAACCCTCCGCTCTCAAAAGAAATTTACAAAGTGAAAAAAGACGTGTGCAGAACCGTTCGTACCGCGCATCTGTTTTGACTTCTATTCGCTCACTCCAAAGCTCGCTTACTCAAAAAGAAGCGCCCTCAACCGTTAAAGCGAAATTGGACGCGGTCTACAGCATGATGGACAAAGGGGTCAAGAGGGGTATTTTTAAAGCCCAAAAAGCGGCCCGCACCAAATCCCGCCTAACCGCGGCCTGTGCAAAATAGAGGGCGTCTTCTATAGCAGGCCTTTGCGCATCTTTCGATGAGATCGTATCCGATCCCGGTGCAAAGGCCTATCCCGATGCGAACTCCCCACGCGCAGTACCATTGGACTGTCGGCATTAGAGCCCCGATTCCGGCGTAGCCGAAAAAGTGTTTGATGATCCGGATGGCGATTCGATCAATTTTGGCCATAAGTCCCCATTCATATGCAATTCCGAGTCCGTAGTAGCCTCCGACGAAAACGGCGATGGCTCTCGGGGTCCATTTGATTAAAAAGTCGACTGTTGTTTTTCGGGAAGGGATTTTCATGGCTCAAAAATTTTTTGTCAGGGACTATAACGGGGGATGGGCATTTATTTCCATCGAAAAGCGCGTGGTGAATCCGGAAGTTTTGAGGGAGTGTTTTGCAAGCATTGCCTTCAACGTCGCCTTGTCTGCGACAATTTCGATCTCTTTTTTAGCCCGGGTGATGGCGGTATAAACGGCCTCTTTGCCGAAATTTTCAGAACCTTGGGGGAAAAGGGCGAGGACTCTTTCGAATTCACTCCCCTGGCTTTTGTGAATGGAAAGACAAAAAGCGCTCTCAAATGGGGGGAGCTTTTTGAAGGGAACTTTTTGGGGGAAATAGGCATTTGCATCGAAAAAGTCGATTGAGCCGCGCGATTTTCCGATGAGACATCCGCAAGTGCCATTGTATAGATCTTGACTGGGGGTATTTTGGGTAATGAGGATGGGAATGATCCACCATTGACCTGGTTGGATGCGGCGCCTCATTTCTTGAACGATCTGCTCATTGAGAGCCAAACTGCCAAAGGGGCCTTGGCGCAGGGCAGCCAAAACGCGAAATTCCGCTCCTCTTTTAAGTGCATCTATGGGATCTGGTTCATCCCACGAAAAAGTGGGCGCAATTTTTTCATAGAGTTTGTCTTTCAAAGAGAAATCAAAAGACCAGGGCAAAAGGGCATCATCTCCAATCCATTCGCCCCGATTGATCTTTTCAGCCATGAGATTTAGGGAGCTGTTTTGCGAGCGCATCGATTGATCGAGGCGCACCCCAAAAGCATCTGCCATCTCCCTAAAAATCGTTCCCGCCTCCACGGGGGGAAGTTGATCGGGATCCCCAATCAATAAGAGACGGGTCCCATTTCCGATCGATTCGAGAAGTTTTGCCAAAAGAGAGACATCGATCATGGAAGCCTCATCTGCGACGACGAGATCCGCATCGATTTTCCAATCGGAAAAGAGTCGATTTTCCCCTGGCACTATCCGCAGAAGCCTATGGAGAGTCATCGCCTCTACGGTTGCGCCTAAAACAGTCTGCAGGTGCGAGGCTGCCTTTCCTGTGGGCGCGGTGAGAACAACTTTGTATTGTTCGCCCACTCGAGAGGCCAAAAGAAGTTTGACAAACTGCACTGCTGTATATGTTTTCCCTGTCCCAGGGCCGCCGCAAAAGAGGGAAAAGGGATTTTCAAATGCGCTTTTGAGAGCCCATTTTTGCTTATCGAGGAGATCCAGCGACTCGCATTTTGCGTGAAATTGTTTTACATCATCTGTTTGGCACAGCTTCAGCCGTCTCAACCTCTTTGCTTGTTCGAGAATATGTGTTTCCAAAACCCAATTTCTTTGCAGGTAATAATAGTTTTGAAAGCGGACAACGGGTTTTAGCGGCATGAGATCTTTCCCCTCTTCGAGAATCGAAGGGGGCAGATCTGGCACATCCTGTTTTTCCATGCAAAGATGGCCTTCGCGCCCACTTTGGAAAAGGGCACATAAAAATTGCGCCCTTTCTTCCGTGTAAGTTTCTTTCAAAGTCCTTTTTGCAAAAAACTGATTGAGGGTTTTCTCTTCAAACACAGGATGAGTTATACCAAATCCCCAAATTTTAAGGTCACTTCGGTATAGGATAGAAGACATTGCCTCGAACAAAGACGTAATAGGCTCCTCCAATCTGCGCTTTGAAATGGCGTCTCATTGCCTCGGAATAGAGCCTTGCTTGCAGCGGATAATCGTGCTCTTCCATTGCCTTTTTCAAGTGGGGAAGATCATATTTTTCGAGCCAGTTCGTTTTCCAATCGACAAAGAAAACTTTTCCCCCATGATAGAAGACGAGATCGATAAATCCTTTAACGAAATGGGGAGGATCCGAAAACACAAATTCCATCTCGACTTGAAATTTTTCGATTTCACTTAAAGAAAACCATCCATGATCACTTGCTAAAGGCATTCGAAGGGTCTCCCGCACCATCTCTTGGATCGGTTTTTGCCAAGGCATAAGTTGGGAAAAACGCAAATGCTCTTCGACGAGAGCATCGATCGCTTTTGGATCTTTCCATATTTGCCCCTTTGCGCTGAAGAGAGACTCGAAAATAGAATGGATGACAATCCCCGTTTGCGCCCCTCTCGGCATTGTCTGCATCGTGAAGAGATTTTCTTCTGGCTCTATCCATTTTGCACCGTCCTGGAAATGTGCAACTGCCTCTTTTGTCTGGGACAAAGTGGTAAAAGATGAGAGAACCGAAGGAGTAAAAGATCGGGGGAAAAGCACTTTTTCCTTTTCCCTCAATTTTGGCACATCTATCCCACGCACCGTCGGTACGCGGGATAGAGGGACCGGCAACTTAAGCTGCTCAAAGGTGATCGACTCCGTTTTTGAGAGGCGCTCAATCTCATCTAAGAATGGCCGTTCAAAATAGCGAGAAAACAGCTCCATAGGAGAGGCCCCACCACGCCCCTCTTTTTGAGAAAGAACTATAGGGACATAAAGCCGCTTTTTGGCCCGCGTCATCGCGACATAGAGCTGCCGCATCTTTTCCGCATCGAGTTCATCGGCCTCTTCACCTTCCGGCGTGCGCGTGGCAAGCCCGAGAGCGAAAACCACATCGAACTCAAGCCCTTTGCTAATGTGCAAAGTCATGATTTGCACCGCCTCTTCATCCACTTCAACTCTGAGGCGCCCCCCTTCATCTGGCTCTTGGTTTTTAAGCCTCTCTAAAACCCTTTGCAGCCCTTCAAAGGAAAATCCCTCTTGGCGCTCCCAGGCAAAAAGAAACTCAAAAATTTGCATCGCCTCGCGATCTAAGGGAAATTCTTTCGCAAAGGGGATCAGCCCCCTTTCTTCAAGGAGCCGCTTCATCTCGGGAAGATAGAGATCGCTCCTCGCAAATGGCCCCGCACGAAAAATAGCTTCCGCTCTCGGATCATGAGGCGATATCACCGCCTTCAGAAGTTCACAAATCGCCTGAAAGGAGGCTGTTTTGCCAAGGCTTATTTCGCTTTTAGAAGCAACTGCGATGCCCCTCTCTTTTAAAAAATCGGACATTTTGGCCACCTGATAGCGATCTTTGACAAGACATGCACATCTTTTCAGATTGAGCCGCTCAATCTCTTTCGCTGCATAAGGAATCAAGAGCTCTTCAAATGCCGATGCCCCTTCAACAATGAGAAAATGGATCGCCCCCAAGGAATCGCCAAAATCCGAACTGATATTCGCCCCCGCCTCTACCGGATAATAGGGCAAAATAGCTCCCGTTTTGGGAAGATGAAACCACTCTCTAGAAAAAAGGGCGTTGAGCGCACCGATCAGCGGTTTTGACGAGCGAAAATTGGTGTTGAGAAGATATCCATTCTCCTCTCCCAAATAGTCGCGCGCCTTTAAATAAGTGTAAATGTCTGCACTTCGAAAACGGTAGATCGATTGCTTTGGATCTCCCACCAAATAAAGAGCCTTCAAGGAAGATGCGGCAAATAAAGTTTGGAAAATGTCCCATTGAATGGCATCAGTGTCTTGGAATTCATCGATGATCACAGCCACATATTTTTGCTTCACTTTTTGAACAAAATGGTCATTCGCAATCGCCTTTCGCATCTCTTTTAAAATTTGATCGGGATCAAAATGGGGCTCTTCCCGAAGAATCTTTTCGATGACCCGCTCAAATGCTTCTTGTAAAAGAGGAAACACTTTTTGCCTCACCAAAGGAGCAATCACCCCTTGAGCCCACTCAAAAAATCCAGGATAGTGGCAAACTACCGGCTCTTCCACCCTCACTTTCCGATTTTCTGGGTGCAAAAAATCAAAAAGAGAACCCCTCTCTTTTAAAAGAGAGGGAAAAAATTGGAGATTTGCAAGCCCTTTCACCTGCATTTCAAAATCACCCTTCACCCCCGCCTTGTAATTTTTTTGGACCGCCCGGAAATCCTCCAAAAGTTTTTCCTCTTCCAATGACCACAAATGTAAAGCCGCTTTACATTTGGCAAAACTTTCTGAGAATGAAAGGGATGGAGTAAATTCTTCAAAACGGAGCAGCCGATTTATGATTGCATCCGAGGAATCGAATTCTTTAAACAGCAAGGTGAGCTGTTCATTTGAGATCCAAGAGGGGTCGATTCCGTATTCCAGAAAATCTGATGCCGCTTTTTTAAACACTTCGGGGACCGATTTCTTCTCATCGAGGTTTGAGGGGAAACTCAGGTGGGCCTCGAAGGCAAATTCTTTGAGGGTCCGAAGGCAAAACCCGTGGATGGTGAAGATTTGGCACTGATCGAAAGAGGAGAGGGCGTCTGTTAAGAGTTGGATTGACTCTTTAGAACCCCTGCGGGGTTCTAAATATTGCGAGGCGCTCTGATCCGACTTTAGGCTATGGATCGCTTTTTCGATATTCGAGCGGATGCGAGCTTTAAGCTCGCGGGTGGCAGCTTTTGTAAATGTGACGACGAGAATTTGCTCCAATTCTATTTTTTCCAAAATGAGCCGAACAAAAATGTGTTCGATGGAAAATGTTTTACCGGTACCCGCAGACGCTTCGAGTAGATGGGGGCCAAAAAGAGGGCAGTTGAGAGCGAGACAGTCAAATATTTGCATGGGCACCTCTCAAAGGGTAGAGATCGATCACTGTTTGAAAAGTCGATTTTAGAAGGGGATTCCAACTTTCGAGCCACTCATCTAATTTTGGCATTTCCGCCCTTACAAAGACCCAATCTGCGATGGGATCTTCGAAAAAGGGATCGCTTCTCATTTTTTTTGAAAGGCCAGCGCCATTTTTTCGCAAAATTGGGTCTGCCCATTGCGGTAAAAGGGGAGAAGGGGCGTTTTGGCAATGGAAAAAATAGGCGATGAAGGCTTTTAGATTTTCTTGGGGGTCTTTAAAAGGCTTCCATTTGCCACTCCGCAGCATCCCAATTTTGGGCGCACTGAAAACGGCTGCTCCGATCAGCGCCTCTGGCCATATTTTGAGAGTTCCCGCTAAGCTATCTTCCTGAGAGGAGACGATCCCTTCGGGAGAAATTTGCTCTATTTTGCCGACGATTTTGATTTTGCATTGGTCCCACTCTAAAATGAGAGGGGGTGTGACATAGTTTTTATCTTCCCAGGTAGCCTCTTTGCAATTTTCGCGCAAAATCAGGGAAAAAGGTTCTATTTTCCACTCTTCCAAAAGCCTTTTTTGCCTAGCGGCTCTTTGAACAATTTCCAAGTCCATCGCCTCCCTGAATCTGCCGGGAAGTTCATTGAGGAGCGGCTCATATTTTTCTCTTTCTGGGTGAGCGCGGAGCAGTTTGCCTCTTTGGAGGGCAAAGGAACTTTCCAACTCTCCATCCAAGAAAATTTGGTGTGCTTTTTGTAAAAAAAAGCGCCACGGGTGTCTTGCCAAAGATCGGAGATCTGCAATAGAAAGGGTCCATTCTCCTTGGGGGAGATCGGTTTTTTTTATACCGGGAAAAATGAGCGTTTTGGGGGTAATTTCTTCCTCTTTGGCAAAGGAATAACTCTTCACAATTTCGGGGGAGGTGGTAGAGATCAACTCTTGCACCAAAAGCGAAGGGCTTACCGGTTTCCCTTCCTCTTCAGATAGGTGCCGGTAACTGATCCACAAGCTCTTTTGGGCCGCAAAAAGGGCTCTTAAGAAAAGATAGCGATCCCGATCTGCTTTGTGAACTGCTTTTCCTTTGAGAAGATCGAGGGATGATGGGGGGTCGATGCGAGGGAAACTCATCTCGTCCATTCCAATCATTGCGATCGCCTTTGCCGGAAGCATTGCCCCCTCCTCGATGGGAGCGAAGCGAACTGCGTGCAATTGCGATGAGTGGAGCCCCCCAAGACATGGGCGTATGAGAAAGTGGCAAATCACCTCGATGGGATAGGTTGTTTGGAGGGGGCTTTTTTTCATATTGGAAAAGAGGCTCATCCAACGATTTTGCTGCGTCGTATCGGGATCGCAATTCGGATCGATCCACAAAAATGTTTCGATTGTCTTTTCTAAGGCTTCTGCCCATGCACAAAGGGTCTTTTCTCCTTTCAGCTCCAGATTTTTGAGATCGTAGATCACAGCAACGAACTCTTCGAGAAGATCGGGGCTAATGTCTATTGGTTTATAATAGACGATGCAATCGAGCAGTGCATTGCATCCATATTCAAAAGAGCCCTGATCGACAAATTCCTTTTCGCCAAACAGCTCTTGTAAAACACTCTTCCGATGGGCCGCGTCAAAACCCCATTGGATCTTTTGCGAGGTGAGCCAGCTGCGAAACAGTTCGAGAGTTTTTTCATCCCATCCCCTTTTTTTGTAAAATGAGGCCGTTTCAAAGAGGGTCAAGACCTCTTCCGCCTCCCATCTTCCGTTAGATAAGTGCAAAAGGCGCATGAGGCCTTGTCTAAAAGAGCTTTGGGAAGCGAGATCAACTCCTGAAATTCGGTAGGGGATCTCCTTGCCAAAAACGTATTCGATCAAAGGGACGTAGGGCTCTATATCAGGTGCAAGAACAGAAATATCGCTGTAGGGAATATTCATTGTGAGGATCATCTCTTTGAGCGCCTCGATTTCCCTCAATCGAGAAGAGCCCACCTGAAGAATTTGGATCGAATCGTCAATTTTCACCTCTTTTGTCTCTTGAAAGGTGAGCAAATCGCATTGGATTTGCTTCAACAGAGTGGTCGGTTCTATCCCTCGATAAAGCTCTTCTGTCTCCAGATCAAATGGGCTTAAATTACGCAAAGTTTCCCTGCCGAGTTTGCCCCAGTTTGCGAGCATTCTCGGCCCTTCTTGCAAGTAGTTATTGAGTTCATCGATGCTCCTTTTGACTACCCCCTTTTTTTTCCAATATCGATCGATTTTTTTTCGCTCTCGATCGGAGCAAAGATCTTCCCAAAATTCGATGCATGGGGAAAAGAGGTAGATCGATAAGGCGGGGGCTTCTGAGAGCCATTCCCAATACACAGGGGGCAAGTCTTCAATAGAAAAGCAAATGATCTTTTCTTGAACCAGAAATTCTTGGGGCAAAACCACTTGTTGAAAAAGGGTTTTTTGCCAATTTCTTTCTCCTCCCAGAAGAGTTCTATGATATTTCCCATATTTGGCAAAAAGGGGGCTCAACTGCTTGGTGAGATCAAACTGTTTTCTCTTATGGCCGCCCAAGTACGAAAGAAGTTCTGGTTCTTGGCTACTCCCCAAAGCAGAGTAGATGGAGCAAAAGAGATCTAAAGAATTCTGGGCGGGGGGAAATAGCTGTTCGATTTCGAGGCATTTAAGTCCCATGGCAACCCCTTTTTTCCTTGCAATTTCCAATAAGAGCCATTGTCTTACTTGGGAGTTAGGGACGAGGAGTGTTTTTGTTTCGATTGGATCGGTCGCCTCAGAGTCGAGCTCTTCTATGAGGCGATCGAGGAGGGGTTCAAGTTGTTCTGAGACAAATAATTTCGGGATCATGCAGTTTCAGTATCGCAAATGGAATGGAAAGCTGGCAATGCGTTTTCTGTTGCAAACAGCTAAGGGAAGAGGATAACCTTGAAATAATTTGTGCAACACCCTCTCATGTCGGAATTGAATGCGTTGGTTATTTCGGAATGATTTTCGCTCCTTCTATTTTTTGAATGCGACCCAATTTTTAGGCGCGCTCAATGACAATATTTTCAAGCTCCTTGTGATCTATCTCTTGATTCACATTAGGGGTCCTGCGGCTGCCAATTCGATCTTGTCGCTTGCCGGCGCCATTTTCGTCATTCCCTTTCTCCTCTTCTCTTCTGCGGCTGGGGTATTGGCCGATCGAATCAGCAAAAGGACGATCATTGTCTTCACGAAGCTTTTGGAACTTGCGATTATGCTTTTTGGACTTCTAGCCGTGTCACTTCAATGGGGATTTGGCTCTTATACAGCCCTTTTTTTCATGGCGACGCAAAGCGCCCTTTTTGGCCCCTCTAAATATGGGATTATCCCCGAACTTGTCGATGCAAAAAGGATCTCTAAAGCGAATGGGTCTCTCACCTCGTTTACCTATCTCGCTATTATCTTGGGGACGTTTTTGGCCTCTTTCATCATCAAAGTGAGCGACAAAAATTTTGTCCTCGAGGCCGGTTTTTGCGTGTTTATTGCAGTTCTTGGCATTTTGACAAGTTTCGGAATCAACAAGACACAACCGCAACGATCGAGCAAGAAAGTAAATCCAGTATTCGTCTATGAGATTTATCAAACGCTGAAGATCTGCTGGAAAATTCCACATCTTCTCCCCGCCATTTTCGGGTCTACATTTTTCCTTTTTATCGGAGCTTTTACCCAGCTCAACATCATCCCTTTTGCAATGGAATCGCTCCATTTGAGCGATATCGCGGGGGGATTTTTGTTTTTGCCAACCGCCATTGGAATTGCGATTGGCGCCGTTTTAGCGGGCCAAGTTTCCAAGGATCGAGTCGAGATGGGCATCTCATGTATTTGTGGTTTTTTCATTGCAGTCCTTTTTTTACTCCTCTATCTCTTCGCCTCATCGCTCGCCATGACGATTGTCATATTGGGCCTTTTGGGGATTTTTGGAGGGGCTTTTCTCATTCCATTTGATGCATTTCTCCAAGTGAGCAGCCCCGATGAGAGTAGAGGCCAGATTATTGCAGCTGCCAATTTTTTCAGTTTTGTCGGAGTATTAATGGCCTCCTTAGCTCTTTATCTCATTAGCGTAAAATTTGAATTTTCTGCAGCGAGTGGCTTTGCTTGGATGGGTATTTTAACTCTGATTTCAAATATCGTGGTCACAGGAAGGCTCTCAGCTCTTTTTTTCCCATTTTTCGTGAACAAAATTTTGAAGCGATTTCGAAAATTAAAACTCGCATCTCCCGTGCCAAGCCCCTCGTCCATCATCATTTTACAAAGCAATTCTTGGTATGACGCCCTCCTCCTTTTTTCCTGCATACCGAAACTCAAAATCCTCGTGCCCGATCCCTATTTTCGCAACTTCCCTTGGTTCAACGGTCTTATGGAGTCAATTCGGGTGATTCCTCCCGAACCCAACATCCGCAAAACATTAAAGACCCTTTTTGGCCAAGCAAGGCGGTTTCAGGGGCAAAATTCAACCGTTTGTCTTTTTTTTCACCGGCGCATCGACAGCGCTGAAATCATCGACGCCTACGGAAAAATCTTTGGAAAGCTCAAACTCGAAATCCTCTACGCTCACGGCGCTAAAGAGAAAATCGCCAAGCGATTTCTCTTTCTTCGATACTTTCAAAAACAGATCACCCTCATTTTTTCAAAAAACCAATGAAAGGAAAATACAAATGAAATCATGGATCCAAATTTCACTCTTAGCGATCGCCTCTACATTTTTTGGCCTTGAGACCACTGATCAAAAGACCATTGAAACGATGATCGATCACTTTACCGACGCATGGAACCACCAAGCGGGCAAAGGCTCTGCCAAGTACTATGCAGAAGATGCCGACTTCGTCAATATTTTCGGGATGCTCTTTTCAGGAAAAGAAGAGATCGAAGCTCGCCACGTCAAAATTCACGAGGCTTTTTTAAAAGATTCCCTCTTTGAAGTTGTCAATTTGAAGATCAGAGAGGCAAAACCGGGCGTTGCCATCGCTCAAGTGTTTTGGAAAGTGAGCAATATCGGAGCACAAAAAGAGGCGATGGAGGGAATTTTTACCCACACGATTGTCCAAAATGGCGACACTTGGGAATTTGCCGCAACTCAAAATACAAAAATCTTGCGCTAAAAAGCGTAAATGAACTCGATCTCGTATTGCCTGTAGCGCAAATTTGGGCCGATCGATTTGTTTAACGTGTTTGAATACTTGAAATTTTGCAAAACCGTCAGGTTATCGGTGAAGGCGTAGAGGGCCTCAATCTCAAACCCCTTAAAATTCCCATCGCCCACCGCCGTTGCTGCCGTTGTTGCTCCACTATTGGGATTGCCGTCGATATTGTTTGTGTAAAAGCCAACTTTTGCCGCATTCCCCCGCCCAATTCCACTATTGTCAAAATCTGGCACTGTTTGTGCCTGACACCATTGATAGTTGGCGTTGATCGCAAAATCATATTGTTTTCTCACGAGGCCAATCGAAAAGCCCGCATACCAGGCCCAATTTTGCTTCGTATTGTGTGTTTGGGGTACACCCCCCGCTAAGTGATTGACGAGAGCTGCTGCGTAAAACTTGATGAGCCTTTTGCCGAGCCATTCGGGATAAAACTGATAATAGGTGAGAAATTGCGAGACCAAAAATTTGTAGCGCAAATTCTCCAGCACATTGGCCGCAGGCTTATACCAATCGATGATCGAATATTTCATGTTGAGCCCCACATTCGCGATCCGCAAGCCCCCCATTTCCATCACGTAGGCGTAGTGATTCGTGTTGTCATTCACCAAGAGCGCCCCAGCGTTCACGTAAAAATCGCCAATCGATGGCCAAGCTTTACTAAACCGGAGAAGAACGCCATCAAAAAGAGCGGAAAATTCCATGGCCGAATCGAAAACGTTGTAGAGATAGCGCCGCCCAATTTCGCTATCGAAGACAAATGTATCTCCCGGGATAATGCGGCCGCCGAGATAGGCTTTTTCGAGCCGAATTTTGTTCATAGTCCCGCTCGCAGTTCCCATATCGTTATCAAATTCAAGTTTGATTGCTGCCCAAGTGCGATCGGTTCGGTAGTCGATCATGATGTTCACTTCGATATCCCAAGCGTATTGCGGTTTATTGACAGCCCCCCCTTTACCCCGCTGCCGAATCCCCTCTTTCACCTCATTTGTGTCCTGAAACTCTGCTCGAACTTCACCGCTAATAGAAAGATCTCCCCCAATTTCTTTGACGGTGATAAAGCGCTTGTCGCGAATCCATCTTCGCAACGCCTCCATGTCATCGACATCGGGATCTCGCTTCTCATCAAACTGCACATCTCCCTGTACGACCGGTTCCTCCGCAACGGGGGCACTCACCTCTTCGTCAGATTGAAGGTATAAGGGAGCGCCCAAAAGAAAAATGAAAGCAAAAACGGACCCAATTCGGCGCTGCATATCCCTTGAACTCGTTATGCCAGAATGAAAGTTATTTTAAAAGTTGAGTTAAAACCGAAACTCCCCAGAGACTGTAATTGCATCTTCATCGATCAATCTCCCCTCAATATTAAACATAAAATAGCGTCCCGAAGAGAGGGTGCACCCGAGATAAATCCCCACAGGAGACCCATTTTCAAACGAATTGTTCCCCGTGAGAGATGCCGATATGGGAACTGTAAACCCCGTCAAGTGGCTCTTCGCACTCAAATACTTTGCCCCAATGTAGGGAATAAAAACATCGATCCGATAGGAGACGTCCATATTGACTTGCCACTCCTTAAACTCGATCTCGGCCCTCACCTGGGAAGTGGTGACCCCATTGGATTTGAACGAATGGGGGTGATTCATACAGGATGAGTAGCGTCCCCCTGCGCCGAGAGTCGTATTAAACCACTCGCAAAGGATGGCCCGCGCTCCAACCGCCCAAAGAAGGTCGGTATCTGTTTCTAATTCGATTCGAGTGATCCCCTGATTGGTCGGATTTTCAAATCTCCAATTCGTTTTTGTGTTGGAGCCCCCTAAAATAGCATAGAGATCGAGGCGATTGATCGCATTGATCGTCAAAGAGCCGCTATTATTCCACTGCTTATAAGTGTCGACGTCTCCTTGCCCCCAATCATGTTGCCGCAGATTGCCATCGATGACAAAATCGCCCTCATAACCTAATCGAAGATCGATCGAATGATTGCGCGAGACAAAAATCCCCTTTTGAATGATTGAGGGGAAAGAAGGGTTGCCGATGGGCGCAGCATGAAGCCATCCCAGCAAACCGATCAGAAGCGCAAATAATCTCATGGGTGTTTACTCAAAATGAGTATTCTATTCTTTCGGGAAATAAAACCCAAGGAGAGCTGGTTTGAGGACCCATCCACTCTTTCCATTCAACCATCGGCAAACCGATCGTCGCCGTTCGATTGAGCCTCCATAATTCGAGCTGAGCGCTCAGCGGATTTTGGACAAATCCAAAAAACCAACCCGACCAGTTTGTGTCCGCAAATAAAAGGGCGTCGGGAAGCAATTTCAAACTCCGCATCACCTTCGCAATTTTTGCATCCCAGTCAATTTCTGAAATTGCATTCATACTGGATTGCAAAATGGCCCTTTTGGCGCCGTTATAAAGATCTAAGGGGCCCCAAAAAGGGAGATCGATCGGCTCTTTTAGGTTGAAGGAGCCAAGAGAGGAGAGGATTTTCAAAAGGGCCTCTTTCCCTTCCGTTGGATTGAGAAGAAAGCCGTTTTCATACAAAAAAGAATCGATGAGAGCTTCCTTCATCTTCACTTGAGCACTCATTGCCTGCAAGCAACGCTCTTTTAAGCTTGCATGGGAGTCTACCGCCCCACTTTGTCTCATGCGGTGGATAAAAAGTCCCCTTTCGCTTTGCGCAAGTCGAAGGCTGAAGCGATGTATTAAGTGCTCTTGCATCTTCTCATTCCACTCTTGCTTTGGGAGCGAATACAAAACAGTTTTCCCTTCCAGCCGTTCGGGATATGCGAGAAAGGCGTGCGTCGGAGAATGGACGAGAAGCGGGCCAACCCTATTCAATGAGGCAAAGAATTGCAAAAGCTCATGGGGAGAATGGGGGACGATTTTTACCTCCTTAAAAGGGCGAGCCCGATTGCAGTAGACCATGAGAAGCTCTTCTAGCGTCCCCCCAGAAATGTAATGCCAAGGCGAAAGTCTCCCGCGCCCTTTCGCGCGAGTAAGTGCCCCTTGAATAAAAGCGTCGCTTTGAATGAATTGCATAAGCGCCGTTGTGATCTCCTCGAACAGCTCTTTCCCAAGGATTTGCGGCACCTCAAGTTCCCTTTCCATTTGAGAGAAAAAGTCCTTCAAAGCACCGATATACTCCTCTTGTGTGTGAATCGCGCTCCACTGCGACGCATCGCTTCTCCCATGCTTATAGACAAGCCGAAATCCCGCAGGACTATCGTCATATACCCCCACATCGATTTGCAAAGAAGGGTCGAATAGCTCCTGGAAAAATTCACGCATCTTTTCATCATATCTCTCAATCAACCACGAAAAAAATCCGACTAAACTTTTGGCCTTTTCCCCATTTTTTTCACGCATCTCGGCAATCGCATTGCTTTGCGTGTTGCGAGTGATCCACTCCGATTGGATCTGATGACGGCGCGTTTCACCCATCGCATTTTCCAACATCACCTCAAGCGCCCTCATCGCCCCCAATTCTTGCTCATACTCCTTTTCAAGTAGATCCATCTCCAAGTAGCACTTTTGCAAAAGACCATTTACGTGCGCGTAGAGAAATTCCCCAATGCCATCCTTCTCATCCGGGTGTAATCCCAATCCAATAAATAGGTTCCAACGGGCAAATTCGATTTTTACATCGGAGAATGAGGCGATCGAAAATTCCCACGCTCGAAGAAGCGGACACTCCGATACCGTTCTGAGCACTGTCGATGCCTTTTCAAATCGCTTTTTCCAATCAGATGCCTTCTGCCCCCTTTCACTCGGCCTTTGGTAATAGACCGCCCCCTGTTTGGCAAGAAGAGGGGTCATCTGGATTTTAGATAGATGCTCTTCATCCCTTAAATCCTCTTCGGTCAAGCCCACTTCCTCTAAAAGAAATGTTTTCAGCCAAACTGCGACACTCTTGGGCTCCGATTCCATCATCGCCCTTTGCCTTTCTTGCGTGAACGAAGCCCCACCCGCCTCCAGAGCTGCTGCAAGACCAAAAAAGGGAGCCGCAACGACCCTTTGAAGATCCCCGCTGCCCATGCTAAAACTCAAAGGCACCGAATATTCTTTTCCATCCACCACCCTTTTCATCTGACCAATACTTAAAAGATCGCAAATATCTTTGAAGAACTGGAGCGGCTCCGTCTGCTGCACTAAGATGGCAGGCGCCGTCGCAAAACACGATCCTGCCATCTGCCTTAAAAAAGTGAGCCAGGCAGCTAAAACCGCTCTCCGAACATGAGCAGTCGTCACTTGGCGTAAACTTTCTGGCCAAAGCGTCTCCCGAATGAGCACCTCCGCCCACTTATGGCACACGGGAGCTGAACTTCTTCGAAGGGCCTCCCAAATCTCTTCCGATGTTTCAAGGAGCTCCAAACATTTCTTAAGGTGGGCAAAAATTTCAGCATCATTTTCTCTCCCAGGGCCAAGGATGAAACTCTCCCTTCGCAAAAGATCGATCCATTCCCTCAAAGTTTCCCGCCTCAATTCCCCCTTTTCGTCGATTAGGGAAAGGGCAACTTTGAGCCCATAATGCTTTGCGCGCATCCGAAAAGAGTCTTGGACCGGGTAGAGGTCCATAGAGTAAGAAATGGCCTCCGTTGTCTCTACATCAAGCCTCTTTGAAAGCGGGCCCCCAAGGGAGGCTAAAAAAATTTCTCGAAACTGATCCATCGCTTACATCAAATGTAAAGCGGCTTTACATTTGCCTTTTCCCTCTTTTTCTTGTACACTTTCCCGAATAAATAATCTCCAGAGTGGGCTATGAAAATCAAGATCAATGAAAAATTTTGCGAATTTCCCGAACCCTGCACTCCCAAAGAGGTGGCAGAAAAACTTCATCTCACAGCTCCCGATCAAGCGATCACGGTGAGCATCAATGGCACACTGCGCGATTTCAATACGCCCTTATCTGACGGGGATGAGCTGATTTTTTGGAATTTCGACGACCCGCAGGGCAAAGAGGTATTTTGGCACACTTCGGCCCACGTACTCGCTCAGGCAATTTTGCGCCTTTGGCCCAACGCCCAACCGACGATCGGCCCCCCCATCGAGGGCGGTTTTTACTACGATTTTGGAAATTTATCCCTCACAGACGCCGATTTTGAAAAGATCGAAAAAGAGGTCGACGCCATCTTGAAAGAAAATTACAAGCCAGAACGGATGGAATTTTCAGGCAAAGGCGATGCGAAATCGGCCTTTTCAAAAAATCCCTATAAATGCGAGTTGATCGAAGGTTTTGAAGAGATGCCGATCTCAGCTTACCGGCAAGGAGAATTTTTTGATCTTTGTAGAGGCCCCCACATCGCAGCGCTTGGGAAAATCAAGGCATTTAAAATTCTAAAAACTTCGGGGGCCTATTGGCGAGGCGATTCGAAACGAGAAATGTTGACCCGCGTCTATGCGATCTCATTTCCAGATAGGAAGCAGCTCAAAGAGTATTTGCAACTTCTCGAAGAGGCAAAAAAACGGGATCACAAGATTTTGGGCCCTGCTCTCGATCTTTTCTCGTTCAAAGAGGAGGCTCCTGGGATGCCCTTCATCCATCCGCGAGGGTTGATTGTTTGGAATCGGCTCATCGAATTTTTGCGCGAGTGTTTGAAAGAGGGGGGGTATCAAGAAATCAAAACCCCTGCGATGATGAGCAAAGAGCTCTGGGAGCGCTCGGGCCACTGGTTCCACTATAAAGAAAATATGTACACCTCTCAAATCGAAGAGCGGGAATTTGCGATCAAGCCGATGAACTGTCCCGGCTGCATGCTCTATTATAAGACGGCGATTCACAGCTACAAAGAGCTCCCTTTGCGCGTTGCAGAGATTGGGCATGTGCATCGCTTTGAGGCCTCTGGCGCGCTCAATGGACTTTTTCGAGTGCGCAGCTTTCACCAAGATGATGCCCACCTTTTTATGAGGCCCGATCAGATCCAAGGAGAGATCCATCGGATTTTGCAATTTGCAGACAAAGTCTATATGACATTTGGTCTCCCCTATCGCCTTGAACTCTCCACTCGCCCTGAAAAGTCTAAGACAATTGGCACGGATGAAGAGTGGGAAAATGCGACGAATGGGCTCAAAGGAGCATTAGACGATTGGGGCCACACTTATCGGATCAATGAGGGCGATGGGGCCTTTTACGGCCCGAAAATCGACATCCATATCCGCGATGCTCTGGGGAGATATTGGCAATGCGGGACTGTGCAACTCGACATGTCGCTTCCAGACAAGTTCGAGCTCGAATTTGTCACAAATAGCGCGGGACACGAGCGGCCCGTGATGCTTCACCGGGCAATCTTTGGCTCCATCGAGCGCTTCTTTGGCATTTTGATCGAACACTTTTACGGGAAATTCCCCTTTTGGCTCAGCCCTTATCAGGTGACCATTGCCACTGTTGCCGATCGGCATACGCCTTATGCGGATGCGCTGAGGAAAAAGATCGAGCAGTACGGGATTGTTTGCGATGTCGATGCTTCGAACGAATCGGTTGGCAAAAAAGTGCGCTCGGCGCAGATGCTTAAAACCAATTATCTGCTCACTGTGGGCGACAAAGAGATGGAAAATAAAACGGTCTCTTTGAGAACGCGCGACAATGTGGTGCATGGAGAGATTGACATTTCCAATTTTCTTGATAAAGTCGTTAAAGAGCGGGATGAGCGCGCTTTGATGTCGCCATTTTCGACAGCTTTATAAAAGGGGTGTTATGAAGGTCATTTCAATCAGCAGTTTCAAAGGGGGAACGGCTAAAACTTCGACTTCGCTACATGTTGGATCTGCCTTAGCCCTTTTCCATCAAAAAAGGGTTTTGCTCATCGATTTCGATGCACAAGCGAATCTCACAACGGGCCTTGGATTCGATCCCGACGAGCAAGACAGCATGGCGCCTGTTTTGCAAGGCGAAAAACCGATTCAAGAGGTGATTTTAGACACCTGCATTCCAAATATGAAGATCATTCCGGCCGATACATGGCTGGAAAGGGTCGAGGTGTCAGGATCGCTCGCCGCAGACAGATATTCTCATGAACGGCTGAAAGAAATTTTGCGCAATTTGCCATTCGATGTCGTGTTGATTGACACGCCCCCTTCTCTTTGCTGGCAGACAGAATCTTCTCTCATCGCATCGAATTTTTCTCTCGTCTGCGCAGCCCCAGAATTCTATAGCGTAAAAGGTCTACAAAGACTGGCTCTTTTTATTAACAATATTTCCGAAAGACACGGGACAAAAGTTTTGGGAGTGGTTCTTTCTTTTTGGAATCATCGGGGCAAAAGCAACGATGCATTTTTAAAGGTGATTGAGCAGACATTTCCAGGAAAACTCTTGCAAGCAAAAGTGAGACGCGATATCGCTGTTTCTGAGGCGACAATTTATGGAAGGCCGATTTTTGAGACAGCGCCCGACGCTCGTGCGTCAAAGGATTATATCGATCTCACGTCGGAAATACTTACGAGGATTTGATGATGTCTAAATTCAATGATCTTCTTCATTTAAGGTTCAATAAGCAAAAAGATTCGAAAGAAAAAATGACGGCTCTTGTCGAGCGATCTAATAATGGAGAGCTGTCGAGTTTTTCAGGAGTTTTTCGAGTCGCACAATTGAACGAAAAAGAAAAAGCCGATCTCGAATCGATCCTTCGCACCTACCGATTTAGCGAGGCAGACGATTTTGAAAGCGATTTGAAAGCGCTCATGGCCATCACATCCGAGGTGAAAGCGATCACAAATCAAGCGGTGATCCTCCACGGTGAAAGGATCAAAAGAGGCCAAGAGATTTTGAAAAAATATCGCGAAGGGGCTTTTACTGCTTGGCTCTTTGCCACCTATGGCAATCGCCAAACCCCTTATAACTTCTTGCAATATTACGAGTTTTACTCTCTTTTGCCGCAAACACTCCACCCCAAACTCGACCAGATGCCCCGTCAGGCTGTCTACAGTCTCGCGAGTAGAGGGGGCACATTTACCAAAAAAGAGGAGATCGTCAAAAACTATACAGGACAGCCGAAAGAGGAGCTTTTAAGACTCATTCGACTCGAATTTCCGCTCGCGGAAGACGATAAAAGGCTCCCCCATTTTGCACAAAATGCGATCCAACTCCTCAAAAGAGCGCGCGATTTGATCAAAAACCGCAATTGCACACCTCGCGATGAGGAGAAAAGAGCGATGCGGAATTTGATCACTCAGATTGAATCGCTATTAGATAAGTAGAGGGTTTTTAGCGCATGCGCGCAGAAGAATATATTTCTCCTTTTTCGGCGCGCTATGCAAGCCCTGAGATGTCTTTCCTTTTCTCTGCCCATTTCAAAATCACCACATATAGAAAACTTTGGGCCTCGCTTGCAAAAGCCCAGCAAAAATTGGGACTTCCGATCACTCATAGACAGGTTGCCGAGCTAGAAGACAACGTAGAAAAAATCGATTTTTTGGCGGCAAAAGTCTACGAAAAAAAGTTCAAGCACGATGTGATGGCCCATATTTACGCTTTTGGAGATCAGTGCCCCGATGCAAAAGCGATTATCCACTTGGGCGCCACCTCCACCTTCGTCACGGATAACACCGATCTCATTCAACTGAAAAAAGGGTTGGAGCTCCTCTTATCAAAAATCGGACAAGTGATCCGGTTGATGGCTCCACTCAGTGAAAAATGCGCAGCATCTCCCTGTTTGGGCTATACCCATTTCCAAGCTGCGCAACCAACCACCATTGGGAAGCGCATTTGCCTGTGGCTTCAGGACTTTTTGTCCGATGCGGAGGAGTTTGAAAGGCAAATGGGCTCTTTGCCCTTTCTCGGCGCAAAAGGGGCCACGGGGACGCAAAGTTCATTTCTAGCCCTCTTTGATGGGGATATCGATAAAGTGGAAAAACTCGAAAAACAAATCGCTAGCGATTTTGGGTTTTCCAAAATTTTGCCCATCGCTGGCCAAACCTATCCAAGAAAAATCGATTTGACCGTTTTAAATGCGCTCGCCTCGTTCGCCGCAAGCGCCCACAAGTTGGCCACAGATATCCGGCTCCTTGCCCACGATGGAGAAATGTTGGAGGGGTTTGAGGAGGAACAGGTGGGATCTTCTGCGATGCCCTACAAGCACAATCCAATCTATTCGGAAAGAATTTGCGGCCTCGCCCGCTTTGTCATCGCGCTCGCCCAAAATCCAGCCTATACAGCCGCAACACAGTGGTTGGAAAGGAGCCTTGACGATTCTTCGAATCGCCGCTTCTCCATCCCTGAGTCCTTTCTTGGCGCCGATGCGATTTTGAATCTTTTGATCCACCTTTTTACTCACCTGAAAATCGATGAGGCTTTGGCCCTTGAACATTTGATAGAGAAAATCGATCTCATCTCAATGGAAAATATTCTGATGTTGGCTGTAAAAAAAGGGGCGGATCGACAAAAAACCCACGAAATTCTTCGCAAACTGTCTCAAAAAAAGAAGAGAGACATCGCCAAAGAGCTCCATTTAGAGGTGAGCGAATTAGAACCCCTGCTCAACCCTCTCAAATTGATCGGATGCGCACCCGAACAGGTGCGCAAATTCTTAAAAGAGCATGTAGGCCCATTCTTATCGCGGCACAAAGACAAACAGCTGCCAGTGCCCCGAATTGAAGTTTAATAGAGGCAGTTTTGCAAGTTGCCTCAATAAACTAGATTGCTTTTCCAGATGAGATACTCAGGTTTTGAAGTGGTCCCATCAAAAGAGGTCCATCGCCCTTCAATTTCGCCAAAAGGTTTGAGCTTGAAAGAGACAACGCCCCAAAATGAGGGATTGCTCGCATCAATGAATGCGACGCTCAAAATGTCGTTTTGAAGAATCCCAACGCCCACTTGCGCTTGTCGATTGTTGATTCTCCAAATCACTTTGTAATTATCCCCTTGAGGCGCAATCACTACCTCGCCTTGGTATCCGCCTGAGCTCCACTCACTATTCCCCCCACTCAATGTATACGTTCCCGTTTTTAAGGTCCTCGCTTCTGCATTGATGGCAAAAAGAAGGAGCGTTGCTGCTAAAACAATCATTTTTTTCATGGTTTTCTCCGTTGGTTCCTTTCGCAAAAGGGGAGGATGCTAAACCATTTTTTATTTCCTGTAAAGGTTCACTAGCAACTTCAATAGGAGGTTATGAAAATGAAAGAAACGCCCAAAGTTATCTTGGTCCCTTAAAAGCTTGAGAGAGTATCTAAAGGGCAGCTTAGTATTTCCAACACTTAAAACGATGAGTCGATCTTCCGACTTAAAAGGAGAAGGAATGTTGTCGGCCCCCCTCCCCTTCGCCTCTTCTTCAATGACTCCTCCCTGAGGTTGGACTTCATAGAAGATCTCGCGCGGGCCCCCTTCAACATGCAGCTGCAACTTTAGAGTGGTGGGCTCCTTGGTTTTTTTGCAAAATAACTCCCCAATGATTTTGAGGTCCTGTGCATCTGCATCAGGAAGATAATTTCTCTTCTCCTGCTGTTGATCCAATAACTCTTTAGGTAAAAGAGCTACAGTGTTTTGAAAAGGAAACATACCCCTTGGACCATTTTCATTTTCATATTTGTCATTTGGGGTTCCTAAAATGCCAAAATGGAGGTTCCGATAGGAAAGTTTTACCCGTTTTAAAAAGTCCCATATTCTCGCAAGAGTGTCGGCTCCTATGGTTCGATGTTCTTCAATGACCTCTTCTACGCCATCAAAAGCTTTTGCCCACGCTTCGGGAGTTTCTTCTCCATCATTCTCAGGTTCATGTCGGGCCTCTTCTTCTAATACGATTGTAGCAAGCTTTGATAGCAAACCATAAAAATCCTTCCTCTTTTCTTCTGATTCAAATTCATCCTGCAAACCTTGCATTGAATGACAAGCAGTTAGCCCCCGATTATCAGAAATGTCAAGATAAGACATGACTAAAGTTGGACAGCCTTTCACGATGAACCAATGGAGGTAAACCCCGATTTTGCACTCTGCCAATAAAAACATTTTCCCCTCATGGGTTCCTAAAAAGGAATTTTGCCACCGAATTCCCCCCTCATGAGTTAAATCTGTTATCCTAAAAACATCTGACAAAACTTGCTCGGCACTAAAAACAGTCTGCAATAAGAACCTTTTTAGCCTCTGTTTGTCCTTCTCAAATTCGCCATCCGGTTGCCCCTGGGCCTCAAAAGATTCTAAAAACAGATCGATCTCCGCGATCATTCTTTCGCAAGCTTCCCGGCTCAATACGAATTTGTTGTGAATGCCAGCCTCACGGATCCATTCTTCCCTGTATTCAATGAATTTTTCCAATGGTTCCAAATCGCATGCACAAGATAGATATAAAAAATAGATCACATTTTTGTTTACATATGGGAAAATTTCAGTGAATCTAGTGACTAACTTTTCTATCTGTTCAATTTTTCTAGCATTCTCTATATGTAAAAACCCCACATAAATGGCAAAAATTTGCCTAGGCGAAAATTGGTATTTCTCTTGGATTGCTTTTACAAATACTTGTCTACTCCACCGCTTGGATATATCGGGTTCTTTTCCCTGCTCAAAAGGTTTGTACTTCCCTTCAAATAGAATGGGGATAAGAGCTTCTTTATTATCAACACCAATGTAAGGACCATCATTAAGCAATTCAATTAGCGGCTTACTTACACGATTCGAAATATATTGCAAAAGCATTGAATAATAACCCTTATCATTCGATGAAACATGAGTGGGAATTTGTTGAACAAACCAAGCTATGTGCCTCATTATGTGCATGAATTGCTGAAAATCAAACCTTATGGCCGGATCAAAGAAAAGGGCCTCGGGATTTTTTACGATCAGTTTTTTTTCTTCTAAATATTGGATGACTTCCCTGTAGACACTGAGGAACAATTTCGAATGATCTTTTGAGAAATTTGCATTTAAGGAAAAAAAATTTAAACAGGCACGTAAATCAATATGAAAGTTGTCCAACCCAGACAGTTTTAGTAATGTTTCGACACAAATGTCTCTTTGGGGATTTTCCCAAAGGAATAGCAGCATGTTCCAGCAATTAGACTGACAGAAAGTCGTTGAGCGATTCGATAGAGAGCTGATGATTCTACTCAACCCTTCCCATGCTTTTTGAAAGGATCCCTTCTCTTTTCCCCAGTCGTCTTTTTCCAAATCTTGGTTTTTTCTTTCGTGTCTTGGAGAGTCAATCCGAATATCGACCACATCGACAACAGATTCATGGGCTGCGCTAAGAACCCATTTTTTGTCCTCCTGGGTGAGGAGTTCCAAAAAATCTTTTTCATCCCAATTGGGATCTCTAAAAAGAAGTGCATCCAATAAAGCTGATTTGACCACTTCAGGGACCTCGAATTTCCGAAGAAGGCGCTGAAAAATTTGAAATGATCTGACGAGAAAATAGGAGGGCTCCTCTTTAGAAAGAGAGCGAGTGGCAAACTCTCGATCTGCTGATAAATAGCAGACATCAGAACGGATTTTTTCCGATTCCCTAAACTTTTTTATAATGAGATCTCTCGCCCTAGAAGAGACGATTACCCCTAAATTCTCTTCGATCGAATGGATTGAGCATTCGCATAAAAATTTTCTGAAAGAACCGTTTTCATTCTTGTCCTTTGTAAAGGCCTCTACGGGAGAATACCCATCTTCATCGATGAGCTCTCTAAATTTCCACAGATGAAGGAAATTGCTGAATTTTAATCGGTTGTCTCTATTGAGATTCCCCCACATGCGCACCATCTCATTCCAGTAGATGATCCGACCATTAAGAACAAGAGCGCCCGTTTTAAAATAAAATTGGATGATCGCCTTTTTGTCGATTTCAGTAATTTCTTCTCCCTTTCTTTCTTCAACCCCTCTTTCCAAAGTATCTAATAAAAGCCAAAAACTTTTGTCCCTTGCCTCTTCAATTGCATCTATTGTTTCTTGTTCAGGATTTTTATATTGAAACCTCGCCTTTTGAATAAAAGGCAACATTTCATAGGAAGACTTCTTTAATAATTCAAAAACCTTACTCTCATTTTGTGTTTTGGGAAATTCGGACAATACTTTTGCAACACTAAAATCGTACAGTTTTCTGCACTTATTTATCCCAACTTCAAGATTTTTTTGAATTTCATAAAAAGCCCAACGAAAATTGTGGAATGTTTTTTTATGCGGTGCATCCAATTTTGCTCGGATTTCCTCTGCGTACCGTTGACCGAAAAGGCAAATTAAATTCAGAGCTATCCTCATTTTGTGAGGAGGGGAGGGACCATCTTTTACTTCCCAGCTTTTAAATAGATAGTGATCTTGAAACAGTGCTATAATGTTCATCAATTATCATCCTTTATGTAGAGATACATCGTCAATGCAGCATTGATCAATGCCATTTTAGGAATATTCGCTTGCACTTTGCCGAGTCGATCTGAAGCGAGAACGGCTACTTCTTGAGCCATTCGAAAGGAGTAACAAAACCAAGCGGCAAATACCGCCCATAAACGGTAATTACTCCCTTCAGCTCCCGACTCGATTGCTTCGCCATCCATTTTTAACGAATTTGTGACTGCAAAATAGACAAAGAGAGGATCGATTCCAAAAACCCTTGGGCAAAGCCACATCATCGTCATCATTTTGTCTAAAATCGGACCCCTCATCGTAGGGCTCCAAATCCAATCCACGGGAAACCAAATAAAGGAAGAGAGCCAATACCCGCCGACGAGCGCACCCAAGGCAACCTGCTCATCCTTAGTGATTGGCTGAGCTCTTCTCTTAATCAAATTCCAAATACCAAACCCAAGCACTCCCAAAAGAGAGATTGTCGGCACTGCAATTTTCCAAGTCCAATAGGCGCAATACTTCACTTTTTGCACTCCCCATTTTCTCGCATATTGGGGCCGCTGCAGTTTGCCCAATTCATCCAATTCTTCGACTGGGATTTTTTGAGCTCTTACTATAAGACTCCGATCCAATATCCCACTCGTCGAACCAATCGATGGACCCATCGCCCAAGGATTTTGTGAATGTCTTGGGGCCCATGGAATTAAAGCCCCCATTTGTCCGAGAAAAGCGCTGGTTAAAATCGCATTTTTTGCCACTCTAAAATAGGTCCCCTGATTGTCAACATCTCTTTTTTCGATGGCCCGATTGACCAAATCAATAGTGACCTCCCCCAGCACTTGCGAAGCCAAAAAAGAACCTAAAAAAAGGGCGAACCCCTGCAAAATCGGATCCTGAAGCCATTCATATCGAAAGTAGATGAAACCGCCTGCAATCGCAGCTTTTAAAGTCCATGAAAGGTATTTGTTGATCCAAGGGGAATCTAATTTGCGCCCCCCACTTTTTGGATCCTCCTGGCTTTCCGCCTGAATCCCCTGATCCCAAAACCAGCCGCGAATGAGCTCGACATTTGCCCCAAAAAGGACCATGATCGTCCTCACAAACGCCTCTTTATCTTTTTTTGCATCATCATTTGCATAGGCCTGTGAAAAGGCAAAAATACTCGTTTGTCCCATCACCACAAAAAGCACTTTCCGAATCCAAACCTTTGTCTCCTCATCGGCAATACTCGATACACAATAAAGACCGCTCAACCCGATTGCAAAATATCCAAAAGCATTTGCAGTTCGATAGGCGTTCATGACGCTGAATGTAGCTGATCCCGCAACGCAGGCGACAGAGACGGCCCTCTTTCCCCAGGAACCCCAGTTGACTTGCCTCTCCTCTTCTGGCTTCTGGACGTCGTCAAAATGCAACAAAGATCGGCGATCTGGATCTAACCTCACGAAACACACTCCTGTAAATTTCTCGAAGGTTTTAAAATGATATTTATATTTAGTCAATAAAAAATTTACAATAGGGGAGCCTTGTCTCCAATTTTCCATTCCCGTATCCTTGCCTTCATGAAAAGACTCGTTGTTCTCCTCATCTTCGCCTCTGCGGCATTGTGTATGCCGCTTATAATCAAGACCTTAAGCGGAGGATTCAAGCCCTCCAAAGTACGGGGACACCTTCCCGAATCGCCCGCATGGGAGGTTGGGTTTGACCCTGCGTTGCTCGAACTTTTCAAGCAGCCCTACACTTATATTGGGAAGGGATCGCAGTGTTATGTGTTCGAGTCAAAAGACCGCGAGTGGGCGATCAAGTTTTTCAGATCCGATCATTTTGACTCGAAGCATGAAGTCTTCCCCCTGTTCGATGCTGTATCGATGGCTTACCAGCATTTAAAAGAGGAGACGGGGCTGATTTATATTCATTTGAACCAGACCCAGTTGAATCTTCCGGTTCTCGTATGCAAAGATGCGATCGGGAGATCGTATCGATTGCCTCTCGATGAGCTCCGGTTTGCAGTGCAAAAAAAGGCGAAGCCGTTTCAGGCTGTTTTGAAAGAGGCCCTTTCAGATCCTGATCAGATGCGAAAAAGGCTTGATCAATTTATCGATCTTTTATTGCAGAGGACAGCCAAAGGCATTTTCAATGCGGATCCGTCGCTCAGTCGCAACTTTGGTTTTTTGGAGCAGCGGGCCATTGAGATCGATGTTGGCAATTTCACCACAAAAGCTCCGCACAGCAGGGAAGATGAGATTGAGCGCTACATGAGTCGCTTGCGTTCCTTTCTTAAGAAAGTGGCTCCTGAGTGGATCGATTACGCAAATCAGAAAACCAGGGCAAGCTTAGATCGAGAATCGCCTTCTTGATTTCGAGTTGTGTTGCCTCTCCCGGCAAAATGAGGGGGAGGCGGCAGTGTGGCTCACATTTTTTCAGCCAGGAGAGGCCAAATTTGACTCCTTGAGGGTTTGTCTCGAGAAAAAGGGCTTTCATGAGGGGAAGATATCTCAGAAAAAGCGTTTGGGCATTATCCCAATCCTTTTTAAGACAAAGGGAGATCAATTGCTTCCAGCCTCTGGGGATCACATTTGCGCTCGTCGCAATAGAACCTACGGCCCCCTCCTTCATGATCTCTAAGACGAACTCATCATCGCCAGAAAAAACATCGATGTGTTTTGCGATTTTCCGAATGAGTTCCATATCTTTGCTCGACTCTTTGATAGCTACGATATTGGGGATAAAGCTGAGCTCTAAAATTGTTTCAGCAGTGAGTCGCAGGGCAGCTCTTGTGGGATTGTGATAGGCGATGATGGGGAGTCCGACCTTTGCAACCTCTGTGTAGTGCAAAATGATCCCTTTTTGGGTGGGTTTATTGTAATAGGGGGTCACTACAAGAGCCCCTTGGGCGCCCAGTTTTAATGCCGATTCGGTATAGCGCACCGTGAGGTGCGTGTCGCTGACCCCTGTTCCGATGACGACGGGGATCCGCCCTTGAGAGGCGCCGATCGCAATTTCGATCACCCTTTTTCTTTCCCGATCCGAAAGGGAGAGCACTTCTCCTGTCGTACCGCAATAGACAATCCCATCAGTTCCTTCAGAAACGTGCCAATCGATCAGTTTCTCAAAAGTTTTTCGATCCACTCGCCCTTTCCGATCGAAGGGGGTGACAATAGGGACAAAGGAGCCGCTAAATCTCATGCTTCCTATCTTGTCACTTTCAGAAATCGCGGTCAAGAATTGCCCAAAATCATGGTAAAACCCATTATGCGAAAAGGAGACTGGACTTGAGAAAAGAGAGATGGCCGCTTATTTTTTTCGGAATTGCGGTGGGGTTCTTGTTTACCCTTTTTTATTATTCGGCCCCTGAATTTTTCATCAGAGGACTCAACCGACTAGACAATTTCTCCTATGATTATTTCGTTAAGAATCATCATCCCCCTTTAGATGCAAAAAATCCTGTCATTATCGTCGACATCGACGATCGGAGTTTACAAAAAGGGGGGAGATGGCCTTGGAGCCGCGATAAAATCGCTGAACTCACCGCAGAGCTTTACCGTCTTAAGGCAAAGGTGATCGCCTACGATATTGTCTTTTCTGATGTTGAAAATCAGACCGCGGATGCTCACTTTTCTGAGATACTCGCTCAAGGCCAATCGGTATTGTCGTTTGCCTTTACAAATCAGCAAGTATCGAGCGGGGTTTTACCAAGCCCATTTCTTGAGTTGAGTCGGAGTGAAAAAGAGAACTTATTCATCCCTGAAAAAACCCATTATATCTCCAATCTCTCCATTTTTGAAAAAAGTGCGCCCAATGGAGGGTTCATCGATGCGGAACCGGATCTCGATGGAGTGATGCGCTATGCGCCGGTGCTGCTGCGCAATCAAGATCATGTTTTTTCATCTCTTGCACTTGCAGCCGTCTCTTTATATTTAAACAATCCGAACCGGGGACTCATCACAAGTGAGTACGAAGGCGAAGAAGTTTTAGAGGGGATTCAATTGGGAGAAATTGCAATTCCGACAGATCCTTGGGGAAAACTCTTAATCCCTTTTCGAGGTCCCCCTTACACAGTTCCCTATATTTCGGCCATTGACATTCTGGAAAAAAAAGTTCCAATTGAATCGATTCAGGACAAACTCATCCTCATTGGCTCTTCTGCAACAGCTGCGGGTGATCTAAGCGCGACTGCCATTGCTCCTGTTTTTGCCAATATTGAGATCCATGCGCAAATTTGCGCCTCCATCTACGATCAATATCTTCCCTTTAAACCCACTTGGACCCGGGGTGCAATTCTTCTTCTTCTCCTCATTTTGAGTTTTGTTGCCTCATTCATTCTCCCTTTTTTGGGTCCACTCATTTCATTCTTATTCACTATTTTAGTATCGATTGCCCTCTTTGTTTTCAGTTATCAATTATGGGTCACTCAAGGGATTTTCTTTCCCGTGCTCTTCCCTATATTTACCTTATTATTCATCTTAACTATCGATGAAATTGCCGGATTTGGTTTTGAGAAGAAAAAAAGGAGAAAAATCCGGCAAATGTTCGATCAATATCTGCCTAAAGAACGGGTGGAGGAGATCTTAGAAAAAGGGGAAAAATACGTTTTAGAAGGGCAGAATCTAGAAATGACAGTCCTTTTTGCCGATATCCGCGGTTTCACACACCATTCAGAAAAAATGTCTGCCCCTGAAGTAAAAGATTTTCTCAATCACTTTTTCACTGATATGACAGAGGCGATTTTTCAGGAAAGAGGGACGATTGACAAGTACATTGGCGATGCAGTCATGGCCTTTTGGGGAGCTCCTATTCAAGATCCGAACCACGCTGCAGATGCAATCAAAGCTGGATTCAAAATGCTTGAAAAGATGAAGGAGTTTAGCCCTCCAATTAAAATCGGAATCGGGATCAACACTGGAATGATGTGTGTCGGAGACATGGGATCAGATTATAGAAGGTCTTATACTGTTTTAGGCGATCCTGTCAATGTTGCTTCCCGTCTCGAGGAGATGACAAAGACCTACCCGGTCGGCATTCTCGTCGGATCTAAAACAGCCCAAATGGCGCAAGAGACAATTGTCTTTCGGTGCATTGATGAGATCAAAGTGAGGGGAAGAGAGCAAAAGGAAAAGATCTATCAACCTCTTGGATTCAAAGATCAGATGGATCCAAAAAAGCTTGCCCTCGTCGATGAACACGAAAAGGCGATGCAAGCCCTTTTCAGCGGGAATTTGGACGAGGCAAAAAAGGGGTTTTTAGCCCTCAAAGAAAAGGGAGAACCAGAACTCTACAACATTTACCTCAACAACCTCCCTGGATAGAGGCCCCTCCACTTGTACTTGTCGGGGGAGCTGTAGGGGAGCTAGACTCCTCTTCACTTGGGGTAATTGTAGTTCCGCTTGTCGAAGAAGAGGAGGAGCTCGAAGATTCCGCCCCGCTTGAGGTTGGGGCTTGTTGTTGAATGCTTGGAGCTTGCGGCGTCGCTGCTGCTCTTGCATCGATCGCTACTCCTCCGGGTGGCTCCGTAAACAGTTGGGGCTGCAATTGAGGCGGGCGATTTGAAACACTTACAGGCGCCGCAATGGCACTTCGAATAAAAGAAAATTGCGCTTTCCCCTCTCCTATTAAAAGAGAACCGCCCCGATTTTGGACGAGCGCCCTCCCTTGACTCACGCTAAAATAGGTTTCTTGGTCCAAGAGATTGATCTCGACAATCGTTCCCCGCAGCCCGAGTGTTGCAGAAGGCGTTTTAAACTCATATTTTTCAGGATTTTTTTTCGAGATCTTTCCTGTTAAAACCCTGAGGCCGCCCTTGAAGATCTCTCCAAAAAAATGATCGCTCGCTAATGCTTTTCTATAGGAATATGTCTGGATCTGGAAATCGGCGTTAGGAATGAGATTCAATAGACTCCCATCGCTAAATTCGATCTGCGCACGACTTTTGGCAGCCGTGGTAACCCGATCGTGAAGATAGATGGGCTCACCCACCCTCAAGGGGCGGGTCTGTTCATTCAAGGAAGCGATGACCTGACCTTCAACGGCGAGCACCTTTCCAACAGTTTCCTGAGATTGGCTAAAAAGGGGAAAGAGGAAAAACAAGAATAATAGTTTGTAGATCAACATCAATAACTCGCAGTTAAACTAAAATGAAATCTTCCCAATTGAGCATTGCCCTCAATCGCAAGCCCTTGAAAACCGTAGTAGGCTTCCGCATCGAGATATCTCGAAACGACATATCTCGCTCCTCCCCCCACTCCCAATAAATTCTGGTGAACGAAAACGGGTAGGCTCACCGAATAATTATATCCGTAGCCATAATCGACAAAGGCGACGAGCGCTAATTCATTTGAAAGATTTTTCAAAATAGGAAAAGAGGGGGCAAACACTTCGACATTCAGACAAAAAGCATTGTCTGCGACAAATTGCTGCTCATAATACCCTCGCACTGTATTGAATCCACCCAATCCAAACTGTTCCGATGTGGGCAAAGTTCCCGTTGCGAGCTGTCCTTGCGCTTGGATGGAGAGGGTCACCTTTTTTTCTGATCGATATATATTTGATATCATTCCGCGCCAATAGGCATATCGGACATGGCTCGATTGCCTCGAGGCGTCGTAGCTTGCCTTGTTTTGATGAGGAAATAGGTTTTGCCAAGGGGAGATAAGCATATCTATTTTAAAAGAGAGGTAATCTTTGGGCCAGTTTCTTTCACAAAAATAAGAGGAGGCCAGCTGGGAGACGGTAATGGTGTGGGTGCCCGTGGCTGTCCCTCCTTGGGCGGCGTCTCCAAGAAAAAAGAGATTGCTTGTCAGGTATTTGTAATCTCCGCCCCACTCTGTCTGGTGTCGGAAGGAGCCATAGAGGGGCAAAAAGGGAATTTGGTAGCGGAGCGATCCTTGGACGTTAATCCCGCTGACGGCAAATCCTCTGATTTGAGGGAAAACAGAGCCGTAGACACCGAACAGCTTCAAGAGGTGCTTTTTGGAGGAAATAAAACAATTGTAGGTTGCGATGTGAGATTGGAACTTATGAAAATCGGTTGAAGCGGTGTATTGATAAGAAACAAGATCCCCGCTCCAAAAGACATCGCCCCAATTGAATCCTCCATAGAGGCGAATCGTCCCGTTGGTTCTATAGCCCGTATTGTCTGATCCGACAAAAAATCGAGCGGGAAAGCGATCCTTTGTCACAAAGAGAACATCTGTCAGCCCTTTTTCTAAGGAAGGGGCGAGGATCATCCTCGTGCTTCGAAAGGCGTTTCTATTGGCCCAAGTCACTGCATTCAGTAGGTCGGGCTCGACCATCGGATCGCCGGGATAAATCCGAATCGCTTTTTCTAAGCATTTTTGAGTAAACCATTTTTGCCCTTTGTAAATCACGTTCCCGACTTTCCCGATAAATACCTGAAAAACGACCACTCCATCATTCACATTTTGGACTGGGATAATGACTGCCACATATTGGTTTTTATAATTCTTAAAGTAGTCTGTGATAGTGACTCGAATTTTCTTGAGCAGTTCCTCCGAAAGGGGATGATTCAAATAGACTCTGAGGGAATCAAAGAGCTCTTGATCTACTGGTTCATCTAATAGACTATGAACACCGGGAACTTGTTCGACAGAATCTCCGCCAACTCCTCCTGGAACGAGGATGATCCCCTCGATCAAAACAGGAGCTCCGTCGCGGTGCTCCACGCGGGGACTTCCTGCAACGTCAATTTCTCGAGCAGTCCCATCAGCCAAGAGAGGGCAAATAAAAAACAAGAGGAGAAGAAACCCTAAACGCATTTGGGAGAATATATATCTGAAATAAAAATCTTCTTCAAGAAGATCCTTTATCTGTTTTGCCCGTAAATTAGGCAAATGTAAAGCCGCTTTACATTTGGGATCCCCATTCGGAATTGCGGGCCAATCGGTAAGAATTTTTCTCTTTTTTAGAGATCGTTTTTTCTACGAGCATCCCCTCTTTCGTACAAAGAGAGAGGCGGACATGACCCGTGCATTTCAGGGGCTGTCTAATGACTCTTGCTGAAAAGGGGGCGCTGGGGGATTTAGATGCGATCAGATAGCAAAACTTTTCATCTTCGAATCCGAGGGATCCTCCCTTCAATAAGCGGTGAAGGCGACTCCTCTCCACGCGAGTCGAAAAATGACACCACGGATTTGGGCAGTGAAAAAGATGGGGACAAGGGGCGATGATATACGCCTTGAGGGCAATTAGTTGTTCTCGAATTTTTTTCATCCGCTCAAATGCTTTGGGTGTTCCTGGCTCGACGATGATCAAGGTGGATACTGCCCTCCAACAATGTTCAATGACTTTTGTATAGTCTTCGAGTTCGCCCACTACGTAGGAGAGAATTGCGCTATCTGCTTCTGGGATGGCTCGATCTAGATTTTCTTGGATCCAAGTCGCATTTCGCAAAATAGGGTGCGCTTGGGCTAGTTTTTTCCCAAGGGCGATTGCCTCAGGATTTTTTTCGAGCAGGGTGATTTTTTCCAATTCGGGAAAAAGGGTTAAGCCTGCCCAGCTAGCCGTTCCTGGTCCAGCGCCGAGATCGAGTAGATGCCCTTTTAAAGAAAGTTTTTGCAAAACCTGATGCACCGCAGCAAAGGTTGCGGGCATGCGGGCTCCTAAATAGGCGAGCCGTTTCCCCTCATCTTCAAAAGGGGAAGTAGCACCCTCTTGATAATCTTTGGATAGAGCCTCTCTTGCCCTTCGTAGAGAATGGGTCGAAATGTTTTCAAAAAAAGGCTCTATTGCCTGTTTTAATTCTTCGGGAATTTGCATAGAGAGGATGATACCATCCCCATTAGCTGTTTGTCTTCTCGATTTTTTCCACCATGGAATTGAGGGCCAATTCCAATTGGTCTGTCACTTCTAAAAATTTTTTTGTTTCCAGGGCAGCTGTATGGATCTCCTCAGATAGATCCTCGTGAGGTAAAGAAATTTCTTCGCGTTTCTCCATGTAACAAGAGATCTGATCGACCCAATCGCGCATATTTTTGACAATTTTGTCGTGACTCAATTGCCCAACTAATGGGCTCTTTCCCGTTTTTTTTCAAGAAACGGTCGCAATATATATCAAATTCATTTGAAAAAAAATCTTTTTGGTGGCTAAATGTTTGCCATGCAACAGTCTTTTGTAGTGCAGCATCGGTATGGTGCGTGAAAATACATTTGTGACCTGAGGGAATATAATGGATACAAGCGATCTTTCTGCCGAAACGACTAGACGTTCGTGCTGCGGCTTTTGCCCTTCCAATTACGACCCCAATGGCTGCTGCCCTTGGAGAATCTCTTGTCTTGAGACGCTGATCCATGCCATTCCAGGCATCGGCATCATCACAGCTGGGCTCAGTTGGTTCGCTACAACAAAAAAAGTGGAACAGCTTCTTAGAGTAGCCAGAATGCCCATACATCCAGAAAAGTGCTTGGACTCGAAACTGGTCAAACTTTCCGACTGCCTCGAGAAAGGATGCTCTAAACCTGCGGTATTGCAATACGAACTCATCGAATCAAATGAAGTGCCCTTTGCTCGGGATGAATACTATCTTCTCAGTGCCAAAAGAACCAACCGCTGCTTGATGGCTGCCCTAAATTGCCTTGGCTTGGGAATCGCTTTTGTCTCAATGCTCGGCCGCGTGAGCAGCCGAACTTGAATGAGAAATCCAAAATGCAAATCTTATCGCGGCTTCAAGATAAAGTAGTAGATGACGACAGAAAAGAGGCTCATGGCTGCCGCGATAAAAAACGGCAATTGGGATGAAGAGCTGAAGGCAATTCCCCCTATTGCGGGGCCAATTGCCATGGCGAGCGACTGAACAGATTGACTTAACCCAATGATTTTCCCCTGCATTTTTTCTGGCGCAGCATTGGAAATCATCCCTACGCATAAAGGCCAAGCGATACTTCCGCAAACAACGCAAACTCCGATGATGCCCAACACACTATAAAGATGTTTCGGAAATACGACTAAAAAGCAAAAAGCGGTAAATCCGATAAGGCACAGTTCGAGGACATGCGTCGTTTTGAATTTATGGATAAAATACTTATTCAAATATCCAGATCCAGCTGCCCAACACAGCCCCATGAAAAGGGCGAGATCCCCAATATTTGAGTTCGTAAAGGAAAATTTCTCAATTGAAAGGACCGGTATAAATTGGAAAAAAAGGGTCCAAGCTGTGAAAAAAAGAAAATAGACGATGTAGATTTCTTTGACTTTTTCAGTTTTAAGCGCAACTTTGATATTGGTGAACGATTCTAAAATATGAAATCGGAGCTTTGGGTCAAAGTGGGTCGTTTCGCGAAAAAAGAACAGGATAAAAAGGAGATTCGCAAGGGTAAAACCGGCTGCAACCCAAAGAGGTAAACTTGCGGAAAAGGAGGCGTAGATCGATCGATCTGAGAGTTTCCCTCCCGCAAATGCCCCCATGATAAAGGCGATTCCCGCAATCATCGAAAGGATGCCAAAATATCTCGCCTTTTCTTTTTCATCGCCACTCAAATCGCTAGTACAAGCGAAGCAAATCGTTGTACTCCCTGCGAAAACCCCCGTAATAAAACGACCTATAAACAAAAAAAACAGATTTTTGATTTCGATGCAATAGGCACTTAAAGCAAGGCCGAAAACCGTCATAGAGACACTGATGAGGAGCGCCTTTCTTCTTCCGTGTTTGTCGCCGTATTCGCCAATCAAAGGGGCCCCTAAAAATTGCCCAAGCGAAAAAATCATCAAAAAAAATCCCAAAATCATCGTCCTCGTCTCCACTGAGATACTGGCGGGAAAAAGGCGATTATTCACATCTATAAAATAGGGGGCAAAAATGGGAAATACAATAGACCAGCAAAGATAATCGACAAAAAAGGTGAAGCAAATCGAAAAAAAATTTAGCGTTTTGGCTCCCCGATTTGTCATGACTCAATTGCCCAACTAATGGGCTTTTTCCCGTTTTTTTTCAAGAACTCGTTCGCCTTTGAAAAGGGGCGGCTGCCAAAAAAGCCACTGTGGGCCGAAAAGGGGGATGGGTGGGAAGAGGTCAAAACCAGGTGATGCGCAGCGTGGGAACCGATATGATCGAATTTTTCAGCCGCAGATTTCCCCCAGAGAATAAAGACAATCGGGTCTTTTTTCAAACAAAGGAGCTGGACAACTCGATCGGTAAAGATTTCCCAGCCTTTGCCAAAGTGCGATTTTGGCTCCCCAGCCCTCACTGTCAGAGTCGCATTGAGGAGCAAAACCCCCTGTTTTGCCCAATCGATTAAACAGCCATGATCAGGAGGGGCCACTCCTAAATCATCCTTCAACTCCTTGAAAATATTTTGAAGGGAAGGGGGCTGGGGGATCCCCTTTTGCACGCTGAAAGAGAGCCCGTGCGCTTGCCCTTTCCCGTGGTAAGGGTCCTGTCCAATGATCACCACTTTGGTTTCATCAAAGCCTAGGTGGCAAAAGGCGTTAAAAATGAGCTCGAATGGAGGATAGACCTCAACCCCTGAAGCAAGCTCTTGCGCCAAAAATGTCTCGAGGCTCTTCATGTAGGGGTTCTCAAATTCCCCCTGTAACTTTTCTAGCCAACTCGCTTCCATGTAAGAGATTTTTTCGGGGGCAATTGTCATAGGAGACGAGCTTAACAGTATTGCTTTTTAAGGGTCAAGGTTGACAGAAAGAATTCCGAGCGACTAACATTTAAGCTTTTTGGAGACATTTAGAGTGAAATCGTTAAGTGAAAATAATTTAATCCGCTTTACAAACATCACCCGAAAAAAGGATTCCATTTATGCCAATTTCCGGGTCAAGGGATTGAGAAATGGGGTCGTCTTCTCGGCCTCTATTTCAGTCGATATCACAGCACTCGAGCTCCACCCCGGGGATACGCTCGAAAAAATCGTCGAAGAGTGCGCTCAACACGGGGTCAAAGAATTTAAGCGCGCAGATATTCAATTTGAAGGGCTCGCAGCAGTTTTGTCCGATCATCTGGGTGTAGCGCAGCTTGGCTAGCGCGTTTGCATGGGGTGCAAGAGGTCGTAGGTTCAAATCCTATCACCCAGATTCTTTTATTATCACTAGTTATCCCCGATACCAGCTGCATCTCTAGAGTCAAGCATTAGAATAGGCTTAGTCTTTTTTAAGCGCTTTTCTACTTTTTTGTTGTGTTCCGCTGGAGGGATATTTTCAGGTGGCGTTCCGCCAATTTTAGCAATGGCAGCGCGAACTTCTTTGCCTACTGTTTCATGAGCCTCAATAGCATCCCTTTGGTGCTTGATGCCTTCACGTTTGAGTTTTTCTCGTGTTTGCGTCATCCGGAACTGATTAGCTGCCAGCTCTGTTCTATCCATCCGATCCATCAATTGTTTTTTAGGGGCAATCCCTTTGCGAGCTTTGATCGCATCCGATCCAAGTCCCCCATAGAGTCCTTTGTACCCAGCATCATGGAAGATCCCGAACATTTTATTTTGGACACCGGCGTCGCGAGCTGCGCCAGAAAGAGCTTTGAAGTCTTGAGATGTCTGTTTGCGCAACTCTAAGCGTTCAAGATCGGCAACGGCTGCATCGGTAAGCTCTTGGCGTCGAGTTTGAATCGCAAAATATTTCTGAGCATGGGCAATTTCTGGTTTTCTAGAGTCTCCATTTTGGGCAATAAGATAACAGGCAAAACGCGAAAGCTGATAATCTTCAACAACTTGAGTTCTCCCTTTTCCACTCGTTATTGGGTTGCCGGCGCCGGCAAAGTGATGCTTCGGATCATTTCCAGACTGTTTACAGGACTCTATGGCTTTTTGAATTGCATTTTCAAATCGCCGCCATTGAGAATAGCCAAGACAGGGCTGCAAACTTCTAGCGCTCCAATACTCAATCCCATGCTGATTGACCTGCTTTAAATCTTCGAACGACAGTTTGCTAGGAATCAGGCTATTCTCATCATCTTTTTGCATACACACCCTCGAAAATTCGTAAAACGCAATAGAACATATTGAGAAAAAAGATTTTAAACAACTGGGTATTTCTTCGCTGAGATCACTTATGCTTTGTACAAAAGTTAGAGAAGATGCTATCCTCTCTCTTCTTTTAAACCTTAAAATGAGCGAGGATGAATATATGAATTCGATTTCTTTAGACAATGGTAAAATTGTGCTTGCAAATGGTAATGAAGAAGGAAAGCGACTGCTTGGAACAGCCCAAGGAATTGCGAATGCATTGATCATTCCTGGAAATGAATTGCAGACTCTCTCTATGCTTACAAAGGTCCTCGAAAAAGTTCAATACGAGAAACGAAAATGCGAATTAGTTCTAGCAGGATTAACAGAATTTAAGGGGAATTTAGATCTAGTTGAGCAATCTTTACAAGGGTCTAAAGATCTTATTTTTCAAAGGACAGCGAGTTGCACAGAAAAGGCTTTCCGCTCTGTTGCGACTTCCTTAGCTACTGCATACGGGTATGTTAGTAGCAAGTTAAGGTCGTATTGTTCCCGCCCTCATCAGAACTAGAAAAACCTTCTGATCTACCTTGGGGCCTCTGTGGCCCCAAAACTGGAGTTTGGGGGATTATATTTTCACGTTCTTAAGTCTAAGAGAATTGGCGATAACCGAAAGTGAGCTGAACGCCATGGCGCCACTTGCGATGATGGGGCTTAAGAGAAGTCCAAATAGGGGATAAAAAATTCCGGCAGCAATAGGCACGCCCAGAACATTATAGATGAAAGCGAACCAGAGATTTTGTTTGATGTTGCGGACAGTATTGTGACTTAAGTTTTTGGCGCGGGCAATTCCCCGTAGATCGCCTTTGACTAGAGTAACGCCAGCGCTTTCCATTGCAATATCAGTCCCCGTCCCCATCGCAATTCCGACACTTGCTTGAGCAAGGGCTGGGGCATCATTGATCCCATCTCCTGCCATAGCCACAATATGCCCTTCTGATTGAAGGCGTTGGACAATTTTATTTTTCTCTTCGGGCAGTATTTCCGCTTGAATTTCATCGATCCCAAGAATTTGTCCGACCGCCATAGCTGTGATTTTGTTATCCCCTGTGACCATCACGATGCGAATATGATCTTTGTGGAGCATTTCAATGGCCTCATAGGTGGAAGTCTTGATGATGTCCGCTACTGCGAGTATGCCTATCACTTTGTTATTCAATGATAAATAAAAGACGGTTTGAGCTTTTTTGCGAAGATCTTCAGATTTTTCAATAGCGAGCGTTAGATCTACATTCAAGTCGGTAAAGAGTTTTTGATTTCCAATCGCAACTTCCCCTTGAGCCATTTTGCCAATGATCCCTTTTCCTCTGAGGCCTTGAAAGTCTTTGATGGGGAGTAGTGACAGATTCTTTTCTTTTGCACCATTTACGATAGGTAAGGCTAATGGGTGTTCACTTGCGATTTCCAAACTGGCTGCGATTTGCAAGATCTCATTTTCGTCCTTTGCCGATAGGCTGATCACTTTTGTCAGTTTCGGCTTCCCTTCCGTGAGCGTGCCAGTCTTATCTACGACAACCGTATCAACTTTTGCCATTGTTTCAAGAGCCTCTGCATTCTTGATCAAAAGACCAGAAAGAGCCCCTCGTCCAACGCCAACCATAATGGACATAGGAGTTGCCAGCCCCAAGGCGCATGGGCACGCAATGATCAAGACAGCGACAGCGTTGATGAGCCCTAAGCCAAAACTAGGTGCTGGGCCAAAAAATCCCCAAATGAAGAACGTGAGAATGGCAACGATGACCACCGCGGGAACAAAATAAGAAGAAACGACATCCGCAAGTTTTTGGATAGGGGCCCGGCTCCTCTGCGCTTCACTAACCATATGGACGATGCGAGCGAGAAGTGTTTCGCTCCCCACTCGTTCTGCTCTCATGAGAAAGCTGCCGCTGCCATTTAAAGTGGCACCTGTGACTTTATCCTCCACACTCTTCAATACGGGGAACGGTTCTCCCGTAATCATGGATTCGTCAATGGAGCTGCTTCCTTCTATCACAATCCCATCGGTTGGGATTTTTTCACCGGGCCTAACCCGCAAGACGTCTCCTTTTTTCACTTCTTTAAGGGGAATGTCTCTTTCAGTTTTGTCCTTGAGAACCACTCTTGCTGTCGTTGGGGCCAATCCGAGCAACTTTTTGATGGCCTGGCTTGTTTTGATTCTGGCTTTCAGTTCGAGGACTTGCCCTAGAATAACGAGAACGGTGATGACGCTGGCCGCTTCAAAATAGAGATCGACTTGATTATTTTCGTTTCGAAAAGATGGGGGAAATAGTGAGGGCCAAAAAACGGCAACCAAGCTGTATATGAAAGCGGCGCCGACACCAAGACTGATCAAGGTGAACATGTTCAAATGCCTGGTAATGATTGATTTCCATCCCTTTACAAAGAAGGGAAGGCCGCTCCAAAGCACTACGGGTATGCTCAAGGCAAATTGAATCCAGGAGCCATATTGGTTCGGTGATAGGCGAAAATTGACAAGAAGGAGAATGGGGATGGTAAAGAATAGGCCAATCCAAAACCGGCGGCTCATACTTTTCAATTCGCCATCGTCTTCTTCATTATCAGTGCCTTTTGTTTTCTGTTCTAATCGCATCCCACAGATAGGGCATGATCCAGGATTTAGTTGAATGATTTGTGGATGCATAGGGCATGTGTATTCTTTTGGCATCTATTTCTTCTTATCTTTTAGCTCGATTCTTAAGAAGGCCATATAGGAAAAGGGAGTTCCCCCATATGCAGATTTAATAGTACTTGGAACGAAAGAGGCGCTTCCCACAAATCCGAGTCCCCAGAGCGTGTAGGGGATCAGAGGAAACTCAAGGATGTAACCTAGATCTACTTTTCCCACATTGAATATTTTATCGGCATTGGGACTGGGCGGAATGAACAGTTCATCCTTTGCGACATACTCAGCTCGGCCAAAGAGGACGTGCTTATTGTCGAGTTCTACGGCTGATTCTAGAAGATAGCCATTTAAGTTACGACCAGGGCTGTTGCAATTGAGCCCCCAAGCAGCGGTGGTTTGCCAATTGCTCGTCGCCCATGCTCTATTATAGCTGATCGAAGCTGTTGTTCGCCGAATATTTACGTTTGGTTCTAACTGCTCAGGGCTTTTTAAAAAGCCGTAGCTGATTTGCGCAGCGGTATTTTTCGTTGGGTTGATGGAAAGACGAGCAGAATATGAATCGAATCGGGGGGAATCAAAATTCCACCGATGCTGATCGGGTTCTCTTCCAGTAAAAATGGATGCGTCAATTTTCACCCAATCTTGAACACATCCAATGGTTGCCACTCCAAAGACGATATGAGTTGAGTCAAGCCAGTGGTGAGTGATAGGGGCTTCAGGATTGAAAAAAGCGGAAAACCGGTGAATGTACGCAGGTGGGCCAAGCGCAGGCTCTCCTGGATAGCCAAAATAAGCAAACAGAGAGTTTTCTTTTGAAAACCGATAGGTATAGACCGCAGCCAATTCCATCAGAAAATCGTGGGGATGTTGACGATTGGTAAGGGGGGTGATCCCATTGCAGGTTTCTCCGGTTTGCAAAAGAAGCGGATAGCCATTACAACCAATGGTTGCAGGCTCAAGGCTAATCATACTCCGTAGAGCAAAAATACTGCTCCCGAAGTCTTTTTGCACCGTAAACATGAACATGTTTTCGCTGAAAAATTTATTTTCACCGAGGGGGCCGCCCTGATCGTCATAAATTGCCGTGAGAAACCCATGAACCATCAAAAGCCACTGATCCGGGGAACGGTGAATCCCTGGCATTTGTGTGGAAGCAGGCGCCCAGCTCGTGCCCGTTGCGTCTTGTTCCATGGGATAGGTACCATACATCCCGTGCATCCTCATGCTCGCATGGTGAGAATCATTCCTCATGGCCCAACACGAGGCGGCAATCATCAAGAAAAAAAGAATTTTCATGCCCTTTATCTTAGCCGATTTTTTCAATTCTTTTCTTTGCAAATGAACGTTCTTTGTGATATGCAGGTAGAAAAGGTTTTAACGCCCCTTGAAAAAGCATAAGTTTCCTTTTTTTATCCTCTTTTCTATCCTCTTCTCCCTGCTTGTCATACTCATTCTCAATGCAACAGAACATATGAGCGTGATGGATCCAAAAGGGATCATCGCCAATAAGCAAAAGGATCTGATCTATCTCTCTACATTCATGATGCTGATCATCGTAGTGCCCGTCTTTGTGATGACTTTTGTCTTTTTTTGGAAATACCGATCCGGTAACGAAAAAGCGAAATACGATCCCAACTGGGGCCACAATGGATTTATCGAGTTTCTCTGGTGGTTATTTCCCTGCATCATCGTCATTGTACTGAGCGTATTTGCATGGGAATCGACTCACGAGCTCGACCCCTTTAAACCCATTCAATCCGATCAAAAGCCTATTCAGATTCAGGTGGTCGCTCTGCAGTGGAAATGGCTATTTATTTACCCAGAGCAAAAAATTGCAACGATCAATTTTGTCCAATTTCCCAAAGAGACGCCCATCCAATTTTTGATCACATCGGATGCGCCGATGAACTCATTTTGGATTCCTCAACTTGCAGGTCAGATCTATGCGATGCCAGGCATGCGGGCAGAGCTCAATGTGATGGCAGATGAAGTGGGCAATTATCGAGGCTCTTCCGCCAATTTGAGTGGAGCGGGGTTTGCCGGGATGGTTTTTAACACAAAAGTAACAGAAAAACCCGAATTTGAAGCTTGGGTTGAATCGATCCAAAGTTCTTCCTCTCCTCTCGATTTCGATTCATATGGCAAATTGACGGCGCCGAGCTCTTACGATCCCGTTGCCACTTACCAGCTGAGTGAGGAGCGCCTTTTTGATTTGATCTTGATGAAATATATGGGCCACCCATGATTGAGTACAGCGATATTTTTGGAAGATTAGACATGAGCGCATTTGCCCGCAACCCGATCGAAGTGGTAGCGGGGCTAGGGGAACTTTTAGGAGGGGTAGCTGTCGCCATCATCCTCACTTATCAAAGGCGCTGGGTGTGGCTTTGGAAAACGTTTCTCACTTCGTTAGACCCAAAAAAGATTGGCGTAATGTATTTCACCGTTGCCATTCTCATGCTGATCAAGGGAGTCGTAGATGGGCTCATGATCCGGGCACAACAAGCAGTGGCCGTTGGAGATTCTTTTGGCTATTTGACCCCCGCTCACTTCCAGCAGGTCTTTACCGCTCACGGCACGACCATGATTTTCTTTGTCGGCATGGGCGTTGTCTTTGGTCTCATGAATCTGATTGTCCCCCTGCAAATTGGGGCGCGCGACGTCGCCTATCCTTTTCTCAACGCGTTGAGTTTTTGGCTTTTTGCTGCAGGGGCTGCCCTCGTAGTCATCTCCCTAAACGTCGGCCATTTTTCAGCTGCAGGATGGGTCTCGTATCCGCCCCTTTCTGGAATCAAATACAGTCCAGGAGTCGGAATGGACTATTGGATATGGAGCGTCCAAATCGCAGGGATTGGGAGCCTGTTGTCGGGACTCAACTTTTTCGCCACGATATTTAAGATGCGCTGTCCGGGAATGGATTGGATGAAAATGCCCCTTTTCACCTGGGCGGCGATCGCCACTTTAACCCTCGTCATTTTCGCTTTTCCGATCCTTACAGCGACAATTGGAATGCTCACTTTGGATCGCTACCTCGATATGCACCTCTTCACGGCCGATTCCGGGGGCAATCCGATGCTCTACATCAATCTCATTTGGGCCTGGGGACACCCCGAAGTCTATATTCTCATTTTGCCCGCTTTTGGGATCTTTTCGGAAGTGGTCGCCGTATTTTCACAAAAGAAAATTTTCGGCTATGACTCGATGGTTTGGGCCATCATCGCCATTACAATCCTCTCTTTTATCGTTTGGCTGCACCACTTTTTCACCATGGGCGCCTCGGCAAACGTGAACATTTTCTTCGGAATCATGACTATGATCATCGCCATCCCGACAGGCGTAAAAATATTCAACTGGCTCTTTACGATGTACCGCGGAAAGATCCTCTTCGAAACACCCATGCTTTGGTTCATCGGCTTTGTCATCAACTTCACCATCGGCGGAATCGCAGGCGTTCTCATGTCCATCCCCCCCGCCGATTTCCAAGTGCATAATAGCCTCTTTTTAATCGCCCATTTCCACTCGATGATCCTCCCGGGAGTGCTCTACGGATTTTTTGCCAGTTTCACCTATTGGTTTCCCAAATTTTTTGGCTTCAAACTCGACGAAACCTACGGCAGAGCTGCTGTCTGGTGTTGGACAGTCGGTTTCATTTTCGCTTTTATGCCCCTCTATATTCTCGGTCTCAAGGGAGCGACAAGGAGACTCAACCACTACGACGCCTCTACTGGCTGGCAACCCCTCTTTATTTTGGCCTCCGGCGGAGTGATCCTCATTTCGTTAGGAATCGCCTTCCAAATTCTCCAGGTCATCAAAAGCATTAAAGTGAGAGACCAAAATCGGGACCTCACGGGAGATCCCTGGAACGGAAAAACACTCGAATGGTCTACGACTTCTCCTCCTCCCGAATATAACTTTGCGATCATCCCCACGGTCCACACGCGCGATGCCTTTTGGGCCATGAAAGAGGGGATCACCCCTAAGCTTAAAAAAATTTATGAAGATATCCTCATCCCCAAAAATAGCCGTATCCCCATGTTTATGGGAGGATTTGCCCTAATTTTTGGCTTTGCCTTCGTCTGGTACATCTGGTGGCTCGTCCTAGCCTCTCTTCTCAGCTTCATCATCTGTCTCATCGTCTACCTCTCCAATGATCACACAGAGATCACTCTTTCGGCCACCGAAGTAGAAACAATGGAAAAAACAAATGCACACTGAATCGGTCTACTCTAAAACACTGTTTGGCTTCTGGGTTTACCTGATGACCGATTGCCTCCTTTTTGCCTCTCTTTTTGCCACCTATGCCGTTTTACATGTGAATACAAATGGAGGACCCTCCGGAAAAGAGCTGTTTAACCTCCCCGTTGTCCTCGCCGAAACAATGTTTCTTTTGGTGAGTAGCTTCCTTTGCGGAATTTCGAGAATCGCCGCTTTCCACGGCAAAAAAAATCAGGTCCTTTTTTGGTTCGTTTTGGTTTTTCTTTCAGGCCTCGGGTTCCTCATTTTAGAACTGCGTGAATTCACGCACCTGGTCCAAGAGGGGAATAGCTGGGAAAGAAGCGCATTTATCTCCTCCTTTTTCACCCTCGTCGGGACCCACGGAAGCCATATCACCGTCGGCCTCATCTGGCTCCTCGTACTCATGGTCCAATTTGCCACCTCCGGAATCACCCCATCTACCTACCGAAAACTCTCTTGCTTTAGCCTGTTTTGGCACTTTTTGGACGTCGTTTGGATCTTCATCTTCACTTTTGTCTACCTCGGAGGCGTATGAGCGGCGAATCTCACTCGGAAAAGATCAACTTAAAAATTTATTTTGTCGGTTTTTTTCTCTCCCTTTTCTTAACCCTTTTCTCCTTCTTCCTCGCCTTCAATAAACCCTACTCCTTTTGGTTCGCTACAATTGTCTTTTTCGCCCTCATCCAAGCTCTCATTCAGCTCGTCTGCTTCCTCCATTTAGGCTCGGAAAATAAACCCCGTATCCACCTAATCGTATTCCTCTTAATGCTCAGCGTCTTGCTCGTCATCGTCGCCGGATCTATCTTCATCATGCTCAGCTTAAATTATCGACTAATGGGATAAAAATGCGTGTTCGCATTTTGTTATTTTCTGTTATAATATTCGAAGACAGGAGTTTTATCAATGGGTGCTTTAATTAATCACAATGGCCTTAACCCGGTTTTAGTGTTTCCAGATCAGGCTGAAATGACCCAGCAATTCAGTTTGATTCAGTTTCGAGATCGACATATTCCAACGGCGATTCCAAGAATTATCTTTGATTGGAGTAGCAACACAGCGACTGTCCCTCAAATCAGGGATTATCTTAGGCACAATTTCGATTATTCTGAAAACCAAACAAATACGATGATCGGTGCGCTATATACTATTTCCAGAGCCCACTTGAGAGGCGTTGTTCATAACTTGTAGACAACTTGTCGATTGAATGTCGATAAGTTCTTTGGTTGTTGAAAAGCGGCCCTTTTTGAACAGTTCTCAAACAAGTTATGAACTTATTTTCTCTCCATGAACCCACCCGGTCTTATCAACATTTCCACAACGACTGAAGAAGAAGAAAATATCTAAGTATATAAGTAGATATTCCTATGGACTTGTGGAAGTTTCAGGCTATAATGGCAAAGCGATGGTAGGCTCCGATCCCTTTTTCTCTCTTGACGATTTTGAACACAAGGGCCTTTGGAAAAAGGGGGAAGCTGTCTGGTCAGCTCTATCCCATTTAACCGAATATTTAAAAGCCCATCAGGGGGCGATTGAAATTGAGATTCCGACGGGAGTATATCTCATCCATCCTGAAAAGATCTCGATCGGTGAAGGGACCATCATAGAACCGGGAGTCATGATCCACGGGCCTTGCATCATCGGGAAAAGATCCGTTATTCGGCATGGCGCCTATATTCGTGAAAATGTCATTTTGGGAGAAGGATGTCACATCGGCCACTGCGCCGAATTGAAACACTCCATTCTTTTGAATGGCGCGGCAGCGACCCATTTTGTCTACGTAGGCGATTCGATATTGGGTCACTCGGTTAACTTGGGAGCAGGCGTTAAGTGCGCCAATTTGCGCCTAGATCGAAAAGAGGTGGCGATTTGGGTGGAAGGGAAAAAGATTGAAACCGGTCTTAAAAAATTGGGGGCTATTGTCGGAGATTTGGTTCAAATTGGGTGCAATTGCGTCCTCAATCCAGGGACATTGATAGGGAAAGAGAGCTTTTCTTATCCGCTGATCCATTTGCAAGGGATCATCCCCCCTCGGAGTCAAATCGATTCCAAAGGAATCCACCCCATTCAGAAAAATATTTTAGAAAAACTGCTATGTCAATTGCACGCTACCGCTCGCAAGTAGAAGAGGGCCTTGTCTATTTTGTTGGACGGATGGGGGAAAAGAACTCCCTTCAAAAGGCGTGTGAATATGCCCTTTTGAGTGGGGGAAAAAGGCTTCGTCCCATTTTGGTCCTGATGATCGCAAAGGGACTTGGTAGAGGTTTTGATGCACTCCAGGCGGCGCTCAGCGTCGAATTTTTCCACACCGCCTCTTTGATTGCCGATGATCTCCCTTGCATGGATGACGACGATTTGCGGAGAAATCGCCCCTCTCTTCATAAGGCTTTTGGCGAAAGCATTGCCATTTTGGCCAGTTACGCTCTCATCGCCGAAGGATATGGGGGGATTTATCGGAATGGAAAAGAAGCTCCAGAGAAAGTGGCTATTTGCCTCGAGGCAGCGACCCGATGTGCCGGGATCAATGGAGCCACAAATGGGCAGTTTCTCGATCTTTATCCCCCCGATTTCGAGTTGGCGACGATCCAGAAGGTGATCTACCAAAAAACAGTCACGCTATTTGAAATCTCGTTTATTTTTGGTTGGGTTTTTGGGGGTGGGGATCTTTCAAGATTAGACGAGGTGAAACGGTGCTCCTATCATTTGGGAATGGCTTTTCAGATTGCCGACGATCTCCTCGATGGAGCGGAAGATTCGGGGATCAATATCGCCCACGCCATTGGGCAAAAAAGGGCAGAACAGCTCCTCGAGGAGGAGATGGGGCAGTTTGTCCTCACCTTAAAGTCCCTCGGACTTTGGAACCGCGAGTTTGAGACGCTCGCCTCTTGGCTTCAGGCCTACGCTCCTCAAAAACTGCCCATCCAAATGTAAAGCGGCTTTACATTTAGCTTCCAGCAGAGCTTTCGGCTGTTTTCTTAGCTCCAGTGGAAATCTTTTCGAAAATCGCTTTTTCGATCTCTCCGGCGAGCTTTGCATTTCCTTTGAGTTCGTCGCGCGCAGCTTCTCTTCCTTGGCCGAGGCGGTGATTGAGATAACTAAACCAGGTCCCTTTTTTGTCAACAATGCCATACTCGACGCCTGCGTCGAGCAAAGAGCCGATATGAGAAATGCCCTCGTTAAAAATGATATCGAATTCAGCAGATTGGAAGGGAGGAGCGCATTTATTTTTCACGACTTTCACTTTGACTCGAGAGCCGATATCAGCTGCATTATCGCCCCCTTTGATTCCGGCAATTCTTCGAATATCGAGCCGAATTGAGGCGTAAAATTTAAGAGCTCTACCGCCAGTTGTCGTTTCGGGATTTCCAAACATGACCCCAATTTTTTCGCGGATTTGGTTAATGAAGATGGCGCAGGTATTGCTGCGAGAGAGGGTCGCTGTCAATTTTCGGAGCGCTTGAGACATCATTCGGGCCTGGAGTCCCATAAATTGATCGCCAATTTCCCCTTCGAGCTCAGATTTTGGCACGAGGGCGGCGACCGAATCGATGACGATGACATCGACTGCATTTGAGCGGGCGAGCATTTCGGCGATATTGAGAGCCTCCTCGCCGTTATCGGGCTGGGAGATCATGAGATCGTCTATATTGACGCCGATTTTTGCTGCATAAGAGGGATCCAGAGCGTGTTCTGCGTCGATGTAGGCGGCAAGACCTCCCGTCTTTTGCGCACTTGCCACGATGTGGGTTGCAAGAGTTGATTTTCCTGAAGATTCTGGGCCGAAAATTTCGACGATACGGCCCCTTGGAACACCGCCCACGCCGAGCGCGATATCGAGCGAAATTGCCCCTGTTTTAATAACGCTGAGGCCATGAACAGAGGAGTGTTTGCCGAGCGCCATGATCGCCCCTTCTCCAAACTGTTTTTGGATGTGGGCGACGGCGAGTTCGAGCGCCTTTCTTTTAGCGGTATCTGCTTGTGCTGACATGAGTTTCCTCCTGGAGTTTAACTTTAATAAATAGCATGGAATCAATTTTTCTTCTCGTCAAGCTTGAAAAAATGTGATTCAATGCAAAAAAAGGGTGAGGATGATTTTAGCAGGAGATATTGGCGGGACGAATACGAGGCTTTGTCTTTTTGACGGCTCTAAAAAAGTGGGTGAGGAAAAAAAATACCAAAGCCAAAAATACCAGAGCTTAGAGGCTATTGTACGGGAGTTTTTGGGGAGTCAGAAAGTAGAGAGGGGCTGTTTTGGCGTTGCAGGTCCTGTAAGAGATGGCAAGAGCAAGGTGACGAATCTCACCTGGACTGTAGATGTTACAGCGATCTCCAAAGCGTTTCAAATTCCAAATGTCTATCTGCTGAACGATTTAGAGGCGAATGCGTATGGGCTAAAGGCGTTGAGTAAAGAGGAGCTTTTTCTTTTGCATGAAGGGAAAAAGCAAGTGGGAAATCGGGCGCTCATCGCTGCGGGAACGGGTCTCGGTGAGGCGGGCCTTTTTTGGAATGGAAAAGAGCATATTCCCTTCGCTTGTGAGGGGGGGCATACCGATTTTGCCCCGCGCGATTCGAAAGAGATCGAGCTATTCATCTATTTGCAAAAGAAATTTGGCCATGTCTCTTATGAACGGGTCGTTTCGGGTCCTGGGCTCCAAAATATTTTTCGGTTTTTAGTCGATACGGGAAAGGAGCTGTGGACAACGGATGTGAAAGAGGCGATGCGAGAAAAGGACCCCGCTCGGGTGATTTCGGAATGGGGGAGATTGGGAAAAGATAAGGCTTGCGCTCAGGCTCTAGATTGGTTTATTTCGCTTTATGGGGCTGAAGCGGGAAATATGGCGCTCAAATTCCTTGCCCTTGGTGGGTTTTATGTCGGTGGGGGGATTGCTCCCCATTTGACGGATAAGATGAGAAAGGGGACTTTTTTCTCTTCATTTATAGGGAAGGGGAGATTTGATGAACTTCTCTCGAGCATTCCCATTTGGGTGGTTATGAATGACAATGCAGCGCTTCTGGGCGCAGCTTATTACGCGGCGAAAAGATGAATCCAGAAGAACTGAGAATTAGAGAGCATTTGACCTTCGATATTCCTAAAGAGGTGCTTCCTTGGGAGAAATGGGGCCCCTATGTGACTGAAAGGGGGTGGGGAAGTATTCGGGAAGATTACAGTGCCGATGGAGACGCTTGGAATTATTTTCCACACGATCATGCCCGGATGAGGGCTTACCGGCGCTGCGACGATGGGATTGCCGGTTTTTCCGACCGATTTGGCGTGCTCAATCTCTCTTATGCCTTTTGGAATGGGGTTGATCCGATTTTGAAAGAGCGTCTTTTTGGTCTCAATTGCTATGAAGGGAATCACGGCGAAGATGTGAAAGAGCTCTACTACTATCTCGATGCAACTCCCTCTCATAGCTACATGAAATATCTCTATAAATATCCTCAAAATCCCTATCCATATGACCAACTGATCGATGAAAACCAGAAAAGGGGGCCTAAAGATCGGGAGTTTGAGTTAATGGATACAAATATTTTTAATGAAAATCGCTATTTTGACATTTTTATTGAATATGCGAAGGAAGATCCCGAAAATTTTTGCGTAAAAATAGAGGCTTTCAATCGAGGTCCTGCGGCTGCCCCTTTGCACATATTGCCGCAAATTTGGTTTCGGAATAAGTGGGCGTGGAAGGAAAAGAGGATGAAAGAGCCAGAGATCCGACTGAGCTCTGAAAATCCCTTATGTTTGACTGCTGATGATAGTCGTCTCGAATCTCCTAGATACCTTCTTTTCAACTACCATTTGGGGTTACGCCACCTTTACGCTTCCCCGGGTGGGACTCCTATTTTTACAAATAACGATTCGAATAAAAAAGCCCTTTGGAACCAGCCGAATGATACCCCTTTTGTCAAAGATGCGTTTCACCGTTATTTGATTCACAATGAAAAAGGGGTGATCAATCCAGCGAGGATAGGAACGAAGGCTGCCCTTTGGTATTATTTTAAATCGATCGATCCAGGAAAAAGCGTCACAATCTATTTGCGCCTCACCAATAAAAAGGAAAAAGAGCCGCTTAAAACGATCGCCTCTATTTTTGCTGAAAGAAAAAAGGAGGCCGATCAATTTTACGATTCCATTCATCCGAAAAAAGCGACAGAAGAAGAAAAGATGATTCAAAGACAGGCTTTTTCGGGGATGATTTGGAATAAGCAGATTTACATTTTTGATGTGGGGACGTGGCTCCAAGGGGATAATCCCAAAAACCCACCTCCAGAATCGCATCGGTGGATCCGCAACTTTCACTGGCGCCATATCGTCTCTTACCGGGTATTTTCCATGCCAGACAAGTGGGAATTTCCCTGGTTTGCAGCTTGGGATCTCACCTTTCACGCGCTCGCATTTGCCCTCATCGACATCGAGTTTGCAAAAAATCAGCTTTGGCTCCTCCTTTTTGACCAATTCCAACACCCGAACGGATCGATTCCCGCATATGAATGGGAATTTAGCGATGTCAATCCCCCTGTGCAGGCCTGGGCGGTTTTAAAAATGTTTGAATACGAAAAGAAAAAGTATGGAAAAGAGGACTATTCTTACTTAGAAAAGTGTTTTCACAAACTTCTGCTCAACTTTTCTTGGTGGATTAACAGAGTCGATAGCCTTGGAAATAACGTTTTTGAGGGGGGATTTTTGGGAATGGACAACATCGGTTTTTCCGACAGATCCCAAAAATTGCCTCCGGGATATTTGTTAGACCAAGCAGATGGGGCCGGATGGATCTCTCTTTTATGTCTCAATTTGATGCGCATCGCTCTCACTTTGGCGAAGAAAAATCCGATTTATGAAGGGATGGGAATTAAATTTTTTCAACACTTTATCTATGTGACAGCGGCGATGCGCAGGGGATACTGGCGCTCTTATGACATGTGGAATGAAGAAGATGGCTTTTTTTACAGTTTTCTCAGATGTCCCGATGGTCATACAGAAGAGATCAAGATTCGCTCTCTTGTTGGGCTCATCCCCTTTTTCTCATGCGACTTTTGGGATGAGAGTGAGCTGCGGCAATTTCCCAATTTTTACAATGCCTATGAGTGGGTGATGCAGAAAAAAGGAGATATTGCCGCGAAATGCATTCAGAAAATTCCCCACGAAAGTGGCTCGCACCTCCTCTTCGGTCTTTTGAACGCACATGAAATCGAGCGATTTTTGCAAAACATTTGGAATCCCAACGAGTTTCGATCTGAATATGGCTTAAGAAGCCTTTCTAAGTATCATCAAGACCATCCAGCCTCAATGCACGGACTGTTCGTTTCTTACGAACCTGGAGAGGCTTTGGAGAAGATCAAAGGGGGCAATTCCAACTGGCGAGGTCCCATTTGGTTCCCTTTGAACTTCTTTCTCGTAGAAACTCTATATCGATTGGGTGGGGTTTTTCGCGATAACATGAAGATCAAAGTAAATGACGAGCCCGAAGTGACTCTCACTCAAATGGCTGATTCTTTCGCAGATCGGCTCACCCACATCTTTAAAAAAGACAAAGAAGGGAATCGCCCTGTATTTGGCGATGATGAAAAACTTCAAACAGATCCCCATTTCCGGGACTATCTTTTCTTCCACGAACATTTTCACGGGGAGACGGGACGGGGCCTTGGGGCGTCGCATCAAACAGGATGGACGGGGCTTGTCGCTAATCTCATCCAAGAGCTTAGGGAATGAAACAGGCTGGGTTTGCCCCAGCCTGCTTAGATTTTGTTCGTTCGACGGACGTTAGAAGTCTAATTTAAATGAAGCTGTCAATCCTTGTAAGTAGAGATTGCCATTGGGCATATTGCTGTTAGCCACCATCTGATCGTCTGTGAAGTGGCGGAACATGTTTTGGTCGAAGAATACTTGGAATTCGTATCCTACGGTAAAATCCATATACCAGTTGTTGCAATCGAGAGCAGTTCCCCAACCGAGGCCCAAATCGAGATCGAAATGGGGTCGAACAGCATAGATATTGCTCTGTTTTGTTTGGAATGGGTGTGTGGTTAAAGTATGGGTCTCGCTGAAGGAGCTATCTGTGTAATCTGTAAAGAGCAAGTCTGCTTCAGAATTTCCAAAGAATCTAAATCCCATACCGACATTCCAATTGGTATCGAGCCCAATTTTTGGTCCCAATGCCCAAGATCTACTATTTTGGGTGACTACTGCGCGATCTGATGTAGAGGTATAATTCGTCTTGAGGTGTTGTCTGATCCAATCAGCGCGCACACCAACCACTGGGTGGAAGACCAACTTTGTTCCGACGTAGTACCATCTGCCCAAATCAAAATCGAGGATGTCCATTCTGAGGTCCCAGTTTTCGCTGGCAGAAGCGAAAGTGCCCGTTTGTCTTGCAGGTGTTCCTTGAGATGGGATAATGACTCCGTTTGTTGGAGCAACAGCAGATTTTGAATTTGTAGTATGGAACCAGGTATATCCGAATCGAACATCCCAGTTGTCATGGTCAAAATTGCCGCCTAGGCCTACTTTAAAGCCTGGCTTGAAATCGAAATCCATGTTGATGAAATCCCCATTGACATTGGTCACAGGAGATGAGGTCGCATTACCAATGCCGAGTTCGATATTATCTAGAACGGGTTGCCAATAAACAAAGCTCGCGTCGAAGAAAATATCCCAAGGGCAACGGGTCTGAACGCGGGCTGGGTAGTTGTAGGCTGCATTCAAAACAGGGGTCGGCCAAGCTGGGCAGCAAGCGTCGGAAGGACACGTTTGTGTTGGAGGTGTCGGTTGCGGGCAATTTTTAGGTGGGCAGGATTGTTGAGAATTGTTTTTCCCAAAAACAGATGTTGCAGCAACGAGCGATACAACCATCCAAGGTTTTGTCTTAGTAAATAAGTTCAGCATTTTTGCTCTCCATTTTGAACGAATCATTTTTCTATTTCTTGCATCCCTATCCACGCTGAAGTGGATTTTATTTCGCATGACGAAACCTGAGATTACATTGGGAATGTTAAACTCATTTTGAAAATTAAATCAAGAGAAATGGGATGGTTCATCATTTAAAGGGGGAGAATCCATCCAGAAAATAAAGAGTCCCGGAGGGTTTTTGGGCGCAAATTGATTCTCGCCGAGAGTGATACGCCAAGGGTAATCGAAATCTATTTCGCCCTCCTCTTCATCGTCTGTTGGATTGCCGTAGAAAATTTGGGCGTTATAGAAAAAGGGGTGCTCTTGCATCATAATTTCCTCATAAAAGGAACCGAATAGAGAAGCAACCCATTTTTCTTTGAGCCAAAGGCATTCCATGATATGTTGGGTCAAATCATTTTCTGGTGATCCCTATGATTCGTCTTTTTGTCCTCTCTTTGCTCTTACTCGTTGGGTGCAACGCTTCATTTTCACCGAAAAGTGGGCAAATCATTCGGATCAATATTGGGGAGGATCCCCAGTCGATCGACCCGAGAAAGGCGCGCGGTTTACCTTCGGAGACGCTTGTTCATATGTTTTTTGAGGGGCTGATGCGCTCTTCGAAGACGGGAGAATTGGAGATGGCTCTCGCTGAAAGGGTTGAAGTTTCAAGTGACGGTCTTCAGTACCGTTTTTACTTGCGGAATTCGTTTTGGTCCAATGGGGAACCTGTCACCGCGTTTGATTTTGCGGAGAGCTGGAGGGCGATTTTGGATCCTGGCTTTCCGACAGACGTTGCATCCCATTTGTATGGGATCAAGAATGGGCAAAAGGCGAAACTGGGAGAGGTGAGTGTGTCGCAAGTGGGGATTTCGACACCCGATTCCCAAACGCTGATTGTGGAGCTAGAGCGTCCCATTCCCTACTTCCTCCAGTTGGTATCGATGTCGCCATTTTTTCCCATTCCCCACAAATATGCGATTCGAAATCCCAATTGGGCATTTGATCCGAAGACCTATATTTGCAATGGGCCTTTTAAGTTGCAGGCCTGGGGTAGATTCGATCGGATTGTGGCTGAGAAGAATCCGAAATATTGGCAGGCTAAGGATGTGGTTCTTTCGAGAATTGATGTTTTTATGATTGGAGATAATGCTGAGATCCAAATGTTTGAGCGTGGGGATCTCGACTGGGCAGGCTCCCCTCTATCGACAATCCCGGTGGCTGCGCTACGCGATTTGAGGTTCAAAGAGGAGCTTCATATCAGCCCTTTTTCTGGCACCTATTTTTGTCGGGTGAATACGGCGGAGATACTTCAGGACAAGAAAAACCCGTTACATTCTCCGATCTTTAGAAAGGCTTTGGCTCTCGCATTAGATCGCAAGGCGATTGCGGAGCACGTATTGCAAGGAGGGCAAATTCCGGCAAACAGCTTAGTTCCTCCTCAGATGGGGCTATCGGACAAAGGGTATTTTCAAGACAATCCGGTGCAAGCCCGTTCGGCATTGGTCGATGCGCTTTTGAAACTCGATATGACGTTGGATAAATTGGAGCCGATCCGGCTCAGTTTTCCGAATGCGGACAGAAATATGGTTGTGGCTCAAGCGGTTCAAAAACAATGGGAAACAGTTTTGGGTGTCCGTGTGGAATTGGAGGCGCTCGCGACAAAAAGTTATTTTCAAAGAGTTTCGCGCAAGGAATTTCAGATGGCCATTGGCTCGTGGACGGCGGATTTCAATGATCCCGTCAATTTTCTTGAGGTATTTAAGTACAAAGATAAGAGCGCCAACAATACGAATTGGGAGAGCAGTAGGTACGTCGATCTTTTGAATCGATCGGATCAGTGTAGCGATTCGAAAGAGCGGATGGCTTTTTTACGCGAAGCGGAGAGTGTGTTGATGGATCAGATGCCGATCATTCCGATAGTTCACTACTCTTTGAACTATTTAAAGAGGGGAGATTTGCGCGATGTTGTCCTCTCTTCGCTCGGGAAAATCGATTTTCGGTGGGCTCATTTAGAAGAGAATTGAAGTTTTAATCTCATTCGAATATGGATGGGTCTATGAAGGTCCTATTTTTTTTCATGATGATCCCTTTTTATCTCATGACCTCAACCACAACAGAGGGGACCTTGCTTTTGCACAATGACACGACGATGATTTTAACGGCTGTGATCCAGGCATCCGATGGGAGTTATTTAGGACAATTTTCTGTCCAACCAGGTCAGCAGAAGAATTTTACGACCAATTTATACCCGATGTCTTATGAAAGGCCCGGCACTCCCAACATTTCGATCACTCCCTATACAGTGATATGGCAGTGTCCATCTGAGGGTATTTTTTCGATGTGCACCAATGTCTCTCCGGGAGCCTATGTGAAGGCGACCTTCTGTAATGGAAGCCATTTCTGCGCGCCTAAGCAAAAGCTTGAAAAAAAGCCTCCAGCATCCCGTTTGCAGAAGGTCAAATAGTGAAAGCTGTCTATATCGAATCGTTTGCACCGCAAGGCAATATTAAAGTGGGGCAGTTGCCCAAACCCGAACCGGGTGAAGGTGAGGTGAGCATTGCGGTAGAATATGCAGGGGTCAATCCGGTGGATGGAAAAGTTGCCCAAGGGCTTTTGAAAGAGAGGCTGCCGCACCAATTTCCCCTCATTTTGGGATGGGAGGCCTCAGGGAGCGTTCACTCACTTGGGAAAAATGCAACTGGCGTTTCTATTGGGGATAAAATTTACACTTATTGCCGAAAGCCGACAGTCCAACATGGCAGTTTTGCCCAATATTTGACGGTATTAGCTTCAGATATCGCCATTGTCCCTCAAAGTTTATCGATGGCAGAAGCGGCCGCAGTTCCCCTCTCTGGTCTGACTGCCTGGCAATCGCTTTTTGAAAAGGCGCACTTAAAACCCGATGAAAAAATATTGATCCATGCGGGTGGAGGTGGAGTTGGTAGTTTTGCAATTCAATGGGCTAAATTTTCGGGGGCCTATGTCATCGTTACCGCGAGTAAAGAGAAAGAAAAATATGTAAAACAACTCGGGGCAGATGAGGTCATTGACTACCGAAATGTGAACTTTGTCGATGAGATTCGAAAAAACCATCCGTTTGGAATTGAAGTGGTGTTTGATACCCTCGGCAAAGATATTTACACAAAAAGTTTTGAGGTTTTAAAGCAAGGGGGGCGACTGGTGAGCCTTTTGGAAGCTCCCAACACAACTCTTGCCGAAAAATTTCAGGTGGAAGCGAGTTACCATTTCGTCTACCCGAGCGGTCAAAGCTTGCGAGCAATAGCCAAACTTTTTGACCAAGGCAAAGTAGTCCCCCCCAAGATCCAAGTTTTTAAGTTGGACGAGGCCATTTTAGCGATTGAAGAAATCAGAAAAGGACATACCTCGGGAAAGATTGTTTTGAAAATCGGGTGAATTTCAAATCGTTTGAAGTTCTTTTTTCGCTAGTGAAGAGGTTGGTTTTAAACTTTTTAAGAGGGCATTTTTGTCCATTGTGATGATTTTGATCGCAGAATCGTTTTCTCCGCAGGAGAGATGGATGAGATCAGCATCATGATCCAAGACAAAACCAGTTGGATAAATCGAGCGCACTTTGGGATTTGCCATTGGTAGATGATCAGTACCGTAGATCCCCTTATACAAAATGGGGTGGGGAGAAATAGCAGAGATTCGAAAAGGAGGAATAGACTCAAAAGTATAAGCCCCCATGATGTACCAAAGAACGCCGTTGCAATCTTCAAAAGAGCTGTGGAAAAAGGCGAGGTATTGCCCATCTACGAGAATGGCGGGAGTGCCCCCACGCAAAGGACCCCACATTTTGGGCCATTGAGGATCAGAAAAAGTAGAATCGATCGAAATGAGGCCGTTTTTTTCAAGGTGGGGAAGAGAATAGATTTTCTGCGGATAAATCGAGTAGAGAAAATGGATTTGAGCATCATAGGAAAAGGGGGTCCAATTTTTTTCGATCCTCGAAAGGTTTAGATTCAATGAAGTCACTTTCCTTAAGTTTCTTTTCCTCAAATCAATGGGAGCAATGCACATGCCTCTGGAATCTTTAGAATTGTGAATGAGATCATTGAAAAGAAGGTAGTGTTTTCCCCCATTTTCAAATACCCTGGCATCCTCGGAGAACTCGCTATCAGTGTCAATTTGAGTGTGTTGGATGTCTAAAGTGGTAAAATCAGTTCCCAGTCCAATGCAACCGATATTTGCAAAGTGAGGGAAGCCTTTTCCAAGAGAATTTGGGTGATCGTAGCGAAAAAATAGGAGATATCCGCTCCCATCTTTTACAATCGATGCGTTGTAGGCATTTTTTGCAGAGGACAATTTCACAGTTTTAACCGCAGTGACGATTCCCAACTCATCTGCAAGAGGAACGTGCAATAAGGGAAGCGGAAGTTTGCGATTTTGATAGGCAATTTCAAAGGATAGATTCAGCTCATGGAGTATCCGATCCATTTTGGTTCTCATCAGGGCTGATTTATCTTGCGCTTTATGAATGCTTCTTCTTAAATTGCGAAACTTTAACATTAGGTAGACTGTTAAAAAGAACTGAGTGATTATTAGAAAGTAAAGCATTTTCTGGCTCTATGTTTCCTAAAAAAACAGATTGTATCGCATATTGGAAATTTGCTCAACCATCTCTTCTGCATATCTAAAAAATTCCCTTTTTTTATTTTTCAGCTAAGATTATGTTCTCTCATAATCGTGTAGCTGGAGGATTATTCATGCTTGCCTATTGTCAAGTGAACTCAAGAGTTAGTTTTTGTAAGCGTCGGACAGCCACCAAATTTGAGTTCGCCTGCACCTCACCCCAAAAACGATGCGTTTTCGGGGACCCCGGAGGGCCTTCGGCGTCGGCTGCGCCTTCCTCAAATTTGGGTCGCCTCCTTGGCAAATTCCCCACTTTTGAGCTCACTTGTGTATATCGCTTGCTTGTCTTTTTGTCTTTTGTTTCTGTAGCCTATTCCGATGTTTTGAGTCACGTCAAAAAAATAACCGATAAATCTGCAGGACACCAAATAAGAAATGTAGATTATATTTATATGATCAATCTGGATGAAAGACCCGAAAAATACCAATTGAGTTTAGAGCAATTAGCCCCCTATGGGATTTATCCATACCGATTTTCAGCTGTGAATGGTTGGAAATTATCTTTGGAGCAGATCAATAACTTAGGAACTCCATATAAGCCTTGGATGAGAAAGGACGTATGGGGAACGCGCTATTTACTTGATGGGAACGGTGAGCCCTTTCATGAAGTAATGGGCGGTCTGGATAAGATTTACTTCTCTCATTGCATGTCACGCGGAGCAATTGGAATTGTCCTTAGCCACTTATCTATACTGCAAGATGCTTATAAATCGAGATATGAGACGATTTGGGTCATGGAAGACGATATTGAGGTGATTCGCAATCCCCATATTATTTCCAGTTTGATCGATGAGATTAATGTACTGGTGGGGAAAAAAGGGTGGGATATTTTGTTTACCGATCGCGACACGAAGGGACAAGATGGCAAATATGTTCCGTGTTCGGGATATGCTTGGAGACCAGGTATTCAACACATCAATAGTCAAAAATTTGGTAAAGTTCGCAAAATAAGTTCCAATATAAGGCAGATAGCTGCCCGTTACGGAGCCTATTCGATGCTAGTAAGTCGCTCGGGTATGAAAAAAATGCTCGATTTTTTTAGGACACGTGAAATTTTTCTCCCTTACGATATGGAGTTTGTTTTGCCAGACGACATTCGCCTTTTTACCGTAATGGAGGATATCGTATCCACTATGCCAAAGGCGATCTCTGATAATGGGGGCCCAAATTACATCAGGTAAATATTTGCTTTCCTATTTTCCTTGTTTGAGATACGATGTCTGTTTTCTAAAATCGGGTTCGATCGGGAACTACAAATTGGGGTAGCTTATGTGGCAAATTGTTCTTTGTGCTTTTATTGCTTTAAGTGGGGTGGTCTTTTCAAATGTGAACGACTATCTCAGAAAAATCACCGATAAGACGGGCCTAAGTCGAATTGGGAATATAGATTACATCTACATGATCAATTTGGATGAAAGACCTGAAAAATTTCAGGCCAGCGCTTCTCAATTATCTCCCTACGGAATTTTCCCCTACCGATTTTCAGCTGTCAATGGATGGAAACTTTCTCTACAGGACGTCAATACTCTGGGAACTCGCTACTCCCCGGCTATGGGTCAGGGACACTGGGGGACGTTTTATCCAGTTGATGGCGATGGTGAAGCCATGCATGAGGTGATGAGTGTCAAGAATAAGGTTTATTTTAGCCATTGTATGTCACGCGGAGCAATTGGAATTGTCCTCAGCCACTTATCTATACTGCGAGATGCATATGATTCTGGCTATAAAACAATTTGGGTCATGGAGGATGATATTGAGGTGGTTCGCGACCCGCGCGTTCTATCCGATCTTATTGTGGAATTGGATTCGATTGTTGGGAAAAGTGGGTGGGATATCTTGTTTACTGATCCAGATACAAAAGCGAATAGTGGGCAGTATGTCCCTTGTGCTGCTTATGCTTGGAGGCCAAATATCCCCAATTTGAAAGAGAGCAAGTTTACCCTGAAACAAGATATTAATAGGAGTTTTCGGCGAGTTGGTTCTAGATACGGCGCTTATTCGATGATAGTAAGACGCTCAGGCATGAGGAAAATTTTAGACTTTTTTAATAGCCGACAGATTTTTCTCCCCTATGACATGGAATTTACTTTGCCAGAGGGTATACGTCTTTTTACTTTAAAGTATGATGTTGTTTCTACAATGATCAATGCTTCTTCAGATAATGGAGCCCCTAATTATCGTAAAATAAATTAATCTAGTCAAGTTGAAGAAAGAACGAGGTTTTGAAATGAATTTTTTGATTAAATTTCTGGTGTTGATTGTTGCTAGTGTAATCCAAGCAAAAGTTGGCGATTTCAGTAAAATTACAAATTGGGACGACTATCAAAAAAAAGTCCTCTCTTTTCAGAGCAGTATTCATGGATGGTGTAAAGAGAGTAAAGCGAAAGATATGATGGATTTGATATTTGAAGTAAAACCAGATGTATGTGTGGAAGTGGGGGTATTTGGGGGATCGTCTATCTATCCAACTGCAAGTGCTCTAAAATTTAATAGTCGGGGCAGAGTATATGCCATTGATCCTTGGGTGAATGATGATTGTTTGACTGGATATTCTCGTGATGATGCAAATTATCAGTGGTGGAACAATGTTGATCTGGAAGGAATTTACAGAGAATTTCTAAAAATGCTGGGTCGTTTTCAGTTAAGGCAGTACTGTGTTGTCTTGCGTATGACAGGGGCTACGGCATTATCTCAATTTGATGATGAGTCAATCGATATTTTGCACATAGATGGCAATCACACAGAAAACGCAGCTCTTTTTGATGCGCAGATGTACTTTCCAAAAGTTAAAAGGGGGGGGTATATCTGGTTTGACGATGCAAATTGGGAAACTACGACGAAAGCCAGGGAGTTTTTGGCTCAGCATTGCATTAAGGATGAGAAACGTTCAAAGGATGAGTACTTTTTGTACAGGAAATAGATCTACTTAAGTTCAACTATTTTGGCACCGGCGCAGAGCCTTGCTCAAATTCGTGGCGCCGGTATAAGCTTCCGACTTTTTGGATGACTTCCGCGGAATCTAGTTCGCGAAGGTTTAGAGAAACGAGCTCAGAGAAAATATCCGAGGGAAAGAAATCTGGATGTATCCACCAGTCTTCAAAAGGGTGCCCAGCGTTCGATACGTCCGCACATACCAAATAATAGCCAGATCGGGTAAGAATCTCTCGTTCCTTAGTTCTATATAAATCGCCATAACGATAAAAATCGTGCTCAATTGTTATTATCTTAAAAATGTGATTGGTTTCGATTAAAAGCTGCAAGACTACATCATAATACCCGTCAATGTCTAGAGATAAATAGTCAATTACTTTTGGAAATGTTCGCAAAATATCGGAATAGTTTACGCTGAGAGCATCTTGTGATAGTAAGGGGTTTTTTCTCGCGGCATACCAACGTTTTGACAAATCATCAGAGATGTCGATGCTGAGCCCATTCCACCCCATAGAAGTCTCAAGAAAGTAGGTGTTATTGATGTGAATTGGTTCTCCAGCTCCGATTTCTAAATAGCAACCTTTATCTTGCTTTCCCAATAAACCATAAAGAATTAAGTAAACAAATTTATCTTGGTCTGCTTGAGAATACAGACGTTTTTGTGAGATGTTCTCAAACCACAATGAGTTGAAAGAGACATCTGTTTGACTGGCAGCAGCAGAAATGCTCAATGCGAATGCCGGGATAATCAGGACGTAGAGCAACAAACCCCCATGTTTCATGGCTTGACTCACCTTTTTCAGGAAGTACACCTGTATAGGTAGATCGTCATTATATGTCAAGAGAGAGTGACTTTGGCTTTTTGTGTCGATTGAGGCGGAAAAGTTCTGCTATTCGTTGCCAACTTATTCATCGGGTCATCACTTTTGCCTAGAACAAAAGTCAATCAGGAGCTACAATAGACACGATTTTATTGGGTTCTTGTGTGAAAAGTCTTATAGATTTGGCTGCCTGTTGTTTGGTCTCAGTTCTCTTGTTTTCTGGGTCCCTTTTTGGTAATGCGCAAAAAACTATCTTAGTAACTGGGGGTGCAGGTTATATAGGAAGCCATACATGTAAGGCACTTAGTGATGCTGGATTTATTCCAGTGACGTATGACTCGTTAGTGATTGGAGATAAATCTCTTGTAAAATGGGGGCCACTTGTTGTGGGGGATCTGCTTGATGTGAAAAGATTAGAGCGGGTTTTCGAAGAATATAAGCCGGTTGCGATCATACATTTGGCAGGATTTTGCAATATTGGAGAAGCGGTGGCCAATCCTTCAAAATATTATACGAATAATGTTTCTGGTTCTATTAATCTATTGAACATGATGATAAAGTTCCAGGTGAAAAATTTGGTTTTTTCGAGTTCGTGTACTGTTTATGGCGATTGTTTGAAGAGCCCAATCTCTGAATCTTGCCCTCAAGCTCCGACCAATCCGTATGCCAGAAGTAAGTTTATGATAGAGAGAATAATTCAGGATTACGCTTCTACCCATTCGCTGAATTATATGATTTTAAGATACTTTAATGCAGCAGGAGTGGATATAGAATCTGGACTAAGAAGATCGAATCAGTCTTTGGGTTTCTTGATTCCAAAGGGAATCCTAGCAGCGCTGCATCCAGATGACCCTTTGAGTGTCTTTGGAACGAATTACCCGACTCCAGATGGCACAGCAATTCGCGATTACATCCATGTTTTAGATTTAGCTAGAGCACATGTGCTTTCGTTGCAGTATTTATTTGAAGAAAAAAAGAGCGATGAGTTGAATTTAGGTTCGGGTAAAGGGTATTCTGTTCTCGATATCATCCAAGAAATTGAGAATGTGGTCGGGAAAAAAGTGCCATATACGTTAGGTCAGCCTAGAAAAGGGGATGTACCTGAATCGGTTGCAGAAATACGAAAAGCTGCCGCAGTTCTGCAGTTTACTCCGCAACATTCAGATTTGCGAACGATGATTGAAAGCGAGTGGCTTTCAATCCAAAAACACAAACAAACAGGAAAAGACCTACATTTCAAACCTCCCTTAGGGTGTACCGTCCAAAGAGTTTTGCCGCCCGCTTCTATTAGCCCGGCATGCAAATAGGTGACAACTAGCGCCAGCGAGGCACACGGGGTCCCCAACGACGCCTCGTCGGAAGGGGCGAGACGGGGTCCCCAACGACG
>CAZVHA010000005.1:0-124288 GCA_964626905.1 uncultured bacterium | reverse complement strand
ACGGGGTCCCCAACGACGCCTCGTCGGAAGGGGCGAGACGGGGTCCCCAACGACGCCTCGTCGGAAGGGGTGTGAAAGTCAGATCAAAGCGGCAGCGGTCCGACCGAGCGGGGCCAATAGTGGAACTATTGGCCCCCGATTGATATGAGAAGGCCGCAGCAAGCTAGTTGTCATCTAGCTGCATGCCGGGTTAATAATTCATCTACGGAAAAACTTTCAGCAGCGCCGATATCTATGTCGGCACATTGAAACATCGTTTCCAATGGGAGTTTTATCCTAGTTCTTAGTACAGCTTGGATGAATTTCACCTTTTTGTTACAATCCCCCCTCATCGCGAAAAGGGAGAGGAGGAGTTTTGATGATCAAGTTAATAATGGCAGTCATGATGGTGGTTTCGGTTTTGCTTTTTAGTGAAACCATTCCTCAAAAAAGTACAACAGGGAATTCCGCTCCCTACAGAGAAGTTTGCAGAAATGCGGCCCAAGATGATGCAGTGTTTAAAACTTTCAGGTCCATCGAAGCGTATTTTAATGCTGTTGAATGTGGTCAAGTGGGGGAGGCTGCAGCTTATATCCGAAGTTATGCTACACCTAAAACTCTTTCTCTTATCCCTCAATTTAGACGATTAGATCAATACGGAAATCCGGTCAGAAATAGAATTGGTGAATTTGGAGAATTTTCTGGTACAACCCTAAGATATGTGGCGTTTGCAGATCATATTTCTCGAATTTTTGATCTCCCGAAGGATTGCACTGTAGTAGAAATTGGAGCGGGATTCGGAGGGCAGGCTTACGTGCTATCTCAATTATTTTCATTCCGTAAATATTATATATATGATTTGCCTGAAGTTGAAATGCTTATCGAAAAAATGATGTCGAAATTGTCGGTTCCAAATGTTGAATATTTAGACACTTATGCGGAATTACCAACAGAGAGTGTTGATTTGTTCATTAGCAATTATGCGCTGTCTGAATGCGATAGAAATACACAACTCGATTACTTTAATCGAGTTGTTTTGAAGGCAAAACGGGGTTACTTCCTGTTCAATGATACGAACCTTTTTGAACACTTGACTCTTTCTGATTTTATAGGGTTATTTCGAATGCATGGAATTCAACCAAAAATTTATGCAGAGCCTGTATTCACTTACACTAGAAATGTTTTAATCACTTGGGATAGGACTAGCAATGAATAGTAAAATGCTCAATTTGTTGTGGATGGTATTGCTGACAGTTTTTAGTTTATATGCAGATAACCACCTCTATATCACTGGATCTGTCTTGGGCGGCCTCGGCAATCAGATGTTTGAAGTGGCGACTACCTGTGCTTTAGCTTGGGATCATGGAGCTGAACCCTATTTTCCTGACTATAAACCTTTAGTGAGCAGTTCCGGCAGCTATCAACATGTTCTTTATAGATGTTCTTTGACGCCTCCATCCAATGAGGTTTCCTCGGAATGGTCGACCCCTGTTTACGGATATGAACCAATTCCTTTTACAAATCGGATGAAACTCTCAGGGTATTCTCAAAACGAGAAATACTTTTATCATTATAGAGAGAGATTAATCCATTTTTTTTCGCCACAAAAAAGAGATTTGAAATATATAGAAAAAAAGTACCATTCCATCCTTAGTCACCCCAATTCTGTTTGTGTTCACGTCCGCTATTATTATGCAGAAAAACCGGATGAACCTGCATTTAGGCAGTACGATGGAGAATACTACGAAAAAGCGATGGCTCTCTTTTCTCGCGATGCTCTATTTGTCGTTGTTAGTGATAATATGGATTTTGCGAAAAGGGTTATCCCCGTTGGCGGAAGAAATGTGGTGTTTATTGAGAGAGAACCGCACTATATTGATTTTTTTATTCAAACCTTATGTAAACATAATATCATTGCAAACTCTACGTTCAGTTGGTGGGGTGCCTGGCTAAATCAAAATCCAGGGAAAATAGTTGTAAGACCTCAAGAATGGATTGGAGGTTATCCCGATATTGGAGGTCCAGATTCGTGGATAAAAATAGCTGCTAAGAGTTATCAAGAGAAGATGAAGTGAGAAACAGATACTCTTTCTTTTTTTTAATACTAATGCCTGTATGGTTGGTTTCCTATGAATTAGGAATCGTTACGTTATTTAGGAATGAGGCAAATTACCTAAGAGAGTGGATAGAATATCACCGAATGTTAGGAGTTGATCACTTTATTCTTTACAATGATAGAAGTGATGATAATTGGAGATCGGTTTTAAAACCGTATATCGACTTGCACCTAGTAGAGGTAATAGAATGGCATAAAGATCCATCAACACCCCTATTCCCTACCTGGCAAATTATGGCCTACAAAGATGGTCTCGCAAGGTCTAAGGGAAACACTAAATGGCTTGCCTTCATTGACGTAGACGAGTTTATCCTGCCTAAAAAGAATGGCACTATACTTGAGTGTCTGAATAAATATTACTCATTTGCCTCAGGCGTTTATATTTGCTGGCGAAATTTTGGAACTGGGGGGCTTTATATAAAGCCTGGTGCGCCAATCATTACGCAACTTGTGGCGTGTTCGAGAATTTTTCATCCAAGAAACGCTTCTGGCAAGAGTATCGTAAAAGTGGATGATGTTCTCATCGATCTAGTATGGTCCCCGCATCAATTAACTTTAAGACAAGGTGCTCAATACTACGATGGTTCTGGCTTCCCGCTCTATTTTAATGGGAGCGATCTCGTAGTCAATCCCAAACATACAAGTGAGCATATTCAAATCAATCATTATGTTATGCGTGATGAAAATTTCTATCAAAATGTAAGGTTGCCACGGGCTATTTCTAAAGAATATGGAGAGCTTAGTTTGTTGCTAGCGCACTACAAAAGTTTCAATGCAGTTCAGAATAAAGAAATGGTTGTATTCTTAAAAAAACATCACAAAAAGAAGTATAAAGCTTTTTGGCGTGGGAGAAGGGCTTCATTTTGAAACCAGAGGGAGTCCAACTCTGTAGACACCCTCTCGGCAAACCAGTTCTGTGAGCTCATTCACGTTCGCGGAGGAAGAAAGGGGATTCTTGCAGGGCATCTTTATAGGTACAAGAATGGGTGTCTTCTCCGCAGATGTAGATAATTTCGCTTGGGGCATATCTTGATAGGACGAGGGGATAAAAGGGAAGTCCTCTATGGACGCTGCCATAGATGATCAAATCAAACTCGTGGTTCAAAATCTTCTCCTCGATTCTCTCCCGGTCAATGCGGAGATCGTCTAAAATGCGTGAATAGCTAAATCCTTTACCATAGAGGAACTCAGGGTTGGCAAACGATTTATATAAGTGGTCAATTTTCGGAACATCGATAAGCCGTTCGCCTAAAGATTGCCTCAGTCCAATCAAAGTTAAACATCTTTGGTAATCGGGCATCATATGGCCGCTTAAAAATAGGATCTTTCCATTTCCGGAATACCCAATCTTTTTCAATAGGTATTCTCCCATCGCCTTGGAGCATAAAAACTTTCGGGTATGATCTAAAAGTGCATTCAAAATTTCGTAGTAGCGCTTCTTATTGAACCTTGAATGATCGATGTGCATATAACTCACACCTTCTAAATTCATCGCCTCTAGAATGAGATCTTTCGGAAGAAAAGTCATGGTTTCAGAATTGCACTCTTCGAGATTGGGAAAATAGGGGATACATCCGTTTGCTAGGATTTCATAGTGTCTTAGACAATCCCACCCAGCCTTTTTACTGGTCATTCCAAAATAGGATTCCCGATATCCTTCATAATAGCTCTCTTCTGTCTGATAAGTATAGGTTTGACCCAAGCCCGGAATCAACTGGGCAAAATCTCTTCTCTTTTCGGGAACTCTTGTGACGATTTTTTCTTCTGGAATCGAAAATTGAATCGGAAAAACTACCCCGTGAAGATGCGCTAGCAGAAAAAAAAGACAAAGCCACTTTCTCATTTGAAATCCTTGGTTGGTTTGAAACGGGAAGGATGTTAAGTCTTTATTTTGATATGATCAAGACTTTTTAAAAATTTTTTGGAAACGGCGGTGACCTCAAAACTCAAATGTATACCCAACGCAGTCAAAAACTAAATTTTGACCCATGTTGGGTATAAAGCCGCTTTACATTTGAGTTTTTAGTCTTGATCGGTCTTGAGCATTTCCAGATTTTGATAGTAGCGCATGAGGTCGCGCGCTTTTGCTGCGTCTTCGAAGCGCAAGTCTTTTGCTGCTATGCGCATTTCGATTTCGCACTCCTTGATTTTGGCTTCGAGGTTTCCAATATCCAACCCGCGCTTTTGCATCGGTTTTTCGGGCGGCTCTTCAGGAATGCCAAAGGTCTCTTCAAGCGATGCGATATCGCCTCTTTTAGCTGTCTTTGGCGTAATGTTGTGTTCGCGATTATAGGCCTCTTGATGGGCTCTTCGCGCTCTCGTAATTGCGATTGTGTTTTGAATGGCAGACGTCTGTTTATCGGCGTAGAGGAGCACTCTGCCGCGAACATTGCGCGCTGCTCTACCACAAGTTTGGATAAGGGCTGTCCCTGAGCGGAGAAACCCTTCCTTGTCGGCATCGAGAATGACTACAAGCGAAACTTCTGGCAAATCGAGCCCTTCTCTTAAGAGGTTAATGCCGACAAGGACATCAAATTCCCCTAGCCTCAACGATTTTAAGATTTGCATCCTCTCAAGCGTATCGATATCGGAGTGGAGATATTTTGCTTTCACCCCAATTTCATTCAGATACTTGGATAATTCTTCGGAGAGTTTTTTCGTAAGCGTTGTGACGAGGATGCGCCCACCCACTTCAGTCTCTTTGCGGATCTCATCGAGACAATCGTCCACCTGCCCTGTGGCGGGGCGCATTTCGATTTCTGGATCGAGGAGTCCTGTTGGCCTTAGAATTTGCTCCACGATGTCCCCTTCGGCTTGTTCCACCTCCCACTGTCCCGGAGTTGCAGAGACATAAATCACTTGGTTGAAGTGGGTGTAGGTCTCCTCAAATTTCAGGGGGCGGTTATCGAAAGCGGAAGGGAGGCGAAACCCAAATTCAATCAGCGATTGTTTGCGGGCCCGATCCCCATTGTACATCGCGTGGAGTTGTGGCAGGGTTTGGTGCGATTCATCGATAAAAAAGAGAAACTCATCTGGAAAATAATCGATTAGACAGGGAGGAGGATCTCCTGGCGCTCTTTTGCTAAAATGGCGCGAATAGTTTTCCACCCCTTTGCAGTAGCCAATTTCACGGATCATCTCGAGGTCGTATCGCGTCCTCTCTTTGATCCGCTGTGCCTCGATCAATCGGTTTTCTTTTTGGTAATAGTCGATCCGCTCTTGCAGTTCTTGTTGGATCGTCTCCATCGCCTGAAAGCGGATATTTTCGGGTGTCACATAGTGCGATCCGGGAAATATGGTGATTTTTTCGAGCCGTTTTCTCACTTTTCCCGTCAAAGGATCGATTTCGCTAATCCGTTCGATCTCATCTCCAAAGAATTCGATCCGATAAGCCAGATCATCCTCATAGGCAGGGACAATCTCCAAAATATCGCCGCGCGCCCTGAAAGTAGCTCGAGCCAAGTCGTAATCGCTTCTCTCATAGTGTAATTCCACTAAATGGAGCAGCACATCATCTCTGCGCACCTGTTTTTTGACTGAAAGGTTGAGGAGCATTTGACTGTAGTATTCAGGAGTACCCAGACCGTAAATACAGGAAACAGAGGAGACGATAATCACGTCGGGCCTTTCAATGAGAGAGCGGGTCGCACTGAGCCGCATCTTTTCGATCCGATCATTGATCGCAAGGTCTTTTTCTATGTAGGTATCCGTTCGGGCAATGTAGGCCTCAGGTTGGTAGTAATCGTAGTAGGAGACGAAATACTCCACGGCGTTGTTGGGGAAAAATCCTTTGAACTCTTGATAGAGCTGGGCTGCGAGCGTTTTGTTGTGGGCGAGGATCAGGGCCGGTTTATTCGAGCGCTCGATCACATTCGCCATAGTAAATGTTTTACCTGACCCTGTGATCCCAAGCAGGACTTGCGCCCTTTTCCCAGAAGCAATCCCAGATACGAGCTGATCGATCGCCTCGGGCTGGTCCCCTGTCGGTTTAAAATCAGATTTTAACTGAAACATGCCCCTATGATGCCAGATTGGGAGCCTATTTATCTACACGGGAGGATCCCTCTTTGGGGTAAACGAGCAGTTTTTCCAGCTGCTCCAGGCTTTTTCCCTTCGTTTCAGGGATGTAGCGAAGGTAGAAGGCATAGGCAAAAAGAGAGAGTAACCCATACATCCCAAAAGTGATCGGGGTCCCAAGCGAAGCAATGAGCCCCGGAAAAGAGAGCACCACAAAATAGTTGCTCATCCAGCTTATCAACGTGCAAAGCGCGAGGGCCTTTGCCCTCACCCCTTGAGGGAAAATCTCAGAGAGGAGAACCCAAACAATCGGACCCAACCCCAGTGAGTAGGAAAAGACATAGAGAATCACCGCCCCCACCGCAATCATATCGATGAAAGAACTTTGCGTAGAAAATGAGACAATGAGTACTAGCAGGGTTAATAATACCCCAAATTGGCTGATCAGAAGGAGTTTGCGCCTCCCAAAACGGTCTACGAGAAAAATGGTCAAAAATGTCGAAACCACTGTTGTAATCCCAACCAAAACCGTTGCAAAAATCGCATCTTGCGGATCAGAAAATCCCGATTCAGCAAAAATTTTAGGCGTAAAATAGATCACCGCATTGATCCCACTCAGTTGTTGAAACGCACTCAATACAAGCGCAATGGCAATCAGGAAAAAAAATCTCCCCGAAAAGAGCGACTCTTGCGGCAGCGCTTCGCTCGCCGTTTGCACCGTCTCGAAATTCCCCCCAATTTGATCCATTACCCTTTTCGCCTGCTCCGCTTTTCCCCTCTTCAAAAGCCACCGCGGACTCTCCGGAAAGAGAAAAAAGCCGCTCAGTTGAAACGCAGCCGGAATCGCAGCGACAAAGAACATCATCCGCCAATCGCCCTTCTCCGCAATCATTAAATTCACGACATAGGCCACTACCGTCCCCAGCGTAACGGAAAATTGATATAAACTCACAAATGCCCCACGCCTCGCAGGGGGCGCCACCTCCGCAAGGTAGATCGGCACCAAAATCGAAGTGATCCCCACTGCAACCCCAGTCGCAAATCGCAAAAGCATCAAATAGAAAAATGTGTTGATTGCAAAAATCGACACCGCTGTCACTAGATAAATCAGAGCTGCAAAGATCAATGTGTACTTGCGACCCACCCAGTCCGCTAAAAAACCAGCAACTAACGATCCCGCAATCGCCCCTATCAAAATAAAACTGGCTACATTCCCCTCCTTAAATGGGGTCAATTGAAACTCGCGCGTAATATAAATCAAAGAGCCCGCAATAATGCAGGTGACGTAACTTTGAAGAAATCCCCCTAAACTCGCAATCAACGCAATCCAAGAACGAAAGATTGTCGATCGCATCTGACTTTGCATTCCCTTGCCTTCTTCCGCCACCAGTACCAAACTTCCCCCTAAATGTGCAAGGTAGTTGACACAAGTCACTTGCTATTAGGTTTTTGAGGTTAAAGAAATCGAGGAATCCCAGGCAATGGATAATCAGATGTTAATCAAAGGTGCGCGTTTTCGCTTTTTCTTCTTGCCGAATTTCTGAGCCTAACCTTCCCAATTCATACCCCTCAAAATCGACAAATTTAAAGAAGCGCTCAAAGAGAGGGATCGCAAGACTTACCTGCTTTGCCATCTCCTGCGCAATCAGTCGGTAGGTGGGGTGACCCGCCGGCTGCGAACGGAGCTCACAAAGCCACTGGAGTGAACGGAGATTCACGTGAAAATACCAACGGACGTTGTAGGCCATCGGGACAATATATTGCGCCTCTTCGGGAAGCTCCGATGCAATGGTGTCATAGGCGGTTTTTGCCCTTTCCATCGCCTGATAATACTCGGCCTCCATTTCGGTACCCACTATTTCCGAGGGGGTGTAAAAACCGAAATTGCACGATAGAAATTGCCTCTCTTGGGTCAGTATCCTATGTCTGTGTAGATCGCGATAGACCCCAAAGTCGGCCAAAATCTCGAAGGTAAAGGTCGCATGTTCCAGCGCGCGGGGCGACTTATGGCGCCGGTTATCCCTCGGAGATGAGGCCACTTCGAGAAGAAGGGAGAGCTCCTCCTCCGGCAGGCGTTGGCAATATTCTTGTAATTCAAAAAGCCCCTTGGAAGTCGATGAGAAAAGGAGCGCTCCCCCCACTTTCGCAGGACCTCCTGGATCAAAATGGATCAACCGAACACCCGGTTTTGAAAAAGATTCTACATCCCTCGTGTGCAGCTGCGCAAATTGATGGAGGTCATTTTGCATCGTCTCGGAGAAAGCCACATAGGCTTGGTAGTGCCTATGACTTAAATCGGACCTTCGGATGAATGAGGGAATCACTTTGGCAAGTTCTTGATACGATTTCTTCCCAATGTCTTGCATCTCGGCGAGGTTGTGGGAATTGAGTTTTTGCAAAAGCGTCTCAAAAAATCTCCCATTCCCAAAAACACCCATATTGGTCATTGCACTCGCAGGAAGAAGCCCCCGAAGACAGTCGAGCACCTTTGCCCTTAAAGCAGCTGCATACGCCCCCTTCGAAATGTTTGGATCCTTCGGGAACCCCTGCTCGATTAAAGCGCTCAAGGGCGGAATCAACTTGTTATAAGTATCAAAAAGAGAGTTGCAAATTTCGAGATACAACTCCTTGTAGGCCGATGTCATCAATACAGGTTCCCGGTAAAAAAGATATTCCCCCCCCACTTTTTGATCGAAAAAAATGTAGCGCGTCGATTTTTCTAAAGGAGAGCCCCCAATCCGACTATCTTCAACCACCTTGGCCGCAAGCATAGAGACATTCTCCAAGGCCAAATGAGCCCCACCTAACTCGCCAATCGAATCGTCGCCATACCCGTCGAGAATCCGATCGTAAAAACTTTGCGCCTTTTGAATCGCCACCATCTGATTCGTCCGGTCAGCGTCAAATTTCCCGGTAATCGAAGCAAAAGCGGTGTCGTCATTCAAAATAAACTCTTTTAAAAGGAGATGCCGAAGACCCAAAGTCGAGCGCGAATACCTCGAAAACAGAGCCCCTTTAATCACCTCGGGAAGATTGCGGAGCGCAAAAACATCGCCACTTACGTTTGTGACAAAATGTTCCAGAATTTGCAACTGACTTTCACTAAACTCATCTTGTTGCACTTCTTACCTCCAAATGCAAATAATAGATTGCCATATTTAGATTCCAAGCGCAAGCGCAATTGACGGAATTGCCCTTGAACTTCTAGAATGGGCGGATGCATTTTCTTTTCTTTTTCTTGCCACTTTTGGTTTTGGGGGCCGAAATCGAACTTTTTTGCGATTGGAGTTGCGATGCAAAAGGGATCGTTTCTACACTTGAAAATGTTTCGGAAAAAGAGCTCTCCTTGAACCACTTGTTGAGTCGGCGCCTGAAAGAGAGGGGCCATCTGTTGAAGAGCCTCGAAATCGACGCGTATCACCCCTGGTTGATCACTTGGAAAGGGGTCAAAAATTTTCAGGATCTAAAACATTGGCTTAAGCTTGGCCTCGAGAGAAAACAACCCATCTTGCCCGAGACAAAATATTGGATGTTTTGGAATTTAGGCCCGAAATTAAAGGAATGCAATTTGGCAAAAACCGCTACGGAAAAAATGATCTTAGTCATGTGGGAGCCACCCACTGTGCAAAAAGAGCTCTACGATCCCAAAATCCAAAGCTGTTTTGGTAAAATTTTCACCTGGGATGACGATCTGGTCGATAACAAAAAGTTTTTCAAATTCCACTATCCCGCGCTCGTTCCCATGGCCAATGATCTCCCCTCCTTCGAAGAGAAAAAATTTTGCGTCATGATCTGTAGACGGCTCACGAGTAAACATCCGAGAGAGCTCTATTCGATGAGAAAAAAGATGATCCGCTTTTTTGAGGAAAAACCGGCCGGTGAATTCGATTTATACGGGTATTTCTGGGAAAGGGAAAAATTTAAGAATTGGCGAGGAGCTCTCCACTCCAACAAGATCGAAAAACTCAAAGAGTATAAATTTTCCATCTGCTACGAAAATATGGGCGATGTAAAAGGGTACATCACAGAAAAAATATTCGACTGCTTCGGCGCAGGTGTCATCCCCGTTTATTGGGGAGCGAGCAACGTGACAGATTACATCCCGGCAGATTGTTTCATCGACCGAAGGAAATTTGCAAGCGATGAAGAGGTCTATCAGTTTATGAAACAGATAAGCGCTCAAGAATACGAGGGGTATTTAGTGCGGATTCGGGCCTTTTTGCAAAGCGATCAAGCAAAATTGTTCACAGCGGAGCATTTCATTCAACGTCTCTTGCAAGTCCTAACGCTGGCAAATACTGAAATATCGTCTGATCTTCCACTTGATGCAACGCCTCTAAAAGATCAGGTTCACATTCGATCAGATTTTTCCTCTTTTCTTTGCAAAAATTCTCTGTACGAGTCCAGTAGTGATGGATGGAGGCCTGCTCAGGTTTTAAAGTGCGGGCCCCAAATCCAGGTTTCAGTTCAATCGCTATGTGAACAAGGCATTTTTCCACAGCTTCGGGGCGGTGGATGCTTTTGACGAGCTCGTGCCACGGGTGATCGTCGCGCGCGCGCCACGTTAGACGCTCCGTGAGTAGCTCTTTTTCTCCCAGCTCCTTGACATTCGAAGTGCCAAAAATGTGCCACTTGAGCGAAACGCTCCCCTTGTTGCTCTTTTCGGCCTGTTTTAAAAGAGCGTAGAAAGATGGGACTCCTTTTGCTGGGACAATAAACTCATCGATGTCAATCATCGCCACCCACTGTTCTTTTCCGAGGGCCCTCGTTTTCAAACATTCGTTGTAGGCTCCAATTTGGGCGGGAATCCAGGGACCATCGCCCGGATTTCCCCCAGGAAGGATATGTGCTGGATCAGAAGAGTCCCAGTCGATCACTTCAACCAACCCAACTTCGATGTAGGGCTCCAACACTTCGAGGTAGTTGTCCTCGCTCTTGTCGTTGTAGAGGTAAAAATGGCTCACCCCAAGCACATTTGCATGGTATGCGATCCACTCTTTCAACCAGGGAGCTTCGTTTTTGAAAATAGCGCAGATGGCAAGCCTGGAGCGCTCCGGTGAAGAGGTACAAGAGAAAAGTGCAAAAAGGGCGAAAAGAAATATACGCATCGCTAAAATGCTAATGTGTAAAAAAGGATTTGTCAATGTTAAATCTCCCCATTCGTCTGAGAAGAAATCGGAAGTCCGAAGCGATTCGCAAAATTGTCCAAGAGACCCACTTAAGACCTGCCGATTTGGTCGCTCCCATCTTCGTCATCGAAGGGGAAAAGCGGCGAGAGGAAATTCAGAGCATGCCCGGAGTCGAAAGGCTTTCGGTCGACCTCGCAGTCAAGGAGGCCAAAGAGTTCTTTCGCCAAGGGATCTGCTCCATTGCCCTTTTCCCTGTCATTTTTCCAAATCTAAAAAGTTTGGGAGCTGAAGAGGCGTGGAATTCCGACGGGCTTTTAGCAAGGGCGATTCGGGAAATCAAATTTGCCCTCCCCGATCTTTGTATCATGGCCGACGTCGCTCTCGATCCATTCACGACCCATGGCCACGATGGGCTCGTCAATGAAAAAGGGGAAATTCTGAACGACGCGACAATCGATTGTTTGACGCAAATGGCGCTCATGCAGGCAAGAGCTGGGGTCGATTTTGTCGCCCCTAGCGATATGATGGACGGACGGGTTGGCGCAATCCGAGAAGCGCTCGATCAAGAGGGATTCGAAGGAGTTGGCATCCTCGCCTATAGTGCGAAATATGCGTCGGCCCTCTACGGCCCCTTTCGCGAGGCACTCCAGGTCAAATTGGGATTTGGCGATAAAAAAACCTACCAGATGGATCCGGCCAATTGCCGAGAAGCTCTCTTGGAGGCTGCCCTAGATGAAGAAGAGGGGGCGGACATCCTCATGGTAAAACCGGCAACTTTGTATCTCGACGTCATCGCCAAACTCAAAGAACAGACGAGAAGACCCGTTGCCGCCTACCATGTCAGTGGAGAATATGCCATGGTGATGGCAGCCCACAAAGCAGGGTGGTTGAACGAGGAAAAAGTTTTCTATGAGACTCTCCTCAGCATCAAACGGGCGGGGGCCGATCTCATTTTCACTTACGCGATTAAACAGGTTCTTTCACAAATGAAATTGCTTTAAATAGACCCTTTTCTTAGAATGTCCCCATCCACCAAGGAGATGGATTTATGGCAATGCAAATAAATTTTTCAAAAATAAAGACTTATCTCGTCTCTCCTATTCATTTCCACCATCACCATTGATCTTTTTTTGTAGAACGGTTGCATTGTAAACTTTAAAAAATTTTTGGGTGGTTATGGATATAACATTTTTTATTTTTCTTCTCTTTGGCCTCCAGGCGCTTTATTGGGTGATTGGAAGGCGCTCGTCAAAAAATCTGAAGGGGAAAGAGGACTACTTTTTAGCAGGGAAAAGTGTTTCGTTTTTCCCTTTATTGATGACTTTTTTAGCAACACAAGTGGGCGGGGGGCTTGTTTTAGGAGCAGCTGAGGAGGCCTATCGATACGGGTGGCCTGTCCTTCTATATCCTTTGGGCGCTTCTTTAGGATTGATTGGGCTCGGATTGGGGTTGGGAAAAAAATTAGCCAAATTCCCAGTTTCAACGGTGGCCCAAATTTTGGAGCTCGTCTACCGATCTCCCTTCTTAAAAAAAGTGGCCTCCACCCTCTCCGTCATCTCTTTGTTTATGATATTGGTCGGCCAGATCATCGCCTCGCGCAAATTTCTACTGACGCTCGGCTTTTCCAGCACGCCTCTTTTTATCTTCTTTTGGGCGATTATCATTGCCTATACAGTGAAAGGGGGGCTAAAAGCGGTCATTTCAACGGATATCGCCCAGGCGTTTGTCTTTTCCCTTGTTTTCTTCTTCTCATTTGCATTTGTTGCTTGGAGTAGCGATTGGAGCGCTCCGATGGTGGTAGAGCCATTCGCGAGCTCCTCGTCAAAATGGGTGGGATGGCTTTTGATGCCCCTTCTTTTTATGACGATCGAACAAGATATGGGACAGCGCTGCTTTGCAGGCGATTCTCCAAAAACAGTCTCCAGGGCTACTTTCGCAGCAGGAGTTCTTACTTTGCTGATTTGTTGTATTCCCGTTTTTTTGGGCGTATTTGCTAAAAAAATGGGCGTTATCCCTTCGGAAGGGGCCAGCATCCTCATGGTTGCGATCAACGCTTTCACCAACCCTTGGATTTCAGCTGTTGTTGGTTGCGCAGTGATTGCCGCTATCATTTCAACCGCGACATCACTCATCAATGCGATCAGCTCGAATCTCTCACAAGATTTTTTTAGGGAAAAAGAAGGGGTTGCCTTTATGCAATTTTTGACTGCGCTCATGTCGATTGGCGCCATTTTATTTGCCTTTCTTTTCAACAACGTCGTCGATGTCCTTATCCAAAGCTATGAACTCTCTTTGAGTTGTCTCTTTGTGCCGATCTTTATCGCTCTATTTAGGCCGCAAGGGAATTTTATCTCGGCCCTTTTGGCCATTTTCATCGGCCTTTGCAGTTTTTGCTTTTTCCGATTTGTCGCCTCGCCGTTTCCTTCCGAAATCATCTCCATTTCTCTCTCCTTTTTAGGGTTTTGTGCAGGGGAAATTTGGGTCTGGAGTCGAAAAAAGAGAGCGGCGGTGGAAACTCAAATGTAAAGCGGCTTTACATTTGAGTGGTGGATCAATCAATAAAATACCGGCTTTGTGTTGTAGCGAGACCAGAAAAGGGTCGGATAGAGCTGTTTGCCTGTTGAGCCAATGGCTCCGCAATCTCTGAGCCATGCAGACATCGCGTAGCCGATCCGCGTACGGCTCGATTTTCTGAGGAATAGATCGAGAGGCATGGTGATTGAAAATCCCTTGTCATAATAGCGGCTCCCATTGACCTGGTCTCCCGCATTTGTCAGGGTATACCAGAGTCCGACTCTGAGCCCGCTGGCAAATGTGCGCCCCCCTTCGACCCGAATCCCTTTGTCCCTTGCGAGAAATTGTCCAGCGCTCAATTTAAAGTCGAGCGCAAGTGGCCGGTACTGGTAGTAAAAATCGGCAAAGTATTGCAATCCGGTGTAGGGAACATAGATCGGCCCATCGTCGGTGAGTTTTCGCACCTTTTGTTGGAAGCCTAAGCCGTAGTAACTTCTTTTAAAGAGGGCGGCCGCAGAAAAGCCGACGGCCCAATTCACGTCGACGGGGTAATAGAGAGTTTCAAGGGCAAATCCCCCGTAGGCCATCTCAAAATATCCGGCGGCAAGTCTTGAAAACCAGCCTTGACTCATGTTCCAACTCTTTTGGAAAAAGGCCGATTCGAGATGCCAGGTATTGGATTGGTTGTAGAGAATGGAATCGGTGCGGACATTGATCAGGCGAGAGGGGTTGATAAAATCTTGCGCCTCGATATCCTGTGCGCTTGATTTCGCAGTATAAGTACCGCAGATATTGTAGTAGATCTCATCGAAGAGATATCCTTCGGGATTTAGGGCAAGGCCCACTTCGTATTTGAATTTGCCACGGCTCGATCCTAAGAAGGAGCGAAACCAGGGGCGAAGTGTGAGAATCCAAATCGCTTTTTTTCTGCGGTACAAGAGCGCTGCGTCATATTTATCAGGCGTATTTGAGACCTCATTTGGCGGGGAGATCACCCGAAACTCGTCCTCTCCCAATTTCCCTTCTGCATAGCGCCTCAAATCTTCCCGGCGAAACCGGTACTCTTGGATGGGGATCCCTTCCGCTTCGCTCACAACGGTGACGCCAGAAATATTGGATGGGGTGAGGGCGGCGAGGACATATTGGATCCGATTGCGCACCTCATCCTCTTCTCGGTAGCGGACGTTGACCACCCTCATCCAAAGTCTATCCTGGCCGCAATCTGTGGGAACGAGATAGAGGTGATAGAGATCAAAGCCCTGCTCTTGAAAGGCGTAGGCAAACTCTTGGGCGAGCTCTTGTCTATTTCTCAAAAGTCCGATGGGCTGTGTATCGATGGGCGCGCAGTAGGGAAGGGGGTTATTCGTTTTTGGCAGCAATCCTTTGGAACTTCCCAAATTGTAGTTCAGGGCGATGCTCCCTGCGAGTGCTTCCCCGCGCAAAGTGCTCCCAGAAAAGCGGATCAAATCCCAAAGGGTCCATTGGAGCCCCGCGTTGATCCGGCTCTTCACACTCCTGCCGCTCGGGTGTTCGTGGGTGTGCTTTTTGTAGTTATTTGCATCGTATTCAGCGGCCAAAGTCAAATTTTTTAAAAATGTATCCCAGTAGCGAAAAGGGCTCCAAGCTGCGCCCCCGTAAAATCCTTGGATCCGCCCGCAGCCCCAGCCGAGGGTCGCCTCCAGATTCCACTTCAAAAATTCTTTTGTCATGACTACATAAAACGACTTAAAGCGGCAGGTGCCCATAAAATCGTTCAATCCAAGGGCAAAGTCGGGCAAGAAAGAAAAGCCATCCTCTCTTCTCAAGAGGACCCATTTGAGATTGGCGGCTCTTTCGGCCGTATCTCCAAACCCCAATGAGCCAAAAATGCTATCCAAAACTCCCTTGTAAATCCAATAGTTTCCCGTCGCCTCAAGGTGATCAAAAAACTGGAATCCCAAGCTCCAGATGTGGTAGGGGGGAGCATAGGCAAATCCGAATCCCAAAGCCCCTGCTACAAATGTGCGGGCCGACGGCATGGCGAAATATCCTCCCTGTAGCTGGTAGTTAATGACGACGGGAAGTTTGTCTTTGATCTCCTGATCGATTTTCCCCACGATCTCTAGATCTTTGAAGAGTTGACAGGCGGGCGACTCAAGGCAACAAATACTTTCTGCCTGGCAGAAGAGAGAGAGGGGGAAGAGGATCAAGAGCCATTTCATTTATGCAAAGAGGGTGAAGGGGCAAGGGTAGGATTGTATAGACATTTCTTGCAAGACAGTTCTTAATTTGAACAATATTTTGCCGAAGAGCTATACTTCCCCCCGAAGAACTTGAACCCTTTTTGGAAACTATGAAAGATATGGCCTATTTGAAAGATTTTCGCGAACGGATCCAGAATAACGACTATCCGGGGTTTTTAAAAATTTGGGAAGAATACTGCTATGGCGATCAGCCCGATGGGGAGGAGATTGTCGCTGTCTTGGAAAGTGTCAAGGCATCCGATTTATCAAAACCCTTTGGCGTTCATGTCGAGCGGCTTCTCCCTTTTTGGCGCCTCCTCAAAGATGCAAAAAGAGCTCACGAAGCGCTCAGACTTGTATATGATCTTCAAACGACCAATAGCGAAGAGCTCGCAGATCTCGCCACTGAATACCTCAAAAATTTGTACCCCGATGATCCTCTTCTCAGCGAAAAATTTCGCCTGATCGGCCTTAGAAATCGAGAGAGATTTCAGTCGGCGATCCGAAATTATGAGCTGCTCACCCACATCAAAAAGGGGAATTTTGTCTTCCACTCCGCTGGTTGGGGAACGGGTGAGATTCTCGATGTCTCACTCGTAAGAGAAGAGCTCACTTTGGAATTCGAATACGTGATCGGCGTACAGCACCTCTCTTTTGAAAAGGCTTTTAAGACGTTGATCCCTTTGCCGCCGGAGCATTTTTATGCAAAGCGGTTCGGAAATCCCGACTTCTTTGAGAAAGAAGCGAGAGAAAATCCTGGTGAGATCATCCGCCTTCTGTTGCGCGATTTAGGTCCCAAAACAGCGGCCGAAATTAAGGAAGAGCTCTCCGATCTCGTCATTCCCGTCGATGATTGGAATCGATGGTGGCAGACGGCAAGAGCGAAACTGAAAAAAGATACCAAAATCCAGTGTCCCAAAGAATTGAAGGATCCCTTTGTCCTTCTGGAAGAGGAGGTGCCCCATGAAGTGGCCTTGCATAAGGCACTTGAGGCAAAGCCTGGAGTCAATGCGACGATCCAAATGGTCTATGCTTTTTTGCGCGATTTCCCAGAGACGCTGAAAAATCCCGAGTTCAAAACCTCTTTGCAAGCCCGTTTTCAAGAACTGCTAGCGCAAGAACACTTAGAAGAGAGTCAAAAACTGCAAGTGCTCTTCTTTTTAGAAGAGCTCAATGTCTCTCAAGTGTCAGGACAAATCGATGAGCTCTTTCGCCATTTGCAAAAGGCGCCCGATGTGATTCGGTCGATTCACGTAATGGGATTTCAGAAAAAAGCGCTTCAAAGAATCAAAAAATTGCGCGCAGATTGGATAGAAGTTTTCCTCGATCTGCTCTTTACTGTAGATCAAAATCTTTTGAGGGATTTTATCTTGAGCGAGCTCGATGAGGTGAAGACAAAAGAGACGCTCAAACAAAAACTGAATTCCCTTTTGATCCATCCTCTTTCTTTCCCCGAAGTGTTTATCTGGTATTTTCAAAAGATCATCGATAAAAAATCGAAACTCCCCTTCTCTGATCCGGAAGGGAAAAATCGGTTCTTTGAGGGGCTTCTCATCCTCTTGGATTTTTTGGAGAAAAAGGTACAGCATCGCGATTTAGCTAAGAAAATTCTCCTCCTTTTGACTGCCGATCGATACAAAATTGTGCGCGATATCATGAGCCATTCTGGTTTGGATGAGGTGAAAGAGTATTTGCTTTTGGCTACGAAATGCAGCTCTTTAACAGATCACGATATCAAAATCTTACACTCGCTTGGCGAAGTGGTCCACCCCTCGCTGTCTAGGTTGCGAAAGGATAAGGATCGCGTTGTCGCAGAAGAGAGTGTCATCTGGACAACGCAAGAAGGGTATCAGAAAACGCAAGCGCGCATGCAGCAAATTGCCACGGTAGAAACAGTTGGCAATGCAAAAGAGATCGAAGTGGCCAGATCCCACGGAGATTTGCGCGAAAACGCCGAGTTTAAGGCCGCGCTCGAAAGGCGCGATCGCCTTCAGTCGGAGCTCAAGTTCCTCGCAGATCAGATCAATCAGGCTCGCATTATCACCCCAGAAGATGTCTCCACAGACGAAGTGGGTATCGGTTCTGTCGTCAGCTTGCGCGACTCCAAAGGGGAACATTTGCGATTTACCCTCCTCGGACCTTGGGAGGCTGATCCGGAAAAACATATCCTCTCTTTCCAGTCCAAATTAGCACAGGCTATGAAGGGAAAAACCATCGGAGAAAAGTTCACTTTTCAAGGAGAGTCGTTTATGGTTGCAGATTTGGACAACTTTTTTGATCAAAAAGAATTGTAAGAAATTGACTTGAGATCTATGCTCCTCCGTTTCTTTAAACCTTAACGAGGAGCCTATAGATGAATGCAAGTCAAATACAATGTAGAATCGACGATCCCTATTTTCACCACATGATAGAAACTCTGGGGGAGTTCGTTGCCATCCCTTCAGTCAGCAACCCGAAAAGTCCTGATTATTCTGTGCAGGCGTTGGATAATGCAGCCCAATTTACCGTGCAACTGCTTAAAGAGAGCGATTTTGAGCCGCAATTGCTCGAAATTGGCGATGCGCCAAAGTTTGTATTTGCACAAAGAGTGGTGAATGCAGCGTATCCAACCATCCTTTTATATGGACATTACGATGTTCAACCGGTGGATCGGGACAAATGGGATACAAATCCATTCCACATGGAGCGAAGGGAAGCCAGGCTCTATGGTCGCGGCGCAAGCGATGACAAGGCCGGAGTTGTTGTCATCACAAAAGCATTGCAGTTTTTAAGAAGTGAGGGAATCGATTTGCAAGCCAACATCAAAGTTTTGATTGAGGGCGATGAGGAGTATGACTCAGAGCCCATGACGCAGCTGATTCAAAAATATGCTGCCATGCTGGATGCCGATGCTTTGGTCGTAATGGATGGCGGCAATATGAGTGAAAGGACCGGAACACTGGAATCTTCTACAAGAGGTATTTTGACCCTATCTCTTCGCGTGGATGCTCTAGCACAGCCCACGCATAGTGGAGTGGGATGTCTTACCCCAGACCCGGGTATGGCTCTTTGTAAATTAGTCAGTAGTTTGGAAAATCCGAGAGAAATTCCTGGATTTATGGATGGTTGTATCCCATTGACTCAAGCCCAAATTCAACAGCTAAATGAAGCATCTATCAGTGCGGAGGGATACGCAGCAGAGCACAGAGTTGTCGAGGGAGCTCATCTCAGAGGCGATTCGGCAAAGTCCGTTTTCCAAAGGGTTTCGGATGAACCAAGTTTGAGTGTGATCAATATGGAGTGCGGAAAGTTGGGAGGAGGCAACTCTATCCAGAGCCATGCCGAGGCGACGATTGGTATTCGATTGACCGATGGCCAAGACCCAGAGAAAGTTTTTGAAGTGGTTCAAAAATATCTGAATAAGCAAGAGGTGCTTTGGAACCTTCCTCTCACTTTAAGACGGATTGGAGCGGCTTCAAAAGCGTGGGCGACAAATCCGATAGAAAAACCGTTTGCTAGACAGTTTTTAGAATCAATGTCCAGATATTACCCCAAAACGGCTGTCATGCCCACCGGTGGAGCAATCCCCATGTTCTGCGATTTTGAAAAAGCTTTTCCCGGGATTGACGCAATGTTAGTGGGCGTCGAAGACCCAAATACTAATGCTCATAGTCATAACGAATCACAATCTTTGAGCATTTTACGAAATGCAACGGATAGTCTTATGGATTTTCTTGTGAATGCAGGAGATCTCTCGGCGAGAAGGGATAAAACAACTGTAACTGGAGAGTCTGAAGAGAAAAAACAGGATTGATTTTTCAAAGCGGGCTGTTGAACAAGTTCTTCTGCAATTTGATCCATTGGATCATGAAAATGAAGATTGCAAACAGCCCCGCTGTCACAAGGGACCATTTCCCCCCAAAAACGCGGTACTCGGAGGGCTGTTTTTTGTGAAAACGCCCTACCCAAACCATCGCAATCGGGATCAGCCCCGACAAAAGAGCGTCGCCGAACCCCCCAGTCATATCTAAAAAGTCTAAAAGAGCCCTTGGGAAAAAGATCGCGAGAAGAAGAGAAGGAACCAGCGATAAAAAGGTGACCCAGTTCGCCTTGTATTTCCCATTTTTGAAGAGATCCTTCACAAAGTCAAAGAGCGCAAGAGAAAGCCCTAAATAGGAAGTGACGAGAGCTAAAAATGCAAATAGGTCGGTCAATATTACGAGGAAAAAGGTCTTTGAATATCTTTGCAAAGACTCAGTGATCAGTGACCCTTTTACATAGGCCTCGTGGAGCCCTCCACTTCCCTCAAATGGGACAATCCCGTGCACCACGGATAGCCAAATGAGATAAATGAGACACGGGATCGCAGTGCCAATGAGAATCGATTTTTTCGATTCCTCCAAGTTGTAATGGGTAATCGAGCAAAGCGACGGCACGATCATTTGATAGCTGAAGGCGGCGATAATCAGAGGAAAACTGTGGAGCCCTGCGACCCATTCCGGGCGAAACAGGAGATTTTTCATTTGAATACTGAAAATCCCCATTCCCACGAGGAGAAGATAGACGATCGCCATGAAAATCATAAATAGGCTGTTCATTTTGGTAATAAAATAGGCGCCAAAATAGACAATGGTTCCAAAAAGAAGCGTAAAAAAAAGACAGCTATTGGCATATCCCAAAGAGGAGCCGGTGAGCATTTGGGCCCAATGATCGATCAGATGGGCTCCCCCAGAAGTGTAGGCAACCAGTGAGGCGCAGTTGATAAATAAATAGATCACAAGACTGATGACTTTCCCCGTTTTTCCTAAAAGGGCCTCGGTCATAGAGGAAAAGTGGGTGTTATTTTTGAGCCAAAAAGTGGCCTCGACGAGAAGTAGGCCAGTGAAGGTCATAAACGCCCAACTGATGAGGACGACAATAAGGGAAATGAAGAAACCCGCTGCCCCCGTTTGAATGGGCATAGCCAGCATCCCCCCGCCAATACAGGTCCCGCTCACCAGAAGGGCGCCCCTCCAAGAGGAGCCCGCCTCTACTCTACTTTGTGTTTGTGTGCTCATGACGTCTTAGCGGTACTAGAATATAAGAGCTCCTCTTATATGTCGATTAATTGCTTTGCTCAGAAAAAATAGATCCACTATCTTGAAAGGACCAAGGAAGTACCTATGTCATCTTCACCAGTCGAGCTCGTCATCGCGAGTGCCAATGTCCACAAAGTGCGTGAACTGCGGAACATGCTAAAACCCTACCCACGCATCGACCTTTTGAGTCTTTGCGATTTTCCAAATTATGTTTCCCCTGAAGAGACCGGGGGCACTTTTGAGGAAAATGCCTCATTAAAGGCAGTTGCAGCTGCAAAAGCCTTGGGTCGTTGGGTCCTTGCTGACGATTCGGGGCTCGTTGTCCCCGCCTTAGGTGGGGCGCCTGGTGTTTTTTCCGCCCGCTATGCAGGGGGCCATGCAAGCGATCTCGACAATCGGAAAAAACTCCTCGAAGAGATGCAGCACCTCATGGACGACGATAGACAAGCTTTTTATGAGTGCGCAATCGCCCTCGCCTCACCTGAAGGACTTAAAAAGTGCACTAAGGGCACCTGCGAAGGGCTTCTTCTCACAAAAGATCGGGGCGGCAGCGGCTTCGGCTATGACCCCCTCTTCATCAAGCACGGCTATAGCAAAACCTTTGCCGAGCTCGGCGAATCGGTGAAAAATCGGATTTCCCATAGGCGCAAAGCCCTCGATAAAATCATCCCTATGCTCGAATCAGTGATGGGAACGGGATGATCTATCTCATCGATGGCTATAATTTGATTTTTAGCCTCGTCGAATCCAAGGGGTCCCTCCAGGCGCTCAGAGAAAAAGTCATCCGATATCTGCAAAAAAAATTTGCCACGCGCAAGTTGCAGGGGGTGCTCGTCTTTGATGGGGCTCACCAAAGAGGCGAAGAGAGCGGGTTGTCTTATCCAAGCCCCTTGGTGGTCGCCTACACTCCCAAAGGGCAAAGTGCCGACGAGTACATCGTCGAAGAGATCCAACTTGGCAAGGGGAAAAAGCAAATTACCGTTGTGACCAACGATCGAGGCCTCAAAATGCATGCAAAAACTGCCGGTGCAAATGTCTTGGAAAATGGGCCTTTCATCGCATGGCTCAAGAAAAAAAAGGGGAAAAGTGAGCCCAAAATGATCAAAGAGAGCCCTCGTAATGTCGATCAACTTGAAAAAATTTTTGAAGAGCGGCTCAAAAAAAGTTAGAGAACTTCGAATGAGGAAAAAAAACTTTGCATCGGATGGTATTTCGTCTCGATCCCTGTGATCGACCCCGCACCCGGCCTCGTCTCCACTGTCTTGATAAACTGATGGATCTGATCGCCGCGCCCCTGCGCGCAAATTTCCACTCGCCCATCAGGTAAATTGCGCACATACCCCTTGATTTGATGGAACATCGCATGCCTTTTGACGGCTGTCCGAAATCCGACACCCTGCACAACTCCGCTCACAAATATGTGGATCTCTTCCATGCTATGACTCGCTAACAATTGGCTCTTGGGTCCAACCGGACATCTCCCAAGAAAAATCTTCAAGGCATTGAAATACTTCTATGGTGGACGCAGCCCTATTGATACGCATACGCAATTCTTTAACTCCCGTCAACCGTTTTAAATACCAGCAGCCCACCCTGCGCATGTCGAGGAGCGATTGCCGCTCATCTTTGTATTTTAAAATGCAGTCAAAATGCTCCAGAAGTCCCCCTCTTAACATTTCCACCGACCGCTCAATCGGCTCTTTTTGGTCCAAAGCCCTCAGGATGTCTTCCACGATCCAAGGTTGCCCCATTGTCCCGCGAGAAACTAACACCGCATCACAACCGGTATATGCAAACATCCGAAGGGCGCTTTCAGCATCAAATACATCCCCATTCCCAATCACTAAAATATCTTTGGCAACCTCTTTGCACGCCTTGATGTGATCCCAGTTGGCCCGCCCTTTATACCCCTGCTCTCGGGTCCTGCCATGGATGGCGATGGCCCGGGCTCCTGCATTTTCAGCAATCTTGGCAACTGCGCTCGCATTGATATGCTCTTCATCCCAGCCAGAACGGATTTTCACCGTCACCGGGATTTTTACTGCCGCGACGATTTCTGAGACTATTTCGCCAATCAGATCGGGCGTTTTCAGAAGGCCCGATCCGCTCCCATCCTTAGTCACCTTATCTACAGGACAGCCGCAGTTTAAATCGATCACATCAAATCCCAAATCCTCAACGATACGGGCCGCCTCTTTGGCGATTTTGGGCTTGCTCCCACACAGTTGCGCTCCGATCGGATGCATATCTACCGTATAGTCGAGCATCCGATAGGTATTCTGGTCATTGCGGACGAGCGCGTCGATTTTCACCATCTCGCAATAGACAATTCCTGGGCGGTAGCGACAAGACATTTGCCGAAAGGGGAGATCAGAACACCCTGCCAAGGGCGCGTAAAGAATTTTGTTGGGAAGTTCGGCACTGCCGATAAAAAAGGGTTCACTCATGACAATAAGTATAACACAATCATTTCAATGAGCCTCAAAGCAAAAAAAGCGAGGATCGGGCTGATGTCTAGACGACCTCCAATCGGAGGGAGAAGGCGGCGAAAAAGGTTGAGGTAAGGGTCAGTGTAAAAGGCGACAAAATGGATGAACTGAGTCCTTTGCCAACTGGGAACCCAAGAACTGATGATCCGGATGAAGAGGAGCACCGTGTAGGTCGTAAAAAGAAGATTTACAATGTAGATCAAATACATGGCTCATATATTAAGGGTATTTCCTATTTTCGTCATGTCCTGTAAACTGGGGAGATGCAGATTCTCGGCGTCCATAAAGATTTCCCTTTTTTGCGCGTTAGCCTCATCCGAAAGTCGGGTCAAAAGATCGACATCCGCTGGATGGAAACCCTCCCCATGGTTGGGGAGACAGAGGCAATAGATTCAAATGGCCATTCGGAGGCTTTGGCAGCTCCAAAACAGCCAAATGTAAAGCGGCTTTACATTCAAACTTTCAGAGGGAAAGTGGTCAGTGGGCTTGCTGCGACCGACTTTTTAGTCCGAACGACTGGCACTAAAAATGGGAGCTTTCGTTATCTGGAAGAGACCTTGAGTTTTAAATCAGAGGCGCTCAGCCATTTTAAACCGAATGAAATTCTCGCAATTCCCCTCGTTGAAAAAGGGCAATCAGAGGCTCTCATTTTTACGATTCCGCGAAGTGAGATGAGAAAACACCTCGATGAGCTTGCCAAATGGGGGATCGATCCCGATGTCGTGAGTACAACCGCTTCTGCCCTTTGCCACTTTATCCGATGGAAATTTCCCAAGGTAACCAACGCGTTTATCGTCGATATCGGATCTGAAGGGGTTACTTGCGTCTTTATGGAAAATGGAAGATTAAAACGGGCGCATCCCATTTCAATTGGTGTAGAAAACCTTTTAGCAGCTCTTTACGATGACCGAAAAAGGGTCCTTTTAAAAACGGAGATTGAAGGGGCGGCGCAACAGATCGATCTGCTCCTTTTCAAGCCGCATCTCAATCCCCATTTATCAATGCAACTCAATTCCTTGCGACAAGAGATTGGAAAAGTGCACTATTCCTATACCAAAAATAAGGTGTGTCCCCTCCTTTTTACTGGGAGGACGGATGCCTTTATCCATCTGCCCGAATTTCTCATCGATTTCGCGCGCGGTGAATGGACCTTGTCTTTGGAAGAGCAAAAATATGCGGTGAGTCTCGGTTTATGCTTAGAGCAGATTCTCTTTAAGCCCCTGCAGCTTCGAAGAGGAGAATTTTTTCCGAAGAAGAACTGGATTCGGATGGGGAAAATCGCCCTCGCTCTTTTAGGAACGTCCCTTTTTTTAAGTGCGCTCCTTTTCTTTTGGGGGATTCGATTCGAAAAGTCGGCGCAAGAACAAATGCTCCATATGCTTCATCCTTCTTTGCCTAAAGAGATCGGATTGGAAGGGAGCATGGAAGAGCGGATCGATCGGTGGATTGAAATGGTCGAAGAGAACAATCGAGAGTATCCCTATCTCCCCACAGCGCCCAAAGTGGTTGAGGTGCTCGCTTGGCTCTCTTCACACCCCCTCTTGGAGGCGTTGAGAGGCGAAAATGATCCGATGGATGTGAGGGAGCTGAGAGTCGAGCTCGTTCAATTTCCGACTCTTTCTTCGGCAGAAGAGCCCTATTTAGAGAGAGTGGAGCTCGAGTTTTCCTTGAAAAACGTGATGAATGCGAGGCGCTTTCACGAAATGCTAAGACAAGGAGATGACTTGGTAAATCCCCATTTGGAGATCAGTTGGGATGTTTTGAATGAATCGTATAGGACAACTTTTTATCTGAAAAATAGGACCCCTTATGTTCCTTGAAAAATGTGGAAAAGCCTTTTTCTCTCAAATACGCCCTCTTTTTTTCTTTATTCTTCTCGTGAGCCCCATTTTGGGAGCTCTTTTTTTCCTCATGCAAAAATCGGCTCTACTCCAAGATCTCGAAGTTCGTTTTGGAAAAGCTGCGAGAATCGAGAGACTCGCCATGGAAAAAAAGGGGAGAAAAGAGCGTTTTCTCTTTCGCCATTCGGGCGCCGATCCCTATTTTCTCGATCGAAAAATTGAATCGTTTCCCCTTTTGCAAAAAGAGAAAAAACAGTGCGATGCACTTTTGAATCACCCCGCCTTACCGGAGCGGGGCGCTTTTCAGGAGAGGCTCGCCTTTATCAATGAAAATCGATTGAGCTTTAAAGAAGAAAAGATCGAGACATCGGATGAGATGAAAGAGGTAAAAGAACATCAGCGCCTCCCCGTTCAAATGGATGAAACTGATTTGAAAGAGATTCTTACCCTCATTGAAGATTTGCCGAGGGAAGAGGGAGTAAAAGAAAACCATTTACCGCATCTTTTGATCACCGATTTTAGGCTCAAAAAAATCAACAGTCCTCTTTACTTTGATGTGTTTGAAGTGGAAATGGACCTCATCAAACGGGAGTTTAATTCGCAATGAGACGTTTTTCTATTTTTGTCCTCGCCTTTTTGAGCGCTTGTCATTACAGCGCGAAAGAAGACCCGCTCACGCTCATCCAGATCCAAGATCGAAATGGTCTCACGGAGACGATCAGCAATCCAGATCGGCTCGTCAGCTACGAAACTGTCGATTTTCTCAACAATCAACCTTATAAAAAAGTACTTAGGGTCTATAGAGGCGATGGGAAAAACCGCTCGCGGATTACGACCTATCATCCCAATGGGGTGATCGCGCAGTATTTGGAAGCAGAGGAGATGCGGGCCCACGGCGCCTATCGAGAGTGGTTCTCAAATGGACAGCTCAAGATAGAGGCGAAAGTGATTGGAGGGACAGCCGATCTTGCCTCAGGGGCGCAAGAAGATTGGGTTTTTGATGCGATGAGTAGAGTTTGGGATGAACAGGGGCATCTGATCGCCGCTATTCCCTATGACAAGGGGTCTTTAGAAGGCAAAAGCACCTATTATTACCCTTCTGGTCAGATAGAAAGAGAGCTGTTTTTCGCCAAAAATAAACTCCATGGCAGTGAGATCGAGTATTGGCTGAACGGCGTTGTGAAATCGAAGACGCAATACAAGCAGGGGATCAAAGAAGGGGATAGTTTTGGCTATTTTGAAGAGGGGGCGAAAGCGTGGGTTGAAGAGTATTCCGACGGGAGACTTCGAGATGGATCATATTTCAATTTGGAAGGAGAGCTCATTTCCGAGGTAGAAAAAGGGGCCGGTTTTGTGGCCCGTTTTGGGGACGGGGAGCTCACCTTAATCGAATATAAAGTAGGGCGCCCAGAAGGGCTTTGGCGCAATTTCACCTCCCAAGGGGAAATGCGGAAGACCTTTTTCACGAAAGGGGGGATGAAACATGGCGAAGAGATCGATTATTTTTTAGCTGCCGATTTAAAGACAAACCCTACGGCCCCTTTTCCCAAACTATCGATTGCTTGGAATGAAAATAAGATCCACGGATGTGTCAAAACTTGGTATAAAAATGGTTCGCTTCAAAGCCAAAGAGAGTATTCGCGCAATCAGCGGATGGGCCCTGCTCTCGCCTGGTATTCAGACGGGAGCCTCATGTTCTATGAAGAATACGAAGAAGATCACCTCCTCTCTGGGCAATACTACAAGAGGTACCAAAAAGACCCCGTCTCCTCCGTCAGCAAGGGTGCGGGAGTTGCGACCCTCTTTGATGAAAATGGGGGATTCTTCCGAAAAGTGACCTATATGAAGGGAAAACCGGTGGATCCAGAAGAGTGATGTCAAAAACTTAAGCAATTGATCGTAGAAACTGAAGAAATCTGATAGAATCTCATGCATGAGAGATCTTTGCATTGATGTGCGCATGGCGTTTTGTTCTGGAATTGGAACCTATATTCGCGAACTTGTCCCTCTTTTGCAAAAAGATTTTCGCATCACCCTTCTCGTCGATCAGCTGAGCAGAGAGTGGTGTGAAGGGCTTGAGCAGATCCTTTTTACAGCTCCCATCTATTCCTTAAAAGAGCAGTGGCAATACCCATCCACGATTCCCCCTTGCGATCTCTTTTGGTCCCCTCATTACAATGTCCCTCTATTCAAAATCCGGGCAAAAAAGCGCCTTGTCACCATTCACGACATTTATCACTTGAAATTCGGATCTTTATTGCAAAGGCTCTACGCAAAGCTCCTGATGAGGGCTGCGCTCCAATCGGATGGGGTTATTACCGTCTCTGAATTTTCTAAAAGTGAAATTGAGAATCATTTTAAAGTAAAACGGGTGAGGGCAGTGCACATCGGCGTCAATCAGAGCCACTTTTATCCAAGAGAGCATTGCGATCGGTTGAGACAAAAATACCAGTTGCCGCAAAACTTTGCCCTTTTTGTCGGAAGCCACAAACCACATAAAAATCTCGATGGGTTAAAAAAAGCGCTTGCAATACTTTCTGATGTCCCCTTGATCGCCGTCGGAAATGGACTTCTCGAAGTTGCCCATGCTGATTTGCCCGTTTTGTATAGTATGGCCCAGGTATTTGTATTCCCTTCCCTTTATGAAGGGTTTGGCCTCCCTCCGCTAGAGGCGATGAGTTGCGGTTGTCCCACGGCTGTCGCTAAAAAAGCCAGCATCCCCGAAGTGTGCGGTGAGGCGAGCCTCTATTTTGACCCAGAAAACATCGAGGAGATGGCGCAAACGATTCAACGAGCCTTACAACAAAGGGACCCACTCATCCAGAAAGGATTTCAAAGAGCATCTCTTTTTTCATGGGAAAAGTGTGCAGAGAGTCACCGACAAATTTTTGAAGAGGCCCTTGATGGGTAGCGCCATCGTTCACGACTGGCTTCTCTCTAGTGTTGGAGGCGGCGAAAAGGTGCTTCAAGCGATCCACCAGCTCTACCCTTCTCCCATTTTCACCCTCATTCAAAATGCCAAAAAACTTCAGGGAACCTATTTTGAAGGTCTTGAGATCTTTTCTTCTTTCTTGCAAAAATTTCCAAAGGTAGAGGCGAAGTATCAGAGGTATTTGCCCCTTTTTCCTCTAGCAATCGAGCATTTTGATTTGAGCGGATACGATCTGATCCTCTCTTCGTCGCACTGTGTTGCCAAGGGAGTGATCCCAGGTGCTGAACAGCTCCATATTTGCTATTGCCACACGCCGATGCGCTATGCTTGGGACATGATGCACGCCTATTTAAGAGAGGCCAAGCTCGATCGGGGAATCAAAGGCTTTTTTGCAAAGTTTTTTTTGCACTATTTGCGAGGATGGGATCTCCATTCGGTGCAAAGAGTCGATCATTTTATCGCCAATTCGAAATTTGTTGCGAAACGGATTCAGAAATTTTATGGGCGAAGTTCCGAAGTGATTTATCCCCCAGTCGATGTGGATCTTTTTGAAAAGAAGGAGAAAAAAGAGAGCTTTTATCTCACCGCATCGAGGTTTGTCCCCTATAAAAAGATCGATTTAATTGTGGAGGCATTTTCGAAAATGGGGGACAAAAAACTTGTGGTTGTCGGCGATGGTCCCGAGTGGAAAAAAGTGAGGGCAATCGCTGGCAAAAATGTGGAACTACTCGGATATCAAGAGGACCACGTGTTGAAAGGGCTTTTACAAAGGGCAAAAGGGTTCGTCTTTGCTGCACTTGAAGATTTTGGTATTGCCCCTGTCGAAGCGATGGCGTCGGGAACACCGGTCATCGCTTTTGGCAAAGGGGGAGTAAAAGAGAGCGTGATCGAGGGGGAAACGGGCCATTTTTTTGAGGAGCAGAGTATCTCTTCTCTCATTGGCGCTATTCAAGAGTTTGAAAAAATGGAATTCGATCCAGAAAAATGTCGCAAAAGGGCAGAGCTTTTTTCGCTCGAGCGATTCAACAGACAGTTTTCCACATTCGTCGAGGCAAAACGATGAAGGCAATTGTACTAGCGGGCGGTGGAGGGCAGCGCCTTTGGCCCCTTTCAAAGGAGAATTTCCCGAAACAATTTCTCAACTTTGGCATGGGGGCCTCTTTGCTCCAAAAGACGGTCATGCGGCTCAAAGAGGCGCCATTTATCGATGAGGTGATTGTCGCTACCAACGCGCTCCACCATTCCCTTGTGACGGAGCAGCTGAGTAAAATTGGGATCGATTGCCCCATTCTTATAGAACCGATGAGGAAAAATACGGCAGCTGCCATCGCTTTAGCTGTCAAAACACTGCAAAATGAGATGGGGTGCAGCCCTTCAGAATCCATTTTGGTCGTCCCCTCAGATCATTTAATCGAGCCCGAGGAGATTTTTCTTCACGCTTTAGAGCAATTGCAGCCTAGGGCCAAAATCATCACTTTCGGAATACGCCCTACGAAGCCAGAGACCGGGTACGGATATATCGAAATGGGGAAAAAATGTGATCCGCTCACTTTCGAAGTAAAGCGATTTGTCGAAAAGCCGAATTTAAAACTGGCCGAAAAATACCTGAGAAATCCCCATTTTTTTTGGAATTCGGGGATGTTTTTGTTCACGCCTCAAAGTTTTTGGGAGCAGCTACAGTTACATGCCCCCTCCTTTGGAGCCCTATTTCAGCTGGACCTCAAAGAGGTGATGAGTCGATTTGGTGAACTGCCCGAGCTATCCATCGATTATTGCATCATGGAAAAATCGAAAGATCTCCTCGTCTGCCCTCTCGCCATCACCTGGTCTGATGTCGGCTGCTGGGATAGCGTCTACGATGTTCTTCAAAAAGATGAAGATCGAAATGTCAAAATTGGCGATGTTTTAGCCATTGACACCACGAACAGCCTCATCATCGGCGGCAAAAGAATCGTCTCCACGATCGGATTGGACGATCTTCTCATCGTGGAAACCGATGAGGCAATTCTCATCAGCAAGAAAGGAGAATCTCAAAGAGTCAAGGCCCTTTTACAAGAGTTGAGGGATCGAGCCAAGAGCGTCAGATGAAATGCGATGGTCTGCTATAGCGCGATCTCTTTTGGGAGAGTGCGAATCGGGTATCCGAGATGTTTCAGCACGCTCCCCAACGAGAAGACGTGCTTATCGTGCTCCTTAGAATAGGCTGATGGGATGCGAAATTTCTTTCCAAAATTGCCAGGAGTGCGCAATCCAAGACCGTTAGCAAGGACATCTAAAGGCGCCTGATAAGAATGGTCTGTTAGGAAGTCTCCTTCAATACAAATATGCGTCGCTAAGTCGCTCGCCCGATCAAGCCGCTCTCTGCCCAAATCTTTCTGAAGCCCTACACCTAGAGGGCAAGTGTTGAAACAGATGGCAGGGATCCCATTTGCAATCCCGGCATAAGAAGCAATAGTACCTCCATGACATTGTCCGGCGACTATAATCTTTTTACCTCGGGATTGGGGGAGATTGCCGATATGCTTTACATAGGAACTTGCCCGTTCAAAAAGAGCTGGCTTTAATCCTGCAAGTTGACTCACGAGATTTTTTGCATCCGGATCCATGCTGGGAAGTCTCACTGGCTTTTTAGGATCGCTTTCATCCCTCTTTAAACAATGCTTCATGGCCCTAAATGCGATGATCAATTCATCCCCTTTTTCCAATATAACAGACTTAAACCCCGCCATAGAATCAACGACATACCCTTCCTGATTTAGGGAACACCCCTCCGGAAGGTTCAGATCGAGCGAACAAACGTGATTCCACCCAGAAAGGCGATACTCTGGATTGACCGACGCCACAAACGCGACAGCACAGGCGTAAGGAAGATACGGTCTTAGTTCCTCAGGCCCCAAACTCTTTTCAAAAAAGTATTGGTACTTTGCTCCAAATAATTCTTGCCGTAAAGAGAATTTTGTAAAAACTCTCTTCACACAGAGCCACGGCGCCCGAAGGATGACCCCTGGTATAGACCACGTTTTGGACCCCAAATAGCGAAAGGGAAAAAGGAAAACAGCTCGGAGCCATTCAAAACAGGCGCGAACAACAGAGCCCACTCGAGCCCGCAATCCATTGCATTGTATTGTTTCCGGGGGAATAGAAAAATCCCCCTTTTGTCCCACAGCCCTAACCATTTGCTAAATATTGTATATTAAAGAGCATCTAAAAACAAATGAAAATAATTTTTAGCAATCGCAATGATTGCTTTTTTAATAAAAATTAAGTAAAATTGGTGCGGTTAATTTGTGTGATCGGCAATTATGATGAAGATAAAAATGGCCCCAGAAAATATTTTAATGATTCAGCCACTGATGACGGTTTGGAATCGGCTGCACAGCGTTTATGATAGGCCTCTTGAGCCCGCTTCATCCCCCTGCTCATCGATTAAAAAAATCGGTTTTTTCCTAGCCAACGGAATAAAAAATAGACTTGTCGAGCTCGCCTTTGTCATTGCGACTCTCTTTGTGGGGTTGTACTGCCTTTTGACCTTTCCGTTTCGCTTTTACAAGGCCGAGCTCCTTGAAAGAAGAAGCATTGAGCTCGATTTAGCCCGAATTAAAAAACCAGTGATTGGCTCTGAGGAGCTCTTCCGTTATTTTAACAAACACAAAACTTTTTTTGACCGACAATCAGGTAGACAAAAGGGAAAGATCATACGCCAAGTCACTGCCCAATGCGCGCGTAGCCAGGCCGTTTTCGCCCCCGTTGCAAGGCAGTTCGTAGACCACCTCCTCGAAGCAGCCGATAGGGGAAAGCGCAAACTCGTCTTTATGGCTCGAGACGGGCTCCCTTTCTACGAGGTAGCTCAAAAGCTCATGAAACAAGAAGAATATCAAAAGAAATATCCATTCCTTGCAAAGGAAGGGGCACTGGTCTACGGGTATTTTTCAAGGGAATTGGTTTTTAAATCTCTTTCAAAGCCAGAACTGTTCCAGCAGTATTTTGCTGAAAATCTGGGGGTTAAACCCTTAGAAAACTGTATATTTGCCGATATTGGTTTCTCAGGGAGGATGGTCGACCCCATTCGAAAACTTCTTCCAGAAAACGATATTGTATTCGAATTTTTAGTTGCCACTTCAGATAAAGCGAACGGCTTTTTGGCAACACCAGATCAGCCTCTCCCTTATTTCGAATCTGAAAAGCAGAACCTGGGGATGCGCTGGATGGAAGAGACACATCACGGCACTCTTGCGAGTGGCACCGAACTTGCTCTAGATGGCGAAAAAAACAGGGTTTATGTCGTTCATGATTCAAAAGGGGTGCAAAGCGAAAAATATCCGGGGAAAGTTCGCACCGAGGCTAAATTCTCCCTCCCTTACCTAATCAGAAAATTTTGCCTAAAAGCAGTGGTCCACAGCGCTGCCGATCTCCCCTTGCAGACTGAGAAGGAAAGGGCAGAGACAAAGAAAATTTTTAGTGAAACCATTCGACAAATCAAAAATGGCGAACTTCTGATTCCTGTCGGCTGGGATCAATAGTTTTGTTTGATTGATTTTTATGTTATTTTGTTGTAAAATATTTTAAATATAAAATTGGTTTATTTGTGGCTGCTAACATTTTATTTCAACCTGTTAAAACTTGTTGGTTTCAATTTCAGGGTTTGCGAAGAAAGACTCAGATCGAGGTATTGAAGTCTGATTCACTCTCGCGAAAGGGGCTCTTTTTCTTGGCCAATGGGGTCAAAAATCGACTTTTAGATGTAGCCTTGGCCGTTTCCTTAGTGTTTGCTTTTTTCTATAGCCTGATCAGCTACCCAATCCGTTGGTATCAATCAAAGCAACTCGTTATTCGAGCCATTTACGAAGATCGGAAACGGCTTGCACCTGAAGAGGTGAATCGAACGGAAGCCCAGATCCGAAAGTATTTCGACAAGCATCAAAGGGATTTTCGATCGCTGTCTTTAGGGCAAAAGGAAAAGTTAATTGATAAAATCTGCGCCTATTCTGCCCGCTCCCAAAAAATTTATGGTCCAGTCATTCGCCATTTTGTAGACCATCTTTTGGAAACCGCGAATCGAGACAATAAAAAGCTTGTTTTTTTGGCCCGAGACGCAATCCCCTACTATCAGCTCGCCATAAAGTTGATGGCAAAACCTGAATATGCGCAAAAATATCCCAACCTCGTAGGAGATGATCGCCTTGTTTTGGCCCACATGTCTAGAAAATTGCTGCGGCACGCGGTCGCATCAACAGAAAATCAATCCGTTTTTGATCGATATGTTCGAGAAAATCTCCAGATTCAAGAGGGAGATCAGTGCACTTTTATCGATATTGGTTTTGAGGGGAGCATGATCAAAGAGATCCGAGCCCTTTTCCCCAAAGTAGCTATTGATTTTACCTACCTGATCTCGATGACTGATGCGGCGCAAGGCTATTTGGGAGATCCAAGTCTTCCGCTTCGTCATTTTGAGAGTAAAGAAAACAACCCGGGGATGCGTTGGCTCGAAGAGAGCCACAATGGAACTCTTGCGAGCTCAACGAAACTAGTTGTCGGAGAAGATGACAAGGTCTATCCGGAAAATATCTATCCGCAAAAAAAGAGATTCCAGGAGAAATTTAGCGAACAGTATCTCCTCAAAAAGTTTTGCTCCAAAGATGTGGTCGAATACGCTGCAGATCTTCCAGAACAAGTGGAAACGGATAAAGCCAAAGCAAAAACTTTGTTTAGCGAGACAATTGGAAACATTAGGGGTTTAAAATTGCCAATATTTATTGACTGGGATTACTAATATTATGAGCCATTGTTCTTTTCCAATTACGGCAAATACCTTTCTTCGCTTGGAAAATTCGTGGAAACAATCCCACGGAATCGCGCGGCGCTCTTTGATTGCAACGGCTGCAATAGCTGCTTTGATCATCACTCCGATCCTGTTCATGATGGACGGAATCAGATGGGCATATCGCTCTCTTCGAAAAGTTCCCCTTGCTGATTTCCCCTATTTTTATTCGACACAGCTCTTTGATCGGTATCGAGAAAAACTCCATCGATTCATCTCGTCGGAAGTGGGGAAAAATCCAGAATTGGGCTCACTTGATCTAGTTCGGTGGATTTTACAACCTGTTTCCAATCGAGAGCTCTTTCACAAAGGAGTTGTAGTGCGGCATCGAGATCTATTGAATCGCAAGAAGGACCTTGATCCCAAGAGCGCGCAATTTGCCGAACGGTTTTGCAACTGGATTTATATGGGGCCAAACTTGCTGGGAGCGATGAGCCAATGGATCCAAGGAAATATGACTGAAAATGAGAGGCGCAACCTATCGATAAAAGTGAACTCTCAATTTCTTCGAAGCTTACATGGAAGACTGGTAAACAAATCCCAATTTCAAGGAGAAGTGTTTCAAGATTACCGGCCCTATGATCCCCGTTATTTAGGCGATACGCCGAGCCGTTTATTCAAGATTGGAAACACGCAAATCATCCGTACCCCGGCAGTGACACGCGATGAGAAGAGATCCTTTTTTGGATCTCTTGAAAAAGCAAAAATTGTCGAAGAATTTGAAGGATTTTTAGACCATGCGAAAAGAGTCGGAAAACGACATTTCTACGTAAATCTCATGATGCGTCATGGATCGGAAAAGAAAAGAATTGAAGCCCTCGAAGATTTAGAGAGAAAAAGGGGAGATGTCCTAGATTTACTCACACTCTCGCATGATTGTGATTTTTATCACCAGTCAAACTCTTTTTCCGCCATGAACGACGCAGAACAATTTAAAGAGACGTTCATTGACCGGATGTTTAGCGATCTTGAAGCATTTCACTTTCCAATCGCGTGGGACCGGGGCGATACAAGAAATATCGCAATGAATGTGATCGAACAGGTACACCAAACTTATTTTGCCTCAGCCCCCACACTTGAAAAATGGCAAAGACATCGCTTCATCGAGCTCGTCTATGTCGGCATCATCGAAACGTTCATTCGGGAAAAAACACCCGCGACTTGCAATGTTTCGTGCCGCAGCTGCGTGGATCGGGGGGCCGCAAACCTCGCTCTTCTCTATGCGAAAACAAGACCGCTCAATACCCCTAAATCAAGAGAAACGTTGGCGACGATCGCCCTTGCCCCAGCCCTGATTGCCCAGGGGCGTCCAATGTTGCACTTTCGGGTAAATCGCCTTTCAGCCCTCGATCACCTCATCCCAGTTTCTTGAGTCACGAGCGGCAGATCTTTGCATAGCCTTCCCTTTTGTTTTTTTTGTTATAAAGAATGTAAATATATAACTATCAATTACTTGCGTTTTTCCTTCGTGCGGCTATTGATGCCCTGCTCGTGAAGGAGGGATATCGGATAGGTTTTTGATTTATTACTGTTTGCCTTAATGTTAAATTTTGTATATAATTGTGTTTTAATTTTTAATAGGTGTAATATGTCGATAAATTATCATCCGTCAAAATTCGGGATTATTAAACTCAATATCCCATATTGCCAGTTTTCTTCTGGGACCCAATCTGACTATCAAAGGCCCGGCGAAAGTAATCAACGTGTATACTCATGGCGACCATCCGATCGAGAAAATTACATTGAGTTTACAGTCAATCTAGATCTTTATTTTAAAGGAAGTAATGGGCCAAAAGATTCTTCTGGGGCGCTCGAAAACAAGGTTTTTTTCATATGTAAAACCATCAGCTATAACTTTAAAGAAGAATATAATGATTTGAACCGAACGAGGGGCGATGTTTTGTTGTCCCAAATGAAAGCAAAAACAGTTTATCTTGAAATGATATCTAGTATGACAGGAGATTATGCTGGTATTTATGACGCATATCAATTAGCACATAAAGCTTCTTGTGAAGAATATCAAGCACTGTTAGAGCGCCAGCAAAAAGAACCCCCGAAGCTTGATCCCATAGATGCATCATCGCTCAAACCGTCAAGAGGGGAATATCAGCGCCGGTTGGTCGAAGTATTCGGGCAGCAAGTTGAAATACGAGAAGGAATGGAGCAAGGAGATAACGTTGCTAGAGCTCAGCAAGGAGATCTTGTTGACAAATGCATACTCGAACAGATTGCTCCCAAATTGCTCGGATCACTAGTTGAAGCACAAAACCCCGATTTCCCAGATGCCAATCAAGAAAATGAGAATTTGATCCCAAAACTGCATTTAAATATTCCAGAAACGATTGTCGAAAAAGTTATGAGGGCTTTTTATTCTTCAAAAATTGAATTCCAAGATGATGAAGAGGCGTATCACATATATCTTTTTGCCAGAGAATTTGAAATAAAAAAACTTGAATCTGTAGCTGAAGCAAACGCAAAGAATTATATCATCGAGTGTTCAGATCCTTCAAATTTAGATCACCCAGAACAACTTCATTCTGAATTAATGGAGATGTCGTCTAGTAGAGAAGGGGCAAAGGGCCTCATTGCTCATTATCAGCAGAAAGTGGACAAAATTGTCGCATTATATGAAAAGTACATTCGTCTCCTGATGCCTATGTATCCAAGGATCGAAGATTTTCCTCGGCAAGAGCAAAATGGTGTTGTGATGGAAGAAAGGAAAAACGATACATCGGATCCAAACGTACCACCTTTGAATACTTTCGAATAACTTATACTGCTCCCGTTCAAAATGTCACTCCCCCTCTGTAGGATATCTGTCCGAAGGAGGGGCTCTAAACTCTCTGTCAAGATTGATATTTACAAAATATTTATCTTTGCATAGCATAGTCTTTCCTTTCACTTTTACAGCCTACATTGGCAATGCATTGGATTAAAAAGGAGCGTTTTATATGGCATCGCAGTTAGTACCGACTTCTTCTCCAATTGTTCTTTTTTTCAAATGGGAGGGGCCTTGCTCTTCTCATAATATGCAAAGGGATGTTGGAGTAGTAGATCTCATTTTCAAAAATACAAAAGATCAGGTATCTGTAAGCATACCCGAAAAGGGGTCGTCCCATCAAAAACAGTTTTTGCCTTTCACACTTCGATCCATACATCCGGTGCATCCTCTTTTGAATAAGGAGCGTAGCTCAGAGGCACTACAGCTTACGATCGAGCAGATCAAAAACTTGACCCTTAAAGCAGGCATAGTTGAACAAAGTTCTAAAAAAGGGCCTGCAACCTTGGATGCGAATGGGAAGGTGATCCATCAAATCTTTTTTGAAAGATATGATTTAGAAATGGAGATCGAGTTTCCTGAGACTCTTGAAGAGGGGCAAAGCTATTGTCTGACTGTCAACTCTGAAGAGAATGATTTGACAGCAAAGCTTACTTTGAAAGAGGGCCCCTTGAAGAGGGAGGCGACAGAAGAGAAAAGAAATGAAAACGCTCCCTTAACAGAGAAGCAAAAAGAATTGATTTGGGGGTTTTCAGGAATGCTTGGTGGATTAGTGGCCTCAAGGCTAGAGGAAATTCCGGAACTGAGAGGAGGGGATCCCTATCAGTTCCAACTCGTAGATCAGTGCACTCAAAACGAATTCCAGAAGTTAGCAGGGAAAGATGTTCTAAAAGAGATTGTGGAATTAGGGGAATCTATAGAAGCCTGTGAGAAGAGACAATCCTACCAAGAAGGTTATAAGGTTCAAATGCTATTTTTAGAGACTTGTCTAAGGGCAATTGGGGCAAATGGCTTAGGTAATGTTATGCGTTCTACTCTCGTGACTCTGTTTAAGGAGAGGTCTGTACCCGTTGACGATTCACGTATCGCTGAAATTTCAGAGGAATTCAAAAAAATTTATGATCAGCAGCTCGAAAAGTTAAGAAAACAAATGCGCTAATTGCTAAAAAGATTTTTTGGAACTCGATATTGAGGATTGATAAAATCATATTGATGGTAAATAATTGCATTTTTATTTGCTCGTCTATAGTTGAAATCTCCCGTATTGCAGGGGGTTTCTATGTAATAGAAATTGGGCATGCGGCAGTCTTGAAGTTGCAGATGATTTATTAAATACATAAAAGGAGGCTCATCGCTTTGCAAGAACGGGATTCTTCTTTCTGCGGCTTTGATCCATTCATTCAAAAGGCAAAGCGCCTTCGGATTAGACAGATCTAAACCAATGACTTGCGAGGAAATTTGCTCGTAGCGCCCCTCATTGGAAAGATTCAAGAAAGGCATCATGTAGGCATATCCTAAATCAAATTCTCTCCACTGTTGCAAAGAACCATAACTATAAAAACAGAGCCCCTTTTTTCGCATATGCTTGAATATGGGCTTTAAGCTTTTGACCGGTAAACAACAGGCATCCAGCCATAATACCCTTCTATAACCTAAATCCCTAGCTTCCTCGAAAAGAAATGGTTTAAAGGCAAAAGGAACGTCAATGTATTTCAGCCTACCCTTCTTAAGGCTAGGCCATCCACCTATGTAATAGATAAAGTGGCCATCAAAATGTGTCTGTTCTAATGCTTTAATCATCAAATGGATACCGCGAATGTAATCTCTCTCATTCCACTTTGATTGATGCCCCGCATAGCAAATGACACATTTGTCCTTTTTATTTGGATCATTATTGAAATAAACAATTTGTCTGACTGGGGTTACTGTCTCATCTTTGATAAAAGAAATCCTCCCACTTCGATATAGAATCCACCCAAAGAATTCTTTGTTCAAATAATCGCTGGGAAATGGTGCTTGAAAAGTGGGATCTTCTGAATGACGTTTAATGTTTTGAATATGTCTTTCTTTCATGAAATTTTGCAATTTCCATAAATCATCCACAGTTGGCTGATTCCAGTCGGCAATATCCAATGTTGTAATTTCCGGACTAAAAAAACAGGCCCTCAATTTATCTTCTACATCGGTGTCTGCAAAACAAAATAACGAAAGAGACAACAAGAATATAACTGTTAATTTCATCGGTTTCCTTAATTTGAGGCCTGTCGATGTCCCGCAGAAAATCTAAGGCTCCTAAAAAGTTGCAAAGTCGAGAGTATAACCAATTGTTGATAAATCGGGGAAGCAACACTTTTTGGTTCAATGTGTAATCTCACTACTCGAACGAGAAACTTTTGGAATCGCAAGGCAAAGAAAACAAACAAACCAGGTGAGATGGTGATTGAGGTTGTGATTGCTCATCGCAAATGACAAGATATGGATCAGCCCCACTACGCGTATTTTAAAAAAAAAGGTCGCCCCGGTATAGCGAGAGTGGGTTTCTATAACCAAAAAAAATAAAGTTCCCAAAAGAAGAAAAATGCCAACAACCCCAAGTTCAAAGACAGTTTGCAAATAGACATTGTGAATATTGGTCAGCGACGCAAAGCCTGCTCCCCATAACGAATTTTCGAGCGCTTTTTCTGCACTCTCAACCCAAATTTCGGTTCTGCTTCCAAGGGATCCCTCATAAAGGCTTTGACTAAAGCCCGCCAATAGAAATTTCAACATGTCAATTTTGAAAAAAGAGAGGAGGAAAAAAAGGGCAAAAATGGGAGATAAAACAAGGGCAATCCCTTTGAACCGTCGATTCGATTGCCATAAGGCGTAAATTGCGCTGATAAAAAGAGAGAGATAGGCAGCTCTCGTCGTCGTTAAAATCAGCGCCAAAAAAGTGGCAAAGAATAAAAAAAACAAAGAGAGAGTTGAAAATCCAAATTCCCCTTTTCTCTTCTCCAAAAAAATGAGCCCCAGGACCGAGAGGACAAAACTCGATACGATCCCATACTCGTTCGGATACGATCCAGGTGAAAAACGGAGCAAGTTAAAACTGAATTGCGTAAGTACAGAAAAACGTTCGATCACCGAAAGGGGAATCGCATGTAAATAGTAACCCAAAAAGAAAATATAGCCGATCCCAAGGGAGAAAAAATAAAAACGCAAATAGGTTTTTAGGATCGTTTTCATCTGCTCTTCACTCTTTAAATTCGAGACAGCCCCTAAAATGAAAAAAAATTGGCTCGCAAAAAGGAGGAAGCGAAAAAAGGCAAATGGCTCATTGGAGATCTCGAAAGTTTCTACAATCAGAGCAGACACAGCACAATAGATCAAAAACGGGAGAAAAAGAATCCCAATTTTCACCTCTTTGCCCTTCCCGGGTAAAAAAAAGAGAGGAAATAGGGGAAGGATAAAGTAATACGCCCGAAAAGCACTCGGCAGAAAGTTGGGAGTCAACAGATTGCCCAAAGGACCAAGCGCAATAAAAAGGAGCGTCAACACCCACTTCAAATTGAATCGAAGCGTCATTTTTTCAAATGTTTTGACAAGAATGAGGAGAGTTTCATCATATCGATCGGCTCTTTTCCTATGATTTTTGAAAGGAGTTCATCGGGGATGATTTTTCTTTTGTTGATCGGATCTTGCAGCTTGTGCGCCTTGATGTACTCCCAAATCTTTTTCGTCGCCTCGGGGCGGCTAACCTCTTTTGCCCCCACAATTTTGGCAAGATCAGCTGATGTCTTATAGGCCGGCTGAGTTATCTTCCTTTTCTTGCTCCCTTTTTTCGCATACTTGCCCTTTTTCACATATGCGGTTTTAGGATGGCTTGCATCGTATTTGGTCTCCAATTGACCCACCTCTGAGACAATCACATCGCAGTCGGGAAAATTAGAGCAGGAGAAAAAGGTTTTCCCAAAACGGGACTTGCGAGCCGTCATCCTCCCATCGCACCCAATGGCAGGACACGCCGGGAGATCTTCAGGGCGATAAGTCGTTTCTCCTTTCTTCGGAATATTCACGATTCCTTTGCACTCCGGATATTTGGAACAGCCTAAAAAGGCCCCATATTTTCCGTGGCGCACTGTCATAGGTGAACCGCAATGAGGACACGGCTGATCCCAATTGAAATCGGGGTCGTAATTGCTCTTGTCAAACTTTAACGCCTCCAAAGGCGCCGTGAAATCGCAGTCAGGATAGCGAGAGCACCCATAGAAATATTTGTTGCGCGACCAAATTTTCTGCAGCTTTGAACTACATTTTGGGCAGTTGATATCAGTCTCGAGTTTGGGTACAACCGCCTCTTTTTCCGCCTTTTCTACAAGAGGGATAAAATCTTTCCAAAACGCCCGCAAAAGCTCCTTCCAATTCTTGTTGTGCTCCGCAACCTCTTCAAGTTGGTTCTCCAGCTGGGCTGTAAACGTCACGTCCATGATCGGCGGAAAACTCTCCTCCAACATCGCACAGATCACCTTGCCAAGCTCTGTCGGTTTAAGAGCGTGATTTTCCTTAGTCGTGTAGTCCCTGCTTTGAATCTTATTCATGATCGCAGCATAGGTCGATGGACGCCCAATCCCCAAACGCTCCAGCTCCTTGACTAAAGAGGCCTCTGTAAAGCGGGGTGGCGGTTTCGTAAACGACTGCGTCGAAGTCACTTCGTGAAGATCGAGCCGCATATCGGGCTCAAGCGGTGGCAAAATTTTGGCGCTCTCATCCTCCTCTTCGGCAGATCCTCTGTCCCTTTTCTCCTCATATGCAGCTAAATAGCCGTTGAACTTGATCACAGAGCCACTCGCGCGCAAAACCATCTCTTGATCTGTCGCAATATCGGCCGATACAGTGTCGTAAATGGCCGGATTCATCTGCGAGGCGATAAATCTGCGCCAAATGAGCAAATAGAGCTTATACTCATCTTGACTCAAATAGGAACGGATCTTCTCCGGACTTTTATGCAAATTGGTAGGGCGAATCCCCTCGTGTGCCTCTTGGGCTGTCTTTTTCGAGGCGTAAATTTTGGGTTGATCGGGGAGATATTCTTTCCCAAATTGTTCCAAAATAAACTTCCTCGCATTCGAAATCGCCTCAGGGGCAATGTTCACCGAGTCGGTACGCATGTAGGTGATAAGACCCTCTGTCCCCTCTGGGCCCACATCAATCCCCTCGTAAAGACCCTGCGCAATGCTCATGGTGCGCGATACAGAAAAACCATAGTGGCGACTCGCCTCCTGCTGCAAAGTGGAGGTGATGAAAGGGGGGACCGGATGTCTCTTCTTCTCCTTCTTCTCAACCGAGGAGACGGTGTATTTTGCTTTTTTAAGCTTGTCGACAATCCCAACGGCTGTTTTTTTGTCGGGAATGAGAAAACACTCTTTATTCCCCTTTTCTTTTTCAACTTTTAATCCCCCAACAGAGTGGAGCGCCGCCGCAAATACCTTTTCATGCTTTGGAGAAAGAAGGGCTCCAAGATTCCAATATTCCACCGGGACAAATGCATCGATCTCTTTTTCTCGGTCAACGACGAGTTTGAGAGCCACCGATTGCACCCTTCCCGCCGAAGTTCCACTGCGCCCCCTCTTCACTTTGCGGGTCAAAATCGGAGAAATTTTGTAGCCGACGATTCTGTCAAGAAGGCGCCTCGCCTGCTGGGCATTGACGAGATCCATATCAATATCGCGCGGATTGTCGAGCGCCTCAACCACTGCCGCCTTCGTGATCGATTGAAATGCGCTCCTTTTGATTTTTGTCCCCTTAGGCAAAATCGAGGCAATATGCCACGCGATTGCCTCCCCTTCGCGGTCAGGGTCGGGAGATAGATAGACAACATCTGCCTTTTTAGCCGCCTCTTGCAGCTTCTTTATCACCTCTTTCTTATCAGAAAGGGTGACGTATTTTGGTTCAAAATCACCCTCGACATCAATCCCAAATTCCTTCTGCGGAAGATCCCGAATGTGCCCAATCGATGACTCAAAAATAAAATTGGGACCCAAAAATTTTTTCAGCGTCTTGATCTTTGCCGGTGATTCAACAATAACTAGGGCTTTGCCCATATGTGCCTTAAGTCTTTAAACTGGGCCCGATCGTACCCGATTTCCGATTTTCGAGAAAGGACTGTGAAGTTTTTCCCCTTCAGACCATAATGTTTCTTTATGACAGATCGCGACTTATTGGAGCTAGATAAAATCGGGTTCATTCCCGGGCCCAACGAGGATGAAGAGGCCTTCGCCCTAAGAGTGTCAAAGACCCAAAATCAGTACAAAGAAGGGGAGTGGATTCCTGAGGTCCATTGGGACTGGGTGCGCGAGTTTCTCTATGAACTTTTTAATGTAAAGCCGCTTTACATTTGCGCTTTTTACTCAAATCGGGGACTCACCCCCTGGCAAGGAGCAGCTTCCTGGATTGAGGGGGGAAGGTTGAGCTCTATCCAACTCCGAGAGGGGTTAAAAAAGAGAGGCCGTTATCTAAAACTCTATCGCCGAGAGGAGATTTTGGCGCATGAGGCGGTTCACGGGGCGAGATGTGGGTTCAACGAGGCCGTTTTTGAAGAATTTTTTGCCTATATGACTTCCGAAAAGAGGTGGAGACGGGTCCTCGGTCCCATTTTGCGCCGCCCCTGGGAAGCGTGGCCCTTTTTGCTTTCTATTTTAGGAGGCGCTTTTTTTCCCCCGTTTTATTTGTTGGGGGCTTTTTGGACGGGGCTCGGGTTTCATCGCCTGATTCGGCGCCATTTGCAATTGCGCAGGGCTGCTCATCAGATCGATCAGAAAACTCAAAATCCCCGCAGCACTCGGGCGATCCTTTTCAGACTCACCGATCGGGAAATAGAGCTGCTTTCAAAGAAGATGTCGATAGAGCTTTTGGCCGAAAAACAAAACTGTTTGCGCTGGAGAATTATCCGCGCATATTTAAAAGGAGAGGTATGACTCAAAAAATTGTTGTGCAAGATCGAGAATGGGAGCGAGAAGAAAATAGGTTGAAATATTGCACCGAGTTGGAAAAGGGCAATCTCCTTTTTTTCCCAGAGGTCCCCTTTGATTTTCCTAAAAATGAGATCGAATTTCTCCTGGCGCAAAAGCAGGGTTCGTCGAAGGCGAGAAAAAATATCGCCTACAAACCGGGACTCGATCGGATCACCAATCACGAAACAAAGGATCCCTTGGAAGCAGAAAAACTAAAAGGTATTTTGCGCAGCTACTCCAATCGAGTCACTACTTTCCTCTCTTCGCTATTGTCCCCGTATGCAAAATATTGGAGACACGACTACGCCAGTTTTCGCCCCTTCCAAGAAAAAGGGCGGGGCCTCCGTTTGCGCGCAAGGAATGACCTTCTCCATGTCGATGCATTTCCGACCCGCCCCTTGCATGGAGCCCGTATTTTGCGCTTTTTCACCAACATTAACCCAGTAGAAAATCGCGTTTGGAACACATCGAATAGTTTTGAAGAGCTGTTACAACAGTTTGGCAAAGAGATTCCCCAGTCCAATTATAAAATATTGCGCAGGCTCTTGCGCCCTTTGGGAATGAAATGGGCGCTGCGCTCCCCATACGATAGTTTCATGCTGCGATTCCATAATTACTTGAAAGAAAATAGCGCATTCCAAGAGCAGTGTTCGAAAAAACGCTGGGAATTCCCCCCCCTTTCTTGCTGGGCTGTCTTTACAGACCAGGTGTCCCACGCCGCTCTTCAGGGCCAGTACGCTTTGGAGCAAACCTTGATCATTCCTCAAAAGGGACTTCTCACACCCGAGAAGTCTCCCTTGAGGCTTTTGGAACGGGAGTTTAACAAACAATTTGTATAGCGAAAAGATTTGACTTGTGATAATCTCCTCAAACTTAAATGGGTGAGGTTTCATGGCGATTGTAAGTCGAACTAATTATCGTTGGTTTATTGCGACTCTTATTTTCGTAATAACCTTAATTAACTTTGTGGATAGATCGGCAATCTCGTTTGTCATAGGCCCTTTAAAAGAGGAATTCCATTTTACCGACACCCAGTTTGGGATGATTCTCTCGGCTTTTGGGATGGGCTATATTTTCATGACGATGCTGGGGGGCTGGCTCGTCGATCGATGGGGGCCCCGGATCGTGTGGCCGCTTGCGGCGATTTTTTGGTCTTTATGCGTGGCTGTTTTGGGGCTCGCCTCTGGATTTTGGGGATTTATCTGGATCCGTTTTTTATTAGGAGTGGCGGAGGGGCCCCACTTTCCTGCCATTACCTGTTCGGTGAGCAATTGGCTATCGCCTTCTGAGAGGGCGACAGCTCTTGGGTTGGGGTTAGTGGCGATCCCCCTTTCGGCTGTGGTTGGAGCTCCCCTCACCTCGTATCTCGTCGCCGATTTTGGGTGGAGAGCGATGTTTTTCATCATCAGTTCGGTTGGCATTCTTTGGGGGTTCGTCTGGTATTTTTGTTTTACCGATCATCCCAAGGACTGTAAACGGGTATCTCCCGAGGAGAGGGACTGGATTGCGACTCCCTCTTTGATGTCTTCCGAGCAGAAAAAAAACTTTATCGATTGGCGCTTTATCCTGATGCATCCGGCTCTCATTGCAAACAACATCGCCTATTTCGCTTTTGGCTACATGCTCTTTTTTGCCACCCTTTGGCTTCCCGGCTATTTTTTAACGCAGCACAACCTCAATTTGAAAAGTGTTGGCTGGTATCTCACGATCCCGTGGTTAGTGGGGGCTGTTTTTTTAAAATTGGGGGGATTTTTGTCTGATTATCTCTACAAGAAGACGGGAAGTGGCAGACTTGCCCGCTCTCATCTCATTTGGGTCAGTCAATTGCTCGCCGCATTTTTCTTTGTCCTTCTCAGCTTTACAACGACTCTATTTCCATCCATTCTCTTTTTGAGTCTGGCCCTCGGGTTTGGGCTCATGCCGCAGCCGGCCTTTTTCAGTGTCAATATCGATGTTGCAAAAAACCGTTCAGGGACGGCGCAAGGGCTCACCTCGAGCTGTCTATCGCTCGGCGGGGTGATAGGGCCGATTTTGACGGGGAGATTGATCGATCTCACGGGGAATTATCAGGGGGCCTTTTTGCTCCTTGCGGGAATTACGGGAGTGGCTGTGATCGCGGTGATTTTGATGCACCATCCCGATCGCGAGTGGTCAGTTTCTTGAGTATTTTCTTTGTGAGGCAGACCCAATATTGAGTTTGCCTCTATATTTTGCTACGGTTCTTCTCGCGATAAAGATCCCCTCTTTAATCAATGCGTTTGAGAGCTCTTCATCGGTCAATGGGTTTTGTTTGTCTTCGCTAGCAATCAATTTTTCGAGCATTTCTCTGGCGTGGGCCGGTTTTGGATCTGCTTTGACTAAAGAGCTCATTGGAAGAATTCCCCGAGGGGTTGCGATATATTTTTCGGAAAAAGCTCTTGAGAGGGTCGATTCATGGATTTCGAGCTCACTTGCGAGCTCTGACATGCTGAGGGGGGCCAAGGGACCTTTTTGGTCTAGAAAGGGAGCCTGTTTTGTGAGGATTGCCTTTCCAATCTCTAAAAGGAGTTTACGCCTTCTCGTCAATGAGCGGATAATCCATTTTGCCTCTGTTTTGAATGCCCGGATCCACTCATTTTCCTCATCCCCTTTCACATCGAGATCAAAATACCTGGTTTGCAATTTCACTTCGGGCAGATCCTCCTCATTGAGGGCAATCGTCCATCCCCCGTCGATTCGCTCGATCGTAAGATCGGGGATAATGGGGCGCAGCTGCTCCTCTTTAAAGGCATATGCGGGTCTCATGGAGAGGCGCGCGAGGAGATCGAGTCCTTTTTTTAGATCTTCTTCCTTCAGTTTTTTCGCAATGATGCTGAAACGGCCATGCAGGAGATCTTCGTAGTGGTTTTCGACGAGAAAATAGGCTGTTGAATGGAGGGCTCCTCTAGCCTTGAGCTGCAAGAGGAGCGATTCTTGGAGATTTCTCGCAAAAATTCCGGGGGGTTCGAACGTTTGCAAAAGAGTTAAGGTAGGCGTTTGCGCCACTTCCATGCCGATGAACCCCCGCTCATCCAATTGATCGAGGAGCGAAAGGGCCTCTTTTTGCTCAAGTTCTCCTTGGAACTGGTCTCGGATTTGATTCATGAGGTGTTCATGAAGAGTCAAGGGGGCTGGAAAATCTCCCTCGAAGCGCCTTTTCATCTTGGGGGTATTGAGCTCCAAAAAGGGGTTTTTTTCAATCTCTTTGAGCAGCCACAGGGCAAGTTCTTGCTCTGGCATCCTGAGAATCTCGAGAGCCTGGCGCAGAGCGCCTGTCATCACGAGGCGCTGTTGGGTGAGGGGCATTTGCTTCATGCCCTCCCCATACACCAAACGGCTAATCTAAAACAAGGCGATTGATTCTCTTGTCCCCAACCGATTAAAATGGCTCCTTTGGGAGGATTTCAATGGGACCGAAAGCAGGTGTCTTTTGCCACAATGGGCTTGGAGATGGCGTCAATTCCTTAGTGTTATCGAACAATTTGCAGCTCAACGGTTGGAAGGTCCACACCTATAGTAATGTAATGGGGGCTATGCAAAATTGGGTTCCCCACCTAGCGGTACTCCCTTACCCCCCTCTTTCAGAGCTTTCTCGCATTCTCAACGCCTATGATTGGTTTTTTGTCGTCCATAACGATACAGACCCCTTTGTCTTAAAACTCGCAGAAGAGGGAAAGCGCCGTTTTCCCGATCAGATGAAGATCATTTATCTCTACCCTTCCAAAAACATCGTCAATGAACCCTACTACGCCGATTGTTTGACCGATCCCACTTTGCCGATCTCCGAGAATATGAAGCTCTTTTGTGAAAAGATCCTCCATTTGCCCAAAATAACAAAGAGCAACGGATTTATTCCGCTCAGTGGCCTGGTTTCAAGAAAGCACCCTAAAAGGGTCGCCATTCATCCGACGAGCGCAAGAGAGACGCGCAACTGGCCTAAAGAAAAATTTTTGGCCCTCGCAACTGCTTTGAAAGAAGAGGGGTATGAGCCTGTTCTCATCCCCGGGGCAAAGGCCGGTTGGGAAGAGAGGGGGTTTGATGTGCCCCTTTTCCCGACACTCGATCTTTTGGCCTGCTTTCTATACGAGTCGGGTTTTCTTATCGGCAATGATTCGGGCTTGGGCCATCTCGCATCGGCCCTCGGAGTGCCCACTTTGACTCTTTGCAGGAGAAAAACTTGGGCCAATATGTGGGCCCCCAGTTTTCATAAGGGGGTAGTCGTCACTCCCAGTCCATGGATTCCCAATATTCGGGGGCTGAGATTGAGGGATCGCCACTGGAAAACATTCATTTCGGTCGGAAAAGCCAAGAGGGCTTTTTTGAAGCTAGCGTCTATAATCCGAAGCGGCCCGACCCAAATGCCAAAATCATAAATAACCCCCCAATGACGGCAGCATCTTTAAAGAAGAAGAATTTTTCTACTTCTGCCTCCTCAGACGAGCTCATTTTCCACCAGTGGTGCATTTTCAATAGTGAGGCGATCGATACGATGAGGAGTAAAAGGGCTCCCACATGCGCATACCATCCCAAAAATATCAATATAGACCCAATGATTTTGACCCCAACTTCAACCGGCAATATCAGATTGACATTGGGCACGCCATGGGATTTCATATATTCGATCGATCGATCCCAATGGGTGATTTTTTCATAGGCTAACCAGAGAAACGTGCCGCTGATCAACACTCTGCCGATAAACGCAAATAAATCTTGTAAAAATTCCATACTCCCCTCAGAGCTCTTGTCTTAATTGTACACATACCTCAATCCCTGTTTTTGGCGAAGCTTAAATATTGATTGCCCTAAAGAGGAGGCCCATTTTACCATGGAGCGCTAGCATGTCTGTACTGATTGTAATCCCTGCCCGCATGGCCTCGACCCGGTTTCCAAATAAGCCGATGGTCCAGATTGCCGGAAAAACGATGATTGAGCGGGTGTGGGCCATAGGGAAAGCGGTCCCTTCGGCAGGGGATGTCGTCATCGCCACGGATGACCCGACCCTCTTTGCCTTCGCAAAGGGGTTTGGCGCGCATGTGTGCATGACGAGCCCCGAATGTCCGACAGGCACTGATCGCGTGGCCGAAGTGGTCCAAAAATTTCCCGACCATTCGATTTTTTTTAGTTTGCAAGGAGATGCTGTCTTAACCCCCCCATGGGCCATCGAAGAGGTTTTAAAAGTGATGTTGAATGAGCCGAGCGTTCAGATTGCCACGCCGGCAGTGCATCTGCAAGGGGAGGCGCTCGCCCATTTTGTAAAGGCAAAACAGAGGGGAAGTTCCAGTGGGACTACAGTGGTTTTTGATCGGCATAAAAATGCCCTTTATTTCTCAAAAGCGCTGATCCCTTACGCCCGGGAGCCATTCAACCAGACTATTTTTCGGCATATCGGCCTTTACGCTTATCGGGCCCAAACGCTTCGCTATTTGCGCACTCTTCCCGAAGGTCCTTTGGAAAGGTGCGAAAAACTGGAGCAGTTGCGCGCTTTGGAAAATGGGATCCCGATTCGGGTAGTTGAAATCGATTATCGGGGAAGGACCCATGGATCAGTCGATCGCCCCGAAGATGTAGCTTTGATCGAGTCGATCATTGCAAAAGAGGGGGAACTGTTGTGACGAGGCTTATTTTAATGCGCCATGGCAACACATTTGAGGAGGGGCAATCACCGATTCAAATTGGCGCGCGAACCGATCTCCCGTTAACCCTTTTTGGGAAGGGACAAGCGAGCCAAATGGCCGCATATATGCGCAAAAAAAGAATTGAGGTGAGCGCCATTTTTGCGGGGGGACTTAAAAGACAGATAGAAACGGCTCGGGCGATTGCGGATCCGTTGGCAATGGCCGTAGAGCAGGTGCCAGTGCTCAATGAGATCGACTATGGCCTTTGGGAGGGACTCACTGCTGAACAAATTGTACGCGGGTGGCCTTTGCAGTATGCCCGTTGGTCGGCAAGTGCGGAGTGGCAAAGCGCTATTTTTCAAGGACAAGCTCAAGAGCATGTGCAAAATCTTCAAAATTGGTTCGTGGAATTGCATCGAAAATTCCCCACCTCGACCCTTTTGGCCGTGACGAGTGGAGGGATTCTTCGCCTCCTTCACAGCGAGAAAGTAAAGACGGGCCATTTTTGTGAGATCGATCTCGGGAAGGACCCAATTTCTATTGCCTCTTGGAATCAATCCCCCTTTGAGTAAAATGACCCGCATTATATAGTGCGGATTATGAGCTTGACATCCGCAGAGCGCCTGCGCCGAATCTTTGCCATCATTCCTTCTTCGGCGATGATGTTCATGGACCAGTCGATTTTGCCCGTGGCGCTTCCAGTCATTCAAAAGGAGTTCGGATCCAGCGCCACCTCTTTGCAGTGGGCGGTCAATGCCTATCTTCTCTCGTGGACTGTATTTGTTTTACTCGCGGGGAAAATAGGGGATCGGATTGGACACCGGGTAAATTATCTTTGGGGCATGTCTCTTTTTGCTCTATTTTCCCTTCTTTGTGGGATGAGTCAAAGCGGAGAATTTTTGATTGGGGCCAGGGCCCTTCAGGGGCTTGCCGGCGCAATGCTCGGCCCTTCTCAGACGGCGCTCATATCTACTAGTTTTCCTTCCGTCTCGAGGGGGAGAGCTGTCGGCATTATCGCGAGCATTGGATCGATTTCCCTTATCCTGGGGCCATTGATAGGGGGGATTTTAACTGAGTGGCTCTCTTGGCGGTGGATTTTTTGGATCAATTTGCCAATTGCAGCACTTGGGATCTTTTTGACCATTTTGGTTCTCCCAAAATCTCCTAAAAGGGAGGGGAAGATCGATTTTCTCGGCTTTATTTATTTTGCGCTTTTCTCATTTTTTTCAACCCTTGTCTTTATGCAAGGGACGAGCTGGGGATGGGGGAGCAGGAGGGTCTTAGCCGCTGGCATTGTGGCTTTTATCGCAGCTATTTTACTCCTCAGAAGGGAAAAAACTTCCCGCAATCCGTTTATAACTTTAACACTTTTCAAGCGTCCGATCTTTGCATCGATCAATGTGAGCATTGCGATTTCGCAATTTATTTTGATGATTACGGTATTTAGAACGATTTATACGGAGACTATTTTGGGATATACCCCCACTCAGACGGGTATAATTACTGCTTTTTCATCCGTGCCGGTCTTTTTTTTCTCGTATGTGGGGGGATTTTTATCTGACAAGGTGAGTCCCAAATTGCCGATTGCGCTTGGGTATTGTCTGATTATCCTCTCTTTTTTCTGGTTGGGCAACACGCCAATGCCGACGCTCATTTTATACCTGATTCCCCTCTTCTTTTTTGGAATGGGGCTCCCTTTGATCTTTACCCCTTCCTATACAGTTGCGATGAGTGATATTCCGGAGGAGCAGTTGGGCATTGCTTTTGGGATTGTGAGTATGTTGAGGGTATTTGCCGGGACGATAGGGCTTGCGCTGATTTTTGCTTTTACAAGTTGGGAAAAGGCCATCTATTTGCCGAATGTGGGGGAGAGAATTGCTGAGATGATGAGTTTTTCTTCGGTCCATTTCCTTTTGGGGATATTGATGGTCATTGCGTTTCTTGTGAGCGCTTTCCTTTACCACAGAAAATCGACCCATCATCTGCCAAGCGGGCCGGCTGAAGGGTGGGATTGATGGAGGTAGATCTCGATGTTTTGAGTCAAAATTTCTTTTTCAAGAACTTTTCGAAGCGCGAGTTGAGCGCCCTTTTACAATTTTCCAAAATGGTCCATTTCAAAGAAGGGAGCTCTCTTTTTCGAGAGGGAGAGCAAGGGGAAGAATTTTTTCTAGTGATCGATGGGACGATAGAGATCGTTAAAGATCAGATCCACTTGGCCCTGATTCACAAAGGAGAGGTTGTCGGTGAGATGGCAGCTGTGGCAAAGTCGCATCGGAGAATTGCAACGGCCCTAGCAAAAACTTCTTGCACGCTTCTTCGGATCTCTTTGGAAGAGCTTGCCAAACATCCTGAGACAAAAGAGCTGGGCGCTCAAATACAGCTTCAATTTTTGCAAGTTTTAACGGAACGGGCAAGAGGAGGGGCAGATGTTGCGGTGTTGGCGATTCAGAATCAATTGAAACAGGAAAAAGCGAGAAGTCATCTGGGGAACTGCCTGATTTATCTTCTCCTACTGATCTTTTTCTATATTTATTCGATCCGTTTTCTCGATTTACTTCAGATCCAAGTCCTGTCGAGCACAGTGATCAGCGTGCCGATCCTGATTGTGTTTGTCCTTGCGATGATGATGCTTGTCCGCAAGACCGACTATCCCTGGAGCGATTATGGCTTTACGAGTCGTAATTGGGGGAAGCAGCTCATTTCCTCCTTTTTTTGGACGATTCCGATGGTCCTTTTGCTCGTTTTGATGAAATGGGCGGCGATTCGATGGGTCACTGAATTTCATGACTTGCATCTGATTTCCATTTCTCCTGCGCTCGGTGAAAATGTTCCGTATACTCCGCTGTTGTTTGTGATCTTAGTTGTCGCCTATCTCATTTTTGTTCCGGTGCAGGAGATGATTTACCGCGGGTTTATGCAAAACGTTTTGGAAAAGCTCCTTTTGTCAAAGCGCAATACGCTGATTGCGATTCTCGTTTCGAATCTTCCCTTTAGCATGATCCATCTTCACTTATCTTTTTCTCTCACCCTCGGAGTCTATTTTTGGGGTCTGATCTGGGGGTGGATGTATGCGAAGCAAAGATCCTTGGTGGGGTGCACCTTTTCGCATCTCATTTTGGGATTCTTTGGGTTCTTTATCTTAGGATTTCAAGACATTTTAAGAATGTGATACACCAAGCTGCCCGATTGCAAAAGGGAGAGGGCCACTTTGTATTTGTGATCGAAACTTTCGTCTTCGATTTGGGGGAATGGGATTTTAGATTCGATTTTTGCAAAGATTTCTTCGCAGAAAGGGTTTTTGTTTTCTTTTGTTTTTCGAATGAGGGAATAAGCTTGCGCTGTCGTGAGGAGATGAATGGCCAAAAGCTGTTCGAAGAGTTCGATTTGTTCGAGCAATTTTTGTGCGGCTGTGGCTCCATAGCTGACGACGTCTTCCGATTCATTTGCCGAGGTGAGGTTCGTGGTTGAGGCTGGGTTGGCGAGGAGGCAAATCTTGTGGGTCAGGGCATTGGCGGTGTATTGGGTGATCATGAAGCCCGATTGGAAGCCTGCAAGTTTTGGATTCGCAATGAGGTAGATGGGGAATTTTTTCCCATTGCGGGCGGGGTTGAGCATGTAGGTGAGCTGTCTTTCCAAAGTGAGGGCGATTTTGGCGTTGGCGATTGCGATCGCATCGGCGATTGTGCTGGTCGTTTCGCCGTGGAAATTGCCGCCTGAAGCGACGACCCAATCGGTCCCATTGAAGGGGATGATATGGGAGCGATCGACATCTGGGGAGATTTCGTCATTTCGGAAGATGAGGGGGTTATCGGTGATGGCGTTGAGTTCGTTTTCGATCTTTTGCCTCTGTTCTAAGATCATTTCAACCTTAGGGCCTAAGATTTGGGGCAGGCAGCGGATGGAGTAGTCATTTTGGATTTCTCTGGATCTTTCTTCTCGCAAGAAGGGGCGTAAAACTTCTGCGATGCGGGCTTGTCCTTTTTGGCGTCTCACGCTCTGCATCATGTCAAAGAAAGCGGGTTCAGCAGCAGCCGTTGCATTGAGAAAAAGGCCGAGGAGCGAGATGGCATTTTCGAGGCATTGCATCTCTTTTTGGTAGCCGATCGCCATCATGGAGGCCATGAAAGAGGTGCCATTGGTCAACGCGAGGCCCTCTTTGGCCTTTGGAGTCATTGGTTCAATTTTCGCGAGGCGAAAAGCCTCTTTTGCGCTCGTTTTCATCCCTCGATGCAGTACAGGGACCTCTTCGCCCATCATGGCTCTGCCGAGCCTTGCCAAAAAGGCGAGATCGCCGCTTGCGCCGAGAGAGCCTGTGCAGGGGATCTCCGGGACAATTCTAGCATTGATCATTTGGATGAGGGTCTCCAACGAATCGACTGAAAACCCCGAATACCCTTTTGAGAGAGAGTGGGCCCTCAAAATCATGGCGCCCAAAGTGATATTTTGCGCAAGCGGCTTGCCGATGCCGGCATCGTGGCTGAGGATCATGTTTTTTGAAAGTAGGGCTGCGTATTCCGCATCGACCGCGGTGTTTCTAAGGTCGGCAAAACCGGTTGTCAAGCCATACACGCGGATTTGGGCCGATAAAAGGTAGTCGATAAAACGGCGCGTCTCATTCATCCGCTCGATTGCCTGTTCACCGAGATCGATCTCGGCATTCACCAAGAGAGAGGAGAATTCATCCAGCGTAATCCAGTAGTCCGTAGAGAGCTGGACGACGTTCGAGGTAGCGGTTGTCATAAGGTGTTTTTTATATCATGTTAAGAAAAAATAAGTCCACATCTAAAAATGTTCGATCGAAATGCAAACCTTTGATTAAAGTATTTCCTTTACACTGATCGTGGGGGAAAAGTGAAGTATCTTTGCGTTTTTTTATTTCTTATTTTTTCTATCCATTCGGATGAGTTGGCGGTTGCGGTGACGGAGAATGATCCTTCGGCTCTTGTGGAGGGGGTGAGCATGATTACGGGGGATTTGTATTCGTTTGATGAGGATTATGTGGTTCAGGGGGCAGAGCCGATTCGTTTGCAAAGGGCATTTATTAGCCGGCTGGGGACGTTTAGGGGAGATGGGCACTTAAGGGCCTCATTTTCTTGTTTGACGAATGAGATTTTTGTGAATGAGCGCAATGGGACGACGCTCTGTTATTTTCTCGACCCGAACGAGCAAAAGTATCCGCAAATTGGGAAGGGATTTTACGGGGAAAAAGAGGAGCCGAGGCAGGTATTTCGCTACAATGCGCACAATTTTGCGCAGAGTGCGAAGGGGTTTACGAATACATCGAGCGGGGAAATTTCTGCGAAGACGCATTTGAAAAACCAGTACATTCTTTTCGATTCAGATGAGGAGGTCTATTCGGGATTTATTAAGGGGCATTATTTTGAAAATCAAACATATCAGAAGGGGATAAAGAGATTTAATGCACCTGATTACGAAAAATATGGGGGGATGCGATGAATTGGTACCTATATTTCTTTGCTATTTTATCCGCATTGCAGTCGGGTCCTGTTTATGCAATGAGCAAAACAAGCAATCCTAGAGATGAAGTGATTCCTTTGATAAAGAAATATTCAGAACAATTGAGAAAAGAAAAGAACGTTAAGCTGAGATCATATGGAGTGCGTTGCACAGGCCGGGATAAAGTTTATGATGGGAAAATCCACTTAATTGATCTGGGGTATAGTGTAGATTTGAATATAAGATGTGATGAAGGAAGACGGTATTTTTATAAAATTGTTGATGGGTTGCTCGCTCTTTTGAATAGTAGAGAAGAGTTTCGGAATTGTTTTTATCATTTTCCTATTACCTATGAGGATTTATCTTTTCGTTTACATTTTGACTATGATGAAAAAAGGCACTTACGGAAAGACGATTTGGAGATGATAGCGATCTATGAGAATGAGATTATGTATTTTATAGCCGAAGAAGATGGAGTCTGTCCGAAGGAAGAGAGGAAATATGTAACTCCTGATGTGTATATTATTACGGACATTTTATCAAAAGTGAAATGTATCAGAAAAAAATTGCCTGAGACTGAGCACTAGAGCGTAATGATAATGCGTTGAATCTCAAATAACCGTTCCATACCAATTTGTTCGGTTGTAACCGAATAATGGCGTGCAGTTCATTCGGTTACAACCGAATTCTGTATGTCGCTTCACTAACCTGGCAAAGTTGACATTTAGTGGGAAAATCGGCGACCCTTTGAACCGATTAAAATCGGGGGCTGTATGAGTGCTGAATTAAGAGTCACTAACGCTATTCGTGTTTCAGAAGGGGCTGGCCAGCCTTGGCTCTTTACCAAAGAGTGTAAAAGTGTCGGTGAATATTCGCGTGTGGCCAATCTTTGCAGTTACAATGCCAGAAAATGTTCCTGGGAGGGGCAGTTCGTTGTTGTTAGAACGGACACTATTGGGAACTTTTGCAAAGATCTTTTCTTTCCTGGAGCCATTGCTGCCTTAAAGATAAAAGAATTTGGCCTCAAAATTTTGACAGTCATCGTTTCGGCAGTGATTGATTTTGCAACTTTGCCAATTCGTTGTATCACTTTGATCCCAAGATGGCTCTACAATCGATACCACGCAAAGGAAAGCCACCCATTTTATCGTTATTTGGTCGAAAACGGAGCGGATCAAAGGCTCCTTAATCATGCCCAACTCTATGTTCGAAATACGGCCATTTTCCAAGGGAGTCTGAATGGGAGGGACGAACAGGATTTTTATCTCACCCTTTATGAAATCCCCGAACATGAGCGTTTATGAGGGGGGGTGAGCCTCTCAGAGAATCGGCTTGCGCAGTTCACCTTCGCGAAGCCCTAAATTCCCATAACGATGATAATCGATACTGATCGATACTTCGCGAAGATAATGCAATAGCTCTAGGCGCCCATTCGTCAACACTAAATCATCCGAAATATAGGTCGCAGAGTGTGCCGCCGCTTTTGCGATTTTCTCGTTTGCGGGCTCCAATAGTCGCAAACGGCCAATCTTTCCGTCATGGAGCCGCTTTAAAAATTGTTCCTCCGCTTCTTCAACGATTGGAATAGAGGCAAGTTCTCTCAGCCACGGAATCTTCGTCTCTAGCTCCATCGGATAACTGATTTCAACCCCCGCTCCACAGGTGAGCGCCGCCGCACACACTTTCAAAAATTCCAATGGATTTGAGTGCAGCTCAAGACGCAGTACAATCCTCTTCCTCGGAACATAGCGGAAGAAATTGTCCTGCCCCACAATTTTCGATGGGTCCCGGTCCTGCTTCATCCGCCTCCACCAATATGCATAGTTCGCACAGCTCGCTGTCCAAACCCCTAGCTGCTCCGCCGTCAAGTCCATCCGATCTAAAAAGGCTGTCAGATGATTGACCCGCTCGTTTACCGGATACTTTTCCTGTGGAAGGCCCGTTTGCTTCGGCTTCATAAATTCACAAACATAATTCGGCCCACCAGCTTTCGCCCCCTTCCCAATACTCGACGCCTTGCACCCCCCAAACGGCTGTCTGCGCACGATCGCACCCGTGATCCCTCGATTGATATAAAGATTGCCCGCCTCTATCCGATCAAGCCACTTCCCTTGCTCCCGCTCATCTAAACTCTGCAACCCCGATGTCAACCCATACGGCACCTGATTCGCAAGCTCAATCGCATGGTCCAAATTGTCCGCCCTCATAAGACCCAAAACAGGCCCAAATAACTCAGTCATATGCGTAAAACTGCCAGCACGTACCCCAAGCTTGATCCCCGGACTCCAAAGACAAGGATGATCCGGATTCTGCCGAGGCTCTAGTAACCACTCCTCCCCCTCTTCCAGAGTCGTTAGCCCCCTCTTCAATGCCCCACGCGGAGGATGAATCAATGGCCCTACTTTTACACCCAACTCCCAACTCAGCCCCACCTTCATGCTCGCCGCCGCTTCCTTCAAAGAATCGAGAAAATGTGGGTCATCATAAATTTCTGCCTCAAGGATCCCAAGCGCCGCCGCTGAACATTTTTGCCCAGAATTGCTAAACGCAGAGTGCAAAAGATCCTTGATCGCTAAATCCCGATCCGATAACCCCGTAATAATGATCGCATTCTTCCCACCCGTCTCCGCCGCAAGATCTAAACTGGGCCGCATCCGCAAAAATGATTTCGCCGTCTCAGTTCCCCCTGTCAAGATCACGCCATTGATGCGCTCATCCCGGATCAAATCCCCCCCAGCACCGTCGCCAGAACAGGGAACAAATTGCAACACCTCCTTCGGAACCCCAGCATCCCAAAACACATTCACCAAATGCCAAGCTGTCAACACAACCTCCGATGAAGGCTTGAAAATCACACAGTTCCCCGCTGCCAACGCCGCCAACATCCCCCCAGCCGGAATCGCACACGGAAAATTCCACGGCGATGCCACTAAAATGGTCCCCTTAGGCGCCCACTCAATGTCCTTCATCTGAAACATCTTCTCTAATTGGCGCCGATAATACTGGGCAAAATCGATCGCCTCCGAAACCTCCGGATCCGCCTCTGTGATCAGCTTCCCCCCATCCATCATCATCGCACCTATCAGCTCCCCACGCCTCTGCCTTAACCCTTGCGCCACTTGCGCTAAAAGCTGACCCCGATATTGCGCCGTCGTTTCCCCCCACTCCTTTTCGTGCGCTTTTGCGCATTTTAGAGCCGCATCTATATGATGTTTATGGGCTTTGGTGTAAATGTAAAGCGGCTTTACATTTGAAAATTCCTCCGTTGTGCTGTTCGGACAGCGGCCCACCCCCTCCTCGTTTTCCAAAATCTGTTTTCCCCCAATCACGAGGGGAATTGGCTTCTCTTTGACGCTTTTCCAGTGCCGCACCACCTCCTGCGCCCACTTGCGGTTTTGCGGCAGGGAAAAATCGGTGTCCGGCTCATTTTCAAATCCGAGTCTCGGATCATGTGCCATTGGCGCAAGAAGTCTATTTTGGACCCTCCGAGACCCTTGAAAAACAGTCTCAATTTCATCGCAGCTCTGAAGAAAGAGCGCTGTCTGATTCTCCCAATTCTCTGTCCCAGGTTTCAGCCCAAATACATGCCGTAAAAAATTCTCCGGCCCCGTATTTTCATCCAGTCTCCGAATCAAATAGGCAATCGCATGTTGAAAATCTTCCTTCAGGGCCACAGGACAGTAGAGGAGCATATCTCCCGTTAGCTTCTGCACCACTCGCCGAATCGGATCTGCCATCCCCTCCAACATCTCAAATCCCGTATAGGGCTCCACCCGGTTCTCGGAGCGCAGCAGCATCGCAAAGGCAATATCAAAAAGGTTGTGACTTGCAATCCCAAGGCGCACTGCCCGGGCATTTTCTGCAATACACCCGTAAATCAACATCCGCTTATAATTCGCATCTACATCCACCTTTTGCGTGTAGGGTGCCTGCGGCCACCCCTTCAGCGATGCCTCAAATTGCTCCATCGCCAAATTCGCTCCCTTCACAATCCGAATCTTGATCGGCGCCCCCCCTTGCTTGATCCGCACTTTCGCCCACTCGGTCAACTCTTTTTGAAATTGATGCGAATCGGGCAGGTACGCTTGCAACACGATCCCCGCAGAATATGAATGGAACTCAGGCTCATCCAACACCTTCTTAAAACTGCTTACCGTCAAATCGAGATCCCGATACTCCTCCATATCCAGATTGATGAATTTGGGTGGGCTCATCGCCATCGCCGCCCGATACAACTTTTTCAGCTTCTGCGCAATATGCTCGACAGTCTCTTCAAAAGCGAGCAGCTGAATTTGACTGTAAATCGTCGAAATTTTCACCGACATGTAATCGATATCTGGATTCTTTAAATCCTCTAGATAAAGGTGGAGCTTCTTTTTCGCCTCCGCCTCACTTAAAATCGCTTCGCCCAAATGGTTGATGTTTTGCCGCACAGATTCCGCTTTGCGCTCCTTGAGATGCTTCGTCAAAGCGGCCGTCTCCCCAGGAAGAATCACCTTCGCCGTTTGCCTCCGCAACTCCTGCATTGCAAAAGGGATCAACATCCCCGCAAGCTGCGGACTCAATGAACGGAAGACAAATAGCTCCGCCTTCTTCCATAAATCGAGATATTGCGGTACCCCCAATTGGTTTAAAAGATAGATCATCTGATCTGCAATGCGCCGATTTGAATGGCTCCGAAAACACTCATCTGTCATCGAAGTCGTAAACGCTTTCCCAAGAGGATCGCGCATCAAACGGCTGAGCTGCTCCTGCTCTTTTTTCTCCGAGGAGGACATCGTCCGATTCGCCTCTTCCAACATCAACGCCGCAAGCTCAACTGCAAATCGCCCCCGCTCCGAGATCGTTTGCGGTTTGCCCGCTACTTGATCCAAGATCTCAATCGCTGCATCTAAATGACTCATATGGGACTCTATACTTCAATCAAAATTCTGTTATAATTGATTTCGATGATGCGCGCGATTCTTTTTTTGGTTTTACCCGTGTTTCTCATGTCTCTTATGGCGGCTCCCATTGTGTCTCCTGGAGTTGATGTCTTCTTTAACGACGGTCACGACGCCCTGTTAAAAGATAAAAAAATCGGCCTCCTCACCAACCACACAGGCATCGATACCCAAATGCGCCTCACTCTCGAGCGCTTCTGCGAAAACTTTTCGCTCGCAGCCATTTTTTCCCCCGAACATGGCCTCAAAGGCCAATGCTACGCATGGGAAAAAGTCGATCACTCCGATTTCCTCGGCGTCCCTATCTATAGCCTCCACGGAGAAACGCGCAGACCCACCCCAGAAATGCTCGAAAACCTCGACGTCATCGTCTACGACATGCAATGCACCGGCGTCAGAGCCTACACTTACCCCACCACCCTATTCTACATGATGGAAGAGGCCGCCAAACACGGCATCGAAGTGATCGTCCTCGATCGCCCCAATCCCATCAACGGCCTCACCGTCGATGGTCCCATGCTCGAAGATTCTTGGCGCTCCTTCATCGGCTACATCAATACCCCCTATTGCCACGGAATGACCATCGGTGAACTCGCCCTCTTCTTCAATGAAGAATACAAAGTTGGCTGCAAACTCAAAGTGATTCCCATGAAAGGGTGGCAAAGAAAAATGAGCTTTCGAGACACAGGGCTCGCTTGGATCCCCCCCAGCCCCAATGTCCCAGAACCAGATACCCCCCTCTTTTGCCCCTCCACCGGCATCCTCGGAGAACTCGGCATCCTCAACATCGGCATCGGATTTACCCTCCCTTTCAAAATTGTCGGCGCCCCCTGGATCGATGCCCAGTTGTTTGCAAAAAAACTAAACGCCCAAAAATTGCCCGGCGTCCACTTTTCCCCCTACCACTTCCGCCCTTTTTGGGGATTGTATAAGGGAACCGATTGCCAAGGCGTTTTAATCCAGATCACCGACCCAACTGTTTATAAACCCCTCTCTATTCAATTCTTCCTCCTCGGAATCCTCAAAAGCCTTTACCCCAAAGAATTCAGCGAAAAACTCCAATCCTCTCCCAAAAAAATAGAGCTCTTTTGTAAAGCCAATGGCACCGATAAAGTCTACCAAATGCTCCTCAATGAAAAATTCCCCGCTTGGAAATTGGTCGAACTCCACAAAAATGAAAGAGAGGCCTTCTTAGAAAAACGGAAAAAATTTCTCCTCTATTGAGGGAGAGGTTGGGTGCAATCCATTTGGACAAGAACGGGGTCTGTTTCTTCGACTTCATTCGTAGGGTCTGATTCGCAAGGAATCTCGACGTTCCACCCTTGCCCGAGCGCTTTGTAGAGGAAAATCAGAGAGTAGAATAGATCGCCTTCTGTCACCACCTCACTCAACTGCGTCACAAACAGCGATTTTTCCGCATCCAACACTGTCAAATAGTCGCTTTGTCCGTTGAAATATCTCAGGTTCGCAAGATTTAAATAGTCTTTCAACGCCGCTACCCGCTCCCTTTGGATCGCCAGTTTTTCCTTCGCCTTCTCATGAGAGATCAGCGCGTCGTCAACTTCTTTAAGCGCAGTCAAAATCGTCTGCTGATAAGAATAGAGCGCCTCCAAGAGAATTGCTTCGCTCTCATTCAACTGGTTTGTCAGTCTCCAGCCAGTGAAAAGAGGCTCAAATGCCTGCAAACCGATATCCCAAAGAGTTGCCGAACTTTCAAAAAATTGATTCGCCCTCGTTGTCCTTTGCCCATAGTCGCCAGTCAATGTGAATGAGGGGAAAAAGGCAGCCCTTGCAACCCCTACATCTGCGTTTGCCGCTAAAATTTGCTCCTCCGCCTGCAATATATCTGGGCGATTTTCCAAAAGATCTGACGGCAAACCGGTCGGAACGTTCGGCGGCAATGTCAATTCACTCAAAAGAAGCCCCCCCTCAATCGGCCCCGGCGCTTGCCCTAAAAGAATGCTGATCAGATCCTCTTGCTTGCCAATGAATAACTCAAAATTCTTGATCTCCACCTCTGCAACCAAAGTCTCCGATTCGGCCTGCTTCACCTCTAGCTCAGACACTAGCCCTCCGTCAAAGCGCAAAATGGCTATGTCCCAAGCCTCTTTTCGGGAGTCATACGTCAACTTCGAAATCTCAAGCTGCTTGATATATTGCTTCAGGAGAATATAGTTCGCTGCCACCGAGCTCACGAGAGTCAAAATCACATTTTGTCTCGCATAAATTTGCGACAAATAGATCGCCTTCGCCGATTCCGTTTGGTTCCGAATCTTCCCCCAAAAATCAATCTCATAGGAGATCTTAAAGAGAAATGCATACAGCGGATTGATCCGAGGTACTTTCAGAGGTATGGGTTGGAAATTGACGTCCTGAGAAAGCTTCAATCGATCGAGATTGCCTTGCGCATCGATCTCAGGGAAAAATTGGGAAAAAACAATCTTGTATTTGGCGTTATACTCGAGCACTCGCGCTGTCGCTACATGCAGATCCTTGTTGTTTTCCAAAGCGATCTCAATCAGATTGTCGAGCGTCGGATCTTGAAACTGCTTCCACCAGGAGAGATTCGCATATTCACTCGCATTCACCGGCTCAAATCGATACGTTTCCCCCATCTCCAATTCGGGCCGCTCGTATTCAGGCCTAAAATTGCAAGCTGCGCTCAAAAGAAGTAAAGATAGGAAAAGACGGCTCATTTTTTCCTATTTTTAAACCATTCTGATAAGTTCTCCATCCCCTGGTAGAATAGGGGGACAAAAAAGACTGCCAAAAAGGTCGCCATCGCCATCCCGCCAATCATCCCCATCCCAACCGATTTGCGACTGATTGCCCCAGCGCCTGTTGTAACCACTAAGGGGAGCGATCCGACGATAATCGTAAGCGAGGTCATCATAATCGCCCTAAAGCGGAGCCTTGCCGCCGTCAGCGCCGCATCGATGATCTCTTTGCCCGCTTTTCTCTCCTCTTTCGCAAACTCAATGATCAAAATCGCATTTTTGGCCGCAAGCCCAATCAGCGCAATCACCCCAATGACTAAATAGATGTTCGCCCCCGTGTGAAACAACCGGACACTTAAAAAGGCCCCAAATACACCAAAGGGAACCGCCATCAAAATCGCAATCGGAAGAAGCCATCTCTCATAAAGCGCAGCTAAAACTAAAAAGATGAGCACAAATGCCGAAAGAAATGCCGCCGCCGACATCCCCCCCGTCTCCTTGTGTTGAAATGCAAGTCCCCCCCAAGAATAAGACATCCCCGGAGGAAGAGTTTCTTTCGCAATTTTCTCCATGACCGATACGATCCGCTCTGGGTCGGGAATTGCCGGAATCAATGAGACCAATGCCGCCGGAAATCCATTGAACCGCTGCACCAACGTCGGCCCCTTAGAAAAAGTGGGAATGATGAGCGATTTCAGCGGAATCATCTCATTTTGACTCGATCTCACATACGTATTCCCAATATCTTCAATCGAATCGCGCCCAGAAGGTTCCGCTTGCGCTACCACCTGATAAACATGGCCAAATTTGTTGAACTGATTGATATAAGATGAACCGAGAAGCACCTGCAGTGTTTGGTAAATTTCATCGATGTTCACCCCAAATGAGCGCGCTTTTACTGCATCGAGATTGATAAATAATTCCATGTTATTCGCATTGATCGAAGTCAATACCTTCGAAAATTCAGGATGCGTCTTCGCCTTTGCGACAATCTCATTAACCACTCGATTGACCGCTTCATAATCGGCAGGCCCATCATTGACAATCCAAAAATCAAATCCTCCAACCACCCCAATTCCAGGAATATCAGGCGGATTTAGCGCCGTAATCAGCGCTTCGGGAATCTCACTCAATTGGGCATTTAATGAGTCAATGATCTGAAATGCGCTCTCCTTCCTTTCATCCCAATTCTTCAAGTTGATGTAATAGGCCCCCATCTGCAAACGCTCAATCGATTCAATCAAACTATATCCAGACATAGCAAGCACATCCGATACCCCCTGATTTTGAGAGGCGATTTTCTCAATTTGATTCGAAACAGCCTCCACCCGCGATAAACTCGCCCCATCTGGCAATGAAGATGAAATCAACACGAGCCCCTGATCTTCATGAGGGACAAGCCCAATCGGGGTTGACTTCACAATCACCCCAGTTGCAATGATCATCGCAATAAAGAATCCGATGCCGTAGAGCGGCTTTCGAATCAAAAAGCTCGCCCCTTTGAGATAAAATTCACATAAAGCCCCAAACATCGAATCAAAATAGATCGCCCACCTAGCTTTTTTGCGCCCCTTTTTCAGCAAGAGTATCGAAAGAACAGGACTCAGCGTCAAAGCGACAAACCCAGAGAGAAAAACAGACGTTGCAATCGTAATTGCAAATTGCTTGAAAAATTGCCCCGTAATCCCCCCTAAAAACGAGACCGGAATGAACACCGCCCCCAATACACATGCCGTCGCAACAACGGCCCCCGTCACCTCTTTCATCGCAACTTGGGCCGCCTCCTGTGGAGTCAGCTCTTTTTCCCCCAACTTCCTCTCGATATTTTCAACGACGATGATCGCGTCATCCACGACAATCCCCACCGCTAAAACAAGCCCAAAAAGAGTGAGAGTGTTCACGGAAAACCCAAAAAGATACATCCCAATGAATGCCCCAGTGATCGATACGAGCATCGCCGCAATCGGAACAATCGCCGCCCTAATGCTGTGTAAAAAGATAAAAATAACCAGCGCGACCAGCAAAACAGCCTCGATGAGCGTTTTTTGAAGATGTGAAATCGATAACTTGATGTAATTTGAAGTGTCATAGGGAATTTTATAGACGATTCCCTCAGGGAAAAATTGCGAGAGCTCCTCGAGCTTCGATCGCACCGAACTCGACACCTCAATCGCGTTGGCCGCTGTGTCTTGGTAAATCCCGATGAAAGCACCCGATTTGCCGTTGAGATCTCCCACAAGGTTATAACTGATAGAGCCCAAAGTGACATCGCTCACATTCTTGAGCAGCACCATCGCCCCATCCCGCTCAGCCCGCAAAATAATGTTTTCGAACTCCTCCACATTTTTTAACCGCCCAGGAGCAGTCACTGGAATCGTCAATTGGTTCGGCGTCATTGTCGGCTCTCCCCCAATCAACCCAATCGAATGGGTCCCATTTTGCTCTTGAACCGCTCGAATCACATCGGTCACCGTCATCCCAAATTGCGCTAGCCGATCAGGCTTAATCCAAATGCGGATCGAATAGTCCTTCGCATTGAGCACTTTGGCTGAACTAACCCCATTGATCCGTTCAAGATAATTGGCAATGTTTGTATTCGCATAGTTGGCAAGAAAAATCGGATCGTGTGAATCGTTTTCCGACTCAATGGCCACAAAAAGCAAAATGCTGGGGTTTTGATTGATGACCACCACCCCCTCCTTTTGCACTTCAGGAGGAAGGGAGGAAAGAGCTAGATTCACCCGGTTCTGCGTGTTGATCAAAGCGGTGTTTGGATCGGTTCCAATCTTAAATGAGACCACTAAACTGAGATTTCCCGGAGCTACGCTCTGAGAATACATGTAGATCATATTCTCGACCCCATTGATCGCCTCCTCTAAAGGCGCCGCCACGCTATCCGATAGAGCCTGGGCCGACGCCCCAGGCAATCGAGTGATCACTTTGATCTGCACTGGACTTAAAGAGGGAAATTGCTCTATGGGAAGTCGCCTTAAAAAGGCAATGCCAATCAATACGATGATGATCGACAGAACCATCGCAAATATCGGCCTTTTTAAAAAAAAATTTGACATATTTCGATCATTTCTTTGGGGAATCGATCACTTCTACAACCATTCCCTCTTTTACTTTATTCACCCCTTCCTGAACCACCACGTCACCCGCCTTTAACCCCGATGTGATAATCCAATCATCGCCGTACCACGTGTCGGTTACAACGGCTCTCTTCTCAACCCGGTTCCCCTCCTTAATCACATAGACAAATCGCCCCCCTTCCCCCTGCACAATGGCAGACTTGGGAACGGTGATCGCATGAAGCCTCTTTGCCCCAGACGCAATCGCCTTCACAAATTGCCCAGGCTTTAAAAGATACTCCGGATTTTTAAAGATGGCCCTTGCACTCAATGTCCCCGTACTCGAATTCAACACAGGAGAAATAAAACTCACCTCCCCCGAATAGGGGTATTCGTTCCCATTGGAAAGAATGAGCTTTACATCAAAATGAAAATCCTTAGGAACTTCTAATATCCCCGCCGCAATCTCCTCAGAACTCTTTAAAAAATAATAGTCAGATACGTTCACAACAACCCAGATAGGATCAATCACTGAAACCGTCGTCAGAAGATCGTTCGCTCCAGGAGAGATCAGCGTCCCCTCTTGATATCTCGAGTTGGTCGTCAGACCTGAAATAGGGGAATGGATCGACGTGTAACTTAAATTCAGCTCAGCTTCATGCAGCCGCGCCTCATAAAAACTCACCTGCGCCTGCTGGGCGAGCAGCTGCGCTGTCGCATCGTCCAAATCTTTGCGGCTCGCAGCTCGTTGCTCAAAAAGCGGCTTATATCGATCGACCGCCCTTTGCGCTGACCATAAAATTGCCTTCTCTTTCTCTAAATTCGCCTTCTCCTCATCCAACTTCGCCTCGAAAAGACGCGCGTCGATCTCAAAAAGGAGGTCCCCCTCTTTCACCGGCGCCCCCTCAGTATAGGCCACCTTGTCTAAATACCCCTCCACCCGCGAGCGGACCTCCACTAAGTGGGAACTCTGGCATACCCCGACAAACTCAAATGTCAACGGAATCGTCCGCGGCTCCACAGTGTACGGAACCACTTTGACAATCGCCCGCTTTTCTTCCCTCTTCGCACAGGAAAAAAGAGCCAAAACAAGAAAGAACCATCCCACCATCTTCATATTTCGCAACTTTGCAAATTTCCCTTTATTCGTCAATGAAGAGGCCGCCCTCAAAACTCATTTGCCTGGAAAAATCGCCCTTTTGAGCCACGTTGCGTCCATGCAAAGCAGTTTTGAGGGCTGCCTCTGAACTCTCGCCATGAGGTTTGGCAACGAGGGGGGAGTGATTGCTAAATGTTGACTAATTCAAGAGGACCCTTTATAATCGCCTTAAAAAAGTTGGAGGAAGACAATGACCCAGAAGATAAAACCTCTTAAAAACCGAATCGTAGTCAAGCGCCAAGAAGCGCAAACGTCTAAAGGGGGGATTCTCCTTCCCGAAACTGCAAAAGAAAAGCCAAAGCAAGGCGTCGTCGTGGCAGTAGGCCCTGGCGAAATCGACAGTAAAGGAAAGCTCCATCCCGTATCGGTTAAGGTGGGCGATGAGGTCCTTTTCTCGTCCTATTCTGGCACTGAGTACAAGGCTGATGAGACCGATTACTTGATCCTCTCTGAAGAGGATGTATTAGCTGTATTCGGGGGTTAATCATGGCAAAGATGTTGAAATTCCACGAAGAGGCGACAAAAGCGCTCCTCAAAGGGGTCAGAACTCTCGCCAAAGCGGTGATTGTCACATTGGGACCCAAAGGGCGCAACGTAGTGATTGGACAGGACTTTGGTTCTCCAATCTCCACCAAAGACGGAGTGAGCGTCGCAAAAAAAATTGACCTGAAAGACAAGTATGAGAACATGGGAGCGCAGCTGGTGAAAGAGGCCGCCTCTAAAGCTTCCGATACTGCTGGAGATGGGACGACCACCGCCATTGTCCTCGCGGAGGCGATTTTTTCCGAAGGGGTCAAGAATGTGAGCGCCGGCGCAAATCCAATGGATCTGAAACGGGGCATCGATCGGGCAGTAAAAGCGATCGAAGAGGCGCTCGACAAACAGGCAAAAGCGATCCGAAGCCCCGAAGAGATCGAGCAGATCGCCGCCATTTCTGCAAATAACGACCCCGCTATTGGCGCGATCATCGGCGAGGCAATGCAAAAGGTGGGTAAAGATGGCATTGTCACAATCGGCGAAGCAAGAGGGATCGAGACAACCCTTGAAGTCGTCGAGGGGATGCAATTCGATAAAGGGTATATTTCTCCCTATTTCGTTACAAACGCGGAAAAAATGAGCGTCGAGCTCGATAACCCAGCCTTTTTGATCACCGATAAAAAACTCTCGAGCGCTAAAGAGCTTGTCCCTATTTTGGAAAAGGCGATGGAAAAGGGGAGCCGCCCGCTCCTCATTATCGCTGATGACATCGATTCAGAAGCTCTCGCAACGCTGGTCGTCAATAAAGTGAAAGGGGGACTCCCCCTGTGCGCTGTTAAAGCGCCCGCTTTTGGCGACGCGCGCAAGCAGATTTTGGAGGATTTGGCCATTTTGACCGGAGCCACACTCGTCTCCGATGAGATGGGCTACAACATCGAAGAGGTGGGACTCGAAGTATTGGGAAGCGCTAAAAGAGTCCAAATTTCCAAGGAAAATACGACGATCGTCGACGGTTTGGGAAAACCAAAACTGATCCAGGCGCGCGTCGGGCAAATTAGAGCTGCCCTCTCGGATCCAGAATTGTCCGATTACGATCGGGAAAAACTCGAACAAAGATTGGCTAAATTTGCCGGCGGCGTCGCAGTGATCCACGTGGGAGCTGTCACAGAAACTGAGGCGAATGAAAAAAAAGACCGGATCGAAGATGCCCTCCATGCGACAAGAGCTGCCGCCGCTCAGGGGATTGTCCCCGGAGGAGGCGTTGCTCTGATTCGAGCCGCCAAAGCGCTCGATAAACTCAAATTGGATGGCGATGAAAAAATCGGCGTCGAAATCGTTCGCAAAGCCTGCTTTGCGCCTGCGATTGCCATCGCCAGAAATTGTGGAAAAAATGGTGAGCTCATCGCCGAGAAAATCGGCGAAAAAGAGGGCGCTTACGGCTACAACGGACTCACCGATCAATTTTCCGACCTTGTCAAAGATGGGGTCATCGATCCCGTCCTTGTCCCCAAAAGCGCGCTGATCCATGCAGCGTCAATTGCGGGCATGCTCATCACCATTTCAGCCATGATCACAGATAAACCTGAGCCGAAAAAAGCGGCCGCAGCCCCAATGCCCGGCATGGGTGGAATGGGTGGCATGCCCGGAATGGGCGGCATGGGGGGAATGGGAGATTTCGGCGGGATGATGTAATACTGCGGAAAAGCACCTGGGGTGGGTTCTACCGCCCCTGCAGAATCACCTGAAGAATGGGGCCCATCTGGAAGTTAAATAAAGCAAGGGTTTTGGACATTCCGTCTGTATTCTTGTCTATGGCTTCGTCTTTCATCTGAGCAATGAAATTGGCCATGGGTCCAAGGACTCCCGCGAGAAGCTTTGCGCTTGCCCCTTTCATGAAGGGAGCCATCTGTACCATCGCGTTAAAATCTTGTTCCATCTTGCTCAAATCCTGTTGAATTTTCGACCAATTGGGGGGAGTTTGGCTGAGATCGTGTTGAAGAAGATTTCGATCAGCACCGAATTGGTTGTATAATTGAAGGAAGTCGGACCAATTATAATTACTATTGTTATACCGATAATTTGATGTATTTGTTATTTCCATAATTCACCTCACTTCTATTATACCAAATCTACCGATTTTTCCAAAATGAGGGTAAAAAGAGGAGCAAAACGGCGAAAAATTCGAGGCGGCCCAAGAGCATCCAGAAGGAGGCCATGAGCTTGGAAAATGGGGATAAGAAGGCCATGGTTTCGGTGGGGCCAGCGGCTCTAAAGGCGATGCCGGAGTTGTTCAAGAATGAGGAGATGAGGCCGAGGGCAGTTTCTGGATCGATCCCGTCAAAGACGAGGAGGATTGTCCCTAAAGTTGTAGAAAAAGCGACAATGCAAAAGAAGGTGAGGACGGTGAGGGCATTTTTATCGTCCACTTCACTCGGTCCGACGTAGAGTTTGCGGATGCTGTCGGGGCGAAAAATCGATTCGAGGCGGTGGATGAGAATTTTATAGGCGATGTAGAACCTTGAGGTTTTAATTCCACCTGCAGTGGAGCCCGACATGCCTCCGACAAACATCAAAATGAGCATGAGCATCTGCGGGGCAAAGGGCCAAAGGTCGTAATTTGTGGAAAAAAAGCCTGTTGTGGTCTGCACTGAAACTGCCTGAAAGATCCCTTGGCGAAACCCGTTCGCCACTCCAAATTCAGGGATGAGAAAAGAGGAGATGGCGATAGAGCCGATCGCAATCACTCCTAAGAAGAGAAAAAAATCGGGGACATAAATTTTGGAAAACTTCATCCGAAGAATATGAAAATAGAGGGAAAAGTTAATGCTTCCCAAGATCATAAAAATAATGACGATCGTCTCTGTCGCAAGGCTGTGATAACTTCCGATACTTTCATTCCGAACTGAAAATCCCCCAGTTGAAATGGTGGAAAAAGAGGTGCAGATCGCATCAAAAAGGGGCATATCTCGGTTGGTTGAGACGAGAAGAATCATCTCTAAAACGGTCAAAGAGGCGTAGAGTTTCCAGCCTCGCGAAGCTGCCATCCGGACGCGGGGTTGGATTTCGTCTTTAATGGGACCTGTTGTCTCCATTTGAAAGAGAAATTTCCCCCCCACGCCCAAAACGGGAAGGACCGCCAAAAAGACGACGACGATGCCAATGCCGCCGATCCACTGTAAAAGGCTTCTCCAAAAAAGGAGCGCTTTACCCACAGCCTCCACTCCAGAGTGGGTGATCATGCCCGTTGCAACATCTCGGATCGGATCGATAGTCCCAAAGTAGGAATAGGTTTTTTCGGGGACGTGGACATTGGTCAGATGGATCGGAATTTCATCGCCTGTTCTGGAATCAAAAGCCTTTGGGGCGATGACTGTGGCGCCCGTCGTCGTAAGACCCGACATCGCCTCAAAAAAAGCGTCGATGGGTTTGAGTGTTTTGCTAAAGACAAAAGGGAGGGCGCTGATCAGGGTAGTTAAAATCCAGATGAGGATGAGGAGTAAAATGCTCTCTTTGCGGTACAGGGGATCTTTTCCTTTTTTTCCGATAAAATAGAGAACGGAGGAGCAGCCCAGTGCGATCAGTAGGGTCCATAAAAATGGGAAAAAACTGTGGGGCTGTGGGTGAGATTGGGAAAAAAATTGGAAGTAGGCCGATAGAGCGATGGGGGCGAGGAGGAGGAGCGAGAGGTAGAAGAGATACCGACTCAAAGTTTTGGCAATCATCATCAATGGAACAGTTGTTGCAATTTGGGAATCTGAACCGGGTTGCAGATTGCGATCACAATATCATTTGGATTTAGTATTTTGTTGCCCCGTCCGACCATCACTTGCCCTCGGCTCTCAATCACAGCGAAGAGAAGCCCTTTAGGCAAATTGAGATCTGCGAGGGGGGTGCCGATCAACTTGGATGTGGGAGCGACTTTCATCTCGAGAATTTTTGCCGCATCGCAGCTTAAGGAGGCGACAGAAAGGGTGGTCCCTTCATCTAAGATGGAAAGGATCCGATTTGCGATGTTGACGCGGGGCGATAAGATGGGGATCACTCCCATTTTTTCTAAAAGATGGGTGATTTGCCCGTTGGTGATTTGGGCCATCGATTTGGGACAGCCCAGCTCTTTTGCAAGCCCTGCAATCATGAGATTTTTTTCATCAAAGTGGGTGCAGGAGACAAATGCGTCGGCCTCTTGCACTCTTTCAGATTTTAAAAGTTGTAAATCGCGCCCGTCGCGGTGAATGATCGTCGCTTGCGGGAGCATTTCTGCAAGTTCATGGCAGCGCATCTCACTTTTTTCTATGATCCGGACAGCGATTTTTTGCTGGCACAGTAGATGAGTGAGGTGCACTGCGACAGGGGTGCCGCCGACGATGACAACAGAGCGGATTTCCGCTTGGGGAGAATGGAAAATTTCATGGAGCCGATGCATCACTTTGGCCTCTCCCACGACTGTGAGCTGATCTCCTGGCAAAATATGATCTTCTCCACTCGGAATCAAAATGGAGTCGCCTTCGGCCATTTTTCTCCGAATGAGCCCTGCGATGAGCTCTTCGGGAAGCGCTAGCTTCGCGATGGGAATCCCCCCTTTGTCCCAAAGGTCGGGAATTTGAATGGTGCGCATTTGAATGGCGCCATGGGCAAAGTGCTCAACTGCTAAATCTTTGGCGTGGAGGAGGAGTTTACAAAGGTCTTCTGCTGCGAGCACTTCTGGTGCTAAAAAATAGTCGACCGAAAAAATTTTTCGAAAATCGAGTCTGGGATGGTTGAGATATTCTCTTTTTTGGACCCGGCACACCGTTTTGGGAAATCCGATATTTTTTGCAAGGGCCGAAAACGTCAAATTGGTCTCATCATTGCCCGTCGCTGCGAGAAATAGATCTGGTTTTTGCTCAAAGAGCTCTTCCAAAAGTTTTGCGCTCACTTTCGCGTGAACCCGAGCGACATCGCTTTCCCTCTCAACACGGCTGAGCGCTTCGCTTTCCTGATCGATCAAAGTCACGTTGTGCTCTTCTTCTGCGAGTGTCGAGGCGACAAAGGAGCCGATTTTACCCGCTCCGAGAATGACTACATTCATAGAAATGTGTACTTTATGTTATGGTTTACTCATGGAAAAGCACCCGATTGCGACGATTGTCAATTTTTCCTCGAATGAGAGCCGCTTCATCAAATCGACGCTCGAGCAGGCGCTCACTTTTTCCATGCAGGTCATTGTACCTGTTTGTGACCATTTTTTCGATGGTTCGGAGGAAAATCGCCCCCTTTTGGAAAAAATATATGCCGCTTTTCCTGAGTGTCTCTTTGTCGAATATCCCTATTTGCCAAAAAAAATTCCAAAAAAAATTTTAAAACAGGTAGAGACAGCCCATTTTTGGCACAGTCTTTCAAGACTTGTCGGCTTTAACTTTGTCGATGAGGCGGCGGAAAGTCTCCTTTTCCTCGACGCCGATGAGATCCCCGACGGGAAACAGTTTTTGGAGTGGCTCAACTGCAGCGACTATATGCACCACACGGCGCTCAAGCTCTCCAATTATTGGTACTTTCGACAGCCCACTCATCAAGCGCTCAAATTTGAAGATTCGATCGTCTTAGCACAAAAAAAAGCGCTTGAATGGGAGATTTTGCTCCATAAAGAGGAAAGAGATGCGATCTACAACCTCCTTCCCAACCCGAAAAGACGACACGTCTTTGGTCCGGATGGACACCCGATGTTCCACCACTATAGCTGGGTGAGAACAAAAGAGGAGATGCTCAAAAAGGTGAGGGCTTGGGGGCACCGGGCCGATCGGGATTGGGAGGCGCTCGTACAAGAGGAGTTTAACGCCCCTTTTCGGGGGACTGACTTTGTCCACGGATATAGCTACAAATCGGTGAACCCTCCTTTTGAGATCAGTTTGGACACCCCTGAGTTTAAACCAAAAGGGATCCCCCAAGTCAGACGGTTGAATGCAAATGAGCTGCTGAAGTGCATGAAAGTAAAAAAGTATTGGGTTTTTTAAGCAGGGCGAACTTCCTTGATTTTTACCCTGAAGATTAGAGATGATGGATAACGTTTGAGCACTGGTAGCTCAGTTGGATAGAGTACCTGGCTACGAACCAGGGGGTCAGAGGTTCGAATCCTCTCCAGTGCAATGTTTCTCTTCAAGTTTCCCTTTGGGCCACTCGAAACCAATGCCCTTTTGGTCGGCTCTTCTGAAAGGAAAGTGGCTGTTGCCATCGACCCCTCTTTGGGCTCGTGTGGGGCCATTTTGGCCAAGGCCAGTGAGCTCGGCGTAAAAATTGAAAAAATCTTTTTAACCCACTCTCATTGGGACCATTTTGCCGACGCCCATGCCCTGAAGGAGGAAACGGAGGCCCCCCTCTACGTCCATCCCCTCGATGCCAAAAATATCGAACACCCCGGCTCAGATGGGATCCCGCTATTTTTCCAGGTCCACCCAGTGAGTGCGGATCGCTTCCTAAATGAAGGGGAGACCATTGCCCTCGGGGATTTGCACTTTGAAGTGATCCATAGCCCAGGACATTCCCCCGGAAGCGTCTGTTTTTATTTGCGCGCCCAAAAGTTGCTTATTTCAGGAGACACCCTCTTTCGAGGGAGTATCGGGAATTTGCAGCTTCCGACAGCCCAGGCAAATCAGATGTGGTTGAGCCTTGGAAAATTGGCCGCCCTTCCCCCAGAAACAAGGGTGATTCCCGGCCATGGACCTGAAACGACCATCGGCCAGGAAAGGTGGCTGGGTCGGGCCAAAGAGACTTTCTCCAGATTTTCTTGAAAAAAGCGCCTCAGGGTAGAGGCGCCAAATAATAAAAAAGGTGATTAGGGTTATTATAGAATAACTAACAGAAAGAATCTGTTAATTGCCGATAAGTATAGCAAAATCATTAGTTATAGTAAATCGATTTTTTCTTAGCATGTTTTTATTGTTGGGACTCAATGACTTGGGCTGCTTATCCCAAAAAATTTTCATTGTTAGTAGTGAAGATTTTACTGGGATAGGCTAGTACAGCTTAACAAAAATTCTTGGAGTAATTCTAAGCGTCAAAGCGCCAAAAATCGACGATCGGAAAGTGGGCTAGTATGAGGCAATACAACCCACTTTCCGATCGTCGATTTTTGGCAGCTTTCACGCTAGAAATTATCTCAAGAATTTTTGTTAAGCTGTACTAGGTAGCTGGCCTATGCCGCTTTATTATTGAAAGACTTGGGAGCGTATCTCAGCCATCACCCTGTCAGGACTCAAAATGGTAAGCGTTCCTCTTAACTGCACGCGAAATGGTTTTCTTGGTGTAGTTGACTCACCGCAGTTTGCAATAAAATATGCTTGGTTTTCCTTTGGCTGTCCTGTCTTTTCAAATAGCTCATTTAGGTTTTTTAAAGTCTCTGCATCGGTTGGTGCAACGGAGTATTGTGTAAATTTCAAGTTGTGAACCGTCCTAATTTTTACAGGGCTGCTTTCATCTTCAGGAATGATCAGTTCAATTTGGTGATCTCCAGATTGCCCTTTGTAACATTTCCCAAAGTCTTCAAATGCAATCTTTCGAAACTCCTCACTAATGGTCGCTATTCCATTATATGAAAAATAATGCCCCATAGGGCCCCTTAAAAATTCCCTTTTTCCCATGAAGTTTGATAAATCAGTTTTAATTTTTTCTTTTAGTTTTGCCTCTTCTTCGTCTTTAGTAGCTTCAAGATTTGCAATGCGTTCAAATTCTTTTTGTATGACCTCAAAATCCCTTCCATATCTTGTCTGAAGTGATTTGCCATTGTATTCCAGTTGGTCGCGGATCTCGGAAGCTTTTTTATAAATAGTGCTTACAGGAGTGTTTTCATCGAAAAGCATCCCCTCAAATTCTTTCTTGATCGGGCCACGACTGATTCCGACTGTTCGCTGTGCCCAACGTCCCCATGTGTCAAATGATTTTTTGCTTCTTTCTTTTAATTTTTTGACGAAATCGGATTGCAATTGTTCGAGTCCTCTTTTGTGCCCTTTGATTCTGTCGGAATCCCTTTCTATATCTTCAAAATCATCTTTAAACTTATTTCGAACAAATTCTCCATCGTATTTAAATTGATTAGCCCCACCGTTCACAATGTCTCTAAAACTGTGTCTAGAGTAACCTGACTCTGGAGCCGTTGGCGTAAAATTATGAATAACTATATTACTATAAATCGCGTTCATTTTTATAACCTTTTTTATTATTACCTGTTATATTTTACATGCATTATTGTTTATTTTCAATATTAATGAATTTCTTGTGGATATAATGAAATTTTTTGATGCTAAATATTGAGAGTTTCAATAAAGGTCTTGCTAGGGCGACCCGGAATTTCTCGCACGAGGCGGGGGACCCCGTATCCTGACAAGTTTTCTTGGAGGTGGCGGATCAGTTCCATCCCCCGCTTTTCCGAGACATTGAAATGGCCTGTTCTTGTGACTGGGTCGTGAAGATGGAGATAGTAGGGGATTACCCCAATATCGATGAGAGTTTCTGAAAGGGTCAAAAGAGTTTTTTCATCGTCGTTGACCCCTTTGAGAAGGACCGATTGATTGAGCGTGGGGATGGTCAATTCCTGGATTTTTTTTAAACTGGCCGCCACATCGGCATCGATTTCTTTGGGATGATTGCAGTGGATGATGAAGACAATTTGCTTCGAGCTCGCTTGCAAAAGCGATAGAAAAGAAGAGTCGATTCTCTCCGGGATCCCGATCGGGAAACGGGTGTGGAACCGGATTCTTTTAATGTGGGGGATGTTTTCAAACGCCTCAAAAAGAGAGGAGAGGGTAGCATCGCTCAAAGAGAGGGGATCGCCCCCACTTAAAATAATTTCCGAGATCGTTGGATTCTCCTTGAGGTAGGCGATTTCGCGATCGAACTGCCTCTCTTCTCGCTCGTAGGGGAAGTTTTGCCGAAAACAAAACCGGCAATGCATCGCACATGCCCCAGTAGTCAGAAGGAGCGCTCGCCCGGTGTATTTCTTTAAAACCTTCTTTGTCTGCCGAAATTTTTGATCCTGGAGCGGCTCCGGGCTTCCAAACGCCGTCTCTTGTTCCTCTATAAGAGAGACGAATTGTCTCAAGATCGGATCGCTGAGAGTGTTTTTTTTAATTTTGCCAGCAAGTCTTGCCGGTAGGTTGAGTGGAAAAGGGGGACGGGTCCAAATTTTCGCCTGATCCTCCAAAGAGAGCTCGAGAAAATCGAAAAGGGGGGGGAAACTGCTGTAATTTGTTTTTTGGATCTGTCTCCAAGTTGGCTGAAACATAGGGGGACTAGTTTAGCGCGACTTTCTCCCCCTTGTCAACGAGCGATTGCCATGAGCCCTTCCCCCCTTTTTTGGGGACTGTGACGCGGGTGATGTCGGCTCCGAGAGAGGAGAGCTTTTCGACGAGCTCTTCATAGCCCCGATCGAGGAAATCGACATTTGTAATGGCGCTCGTCTCGGCTGCGAGAAGACTTGCCATCACATAGGCAAAACCGGCGCGTAAATCGGGGATCGAAATCTCGGTCGCTTTCAGAGGTGTTGGCCCCTTGATCACAATGCTGTGGTGATGATCGCTTGAGGCAAAACGGCAGCTTTTCCCCCCCAAACACTGGGTGAATAACTCGATATGAGCTCCCATTTCCCGCAAGGTTTTCGTATACCCAAATCGATTCTCATAAACCGTTTCGTGAATGACAGAGGCCCCTTGCGCCTGCGTCATCAAAACGACAAATGGCTGTTGCCAATCGGTCATAAACCCAGGATGGACATCGGTCTCCAAATGGAGTCCCCCTTTGAGCTCATTTTCGTAAAAAAATTCGATCCCATTTTTTTTGATCTGAAATCCACCGCCAATTTCGCGCAGCTTATTTAAAAATGCAATCATATTGGGGTGTTCTGCCCCTTCAATAAAAATGCGCCCTTTCGTGCTGATCGCCGCCATCGCATATGAGGCCACCTCATTCCGATCGGTCAGCACCGTGTGCTCCACCTCGTAAAACTGATGCGCCTGCTGAATGCAAATCGTCCGATCGGCATCGACCATGATGTTCGCACCCAACTTTTGTAAAAACAAAATCAGATCGATGATTTCCGGCTCAATGGCCGCGTTTTTGATCAGCGTTGTCCCCTTCGCTCGCACAGCTGCGAGAATGGTGTTTTCTGTCGCTCCGACCGACGGATAGCTGAGCGAGATGATCGATCCCTTTAGCCCTTGATGCGCCTGGGCAAAATAGGCCCCCTCTTTTTTCATCTCTCGATATTCAATTCTCGCCCCTAATTTTTGGAGCGCATGGATGTGCAAATCGACAGGACGCACCCCAATCAAATCTCCTCCAATCGTCGGAACGATGATATCCTCATCTGTCCTTCCTAAAAGAGCCCCAATCATCAAAATCGGAATCCGATTGGAACCAGAATAGCGCTGCGGTACATAAGAGGTTTTCAGCTCTGACGTCACAATTTGGAGAACTTTTTCTTTTTTGTCCCACTGGATCTCAGAGCCAATTTCCCTACACAAATTGACCGTGATTTCAACATCGCCAATGTTCGGAACATTGTAAAATGTACACTTTTTGTCCGAAAGTAACGACGCGACGAGCAGTTTCGTCATCGCGTTTTTTGCCCCCGCAGCTTTGATGTGGCCTCTGAGAGGAGAGCCACCCTTGATTTTCAACATATCCATCAGATGAAGTTATAACTCTTCAACAATGTTTTTTGCAAAATAGGTGTTTTTTATTCGCGTGGGAAGCATTCCCTTCATAGAGGAAATGTAGAAAAGTCTATTTTTATCGTTTTGCAAAAAAACCCAACTCATCGTCTTCCTCGCATTGATTTCAACGACGGGATGTAGCTGTTCTTTTCCTCCCCACCTATAGACAAAAGCATCCACTCCAAGATGGCCCGAATAACCCATTTTGTGGATCTTTTCGATGAGGGGCCGCGCAACATTTAAGTGCTCATCTAATATCGAAGGGTCTACGCACCCTTTAACCGTTCCTCGATAGCTCCCCCCTGGAGTGTTTTCAAAAAGAGTCACCCCAATCAGTTGTTTGTCTCGCCACTGCGTGCTAAAGTCCAATACCCTCTCCACCCAAGGTTCCCCTATGAGCGGACAAATGTAAAGCCGCTTTACATTTACATCTTGGGGCCCCCGAAGACGCATCGTCTTTGGGGTTGTGTATTGCTGCTTTACATTTAGATTTTGGAGTTCCCGAAAATGAATGTGACCTCTCCCAGCAGTTCCAAAAGGGGTTTTGAGCACTTTTGGCCCCGGAGTTGTTTCAATCCACTCGACTATTTCCTCTTCAGAGTGCAAAAGTTTTGCGCCCGGCAATTGCGGCGATTCGTTAAATGAAAAGATCTTTGAATTGATTTTTTTCACAAGCTCCCAATCGGGGATTTTGTAGGGGAGACGATGCTTTTTGGCAAATGCAGCCACTGCAAGCGATGGGCCCCAATCTTCAATCGGAAGAGCGCAAGGCAAATCGCGGATTAGGCAAAGGCGAGGGTCCAAAGGTCCCTCGGAAGGGAGATCTGTCACCAAGATCCGATCTTCGGGCGCTGCGTAGAGCAAGGGGAGAAACTGGAGTTGTAAAAAAATTTTGTGGGAACGGATCCAAGACTCGAGGTCTCTTTCGCCCGTTCCTTCGAGCTCACTTTCAAAAAAAGCATTACAAACGTGGAGTCGCGACATTTATCGCTCAATTTGGCATAATAGCCCCATTATGAAATCACAATTTCCCATTTTTCGCACAGGGCTTGGTCAAGATAGCCACCGCTTTTTGTCTGCCGACTCCTCCAAACCCTGCGTCATCGGCGGCGTGATCTTTGAGGGCATTCCAGGCCTTGATGCCAACTCCGATGGCGATATTGTTTACCATGCCATTTGCAATGCCATTACCTCTCTTTCTGGCGTCCCCATTTTAGGAGGCGTTGCCCGCGATCTTTGCCGAAAAGATGGAATTACCGATTCTCAAGTCTATTTGGAAAAAGCATTCGCCACCCTCGGAACTCAAAAAATTGTCCACATCGCCTTGAGCATCGAAGGAAAAAGGCCCCACTTCGAAGAGAAAATCGAGGTGATGAAAAAGAAAATTGCCTCCGTTTTGAAATTGCCCACCTCCTCTATTGGCATTACCGCAACAACGGGCGATGGTCTCACCGATTTTGGCTGCGGCGATGGAGTGCAATGTTTTTGTATTTTGACAACGCTGGAAGAGCGTTCAATAAACGTCCAATAAATACCGTTTTTCTAGGCGCAAAGTTTTAAGGAATTTGCGCGCCTCTTCATCGCTTCGCCTTCCCTCTTCTTTCACAATTTGATGCAGAGCTAAATCGACATCTTTTGCCATCTTTTCTGCATCGCCGCAAACGTAGATAAATGCCCCCTTCTCGATCCACTCCCAAAAACTCTTTTTGTGCTCGAGCATCTTGTGTTGGACGTAGATTTTTTTCTCTTGATCCCTCGAAAAAGCGGTGTCGAGCCGGATTCTCCCCATTTTTTCTAACTCTTCCCAAAAAGGGCCGTAATAAAAATCGGTTTTCCGATTTCTTTCGCCAAAAAAGAGCCAATTTAACCCTTCAGCCCCTTTTGCAAGTCTTTCTTGCAAAAACGCCCGAAATGGGGCAATGCCCGTTCCAGGCCCAATCAAAATGATCGGTGCATTTGGATCTTCCGGCAAAGTAAAATGATTCGATGGCTGCAGGTAGATCGGAATCGGCGTCGATTCTAAAATTGCCTGTTCACATAAAAAATGGCTCCCCACCCCAGAATAAAGCCGCTCACCCACCTCAAAATTGACAAATGCAACCGTCAGATGGATCTCATCAGGATACATTTTCAAAGAAGAGGCGATCGAGTAAAATCTCGGCATCAGCGGAAGGAGGATTTTACACAGTTCATGGGGACACGGTTTGTGGCGCTCCACAAGTTCCATGAGGGGAGTTGCCCCTTTTTCCACGTTGAATAGCTTATGAAATGAGACTTTACTCAGGTTTGCCCTTTCAAGAAGAAATTCGCGAAAAGAGATTTTGTCCCTCTTACGCCCATCCTCGATCTCCTCAAGGCCTGTCGCCCCTAGTTGGTGAAGAATCTGGTCGACCATTTTGAGATCATTTTTCGGAATAACCCCAACGCTATCACCCACTTTGAAGTTGAAATTTGCCCCCTCGATTTCGAGAACAATATGATAGGTCCTTCTGCTCGAACCAGGTCCTGTCAAAAGGGTTCGCTCTTTGATCTTCGAGAGAAAGGGTGCTGTTCGCGAATAGGGATTCATTTTTTCTAGACAGCTCATTCAAAATTAATTACATTGACCAGTAAAGGAAGGAATCGCCGCATGCGCACTCTGCTTTTTACCCTTTTATGTTTCGCCTTTGCCTCTTGCAATGACGACTCGATGTCCCATCGTTCTAGTTATGTCATTTCAAAATCGCACCAAGCAGCAGCTGATGCGGAAGCGGTCACTGAACCGCCGGCTGATTGATGAGGTCTCGGCAATCTTTTTTGCCCCATCCCTTTTTCAAAAGATCCATCTTCTTCCCTGAAATGCCCCCCAAAAGCTCTATCGCAGCCATCATCCGTACCCGCGTGCGGTCTTTGCCAAGCAGCGTCACCGACTCAAATAGGGGAGGGCCCTGCGGTTTGCCCATGATCGCCGCAAAAAGGACCGGGATCACCACCTTCTTATAGTGAGCCCCAAATATTTCCGCAGTTTCTCGAGACCCCGCCTCAAGACCCTCCCCGCTCCAGTCCTCCCTCTCATCGAGGCTCCAAATCATCGCCTGTAATAAAAACGCGATCCCCTCAGGTGAAAATCCTTTCGGCAGCAGCATCTCTGGAGTCAGTTTGAGATCGTTGATAAAGAAAAAGTCGCACAGCTGCATGAACTCCCCAAAAGTTTTAATTCGGGTGTGGATCAGCGGCATCAACTGGTTCATAAACCGGTCATTGAACTGCCAATCTTGCAGCCTCGTCCAAAGATCTTTTTCTGCAATGGTCTCAATGAGCCGCTTCTGATTGACCCAATTCAGCTTTTGGATGTCGAAAAAGGCGCCCGAAACCCCGATCCGCTTTGGATCAAACTCGGCAATCATCTCATCCAATGAGTAGATCTCCTTATCCCCTGGCATGCTATAGCCCATCAGTGTGAGAAAATTGACGAGCGCCTCAGGGAGATAGCCGCTATCGCGAAAATAAAAGATCGAAGTTGGGTTTTTCCTTTTGGACAGCTTTTTCCCATCCTTGCCCAAAAGAAGCGGCATGTGCATAAATACAGGCGCTTTCCATCCAAACGCTTCATAGAGGAAAATGTGTTTAGGTGTCGAGCTCATCCACTCATCTCCGCGGATGACGTGGGTGATCTTCATCAGATAATCGTCCACCACATTTGCCAAATGATAGGTCGGATACCCGTCCGATTTTAATAGGACCTGATCGTCAATATCTGCCCATGGAGCCGTGATGCGCCCTTTGATCTGATCTTCAAAAACACATTCGCCCGAAAGGGGGATCTTGAGCCGGATCACAAACGGTTGTCCTGCCTCTTCCCTTTGCTTCACTTCGCTTGGAGAAAGGTTCCGATACCTCCGGTCATAGCCCGCCCGCTTGCCCTGGCGGGCCGCAACTTCGCGCATCTCGGCGAGCTCTTCTGCTGTGGCAAAGCACTTGTAGGCGTGACCCCGCTCAATCAACTCATAGGCGTGTTTTCGATAGATTTCGGTCCTCTCCGATTGGCGATAGGGGCTATATGGCCCCCCAATATCGGGGCCCTCATCCCACTCGATGTTGCACCAGCGAAGGGCACTAAAAATACTTTTCTCATATTCAGGGCTGCTCCGCTTTTGGTCTGTGTCTTCAATGCGCAAGATGAACTTTCCCTTGAAATGGCGGGCAAACACGAGATTAAAAAGGGCAATATAGGCGGTTCCCACATGGGGATCGCCAGTCGGTGAGGGGGCAATGCGAACGCGTACAGTCATAAAAATCCTTCAAAAGATGCCCCCATTTTGACACTATGCCGAGTTTTTTTCACTATCGGTGTTGGATGTTCATCAAGAAGATCAGATCCTTCATCACGCTGATCGACTCTGCCAGCTGCAAATCTGCCTGGCCAAAGAGATCGACCGATTCAGTGTCAAAATTCTTCTTCTGGATCTCGTTCAAAAAATTTTGATAGTTTTTATTCGAGCCGATCCGCACCTTGGAGTTCTTCTTTAAAACATCTAAATAGGGGACGTAGGTCGTCAATGGAGTTTGCAAATTGTAGCGGTAGGTCGTCCCCAATTGGATCCTTTGAAAAGGGGAAATATCCGATAGATCATCTTCAAAATGGGGCTCGATTTGATCGTTTTCCAATGGGAATTTCGCATACTGCTCCCCAATATCTAGCTGAGAGAGAATCCCCGGAATTAAAATGTCCGACATCACTCCGGTGAGCTGAGGACTTTTTCCAGAGACCGTGTAATAGAGCCCTCGACTCACCTTATATTCGCCTTGCGGATTCACCTTCGGATTGTGGATCGGATCGAGTGTAAAGGTCTGAAAAGAACCTTTGCCAAAAGTGTGATCATCTCCAAGGACAATCGCCCTCCCATAATCCTGCAGCGTTTGCGCCACAATCTCTGCAGCAGATGCAGAAGCCCTGTTGACAAGGACAAATAGAGGCCCTTCCCAAACCGGTTTTCCATCCACCTCACGCAGGTGTTGCAATTTGCCCGTGTTGTCCTTAATCGAAACGACAATGCCTTTATTGATGAAGAGCCCCGTCACACTCACCGCCTGAGCGAGAAGCCCCCCCGCATTGCCCCTCAAATCCAAAACAACTCCCTTGAGCGCATGCTCCTTCTTGATCTGTTCTAATGCCCTGCGCATGTCAATGGCAGAAGAGTTTTTCGGGTCTTGATAAAAGGAAAAGAGCTTCAATATAGCAACAACACCATCCCCATACGGTTCAACTTGTGTCTCGAGCCGCGTCTCTTCTAGGACAATCTCGTTCCGAATTAATTCGACTTCGAGTTTTTCACTCACCCGCTCACCCCCCTCTTCCGTTTCTCTCAAAAGAGTCAAGACGACCGGAGTTCCCCTTTCCCCCCGAATCAATTCCACCGCCTCTGTAATCTCCATCCCGACAACCGCCTCATCATCAACCGCAATGATTTTATCGTTGATCTTGAGCTTGTTGTTTTGACTCGCAGGGCTGTTTTCAATAATCCGGGTGACTGTGAGCCCATCGAGATCATCCCTCAGCTGCGCCCCAATCCCGAAAAGCCGTTGCTGCACCTGAATCATGAATTGATTCGCCTCTTTCGGCGTAAAATAGTTCGTGTGTGAATCCATCGCCGAAGTCGTAGCCTTTAAAACCACGCTCAAACAGATTTTGCGCCGCTCCTCTTCGTCCGCTCCCGTCAGCTCCGCCTCACGGCTCAGACGCCTCTTAACCAGGCGCTGTGTAAATTTGCTCCGGTTTTCTTCTCCCAGTTTCTCGGTCGCCTCCGATTGCAGCGCTTTTATCCGGATATTGCGCTTGACGAGATCCTCATAACAAAGAGCCCACTTCAGATCCTTGAACTCCTCGCTCTTGACCCCCTTCGGAAGCTCCCACGTCGCAATCTCCTCCTCTATCCCATTTCTCCTCTCCACTGCCTGAATATAGCGCGCGTGGATCTCGTAAAAACAGGAAAAATCCCCACTCTTAAATCCCGTTAAAGCCTTCTGTAACAGCGACTCGCTCGGATTCAGCCACTCGGCAATCTCCCCCTCAATAAAGTAGGTTTTCGTCGGATCTAGCTCCTCTAGAAAATTGTTGAAGGCCCTCCCCACCAACTCCCCACTCAACGCTTTATACGAGACGTGTGCCTTCAAAATCTCCTCAATTTTTACCTTTACATCCCGCGGAGTGAGACTCGGCGGCTTCGCTCCAAGCGCAATTATCCAAAAAAGAATTAGAAATAAACAGCCGTTCCTTATCACAGAGTCTCCAAAATCGCCTTACTATAAGTACCCGAATATACCGAAAATAGCCACTTTGCCGCTAACTAAAAATTTTAAAAAACGAATTGTTATCAAGATTTCATTTTAAATCCCGAAATTATTTGTGGTGAGTATAAAAAAGGTTGCTTTATAGTAGTTATTATGAAATAATCGTTACTTAAAGAGCGAAATTTAAATAAAATAAGAAAATAGGGCTCGCCTCTCGGGAAGAGATTTTTTGAGTGGGAGCGAAAAAACTTTTAAGGAAGAACCATTTTTTGGAGGAAGGAACCATGAACTCAGATACAACGTGGAGCCAAGGCCAAGGGCAACAAGATTCGGTAAAAGTCGTTTCTATTACAGAAGCAGCTCGAATTAACAATGTGACTCGGCAGGCGATATATGTTGCAATTAAGCAAAAAAAGCTGAAAGCGACGAAAGATTCGACTCGTTGGACCATTCATTTAGACGATTTAGAAGAGTACAGAAGCAACAAGTATTCTCGAACAAAGTCTATGTTTGATGGCGAACTTTTATTTGATAATCGAAAAGGATATCATTCTGTTAACCAAGTGGCAAAGCTTTTGGGCGTCCCTGCGCAAAAGATCTATTATGCAACTCGCGTTGGCTTGATGAAAGCGCTTCGCAAAGGGGCAGCTTGGGTCATTCACACAGATGATATTAAAAATTATCAAGAAAATTACCTAAACAAAAGACCAAAAGTCGGCTAAAATGCAAGATTTTCTTTAATCGCCCAACCTTCAGGGGCGATTTTTTGCAGAGTCATTCAAATATTTCTTATCCTTATATATTTTTTTACCACTTCCAATCGAAGCGTAAGTTTCCGTGCTGGTTGAAAAGGAGCGTCTTTTTGTCTGGAGAGAACTCGACATTGTAGTCGAGAAGGGCGCTAAAACAGCGGTAGGAGAAGGTGAGGGCAAAGTTGAGGTTCATGAGGTTCCACGTCTCATCCCAACCGCGTACCTTGAAGGGGATCGTCTCTCCAGAAAATGTGGCCTTTAATTTGTGCCGTTGAATAGGAGATAGGTTGACCCAGCCAATCGAAATGAGAGGGGAAATACAGGCTGTTTCGGCCATATTGGTGTCTTGGACCTGCAGGGCTAGCCCCATTTCCGTCCTCAAGGTCCCGTCGGTATGGTTCGAGACGGTGAGATTGAGCCCCTCTGCCCCCGTTTCTTTGAATTTATGGGTATTCAGATAGAGATAATCGATGTTTGCATAGGGGTAGAAAAAGCCTTGCGGTGAGCCGAAGAGATAAGCGGTTGCAATTTGGGCCACAAGATCGAATGCGTTGTAATGGGCCTTGGCTTTGCGGTCTGTCCCGACAAAGTGGATATGGCGAACGGTGTCGTAAAAATCGAGCCCCATAAGGCAGGTGCCGCCCAGATAAAAACTGTCTATCTGTGAGTCGAAATAGAGGCTTCCGTAAAGGCCGTTCATGTCGCCATGGCCGCGCTTTCTTTGCCAAGTGAGGTGGTTATTGCTCCAGGCGCCCCCAATCCCGAGGACCAGGTTTTCCAACACTTGCCCGTCATAGCCAAAGGCGATCCCCCCCGAATTGCCCTGAAATCCGAGCTCAATTCCATGATTTTTCACAGTGAGGGTGTTCCCAAACCCCTCGGCCCAGAGCCGATTTGGGTTATTGCACGCGCAGGGGAGATAGGGGAGGCGGTGAAAGAGCGAAACAAGCTGCCCAGTCACTTCCGATTGCATTTCGGTAAATGCGCTGTAAAGTGCCGGATGCATCTGATCGAGCGCGTTGTTGACCACACTGTTGCTTTGACCGATCAATGCATTGAGCACGTTGGTCAGATCGGGAGAGAGCTGACCGGCGGCGTAGAGATCATCGATGTTGTTGCCCACGGCAGCTGTGTTTTCATTCGAAAATGGAAAGGCTGAAAAAGGGCGACCGATTAGAACATTGAGCAAAACACTAGTCGCAGTGTTTGTCACCGTGAGGATAAAGTTGGGATTGCTTGTCGTCACGGGAGAAAATGTCCCACTTCGGGCGCTTGAGGTGAGGATCACATAATCTCTTGAAAAGCCGTAAAATCCAGGAGCCGGTGTGACTTGCAAAGAACCTGTCAAAGAGGCCGCGCCAGTCGCGATGATTCGATCACTTGAAGTGGGGGCAATGGTGATATTGACCCGCGCACCCGCATTTAAAGTAAGTGCGCCACTCACAGTTAAATGGCCTGTGGTGTCCCCCTGACCAGGATCAATGATTCCCGAACTTGTCGTAGCCCCGACGGTGCCAGAACCGCTCAAAGTGCCAGAACCTCCCACAGTGACGGCGGAACCGGATAAAGATCCATTGACGACAAGGGTCCCCGCGTTGATCGCAGTGGCGCCGCTGAACGTGCTCGCCCCAGTAAAAGTTATGATTCCGGTTCCGTTTTTATTAAGTGCACCTGCTCCCGAAAGGACTCCCCCGTAAGTTCCATTGGAACTCTGGTTAAAAGTGAGGGTGCCGCTGTTGCCGATATTGCCTTGCAAGCTGCTCGTTGTCCCAGTCAAAGTGGTGGCTGCAGCGATTGTTATGGGGCCAGTGTAACTATTGGTCCCCGTTAAATTGAGGGTGCCTCCGCCCGTAACAGTGAGTGAACCTGCTCCCGAAAAATTGCCGGAGAGAGTGTTTGTTTGGGCATTGTTATCGATTGTCGCGGTGCTTGAAAAGGAACCAGAACGAGCGGAGGTGATTCCCGTCGTCGTGAATAGGGTGGCATTTCCGATGGTTAGCGTACTTGCAGTGTTGCCCAAATTTACATCATTTGAAACCCTGAGAGTTCCAGCGCTGATCACGGTCCCTCCTGTGTATGTATTTGTCCCCGTGAGAATCAATGTGCCTGAGTTTCCTTTAGTGAATGAACCGCTTCCGCTGACGACACCTGTCAAAGACCCATTGTTTGCAGTTGAGGTTACATTGACGATAGCACTCCCAGTTAAGGAGATGGTTTGGGTGACTGAAATCCCCCCTCCAGAAGTGTCGAATTGCAGCGTCCCAGTTCCAATTGAAATGTTACTTGTTACACCTAAGCCGTTGTTTTGTGAAATTTGCAATACTCCTGCGTTAATGGAGGTGACGCCTGAATAGGAGGAATTTGCTCCTGAGAGAATCACAGTGGTCGATCCCGATTTTGAGATATTGTGAGTTCCAGTAATCGTTCCAGAAAGGGTCAGATTCCCCGTTGAAGATTGAGTAATACTCAAATCGCTGCTCAAGGTGATATTCGCTGAAATGTCATAGGCGCCGCTTCCCGCACCACTCAGAACTGCACTTCCTGAGGAGGTGGTAAAAATGAGAGACCCCGCAGCCCCAATGTCAACGGTATAATTTTGGGCGGTATTGAATAAAATTTGGCCCACTCTAATTATGTCGTTCAGATGGACTGGAGTGAAAGAGGAGGTTGTCGTAAAATTTGCCACATCGTCTTGCGCATTTGGAAAAGCAGTGCTCGGAGTCCAGTTGTTTGCCTGATTCCAATCCTGCGTGGCCCCTACAACATTCCCTCCCACCCACTGCGCCGTGTAGGAATAGAGCAAACTCATTTTGGAAAATAAAAGAATGAGTAGGACACATTTTTTAAACATGATCCCTTAAGACATACTACAAAATCTTTCACTCGTCAACAGACCTGAAAGTCTTTAATCTGCAGTTGAATGCTCGCTTTATTGAGAAAAAGATTCACATGTGGCGTAAAAGCTACTTTGAGCATCATATTTTTGCGCCGTATCTGCTCTCTGCGGTCGGCAAGGCCAAAGGCGATTCCCTCGAGCATCCGATCCCCTTGCTCCAAAAAGAGCTTGAGGTGGTATTTCCCCACGACTTTCGGCGGCCAAACTTGCATGCAGTCACAGTAGAGAATCGGATGTGGATTTTCATTCCCAAAGGGTTCGAGTAGATTCAGCGATTCCATAAAATCAAAAGTCAGGTCGTTGAAGTTGATTTTTGCATCTAAATGGAGCTTTGCCACCACATCTTGCTCTTTCAACACCTGCTCTGCCGCCTCGACAAAGCGCTGCTTAAAGAGGGGAATATTTTCCTCTTTGATCGTAAGTCCGGCCGCATAGTCGTGACCGCCAAAATTGATGAGGAGCTCTTCATTTTGCTTCAAGATCGAAAGGAGGGGAAATTCAGGAATGGTTCGAATCGATCCCTTCCCCACGCCTTGCTCGATTGAGATGATCAGCGTTGGACGGTTGTATTGCTTTGCAATGCGCGCTGCGATGATCGGAATGATCCCCGGATGCCATTTTTCGGAAGAGAGGATGATCGCTTTTGATTGCAAAATTTCGGGGTTTTGAAACATCAACTCCTCAATATCAGTGGAGGCTTCCCTCTCAATTTTTTGCCTTTCGATATTGAATAGATCGAGCTCTTTTGCAAGCGCTTCGGCATCGGCGCTATTGCGAATCAGAAGGAGCTCCACCCCTTTGATTGGATCGGCAATCCGCCCTAACGAATTGAGCTTTGGCGCCACTTTAGAGGCAATGTCGCTTGGAGAAAAATCGCCCTCTCCCATTTCACTTAAGCCAAACAGTTTTGCAAGTCCCACCCGCTTCATTTTTTTCATCTGCTTCAGACCATATCGGACGAGAATGCGGTTTTCCCCCTTGAGAGCCCCCATGTCGGCAATTGTCCCAAGTGCAACGAGATCGAGATAGTTTTTCAGATCGATTTTGGAGCCGACCTCTTCTTCCATTCCAATCAGCTGATTTGTGATCGCATGGGCGAGTTTAAAGGCGACTCCCACGCCTGTTAGCTCTCGGTTGGGATAGGTGCTGTTGATCAGCTTTGGATTCAGCGTCGCAATGCAATTGGGGATTTTTGAAGTTGGCTCGTGGTGGTCCGTCACAATCACATCAATCCCATTGTGCACAACCTCTTCAATCTCTTTTGCAGCAGTAATCCCACAATCGACTGTGATCATCAGTTTGCATTTGTGTTTGATGGCAAATTCGAGCGCATCGCCAATCAGACTCTTTTTCAAAGAGGCCCGGTTCGGAATATCACAGAACACTTTGGCGCCAATTTCTCGCAAAAATTCGGTGAGGAGCGCCCCTGCTGTCATCCCATCCACGTCGTTATCGCCGTAGATCAAAATGGGCTCTTTCTTCGCGACGGCACTCAAAATGCGCTCGACTGCTTTATCCATGTCAGGAAAGAGATCGGGATCGAGTAGATTGGGCAGCTTTGCATAGAGATATTCGTGGATCTCCTCTATCGTTTTTAACCCCCGCGAAATTAGGATCTGTGCTGTCACAGGATGGATGTTGAACTCTTGCGCAATTTGCTTGTATAATGCCGGGTTCTTCTCTGGATAAACCCACAAAGGCTGAAGGAATTTCGATATTTGCGATGACATGTTTCTTTGAGCCGTTTTCTTCTGCAGTCTAATGGTCTTGCCGTTTAAAAGAAAGGACCCAACCAAATTAAGCCGATTTCACGATTTTCCCCTCTTCACGCCCGTGGAAAAAAAGCATCAAGGGGGACGCGATATACCAGGAAGAGAGCGTCCCAAAAATGACGCCAATCGTCATCACTAAGGCAAAACTAAAAATCGAGGGCCCACCCAAAATCACAAGGGCGAGCAACACGAGAAGCGTTGTCCCCGATGTGATCGTCGTGCGACTCAATGTCGCATTCAGCGAATGGTTGACGATATTGTGAAGAGATTTGTGTTTTGAAAGGCGCATCTCCTCGCGAATCCGATCAAAAACAATGATCTTATCGTTGAGCGAATATCCGACAATGGTCATGATCGCCGCAATCGTATTGAGATCGATTTGCACCGGCACTTTGAAAAAATGGAAAATACCCATCAGACCGAGTGTGATCAACACATCGTGCAAAAGACACAAAATGGAGGCGGCCGCAAACTTATACTCAAAGCGAAAGGCAATGTAGATAAAAATGCAGACAAAGGAGATGAAAAGTCCCAATAGCGCATTATTCCTCATGCTATCGGACATCTGCCCGCTCATCGCCGTCCAATTCGACGCGACGGTATCCATTGAGTGCTCAGTGAGGGCAATCCCCTTCGCTTTTAGGGCGCTCAACATCCACGCAATGCGCGCATTTGTCCCCGTTTCACTCCCGTAAGACATCCCAAAAAAGGCTTTTCCTGGCTGCTCTAAATTCGATGAGAAAAGGAGGCGCAAATGATTTGCCGGACTGAGCTCGCGCACCTGAAAATCGGCAGACTTTACCCCTTGCGCTTCAAACGCATCGCTCACGATTTGTAAATAGGAGCTTTTTTCATTTGGCTCAAGTTCGATCTCCACTGAAAATCCACCCGTAAAATCCATGCCAAAAATACTCGCCCTCTGCGTGAAGACAAGCGCTCCACCCACCGCAATGATCAAAGCGGCTACCCCAAAAGAGAGTTTGGCCCTTTTCAGAAAATCGATGGAGGTCGCCTGAATCCACCCCGACATGTGCAAAGTCTTTTCCTTCGCCCTTTGCGCCCATCCAGTGAAATAATATTTCGTCATGAAAAGCGCCGTAAACATCGAAGAGACAATCCCGATGATCAGCGTGATCGCAAATCCCTTGATCGGCCCCGCATCAAAATTGAGAAGAATCAGCGCTGCAATGATTGTCGTCACGTTCGAATCGACAATGGCACTGTACGCCTTTTGGTAGCCCGCCGCAATCGCAGATCCAATATTATTCGAATGGGCATACTCCTCTTTGATCCTCTCAAAAACGAGCACATTCGCATCGACCGCCATTCCGACAGTGAGGATAATTCCGGCAATGCCCGCAAGCGAAAGGGTCGCCCCAATGTTTTGCAGCGTCGCCCAAAGGATGAGGAGATTAAATAAGACCGCAATCGATGCAATCAGTCCTGCAAATCGGTAATAGCCAATCATCGCAATAACAACGAGAATCAGAGCAAAGATCGTGGCCGTAATCCCTTGCACCCGGTCTTTAATCCCAAGCTCCGGACTCACATTTTTTTCCGAAAGAATGTGCGGAGTGTAACTCAAAGATCCCGCTTTTAAATCGGCTGCGAGCTGATTGACCTCTCTTTGCGAAAATTTTCCGCTGATCGTCGCACTGTCGCGAATCACCGCTTCCAAAGTCGGTGCGCTGATCACTGTTCCATTGAGAATCACAGCCATGCGCCAGCCGCTACCCCGCGAATACTCCTCGAGCGCAGTCCCTAGTATTTTTTCTTTCGCATAACGGGACGTCCAGCTGTGCAGCTGATTTCTCGGATGGATCGTCTGCCCTGAGCGGTCCACCATCGACCCAATCACCTCAAAACTGAGAAAATTGCCTTTCTGCGGATCATAGCTCGCGTGAATGGCGCCCAGCTGCGAGCCTTCAAGTGTATAGTTTCGGAAGACAAAAAGGAGTGGATGGGATTGGCCAAACCACTGGTTTTGCTCGCCGCGAATGAGGGCAATTTTCGACACCGTATCGTCAAGTGTGAAACTCACTTCACTCTCTTCCGGAGATTGCAAAATGAGGCCGCTCGCAAGGAGCGTTTTGGCCGATTCTGAAGGGGTCTCGGCATGGAGGTGCTTCCAGGCAATTGCTCCAACGCTCAAATCCTCTTTTTTGTTCGTGACAACCGCCTCATTCCATACCTCTTGCAAAAACGTTTGCGCAGCTGCAGCGAGCGGCGAAGAAGGAGAAGAAAATTTTTCGTTGACTACGTGAAAATGCATCGACGACGCTTTGATGAGTTCAGAAGCGCTCATATGTTGCGAGGCTGGAAAATCAATCGCGATCTGGTGGCCGAGCTGCCGTATCGACACCTCAGATACCCCCATTTTATTTACGCGCGAATAAAGTTCATTGATCCCCTGCTTGATCTCTTCTTCCGATGTGACAATCTGGTGGCTCGCATCCCGCAACTCCACTTGCACCGTTTTCCCACCCGAAAGATCGAGTCCCCAATGGATCACTTTTTTATCATCGCCGCGGAAAATTTTCCTCCAGGAGAGAGCCATATTGCTCAAAAGAGCGCTCTTCGTCGGCTTCGGCACTTCCCAAAGCGCACCTGACTGGATGCTCACTTGTGCAGCATTGTACTCATCTCTCCATTTCACCAAATCTTCATGGATAGCAGTATCGATCCGATTGTCGCACATGAGCCGTTGCTCGAGCGTCGAAAGTTCCAAGAAGGCAAATTTTTGCGTCCCCCTCACCTGAAAATCTTCTCTCGTTGCCGCCAAAAGAGAAGGATAAAGATCGCCCTTTTCAAAAACGAGCTCTTCTCCTCTCCCCCGATAGGCGCTTAAGCCCTTTTTTGCCAAAAGAGAGGCGAGCGAACGAAAATCGGAACTGAATTTTGACGCCTGTTCCGATTCAGGGAGCCCCTCATAACTTTTTAAAATGTGCTCGATCCCGTTTGTCGCAACTTGCAATCTTCGATTGCCAAAGCTTGGCGAATGGACAATGAGGCTGAGCGCCTTTTCAGCAGGAGTTAAAGTGCCGAAAAGTCCCTCTTCAACGATGCTCAAATTCTGTAAGTCGGGATGGATCGGGTGCCACCCAGCCTTTACTTCTGATAGGAGACGTTCCGCCTCAATTTTGCCAAACTTTTCAATGTCGAATACGAGGAGCCCCGATACATCTTTTAGATGAAAGAGGGCGATTTTATACCCTCCGACTTCCGGTTCAATCGACTCGTTCGAAATACGGGAAAGGCGAGCCACTTCGTTATTGAGCTGCTTTTCCAATTTTGAGGGCAAAATATCCGGCTGGAGTTTGAGCCCAATTTCCCCCTTCGCCCAGTCGATCGAAATTTCGGAAAAAAGAGGGTTGTGATTGGCTATTTTTAATTTGCCTTCACTCTCAAGAGCTGAACGGATTTCGGGTAAGGTCAATGGATCTTGCCCAGAGGCAAAGAGCGCCTCTCTATTTTTTAAATACTGCTCGGCCTTGATGAATAGGGGTTCTTTTGCTGCTAAATTCTCGCTTCTTTTCAGCTCGTCCCGAAATGTTTCAAACGATTGGATCAACTTCCGAACCGCTTCGCCCCTTTTCTCAAATGGCCCTTGCGTAAATCCCGCACAAAAACGGTTTGCCGCCGCCTTGTTGAGAGGTTCTAAGTCGGAAATCGACTGGATCTGGTAGCAGAGCGTTTCAAAAAGTCTCGGATCCAATGTCCTGACGACGTATGCCGCATCGCTCGGCCCTGCCAGCGCATAGCCAATCTGCATCGCCCGATCTAAAATGAGCTCCCGATACAGAGGTGAATCTTGCTTTGCATAAGAAAAGCAATCGGAAGGAAATTCCCCCCCAATTCTTCGGAGAATTGCCACCTCTTTCAAATCATCTGTCATTGCCGGTTGGAGCCCCATTTGAGCCGGGACAAACGGAATGAGAGAGCCAGCCCTTGGCAAGTATTTTCTAAACCGAGCCGCCTCTTCCGATTTTGCAAACCGAATCGTCCAGTTTTGCCCCTCTTGCACAATCGATTGGGGAGCGACGCGGATCAACTTGCAAAAAGAGTGGATCCAATCCTTTGAGTCCGCTTCGAGCTGATGCGCCCTTTTTTCCATTGCATGGACAATTTCAAGGGCTCTCGTTTCAGAAAGAGGGCTTTTGAGCGGTTTTAAGTAATAAAAAAGGGTGGGCAGGATGTTATATAAGGTGAGGAGAATGACCGTCACTATCAGTGCGAATTGCCACTTTTTTTGCTTTTCCATCAGATTAGATCCCTTTTGTCTAAATGGATGGAGGATAGTCGAAATCGCTGTTCTTGTCTAGGGTAAGCGTCAATAAAAGTGTTGAGGCGATAGTCGGCCCTAGCTGCTCCGCTCACATTCCCCAAAGAGGGACTTCCCACTTCCAATTTTGTGAAATAGGATCAGCACAGAGAAAAAATAGAAGGAGGACGAGAGTTCGCAGAGGATTAGTTATAGAGGTCAGACGGGGGCCGGCCCCTGAGTTAAGGAGGGTGGAATCAATCTCCTTAACTCAGGGGCCGGCCCCCGTCTGACCTCTTACTATGATTCTTCTGTGTACTGGTCCAATCGGTGACATAGGTAACACTTAGTTCACCGACATAGGTTACACTTTTTCAGCATATTTTCTCCGTGCTGATCCTATTTCACAGAAGCTGGATAGGAAATTCTTCTTTAGAGGACAGGGCTGGGAGCAGTATACACCTAAAAACTAAAATTGGCCCGGACCGTAGCACCCCAAAGATTGACGGAGCTCGCATTCCGATAATCGGGCTTGTTTTGATTCGCAGGCGCCGGATTGACCCCACTCGCTTGATGGTATTGGTGGAGATCATACCAAGTGTTCACCTCAAAAGCCGCCTGCAAGGAGAGAGACCAGCGGCAAAATCGATAGCCCCAATTTAGGCCAAATTCCATCTGGGTCGTTGGAACAACCCAAGTCTCTTCTTCCTTCGTATCCCAAATATAAGGGAGAAGAAGGGTGCTTGCCCCCCCAGTCACCTGACATTTTTTTCGATTCTCATAGGATCCAACAAGCGTCGCAAAGGATAATTTATTGAAAAAGGAAAAACCGCTCCCAAAGTGCCAGTTTGCATCAAGCCCCCCTCGCATCCCACCCCCTGAAAAAATCCATCGGTTCCAGGTCTTCGTCTGCACGTTAGAATCCACCGCCGTCACCTTCCACTTTTCCGAAATCCATGCCCCCGTGGGGCCTGCAAAAAAATTCAAGAGGATCTGACAGCCCGGTAAAAATCTCCTCGAAAGAAAAAGCTCTGCCACTTGATAGGAAAAATGGGTCCTGCTCTTGATTTCATTGAGCCCATCTGCGCTCGGTTCTATCGCTCGGCTCGTAGGCTCGAGATACAAGGTGGGCGCGCTTGGCCTTGTCGCTGTATCGTTCCCAGATGTGCCATAAAAGGTGTATTGACCCAAAAAATCCCAAGCATCCCTTTCAAAAGTGTAGCCGAGACTCACTCGGAATCCCGGCCTCCAATGAAATTTTGCCGATTTGTATTTTCCAAGCGAGTCGGCAATGGATTGATCCGACGCAGGAAAGGGCTGATGGATATTGTCCGGCGTCAAAACAAAGGTGGATGATTTTTGCTGCACGGTCCAAATGAGAATTTCCGCAGAGAGATCCCACCCGTTGAACACGAGCGGATTGTAATAGTCGATGATGCAATCGCAAGGATCACATCGGGGCGTTACAGGCGGACAATTGAGACTCGGCGGTTTGCAACAAGGAGGGGGACAACAAGGGGTCGTTTGCACTGGAGCGCAGGAGCGACAAGAGGAGCGCTCTTCAGGAGCTTGCGGCTCGCGATATTGCTCTTCCTCCTCCTCCGGAGTCAGGCGAATCGGAAACGATGTCTTGGCAATTTCAGATTCTTCCCCACTCAATGAAAAGCAAATAGCCGCAATCCAAAAGAAGTATTTCTTCATGTGTGTAGCCATAACAATAAAAAATTCTTTTGTCAATCAGACAAAAGCCTCTTTTCCAATTTACCCTTTTTGCGCTATGATCATCCAATTAAAAGGATTCTATGTCCAAAACGAGACGCTCCGTTGTCATCATCGGTATGCAGTGGGGCGATGAGGGAAAAGGGAAGATCGTCGATCTCCTCTCAGAAAACGCAGGCCATATCGCAAGAGCTCAGGGTGGCAATAACGCCGGCCATACCATTGTAGCATCAAACAAAGAATTCCGTTTCCATCTCGTCCCCTCAGGAATCCTCTACCCCCACACAAAATGCTATATCGGTGGCGGCACGGTGCTCGATCCCGCCTCGTTATTATCTGAAATTGAAGAGCTTAAAAAACGGGGAGTCCCAAATGTAAAGCGGCTTTACATTTCGCTTTACGCCCATATCGTCTTCCCTTATCACCAACTTTTGGATCAGCTCTCAGAAAAACAAAAAGGGGGATCAGCTGTTGGGACCACCGGTAAGGGGATCGGCCCTTGCTATGTAGATAAGGTCAATCGGTGTGGGATCCGCTTGGGAGATCTTCTCGACGAGAGCTCATTTCAAATGAAGCTTCAAAATAACGTCCACTTGAAAAATCGGGAGCTCGAAAAATTGTACAATCACCCACCCCTTGATTGGGAGCCTATCTTTGAATCCTATGTAAAATATGCAAAAGAGCTCGCCCCTTTTGGGGCGCCCGTGGAAGAGCTTCTTTATGAGGCGAGTCTCAATGGAGAAAAAATTCTCTATGAAGGAGCACAAGGAGCTCTTCTCGATATCACCTTTGGCACCTATCCTTTTGTCACCTCTTCTTGCACATTGTCTGGGGGGATCCCGGCCGGGGTAGGCATGGGTCCATCGAAGATCGATTGCGTTCTCGGCGTGGTCAAAGCGTATACGACGCGGGTCGGCAATGGTCCTTTGCCAACAGAATTGTCCGCAGAGGAGCTCGCCCGTTTTCCCGACCATCTCGCTTCTAGAGAGGTGGGGACAACAACCGGGCGCAAAAGGCGCATCGGATGGTTTGATGCGTTTATGGTGCGCCATACGGTCTGTTTGAACGGCGCCGATTCGCTCGCTTTGACAAAACTCGATATTTTAGATGCTCTCGATGAGATCCGGATTTGCACCGGCTACAAAGGGTGCAAGACCTTTCCCGTCTCGATCGATGCATTTGCGCGGGCAAAGCCGATTTATGAGATCCACCCCGGTTGGAAAAAGAAAACTTCTGACGTGCAAGTATATGACGATTTGCCTCACAATGCGAGGGCCTATATTCGGAGAATAGAAGAGCTTTGCGGGATCCCTGTTTCCATTCTATCCCACGGGCCCGAAAGGGAAAAAACATTATGGTTGGACCGCTTTTTTAATGAGTGATGCAATGAGTGCCCATACACTTGATTTGGCCCTTACTTCCACAGAGGCAACTGCCTCTGCCATTTATTCAGCGGAAGAGCTTTCGAAAATCGATCTTCTCAATATCCCCAAACACATTGCGATCATCATGGATGGGAATCGCCGGTGGGCAAAGCAGAGGGGATTGCCCCCAATCATGGGGCATTGGGAAGGGGCTGAGACCCTCACAGATGTGGTCAAAGCAGCCTCTGAATTGGGTGTTAAGACTCTGACTGTCTACGCCTTTTCCACTGAAAATTGGGGAAGATCGGAAAGTGAAGTGGAAGATTTGATGAATATTTTCGAACTCTACTTGATGAGAAAAAGGGAAATGATGGTGCGCGATGGGGTTCACCTCGATGCAATTGGCGATTTGAATCGGTTCCCAGAGCGGGTTTTGAATGCATTTTATCAGACAAAAAAAGCGACGGAACATTGTGAAAAAATCAATCTACTCCTCGCTTTGAATTATGGAGGAAGGGATGAGATCCGCCGCGCTGTTGTGAAAATCCTTGAAGAGAAAATGGATTCTCATCAGATTACAGAAGAGTGTATAGCGAGACATTTGGACACTTTTCGCTACGGAGATCCCGACTTATTAATCCGGACGAGTGGAGAGATGCGTGTGAGCAATTTCCTTTTATGGCAAATTTCTTATGCCGAATTCTTTAGTACAGAAGTGTTGTGGCCTGATTTCTCATCGAAAGAGCTTTTAAAAGCAGTGGAGATTTTTCAGGTGCGATCTAGGAGGCTGGGGAATTAGTATGTCAGATCTTTTGAGAAGAATTGTCTCTTCGAGCATTGCAATTGTCCTTCTCGCCTTTTTAATTTTATTTGCTTTTGGCTCTTATTTTAAATTTGTCGTCGCTTTTGTTGTCGCCCTTGTTACGGCGATCGCCATTTGGGAATATGGGCAATTTGTCAAGGCGAAGGGGGGGCGGATGATCTTTCCCGCTCTGATTGTTCTGTCGGTAGCTCAAGGAATCGCCTTTTTTCTCAGCCCGCAATTTACCCCATTTAAAGGCTGGCCGATCATTGTATTTTTAGTGGCGATGCTCATCCTTTTTGCCCTCCACTTCAAGGAAAAAGAGGGAGCTATTGTCGACTTGGCCGTCTCCTCATTTGGCCTCTTATACATTGCGGTCCCCATGGGAATGATCTTGGCGATCCTCTACTCCGATAAGGGAGATGGAAGATGGTGGTTCACCTATCTGATCGTAGTGACGAAAATGGCAGATATAGGGGCCTATTTTGCCGGAAATCTTTGGGGAAAACGGAAACTTGCCCCCAATATTAGCCCGAAAAAGACGATCGAAGGGGCCATTTTTGGCCTCTTGTGCGCTATGATTGCCAGTTTTGCTCTTTTTGCCTTGAGCGGCGATCCCAAGACCTATGACTGGCTTTTTTTGGGACTCCTTTTGGGAATTGTAGGGCAGTTCGGAGATCTTTCTGAATCGCTTCTGAAACGGGATGCCAATAAAAAAGATAGCAATAGTGTCCCCGGTCTCGGCGGCATTCTCGATGCAGTAGATTCAGTCTTATTTAATATACCTATTATTTATACTTATTTATATTTCATATTATGATAATTACAATTGATGGTCCGTCAGGTACTGGAAAATCCACTGTTGCGAAGGGGATTGCCAAAAAGTTGGGATATACTTTTTTTGACACGGGGGCGATGTATCGCTCTTTGGCTTGGTTTATTCTCCATGAAAATGTCGATCCCAAAGATCTGAAGAAAATAGAAGAGCTCCTTCCAGAATTTGCCTTTGAAATCCGATCGGAAGGGGGAGAAAGGCACTATTTTGTTCGCGGGAAGAATATTAGCCGCCAGATTCGGACGCAGCCGATCTCTTGGGCAGCTTCCCAAATTGCCGTCTATCCGACAGTGCGAGAGGCGATGGTGAAAATCCAAAGAGATTTTGGAAAGAAAACGAACGCTGTTTTTGAGGGGAGAGATATGGGCACTGTTGTCTTTCCCGATGCGGCAGTTAAGATCTTTCTCACTGCCAATGCGAAAATTAGAGCTGAAAGGCGCTACCGGGAATTGATTCACAAATTCCCCGATCTCCATGTCAGTTTTGATGAGATTCTCAAAGAGATCGAAGAGAGGGATCATGCCGACTCAACAAGAACCGTATCTCCGCTCAAAAAAGCACAAGATGCTACCTTGATCGACACTTCAAAACTCACTATAGAGCAGGTGATCGAAAAAATTATCTCTATGTGTCCTCAAAAACAGTATCCAAAGATGAAACTGCCCTACAAAATTGTCTATTGGATCGCCCGCTGTTTCTTTAAGATGTGCTTTCGCTTGAAGATCTATGGATTAGAACACTTTTCACCAGGTTCCGCTCTCATCGCCTCCAATCACGTCTCACTCTACGACCCGCAAGTGCTCTCCATTTCATGCCCTGAAGAAGTCCATTTTCTCGCTAAGGGTTCGCTCTTCAAAATCCCCCTTTTTGGCTCCTTCATCAAGATACTCAATGCTCACCCCGTCGCAAGAGGGAGTTCTGATGCCGTCGTTTTTCGAATGATGATCGATCTTTTACAAAAAGGGAATAAATTGATCCTTTTCCCAGAAGGACAACGCTCAGAAACAGGAGATATGCTCCCCTTTCAAAGAGGCCTTTCACTCCTCGCTCAAAAGGCCGAATGCCCCATCATCCCCGCATACATCCAAGGCACTTTTGAAGCATGGCCGAAAACAAGAAAATTCCCAAAATTATTCGGCAAAATCGTCGTCGCTTTCGGATCCCCGATCCAAGCAGGTGAAGGGATGGAAAAAAGAGCCGCCCAAACACAGATTTTAGAAGAGTCTGAACGGGCGATCCGGGCCCTTAAAAATTGGGTGGAAAATGGAGCGAGGGGGACGCCTCCTTAGAGAAACAGTCGAACCAACACCTCGCCCCAAAAACGGTGCGTTTTCGGGGACCCCATTCATGCGGCCCAATTGGAGTTGAACCAACACCTTGCCCCAAAAACGATGCGTTTTCGGGGGCCCCATTCATGCGGCCAAAAGGAGTTGAACCTTCACCGGGTTGCCCCGACTAGAACCTGAATCTAGCGCGTCTGCCAGTTTCGCCATGGCCGCAAAATGCCGCCATTATAAATTCATCGCCGATTCTTTGTCATTTGGAAAAAAAATCTTATCCCTGTACACTAGAAGAATAGAAATTTGAGAGGTGTGTTGTGGCCGATTTTATTAAACATTTTAGTGATAATGAGTTCCAAACCCAAATTAAAAAGGGGATTGTCCTTGTCGATTTCCACGCAAATTGGTGTGGCCCCTGCAGAACTCTGGCCCCCGTCCTCGAACAGGTCGCAAAAGATGTTCAGGGTAGAGCCGTCATCGGTAAAATTGACATCGATAATGAACAAAGGACTGCCGCTCAATTCCAAATCACCTCCGTCCCAACAATGATCCTTTTCAAAGAGGGCAAAGAGGTCGGAAGGCTCATCGGCTTGAGAAGCGCTGACGCAGTCAAAGAATTTATCAATTCGGCAATGTGATTAGGGTTTTAGGACTTACTATTTTCCTCGTCGTCGCCATGAGCTTTGCGATCCACGCTGGCGTAAAATTTCCCTGGTGGGTCGAAGAGTGGTTTGGCAAATTGCCAGGCGATATGATCATCACAAAAGGGAAACTCACCGTCTATTTCCCCGTCACCTCCTCCCTGCTCGTCAGCTCTGTCATCTCCTTCTTCTTATCGCTCTTTTCTAAGGAATAACCGTTTGTCTCAAAGCTTCGAAAAGGACAACCCCCGCACTCGTCGCAAGGTTTAAACACCGGGCCCTCTCCTTCATCGGAATCTTAAAAAATTTCTCGGGCCACCTCTCAAAATAGCGGGCCGGAAGCCCCGCAGTTTCTGACCCAAAAATGAGAAGACTCTCCGCTGTGAAAGAGGCCGCCGTGTAACTTTGGCTCGCCTTGCTTGAAAAAAAGAAAAAAGGTGCTCCGCAGTCCTTCAAATAGGCGTCTAAGTCGTCAATCTCTTCCACTTTCACCCCCTCCCAATAATCGAGCCCCGCCCGTTTGAGATGACGACTGCTTGTGCTAAACCCTAAAGGATGGACGAGAATAAGTTCTGTGCCAGTCACAGAACAGGTGCGGACGATATTACCCGCGTTTTGCGGAATCTGCGGCTGGAAAAGGATGATCTTCATCGTTTCTTATTTGGTCTCCATTCGAAATGGCATCGGCCTCCTCTAATTCTTGCGCAACTGCCGCCTCCATCTTCTCCTCTTGCAAAATCGCAATGGCCTGGACACACTCCTCTTCATTCAAAGGAGAACTTTTCCCTTCCGACTCTTCCTGGAGCCCCCTCACAACTGCGTCGAGATCAAATTCAAGCCCCAAAGTTTCCAAGTTTTTCCCAATCAGATGCCCAATTGCCTCTGACACCTCACTCACACTGTACTTTTCATCTCCCATAAGAATCAGTGGCAACACAATCAAAAATATCTTAAACATGACTCAACTCCTTCAAAAGATCCTCAAATCGGACCTCCCGCTGTTCCCTTGTTTGCAAATCCTTCAACTGAACCAATTTTTGCTCTAACTCATTCGTCCCAATGATCACCGCAAACTTTGCCTCCACCCGAATCGCATTCTGCATCGCTGCTTGCATTTTCTTCGCGCTCAACTCAATGTCAGCACCAATCCCATGATGGCGACACTCCGTCGCAAGTCTTAAACAGGTTTCCCTCGCCTCTTCTCCCATCGGAATAAAATACACGAGCGGCCTGCGCCCCTTCGGCAAAGGGACCTTTTGCCCTAACATCGCCTGAATCACCCTCTCAAAACCTGTCCCAAATCCAACGCCCGGAAGATCAGGCCCTCCCAATGCCCCAATCAGCCCGTCATACCTGCCCCCCCCTCCAATCGTATTTTGTGCTCCCAATTCCCCAGAGAGAATTTCAAATACAGTCATATGATAATAATCGAGCCCACGGACAATCTTATCATCAATCGTATACGGCACTTTCATCATCTTTAAAGCGGCGCAAAGAGTGTCGAAATGGGCCTTCGCATTCGGCGTCAAATAATCCAAAATCGAAGGGGCGCCTCCCACAATCTCCCGATCTCTAGGATCCTTCGAATCGAGAATTCGCAAAGGGTTTTTCTCAAAACGGATCCGGCTCTCCTCAGAAAGCTCCCGAAGATAGGTCGATAAATAACTTCGCAACGCCCCCTTAAATGCCTCGCGCGTCTCAAGATCGCCCACCGTGTTGACGAGCACTTTTAGGTTTTTAAGCCCAAGTCTTCGATAAAATTCACATAAAAGATCGATGACCTCCGCATCTTGCTCCGCACTCCCATTCCCAATCGCCTCCACCCCAAATTGCTGATGCTGACGATATCTTCCCGATTGGGGCCTCTCATAGCGAAACATCGGACCTATATAAAAAAACTTGTGCACAGCCCCCTTTTGCTCCAGCTGATTCTCAATGAATGAGCGTATCACCACAGCCGTCCCCTCAGGGCGCAACGTAACCGAACGGCCTCCTTTGTCCTCAAAGGTAAACATCTCCTTCGTCACAATGTCAGAAGTCTCGCCAACACCACGATCAAACAGCGCCGTCATCTCGTAAATCGGCGTCCGAATCTCCCGATATCCATAGTCAGATGCAACCTTGCGCACAATCCCTTCAACGTATTGCCACAGGTCTGTCCCCTGCCACTCCTCTTTCGAGCCCAGGGGGAGTAAATCATAAGTGCCTTTAGGAAGCTGATATTGCATGGCCATTCACTATACAAAACTTGAATGGTCTCTTGCAACTAGATTCGTTAAGAGTCCTTTAGGACCGAATGCAGTCATCTAATAGGCGCACCCACTCTAGGAGAGCGCTACCCGAGGGGTTTTTCTCATGTTCCAAATGGATTTTTTGCACCAGTTCCATGTAGGGAAACGGGACCCACTTTTGCCCCGCATATTCAGTCAGATAATAGCCAAATGTGTGCGGCTCATCTTCTGGATAGTGAAGGATTTTTTTTGCCAAAATTTGAAAGAGGAGCGCCCTCTTTTCCCCCCACTCAACACTCTCTTCAATGGCCCGATTCCAACACTTGGAAAGATCGTTCAAAAAATCTACGTCTTGGCTCCGATCCTCTTTTTCCAAAACCTCCAAATACCCCTTCAGTTCACCCAAAGTTTGGCTCTTCTCTTGCTTTTGAACTGGCCTATTTGCAAATAGCTCCAAAAGCCGACCAAGTTTTTTTTGCAAAACCCTGAGAAAATAGGCCAAAAGAGCCCCTTTTTTTCTCGGAGGTTCGTCGTCGGGAGGTTCTCCCCCCTTGCCCCCTTCTCCAGCTCTTTCCGGCTTATACCCCTCATATGGATCGGGGACGCCTCCAATCGGATTTTGATATACCGAGAGTGATTCAAGAATTGGGAAATGGCAAGGAGGCGCCCTCAATTTAAGCCAGGCACAGCTGACGCCGAAGCAGCCCAACCTGAAGGGTTGGGCGATGCAGGCGGGTCTTAAATTGAGCGGCTGTCCGACGCAGCCAGAACCGATTCTTGAATCACGAGCGGTATAGGAACCCATCATTTTGCATACTAAATGAAATGACTTTTTGTTGACAGAAGCGTTTCACCTCGTTTAACCTTGCTCGTTTTGTAGAAGTTCTAGAAGGTAGGAGTACTCTCGTGTCCATTTTGAATGTCTTTCGGCCGGTCCCTCCCGTGGATGAGATCCAAGATCCGGAGCTCGTTAAGAAAAATTATCAGTACTGGCGCATCCGCACCTTCTACTCCATGTGGATCGGTTACGCGTTTTTCTACTTCACTAGAAAGAGCTTCACCTACGCCATGCCCGTCATGCAAAGCGAGCTCGGCCTCGGAAAATTTGAGCTCGGCTTGCTCGGCAGCATCCTCTACGTCACTTACGGCGCAAGTAAATTTTTGAGCGGCATTTTGGGAGATCGCTCCAACCCCCGCTACTTCATGTCGATCGGATTGATCCTCACCGGCATTTTCAATTGCTTTTTCGGGATGTCTTCCCTCTTTTGGGCCTTTGCCGTTTTCTGGGGCCTCAACGGCGTCTTCCAAGGCTGGGGCTGGCCCGGTTGTGCGAAATTGCTCACCCACTGGTACTCCCAGTCCGAAAGAGGAAGATGGTGGAGTCTTTGGAACACCTCCCATAACATTGGCGGGTCTCTCATCCCCCTCATCGTCGCAGCCTGCGCAGAATACCTCGGCTGGCGCTTCAGTATGTATATCCCCGGTTTGATCTGCATCGCCGCCGGCTTCTTTATCATGAATCGCCTCAGAGATACCCCCCAGTCTCTAGGCCTCCCCCCAATTGAAAAGTTCAAAAACGACCTTTCCAATAACTCCAAAGCAAAAGAAAAGAGCGTCTTGTCGACTAAAGAACTTCTTCTCGATTACGTCATCAAAAATAAATACATCTGGGTGCTCGCTGTCGCCTATTTTCTCGTCTACATCATTCGCACCGCCGTCAACGACTGGAGCATGGTCTACCTCATCGAAGTGAAAAACTATACTTTGAAACAGGCCGGTTTGTGCCTTTTCTGGTTCGAATGGGGAGGACTCGCAGGAAGCCTCGCCGCCGGTTGGGCCTCCGATGTCGTCTTCAAAGGAAAAAGAAACCCGATCAATATCCTCTTCACTGCAGCTGTTTTAGTTGTCATTTTTGCGTTCAAATCATTTCCAACTGCCTCCGTCTGGGTCGATTCGATGTTCATTTTCCTCTTTGGCTTTTTCATTTTCGGCCCCCAAATGCTCATCGGCATTGCCGCCGCTGAACTCTCCCACAAAAATGCCACTGCCACCGCCACCGGTTTCGTCGGCTGCTTCGCCTACCTCGGAGCCGCTGTTGCAGGAGGCCCCCTCGGCGCAATCACTCAAAAATGGGGCTGGGACGTCTACCTAATGACCCTTTTCTTTTGCGGCCTCTTGGGCGTGTTCATCATGCTCCCCCTCTGGTCGATCAAAGCCAACCCAAAAGAGGTCGCTGCTTAATTATATTTGTTGTACAACGCTCGCATGCAGCCTGTTTGGTCTATTTAAGCTCGACTTTGCAACTTTTTAGGGCCGAAGGCCCCGAGATATTTGTCCTCGGGGGAGTTATTTAGAGCAGGAAGGGGTTAAAAACCCCTTCCTGTTTTAAATAATCTCCCAGTTCGACCTTGGTCGAACGTCCGAGGACAAATAGACGGGGCAGGCGGCCCTAAAAAGTTGCAAAGTCGAGTTATTAACCCGGCATGCAAATAGGTGACAAATAGCGCCAGCGAGGCAACACGGGGTCCTCAACGACGCTTCGTCGGAAGGGGTGTGAAAGTCAGATCAAAGCGGCAGCGGTCCGACCGAGCGGGGTCAATAGTAAAACTATTGGCCCCCGAGGAGGATTGATATGATGAAGCCGCAGCAAGCTAGTTGTCACCTATTTGCATGCCGGGTTAATAAGGCGCTGATTTCATTAAGCTTTTTTGGATCAGCTGCATTGAGGATTTGCTCACACCTGCTTCTTGAGCAAATTGTTTCCACTGAGAAACTGCCTCTTTGACTTGCTCGAGAATATCGAGTGCTTCTCGATGATCTATGCCTGACACAGCAGCTAATTTTAAGAGATCAGCTTTTCCTGGAGATCGGCCATTTCCCATGAGTGTGGTACAATGCTCTCCTCCAGGACCCGCAGAAAATGTTAAATCATATGCAGGTGATACACCCCAAATTCCATTTTCATCCATCAAAAAAGAAAAGTTTTTGGCATGATCATCTCGATTGTGGGCAAAAACATTAAACGCAATATGGCGAAATTGCTTTTTTTGTTCTGCTATGTTCTTTGTGAGGATGGCCGTAGCTTTCATGACAGCTTCATAATCGAGACTTGGCATGCGGTGATCTGCGTGCAAAAGTCCACTTAAAGTATGCGAATGAAGGAAGATTTTTTCATTGCGATCAAATCGTTTGACTCCGAAATAACCTGAACATAATTTCGATTTAAAAAGACGCGCTTCTGGAACAATTACACCTGCTACAATAGCCATCAAATGGTATGCGTATTCGATAGAACCCATATCTCGTGGATCTACGAAAGAGCGAAATTTGATGATCCAATCGGTCGTTTTGTGATTGCGATGATTGTCCGTTGCCCGAATCAATTTGGTTTTGGGATCTAAGCTTACCAAGATTTTGGGCCGTGCGCCAGCAGAAGAACCGTTCAATCGAATCAGCTCATCAAGAAATTGCTCTTCTTCTTTTGCCTCAAATTGAGTACATTCTTGCGCTAATTGATCCAATACGATCCCTTTTTGTCCCATGGAAGCAAACGGAAATGCAGGCCGATATTGCAAAGCGCCCATCCCATGGGTTCCTACGTATCTCAATCGATCCAGAGGGGTTAAATTGTTGGGGAAGATCCCTTGATTCTTCAGTTTGCGATCTAACAAGAGCCGCCCCCAACCATCAGGCAAGCTGTCATTAAATACCCCAAATAGCCCTTCAAATACCATATCCGTTGAAAACTGCACTCCAGGCTTAAGCGGCAATTTGAAGGGAGAAAGCTCCAACCCAAGTTCCAGAAATTCAGGCGTATATTCAAACGCGATTCTCCGATTCATATAGGCCAATCGTCCCATTACAAGCGGCTGAGTGGAACAATAATCGACAAACAGCGATTGGGTAAAATCGTTCATTTTCTGCCTCTTCTTCTCGGCTTCTGCTTAAGCAGTTGATCCAAAGATGAATACGATTCTAGTGGTTTTGGGCTAAACAGGTTTGCAAATTCATTGAGTGCCTCTAATACAAAAGCTAATTTCAGAAGGGACTCCAAAGAGATTTTCCCGGTCTGTTCGAATTTTTTAATCACCCCAAAACTCACCCCAGAACGGTCGGAAAGCGACTTCTGAGATAGATTCAGAAAAAGCCTTTTTTCTTTGGCTCGTACAGCTATTTGAAGCAAAACCTCGTGCGGAGTATGCAAATTAAAGGATCCCATAGTATCCACTATATCGTTTTTTCATATATAATGGATAGTATAATATCCACTATATTTTGTCAATTCCCCAGTGCCTTCATCCATTTCCGGGAGTAGTCTCTTACAGGTTAAGCGCATCGATTTCTTCAAAGCATTTGGTTAACACATCGATTTGAGATGGATCGAGGCCGATGGTCAAACGGAGAGTCGAATAGGTATCGTCAAAAAGAATGCCAAAATTGGGATGGAAAAATCCGATGCTCCTTCGATAAAAAATCGGATGCTTCGCCTCCATGCATCTCAAGTAGAGGCTTCCTCCAACAAGAGCGCTGGCTCTTATTTTGTGAAGGGGGCCTCTGATCTTGATATCGATGAACCCAGGATTCAAACCCTCTTCAAAGGGGATGACCTGGTATCGATGAGAGGACAAGAGAGAGGGAGGGATTCTTTTTAAGAGGACCCTTGTATTTTCAAAGATTTGTTCCCGATATTGATCGAGAAGAGGTGCTAAGTATTGATAGGCAAGGCAGAACCAATTGAGGCTTAAAAGATCTGCCTGAAGAGCTGGATCTTTTGTAAGAGAATCTAAGAAAGTCCAATGGGGACTTTGGCTGTGGATCATATAGAAAGGAGCGCCTGCAAAATTGTCCATACCCAAAAGATCGAATTTAAGCCCGCTTCGGTAACAGATGACAGCAAGATCTCCCTGGAGGATTTTTGATTGGAACTCCTCTAAAAGATGGGCGACGTTGGGGGAGTGGATTGTATCCAAAGTACAATCTAATGCCAAAATTAAGGGCTTTTTTCTTGAGGAACCAAACGCCTTATGAAGAGCTTCTTCAACTTTTTCTATCGTATATAGCTGGACAGTACAGCCGCTTCCCCTCTTTAATACCGGGTTGAATTGCGCTAAGAGAAGATCAGCCTCTTCCCAATCTTTAGCTGTGGCTTGAGCGCTCTTCAAAGCAATGGAAGTCTCTGCTAAAGCGTCGATTGCTTCAAAATAGGTGTTTTCTCCATAGAGAACGCGAAGGGGTTGTCCAAAAGCTTTTTCACCGACTTTTAAAATCCCCGCCAAACTCGTCATCCCAGAAGAGTGGACGGCGAATGTGCTCAAAGACATAAGGGGATCGGGTAAAAAACCTAAAGAGTCTTTGTAAATGGAAGGAAAGTCCGAAGGCTTAAATGGCTTGAAAATCTCTAAAAGAGTTGTCAGATGAGAATGAATTTGCTCTAAATGGCAAACAGTATTAAAAAAAGGGATTTTTGGATCTTCGTGGAACAAGAGTTCGAGCTCCTCTTGCACTTTTGAGAAGCAAAGGTCGATTAGCTTCGAGTGCGCGAGAGAGATGATTTTTGACTGCCACTCCTCTTCGCTTAAAGTGTCAAAAAAACCCAAGAGAGCTCTAAGTACTCCTTGGAACATGAGATCTTTTTGAGGATGGCCCAAACTTCGATTTTCTAATGAGTGTAACGAATCGAGAAAATTCTTTCTGTCTACAGAGGTTGGAGAAACCTGAGTTTGGAAAATCAAACTCGGTGCAATAGGAATGCGATCTAATTCCACTTGCGTAGCTGTCAGGCCGAAAGTGGAGATCCAATTTAATAGAAAATTCTTGTTCTCTTCGATCTTTACATCTGGCTGATTGTCGAAAGGGAGGATCCGGAGTCCTCCGAGATCATTCTCTTTTACCCTCTCAATGAAGAGGATTTGATTCGGGTCGATCTTAAAGTCAAGAACAGCTTTTTGAAAATTTTGCCATATTTCGAGCCAGGCTTTCTGGCTATTTGCATTTTTAAAAAGAGCTGTTACATCGAAAAGTACTTTATCATCGATTTGAGCCCCTTCGAGAGCGTCTATTGCTTGAATTGCGTGGTAATTGGGGAGATACCCACTCACATCGAAAGGGCGGGTCAAAATCAATGGGAAATGAGGGGGATGAAAAAGCTCTTTTTTCCAGGCCATGACCCGGCTGTTATAGGTGAGCGAAGGCTTGCTCGCAGGATCTCTTGCATAAGAACTCGTCGTCTCAGGGTGCACTTGGATAGCAAATCCAAAGATTGGACAGAGCCAATCGACCTCTTGTGTAAAAAAACCGTTGGCCTTCGCAAGCCACCTCTTCTCTAGAAAAAGAAGAAGCTCTTTGTCTTTTGAAGAGCTTATGGGGACTTCTGAAAGAAGCCTCCGGTTTTGATGCCAGGAGATCTGAGAGGGAGGGATATTCTTTAAAAAAGATTCTTTTGGAGAAGGAGAATAGGTAAAAACTTGGCCTAAAAGATGCTTAGCTGAATCGCTTAAGAGGCTTGAGAGAAGGAGGAATTCCCTGACATTTAGTTGGTTGTAGATTCCGGTCGAGAGAAAAAGAGCTGCAAAAACGATCGCGAGTGCCTTTTTAAGATGGGCCTTTGATTTGGAGTGCATATTAACCCGCTAGGCAAAAATGAGACAAATTGCTTGCTGCGGCTTTGCCATATTCCCCTTCGGGGCCGATTCGCTTCGCTCATCTGCTCCGCGAGAAAAAGGTCGCCCCGGACCTTTTTCTCGATTCCGCAGCCTCCATCGTCGCCCATGGTTTTACCATGAGCTCCTCCTTCGGAGCGCTCTGCTTCAATCTGGCTTTGCCTCGCTAGCGCACTTTGTCTCATTTTTGCCTAGCGGGTTAATAATATTTGGGGGTCAACCCAAAATTCCTATTAGCAACTCTCCAAGAAACTGTCAAAGTTCCTATACCGAACTAGTGCATCGTTTCCTTTGAGGCAAAAAAATATCTCGGATTGTATACTTCTGAAGTATGTACATTCCGCTCGACGTTCACTCCCAGTACTCCATTCTCGATTCGACTGCATCTGTCCTCGCGCTTGCTTCCAAAGCGAAAGAATTTGGCATGTCTGCCCTCGCGCTCACAGATGAGGGCAATCTTTACGGTGCTATCGATTTTTACAAAGCGTGCAAATCGGTGGGCATCAAAGCCATTTTCGGCTGCAAAATTTGGATGGCGCCCCACTCGCGACTCGAAAAAAAACGGACCCCCGGCGTCCCCAACGGAACTTCGGTCATCCTCCTCGCGAAAAATGGCGCCGGTTATAAAAACCTTTGCAAACTCTCCTCCATCGGCTTTTTAGAAGGGTTTTATTACCAGCCCCGCATCGATAAGGAAGTGTTAAAAGAGCACAGCGAAGGACTCATTTGCCTCTCCTCCGAAGTCAAAGATGCCCCCTGGTATCTCGAACTTTTTGGCGACGATTTTTACCTCAAAGTGGAGCGATATCCCGTAGGTGATCTCGAGACACAGGAAGGGTGGCTTTTGCAAAGATATCGGGACTTTTTTGCAGCGGGGGAAAAGAAAAATGAGGAGGTGATCGCCCTTTCTCGCGAATTGGGAGCTCCTCTCGTCGCAACTCACGCCATACATTACATCGAAAAAGAGGATTGGCGCGCGCACGAAGTGCTCCTCAACATCCAATCGGGCGAAGTGTCCGAAATTTGGGAGCGCGATTCGGCCGGCAATCCGAAAAATAAAGCGCCCAATCCCAAACGCGAAACGGCCCCCAGTAGAGAGTTTTATTTCAAATCGCAAGATCAGATGATCCAGCTCTTTTCCGATTTGCCAGAAGCGATCGAAAATACAAAAATCATCGCCGAAAAATGCAAGTGCGATCTCGACTTTAAAACAAAACACTACCCCATTTTCATCCCCCCCGCGCTCCAAGGAAAAGAGTTTCAAAAAAAAGAGCGGCTCAAAGCTGCGGAAGATTTTCTCTACGAGCTTTGCCAAAAAGGGATCGAAACTCGCTACAGCCCAGAAAAATTGGCAAAAGTTCCGGGGAAAAATCCCCTTGAAATCGTGAAAAAACGCTTCCAGTACGAATTCGAAATTCTCACCTCAAAAGGGATGTCCGATTACATGCTCATCGTCTACGATTTCATCGACTGGGCAAAAAAGCGAAAAATTCCCATGGGACCCGGCAGAGGCTCCGCCGCCGGCTCGATCATCTCGTATCTCATCGGCATCACCGATATCGAACCGCTCCGATTCCACCTCTTCTTCGAGCGCTTCATTAACCCAGAAAGGAGCTCCTACCCCGATATCGACGTCGACATCTGTATGGACCGACGCCAAGAAGTGATCGACTACGTCGTCGAAAAATATGGGAAAACCCGCGTCGCCCAAATCATCACCTTCGGCACCATGAAAGCAAAAATGGCCATCCGCGACGTAGGACGCGTCCTCAACGTCCCCCTTTCCAAAGTCAATCAGATCGCAAGCCTCGTCCCTGAAGACCCCAATATGACCTTGGAAAAAGCTTTTCAAATCGACCCTGAATTGGCGCGCCTCATGGAGAGTGACGACGAGGCGCGCGCCGTTTTGGAAATGGCTAGAAAAGCAGAGGGCTCCATTCGCAATACGAGCACCCACGCCGCAGGACTCATCATCTCCGCAAGCCCCATCACAGACCACATCCCCGTTTGCACGGCAAAAGATTCGGAAATGTGGGTGACTCAATTTGCCATGAAACCCGTCGAAAGCGTCGGCATGCTCAAAATCGACTTTTTGGGACTCAAAACCCTCACCTCTCTCCAAAAATGCGCAAGCATGGTCGAGAAAAATACCGATCGCAAAATCGACTGGGGCAATTTGCCGCTCGACGACCAAAAGACGTTCGATCTTCTCAACCAAGGAAAAACCCTCGGCGTCTTCCAGCTCGAATCGGGCGGAATGCAAGATCTTGCAAAACAGCTCCACATCGATACATTCGAAGAGATCATCGCCGTCGGCGCCCTCTATCGCCCAGGCCCCATGGACATGATCCCCTCCTTCATCAACCGCAAACATGGCAAAGAACCCATCGAAATCGATCACCCCTTGATGAAAGAGATCTTGTCAGAGACATACGGCGTCATGGTCTACCAAGAACAGGTGATGCAAATCGCCAGCGTTTTAGCCGGATATTCTCTCGGCGAGGGCGATGTGCTGAGGCGCGCGATGGGGAAAAAAGATCGCGAAGAGATGACGCGCCAAAGAGAAAAATTTGTCACCGGATGCGGCGTCAAAGGGATCAATGCCGACCTCGCAATCAAAATTTTCGACAAAATCGAAAAATTTGCCTCTTACGGCTTCAATAAGTCTCACGCCGCAGCTTACGCCTATCTCTCCTACGCAACTGCCTATTTTAAAGCCAACTTCCCCAAAGAGTGGATGGCCGCTTTAATGACCTCAGATCAGCACGATACCACTAAATTGGCCAAATTCATCGGCGAGGCCAAAACAATGCAAATCGATGTTCTGCCCCCAGATATCAACCAGGCATCGAGCGAATTCGCCGCGTCCAATGATGGGATTCGCTTCGCCATGGCCGGCATCAAAGGAGTCGGAGAGGGGGTGGTCGAGGCGATCTTAGAAGAAAGAGAGAAAAATGGCTCCTTTCAAAGCCTTTACGACTTCATCCAAAGAGTCGATAAAACAAGAATTGGAAAAAAACAGATCGAACTCCTCATCGAAGCAGGCTCATTCGACTTCACCTCTTGGTCGCGCGATGCCATGCGCGAAAGCGTCGAGACGATGTACGAAAAAGCCTCGCGCGATCAAAAAGAAGAGTCCCTCGGCGTCTTAAACCTCTTTTCCCTCATCGAAGAGCCCCAAAAACCCTTCGCAAAACCTCCCCCCACTGTCAACCAATCGCCAAATGCAAGCCTCTTTCAAAGAGAAAAAGAGCTCCTCGGCTTCTACTTGACAGGCCACCCGATGGACTCTTACAAGAGCGTCCTCAAACGCCTCTCTTGCGTGCCGCTCGCCGAGATCGACTCTCTCCCAGATGGGAGTCTCTTCCGGGCTGCCTTTGTCGTCGAGACGGTGCAGGTGAAAGTATCGAGCAAAAATCAGAAGAAATTTGCCATCCTCACTATCAGCGGGGGAGGAGATCGCTTTGAACTCCCCATCTGGTCTGAGATGTTCGAGGAAAAAGGGATGCTCCTTCGCGAAAATCAGCTCCTCTACGGGATTTTGCAAATGGAGAGAAAAGAGGGGGCCGTGCAACTCTCTTGCCGCTATCTCGACGATCTCACCTTGGTCGATGAAGAGCGCCTTAAAGCATGCGAAATAGCCTACGATCGGCTCAAAGCCGCCAGCAACAAATCGTCCGAACCAAAATGGAAAAATGGGTCTAAAGAAAAGATCCCAAAAGAGGAAAAAGAAGAGGTGCGGAAAATGGATCTCCTCATCGATATAGATCAGATCCGCTTTAGCCAAATCCTCGCGCTCAAAGAACTCTTCCGCTCACACCCCGGAAAATCTCCGCTAGAGCTCCATTTCCACACCGGGAAAAAACGGGTCGCCACCATTTTTATCGACGCTGATTGGGGCGTCAAGGCAGGCAAGGCATTTGAAGATCCACTCAAAACCCTTAGTGAAAAATGGGGCCCTACTCTAGAAGTGCTTTAGATTATTGACGTGAATAGGGAAAATAATTTATCCTTCATCTCCTATGAAAAGGTTGTTTTTTGGCCTTCTGGCGTCTGTCTCTCTCCTTGCGGCCCTTGAGGAAAGGGAGTTGATTTGGGATGAGGGCCCCTCAGTTCAGGAAGTTCACAGCTCTATGCAAAAAGCGCTTGCCGAGGGCAATTGGTGGGCTGTCATCGACTGTGCGAATATCATCTCCTACAACTTCCCGACCACCCCCTTTGCTCAAGAAATTTCTTACATCCTGGGAGAGGCCTACTACCGGCTGAATTTGCTCGAAGAGGCAAATGAGTGTTTTACCGCCTATTTGAATCACGTCCGCTCCCCGAAGCATTTTGAAGAGGCAATTGAGTATAAATTCAATATTGCCGAACACTTTGCAAGTGGGACAAAAAAGAGGCTCTTCAGTTCCCCAAAAATGCCTGCTTGGGTCGATGCAAAAGAGGACTCGATTCCCATTTTTGATGAGGTGATTGCCGCAATGCCCCACTCCGATTTTGCGACAAAATCGCTTTTGGCAAAAGCGCGCGTTCAGGCCCTTTTCGAAGATTTTAAACCGAGTATTGAGACTCTCGATTTGTTGATTCGAAGATTTCCTAAAAATGAGCTTGCTGCTGAGGCTTTTTTAGAAAAAGAAAAGATTTTTTGGATGCAGTGTCAGGGGAAAAATCTCGATCCCGATATCCTCGATATGGCGGAGGTCAACCTGCGCAAATTTAGACTCGCTTTCCCAAGAGAAGGGAGACTCAAAGAGGGAGAAAAAATCTATTCCGACATGCAAGAGATCTTTGCGCGCAACCTCTTCGATACGGGCTATTTTTTCGAAAAAACAAAAAAAATTCCCGCTTCTCTCATCTACTACAAAAAAGTAATCGCAAAATATCCAAAGACAGAAGCTGCTGTCGAAGCGGTGGAAAAACTTGGCATGCTCGATTCTCCTCCTCCTCATTCTCCTTAGCGGCTGCTCTTATCATTGGACTCCCAATTTCGTCGGTGGAGATCGCCCCACCCTCTCGGTCCCTTTCGTGGACGAAGATGCAGATGGAATGCTCACAGCGCAACTCATCGCCGCCATCAGCACCTCTGGAATCGCCGATGTCAAATCGATCGGGGGCCATTATACCTTGCAGGTTGTGATTCTCAATGAAGAGACGGAAAAAATTGGCTTTCGCATCGATCAGCAAAAAGTCGATGGAAGTTTGCGAAAAGATCTTTTCGCTTCAGAAGCACGCCGTTCAATCACAGCCGAAGTGAGCCTTTTACAGGGAGGCGAAGTAGTCAAAGGACCTTTTAAAATCTCTGCAGATGCAGAGTACGACTATGTCGACGGTGATGCGATTCAAGATCTGACCTTCGTCGATTCCCAAGGCACTCTTCGCACCGTCCTCCCTTTTTCATTAGGACAATTGGAGCCTTCTGAATCTGCCGCAAAAGCAGCTTCAACCCCGCTCTATCGAAAACTTTCTCAAAAGATCGTCGATGTGATCTCCCCTGCAATGATGACGGAGTTTCAATGTGCTGATTAATTTCAGTGTCAAAATTTAGCTACTTTTGCTATAGAAAGTTTCATGGCCCCATCCAGGAGTGTGCTTTTCGTCAGCGCTTCTCTTTGTTTGGGGACCCTTCTAGCTGCGCCATCCGAGATGCAAGTGGTTCATGGTGAGGCTTCCCATACACAAATTGCCCCGGATCATTTGCACATTGAAAATAGTCCAAAAGCCATTTTGGAGTGGGAGCGGTTTTCCATTGAGGAAGGGGGAAAGGTCCATTTTCAGCAAGTAGATCGGCATTCAGCGGTGTTGAACCGAGTGGTTGGGGGATTTCGGTCTGAGATTTTGGGGGAACTCACCTCCAACGGGAAAGTATTTTTGATCAACCAGAACGGGATTCTTTTTGGGCCGAATGCCTATGTTGAGACGGCTGGGTTTTTAGCATCGACTCTCGATATTTTGGACGCTGACTTTCTAGAGAACACATTTTTGTTTCGGGGGGAGAGTGCTTTGAGTGTGCAGAACCAGGGGACGATTTTCTGTCCTGAAGGGGAGGTGATTTTTCTTTCGCGCAAAGTGGTCAACGAGGGGAGCATTGTTGGGGACGAGGTGCGTCTTGTGGCTGCATCGGAGGTGTTGATCCGTCCTGAGGGGAAAGAGCGGATTTTCATTCGAGTGCCGGTGGAGGGGAGCGTAGAGCAGTCGGGGACGATTGAGGCTGCGCTTGTGGAGATCCGCGCTGCGGGGAGTCCCTATGCCATGGCGATTTCCCATTCGGGGACCATTGACGCATCACTCTTCGAAGAGCGGGGAGGAGAAATTTATCTTGTGGCAGAGCAAGGGATGAGCTCGGTCAAAGGAGATCTCATTGCCAGGGGTAAAAAAGGGAAAGGGGGGCAAATCCACGTCTTGGGCCAACAAGTGGAACTGCTTGGCGGCGCCCTTCTCGATGTGTCTGGGAAAATGGGGGGAGGCACTGTTCTTATTGGAGGGGATTTTCAAGGGAAAAACCCAAATATTCCGAATGCAGAGTCCACAAGGTTTGAGTCGGGCTTCATCAACGCCTCGGCCATTGAAACAGGAGATGGGGGAAAGGTCATTGTCTGGGCCGATCGAGAGACGATTTACACCGGTTCGATTGCAGCGGAAGGGGGGGCCATTTCAGGAGATGGGGGATTTGTCGAGATTTCAGGCAAAAGGCATTTGGTCTTTAAGGGAGGGGTTACAACGAAGGCCCTTTACGGGAAGACGGGGACACTGCTCCTCGACCCGTCTGATCTGACGATCACGACAGCTGCGACGACCGCCTCAACGAGTGATCCCGCTTGCGGCACTTGCAGTGGCAACGCCAATACCTATCACACTGCGGGAGCTTCTGCTCTTGTGAAAGATACTGATTTATCGACTGCGTTGGCCTCCAATAGTGTCTGCGTTGCGACTTGCGATGGAGTAGGCGGAAACGGAGCCATCAATGTCGATGCGAATACGACTGTGACCTGGAGTTCGGCCAATACGTTGACCTTGGCTGCAAACGGAGCGATCACAATTACGGGGACCATTGATGCGAGTGGTGGAAGTGGCGCCATCCTCGTAGTGACCGATGGGAGCGTTGCAGCTGCTTATGATGGGGTGCGGATTGCCACGGGAGGACTTTTGAAAACGGCGACAGGTGCGATTCGAATTACCTCGACGACACCTGGGTCTGGAGCCACGGCTGTTCGCGGTGTCTATTTCAACGGGGGAACGGCTACCACAACAGCGGGAGGGGCGATCACAATCACGGGCGTGGCCGCGGGGGGATCGGGGACAAGTCCTGGAATTTTGATGCAAACGACCAATGGGATCACAACCACTGGAACGATCACTTTAGTTGGAACGAGCGCATCCAGCGGCACTCTATCTCACGGAGCCTCGGTTATCTCTGCTTGGACGACAGGGACGAGCGCCGCCCTGACAATCACGGGAACGGGAGGCTCTGGGACAAGCTGCTCTGGGGTCAATATAGCGGGGGCAACTGTCACTTCGGGGAATATTGTCGTCAGTGCGACGGGGGGATCTGGAAGTGGGGGCGTTGGTTACAGCCAATCGGCGAATTTCACTACAAGTGGATCTAGCACCATCATCATCACGGCGACTTCTCCTGCAATATTAGGCGCTGCTCATGGAATATCGTTTACGGGGGGGGCTTTGAGCTCTGGCACAGGGGCAATCACCATTTCTGGAACATCGGGAGCATCAAGCACAGCATCATATGGGATCAACTTAGGAGCAGCAACTCCGATTACAACGACAGGGAATGCCGTGATGACGTTGAGCGGGATAGCAGGGACCGGAAACAGTGATGGAATCAATCAAAGTGCTTCTTGGACCACGGGGACGACTGGAACTGTTACCTTTACCGGATGTCGAGGAACTGGAACTGGAAAAGGAATGAATGTAACAGCTGCTTTTACCACCTCAGGAGACATTATTGTCACTGATTGCATTGGAGGTTCTGGATCTACCGGATTTGGATTTACAAATAGCGCTACTTTTAGAACGATTGGAGCGACAAGCACACTCTCCATTACAGCTCAAGGCACGCAGGATGGGATTTTTAATGGGGCGGCAATTTCCTCGATTGGAGGGGGCATCACCTTAACAGGAACGGGTGTTACAACGGGCTTTGGTGTCAATCTTGGAACGAGTGTTACCAGTACCACAGGTGCAATTACGATCAGCGGGACTGGACCCACCGGGTTTGTCACTGGTGCGGCAGCTGTCACAACAGGGACGTCGGGACTTGTCTCCATTACTGGAACAGGAAGTGCTGGAGATGGCGTTTGGATCAATGCCGCTTTTTCAACTTCGGGAAGTATTATAGTGACTGGAACAGGAACGGGAAGAGGTTTTTACCAACCTGCCAATTTTGCGACGACAGGTACAGGAAGCACCATTTCGATTGAGGGGACGTCTACAGGAACAGGGACCGGAGCGCACGGTATTTTTCTCGAAGCGGGGACGCTTAGCTCAACCACAGGAGCGATCACCATTTCTGGAACATCGGGAGCCGGAAGTGCAACATCTCATGGAGTCAACTTGGCTGGGGGCTCTATCTCTACGACAAGTGGAAACATTGTGATTTCAGGAAGGGCGTCTGGAACGGGATTAAACGTTGGCGTTCGCATGGCAACAACCAATGGAATTCAAAGTAGCTCCGGAAACATGACCATTTATGGGAAAAGTACCGCCTCGGGGAATTTTGGCTCTTACGGTTTTGTGGCAGTGAATGCCTGGTCAACAGGAGCTACGACAGGAACTGTAACAATCAACAATTGCGAAGGGGGAAGTGGACAGAATGCCACCGGGGTTGGATTCAGCTTGGCTTTTACCTCTTTAGCCGATTTGATTATCACCAATGCGATCGGGGGGACAGGGGCTAACTCTTCTGGCTTGGGCAGCAGTGATATTACAGCAAAAAGCATTTACATGAGCACAAGTTCGACAGCGGCTTCAGGTGGGATAGGGATCAACGTAGGACCTGTGCTGTATACAACTACAGGTGGGGATATTACTCTTATAGGAACAGGTAGTGGAACAGGTACTACTAATGCTGGAATTCTCTATCAAGGACTCCGTTTGAATGCAGGGTCTAATAATGTAACTTTGACGGGAACGGGAGGGACAAACGGGAATGGGATTGATACGTCCTTTTCAGCTTTCACGATCACGGCGACGACGGCGACAATCACAGGATGTAGAGCCAATGGCACTGGAAAGGCGGTACAGGTAGGCATTGCGATGACAGTGACAGGCGATCTGGTCGTCACAGATTGTCTTGGAAGTACAGGCGCATCCTCTCATGCGCTGAACGTGGGAGCAGCCGTTTCTGCAGCAGGAAACATCACAGTGAATGTAACAGGGGGAACTGGCTCGGGAAGCATCGGTTTCAATGCGACTGCCAACTTTGGGACGACCGGTTCTGGCAAAACGGTTTTAATCATTGGGAGCACGGGTGCAACGGCGGGAGCTGCCCACGGGGTTTCGATCACAGGAGGGACTCTTAGTTCAACGACAGGCGCCATCTCAGTTTCGGGCGCTGCAGGATCCTCGACCACAGCTTCCTACGGTGTGAATCTAAACGTTGGAGCTATTTCGAGCACCGGGGGAGGAAATATCATCATCACAGGAACTGCGCCAGCAGGGGCATCGGCAAGTGCCGGAGTTCGGATGGCGACGACCAATGGGATCACAACGACAGGGGCTATCACATTGAATGGATCGAGCGCTTCGACGAGTGCTAGCTCTTTTGGGGTGACCATTGTCTCGAGCTGGGTCACTACTTCATCGGGTGTCTTAACGATTACGGGAACTGCCTCGGGTGCTGGCAATAATGATTACGGTGTTAATTTGGCCGGTGCAATCACCAATACTGGAAACATCGCCCTGACAGGAACGGCCAGTGGTGCTGGCACCGGAATAGCGGGTGTAAATTTTGCAAGCAATATAACAACTGTAGGAGGTTCGATCATAGTGACGGGGACTGCGCTTCTCTCATCCACTGTTGCAATGGACACAACCAATAGCGGCGCCTCTGCAGCGGGCAATAACATCAGCTTTAGCACGACGATCAATGGAGCTCAAGTTTTCTCTTTGAATGGGGGAACGGGTGGGGTCATTACAATGGCTGGGAACGTCGGTGCAACGACGGCGCTCACCTCTCTCACCGTTGTGAATTGTGCTGGTTGGGCTCCTGCGGGGACGATCACTGCGGGGAGCATTACTCAAACAGCAGGAACAGGGACGACTACTTTCTCGACAGCTGTGAGTGCGACAACGGGGGCGATTTCGATCACTACATCCCCAAGTGGTGCGACAAGTGCTATTGTTTTGAATACGGGAGCGGCTCTCCAAACAGTCACCTCATCGATCCTACTCAGTGGGACCTCTGGCGGAGGAGCATCAGCTTCCTACGGTGTCCATTTCAACGGGGGAACGGCCGCCACAACATCGGGAGGGGCAATCACAATTACGGGAGTGGTTTCGGGAGGATCGGCGACAAGTCCTGCTGTTTTAATCTCAAGTGGGATCACGACAACCGGAACCATCACGATCAACGGAACAAGCTCTTCTACGGGAGCTTCTTCTCACGGGGTTTCGTTGACTGCGGGAGCGGTAAGTGGAGGAACTGTGACGGCCACGGTGAATGGGACATCGGGAGCGGCTGCTACTGCTTATGGGGTGAGTTTTGGAGGGGGAACTGTCTCTACAACAAGTGGGGCTATTATCATCTCTGGAATTACCGTCACTGGATCGACGGGCGCATCTCCTGCCGTTCGGATGGGGACGACCAATGGCATCACGAGCACATCGGGAACCATTACAGTAAGTGGTCTTAGCTATTCTACAGGCACAAGCTCTCCTGGACTTCTGATCAACTCAGCCTGGACCACAGGAACAACGGGAACTGTAACTTTTACCGATTGTAGAGGAGGACCGGCTTCTTCAGGAGGAGATAGCGATGTTGATGGAATCACTGTAAACGCAGCTTTTTCTACAGCAGGCAATATTGTTGCCACAAACAATATTATAAGTGGGGCTAGTGGTAATTCTGGGGGAGATGGAATCGACGTTAGAACAACTTTTGGCACAACCGGAGCGGGAAGCACGATTCGATTAAGTGCGCAAGGGTTAGGTTTTGGTAGATGTGGCGTTCGAGTGGGGGGAACGATATCCACGAGTAGTGGGGATGTTACCATAACTGCAACGGGAGCTGTTAGCGCGGGAAATGGAGGAAATAATGGATTGGTCGTCAGTACTGCAACGCCGTTCTCTTTGGGCTCAGGTGCATTGAATGTTTTTGGAACAACGGGAGATGAAAAGGGGGTTTATATCACCAGTGTATCACAAAACTGGACGACAACGGGAGATGTTACAATTGTAGGGACTAAGACCGACGTTGGAGATGTACTTGTCGATAGGTACACAGGGGTCTTCTTCGAGGTCACAGCGACATTTCAGGGGAATCTCGTGATCTCCGCTTCCACTTCCCTAACGAGCGGAAGTGCTCACGGATATAACCAAAAACGAAGTGTTGGTACAACAGGAACTGGAAAAACAATTACTTTGAATGGGCAGGGAACGGGAGTCCATCCCGGAGTCTGGATTGCTGGGGGCACCCTCAGTACTGACAATGGGGCGATTGTCGTTTCAGGAAATTCGACGGGGGGTATAGGAGTGAGGCTTTCAACGACGAATTCAATCACAAGTACCGGTGGAACGAGTCCGATGACATTGACGGGAATTGCGGGCAGCGGATTTGGAGTCAGTATTGAGTCTCCTTGGACGACGGGGACGTCGGGAGACATCACATTCACTGCGTGTCTTGGGGGAACTGGATCGAGTAATCACTCGATCAATGTAGGGGCAGCATTTTCAACTGCTGGCAATATTATTATCACCAATAACACGACCCGAGATGCTTCCGGAGCGGTCGGCTTCAATATAACATCTAACTTTGGGACCACGGGAGCTGGTAAGACAGTCTCCATCCGCTCGAGCTCCGCTGCCACAACGGGAGCTGCCCGCGGCGTATCGATTGCAGGGGGGGCGCTCAGCAGTGTGGATGGCTCAATTTCTATCTCAGGGACTGCAGGGTCTTCAACGACCTCTTCTGCTGGTGTAAATATTAATGTTGGAACCATTAGTTCATCTGCCGGTGGCAATATTACCATCACAGGAACTGTTCCTGGCGGAGCATCGGCAAGTTATGGGATCAACATGGCTACGACCAATGGGATCACAACGACAGGGACGATCACATTGAATGGCACTAGCGCTTCGACGAGTGCAAACTCTTATGGCGTTTATATCGCTTCAAATTGGATTACCACCTCGCCCAACACTTTGACAATCACTGCAACAGCGTCAGGCAACGGCAATGATGATCGAGGCATGAGACTCGACGGGGCAATCACGAATACAGGAAATGTTGCTTTGACTGGAACTGCAAGTGGTGCGGGAACAGGTTTGTATGGTGTTTCCATGGGCAACAATATTACCACGGCCGGTGGATCGATCATAGTCACAGGGACAACACTGCTCGCAGCGGCAGATATTTTGGATACGACCAATTCTGGCGGGACTGCAGCGGGGAACGACATCAGTTTCAGCACGACGATTGACGGGGCGCAAACCCTCACTTTACGCGGAGGAACTGCTGGCAATATCACAATGACGGGAGCCGTTGGCGGCGGAACGCCTTTGACAGCGCTCACCGTGAGCAGTTGCAATAACTGGACAGCCATTGCGATCTCCTGCACATCGATTACGCAAAGTGCAGGCCAAGGGACAACAACATTTAATGGCATCTTGACGACGACGGGGGCGATTGCGATCACTACGCAGGCCATCACAGTGAATCAGGCCATCAATACAAGCCTTAGCGGGGCTGTCACCTTTACAAATGGAGGGCTTTTGACGATTGCTGCTGCGGGAGACATCAATTGCGATGGGGCCTTCTTGCAAAACGGCGCAGGTGCTGTGAGCACGGCTGGCGACATCACAACGTCCAGTGACACCATCACCTTTGGAACTGCTGTGACGCTCACCGGCAACGTCGCAATGAACACCAGCAACGCGGGGATCTCCTTTGGATCGACGATTGGCGGCACCAACAACTTGGCTCTGACAGCGGGAGCGGGAACCATCACGATGACAGGTGTCGTTGGAGGAACACCTCTTTCTGCACTTACCGTCAATAGCGCTGGCAACTGGACCTCCAATGGCATCACTGCGGCGAGCATCACACAAGTAGCAGGGACTGGCACGACGACATTCGGCGGTGCTTTGAGCACTTCTGGAGCCATTTCGATTACGACCGTGACCATTGCGTTAAACAGCACAGCCACTACGACAGGAGCTGGGGGGACAGTGACCTTTGGCAATTCTGGCAATCTCACCGTGGCATCAGGCGCTAACGTCACGACCGCGAACAACAACATCTCGTTCAATGGGGCTGTCATTATGGGGGGATCAGCCACCTTTAGCAGCGGCGCAGGGGCAGGCAACATCGCATTTGCAAGCACCTTGAATGGAACGACAGCAAACACAGAAGCGGTGACCCTCACGGCAGGGACAGGCAGTATCACGATGACGGGAGTCGTTGGAGGGACGACAGCTCTTGCTGCTCTTTTGGTTAACAGTGCAGCTGACTGGACGGCTATCGCCATCACAGCGAGCTCCATTACACAAAGTGCGGGGACTGGCACAACGACATTCAACGGCATTTTAACGACGACGGGCAATATCGCCATCACCGGGACAACGCAAAATCTAAATAGCAGCATCAGCTGCGCTGGGACAACGACATTCACCAACTCGGGAACATTGACAATCGCAGCAGCAGGCGACATCGTCAGTACAGGGGCTTTCACCCAAAACGGGGCGGGAGCTGTCTCCACCGCAGGCGATATCACAACGACGAATACCGCGATCTCCTTCTTAAGGGCTGTCACCCTCACCGGCAACGTCGCTCTCAGCAGTGGTGCAGGGGCTGGCAACATCACCTTCTCATCGACTCTGGACGGCACTTTTTCCCTCGGTCTCACTGCAGGGACCGGCAGCATTACAATGTCGGGAGCTGCCACGAGTTTGGGGGCTCTCACAGTCAATAGCTGCACAAATTGGACCGCTGTTGCCATTAGTGGCACAAGCATCACGCAAGTGGCAGGGAGCGGCACAACGACCTTCAACGGAGCGCTGACGACATCGGGGGCGATCTCCATTACGGGAACAGCGCTCAGCCTCAATGGATCTACAATCACGACGACCAATTCGAATGTGACGCTCAACCCTCCTGTGACGCTGCTGACAGGCTATGCGATCAGCACCGGATCTGGCGCTGGGACGATTACCTTTGGCTCCACGGTCGATGGCGCTCAAACTTTGAGTCTCACCGCGGGCACGGGGAATGTGGTGATGACGGGTAAAGTGGGCAATTCCACCGCCTTAGGTGCTTTGACCGTTGTGAGCTGCACTGACTGGACTCCTGCCGATACGATCACGGCTGCCTCAGTGACGCAAAGTGCAGGCACTGGCACCACCACTTTTGCCTACGCGGTGACAGCGCAAACGGGCAGTGTTTCTATCACAACAACACTTGCCTCTGTGAGCGCTGCAGTAACTGCCAACAGTGGCAATATCGCTTTTGTCGCCTCTGGAACTGGTGCAAATAACAGCCTCACTTTGAGCACGGGAGGTGCGCTCAATACGAGCTTTGGAACTGTGAATCTGCAGGGAACTGCGCCCGGCTCGGCGG
>CAZVHA010000004.1:0-184767 GCA_964626905.1 uncultured bacterium | reverse complement strand
CTAATCGCCCTACAAGAGCTCTACCTCCGAGGAAACCGGCTCCCGAGCCTCCCGGCAGAAATTGGCAACCTAATCGCCCTACAAGAGCTCTACCTCTGGAGAAACCTTCTCACGAGCCTCCCGGCAGAAATTGGCAACCTAATTGCCCTACAAGAGCTCGAACTCTCGGGAAACCGGCAACTTAATGAACTTCCTTTATCCATTACATCATTAGCTCGGGGGTGCAGCATTTGTCTAGAAAATTGCGCGCTTTCTAATACTGTCTTGGAAAGAATCAGAACCATTGTGAATGCAGAAAATTATCAAGGCCCACGATTCTCCTATTCGATCCAAGAAAGAGACGCAGGGCTAGTAGACACCCCTCTCAATGAGCTCCTCGATCAATTATATGCATCCTGTGGGAAGGAAAAACCAGACCTCAGTGCTTTGCAAGCAGCCGATGCAGGAGAAGGCTTGCACCCTAGGCTTTTGCAAGGAGCTAATGCAGCAGGATCCCTGCAACCTTGGCTTGGAAGGCTCTCGTGGGTGGCCGATTTTAAAAAAGGCGGCGAGCAGAAGATCAACCTTTCCAGAAAAGTGACCGAATACCTCGAACTCGCCAACAAAGACGTTGCGTTTCGAGGATTATTCCTTGCGATCATCAATGGGGCTGCGACTACTTGCGGTGATCGGGTAGCCTTATCCGTCATTGATCTCGGAATCGCAAAACGTCTTGCGGAAATCGATTCTAATGGCAAAATTTGCCTTAACATAAAAGATCTTGAGAAACTATTGATCTCAGGCTCATGGACGATAGATCTGTTAAAAGTAATCGCAGGAGAAAAAGTTGCAATTCAACGTTTTGTTGATGAAATTGAAGTTTATCTCGGTTACCTAGTCCCTCAAACAAGCACCTTCACTGAAGATCAGAAAAAAATAATTGCTTCACTCCTAGAACAATTGAACCTTCCTCTGGATGTAGAAGAAATGCTCTATTTCGCATGTAGCAACCTCTCCTTCACCGACTTAAGAGATGCATATACCTCCATACTGAAACAGCGAAATTCCCCAGAAAAAACGGTGAAGTTTCTTGCCAATGATCCTTATTGGAGAAAGGCTCTTCAACAAATTGACCCTCAAAAATATGAGGAGGCCCTCTCAAGTGACGATCCACCCCAGGCACTCCGCGAAATGACGAAAGAAATTAGAGGAGCTGAAGTGGACGAATACAAAATCGGCTAGCGTCTGATTGTTAGCTGTTCTTGGGGCATAGAACTTGCCCAAAATAATCGCTCGCCCTAATGAGCGCATCAGTGATACCCGGCTCATTTGCAGAGTGCCCTGCATCTTTAATAATTTCGAGCTCTGCGATCTGCCACACTTTGTGTAACTCCCAAGCGCTTTCCATAGGACAGACGATATCGTATCGCCCTTGCACAATGATTCCTGGGATATGCTGAATGGCGCAGATCTGTTCGAGGAGCCAATTGTCGGTTTTGAAAAAGCAGTTGTTGACGAAGTAGTGGCACTCGACTCGGGCGAGCGCATCTGCGTGAAAATCTTCAGTGAACTGCGAAAAAATAGCAGGATCGAAAATGAGTTTTAAAGCGGCCCCCTCCCAAGCGCAAAAGGTGGACGCCGCCCTCTTCCTCACGACGCTATCGGAGGAGGTGAGTCTTTTGTAATAGGCGCCGAGCAGATCTCCCCGCTCTTCTTTGGGGATCGGATCGATATATTTTTCCCACTCATCGGGAAAAATGTGGTGGGCGCCAAATTGGTAAAACCACCTTAGCTCCTTGGGTCTTCCGAGAAAAATTCCGCGCAAAATCAGCGCGAGAGTAGAAGCGGGATAGGTCTCGGCATATGCTAGCGCCAAAGTACTTCCCCAAGAGCCCCCGAAAACGACCCATTTTTCAATCTTCAAATGGTGCTTTAGCCGTTCGATATCTTCGACGAGATGCCACGTGGTATTTTCTTTGAGCTCAGAATGGGGGGTACTTTTCCCACATCCCCTCTGATCCATCAAAATAATCCGATAGATTTTGGGATCAAAATAGGAGCGGTGCCCAGCATCTGTCCCCGATCCGGGTCCCCCATGCAAAAAAATCACCGGCAATCCTCTCGGGTTGCCGCTCTCTTCCCAGTAGAGCTGGTGCTTTCCAACTTCTAAAAAAGCGCTCTTGGAAGGCTCAATCGGGGGGTATTTTGTCCTTAACTGCATCAGATCTACTTTCGCGACTTATAAAAATAGAGGGGCCTGACGATGGGGGTCCCCTTTCCCCCTCTCGCCTCACATCTTTCATAGACGATTTGGATGGCAATTCCGACGCACCTCGAAAGGCCGAACAACACTGTGTAATAATCAGAATAGGGAAATCCGGCGGCGGTTAACATCGAACCAGTGATGGCATCGATGTTTGGATAGGGATCGGAAATTTTTGGATTTTCCTTCAGCACTTTGGATCCTTCTGTGCGCAGAAGGAGGGCGATTTTGATGAGCGGATGTTTTGCAAAGTGCTTTTGGCAATAGTCATAACAGAGCGTTGCCCTGGCATCTTCCACCCTTAAAACGGCGTGGCCAAAGCCGAAGACGAGCTCTTTTTTTGCAAGCCGATCGCGGATCCACTTCTCGACATCGTGTGCTTTTGCTCCCTCCCCGAGAGCATCGAGTAGCTGTTGGGCAAATTCCAGACAGTCTTGATTGGCCCTTCCATGTCTTGGACCAGCAAGAGCTGTCATAGCAGCGGCGAGAGAGCCATACATATTTTCAAGACCTGATGCGACCGCTTTTCCGACAAAAGTGGACAAATTTCCGCCGCAATGGTCGTAGTGAAGGATGTTGAAAAGGCGCATCACCTCGATCAATTCCCTCGTTTTGGGATTTGGCAATTGGAGCATATGGACAAAGTTTTCGATGTACCCGAGTTCTGGATTGGGTTTTGGAGTTTTTCCCCATTTTGCACGCGAATTGATAACGCACGCTGCGATTTGCGGGAGTTTTGCAATGACATTGAGACAATCTTCCCGGTAATCGCCTACCCCCTCGCACATGCCGACAATGAGGAGAGCCGCCGCCAAGGCATCGACCGCGCCCCCTTTATGGGGAAGTGTTTCGATTGCATGGACCGTTTCCTCTTTTAAAAAGGCTCTTTGGCTCAGCTCTTTTTGAAATTGAGCCACCTCTACTTCACTCCCCATTTTCCCAAAATAGAGCAGGTAGATCAGTTCGATGGGCGAGTGGCCCACTAGCTCTTTAATCGGCCTTCCCACATAGGTGAGCCCCTTCATCGGATCGACAAAAGAGGTGACGCAAAAACCGACAGGAATCCCCCTTAAACCGCTCTCCAGCGTGTCTCTTGTGACTTCAAAAAGGACCCCTTCTCTCATATCTCCTCACTGCAATAAGTGGCGCACCAAATCGCGCTCTTCGATAAGTTCCTTTTGCGTGATTTGGAGCTTTTCTTTCAAGAAAGAATCGATATTGAGCCCTTTGACAATAGCAAAATCGCCCTTTCCTTCGGAGCGGCAAGGGAAAGAGAAGACGAGATCATTTGCAATTCCATACGGATTATTTTGGGACCAAACACCAGCGGAAAACCAGTCCCCTTGCACAGTTTTTTCTACGACCGATCGCATGGCGCCGATGGCGGCGTTGGCGGCGGATGCTGCGGACGATTTCCCCCGGGCTGCAATCACTTCGGCTCCCCGCTTTTGCACATTGGAAAAAAATTCCCTCTCGAGCCATTTCCGATCGATTTTGCTTGTTACAGCGGCACCATGAATCTGCGCATTGACAAAATCGGGAACTTGGGTCGAAGAGTGATTGCCCCAAATCACCACGTGGCTCACCTCTTTTGGATCGACCCCCCCTTTTTGCGCAAGCAAGAAGCGGGCCCGATTTTGATCGAGTCTCGTCATCGCAAAAAAATGTTCTTTTGGCAAATCGGGGGCGTGGTGCATGGCGATGAGGCAATTTGTGTTGCACGGATTGCCGACGACCAAAACGCGCACCTCCCGACTTGCGAACTCGTTGAGCGCTTTGCCCTGCGCAACAAAAATTTTCCCGTTATCGGCGAGAAGGTCTTTTCTCTCCATGCCGGGCCCTCTCGGTTTTGCCCCGACTAAAAAGGCGTAGTCGACCCCTTCAAAAATTTTTTCCGAGCTGCTCCCCATTTTCACCTCTTTGAGCAAGGGAAAAACGCAATCGTCGAGCTCCATCTTCACCCCCTTGAGAGCCTCCTCAAATTGAGGCAGATCGAGAAGGTGCAGAGCCACCGGTTGGTTGGGGCCTAAAAAATCGCCATTGGCGATCCGAAAAAGGAGGCTGTAGGCAATTTGGCCCGCGGCCCCCGTCACTGCAATGCGTTTGATTTTCATGAACCTAAAAATTTCTCCATTAAATTTCCTTTACAAAAGACGTGGAGGCAATTTTCTGCAACTCCATGCGCCTCATCGAGCCAGGGGTTAAAACTGTCCAGATCTGCAGGGGTTAGCTCTCCGAAAGATTGGATGAGCGTCTGTTGGATGAAAGCCGGTTTACCTTCAAACTGCCCCAAATTCAAAGCAAGTGCCAAATTGCCGACAGGGCGATCGAGGACGTAAGAGACGTTGAGCCCGACCGCATTGGGCCTTTCGCTGAGTCGATTCAGCGCAAAATGTTCGGGGTCGAGCTCGAGTTTAGTGTGGAGCTTTTCTTCCAAAAAATGGAGCGGATTTTCCCGAGAGAGATCGAAGCGAATCGCGTTCACGTAGCGAACCTCTGCCTTGATGAAATTGAGCGGGTGGACATTTTCTGGATAAAGCTCGCTCACCGATTGGATCGTCCTCGTGACAAGGGAGCGAAAGCCACTCCAAGAATAGCCCTTCGATTGATTGACGGTGAGAATGCCGGGCCCCACCTGAATGAGCGGATAGCCATTTTTCTCTTTTCGAAAGCGGTGCCTCGGGACAAAGGGGGTCGTCTCGGGATGGGCCTGCGTGCTGGGCAAATCTTCGATGAGCGGCAACTCTTTTTTGAGCCTCTCATAAAGGGCACCGACCAGCATCGGATAGGAGGGGTCGCGCATCCTCCCTCCCTCTGGATCGCCCTCGATCTCCCAGCGCAGCTCAAAGATCACCTCGACGAGGGGCGGGTGGAGCAAAAGGGGGAGCTCTCTCTTCTTGATTTTCTCAGCTTTAAATTGCGTCATGACTCCTCCAAAAACTTAAAAGTATACTAAAGTGCAAAAAATGTCGCACTAAAATTTTGCCTTGAGGTATAGCAAAGGTAATGGGACGATATCGGATCGAAAGCGACTCTTTTGGGGAAATCAAAGTGCCCTCCGACAAATATTACGGGGCGCAAACGGCCAGATCCTTGATCCATTTTTCTATCGGCCATGATCTGATGCCTAAGGAGTTAATCGAATCCTTTGGAATTTTAAAAAAAGCGGCAGCCCTCGCCAATTGCGAGCTAGGAAAACTGCCCTCCGAGAAGGCAAAGCTGATCGTTGCAGCGGCAGATGAGGTGATTGCGGGCAAATGGAGCGATCATTTTCCTTTGCGGATTTGGCAAACGGGAAGCGGGACGCAAACGAACATGAATGTCAATGAGGTGATTGCCAATCGGGCCATCGAAATTGCGAAGGGGAAATTGGGGAGCAAAAAACCGATCCATCCGAATGATCACGTCAACATGTCCCAATCATCGAATGACACATTTCCCACGGCCATGCACATCTCAGCAGCCAAAGAGATCCACAATGCGCTGATTCCTGCCTTGACCGAACTTAAAAACGCCCTTTTGAAAAAGCAAAAAGAATTCGCAAACATCGTCAAAATCGGGCGGACGCATCTGCAAGATGCGGTGCCCTTGACCTTAGGCCAAGAATTTTCCGGATACGTCTCGCTCATCGATCGAGACATTGAAAGGCTCAAAACTGTGCTCGAGGGGCTCTACGATCTTGCCATCGGCGGCTCAGCCGTTGGAACGGGGCTCAACACACATCCCGAATTTGCTAAAAAGGTGGCTCACATCATCGCCAAATTGACAAAACTCCCTTTCCGCTCCCACCCGAATAAATTTGCCGCCCTTTCAGCACACGACGAGATCGTATTTGCGAGTGGCGCTCTCAAAACAACGGCCTGCTCACTCATGAAGATCGCAACCGACATTGCTTGGCTCGGCTCAGGGCCCAGATGCGGCCTTCAAGAGCTGATTTTGCCCGAAAATGAGCCGGGCTCTTCCATCATGCCAGGCAAAGTAAACCCAACGCAGTGCGAGGCGCTCTCCATGGTCGCAGCGCAGGTAATCGGCAACGACGCTGCGATTAGCTTCGCCGGCGCGCGAGGCAATTTTGAGCTCAACGTATTCAAGCCGGTGATGATTTCCAACTTGCTCAGCTCTATTTTGCTGATCAAAGAGAGCACAGAACATTTTTGCAAATATTGCATCAAGGGAATTAAGGCTGATCAAAAACAGATTGGAAACTACGTGCAACACTCCCTGATGCTCGTCACCGCTTTAAATCCGATCATCGGCTACGATAAGGCGGCAAAAATTGCAAAATACGCCCATAAACACAACCTCTCTCTCAAAGAGGCGTGTCTAAAACTTAAAATCTTATCAGAAAAAGAGTTCGACAAAACCGTCAATCCGAAAAAAATGACCCAAAACGGCGGCGTTTCTTAGTTACTACTGAGCCAACTTTTGTGTGACATTTACAAACTTATTCAACAAGAGGCTTCTCAAAACCGCATCAATGCCTAGATTTTGCTATTAATTCTCGCACTTGAGGGATCGCTCCAGGACTTTCTAGCCATTCAGCTACGTCCTTGGCGACATAGATTCGCTTCTTTGATTCTTTCTTTGTTCCTTTTGGACGTCCAGCTCCCCCTCTTCTTCCTCCATGCCCTTTCGTTGCTTTTTCAATATGCGGAGCGAGATTATCATTTAATCTTTCTTCAATGAAATCACGCAGATACAGAGGGTAATTTTTAATCACCTCTTCTGGAGAATCGCCAGCATATTCAACATCGGGGTAATTTTTATGGCTAAAGATCCACGCATTCACTTCCTTATCGAACCAAGGCTGGACCTTGCCAATCTCTTTAAGAGCGGTTTTAAGGTGTTTCTCTATTTCTTTCTTGGAGGCCATTGCCATCCCCTTTTCTTGAATTCATTTTCTGTCTTTTTAACGCTGTTTGCGACTACCTCTTTTTTCGTTTGTTTCCCATGAGCAATTTTGATCGCACAGAGGAACTCCCCTTTTTCATTGTAAAGCTTGTAGTCAATGCTTCCCTTGGAGAGGCTCCATCCAACATACTTCAAATACCTTAGGTACGCGCCCTCATCCATGGGCTTAAACGCCATATAGCATCCTTTTTATTCTTCTATTCTAGAATATTTGGACTATAAAATCAAGATCGTTATTTCATCTTATTTATAATCAACTACTTACATTTTTAACTTCATTGAAGGATAGGAATTTCAATTTCCAAACCGTAAATCCCAAGTTATGTGAGAATGGGGTGACACCTTGGAACAACGCTGTGGCTAGTACGCGAATATTGCATCACCCACCCAGAAGAGACCGACCCTCGATTATTATGATCTCGGCACGAGCGCTGTAATTGAACTAATGCGGTGTTTGATCAACGCCCACACGCCGCCAACAACTGCCACCGAACAAAAAATTCCTAAGGGAATGGCACAAAAAAACGGGCAATCATCCGATGCGATCATTCGGGCAAAAAAATAGGTCATCCCTCCAAATATTGAGGTTGAAATGAGACATACAGTAGAGGTCAGTGCAATTCTTTTCGCCCGTTCACAAAGAGAGGGCTCATCAGGGTGGGGGGTCTCTGGCGGTATTATTAAGATACGCCTCTCTCCCACTTCTGCACGACTCATTGACCAACTCACTCACTTTAAATTCTTTGGAAAAATTCCAACCAAAACGGATCCTATTGAGCAAACTCTTTTTCAAAATTGATATGGCCTCGGCAAGGTTGATATCATAGAATGAATGCGGTGGCTAATCAGCACAAACGTATCGCCAGCAACTACCAGGGAACAAAGCGTCCCTAGGGAACAAAGCGTCCTTAAGGAATTGGCGCAAAAACGCGAATAATGATGCGATTCAAGTGTTTGGCTAAAAAAAGAGGCCATCTCCAAAATTGCTACTGAATAAATGAACGCTACAGCACAGATAGGTACAACTCTTTTCGCCGCTTCATAAAAAGAGGGCCTAAGATCATACATTGTAAAAGAGGACCCATCATCCAAAAGAAAGATCCTACCTCGATCAGGGGCAGCTCGAGGTTCTATCAAGAGGCGTCTCTCTATCTCTTCCGGCTGTACTGTTAAGAGGCGTTTCTCTCCCACTTCGGCACGACCCATTTTAAATTCTTCGGAAAAGAGTCTAACCGAAGGGGCTTTTATTGAGCAAACTTCTTTTCAAACCTGATCTTGCAAAATCGCCTCTCTGTATTTGGCCATCAACTTGACCATGAAGTGGAGGTTATGGACTGTTGCGAGGGTGTAAAAAGTGAGTTCATTTGCTTTATAGAGGTGATGGAGATAGGCGAGGGAAAAATTCTCGCATGTTTCACAGGTGCACTCCCTCTCAATGGGGGCGAAATAGTTCGCATATTCTCCCCTCCCCACTTTGATTCCCCCCTCTTCTGTCAGAAGGAGGCCATGTCTTGCAGCTCTTGTGGGATAAGAACTATCGAAGGTGTCTAGTCCTAGGGGGATGCACTGGGCGAGCGATGGGAGATCGCCGATACCGAGGAGATGATTCGGTTTTTCTTTGGGCAAATTGGGCAACAGCGACATCAACATCGCAACCATCTCCTGTTTTGTCTTGCCGAGGGATCCGCCAATGGAGAAGCCATCGAAGGGATAGTTGGATAAAACCTCATAGCTCATCTTGCGCAATGCAGGGTCCAATCCGCCGTGAATGACCGCATACATCGCCTGATTGTTCGGGGCTTTGAGGTGCTCTTCAAGCGAGCGGATCTCCCACCGATGCGTCCTTTCCAAAGAGCGGAGCAATCCCTCGCTTCCGATGTGATAAGGGGGCAGTTCATCGAGCGGGATGATGATGTCGGCGCCGAGCGCCTTTTGCACCTGAATGGACGACTCTGGAGTGAGGAGGACTTTTTTCCCATCGCGATACGAGCGAAAGAGGACCCCCTCTTCTGAAATCTTGAGCACATGCCCATCTTGTTTTTTTGTTCCTCTACTCTTGAGTTCATCTGCAACCGACCCATAGGCAAGGGAAAAGACCTGAAATCCCCCTGAATCGGTAATGATTGGCCCATTTCGCTGAATGAACTTGTGTAGCCCTCCCGCCCTTTGGATCACTTCAGGGCCCGGCTGCAAGAGGAGGTGATAGGTGTTGCAGAACATGAGCTGAAGCCCAATCGAAGAGGCGAGTCGGTTATCAAGGGCCTTTAACGTGCCATTGGTGCCCACTGCGACAAAATTGGGGGTATCGATGATCCCGTGAGGCGTGTAGATTTTGCCGACTCTGGCCCTCGACTTTTTCGACTGATGGATCAACTCAAAGCGAAACTTCATTCTTGACAAACCTTTTTGAAAATAGGGTGAAAGGGGAGCTGAGCAAAATGATGATACATTTGATTAAAAAACTGACGGCGATGATATCGAAAACTGACTCTACAATCCCGTAGAGGCCCAAAAAACTAAAGAGCACAGTGTCGAGAAACTGCGAAAGGACTAAAGATGTGGCGATCCGAATCGGCAATTTGCCTTTGAGATGCGAAAAAAGGAGCAGATCCAACCGCTGCACGAGAAAAAAAGTGAAGAGCGAGGCAAACAGAATCCGGGGCGATGAGGAAAAAATCTGCGCGAAGGCAAAGTGCGTTGTGTCTGAGGAGATCGGCGCGTAAAGGAGGTGCATTTGCGTCATTACCCCAAAGAATATAAGGGAAATTAAAGAAATTTTTACCGCCTGCTTTGCTCTTTCTTTGCCGAAATATTCTTGCAGGAGATTGAGCGATAAAATAGTCCCAATAGCAAAAACATCGCTACAGGTGACGGAAAGACCAAAAAGAGACATTTGCTTCACGACAAAAAGATTCGCAAACACCGCTTGCAACGCAATCAGAGCGATCATCGCCCTCTCCCCTAAACGCAAAGAGATCAAGACGAACCCGACCATCGCCAAAATGTGAAAAAGAAAAGTCAGTTCATTCACAAAAAAATCTTTACTTTGAATTTGCTCCCCTCTAATATAGCCGCCTCGAGTGAAAAAAATCTATGTGTATTGCACTTGCAAGATATGAATTTTTAGACTTAAGCCGATCGGTTCGCGCATTCCAAAGGAGCCAATGCACCCGATTGCACGGGATTTGCGACCTTGTCAAAAAAGTGACCCTCATTGCCCTTTCTATCTTGGCCTTCTATGGAGCCTTCATCCTCGATTGCGTCCTTGCCCCCATTTCTTTGATCTACAAAAGGTGCAATCCAAGGCTAGTCAGTGACATTCAACGCGATAAAATGCGGCTGGCCCTCCTCGAAGGAGCTCCCTATCACAGAAAGCCCAGGAATTTGAATGACCAAACTTTTTTTGAAGGAGCTCTCGTCTCTGCTTTTCTCCAACTCGAAAAATCTGAGGTTGTTCAGAAATATAGGGATGATATTGCGCACCATGATGCCGCTATTTTCCAATGGTGCGCCAAAGCCCTTCTCATCCACTATTTACGCTCGCGTCAACACTCTTCAGAATTCAAAGATTTCTTCCCAAGGCGTGAAGAACTTTTAGGTGATGTCGATCAGATTTTCAATGAGTACGCGCAGCTTTCGCCAAAGGAAAGATCCGTTGTCTGTCTAAAATTGATCGATCCTGAATTTTCGACCGATGATGTGAGAAAAAAGGACCTGCACTCTTTGATCAAAGCAATTGAGGGTTGTGCACTCAAAATCACTCAAAATCAAAATTATACTTTACATATCTACTCCCCCGTCCAGAAAAAAGTGGATCAATTATAATCCATTTTTTCGAGGTTATTTATGTATATTTGAAGGTTCTCTAGTGGGAAATGGTGCAATTATGATAAAATATTGCGGATTTAATAAAGGAATCAATCATGAATCGCATCTTTGAGAGCAATCAACCAGTCATAGAAGAGCAGATTTGCTCTTATCTCGATAATGACCGTAATGGACGCGACCTAAAAAGCCTGCAACTCGTATCCCAGAAAGCCCACTCTATGGTGCAAAGTTACTTCAAGTCCAATATAGTCAAAAGGATCTTCACCAGGCAAGAATTGGGCCCAGATATATGCGCAAACGTTCTCTCTTTCTTAGATAGGGAAACTAGACAAGACGATGATGCCTACTACGAGGGCATCATCGTCAATAATTTCTACGACCCTGAAATCGCATCGGTTTTAGGAGTTTCAAACGAAATCACACGGAAGGCAATCCTCCTCTCTAGACACATTTCTCGAAACGATGTCACCAAAGTTCCTGAATTGTGCTCCTCTGATAGTGAATTGGTCCTCGATTTCGACTATTCTGAGCTTAATGGCCCATCTAAAGTTGAAGATCTCACCAAAGCGATTAGACGCTATTTTTATATAGAAGATCCTAATACAAAAGAATTTAAACCGAGATTCCCAAACGCAAAAGAACTGATTCTAAGATTAAGCAGTACCCCTTACACTAATCTGTTTATACCACAGGAGCAGGAAAACGCCATTTTGACACATATTTTTGATGCAGTTCCAAACCTAAGAAATTTAGTAATTAAAGAACCACTGAACCACATTTCAAACTACCCGACTTTAAGCAAGCTCTCCTCACTCAAAGAACTTCATTTAGAACGAGACACCCCCTTAGGTGCAGCCCCCCCACAACTCGATGCCCTATTGCAATATTTGCCTCAGGTAGAAACCATGAGTATGACTAGCTCTTCTCTGGGCGAAAATCATAACGTTGAACCAAATCAATCTTTAAAAAACCTTAGTGTGTCTTTCTTGGGTGCATTGCCCAGCAGCTGCGAGGAAATTGTAAAACAAGCGCAAGCGTTAAAAAACCTCACCCTTTCTAGGGATATCTTTCGTCCACCCGTACCAAATTGGACAGTAGGGTGGCTTTACGAGCTTTCTTCCCTAACACTACAAAATCTTGAAGCTAGAACAATTGAATTTGATCGTGAAGCTACGAAATTAGAAGAACTCACAATCATCGTCAATCGCGAAACCAAAAAAATAAAATTTAATTCCCCAGGATTAACTCATTTAACTATCCGCCTTTTGGATTTAAGTCCGAGCATTGAAGGACTGCATCATTCAACCAAACTCAAATCTCTCGAGATTTATGGGGGCTCTACGTTTTGGCTCAACCTCTGGGAAGTGGTTGATCAAATCCCATCTTTGGAACAATTATCGATCAATTCCGATGTGGACCCGCCCCGAGAGATTTTGCAAAACTCCCAAATAAGAGAATTAGCCATTCACGCTTACGGTCTCTCTTCTCATCTTAAGAGGATTTATTTCCGCAACCTTCCACGATTAAATGCACTCCACACAATATCCAGCGAAAACTTTGAAATTCTAGAAATAACGACTAGAAAAGACTTGTAAAAGGATCAATTATGAATCGCATCTTCAAGCTCAATCAATCAGTCATAATAGAGGATCGGATTTGCTCTTATCTCGATAATCAACGCGACCTGAAAAGCTTGCGATGCGCGTCCAAAAGAGCGCATTCTATGGTGCAAAGTTACTTCAATATACTCAAAAGGATCTTCACCAGGCAAGAATTGGGCCCAGATATATGCGCAAACGTTCTCTCTTTCTTAGATAAGGGCAAGCAAACAGTTTCAGGCGATGGCAAGAAAACGCATGTTTCTCATGACAAAGCAGACGGTTCTTACGCTCCTGAAATCACATCGGTTTTAGGAGTTTCAAGGGAAATCACACGGAAGGCAATCCTCCTCTCTGGATACATTCTTCGAAACGATGTCAACAAAGTTCCTGAATTGTGTTCTCCTAATAGTGAATTGGTCCTCAATTTCGACTCTTCTGTACGTGACACTAATGACGCATTTGAAAGTCTCACTCAAGAGATTAGCCGCTATTTTTATGTGGAAGATCCTAATACAGAAGAATTTAAACCGAGATTCCCCAACGCAAAAGAACTCCTTTTCAATTTAATGAATTTTCACAATAACTTTTTCTTTGTTCTTCCGTTCACACAACAGCAAGAAGAAGCACTTTTAACATCCGTTTTTAATGCGGTTCCAGATCTAAGAAAGTTAACAATTGGAAGCCTATTTCAGCATCATTCTTATAAGCCTTTAAGCAAACTCTCCTCACTCGAAGAACTTCGTTTATGGGGAGAAGACAACTCAGAGCAATCACATCCACAATTTGATGCCCTATTGCAATATTGTCCTAAGGTAAAAACCATGAGCCTTGTTTGTTCTCTAGACGAAAACGATAACGTTGAACCAAACCAATCTTTAGAAAATCTCACTGTCCGTTTCTACCCTCCAAATCCCAGCTGCGAAGAAATTATAAAACGAGTGCCGGGGTTAAAAAATCTCACTCTTTCCGAGTATCACTCTCATCGATCCATACCAGTTTGGAAGGTGGGATGGCTTTACAATCTTTCTTCTCTAACACTAAAAAATTCCATAATTAATGAAATTGAATTTGATCATGCAGCCAGAGAATTAAAAGAACTCCACATAATTTATTGTAAAATTAACAAAATGAAATTGAATGCCCCAAAATTAAACTGTCTATCTATGAACCCTCGGCAAAAAACGAATCTGAATATTGAAGGACTGCATCATTCAACTAAACTGAAATCTCTTTGTATTTATAAAGGCCATGTGAGTTTTACCGATCAACCCAACTTCTGGGAAATGGTTGATCAAATGCCATTTTTGGAAAAGCTATTGATCCATCATGGGCTAAAACCGCCCAAAAAGACTTTGCAAAATTCCAAAATAAAAGAATTATCCATTTACCATGAATGTTCCCATAAATATTATCCTGGTTATACCCGTCATTATCATGCCCCTTACCCTCATCCTACCGAGTCTTTTTTCCGTACCCTTCCACAATTAAATGCACTCCAGGAAGTATATGAAAGTTGTAACTGTTCCGGCAAAACCCCTGCTGATAAGAAGGTGAAGACGACGACTAGAAAAGATTTGGAAAAGTATTAGCCCGGCATGCAAATAGGTGACAAATAGCGCCAGCGAGGCAAAATCAGATCAAAGCGGCAGCGGTCCGACCGAGCGGGGTCAATAGTAAAACTATTGACCCCCGAGGAGGATTGATATGATGAAGCCGCAGCAAGCTAGTTGTCACCTGTTTGCATGCCGGGTTAATAATCCTGCCCTCCCTCAACTTTTTTATTTACACCCCCCCTTGTTTCGAACTTGCCACTTAGAGACAACCTCTGGTATGCTCTTGGCATGTCAATCCTGATCGTTATCTTAATGTACGCCGGGTGGTCGAGTATGTTTTCCTTAGGGAAGATGGCTCTCGAGTACTCCCCCCCCCTTTTCCTGACTGCCTCCCGCATGCTTTTGGCAGGCATTTTGATCACTGCCATTTTGGCAATCAAAAATCGGTTCGCATTCAAACTTCCCTTGAAAAAATGGGGGCTCATTGCCCTGTTGGCCCTCTTTAGCATCTACTTGACCAATGCCTTTGAGTTTTGGAGTTTAAGGCAGATGAGCGCCGCCAAAACCTGCTTTATCTACTCGCTATCCCCCTTTTTTGCCGCCCTTTTTTCCTACCTCCAATTTGGGGAAAAGATGAATGGGCGCAAATGGCTTGGCATGGGGATCGGCTTTGCGGGGATCCTCCCGGTCTTGGCTCTGCAAAAAGGGGCGGATGAGCTCCTCTCGGGCTTCCTCTACCTCTCTTGGCCTGAACTGGCGATGATCGGAGCCTCGCTTTGCACCGTCTATGGCTGGGTCCTCCTGCGCGATATCGTCAAAGATTCGTCCGTTTCCCCCTTCATGGCCAATGGCCTCAGCATGCTGATCGGGGGGAGCTTTGCCCTTATACACTCCTATCTCATCGAACCTTGGAACCCCCTCCCCGTCTCAATGGCCTCCCTCGTCCCCTTCACAAAAGGGATCCTCGTCATGACCCTCATCTCAAATATTATCTGCTATAATATCTATGGAATGATGCTCAAAAAATATACCGCGACTTTCCTCTCCTTTATGGGAGTCTTAAGCCCTATTTTTGCATCGATCAATGGATGGTTTTTCTTGGGCGAGCCCCTCTCCCCCGTCATCTTTTTTTCAACCGGGATCGTCTCTTTGGGCCTTTGGCTGATCTATAGCGCAGAGCTCAGCCAGGGCTATATCGTCCAACCCCGAAAGGGGGCGAAGCCCCTGGCTGAGACACCCTAAGGCGGGTGTTATTTGCGGCTTTGTGCCCAAAGAATCAGCCGATAGATCGCAGCGATTCCAATCAATACGTAAATCACCCGCGTGAGAGGCGACATCATCCCATCTGACGTATCAAATATAGAGCCGATCAAATCAAAGCCAAATGCCCCTATTAATCCCCAGCAGATCCCGCCAAGAATAAGGAGAAATACAGAAAAGTGATCTAGAAATGGAGCGTTTTTCATACAAGGACCATCCTTTATTTTTTGTTCCTAGAGGCAGTTGCAAAACTGCTTTGCTCGGAAAAATCGATGATTTTGAGGCCCACTCACGAGTGGCAGCAACGCTGCCACGGTCCGTTCGACGAGACCAACCCAGGGGGTTGGTTGAGGAGAACGACGCGAGCGGGTCTCAAAAGGGCGATTTTAACGGGCAAATGAGTTTTGCAATTGCCTCCCTATACTCCCCCTATAAAAGTGGCCTTGAATTTTGTAAACAAAGAAAAGAAATGCGGCTACCAAGACTTGAACTTGGGACCTCGACATTATCAGTGTCGCGCTCTAACCAACTGAGCTACAACCGCATTAATAAAGCCCCTTACGCAAAATGGAGACTAGGAGATTCGAACTCCTGACCCTCTGAATGCAAATCAGATGCTCTACCAACTGAGCTAAGTCCCCTTTTCAGAAAAAGACATGAAAACAGTAAGGTCTTAAGATACACGAAGGAGGGATTTTGCGCAAAAGTTTTTCTACTGAACTAGGCTCGAAAAGGAGGAGATGAATTCTTTGGCGCTTTGGGCCATAGGATTCGAAGTGTAGAGGCGCAAATGATAGGTGTGGGAGCTCGTCTGAACCGTATGCTCATGGACCCATTTCCCCTCCCACTCAAAAGATCGATCTCCAGCTGACCCCTCTAATAATAGGTCCCTCGGCTCCGCTGAAAGCTCGTAAATATCGCCCCCTTTCAAAGCCCGCACAAGAAAATGGCCCCCCTCACTCGAACGGTAAAAAGGCTCCTCGGGAAATCGGATCGAAAATTGCTCGTCCCCCAAATCCTTCGAAAATAAAACCCAAATCGATGAGTCAATGTCGCTCATCACCTCAGAGGCCTTCGGAACCTTCTCAACAGGAAACCACCCATCGTCACCTCCAAGACCATCCCCCATCAAAATCGCCCCAATTAAAAATTTTACAAACAAAGAAATAGTTTCACCATAGTTATTTAACTGCAAAAAATAATAACAAATAAAACAAAATAAATCAATTTTTAAAAAACAAAAACCAATTCGCCTACACCCTTATATGATTTTTTTTAAAGCAAATTAAATCCTCATTTGATAAACACAGGAAGTAGAGGTTAAAATAGGAGCAATCTCTATGTGTATTTCTGTATTTTATGCCCAAGTGATGGGGCTTTGGCTTTTTATCGTCGCCCTTGCGATGATCGTGCATGAATCCCGAATGAAAAAAGGGGTCATGGAAACAGCATCTCACACAGGGATGATGACTTTTTCTGGGGTCGTCTCTCTAGCTGTGGGACTTTTAGTAGTGATCAGCCACAATATGTGGGTACCTGCGTGGCCTGTGGTTGTGACGCTTGTCGGATGGATTCTTTTAATTCAGGGAATTTTGAGAATTTTCTGGCCTGAAGGGTTTTCAAAAATGTTGAAAGATCTACTAGGTGGATCTGGCTATACAATTATGTCTTGGGTATGGCTGATCGTCGGTATCTATCTGATCTGGGCTGGATTCATGAGCTGATCGGAAGCGAGCTAAATGGACGAGACCCCCACCTCACAAAAACCCCTTTTTTGGAAATGGGTTCTGATTGGGCTGGGGGTTTTTCTTTTCCTCTTTTTAGGTCTCAGTTGGTATATCCACTCTACAAAAACGGTTTGGACGAACGACGCCTATCTCGATGGATATCAGATTCAAATAAGCGCAGATATTGAAGCGCGCATCATAGAGCTTTTTGTCGACGAGGGAGATGAGGTCTCTACCGGACAACTTTTATGTCAGCTCGACGAGAGCATTTTCAACTCGCAAAAAGAAGACGCCCTCACCAATGTCGCCCTTCTCGAAAAGACGGTGAAACTTCAAAAAATTGAGATGGAAAAACTGCGCGATATTTACACCGTTGCAAAACAAGAGTACGATAACCAGATCATCTCCTATATTCAATTTGATAAAATTGAAAAAGATTATCACTTTGCAATTGCAAATTACAAAGTTTCAGAAGCCAATCTCATCAACGGGATTGCGAAATTGGGAGTGATTGAAGAGCTTTTGCGTCACACGAAAATTTTTGCGCCGAGAGACGGATCGATTGCAAAACGGTGGGTTGTTGCGGGAGATGTGGCGCAAATTGGAGAGCCTCTCTTTGGGCTGACCGATGTGAAAAACATCTGGGTGACGGCGAATTTAGAAGAGACAAAAGTGGGCAGATTGCAATCGGGCGATCCAGTAGAGATCCACATCGATGCCTATCCGGATCGAAAATTTACGGGGAAAGTGTTTGTCGTTCGAGCTTCTGCCGCCTCTCAATTTTCGCTCATTCCCCCTGACAATGCGACGGGGAATTTCACAAAAATTGTGCAAAGAGTTCCCGTCAAAATCTGGCTCGACATACCGAAAACGAGAGAACCCCTTTATCTCTATCCGGGGATGTCAGCCGAAATCCATGTGAAAGTGCGATGAGCTCCCCTTCCATTTTTTCCTATGATCACCCAACCTATCCTTTGCACATCACCGTGAATGTCATTCTGACAACGCTCCTGACAGTCATCTCTGCTGTAGCGACGATGATCGCAGATCCATCGATCCAAGGGGAGCTGGCTCTCAGCAACACAGAAACCGTATGGATCACAACGCTCTATCTTTTGGGGGTTAACACCGTCGTTCCGACGGGAAATTGGTTTGCAAATCAATTTGGATTCAACCGGATGTATACCTATGGCGTTGTGATTTTTACAGCTGCTACGCTTTTATCTGCTGTAGCTAACAATTTTTTTCTCGTTGCCATGGCCCGCTTCATTGGAGGGATTGGCGCCGGTTTTATTTTCCCAATAGGGCTTGCTCTCATTGCAAAAAGCGTATCGAAAGCAAAAATTGCTCTGGCGATCAATCTATACGTTGGCATTGGCATTGGAGTGGGTCTTGGAGTGGGGGCCCTTCTAGCCGGCTATTTGAGTCAGTTTGTCTCTTGGAGAGCCATTTTTCTTGTGATCGTCCCTTTTGGGATCGTTTCGTCCATTTCTTGTTGGCTTTGCCGCAACAAAAAGGCAGAAGTGTCGAAAACGCCATTCGATTTTCCTGGTTTTATCTCACTGACCACTTGCATATCGACTCTCCTCATCGCCCTTGTCCTTGCCCCTATTCGCGCTACGCCAGAAGGTTGGAGAACTCCCTATATCGTGGCCCTTTTAATCACCTCTTTTTTCGCTCTTTTAGCGCTGATTTACTTTGAGAAGAGGAGTAAAGCGCCCCTTTTTCCCCTCTCTTTATTCAAAAATCCCCTCTTTAGCGCCTCACTCCCGGCGCTGTTTTTACTCGGGATGACCACTTTTGCAAGTATTGCTGTATCGGTGGAATATATGTTGGGAGGCCTCTTTTACGAAAAATTTGTCACGGGAAAAATTGCTGCGGTCTATGGCTTTGCATTCGGTCTCTTTAGCATCGTTGCGAATCTCCTTTTAAAGTGGATTCCGGTCCCTGTCTTGACGTTCACGGGGATCACCTGTCTCATTGTCAGTTTCTTTTACAACAACGAACTCAGTTGGCTCACTGGTTATAAGCAGATGGTCGCCATTTTGATTTTGAGGGGCATTGGAGTCGGCCTTTCTCTTGGCCCTACAACTTTAATGGCTCTTTATGGGGTTTCTCCTGAACTAAAAGCATCTGCTGCTACAACACTCACATTTTTTCGGCAAATCGGGGGAACCTATGGGGGCACTCTCATCTCGATCTTCAGCATCCGGCGCACCATTTTCCACACAGCCCGCTTTGCAGAAGGGGTCAATCCCCAATTGAGCGCCTACAAATCGACTCTACGCAATCTTTTAGATAAATATCCTGACCCCGTCAAAGCGAAATTGGCCATTGTCGAAAACATCCAAACACAAGCTCGCATTCAAGGGATAAATGACGCTCTCATTGTCGTAGGCTATGTGATGATCGTCGTAGCCATCTCCCTCCTAATTCTCCTCGTACACCGAAAATGGAAAGCGGCTATAGGTCCCTAACGGTACGTGATATAATAACCTGAGTTTTGGGTTTCTCCGGCAGGAGATTCAATGCTTTTCTGGAAAGATTTTTGCTCTTGGAGGCGAGGGCAAGGGTGGGCCGCCCTCCTTGCCGAGGCGAAAGAGCAAAAAGATTCCAGAAAACATTGAATATCCGACGGATAAACCCAAAACTCAGGTTAATAGTGCGACGGTCCCAAAAGAGTGAGAACTGCCTTTGAGCCAATCCGTTTCCGCGCAGCAATCTCTTCATAAACTTTCAGCAAAATTCGCTCTACCATATTCGCATTCAGTGATAAAGGCGTGTGACTAAACAGTAAGAGAGTTACATTCCCATTCTCGTATGGGGTGATACGGGCCAAACCCTCTTGACAGTCATCGCACACATAACTACGACTCAGTCGATCGCTTTCAACAGAAAAATTTCGATCGTCTACAGTTACGTAAACTCTGCTTTGAGGAATAGCCGTTAAAATCTTTAGCCCATCCTCTCTTCGAGACCAGTTTTGTGCAAACGTGTCCTCTTCTATTTTTTTCTCTACCACTTTGGATGCCTCTGCAAAATCAACTAACGATGTGGTGTCTACAGAATGACGCCCCTTAACGGCTCTCTCAAAGAGCTCGAAAAAAATCTTAGCTTTTTGAGGATCTACTCCTGCCCAATTGGCATAGCGCAGATCAGACAATACTAAATCAACTTGAATATCTGAATAAATAGAATGCCCACAAAAAGAGGTCTCAAAAAAAGAGGCGGTCCCTCTTGCCCAACTTTTTAGCACTCTTACAGGCAAATAATCCTTTTTTTGGATTCCTATCCCACGCGTGATCCAGACATCCCCTTGCTCCAACCCAATAATGGCCCTTTGCAAGAAATCGTTTGATACTGTCATCCCCATCCTCTCAGATATTTCGCCAAAAAGTGTAGCTTGTCAGCTAATTCATTGAGTAGAAAAAATTCCTGTCGCCTATTCGGATAACTTCTATGTATACTTCCCCTCATGATCTGGAAACGAAAAATCTCCCTCGCCGAACTCAACCAAAAATGCCAAAACACCCTGGTTGAACATCTGGGAATCACCTTTACCGAAATGGGTAAAGATCACCTCATCGCCCAAATGCCAATTGATCCAAGGACAATCCAGCCTATGGGCATCGTCCACGGGGGAGCAACTGCCGCTCTAGCCGAAACCGTTGCCAACGCCGCTGCCAACTGCTGCGTCGAAGAAGGGAAAATCGCCGTCGGACTCGAGCTCAATATCAATCACATCAGAGCAGGAACAAAAGGGCTACTCACGGCCCATACAAAACCGCTGCACCTCGGAAAATCGACTCAAGTTTGGGAAATCAAAATCATGAATGAAGAAGGGCAGCTGACTTCAGCTGCCCGCTTGACGATTGCAATTATTGCAAAGTCTTGATTAATAACGGTTGAAACCACCGCCGCGCTCACCGCGCTCACCACGACCACCGCCGCCGCCACGACGCTCACCGCCGCCCCAGCCTCCGCCGCCGCCTCCGCCGCCTTCACGACGTGGTCTGAATTCGCCGCCGCCGCTGCGCTCACCTGCGGGTCGATCTCTTTGCTCTGTACGAGCCCAATCGATCACGAGTGCTTTGCCTTGGAATGGTTGTCCATTCAACGCATCTTTTGCTTTGCCAGCATCATCAGCAGTTGCCATGCGGACAAAAGCAAATCCACGCGATCTGCCTGAAAAACGGTCCATTACGATTTTTACTTCCTGTACTTCTCCAAATCCGCCAAAAAGTTCACGGACTTGATCCTCGTTTGCGTCAAAGTTGAGGTTTCCTACATACAGCTTTTGATTTTGTTGATTCATTCTTTTTCTCCAAAAAGATATAATAAAAAGAGTCTAATGTTCTACGGCCAAATTTTTCAGGATTTTTCATTTCTGAGAAAGACCAAGACAAGATTCTTGCATTTTATTCGTTCATTTACGGTCTAAGGTCACCCGGGCCCAGTGCCCGCTGTGGCTTAGATACGATCTATTGTACCTTGTTTGTCCATATCCAGTCAAAATGGTTTTTATAAAACCATAAGTTGCTTATTATAAGTATGATAATCCCATAGTTGAAAGGGAAACCTAAAAGGGATAACATATCCATCCAGAAGGGTTAAAGTTTATGTATTATTCAAAGTGCAATGTTGGGTACGTTCTTCGGATAGAGATCGGAGAGGAGATCCAGGAGACACTGAGGCAATTTGCCCATGAGGTGGGGCTGAAAGGGGCCTTTTATCAAGGGATTGGGATGTTGACCCAGGTGGAGCTCGCCTTTTTTTGTTCTGAGTCCAAGGAATATGAGCGGAAGTTCTTCGATGGTGAGTATGAGCTGACTGCGCTCATGGGCAATTTGAGCGCCCATGACGGGGTAGTCATTCCCCACACTCATGTCTCAATTGCCGATAAAGAGTACCGCACCTGTTCGGGGCATCTTGTGCGGGGGGTCGTGCCAGTGACAGCAGAGATTTTTTTAACGACACTCGACATCTCTTTGAGCCGCAAAGAGGATCCCTTTTTGAAATATAAGGGGCTGATCACTCCCCGTCGAACACACTTCAAAATTACTGTATAGTATGGATAAATGGGATGAGCTTAAGATCCGGATGGACTCTCTCCATTTACAAGAGAGCGACATAGAGGAAAAGTTCATTCTTGGCTCTGGCAGCGGGGGGCAAAAGATCAACAAGACCTCCTCTTGCGTCTATCTGAAACATCTTCCGAGCGGCCTTGAGGTGAAGTGTCAAAGGAGCCGTTCGCGCGATCTGAATCGGCTCTATGCCCGAAGGGATCTTTGCGACAAGATTGAAGAGGGGCTTTTTCAAGAAAAGAGTCGTAAACGACAAGCGATTGAAAAGCTGCGGCGGCAGAAGAGAAAAAGGTCCAAGAGGGCCCAGGAAAAAGTTTTGGCAGCGAAGAAAAAGCAAGGGGCCAAAAAAGAGTGGCGAAAACCCCCATCGGAAATTTAAAAGTATGCAGTACGTAGTCCCTATCGAAATGACTCTTCAAGATGCGATGAAAGCGATTTTTCCCGACAGTTCGAGACGCACTCTTCAGAATTGGCTCAAAAACGGGAGGTTTTATCTCGATGGCAAGCGAGCTCTCAAGGAAAACACTCCTTTAACTCAAGGGCAAATTGTTTCGGTGAAAGAGCAGTTTAAGGCGCCCAAAGTTTCGGGGCTTAACATTCTCTATGAGGATCGGCATTTCATCATCATCGATAAGCCCGTTGGTCTTTTGAGCGTGCCGCTCGATGAGGAGCAAAATAGGCGGCATGCGCTGGGGCTTTTAAAAGAGGCCTACGAGTCGGAGCAGATTTTTGCCGTCCACAGGATCGATCGAGAGACCTCTGGGATTCTCCTTTTCGCGAGGGGAAAAGAGGCGGCAGAGCGCTTCTGCGCCCTTTTTGAAAAGCACGATATTGTCAGAGAATACTATGCGATTGTCGAAGGGCGGCTCAAGGAAAAGAGCGGGACTTGGAAGTCCAAATTACTGGAGCTCCCCTCCTTAGATGTGGTCGAATCCAATCAGGGCAAAGAGGCGATCACCCATTTTTCACTCCTGCGCAAATCTGCCAAATACACCTACTTGAAACTGCAACTGGAAACGGGCCGCAAGCATCAGATCAGAGTCCACTGCCAAAGGGCGGGACATCCGATTGTCGGCGACGAGAGGTATGGGGCGCTCCAAAATCCATTGAGGCGGCTCTGTCTTCACGCCTGCACGCTCGGCTTCAAACACCCGTTTACCCAAAAAGAGGTGAAATTCACCTCTCCTTTACCGCTGAGCTTTCAGGTCTTGGGCGGCGTAAGCAAATAACCGTTGCATTTCCGCAAAGCTGACGCTTCAGATTTGCACCAGGCCACGCCGACGGCGAAGCAGGCCATGTGCAAGCACATGGCCGATGCAGCCGGGTGCAAAGGTGAAGATGCCAGCGCAGCGGAAATGTAACAGTTATTTGCTTACGCCGCCTTGGGCGTCAAAAGTTCAAAGCGGTAATTTTTTTCGCTCTTTCGCCGTTTTCCAATCTTTTTGAAAGGTATTTAATCGCTCCATCGTCTCCTCGTGATTGGCAATAAACGACAAGAACACCTCTTTATTCAGCGTCACCGCATCGGTTCCGAGCTCCATGCATTGCCTCACCTGCTCTGCTGATTTCAAAGAGGCCGCCAAAATTTTGGATGGGTACTGGTATCTCTTGAGGAGTTTGAGCATCGCTTGGAATTGATCGATCCCCGACATATCCAAATCGCAAATGGCCGAAAAATAGGGGGCGATATAGGTCGCCCCAGCTTTGGCGGCCAAAAGAACCTGATTGGAATCAAAAACGGCCGTTGCCATGACCGGGATTTTTTTTTGACTCAAAGCGTAAATGGCTTTTAACCCCTCCACTGTGACGGGTACCTTTACAACGAGTCGATTTGAAAATTGGTAGATTGCCTCGCCCTGTTCAATCATTTTTGGCGCCTCTTGTGCAGTCGCCTGAACGGTGATGGGGCCCTCTTGCAGTTGCAACATTTTTTCGATCAGCTCTTCGATCCCCATTTTTGATTTTGCAACAATCGTCGGATTTGTCGTCACTCCATAGAGAATCCCCATCTGTTTTGCCTCAGCTACGAGCGCGAGATCCGCCGTGTCTAACCAAATCTCCATCTTGTTTGATACTCCCCTAATGGTTATGATGAATACTAAAAGGGATTGTCTTGGACCTGGCCCAATTCGTCAACCATTTTATCGCCCTTCTCGTGATCGCGAACCCCCTTTCTGCTTTGCCGGCAGTGCTGCGGGTGACGAGAAATCTCTCTGTGAGCGAAAAAAGACAAACAGGACTGCGAGTGGCCCTGGTCGTCGGGATCATTTTGCTGATCGTCACATGGGTGGGAGGTCCGCTGCTCCTCGTTTTGGGCATCAGATTGCCCGCCTTTCAGGTAGCGGGAGGGGTTGTGATTTTCATGATGGCCCTTTCGATGTTGAACGCCGAAGAGAGCTCGATCAAACACAGTCCCGAAGAGCAGAAAGAAAAATTCGCCGATTCAGGGGTCATCGTCCCTCTTGCGATCCCCATTATCGCAGGACCTGGTGCCATTAGTACGATCATTGTGAGCGTCAACCAATTTCCAGGCATTGTCAACCAGCTATTCATCAGCATTTCGGCAATGATGGTCGCCCTTGTGATGGGAATTCTCCTCTTTTTCGCAGCCGATATCGAAAAGATCTTTGGAAAATCGGGGATCAATGTGATCAACCGACTGGGAGGGTTAGTCTTAGCTGCGATCTCAATTCAGATTCTCGCCAACGGCATCCTCGGCCTCTTCCCTTCTTTATCAACCCGCTAGTCTATCAGGCTGATGGAACTCGAGCTCAAAAGCGATCGGCCCAACCCGTTGCCCTTCTCTCCCTTTGTATTTGACATCGACTCTCATCGCGTAATTTTGCGTTATGACTAAAAATCCATTTTCTACTCGAACGATCTCCTTGATCATTTCCGCACTTCCCAAAGAGCTGTAAAATCTCGGATCACTCAAAAGGCTTTCCGTTTCTCGAATACTTTGAGCAAGAGGCGGCAATATAGCAAATGCAGTGGTGGCAAATAGAACAAATAAAGCTTTTTTCATGAACTTCTCCTTTACTCTATATTAACAGAAACAAAATCTTCTTGCACATTCAAAGATTTTTTTCTAATCTTCATTGAAAAAGGAGAAGTTCATGAAGACCTCACTATATCCTCTCTTTGCAGCCCTTTTCTCGATCTTTTCTCTTTTGGCCAAGACAGAAGAGATTCAGTGTTGTTGCATCGATGAGTTGTGTGGGGAGCCCGATCTTTTTAAAAGATACGATCAGGTCTTTTCAGGAAGCGTCGAATTTCTCTACTGGACTATTGCCGAAGGGGCTCTCGACTACGCGCTAAAAATGAAGCAAAATGCTTGGGGACCCACTGCTGCCTTTGCGCAAGGAAATTTTGAACGGGGCTCATATAATGTCGATCCGGGATTTCGTCTGGCTGTGCTCTATTTTCGCGCCCCTCACTATTGGGAAAGCCGTTGGCAATATACGAGGATGACAAATCGGGGGACAAATCACGCAGAAAAACCGGGGGCATCGCAGCAATTTTTGACGGGGACCTGGCCGCAAATCACGAGCGCGCCGCTATCGAGTGCGACATCGCATTTACATTTTAACTACAACGTGTTCGACTGGATTATCGATCGGGTCTTTTTCCCCAATCCGCATCTAAAATTGAGAATGCTTGGAGGGGGTGTTCTCGCTTGGATGAACCAAGATTGGAAGGTTTTTTATGTCGATGCCGCCCAAGGATCGACAAGTATCCGGAATCGATGGGATTTTGCAGGCGCAGGGCTCAAAGCGGGGACCTTTTTCGACTGGTATTGGACGGGCGACCTTTACATGAGCGCGGGAGCCTCTTTCGGCCTATTGGTCGGGAGCTATTCGAACCGTGCGAAACAGACGACCAACGTGCGACCGACAGCGAGCGACGACCCCTCTATCCCTGTTCGAGATGCGACCTATAAGGATGCTCGTCCCGTCGTGTGGGGGCAAATGCTCGTGGGCCCATCGTATCAGAAAAACTTTTGCGCAAACAGGCTCGAACTATTTGCCGGTTTTGAGATGAATGTCTGGTTCAATGTGCAAGAAGTCTACCGCTCAACAGCAAGCACCGCATCCCTTGCAAAAGAGACCTGGATCAACACCAGTCTACTGTCGCTCTACGGTCTTACGACGAGAGCGACACTCGACTTCTAAATTATCTTTTTGGATTTGCCGAAAAGACCCCATAGGGATGGATGAGTAAAATCTCTCGGATTTTCTTCTCTTGGTCCATCACAAATCGGACCGTCGAACCGGTTAGCGATTTCACAGAAAATTCATTTTCGTGAACGGGCGTCAATTCGTAGTTTGATTGGCCCGGAATGATGGCGACAAGAGCTTGGTTGCGGATCGCAACTTCCACCGTGTAACCATAGATCTCGTAAATCCCTGTGAATTGGCGCAAATAGTTGAGATTGGACAGTTTTTCTTCAGACTTGCGCTTGAAGACGATGTCATCTGCAATCGGCTCAAATGGAGCAATGATCTCGGCTATATCGCCATCTGCATTATTGGCGAAGGTAATTTTTGCCCCTTCAAACGAGACGATCATGTCTTGCTTTTCTTCGATGACGCGGAAGACATCATAGTGCCAATGGTCTAGGACAAATGTGAGATCGTTGTAAACGGCCTGGAGTTTTCCATCGACGATTACGACCTCCATTTTGCCATATCCAGGGTTCTCATATACGCCGACATACTCCTCGAGAGGATGGCTTGGGGTAGTCCCTTTTTTCCGGGAGAGATCCTCTTCAATGCTCTTTTCACTGAGGATCTGCCGATTTTTAAGAATCCCATCCAACCCTTCTTGGATCCAATCGTGAAAAGGGAGATCGAGAACGGCATCCAAAATCTGCAAAGAGGCGTATCTGGCAAGAGAGGTCATGTTTTTATTGGCCAAAACGACAACGCCGATGTTCTCTTTGGGCAAAAAACCGAGCACAGTGGTAAAACCATCTGAAACTCCGTCATGGCTCACGTAGTAATACCCAGAGTAAGAGTTAATTCCCCACCCAAATCCGTAGGCGTATAGGAGGCTGTCCTTACATTCGGGAGCGCCGGGGATAATGACGTTGGGGGCGAGAAGTTCTTGCAATGTCGCAGGGCTGATGAGGGACGACGAGTGATACACACCCCCGTTCGTCAGCATCTGAAGCCAATGGGTCAAATCTTCGACATTGGAATTGATCCCGCCTGCCGCACTGATGAGAGATAAATCACGGAAAGGCATCCTTTTGATTTTCCCCGATCTTTCCAAATAAGGGTAGGCGACATTATCGGATTGTTGGAGCAAAGAGAAGGAACAGTGAGTATTTTTCATCTCGAGGGGAGTCAATATCCTCTCTTGAATGATCTGCTCCCAAGATTTGCCGGCCATTTTTTCCATGGAGAGCCCGGCGATGAAATACATCAAGTTTCCATATTGATACTTTTGCCGGATATCGTGAGCCGGTTGTAAAAAGCGGATCCGCTTGAGCATCTCCTCTTTGGTCATTTTTGAATTGTACCAGACGAATTCATGTCGGGGCATTCCGGTCCTATGGGTTAAAAGATCTCGGAAAGTGACATTTGTAGTCGCATACTGATCCCAAAGCCGAAATTCGGGCAAAATATCGATGACAGGCTGATCCCATTCAAATCGCCCCTCTTCAACCAAATTGCCCATCGCAAACGTGGTGAAAGCTTTGGTGCAAGAACCGATCGGAAATAGAGTCTGCGCCGTAACGGGAAGTTTTTCTTCGAGATTTCTATATCCAAATCCCTTTGTATAGATGACGTGCCCATCGACAATAACGCCAATGGCAAGCCCAGGCACATCGTAATCGGCGACAGCTTTTTCCAAAACGGAGTCGATGTTTTCTAGGCGCGCCTTTGCTTTTTCCGCTTTTGGGGAAAGCGTTTCGTACCAATCGAAAAATCCAGCGTTGAGAAGGACTGGCAAAAAGAGAAGAGTGGTTCGGACGATTTTCAGCATAGACTCCCTATTGTTTCAAATGTAGGAGGGACATTTTACTCAAGAAATGGGGAAAATGACAACTGATTTTTTTTGCCAAGAAATGCGCTTATGAGAACATCTTAGACTGTGTTGAGGAAGGAGGTCTTTGCCTCCTTCCAAAGGGGGACAAATCAGGACATGAATCCCATGAGTCCAACGAGGATCAAGTAAATTGCTACTACGTAATTGAGGATGCGGGGATAGACGAGGATTAAAATCCCGGCAATGATTGAAATGATAGGGACGATATTTCCATTCAGCATAAAAATCTCCAAAAAATTTTGACGCCAAAACGTGGCGCCTTCTCTTTAGGACAATATAAAATTTTACTTTTATGGACAATCATTTTCATGCATTTGCGTATAGACCGATATCTCTCCCTTCACTATAATGGCAGGCCATGAAAAGCAAATCTTTAATCCTCTCCACGGGTCTTGCGATGTTCTCGATGTTTTTTGGGTCGGGCAACTTAGTGTTTCCATTGGTCGTGGGTCAGATGAGTGGCGGCCATTATCTAACTGGGGCTTTTGGAATTTTTCTGACAGGGGTTTTGGTCCCCTTTCTTGGGATTCTCGCGATCCTTCTTTTCAATGGGAGTGCGAAAGAATTTTTTGGAAGACTTGGAAAACCGGCCACATTTTGGCTTCCCTTCATTGCCCTTTCTTTGATGGGGCCCTTTGGAGTTCTTGCCCGCTGTATCACGGTGGCTCACGGGGCCTTTAAATTGATTGTGCCGAACACACCTCTATGGGTATTCAGCGCTCTTTCCTGTGCGATTTTGTTTTTCTTGACGATTCGAAAAAACCGGATTGTTCCGGTGCTTGGGGTTATTTTAACTCCCATTCTCCTCGTTTCGCTCCTTTTGATCGGGATTTTTGGGCTCTACTTTGCCGACTGGCCAAGTGCGGCAAATACCCCTCTTTGGGGCAGCTTTAAGACGGGCATCCTTCAAGGGTATCAGACGATGGATCTGCTCGCGGCCTTTTTCTTCTCTGCCTTTGTGATCAAACATTTGCAGACAAAACAGAACGAAGGAGCCATGCCTTCTGAGCCCAAGAAAACGCTTCCGATCTTTCTAAAAGCGTCGTTCATCGGTGCGGGGCTCCTCTCGCTCGTCTACGTTGTTTTAGTCCTTTTGGGGGCGATTTACGCGCCTGAGCTCGGATCGGTTGCGCCTCAGGAGATGCTCGCCTACATCGCGCACGCCTCTTTGGGCCCTTTTGCAGCACCCGTTGTCTGTGTCGCTGTGATTTTGGCCTGTTTGACCACATCGGTCGTCCTCACTTCGCTCTTTGCCGACTTTTTGAAAAAAGAGGTAGCAAAAGACAAAATTGGGAATGGAGTTGCATTGGCTGTGACTTTATTTATCGCCTTTTTCATATCAACTCTCGAATTTTCAGGAATTGCGAAAATCATCGGGCCGATTTTAGAGGCTGTTTACCCAGCGCTCATCGTGCTGACGGTGCTGAGCATATTTTATAAACTGTGGGGATGGCGCTGGATCCGCTTCCCCTTTGCGATCGCCTTTTTTACAAAACTACTTCTCCGGTTTAGTCATTAGAAATGGATTGCCCCTGCTGCTCTGGTAAGCTTTATTCTGATTGTTGTCACCCGCTGCACTTGGGGGAAAAGGCCCCTACGGCGCTTGCCCTTATGCGATCTCGCTATTCTGCATATGCACTCAAGAGATCCAATTACATCATCAAGACAACCCACCCCAAAAGCCCCTATTTCGAACCCAATCAGACAAAGTGGAAGCGGGCCATTTTAGAGTTTTGCGAATCGACGCAATTTGAAAAGCTCGAAATCATCGCCTTCAGTGAAACTTCAGTCCACTTTATCGCTCATTTGAGGCAAAACGGCAAAGCTCTCCTTTTGGAAGAAAAGAGTTCTTTTGAAAAAGTAGACAATCGTTGGTTTTATCTTAGCGCCGATTACCCAAAGCAGTAGCCCCCGAAAGCGATGGCGAGCACGATGAAAACGGGCGCCCGAATCGGCTTCACTTGGTAGAGGTGGTGGGCGATGTTCATGAGGCAAAGGACGATGAGCGAGGGATAGAGCACCTCGAGGATAGGTCCCCAGAGCTTCATGATGCCGGAAAAGCCCAAATTGGCAAAAAGGGCTGTCATTCCCAGCGTGATTGCCAAAACAGTTTTCTCTTTGAATCGATTCTTGAAAATCTCTTCCTTCAAATATTTTGTAAATACTGCCGCCAAAGAGATCGCGGTTGTCAAGCAGGCAAGGAGCACAGCAATCGCAGAGACGAGCGCGCCAAAGGGCCCGAGAGCCGTGCTTGCGATCCTCTGCAAGAGCTCTTCTGGCGCCGCATCAGAGAAAGTGTGGTGTGAGGCGATCCAACAAAGGCCTATATAGGTGATCATTAGGAGCCCTGATGCAATCAGGCTCGCTTGAATCATCCGCTTTTGCACCTCTTTTGGATCATTTGTCCCCCGAGAGAGGTGGGGTAAAACAAGACCTGCAAAAAGAAGGGCTGCTGTCAGATCCATCGTCTGATAGCCCATTTTTAGCCCCTGACCAAAATAGTGAAAACTCCCCTCATTTACGATTTCAGGACTCGGAGCCCCAATCGACCCTACGATGACAATCATAGCTAGAGTCAATAGAAGAAGCGGCGTTAAGTAGTTTCCGAGGAGGCGGACGATTTTCTGCGGCCGCAAGGTCCAAACAAAGACGAGGGAGCAGATAAGAACACTAAAACTTACGAGGGACAAGGGGAGATAACATTTGACACTCGCATGCATCAGAGTGATGAGTCTCGGCATCGATCCAACAGGCCCCTGGCTCATTTGAAGGGCGAATAGGATGACAATCGCGGGCCACCTGCCGAGCCTGCCTAAAAAGGCGCTCAAGCTCCCCCCATAGAACATCATGGCGATCAGCCCCAAAAAGGGGAAAGCGACCGCAGAAAACCCGAGCCCAAGGATTGCATAGGGAATCTCACTTCCAGACATTTTGCCGACGATCAACGGGAAGATGATATTCCCAGCCCCGAAGAACATTGAAAAGAGAGCAAGCCCCGTCGATAGAACAGAGGGTCTTGCATCTATTGTAAGAGTTTTTTGCGACATGGGAGCCATTATAGAAGAGATCGTATAAAAGGCAAACCAAAATTAGGGGTAAAGATATTCCTTAAAAAAGGAGGCGAGGAAAGAGCCTACCTCTTCGTGGATTTTGACTCGATCCGTCTGTATGCTCTCTGTCTGGATCTCGGGGGATAGAAGCTCTTTGCCGACAGAGGAGACTCGATTTAAAAAGACAAAGTGGGAAACCTTATCTTTAAATAATTTTAGCTTTGCAGGGCGCAAATACTTGACGATCGGAAGGGCATGTTCGTCGTGGGGGAGCACCTCATCGTCCTCAGATGCGACGAGGGCAATGGGCAACTTCACTTTTTGCAGCGATTCGGGTGTGATGGCAAAAAATGCGGGCGATAGGAGGGCCATTGCCTTAATTCTCGGATCGCGAAAATCTCCATACCCTTCAGAAAAATCGGTCTTTTCCAAAGCTTCAGGCGCAATCCCCGCAAACTCCTGGAACTGCTTCATGTATTTCATGGCAATCTGTTTGATATTGCTCTGTCTTGCCCCTGCGAGAGTAAGACCGGTCAAACCGCCGAGAGAATAGCCGACAAATCCGATCTTCCCTGGGGCGATTTTCTTTTTCAAAAGGGGATCTCGAGTGAGCTCTGAAATAGCGAAACTGATATCTCTGGCCCGTTCCCAAAACCGGATTGTGATCAACGGGTTGTAGCTCCTCCACGAATTGCCGTAATGCTCGACCGAGGCGACGATAAATCCATTTTTCACAAGGTATTCAACGAGCCAACTCCGGTCGCGGCGATCTCCATTGTGACCATGAGACATGACGATGAGGGGGAATTTCCCTTCGGCAATAGGGACATCCCGAATTTCTTTTGGGTGGATCCAAATCGGGTCTTCGGGGCGATCTTCAGGGCCATTGATTTGGGTCGGGTACCAAATTTCGACTAAAATGGGCCTTTTTCTCTTCGCATCTTCGTATTGAACCGTATGGACACCGATGTTTTCGGCCAAAACCGAACTTTTGGGCGCCTTCGACATCGCCTGCAGGTGGCCGAATAGGAGGAAGAAGCAAAGGAGAAACCGCATACGGTCAGCTTAACAAAAAAACGGCTTTGTTCAAAAGAAAAAATGGGGGAAAACACGAGAGATCGAACTGAGACGCTGAGTTTACCCCATTTTCAGAATGAGCCCAATGACACGGGCAGTCGATTCAGTTGCATTAGCTGCTCTCGGCGGCAGTGCGATCGCAAAAGCCCCTTTGGGAGGCATTTTTTCGAGGTTTGCCAGATTTTCGATGATGTATTTTTTCGCCCCTAATATCCGCTCGTGCACAGGATAGCGCACACACGCTCCATTGATAGAGCCATCCGGCGATAAGGTATCGATCCCAAGGCCTACGATCTCCCTTTCGAGTAAGAGGAGGGCGGCCTCTTCGGTGAAGCCGGGAAAGTGCATTTTTCCATCTGCATCGACATTGCGATAGAGGTCGGGATTGGACCAATATTTGCTCCAACCCGTGTGAGCGACAAAAAGGGAATGTTTGGAAATTTTCCCCTGTTTTTTTTCAAACGCTTCGATCTCTTTGGGCCCAATCCATAGATCGGCATCCATTTTTTCACTGATGTCCATTGCAAAAAGAGGGACAATGAGATTTTCAATGGGAATATCCCCAATATTCCAAGAGCGCTCGAAAAAGTGGGATGGAGCGTCGATGTGGGTGCCGACCCCCGCGTGGGATTTGAGGCTCTGCACGCGAAGGCCTTGGGGATAATCGAGTTTCACTTCGAGGCGAAAACCGCATCCGCCAGACCAAGTGGGAATCCGCTCATCGAGGGGGTGAGTTAAATCGATGCCGCGGTAGTGATTGAGAACAGATCTCATAAATGTTCTTTAAAAAAAGAGAGGGTTTTTTCGGTCCAATCGCGCGCTGCAAAATCGTTATCTTTGGGGTTCCCTCCATAGGAAAACCACCGTTTCAACACCGGATGAAATGCAGCCGCCCCTTTGGAGGGAGCATGTCCTGCGCCGGGATAGTGGATATGGGAGCAAGAGATATCGGATTTGTATTTTTCTAAGCGCTCCACGATTTGTCTTGCAAAAAGGGAAGAGGGCCACATTTGATCGTCCCCTGCAGAAATGAGCAGAAGGGGGCTTTTCAATTTTTCAACGCAAATGGCGGAAGAAGCAAAAGCAGTCTGATCTTGCATGGAATGGAGAAAAGAGGGGGTCGCTCGAATGGCCGCGCTTTCGCATTCCCCCGTCTCTTGAGCCCTGAGTTGGAAAGGGGCGCTTGGAGCAATGAGCTGATTGCGATAGGTCCACGCGGGTATGGAGTTCCGCGCCTCTAAATCGCCGTAGATGACGCTGCTCGGCACATGGGCTGCAATGGCCCCGATGCGATCGGGGAAGAGAGTGCCCAAAATGAGTGCCAGCTCAGCCCCTCTCGATACACCCCAAAGACCAATTTGACCGCTCACGCCATTCAAAAAGCCGATCGCCTTTTCAAAATATTCGATCGGGATTTGACTGAGGCGGCTCGGGAGGTGCTCCATTCCAAAATAGGCGAGGGTCAAAGTGGCAAAACCGGCTTCAGCCAATAGCTGCGCCTTTTCCTCGCGAAGCCCTCCGCTATAACCTCCGAGAACGAGGATGGCTGCAGTCGGATTTTCCTTCGAAAAAAAAGTGCCAACCAGCCCCCCTTCTCGAATGTCTGTCGTTTTCACGCCCATTTGTAATCACTGAAGACATCTATATAACATCGCCCGTTTTTTTCACTAGATCTTTTCCAAAGGCGGCTATAGAATTTGGGAAATGCAGCAAGATCCGCTGATCACGACCATCATCCCCACTTACCAAAGACCCCATTTGCTGAAAAGGGCCATTCAAAGCGCATTGGATCAGACGATGCCCCTCATCCAAGTGTGCATCTATGACAACGCCTCACAAGATGAGACGGCAAACACCGTCGAAACAATTGCAAAGAAAGACCGAAGAGTCAAATATCACCGCCATCCGAATCAGATCGATGCTGCCGCGAATTTCCAGTTCGGAATCAAAGCCGTCAACACCCCTTTTTTTTCTCTCCTCGCCGACGATGATCTTTTAATGCCCGATTTTTACGAGACAGCCCTTGCAAAACTCAAAGCATTCCCAAGCGCCCAATTTTTCTTAGGCTCTACGATTGACGTCAAAGAAAATGGGGACATTGTGAGCGCCAATGCCCTTCGGTGGGAGGAGAAGTGTTACGATCCCCCTTTTGGGCTCTACCACGCCATCAAAAACTATTTCAACTGGACTGGAGCCCTTTTTCGCAAAGAAGTCCGGCAAAATGTCACAATTGATCCTTCTTTAAAACCGATCGACTTAGATTTTGTCTTGCGGCTGGCAGCTCAATCCCCTTTTGTCGTTTCCAAAAAACCATGCGCCCTCTTTTTTCACCATCCCCACTCGTACTCGATAAAGGCGGGAAGCAAATTGGTCTGGCCCAGTTGGCCAAAAATAGTCCAAAACTTAGAGGCAATTCAGACACTTTCAGAGAGAGAAAAAAAACGCTCAAAAGAGTTCATGCAAACCATGCTCCAAAAGATGTTTGTTCGGATCTCACTTGGACAAATCGTCGCCAAAGAATTTGAAGAGGCCAGAAAAACGCTCGCCCTTTTTAAAGAACAATTCCCCCAAAATCCAAAAGGAAAAATGCTCCATTCACTTCTGAATTATGCCCAAAAACAAAATGCGATCCACTGGCTTTTCCAATGCGCCTTTCGATTGCTTCAGGCGTTCAAAACGTTGAGGCTCCAGTGGAAATATCGACGGCTTGTGAAAAAAACTTGTTAAAATTTTTCTAAAATTGTCTCTTATGCCCTCTTTCCGATTGGAGCTCCCATAATTTGAAATATTTTCCCTTTTTTGCAATCAGCTGTTCGTGATTTCCCCTTTCGGTGATTTCCCCTTGTTCCACGACGATAATTTGATCTGCAAACACAACCGAAGAGAGGCGGTGTGCGACGATGATGAGCGTTTTATCTCGCCTCATTTTTTCCAAAGATTGTTGGATCTGTTTTTCTGAATAGCTATCGAGATTGCTCGTCGCCTCATCGAGGAGGAGAACTTCTGGATTTTTGAGAAGGGCTCTTGCGAGGGCAATTCTTTGCCGCTCCCCTCCGGAGAGTTTATAGCCACGCTCTCCAATTTCTGTTTTGAGAGCTTTTGGCAAATGCTGTATGAAGCTGAAGACTCCTGCCAAGTCGCAAGCATTGTCGAAATCTTGTTGATTCCTCCCCAGATCGCCGAAGAAAATATTTTCTTCGATTGTATCGTTGAATACAAAAGGCTCTTGGCTCACCACTCCCACTTTTGCAAGCCAACTTGCAGTTGAAAAGAGAGATAAATCTTCGGAGTCGATCAAAACAGTCCCTTCCGTCGGTTTTTGAAGCCCCAAAATCAGATCGAGAATCGAAGACTTGCCCGCGCCAGATAGCCCGACAAATGCAATGGTCGTCCCTTTTTGGATCGAAAAGTTGATATTTTTCAATGCAAGGCGCATTCCCCCCGGATAACAGAGGGAGACGTTTTTGAATTCGATCGATTGGTTCCAAGAATCGACTTTTTTCTCTATCTCGGGGATAAATTCTTTTCCCCGATCGTCCAAAATATCGTTCAAACGCATAATGGAGCCGTAAAAAGTGCTCATGGTGGAGATCGCCCCCATGCAAAGGTGCATCCGCGTCGTCAGACGATATGTGAGGGCGAGATAGGTCAAAAGGCTTGAGACGACTGCTTGGCCGTTGTGGGTGAAGACAATCGATCCTAAAATGAGGACGGCCCCGACGAGCAAAATAGTGACCGTCTCGCTGATGGTCGGAACAGAATTATTGTACAAAAATACTTTTTTGCTGCTGATTGCAATTTTCCCGAGGAGTTGATCGATCTTTTGGAGCAGGTAATTTTGTCTATGGAAAGCGTAGATGGGTTTAATCCCTTGCAAAGATTGCGCAGTTTGGTGGCTAAATTCATAGAGATGTTCCGTGAGCTCCATAGAGGAGTGTTTTACTTTTCGGATGAATCTCTTTTGAAGAAGGGCGAAGAGGGAGAACAAAACAGCACTTGTCACCGTCAGTAAAGGAGAAATCCATAGGAGGACAAAGAGCAAGCCGACAATCATAAAAAAGGAGACTAAAAAGCGGTTTAGCCCATCGAAGAAGGGGGGGATAAAGTTCGATGGATTTTTGATATATTCACTCAAATCCCCCATTTTATATTTGGAGATGAAGGGATAAGAGAGACGAAAGATTTGAGCGTAAACGGCTCTTTGAGCCTCCGTCTGAATTTTTAAAGCGAGAAGAGATGTCCCATAGAGGGCAAAAAAGGAGGTGAGACTGCGCATGGCCTGGAGCGAGATGGCAGAGAGGATATAAAAATAAAACAGCTGCATCCCCGAAAGATGGGAGATCCAAAGGGGGATCCATTCGAAATGGGAGGGGGGTTTTCCCTCCAAAACGGAAAAAGCCATGAGGATGAGGGCAAAAGAGACTCCCTCTAAAGCGGCGCAAAACAGGTGCGGGATAAAAACAAGAAAAAGGGCCCGGAAATTGCGGTAATTTTTGCCGAAAAAAAGGCTCCAAACAGGCGTCATACAGTTTGACATCTCCACCACTGAATGGTTTCACTTAAGCCTTGTTCCAAAGTAAAAGTGGGGCTCCAAGGAATGGCATTTTGAATTTTTGTGATCCTTGCACCGATCGAGGGGGGATCAAATGGGGAAAGGGGTCTTGCCCCAAAACGGAGCAGCTCACTCCCCCCCATTTTTTCTGCGGCGATTTCGACCATTCTTCGAATGGAAATCCCCTCCCCCGAAGCGATGTTGAAGCACCCATGAACCCGATCCCTCAAGAGAAGAGCTAGCGCTCGAGCCGCATCGCGCACGTGCAAAAAATCTCTGATCTGCACCCCTTCTGTGAGTAAAACCTCTTTTTTTTGCAAAATCCCCCGAATCACTGTGGGTAAAAATCGATTCTGTTTTTCATGGGGCCCGTAAAGGTGGAAAAGATAGCCCCATCCAAGCTCAAATCCGAGGGCCCTCGATGCTTTTTCTAAAATGAGATAGAGATTGCGCTTGCACTCTGCGTAAAATGTGCTCGGGCGAAAAGGGGTTTCATCCTCGATGCAAAGAGGGGCCGATTCATATTCGGCGCAGCTCCCGGAAATGACCACTTTTTTCCCTCCGTTTTGCACAAAGAGTCTCACGAGGCGAATGGAGGCTTCCACCCAATCTAAGTTGAGTGGGGAGGTCAAATAGACTTCGGGGCTTGTGATCCAAGCCAAGTGGAGCAAATGGGTTGGGGCCACTTTTTCTAAAAGAGCGGCCGTCTCTTGGGGATTTAGGAGATTGCACGGATGGGAGATCACCCGATCGTCCCCCCTTTTTTGGGAAATGGCGTGCACCTCATACCCTTCATCCAATAGAAAAGGGATCGTCTCTTTTCCGATAAACCCGCCAGCACCTGTGACAAGGAGCTTTTGTTTCATAGGAAAAACTCATACTTTTGGTCTTTATCGGATATTTTTGTCACATCCAAGGGCCAGTGGATCGCAAACGCTGGGTCGTTCCAACGGACCCCTCTAGCGGCCTCTTTGACATGCGGGACAGAAACGTGATAGAAAACCTCAGTCAAATCCTCAAGCGTCTGAAATCCGTGGGCTACCCCTTCGGGGATGTAGAGCATATTTTTCTCACTTTCGCTGAGGATAACCGCAATCCACTTTCTAAATGTTTTGGAAGGAGACCTCAAGTCGAGAATCACATCGTAAATGGCCCCCCGGATACATTGGACCATTTTGACTTCGGCGAAGGGGACCTCTTGGTAATGCATCCCCCTCACAGTCCCTTTTTTGGGGTTCGATGAGAGGCTGCACTGCTCCAAATGGGAAGAAAGACCTCTCTTTAGAAACTCCTCCCTACAGAAAGTGCGGCAAAAAAACCCCCGCTCATCTTCGATGGGCTCAAAATCAATTAAAAAGGCGCCCGAAAGCGCAAGGGGAGAAAACCGCATGATCTATTCTACTCCTATTTGGGGAATTGGGACGACAAATTTCCCTCCCCATTCCCGAATTTTTCTCATCTGCTCTTTAATCTCGTCTTTGAGATTCCAGGGCAAAATGAGGAGGTAATCGGGCTTATATTCCCAAATTTTTTCGGGGGAATCAATCGGAATATGGCTTCCTGGAAGAAAACAGCCCTGTTTATTTGGATTGAGATCGACTGTGAAGGGAAGGAGCTCTTTTCGGATCTGACAAAAATTCAAAAGGGTATTCCCCTTCGCAGGAGCTCCGTACCCGGCCACTTTTTTCCCCTCCCGTTTCGCCCCCCTTAAAAAAGCGAGGAGATCGCTCCTGATCTTTTCAATTTTTTTCGAAAACGTTCCGTAGTGCTCAATGGATTTGAACCCCGCTGCAATTTCAGCCTCTCTTAAGGAGGCAACTCTTGCTCCTTCCTCCCATTTCCCCTCTTTGTGCATCAAAAAAACGCGTAAAGAGCCGCCATGGGTGGCAATCTCTTCTACATCGACAACAGCAAGGCCATGTCTTTGAAACACCTCTTCAGCAGAGATGAGAGAAAAATAGGAAAAGTGTTCGTGATAAATCGTGTCGAATTGCCTCTGCTCAATCAGCCGCAAAAGGTGAGGAAACTCCAAAGTAATTGTCCCTTTAGGGCTTAAAAGAATTTTCAACCCTTTGACAAAATCGTTGAGATCGGGGACGTGGGCAAGGACATTATTGGCGATGATCAAATCGCCTTTTTTTTCTCGGCTCAATTCGAGGGCAAGTGGAGCGCCAAAAAACTGCGCTCTTGTGGCGATCCCTTTTTGGATGGCGACGGCGGCGACATTTTTGGCAGGTTCAATTCCGAGGAGGGGAATTTTTTTTTCTTGAAAATTTTTTAAGAGATATCCGTCATTGCTCGCAATTTCGACGACGAAGCTCTCTTCATTCAGCTTACATCTCGCGATGATCATTTCAGCATATTTGCGGGCATGTTCTAACCAAGTGGTTGAATAGGAGGAAAAGTAGGCGTAATCGGAAAAAATTTCATCGGGGGATTGAAACTGGGCGAGCTGAACGAGAAAGCACCGTTCGCAAACGAAAGCGTGTAAGGGGAAAAAGAGCTCTTTTTGGACGGGCGATTTGAGATAGGAGTTGGAAGGGGGCGTTTTTCCCAAATCGCAAAAAGTGATTCTCAATGGAGCTTTGCAAGATCTACAAATGTTCACTTAACAGCTCCTGGCTGTAGTAAACTTCGTACCAAGCAATGGTTTTCTTTAGCCCCTCATCGAGAGAAAACTGGGGGGCCCATCCCAAAATGGCTCTTGCTTTTTGGCAATTTAAGAACTGGTCCCGAATCTCTTTTTCAGCGCCGTATAAAATTTGGGGCTCTAAGTGGGGTAAATCCATGAGGTTTTGAATGGCGCTGACCATTTGCAAAACCGATAGGGGGACGCTTGGGGCAAAATTGAAGGCTTCGCCCTGGACGTTGGGGTTTTCCAAATTTTCGGCCAAGAGCAGATAGCTTTGGACGACATCTTCGACGTAAATATAGTCGCGGGTAAAGGTCCCATCGCTGCGGATGATCGGGGCTTGCCCCTTCAAAAAGCTCCGGATGGTGCCTGGGACGATGCGGCTCCAATGCAAATCGCCTCCGCCAAAAATATTTCCGCAGCGGGCGATTGCGAGGGGGAGCCGAAAGGTTTCAAAATAGGAAAAAGAGAGCAAATCGGTGCAGGTCTTTGAGACGTCGTAGGGGCTTTTGCCGCAAAGGGGCATTTTTTCTGTGTAGGGCAAAACGGCACTTGTGCCATAGGATTTATCGCTTGAGGCGATGACGATGCGGCGCACCAAATTGCGATGCCTGTGGCACGCCTCGAGGAGGTTGTAGCTGCCCCGGATATTCGATTCAAAAGTGGAAAGGGGGCTTCTCAAAGCAGTTCCCACGATGGTCTGGGCGCCTAAGTGAAAGACAGTATCGATCTCCGATTCGTTGATCGCCCGCTCCAAATCGAGAAATTCTTCAAGAGAGCCTTGAACCATTTCGATCTGGCGATGCAAATCGCTTCGAAAGAGTTCGCTTTGCGGGTTGTGATCGCGCACGAAGGCGACAACGTGAGCTCCCCTCTCAACGAGAGCTCGGATGAGCCAGGAGCCGACTAAGCCGCTCGCCCCCGTCACAAAGACTCTCTTTTCCTTCCAAAACGCGCTCATTTTTCTCCCCTATTTTCCAAGGAGCTTGCCCCGATTGCCAAAGGGACTCCAGTAGTTTGTATTCTCGTAAAGTATCCATCGGCTGCCAAAACCCTTCGTGAGAAAAGGCCATCAATTGCCCCTCTTTTGCAAGCTGCTCTAAAGGCTCTTTTTCCCAAGTGGTGCTGTCCCCTGCGATGTAGTTGAAAATTTCAGGCTCGAGCACAAAAAATCCGCCGTTGATCCACCCCTCATTCGACTGGTTTTTTTCCGAAAATTCGACAACCTGATCCCCATCGAGGACTAGGCCGCCAAAACGGGCAGGTGGGTGGACAGCTGTGACTGTCGCGAGCTTTTTATGTTTTTTGTGAAAGGCGATCAGTTTTGAAATATCGACATTGGACAGGCCGTCGCCATAGGTCACCATAAACGTTTTTTCGCCGACCCATTTGCGCAGCCGTTTGATCCTCCCCCCTGTCATTGTCCCAATCCCCGTATCGATGAGATCGAGTTTCCAATCGAGGATTTTTCTCTCGTGTATGACAGTATTGCCGTTTGTCAGATCGATCGACAAATCGCTATTGATGGAAAAAAAATTTAGAAAATACTCCTTCACGATTTCGGCTTTGTAGCCCAAAGCGATGATGAAATCGTTACAAGAATGGGCGGAATAGAGGTTCATGATGTGCCATAAAATAGGCTTCCCCCCGATTTCGACCATCGGCTTTGGAATCCCATCGGTCAGTTCCGAAAGTCTTGTCCCAAATCCCCCCGCCAGAATGATTGTCTTCACAGTTTACCAAGCGTCTCCCTGTTTTGCTTGAATATATTGATATAAGTGAAATACTTTTTCTCAAGTTTTGTCAAGGTTTTACATTTGGACAAAATGTCATCAAATTCTTCAGGATTTGGGAACGCATTTGGATCCATGAGTTCCATTTGCTTGCGAATATGCCCCTCTTTGCTACACTCCATTAAATGCTCCATCTCAAAATGGGCTCCCATCTGATAAAGTTGTTCAAGAACAGAATCAGTGGCCTCATCGAGGGCATTGGTATAGAGATATTTAACAAAAATTTTCAGGGCTAGATCTGATACTTTGTTTACTGGAATGACTTTTTGTTTGAAGGCTGCCTCCTTTAGGAGAGGCGAACCAGCTTCAACAACCAAACGGTGAGCCCAAACCCCACCGACTGGCTTACCATCCCCTTTTTTCTCATCATCCGGATTCACGGGCATAAAACAGATCTCTTTTGGCCATTCGTTCGAGTCGAGATCGATGAGCGGAGCGCGTTCTAATGGAACCCGAAGCGGGGGAGGTTTTAGAAGCCTTGCCTTGATCTCATTGGATTTAGCCCGATAAACTGCGGCGTAGGCAAGGAGCACTTCTTGGTATTTTTTCTGGACGATTTCTTGCACTTCCTTGAGAGGGTTGCTCCGCTCCATCGCTTGTTCCCATTCATTTTGCCCAAGAGTCTCCTGGACACATAACGCAGAAGAAATATCAATTTCCATGGATTGCCATCTCTCTTCGTTTCCCCTGATTGTGCAGACCAATACATCCAAAGTTTTGGTTATAACTTTTAGTTTCGAAAGGTCTACAACAAATTGATTTGTAGCAGAGTCATAACAGATTGTACTATTCCCATAAATTTCTGTAATGGGAAAACCACACGGATTTGGTGCGCGAATAATTTGTGAGGCCATAACTTCCCTTCCTTGTAAAGAAGGAAGAGACTACTAGAAAAAGCCAAAAGAACTCAAGAAGAAAATCCGAGCAACTGATTCATGGCTGTCTCAATGCTCGAAGGATCGGCATTTCCCTGCAAAAGCGATTCAACCCTTTTCAAATTTTGGGCAAAATGGGAGTAGGCGCCTTGGTCTTTTTCATAGAGTACTTCGTGCATTGCTTTTTGGTAACCGGGAACCGATAAAAACCATTTCAAAATGTTCGCGTAAAAGGCACGGGTATTTGGGTCTTTGGCGTTGAGATACGCCTGATAGGCATTTTCAAAATTGCCAAAAAGGCTTTGGGGAGTAATTCCAATCCCCATCCAAGCTGCGACGTCCCCTGAAAATTCAAATACTGCAGTCAATGACGATTCCTTATCATTCAAAAGATAGGCATTGAGGGAGTTTTTGACCCCATTCAAGTCCTCTTCCATCGACTCACCCGAGTGCGGTTGATAATCGACAGCGGCGCCCGCCTGTTCGAGCTGATTCCAAACGGAGCTGTTTTCTTCCCATTTGCCATCGGGACCCTGTTTCATCAGAAAAGTCCACAGTTTGAGCGCGGCACATTTTTGCTCAAATGGGCTCTTTGCGTTAATTAATTGGTCGTAGAGCTGCTCATATTGTTGAATAATAAGCAGAGGATCAACCGGATAATTAACGTTATTTTGTATACTATTTACTGAACTAACCATACACCACCTGCTACTATTATATCATACTTTGAATTTTAAATAAACAAAACTTAAGTCATTTATTTTAAGTCACTTGCAAACAAGAAAGAGGTGTAAAAAAATCCTTGCATCGATTTTCCCAGAACCCATAGAATGGCGCCATGTTTCAATTTCTGCTAGCCTTTAGTATGCTTTTCTCCCCAAGTGAGAGATCCCTTGAGGTTTGCCCCTGTGAGATCATCTCGGAAGTGATTCAGCAAGAGATCGATGCGATGTACAGGGTGGCCTATGGCGAATCGGGAGATCGAACTGTTTTAGTGGGGCTTGCAGCCCCTCAAATCGGGATCCAAAAGAGGATCATTCTCATCGACATTGCAGCGACGGGTATTTCTACAACAGAATCGAAGCTGCCGCCTCCCAATATCAAAGAGTTCATCAACCCCGAAATTTTGTGGCGCTCCGAAGATTCGACAAAAGTGCTCATAAAAGCATATGACAGGCAGGGAAACATCATCACTCAAGAATATGAGGGTTATGTCGCCCGCATTTTCCAGCGTGAGATTGATCATCTCGATGGGATTCAATCTCCCGAATGACGAATCAAAGATTATTATCCGTTTTCATTTTTTTCACCTTTGCCATTTGGGGCGTCGACTACGATTGCGTGGTGGTTGGCTCTAGTCCCTTTTCCCTGTTTGAGGCCCTTTATCAGAGCCATTCTGGCAATCGCGTTTTGATTCTCGAAAAGGAGGAGCGGTGTGGGGGGGCCTGGAAGGGGATCTCTGTGTGCGGGATTCCCTATGCAGATCTCGGCTGTCATCAAATTGGGCAAGATCTAAAGCTGAAAACTTTTTTAGAGATCTATGCAGGTTGTAAAATCGTATCGCTCGACAATCCGAAAGAGTCTTTTTCAAAAGAAACAAGTGGCTTGTATTTTTCTCGCGGCTGTTATGAGCTGATCGATCACCTCCTCAAATTGATCTCAAAAACAGATATTGTCCTTCTCACCCGGACAAGGGTGGAAAATATCTCGATCGACCGAAACTGCGAAGAGGCGACGGTGCAGACAAAAGAGGGCTCATACACGACGCGCAAGATCATCCTCACGCCGATGAGTCAGCTGAGTGTGAGCGGGGCCAATGAACCTTCGCTCTATCCAACATCAAAGTACTACCACCTTTACCTGCTCATTCAAGACCCGACTCCCCCCCGCTTCCATTATCGGAGCAAGGTGGACAAGGGAGCTTCTCGCATGATGAATTTGACCCCCTTTGTCGATCTCGAGGGAACGGGGAGACAGCTCATTGTCATCCAGATGACTGATGGATCGCATCTCGCAAGGGGGAGTGATTTTCTTGAAATGATGCAAAAACAGTCTCTGATCGATGCGGGCGCCTATATTTTAGAAAGTGAAACCTACATTTATGAAGCGGGCTCTTTTCATTGTGGAGTCATCTCTAAAGTTGGCGCAGAAAGGGTGATTGAAGTGTTGCAAACGGGCCATTTTCAGCAGTTGACAACTTATATTCCAAAGTGGGAAAAGGTGTTGAAACCTTATTCGGAGTTTTTCACAAATTGAAAATCGCACTCACGGGGGCCTCTGGATTCATAGGGAGCGCTCTTCTAAAATTCTTGCAAAAGCAGGCGATTGAAGTTATTCCGATCACTCGGATGCGAAGAGGTCCGACAGATCTTATTTGGAGCGAGCTTACGCAAACTTCTCTAGATGGAGTCCAAGCTGTCGTTCACTTTGCAGGAGAATCGATCTCTGGCCTATGGACAAAGGCAAAAAAGGGGCGCATTTTGGAAAGTAGACTTGCGTCGACAAAAGCGCTTGTGACGATTTTTTCCAAATGCAAGAAAAGACCTCCCCTATTTTTATCGGCATCGGCAATCGGATTTTATGGGGATCGGGGCGATGAGACGCTGACGGAAAAAAGTGTTCATGGCCATGGATTTTTGGCAGATGTTGCCCGTCTTTGGGAAGAGGCGTCAATGCCTTTAAAAGATCTGGGAGTGCGCCTCATTCACGCGCGCCTTGGGATTGTTTTGGGAAAAGAGGGAGGAATGTTGAAAAAACTACTTTTACTCTATCGATTAGGTCTTGGAGCCCGATTTGGTTCTGGCAAACAATGGATCAGCTGGGTTGCCCTCATCGATGTCCTCAGGGCGGTGCAATGGATGTTGAAAGGGACGATCGATGGCCCCATCAATCTCTCCTCTCCTAATCCCCTTCGACAGGAAGAATTTTCCCAAATCATCGCTATGAAAATAGGGAAAAAGGTCCACTGCACTCTCCCCGCTTGGCTTTTGCATCTCATGCCCGGGCAAATGGGGGATGAACTGCTCCTCAGCAGCACAAAAGCAATGCCTCAAAAACTTCTAGGCGAACACTTTTTTTTCCTAAAACCAACACTTGAAGACGCTTTAGCTCAAAACTGAAAATGGAGGAAATATCAGGACGCTTAGCAAAGTCGTCCCTTGCACAAGGAACTTGATGGACGAGATATGCATGATACGCGAGATGAATTTTCTCTCCCTATCATGCGTATCATGCATATCCTGCTCATCATGTAAAACGGACTTTGCAGGTCCCCTGGAGGAAACACAAAGTTCACGAGAGTTCGATCTCCCTGTGTTTTCCCCCGTTTACAAACTTGAGTTGCCAACATTTCATCCATTCGCAATAATAACTTCTGATGAAAAAATCCCTCGGGCCCTACTCCTACTATTCTCTTCCCGATCTTTTGGGGCCAAAATCGCGCCTCCCCATCTCGATTCGGATTATGCTCGAGTCGCTCATGCGCAATTGCGATGAGAAAAAAGTGACGAAAAAAGACATCGATCGCCTTGTGAAATACAATGCGCAAAAACCCGATCCATCTGACGTCCCTTTTTGTGTGGCCCGTGTGGTGTTGCAAGATTTTACAGGAGTTCCTCTGCTCGTCGATTTAGCTGCGATGCGAGAAGCGGTCGACGATCCCAAAAAAATAGAGCCGCTCGTCCCTGTCGATCTCGTGATCGACCACTCGGTTCAGGTCGATCGCTCTGGCTCTTCCGATGCGTTTTTATTCAACTTGAAAGTGGAATTTGCGCGCAATAAAGAGCGCTACGAGTTTTTGAAGTGGGGCCAAGAGGCATTTAAAACGTTCAAAGTCGTCCCTCCCGGCATTGGGATTGTCCACCAGGTCAATCTAGAACACTTGGCAACGGTGGTCACTGAAAAAGAGGGGGTCTTATATCCCGACACGCTCGTTGGAACCGACTCACACACGACGATGATCAACGGCCTTGGCGTTGTCGGATGGGGCGTCGGCGGGATTGAAGCGGAAGCGGCGATGCTTGGACAGCCCGTTTGCATGCAGACGCCCGAGGTGATTGGGGTCCATCTTCACGGAAAAATGCCAGAAGGGGTCACCGCCACCGATCTCACCTTGCGCGTAACAGAGCTTTTGCGCAAAGAAAAAGTGGTGGGCAAATTTGTCGAATTTTTTGGTCAAGGGACCGCCAGTCTCACAGTCGCTGATCGAGCGACCATCGGGAACATGTCTCCTGAATATGGTGCGACGATGGGATTTTTCCCAGTCGATGAAAAGACGCTAGACTATTTGCGAATGACTGGTAGAGATGAAAAACAGATTGCCCTCGTCGAAAAATATCTCAAAGCGCAAGAGCTTTTTGGGATCCCCGAAAAGGGGCAAATTGACTACACGAAAGTCGTCGAACTCGACCTTTCTACTCTAGTCCCGTCTGTTGCAGGGCCCAAACGGCCACAAGATCGGATTGCCCTCTCTCAATTAAAACAAAAGTTTCGAGATCTTTTTAGCGCTCCCCTCTCCTCCGGCGGATATGAAAAACCGGCATCTGATCTGACAAAGATAGTTTACATCCATTCCAATGGGTCATCGGTTGTAGAAAATCCGATCGAGTCGGGCGGAACGGAACTTGTGGCCGATCCGAAAAGCTCCGGTTGGAGCGAGCAGGAGATGGTGACAAATCGCCCCCTTACAGGCCCCGCCCAAGGCTCCGGGTATCATGCATCGAGCGCCTATGATGGGAAATTGAGCCATGGATCGATTGTGATTGCGGCGATCACGAGTTGCACCAATACGAGCAACCCATTTGTCATGTTGGGAGCAGGTCTTCTCGCCAAAAAAGCGGTAGAAAAAGGGCTTAGCGTGAGCCCCTTAATCAAAACGAGTCTGGCTCCTGGATCGCGCGTCGTCACCGATTATCTCGCCAGGAGCGATTTGCAAAAGTATTTGGATCAGTTGGGCTTTCAACTCGTCGCCTATGGCTGCACTACCTGCATCGGCAATAGTGGGCCGTTAGAGGCAAAAATTGAAAAGCCGATCAAAGAACACGATTTGGTGGTTGCAAGTGTTTTGAGCGGCAATCGCAATTTTGAGGCGCGCATTCACGGCTCGGTCAAAGCCAATTTTCTCATGTCCCCTCCCCTCGTCGTCGCTTTTGCCATTGCGGGAAGAATCGATATCGATCTTACAAAAGAGCCTTTAGGAAAAGCGAGCGACGGCAAACCGGTGTTTTTAAAAGACATTTGGCCGACCTCTGCAGAGATCGAAGAGACGATTGCAAAAGCGTTAACACCCGAAATGTTTTTAAAACGGTACGCCAATATTCTCAAAGACAATCCTGTTTGGGATCTGATTGCGACGAAAAAGAGCGATCGGTATGCGTGGAAGGAAAAGAGCACCTATATTCGCCATCCCCCCTTCTTCGAGCCGTGCAAGCCCCCCTGTTTTGAGAAGATGCGCCCCTTGCTTCTCTTGGGCGATTCTGTGACAACAGATCACATCTCTCCTGCAGGCGCCTTCGAAGCAGATACCCCCGCGGGAAAATATCTCCTCTCTCAAGGAGTCAAAGAGGAGGATTTCAACAGTTATGGAAGTCGCAGGGGCAATCACGAAGTGATGATGCGGGGCACATTTGCAAATGTCCGGATCCGCAACAAGATGGCCAAAGGGAAAGAAGGGGGATTTACAGCCTTCATGCCCGAAGGGACAATCATCGCTATTTTCGATGCCGCCCAAAAATACCAAAAAGAGGGGGTCCCTCTTCTCGTTTTTGCCGGCAAAGATTACGGTATGGGAAGTTCGCGCGACTGGGCCGCAAAGGGGACCGCTCTTCTCGGAGTCAAGGCGGTCATCGCAGAGAGTTTTGAGCGAATCCACAGGAGCAACCTCATCGGCATGGGAGTGCTCCCACTTCAATTTAAAGAAGGGCAAAATTGGGAAAGCGCCGGGATTACGGGCACCGAAATATTTACGCTCCATCTCGAAAAAAAATTGGCTCCAAGACAAAAAGCGATTTTGGAATTTGGCAACAAAAAAGTGGAGCTCATCACTTGTCTCGATACCCCCATTGAGATCGAGTACTACAACAAAGGGGGTATCTTGCCCTATGTTTTAGAACATTTATAAATGAGAAAAAGGAAGGGCGTTAACCCCTTCACCTAAGGGAAGTTCTTCATCTCCTAGATGAATTACATAGCCGTTCATTTTTTTTCTCATAATATCCTTATGAAAAGAAATGATTCCCTCAGCCATACTCGGTTTTGGTGTTGCTGTTGCCTTCACTTCGATGGGGATAAGCTGTCCCTGATTTTCAATTAATAAATCAACCTCGCTTCCTGCAGCTGTACGCCAAAAATAGATTTGGGGTTCGATTCCAAGATGAGTAATACGTTTGTAAATTTCTGAAAATATAAATGTTTCGACAACAGGACCTGCCATTGGACCTGAGAATAAAGGTTCAATGTCCCTCAATCCAGTCAAATAACAAAGAGTTCCAACATCTGTAAAATAAACCTTGGGTGTTTTGACTAATCGCTTACTGATATTTGCAAAATAGGGACGGACAATGATAATCTGGTATGTTGCCTCAAGAACACCAAGCCATGCTTTCACAGTATTTACAGCAACTCCGATATCCTTGGCAACATCCGAAATTTGAAATAATTGACCGCTTCTTGACGCGACAGCCCTCAGAAAAATTTGAAATTGAGTCAGATCACCCACATGCCTTAAATTGCGAATATCCCTTTCTAAATATGTCTGAATATAGCTGCCTTGCCAAAGAAATGGATCTTTTTCAGGATGCTCCGCAAGTTCTGGATAACTTCCGCGGAGCATAAATTTCCAAAACTCTTCTATAGAAAGAGAGCTATACTGCTCCCGCTTCTCACTTTCCCAAGGAAATTGTTTAAAAGGATGTTCAGCAATCTCCGGGTAAGAGAGTGGTAATAATCGCAATATCGCCGCCCGGCCAGCCAATGTTTCAGTAACTTGCTGCAAAAGTAAAATGTTTTGAGATCCCGTGAGAATATACTGTCCATAAGTATCCCGATTTTCATCAATTTTCTCCTTAATGTAAAAAAAGAGCTCAGGGGCATATTGGATTTCATCAAAAAGGATCGGGGGCTTGTATAGTTCCATAAAACCCCGTGGATCAGAAGCAGCAGCGGCTCTTATATCTGGGGGTTCTAGAGAGAGGTATCGGTGGGTCTTCCCAAATAAATGCTTTAAAAGGGTTGTTTTGCCAGCCTGCCTAGGACCCGTCAATACGACAGCAGGGAACTGGGCAACCGCCTTTTTTAAGACCGGCTCAATGGATCTTTGAATGTACCTCGACATATACCCAACATGGTTCAAAATTTGGTTTTTGACTGCGTCGGCATCCCCATCTTTGAAGTCGCCTGCATCACCCAACTTGTTCAAGTGGGGTTGCAACGGCCTCACCCCAAAAACGATGCGTTTTCGGGGACCCCGGAGGGCCTTCGGCGGCGCTTCGCTTCTTCAAATATGTGGCGCCGACTTTGTCAAATTCCCAAATTTTGAACCACGTTGGGTATACCATGCATTTTTGCATTTGTAATGCAAAATTGCAAATACTAATACAACGAACTGAAAATAAGCCATTTGCGATAAATAAATAATCATCCCAGGCCTGAAGGTCCGGGTTTACTCAGGAACTGTGTAACAGGAGCCCTTCTTCCTCTCTTTGTCTTGCCTCTCCATAAATCTTTTGCAAGAGCTCGGCGGCAGGGGAAGCTTGGGCGCCGATGATGTTTCGATTTTTATCTTTCAAAATATTTACCATGCCGAGCTGGGGAAAGGCGCCTCTGTCCCATTCGAGATGAGAGCGGATGAGAGTCCAGGCAAAAAAGCCTTTTAGATGCTCTTTGTACTTGGCCAAAATCGGGAAAATTTTCTCAAAGTAGCGCTTTTGCACCTCGTTGTCGATCCGAAAATCTTTGTCCCCATGCCGTTGCACACGGGCATCGCACCCCGTCTCTGAAATAACGAGCGGTTTCCCAATGGCAACTGCCTCTTTCAAGCACTTGTCCAAAGACTCTGGATAAAAGCCGGGGCCAAAGCTCATCGCCTCCCCTCCTCTCGGGCAAGTGGAGCCAAAGGTGAGTCCAATGTAAGGGACATTATTGATTTTATAACCGGGGTATTCGTGCCATCCGTTAAAGCCTGCCTTCAATCGAGGATAGCCGTAAAATTGGACCCCCATAAAGTCAGAAAATCGGTTGTTTTCTTGAAACTCTTTTGCAGGAATTTCCATCTGCACATTGGCAACGACTGGAATATCCATCGTAAATTTGCCCGTTTTAAAGAAATTATAACAGGCGTAGTGGGTGATTTTAGAAAGGTAATAGCAAATCGCCCTTTCCAGAGGATTCCCCTCAAGAGGCTCAAAATTGATCCACTGATGGCTTGAGCCGATTTGCAACTCTGGCCACATTTTTTTCGCCTCTTGATAGACAAGACAGTGGGCCATCAACATGTTGCGCATCATGTTGGCGCAGCCTGCAATATCCCCCGTCCTTGCTGGAGGGTAGACGCCCCGAACTAATTTCTGGAAGCCATCGACATTGATCTCGTTGAAGGGCATCCAATGGGTCACATTTTTAAACTCCCTCATCATGTCCAAAGCATATTTTTTGTAGAGGGCGATATTTTCTCTCTTTTCAAACCCCCCGATCTCTTTAAACCATTTTGGACAGACAAAGTGGTGCAAGGTCACATAGGGTTCAATCCCCGCTTCTTTGAGCTTATGGATGAAATTGGCATACTTTTGGATCGCCTCTTTGTTATATGGCCCCCCTTTCTCGGGTTGCATGACTGCCCATTCCATAGAAAAGCGGTGGGCCGATACATTTTGTTTCTTTAAAAGATCGATGTAGGGATCGGGATTTCCCAGCACATCGACAAAAAATTTCTTATAGTCTCGATCCTCTGTCCCCTCAATAGTTTTAGGGGACATGAACCCATCTCCCCAGTCTGCGACCCCCTCGAGTTTCGTTGCAGAATGCTCCGTTCCCAACCCCGACGTTTGAAAGAGTGAATCGGCAAACCCAAAATGCTCTGGGAGGACGCTCGCATCGGCAGGCCCTTCGATCGGTGTCTCTTTTGTTTTGCCTTTGAAGAGGGTCACGGCATATTTTCCCATCGAGTAGACGCAGGCAAAGGGCAAGATGAAAAGCTTTTTGAAAAACTGAAACACCTTCGCCGCAACATATTGAACCTTTTGGCAAAAAGAGAGTTGCACTTTTTGCGGATCTCCACTATTCCAAGAAACAACATCGGGAAAAGGGAGAAAGGAATCGGCAATGCCTTCTAATGTATCTATGGCCACGAAACACCTCTTGACAATCTTTGCGAAAAGTTTATAAAATATTCACGAATAGCTGCAAGGGTTTTTATGTCTGAACCGGTTGATCCAGAGGGCTGGGATCGACTTTTGCTCGATCTTTCCTCAAAGTGCACCGAGCCTATCTGCAAGGCATACGGGCTTCTTCGCTATCGGCTATTTGCCCCGTTTGAGCCCGGTAAATTTGACCTTTGCACGAGCAAAATTAAAGAAATTGCTTATCGGGTATGGATTGTGATCGGGGCCACTTTTGCAGCCATTACACTCGTGATCCCCGCTGCAATCATCCTTCTCGCGATTGTGGGCAAAGTGCTGCGCGGGGTCGGATTTGCCCTTCAGAAGCACAACTATACCCACGTGCGCGGCACTGCTCCGGAGACAATCGTCAAGGGCGCCCTCAAAGTGGCGACTTGGAATGTCTGCGGCGTGAGCGGCGGCATGCACTACGATCACGGTGGAGTGGTTCACTGGCGACAAAGGCTGGATGGGATCTTAGAAAAAATCCGAAGTGTGGATGCCGATGTTTTGGTCCTCCAAGAAATTTACGATACCGCTCTCGCCGAGGCGCTCATCAAACACTTGAGTTCGGAATATGCCCACTTCTTCACCCATTTGGGGGCAAATGTTTGGGGCAGCGTCGGAGGCTGTATGGTCATTACGAAGTGCGCTGTCCACCGATTTACAAATAGTTCCTTTAGCAGCAACAAATGGACACTGAACCGGACCTTTGCAAACCTTGAAGTCTATGCAAATCCGCAAGATAAGGTCCCCTGTGCACGGATCATTGGCACTCACCTAATTCACGACAACAATGAACATCGAAAACAACAGATGGGTGAAATCGTTCAAAGCATTAAAAAGAGCTCCAAATTACCCACTTTGCTCATGGGAGATCTCAACCTCGAAAGAGACGATCCAGAGCAGGGGGGCATTTTAAATCCCCACTTTGTTCATGGATACCAGGGCAAAGAGCCAACCCGGACACAAAAACTCTTAAAGCAGTGGAACAAAGACCTTTCAGATCCGGGAGATTTCATCGATTATATCTCGATTTATGGAAGAAATGAGGAAAACAGACTCACCGACGTGAAAATGAGCTGCGCATATGAAGGGCTAAATACGAGGACAGCCACCTCCGATCATTCGCTCTTAAGTGGATCTTTGAAAGTTTGACAATTTTCCCCTCCTCTCTTATACACCAAGAGAATGAAGCTCATCTCTTTTTACACAAAAGACACGATCTACGAAAAAGAGGTAGAAGATCTCAAACACTCTTGCGAAGCGCTCTCCATCGATCACTACATCGAAGAGAGAAAAGATCTCGGTACCTGGGAAAAAAACTGCGCCCAAAAACCGCTGTTCATTTACGAGTGTCTTAAAAAATTTAAAAGGCCCCTTTTGTGGGTCGATGCCGACGGGATTGTTTTAAAAAAGCCCTCCATCGATCTAAAACTTTGCGATTTTGGACTCTATTTTAACAATTTTCGAACAAGGCATGCCCGCAGTGCGACGATCTACATTCGCCCAACAGAATCAGCCAAACAGTTTTTGCTTCTCTGGTACGAGACGCTGCAAAAGAAAAGCCATTTGCACGATCAGCCGGTGATGATCGATCTTCTTCGCAAAGAAAAGATCAAAGTGGCGAAATTGCCGATCGAATACATGCAGATCTTTGATCGAGACAAAGTGCCGCTTGAAAAAACGGTGATCCTCCATTTTCAAGCCTCGCGCACGGCGAAAATGGCCCCCATTTTTTGGCAAAACCTCACCGGTCGAGAACTCAAAGCCATGCGGATCGGAGTATCGCAATTTTAGGTCATATGATAAATCCAATGCCCAAATTCAGCCATCTTACACTCCAATTTAACCAACCTACAGTACTCCATACACTCACTCCTAAACTCGGGAGCAATCGGCAGACCCAATTCGCTAAGATGATTGCGAACCAATAGATGGTAGATCTCGCAGGGAAGTGTCCTCACAAGACGCTCCTCTTCAGCAATCAGTTCTACTCTTTTCGATAAATTTGAATTTTCGCGCGGCAAAAACCCATGATTGGGGTTGAAATGAATCGCCATAACTTCCTCCAAAATTACAAAGGGAAAGGAGTTTACATAAAGAGCATTAAAGCGGGCAACTCTTTTTTTTCCTCACTGAAAGGAGGATAAATCCGGCGGCGCCCAAACAGAGCGAAAGAGGGATAATGCTGACACCGCAGGTAAGGGCAGAAGAGTTTTGCGCTCCTCCCCCCGCATTGACAATCGTTCCGATCAATGTATGGAAAGCGTAGCCGAAGACCATGATGATCATATTGGCAAGTGCTGTGGTGAGGCCTGCCAGTTCTGAGCGAACGCAAAGGCTCGCATAAGTGATCGCCAAAATTTGGTAAGCGGAACAGACGCCCACAACAATAAACCCAGCGCTCATCGTCCCCGAAGAGAGCAGACCCAGACAAAGAAGGGCAAAGAGGAGTGCCATCGCAATCGCAGAGCCGATGATGGTCCCAATGTAGCTCTTTGTCTTTTCAGCGACGAGGCTTAAAAAGGGGGCGCCAAAACACATGCCGACAAAGATGAGCGATGGGAGACTCGATGCGATCGCCCCCTCATAGCCATAGACCCCTCTTAAAAAAGCAGAGCCCCAAACATCGGCAAAGCCCTCAAGGGGCCCCACCATTAGCCCTGCAAAAATGCAAACGGCGAGCACTTTTTTATTGAAAAGGACCTCTTTGACATCGGCAAACACTGTGGAGTTCGTCGTCTGCTGAATATTGGGAACGGCCCAATAAGTAAAGGCGGCTAAAGCAAGACCTGCCAAAGCCAATACTTCGATGAGGGCGTCGTAGCCGAGAACCTGGCGCAAATGGCTGAGCGGCCCCCCACCATAAATCGCGCCGATGAGGCCGATGGTCGCAGAGAAGCTGAGCATGCGGGCAAAGTGAGCCTCGCTAAAGGCCATCCGGATCACCTTAAAAACCCCCAAAATGGCGGCTGATGAGCCGAGACCGATGAGGAATCGCCCGGCAATCGGATAACTCCAGTGGCTTGCCAAAAGGAGCGGCAAAAGGCCAAGCACCGTGAGCAAAATGGACCCCGTCATCACTTTTCTCGGACCAAAGCGATCGAGCATGATGCCCATGGGTAAATGCAAGAGCGAATAGCCAATATAGTAGATCCCTGAAAATTGGCCAAAGGTGGCCGCATCAAATTGAAATTTTTCCATGATATCGCCGAGCAAAATATTGGGGGTGACCCGCAAAATATATTGATAGGCGTAAAAAACGGAGGCGATCATCCAGATCGTCCAGGCGATGGAGCGAGAACGGGTGATAGATACAGACATATTTGCACGCCGGGTTAATATACCGAAATGACTTCAAAATTTGGTTTTTGGCTGCGTCGGACATCCGCATCTTTAGAGCCGCTTGCATCGCCCAACTTATTCAAGTTGAGCTGCTTCAGCGCCGCTTCGCTGCTCCAAATCTGCGGCGCCGACTTTGCCAAATTCCCAAATTTTGAAGTCATTTCGGTATAAAGAAAGTTGAAGATTTCTTTTCTCGTGGGTAGACTGTAACAGATTTCAGATGATGCGATCAAGGGAAATGATCAGAGTGTCCATATTGATTTTGTTCCTTTTTTTCGCTTTGGGTCTCCACTCCATAGATTCGAGAGAGTGGATCGAAAAAGCGGTGGCGAGGGAATTTGCCCCCTATGAGAAAAGGGGTATTTCTTTGGAGGCGATAGAAAAAACCTGGCAAAGGGTACAGAGAAACCCCGAGTTTTGCAGGTACAAAATCATCGATTCCAAAGTGTTTGGAAATGCGAGTAAAATCAAAAACCTTCTCGAGGAGCTCGTAAAGAACTACTCCATTCCCGATGTCGATTTTATCTATTTCAATCAAGACCGGATCAAAAAGAGTTTTACGAAAAGAAAAGCGCTCCGCAATGGAGCTCCCGTGCTCGTTTCGGCGAAAGAGGCCTCTCTTTCGCAGTTCATCCTTTTTTCCGATTGGCTCTATGATCCAACGGCGGAAGAGTCGGGCTGGAACGCCCTTGCAAAAATGATCAACGAGCATTTTGAAAAATGGCCTTGGAATGAGAAGATCGAGCGCCTTTTTTGGAGGGGCGCGCCCTTTGATGGGAACCATTTTGGGATGTACCAGTTCAATTGCTGGAAAGAGATTCCGAGGGGAACGCTCGTCTATTTATCGCGGGTAGATCCAGAGCACATCGATGCGGCATTTTCGAGCTATCCTCCGGGATGTTTGCGTGAAGATCCGGAGCGCTGTCTGAGAGAAATGGGGCCGCAAAGTTTTGTCCCTGTGGTGGATCAACTGCAATACAAGTACCATCTGATCATCGACGGGGTGACCTGCACCTACCCGGCGACACACTGGAAGCTCCTTTCAGGATCGCTCACATTCAAACAGGCATCGCGCGACATCATGTACTTTTATCCGGAGATGATTCCCTGGAAACACTACATCCCGGTGCGAGCAGATCTATCCGATCTGATTGAAAAGATCGAGTGGGCCAAGAACCACGATGAAATAGCCCACGCGATTGCGCAGAATGGGAGAGAATTTGCCCTGACCCATTTGATGCGAGAGCAGATTCTCGACTATTGTAGAGCTGTCCTCATTCGCTATTCGACTCTACAGACCTTTCAACCGAAGCTCTAACAACTAAATAATCGATATTCCGCACACCTTCGATCGTTTGGCCCAAAAGAAAGAGCTCTTTGATTTTTTCTCGATCGACCTGTTCTTGCATTTTGGTTGCGCCGAGGGTGCGGGCAAGTTCTAAGGGCGTGGCAATGGCTAAGCGGGTATACCTGTAGGCTCGAAACCCAGCAACAGCCATTTTTTTAGAGGGCATTTCAGCCAAAATCTCTTGGCTGAGCTCTCTTTTTTTCTTTTCGAGCGCATCGATTTGTTGACACAAGGTTTTATAGGCGATGATTTTCTCTTCCAAATCCATGATGAGTAGAATATCACGGCTTGCCAATTGTCCGGTAGGTGAAAAAAGGAGTTTACGCTACAATGCTTCCATGCGAATTTTTGTTGTCGCGGTTTTTTTTCTTTTGACCCTTGCTCTTGTGTGGCGCATCAAGCCGGTGATGGAACCGCGCGAGACGTATAACACTTTTTTCCCGAGGGAAAAATTTTTAAAGAAGATGGGCTCTCCCGTTTCAAAGTGGATGACAGAGCAGCTGGAGGGCGATTTTCATAGCACTTTTCCAATCACCGCTGAAAAAGTGGCAAAAGCATATCATACCATCATCCAAAGAATTCAAGACCCCTCTCTTTGCAGTCACTATAGGGTGATCGATAATCAACTCTACAAATATACATTTCAAAAACACCACGCTGCATCGCGCGATACGGGGCTAGAAAAGGCGTTTAAGACGCTCCTTTGCCAGGTTAAAGTGCCCGATATCGATTTCATCGTCGTGCCGATGGATGGGATTCCGGAGACTCACCTCGCCCCCGATTTTTATCTCATGCAAAATCCTCTAGAGCAAGTGCCAATTCTCGGACAGGCGAAATTGAGAGAGCCGTTAACCCAATTTGTCGTTTTGATTCCCGATCAAATTTCACTCTCCGAGAGTTGGTATAATATTTCTAAGGAAGTTGAGTCGATTAACGACCTTATCCCTTGGAAGGAAAAAAAGGGAAAAGCCTTTTGGAGGGGAGGGACAGCAGACATTCCGATTCCCGAAAAGGACAATGGGACTCTTTCGATCACTCCGAGAGTGACGCTCTGTAGGCTCTCGCAAAAAAATCCCGAATGGGTCGATGCCCGGTTCTACACTGCGGATAGTCCGACCCTCTTCAAGCTTTTGGAAAAAGAGGGGCTACTATCTCCATTTATTGAAAAACGGGACCATCTGCGCTATCGGTATCAACCGGCGATCAATGGGCACATGTGTACCTATCCGGGGCTTCACTGGCGCCTTTATTCGGACGCGCTCACTTTGAAGCAAGAATCAGATCAGATCCAATGGTTTTATAGCGCCCTCAAACCGTATGAACATTATCTTCCGATTGCAAATGATCTGAGCGATCTCATTGAGAAGATGGAGTGGGCGCAAAATCATGAAAAAGAGTGTCTGAAAATGGTTGAAAATGCCCGCGCTTTTGTCTCCTCCGATCTTCTGTATGAGGATTGCTACCGCTATTTATTTCTCGTTTTTGCAAAATACGCTGAGCATCAAGAGATCGATTTCAAAAGTTTGAGAAGCCAAATGCAAAAAGATCCTCACTGGGTGAATATTCAGTGCCGAAAGAGGGCCGAATTTCTTAAGTGGGTCCACAGCAAATTAGAGAAGGCGTCATGATGGACCAACTGGCGCTCGACGAGCAGCGAAAATATACCTCTCTTTGGAACAAGTGCCCCGGATATGGAAAGACAAGTCCTGCGGATTGTCTAACACCCCTCTTCCTTACTTTTTTTAAGGAGCAACTAAAACAGGGCGAGTGTGTGATTGATTTTGGATGCGGTTCAGGGAGATCTGCAGTCCCTCTATTAGCTGCTGGATTGCGCGTGCATTTGATAGACTTTTGCGATAACTGTATGGACGTGGAAATTTTCCTCCGCACGGTGGGTCCAAATCCTGGAGTCTCTTTTTTTCAGGAATGCCTTTGGAATTTACCAGATTCTATCGAGCCTACCGAATGGGTGATCTGTTTTGATGTCTTGGAGCACATCCCGGAAGGAAAAGTAGATGATGTCCTGGAGGCGATCGCATCTCGCATGCAAAAGGGGGGACTCGTCAGCATTTGCTTAAAGCCCGATGTGTGCGGCGCAAGCATTGGGGAAGTTTTGCATCTCACTGTAAAACCAGCTGCTTGGTGGCGTAAAAAAATAAAGCGCTATTTTTCCATTGCCCATGAATTTGATACTCCTGAGGAATACCTAGTTGTCGCTTTACAAAGAAATTGCAAATCGGTCAAAATGGGGCGTTATGACACTGATTGAACGAATCAACGAGGGTATTAAAGAGGCGATCCGGGGTCGAGACTCGCTGAGACTGGACACTTTGCGGATGCTCAAATCCAAAATATTGGCAGCAGATGCGCGGGCCACTCTGCCCGATCCGGAAGTGATCAAGCTATTCAAAACATATTATGGGAATTTGCAAGAGGCCTTGGAGCAGGCGCAAGCTGTAAACCGCCCTGAAATAGCTGAAAGACTGAAAGGTGAAATAGCGATTGTTCAAGAGTTTCTCCCCAAAACCCTTTCTCCTGAAGAGACGAAGAAAATTGTGGTCCAAGCAATTGCAAGTTCTGGGGCAAAGACAAAAAAAGAGTTGGGCCTTGTAATGAAAAATATTATGAAACAAGGCCTTGCGATTGATGCGAAGTTGGCGAGAGATCTGGCCAGTGAATTATTGGCGGACTAGCCTAATTGCAAAGTCGCAATCGTTGCGTAATGGTCTGAAAGAAGTTGATTCCCCAATACAAGCGGCTTGACTTCAGAGGCAAGAACTTGAATCTGATTAGGATTGTAAATAAGACCGTCGATGCGCTCTTCGCAATCAGTACATGGCTTGCCGTTTGGATGCAGGCTCTTGCCTCGAAGAGCATGTTTTCCTGCGTCAGTGCATGTAACCTGTCCTTCTAGAGCGTTTACAAACCCCAGAAGCCCTGAAGCAGCTCGTTCTACCGAAGCGGTATCAAAATTGAGATCGCCGAATAGCGCAGAATTTCCTCTCTTCAAAAGGGGGATAACGTGGCGCGTTAATTGACGATTTCGAGCGGCCTGGTTCTCTTGGCCTTCCCCGTAATTTAAGTGGACATTTACAAGTCTTAGATCTCGTCTCTGCATTGATATAGTAAAGGTAAGGGCTCCTTGCCCAGACCATTTGGCTAGACCGGCCCTATCTTCAGCAGGATAAGGGACAAATTCAACATTCTGTAATGGTACTTTTGATGCAACAAATAGTCCTGAATTATTCCTTACCGGATCATTTGACCCAAGATCTCTAAGAAAATAACGAAAGCCTTTTTGTTGCATTAATCGAATGCACTCATCTTGAGCACCTAAGTTTTCGAACTCTTGGCCCATATACAGAGCAGGATTTTCTTGTGCTATGGCATTGACCACGGCGGCAATACGACTAGCGCAATCGCCCACAGGCTCAAATGGAGGCACTACTCCACCTGTTAAGGGGGACCATGGCTCTTGGAAGCAGGCATTCAGAGACATCACTTTTACAGATCGTTCTTGCCAAAAGGTTGTCCGCGATTCCGGCTTAATATGCTCAAATCTTCCTCCTCCAATACAGGCGGCTAGAAAATAACAGGCAAAAGCAGGAACAAACAAGACTGCTGCAAGTAGAATTGAAAAAATAGCTAATACAGCTCTTTTTACTCTCTCCCTTACCTCTGCCCAATACAAATCTCCTTGGGGCATTGGGCGAGTTAAACGCTCTATGCTACGAGCAGATATGCGAGCAAACTCGTTTGCGTGGTAGCCAATGTAGGTAAAAAATTTTTGTCCGTTATTTACATACATGCAATCACCGCTTCTGAAGATTTTCAAAAGAAGATTCTAGGCTAACGGACATATAAAGTAACCCTGCTGATGCCCAAAGTCAGCTCAACGGTATGATCCAACTCGTCACCTGTTTTCAGACAATGACTAAAAACTTAAGTTCCACCGCTCGCGATTCAAGAGGCCAAATTTGAACACAAAACTTAAATTTGATTCGATTTGCCTTTTTTTTCCAAAGCCGAATAAATCTGAACAGTCTTTTCTCTATACTCCTGTAAAAAAAGGAGATAAGGATCAGTTACATCCTTCGGAGAAATTCCCTTTTCCCTTTCATATTCGAAATAGACATGATCTATCTCACTTATGCGCATCCCAGAAGAGAACTCTTCTAACTTTAAAATAGCTCCTTTATATTCAGGGGGGACAGAATCAATAGATCCTCGATACACCCGTTCATCATCCTCAAGACAAACACTGCCAGGCACTTCCAAATACTGCTCTTTTTCACGGACCAGATCGTGATCTTGCCCTCGATATAAGAAAAGGGGATCGAGAGCAGTCGGTATATATCCGATTTGGCTGAAGCATTTAGGCTTTTGACAAAAAGAGGGAGGAGATCCCCACAGGTGGCCCAGAGGTTGTTTCCAAGCTTCTTTAAAACGATCGTCTCCGCAAATGACACAAAATCTAAAAATTTTCTGGCTGCCATTGGATGCGCTCAATTTCCAGGGGTTGCGTCTTAAAAATAAAGACAGGCATTTTTGGTCACATCTTTTGAAATGAACCAGGGTGGGGGCAAAGCCTTTTTCGCCTAATAAACAGGGATTAATTGAATTCATAAAACCTCATAAAAATAAATGGGGGCCCAGTGTACCAGGGAAGCCCTATTTTCGTATATACGACGCGCCGTTAGATTTGGTGAATATTGAAGACTACCGTATTTTCTGCGGTATACTCGACTTTGCAACTTTTTAGGGCCGCCTGCCTCGTCTATTTGTCCCCGGACGTTCGGCTAAGGCCGAACTGGGAGATTATTTAAAACGGGAAGGGGTTTTTAACCCCTCCCCGCCTTAAATAACTCCCCCGAGAACAAATATCTCGAGGCCTTCGGCCCTAAAAAGTTGCAAAGCCGAGGTATAGTTTTTACCACTTTCGTTTGTACATGGAAATATGGGGGCGGCTGGACGCATTCAGAACTTTTGACTGGAAGAGCTTTGCCGCTTTCAGCTATAATTTTCTCAAAAAAATTCTCTTCAAGAGGCACCCATGTCTAATAGCGAAGTCTTAAATTTATTTTTTCATCGCATTAATCACATCCAAAATTTGAGTTGGGATGAGGGATGAAAAGTATTCTGAAACAAGGCCTTGCAATCGACGCGAAGTTGGCAAAAGATTTGGCCAGTGAATTATTGGCGGACTAAAATCTCACTTTTGGGGGCTTTGTTGCATAAATAAACCACAGAGCAGGAAGGACGGGGGTCAGAGCGTAGTTATCGGTTAAGAGATTTCCCAAGTCCGATTTTCGTCTGCTTCTGCATACAGGAGCAGGACAAATGCATTATTCATAGTATGAGCTAGAATAGGGATTTTCAAGCTCTGGCTCACCTCCGCCACTGTTCCATAAACAACTCCCGCAACAAATAGAGACGAAACATCATCGTAGCCATGTCCCGCAGCAAATATTAGACTTGTGAGGGCAATCCTCGTAATTCTATGATTCAGCACATTTGCTAAAGTACCAGGGAGCTGATGAGCAACCCAAGGAAGTATTTTTCTTTGCAAAAGCCCGCGCGTTAAAAGTTCTTCAGGGATTCCTGCCAGAAATAGCGAATTAAATAATTTACACTTGTATTGGGGAGGGGAAAAGCGAGTAGGATAACACTCTTCACTAGTAGCGCCGGGAAATGGATGGTTAGAAGTATAATACGTTGAAGGAACTACATACCCCATAATTTTCTGGATCAAATCAGTACTAGCCCGAAGAGGGACGGCAACAAATTCTAACTTACGGGCAATGGCTGTAATAGGTACGCCTAAGCCGCTCTTCTTGCTTATTATAAACTCCAAAGGCAAAGATGCTACCGTGATAGCAGTTGCCTTAACACAAAGACTCAGAGCGCTTTTTGTATAAGAGATTGCAGAGTTAAAATAATTAGTTATAAAAGACATTTTCACATCCATAATTTTATTTATTTTTAATAACTATATATAATATATATTAAAAATTCAACTAAATAAACACTGTCAAGCAAACAATTAATTAAATAAAATCGATAAACATATATACCCAACGTGGTTCAAAATTTGGGAATTTGACAAAGTCGGCGCCACATATTTGAAGAAGCGAAGCGCCGCCGAAGGCCCTCCGGGGTCCCCGAAAACGCATCGTTTTTGGGGTGAGGCCGTTGCAGCTAAACTTAAAAAGTTTAGCGTCGGGGTCCCCGAAGACGCATCGTCTTTGGGGCGTGGTGCAGGCGGGTCTCAAATTCAGTGGCTGTCCGACGCTGGCAGATTCACACTTTTTGAGCGGGAGCAGTATAGTAACCTGAGTTTTGGGTTTATCCGTCGGATATTCAATGTTTTCTGGAATCTTTTTGCTCTTTCGCCTCGGCAAGGAGGGCGGCCCACCCTTGCCCTCGCCTCCAAGAGCAAAAATCTTTCCAGAAAAGCATTGAATCTCCTGCCGGAGAAACCCAAAACTCAGGTTAGTAATGCCGAGGCAATGGGTTGTCGAAAGAACATTGATTTTCCTTTGCATGACAAGAACAATGATTAGTCGCTATGAGTCAATATGTTAAATTTTCAAACACTTTCTAACTCTTCTTTCTCGCAAGAATAAAAAGCCCTTCACCAAGCTGAGACTCATGCTGACCGATCACGCGGTAAATGGCTCCGGATGCGATGTCTTTTTGAAGCCTCTCACAACCTGTTTGCACCTCTTTTTCATATTCAGGAAGCTGTAAAGGAGTCATTCCTGCTCTTATTTTCGGATCTAAAAAAAGATGAGGGCGATATTTGCAAGCATAGGTAAATAGATCCGTAGTATGCTCCGTTACAAAAAATGGCTCTATCGAGAGGTCTAAAAAATCAGCCTCCTGTAAAGCTGCTACAATCACATCTCTTGAAGCCAGCACTTTGTGTCCAATCTCTCTGAAAAAGGAGAAATAATGACCCAACCAAAATTGTAGACATTGTTCTAAGGCAATGACGTAAATTACCAACCTGGCTCCGGGTTTCAGAATCCTTCTTATTTCTTGAAATACGGACACTAAGCTATTTCGAACATAGTGCAGAGTGTTCATCGTAATTGCACCATCAAACATACATGAGTCAAAAGGAAGAGAGTTCATATCTCCTTGTGACCAACGTTGGCTAGGAGCCTTAGCAGATGCCTGTGCTAACATGGAATGAGAAAGATCAACTCCCTCAATATTTATTCCCCGATGAAGAAGAGCCAATGTATAATTCCCAGATCCGCAACCAATATCCAGATATTTTCCGTTCTTGCTCGCCTGTAAATGACGTTCTATCCCATCGACGAGACCAGTATCCGCATTTCGATATTGATCATAAGTTCGCGCTGTCACCTCGTAGATCTGAGGAGACAAAGCTTCTGCGATACATTCTGACTTTGCTTGGAGTGGCCGATTCTCTGGCCACCCAATCTCTGAATAAAATTGATTTGTCTGAATGCAGAGAAGTGCTTGCTTAATGAATGGCTCAATTGTACAGGGGAGATCGTTGAGAGGATAGAATTTTAACTCGTCACATTTATGCGGCTCCATATTTTGAATCACGCCATCGTAAGAACACGGAATGAAAAACACATCTATTTGAGGAAACGAATCACCATTAGGCAAATGATGTAACCTATGCATGACATGGACCACGCGCAATTTGTCTGACTGTACATCGAGATTGGCTTCTTCTTTTGCCTCGCGAATCAACGCTTGAGTCAGAGTTTCCCCTTCCTCTAATCCTCCCATAGGCAAAACATGCTGGCCATCCGCAATTCCTGTATTATATCGCCTTGACAAGAGAACCATATTATTCTCCAGCAAAACCAAAAACACTCCCACTTTTAATTTAAAACGTTTAGCTTCTTTCAATACTTGAGATTCTCTCATCATAAAGCATAATTAATGCACGGCCTACTTCATAGATCGTGCAAGTTTTCTTTTTTCTTCATTTCCGACAGCAACATATTTTGCAAATAAAGCACCCAGCCAACTATCTTGTTTTCTATGCGAGCCATCATTTTGGAATGCTTCTTTAAGAATTTCTTTAGAACAATGGTCAAACGCAAAATCATCCGCTTGTCTTTCCATCCACCTGTAAAGAGGAATAAAAGACAAAGCTGACATCGCAAATGTAGAGCACACCACTTTGATAGGGATAAATGGCATCGCAAATAAGGCAACGTTCGTAGCAATAATTGCTCCAATGATCAAGGAATGGTGATTCGAGAGATGACCTAATTCATGAATAGAGGCAAATTTGAGAATAGACGGGGACAAGGGTGTCTCTTGAGGGATACAGATTTGCAAATGGCCTAGGAAACGATTGCCCTTTGAAAAGACCATAGGCTTCCCTTTAAAACTGGGGGACTGTCTCACTAAAACTTTCTCGGCAATCCCAGATATTCGGCTGATTTGATCTGTATATTCTTGGTACTGCTTATCAGGATATTCAATGCCCTCCAAAGGAGGGTTCAAAGTATCATTGCAAACATCGTAGAATATTTTTGCACCAATAACAACCCTAGCAACTTGAAGTACACTCTCAATCATAAAGAATGGGGGCGAGTGGACTCGAACCACCGAAGACCGAAGTCGGGGGATTTACAGTCCCCTGCAATTGCCGCTATGCGACACCCCCAGAATTATCCGATTGCTGGCGAAAGGACTTGAACCCTCAACCATCCGATTACAAGTCGGGCGCTCTACCAATTGAGCTACGCCAGCAAAGTCATCCACTTTAACAAATCGTCTCTTTTTCTGGTGAATTTTCTTCTGATAAAGGCACTGGTTCACTTGACGCCGCGGGGGCTACTTGCTCTTTCACCACCTCGACCTCTTTCGGGAGGGGTTTCTTAGGCGTCGCTGCTAAATGCGCTTGGAATAGGGAGGTCATCGCAACCGTCTTTTGAATTGGGGGCGAACTGCCGGGATCTACCCGCTTCGCCATAAATCGACCCCCGATCATTTTGCTCTCGCAGCACTTTTTAAACTTTTTTCCAGATCCACAAGGACATGGATCATTTCTTCCTGTCTTTTTCATATGCGCATTCGGTTCATTTTTAATGCCTTCTATTGTATCATAGGAAAATCAAAATTGTCTAATACAAATATGATCAATATCGGGATACCCCTCGCAAAACCCCCTTGGGAAACTCTGGGCAAAGAGCTTGAGAGCGCCCTAAGAAAGGCCCTTTTCGACTTTTCCCTCCTCGAAAAGGGGGTCGAAAAAGTGGCCATTGCCCTGAGCGGCGGCAAAGACTCTCTCGCCCTCCTTTTCCTTCTCCACGCCATTCGGGGGCGGGGTTTTCCCCCATTTCAACTATTTGCCATTCACGTCGGTGGGGAATTTTCCTGCGGCGCAGGCGTCGATCAGGGCTTTTTAAAAGCCATCTGCAAAGAGCTCGATGTCCCTTTCATCGTCCGCTTTTCTACCAAGACACGAGAGGACCTCGAATGCTACAGCTGCTCAAGAGAGAGGCGCAAACTCATCTTTGACGCTGCGAAAGAGGTCGGCGCCTTTACCATCGCCTTTGGCCACCACAGAGACGATAGCGCCCAAACCCTCTTGCTCAACTTGTTCCATAAAGGAGAATTCGCTGCCAACTTGCCCAAAGTGTTCATGCGCGACTATGGTGTCACGATCATTCGGCCCCTCATCTATATCGATGAAGAGTCGCTCAGACAATTCGCCAAGCGCTACGGCTTTGCCAGGATCACCTGCCAATGCCCCGTCGGCCAAAATTCCAAAAGAAAAGTCGTTGACCAGCTCCTCAGCCAGATCGAAACCCATTTCCCTCACGTGAGATCCAACCTAGCGAGGGCCGGCAGACTCTATGGATCTGATAAAGCATCTAATCCTTGAAATATATTCTTCAGAAGAAGTATTTTTAACCCTTATGCAAATGGGAGCCACCTCACAGCAAGTCTTCACCTTTTTCGCCTATTTTGCCGTTTTGATTTTAGTTGCCCTCCTCTCTTACCGAAAGCAGAAATCGGATCGAGATTTTTTAATAGGCAACCGCTCTTTAAATTTCTGGCTCACCGCCCTTTCTGCCCATGCAAGCGACATGAGCAGTTGGCTCTTTTTGGCCTATCCGGCAGCCATTTTCATGGGGGGGCTCATCTCTTCTTGGGCTGCCATCGGACTTACTCTCGGCATGTTTTTGAACTGGCAATTCATCGCCCCCAAAATCCGCATTGCAACAGAAAAACTGGGGAGTGTCACCTTAAGCAGCTACTTTGAAAGCAGGTTTTCCGACACATCGGGCAGCATCCGCATCATTTCTGCTGTCATGTCGCTCCTTTTTTTCACCTTCTACATCTCATCTGGCATCGTCGCTATGGGAATGCTAGTCGAAAACCTTTTCAATTTAAATTATTTAGTTGGCATTTCCATCGGCCTTGGCATCGTAATGCTCTACGTCTTTATGGGCGGCTATAGAACGGTTGCTTGGGTTGATCTATTTCAGGGATTCTTCCTCCTGGGCGTGATCCTATTCATCCCCCTTTATTTAATCACCTCATATGGAGGAATGGATCCCATTTTGCACGCTGTTCGGGCAAAAAACCTCTCCACATCTCTTTTGCCCGACCTCTCCCCTTTTACCCTTTGGACAATCCTCATGACTGCTGCCGGATGGGGGCTTGGCTATTTTGGCCAACCCCACATCATCACAAAATTTATGGGGATCCGGAGGGTAGAGGAGATGAGTAAAGCAAAATACCTCGGCATCGGCTGGCAAATCCTCACCCTCGGCTCCGCCACTCTTGTCGGTCTTCTCGGCATTTACATCTTCCCGCAAGGCCTGGCAAATCCCGAACACGTCATCCTCAATATTGTGAAGACAACCCTTGCCCCGTTTTTTGCAGGTCTCGTCCTTTGTGCAATTTTGGCCGCAACGACCAATGTCATGGCAGCCCAAATCCTCGTCGTCGCCTCCAACATCTCCGAAGATTTTTACAAAAGGATTTTCCACAGATCTGCATCGGAGGGGCTCCTCCTGTGGGTTTCAAGAGGAAGCGTCCTCCTCATTTCCCTGATCAGCTTTACAATCGCCTTTTTTAAAATCTCTTCGATTTTTAAATTAGTTCAATACTCTTGGTCGGGCCTTGGCGCCTCCTTTGGTCCCCTTCTCATCCTCTCGCTCTATAGTAAAAGGGTCAATAAATATGGAGCCTTTGCAGGCATTCTGATGGGGGGGCTCACAGCTGCGATTTGGCCATACTTTGAAAAAAATATGTCTCTCCCTGTACCCTCATTAGTAATGGGCTTTGTATTGAGTTTAATCGCAATTGAGGGGGTCTCTTTCCTCACTCGCAAGCGGCTTTCAGCCGCATTGGAATTTTGAAATTATGAGCAAAATAAAACCTTTTCTTCTGATCACAAACGACGACGGGATCCACGCTCCGGGAATAAAACATCTTTGGGAAACAGTGGCAGATAAGGCAGACATCGCCATCATTGCCCCGCACAATGAAAAATCGGGATCGGGATTATCGATCACCTGGACCAAGCCGCTCCATATTCACCCTTTTCCTTGGCCAAACAACACCCCTGCCTGGTCACTGAATGGAACGCCCGCAGATTGCGTTAAAATGGCCCTCGCTGTCCTTTTGGAAAAAAAACCCGACATGATCATCTCAGGCATTAACCGCGGCTCTAATTCTGGACGCACCGTTCTTTATAGCGGCACTATCGGTGGCACTATCGAAGGCGTCTTAAAGGGAATCCCCGGAATCGCATTCTCTTTTTCAGACTTTGACGAACCCCCCATTTCTGCCACGAAAAAATATATTTTCCCACTCATCCAATACTTTTTAAAAAATCCCCTCCCAGCAGGCACCCTTCTCAATGTGAACTTCCCCTACAATTGCAAAGACAAAATTGTCGGGGTCCGCATGGCGAAACAGGGAAAAAGCTACTGGATAGAAGCACCCGATCGGAGAGTGCACCCCGAAGGAGCTCCCTACTATTGGTTAGGTGGAACTTGGGGCGGCGTCGCAGAAGATCCCGAAAGCGATGTCGCTCTCCTCGAACAGGGCTTTATTACAGTGGCGCCGATCCACGTCGGTGAGCTCACCTGTAAAGACACTTTTGAAAAACATAAAGATTTTACAGAAGATCTTCTCTAAAATTCTGCTTGCAGTTTCTTTTCTGCTTCGATTTGGGCCATTTCGATGAGCTCCCTCCCCCCCGCCATCTCGTAAAGACGGGCAAGTTCGACAAAAAGTTCTTCACTTGCTGCTGAATCGGGGCTCTCTTGAGGGGGAAACTGCTTTGCTTTCAGAAGCAAGTCGGCAATTTTATGATATCTTTTTCTTAGCTGGGGCAAAGCCTTCTGCAGATCTTCTTTGGACTCTACCCTCTTCAATTCGAGTGCAAGTTTCTTCGTCTGCACCTCTCCCTCGACCCGCAGGTCTTCCAAGGTTGCAGGTTCACACCCAGTGAAGAAGAAAATAGCCCAAACAAAAATTGTTTTTTTCATCCCCCACTTATAACATTTCTAAACCGTTTTTCTTGAGTAAAATGTTTGATCAGAGTAACATGGTCGTTTGTTTACAGGGGCGTATAGCTCAGTTGGTAGAGCGCCTGTCTTACACACAGGTGGTCATAGGTTCGAGTCCTGTTGCGCCCAATTGTAAAGGTTTCTCTGCGGGAGTAGTTCAATTGGTTAGAGCGCCGCCCTGTCACGGCGGAAGTTGCGGGTTCGAGTCCCGTCTCCCGCGAAAACAAAGTTTTCGCATGGAAGAACCGAGCCAACGATTTGGCTCGGTTAGGGACGGCGATCTCGCGGGAGGGGGGACCTGTTCCTGCGAGAGGGCCGTTTTGCACCCACTTTTTTCATATATATAAAAATATCCGCTATTATATATTGTCCGAGTTATGGCAAATACACCCCTTTCTCAAAAGATTTACACCCACGCGATGAGCTATCTCGGCATTGCCGTCGGGGCTGCTTGTGCCGCCCTTGCCATCCGCATATTTTTACTCCCCAATCACTTAATCGACGGAGGTGTCATTGGTATCTCCATGATCTTGACCCGTCTTTTTGGAAGTGGCTATCTCTCTTTTTTCCTGCTCGTTTTAAATATCCCCTTTATCTATCTGGCCTACAAATTCATTCGCAAATCATTTGTGGTCCACATGTTCGTAGCCATCCTCCTTTTTGCCCTCTTTTTGCTTTTGATGGAAGCTTTTCCCAGCTTTGACGCCGACCCTCTAGAGGCCATTGTGATTGGCGGCGCTATGCTCGGCGCAGGGGCAGGCCTCATCATCCGCAATGGCGGCTGCACTGACGGAACAGAAATTCTCGCAATCCTCATCAACCGAAAAAAAGGGTACACAGTAGGTCAGGTCATTTTCTTTATCAACATCTTCATCTTTGCAGCATATGGCTGGATTTTCAGCGATTGGCATATCGCCTTAAGATCGCTGATGACCTACATCGTCGCCTTCAAAATGATGGATATCGTCATTGCGGGCCTCGAAGAGCTCAAATCGGTCCTCATCATGTGCTCAAAACCCGACCAATTGAGCAAAATCATCACGCATGAACTCGGCCTCGGCCTCACGTTTATCAAAGGAAAAGGAGGATATTCCGGCGAAGATCGCGACATCCTCTTCATCGTCGTTGAAAGACTCGACCTCGCAGAACTCAAAGAAATTGTCCTAAGAGAAGATCCAAGAGCCTTTATCGCGATCGAAAACCTGCACGAGGTCGCCTACGGCAAAGCGGCGCAAGTTGCACTGCGAAGAAAACACCGAAAAAAAAGGGCCGCCCCCGGATAAAAAATGCTAAAAGGGCGCCTACAAAGTGAGGGTTTGCCGCTCTCTTGAGGATTTTTGCCCCCCTATTTGCAGTAGATATTCGCCGTACTCGTTGTTCGAGTATTTCGCCGCCAATAAAAATAGCTTTTCTCTCGAAATATACCCCATCTGATAGGCGATCTCTTCAATACAGCCAATTTTGATCCCCTGCCGCTCTTGAATCGTCTGCACAAATGAAGAGGCCTTATGAAGAGCGTCAAATGTCCCCGTATCCAGCCAAGCATGACCGCGACTCAAAAGACGCAAGTGGAGCTTGCCCTCTTCCAGATACATCCGATTGATGTCGGTGATCTCAAGCTCTCCTCTTGCAGAAGGGCGTAAGTTTCGCGCCTTTTCAACGACTTCGGGCCCATAAAAATAGAGCCCCGGAATCGCATAGGGCGATTTCGGCTGCTTCGGCTTCTCCTCAATCCCCAAAACCCGCATCCCTTGGTCAAAATGGACCACCCCATATCGGTTTGGATCTTTCACCTGATAGCCAAAAATAAGCGCCCCCGATTGAAGCTGCACCCCCTCTTGCAAAATCGCCGGAAGATCTTGCCCATAGAAAAGATTATCTCCCAAAATCAGCGCTACAGGCGCACCCCCAATAAAATCTGCCCCCAGTAAAAATGCCTGAGCAAGTCCTTCAGGCTTCTCTTGCACTTCATAGCTAAAGTGAAGCCCCAATTGGGACCCATCTCCAAATAGCCGCTCAAACCGGGGCAGATCATTAGGAGTCGATATGATCAAAATCTCCCGAATCCCCGCCTGCATCAAAATCGAAAGCGGATAATAAATCATCGGCTTGTCGTAAATCGGCAGCAGCTGCTTACAAAGGGCAATGGTCGCAGGGTAGAGCCGCGTCCCATTGCCGCCCGCTAGAATGATCCCCTTCACTGCGCATCCAATACACAAACGTCAGAAAGGCCCCGAAATCGCTCCTTATAATCGAGCCCATAACCGACAACAAAAAGATTCTGAATATCAAAAAGAACATACTCGGGCCGGTAATCGCTCACCTTTGGCACCTCTTCTTTGAAAAGAAGGACGCACGTCTTCAACGACCTCGGCTCTAGTGTTTGGAGCTCCTTTTTGAGCGCCATCATCGTATGGCCCGAATCAAAAATGTCATCCACAATCAACACATCCCGATTGCGAATCTGAAGCCGCTCTAGCCCTATCACGGTCAATTCGCCCCGCTTCGTCCCCAATGCGCCATAGCTCGAACACTGAACCGTTTGCAAATCCAAAGGGAGATCGATCTCCCGAATCATGTCGGCCACAAGACAAATCGCCCCCTTCAACACCATCACAATCACGAGATCTTTCCCCTCATAATCGCGCGCAATTTGCGCCGACACCTTCCGGATCTTTTGGGCGATCTCCTCTTTTGAAATGAGTGTTTTCAGTTTTGCATTATCCATCGATTCAGCAGGTAAAATTGCAACCTTCAGCAAGCAAATGATCAATATAACTAATCGAATATTCATTGGACAAAAACCTCCTGTCTTCCAGCATGTATTGATGAAACGGGATTGTCGTATGCACTCCCGCAATGTGAAACTCTTGCAACGCCCGCTTCGAATGCATAACCGCCTCTTCGCGAGTCCTTCCCCGCACAATCAGCTTTGCAATCATCGAATCGTAATTGGGAGGAATCCGATATCCCCCATAACAGGCGCTATCGACCCGCACATGAGGCCCCCCCGGCGGAATATAATGCTCCAGCACTCCCGGCGACGGCGCAAATGATTGGAGCGGATTTTCCGCATTGATCCGAAATTCAAACACGTGCCCTTGAAATGCGATCTCTTTTTGCTTGAAATCGAGCTTTTCTCCCCGCGCAATCCGCAGCTGATACTTCAGTAAATCAATCCCCGTCCACTCCTCTGTCACCGTGTGCTCCACTTGAATCCGAGTGTTGACCTCCATGAAATAAAATTGGCCCGACTCATCCAATAAAAACTCCACCGTCCCAACAGAATAGTAACCAGCCGCCTTCACAATATTGATGGCACACTCCCCCATTTTTTTGCGCAAAGATTCGCTCACTTTGGGACTCGGAGCCTCCTCAATCAATTTCTGGCGACGCCTCTGGATAGTACAATCTCTTTCCCCTAAATGGACATAATTACCATACTTGTCCCCCATCACCTGCACCTCGACGTGGCGCGGATTGACAATCATCTTTTCTAAATAGACATCGGGATTATTGAAGCTCACCTCAGCCTCAGCGCGCGCTGCCATGAATTTCTTCGCAAAATCTTCTTCCGAATAGGCGATGCGGATCCCCTTGCCCCCACCTCCAGCTACCGCCTTAATGAAAATCGGAAAACCAAACTTACGCGCTTCTCTCATCCCCCCTTCCACATCGGAAACAACCCCCTCAGATCCGGGAATCACCGGGCATTTCACTTTTCTCGCGCTCGCCTTCGCCTGCGCTTTGTCCCCCAACGCCGCAATCGCAGAAGAGGGCGGACCAATGAAATTGAGCCCAGAACTTTCGCAAATCGAGGCAAAATTGGCATTTTCACTCAAAAACCCATAGCCCGGATGCACCGCATCCGCATGAGTCACCTCGCAAACAGCAATCAAATTGGGAATCTTTAAATATGATTTAGAAGAGGCAGCCTCGCCAATGCAAATCGCCTCATCCGCATGATGGACATGCATCGCCTCCGCATCGGCCTCCGAATAGACAGCCACTGTCGCAATCCCCAAATCGCGACACGCCCGGATGATCCGAACCGCAATTTCCCCTCGATTGGCTATCAATACTTTTTGCATCTATTCAATCCGGAGCAATCGGGTTCCAAATTCCACCGGCTGCGCATGGTCGATCAACACCTCCGCGATCACCCCACTCATCCCCGCCTTAACCTCATTCATCACTTTCATCGCCTCGATAATACAGACGACCGTCTCCTCATTCACCCTGTCTCCCACCTTGACAAAAGGGGGCTGATCAGGAGAGGGAAGCGCATAAAATGTCCCCACCATCGGAGAAGTCACATAGGTCCCCTTCACCTCCGGAGCCCTCCCGTGCCCACCCCGTTCCCCTCGCAAAGGAACTTCAGAGTGGAACGCCGATTCGCTCTCGGGAAGAGCCTGTCTCACTCTCGGCTGAGAAACATCACAGAAGTCCTTTTCAAGATGGAGCTCGAAATCACCTTTTTTGATCACGAGCTTCGAGAGTTTGCTCTTCTCCAGCTCCCCCATCAACTCTTTGATTTGCACGATATCCATTTATACCCGCTGTATATAATCGTTTGTCTGCGTGTCGACTTTGATCACATCGCCACTTTCAATAAAGAGGGGGACATCGATTTTCGCTCCCGTTTCCAAAACCGCTTTTTTCGTCGGCTGATCACTCGATTCAACCCCTTCTGTTTTGACAACCATGATCTCGAGAAATTGGGGCAGCTCGAGGGCGAAAATCGTCTCGCCGTAAAACATCGCCTTCACCTGAATCCCCTCCTTGAGATAGTCCACTTTATCTGAGAGGATCACCGAAGGGACCAACACCTGCTCGAGATTGCCGATATCGAGAAACAGATACTCTTTCCCTTCTGGATATAAAAATTCCAAATTGCGCTCCAAAAGAGAGACCTCTTGGACGATCTGCTCCAACTTAAAATTCTTCTCGATCGTCTCATCGGTGATCAAATTTCTCAACTTTGTCTTGATAAAGGGGGCCCCTTTGGGGGCACTCACCTTCACGCTCGACTCGACTCGAAAAATTTTGCCGTCGATATTGAGCGTCATTCCCGGCGTGATCTGATTGGCTGTTGTCATATTCCCAAAATCCCCCTTAATTCGCCGAGGCGGCAAATGGAATGCGATACCCATTTTGGCGTCTCGAGCTGAAGTCCCCTCCCCCAGCGCATATGAACTGTCCGGCAGCCGAGTCGGTGGGCAGGCTCTAAATCCATCGCCACCCGATCTCCGCAAACCCAAACCGCTTCGCTTGGAAGTGAAAATTCTCTTATCAACCCCTCGTAAATCGGCCCCTTTACCGAGTCTTTAGGGATTGCCATCTTACTAAAAAAGGACTTATCTATACCAGCTTTTTCGAGCTTTTCCAGCTGGAAGGGGGGGCTACCCCCAGTCACGAGTGCAAGGGGGCACTTTTGAGCGAGGATTTGTAAAATTTCCTTGGCGCCCGGCGTCTCAGAAACAACAAAATCGGGCGGCAAGGGCTGCGTCATCTCTCGAGCCGCCTCCTGAATCCATTTCGCATCCCCCCCAATCTCGCCTAAAAATCGGGCGTGTGCCTCCTCAGAACTTCCCGCTTTTCGGTTGATCTCCAAAAGGCGATGAAAAGCGGCGTCAAAATCGGCAATTTTTAGCCCCCTTTGCACAAACGCCTCCAAACACTGTCTCATCTTAAAAGGGGTCACGGAACCCGAAGTGTCGATCAGCGTGTCGTCAAGGTCAAAGATGATCAACAATTTTCATCAACTCCTGTGCTAACTTTTTCGAATCGTGCCGGATGAGATTCCTCTTCAACAGCTCTTTTTTAGGCTCTTCGGCAAGTCTTCCCAAAAGATCGGCCAAGATAACCCGGTCCCCTTCGAGATCGTTTTCAACAAGCTCCCCCTCCTCAGAATAGACATCGATCAGCTCTTTGGCAGGCTTCTGCACGTTGATCAAAATATGATCAAACACATCTTTGCCCATATATCGGATGAGCTCTTTGAGATAATCGGAGCTCTTATATCCGGTGGTCTGCCCTTTGCGGTTCATCAGATTGACCACGTACACCCTTTTTGCATCGCTTTTAACAACCGCTTCGCTCACCCCTTCCACCAGAAGATTCGGGATGAGAGAGGTGTGTAACCCGCCCGGCCCTATGACAATCAGATCGGCACTTTGAATCTCCTCGATCACCCGCGGGTTGACTTTCGGAAACGGCTCGAGAAAAATCATTTTGTAGCCCAAATCGATCTCCTGCGAGAGATACACCTCTTTTTCCCCTTCGAGGACTTTCCGGTTGTTGAGGACCATTTTGAGCCGCACTTGATTCGTCGTGACCGGAATCACCTTCCCCTTGATGTAAAGGATTTTCCCCGCCTCCTCGACCGCCTTTTCAAAACTGCCAGTCACCTTTTCGAGCGCAGAGAGGAGTAAATTGCCAAACGAATGGCCTCCCAACCCCCCGTTTTCGAAGCGGTAATTCATGAGCGAGCGCATGAGTCTACTCGAATTGGACAGAGCGACAAGACACTGCCGCACATCGCCTGGCGGCAAAACGCCGAGCTCATCGCGCAAAATGCCGGTACTCCCCCCATCATCGGCCATCGAGACGATTGCGGTGAGATCGAGCGGATATTTTTTAAGTCCCCGGAGGACGACGAAATTCCCCGTCCCCCCACCGATCACTACAACCTTTTTCGTCGATCCTCGATTCATTTTTGGTGACGCAAATCCTCAATGGCTTTTTTCATATTGGCTTGATGGAAAAGGTAGTTACCGCTGACGAGGAGATTCGCCCCCGCCTTGATGCAAAGAGGTGCTGTCTCATCGTTAATCCCCCCATCGACCTGAATATCGAATGGGGGGAGCGACACCCCTTTTCCCCGCACTCCCCCTTGCCGAATGCCGTGCCTATCGCAAAATTCGCGGGCGAACTTCACTTTTTCGAGCACCTCTGGCATAAACTGCTGTCCTCCAAATCCGGGACTGACCGTCATGAGCAAAATGAGATCGCATTTGTCCAAATATTTGGGGATCATGGAAAAAGAGGTTTCGGGGCGAAATGCAAGGCCCGCTTTTCTCCCCGTCTTCCGGATAAAATCGATCGTCGCTTCGATCTCTTCGGTCGCCTCAAAGTGGAAGGTGATCCGATCGGCTCCCGACTGGGCGAGCACCTCGATATAATCAAAAGGATTATAGATCATGATGTGGACGTCGAGAAAAAGAGAGGTCTCCTTCCGAATGGCAGCTAAAGCCTTAGGTCCCAAGGTTAAATTGGGGACAAAATGGCCATCCATGATATCGACATGGATCCCATCAGCGCCAGCCTTTTCGAGCCGTTTCGCCTCATCGGCAAGTCTTCCAAAATCTCCAGATAGAATCGAAGGGTAAACCTGAATGGGGAGTTTTTCCATACCCCCAAATGTTAAGGGATCTGTTTCATTAAAGGAAAGTGCGCTCTACAATTTCCAAAAAACTGAGCTCTTCTTCCTTGTTTTCTGGGAAAAAGAGATACCCCGTATAGCTCATGTCGTGAATGTCCAAAGAAAACGAGACCAGTTTTTGAGGATCGGAGGCAAAAGGCAAGTTCCCCTTTTTCTTCGGCGTTACCACATAAATCCGATGGGGCTCTTGCCGAATTTGGAGTGATTCACTTCTCATCGCCTGCGTGAGCGTGGAGAAAAACTGTTTCAGCGGCTCGGTCTCTAAACTGCTGCGCATTTCGATCGGGACAATCGCGTAGAAAAACTTTTCGAGCAAAATTGGATCGGCGCCTCTTCCAAGAGCCATTTTTAACCGTTTGAGCGACTCGTTGAGTTTATAAATCATCCCGCCGTTGTAATCGCGCACCTCTCCGAGAAGGCGATTCACTTCGCCCAAGATAAAGCTCCTCGCTTTATAAAGATCCACTGAACGATCCGCTCTCAAAAATTCGGCGCTCGGCAAAGGCGTGCGAAACACCGTCGCCTCTTTCACATATTTGCGTCTCAAATGCCCCACTCTTCTCACCCGATCGGGAATGTACTTCAGTTGCGATTTTTTGGCGCTAAATAGCTCTTGTAAACCCGGCTCATTTTCCGATATGACCCTTAGCAAAATCACCGAAAAGCAAAGGTCGTCCCCCTTTTGCTCGTCGAATGAGATGACAATATGGGGCAAATCTCCCACAAATCGGATCTGTCTAGAAAGGGCCATGATGTTGCGGAGCACCTCCTCTTCATTGCGCGGCATGAAAATCGGGTGGGTGAGCTGCTCAATACACCCCTTTGTCTGATCGGGCAGCGAAATTTTCAAAAGCTGGATCTCTTCGAGCGTAAAATCAGCTCCATCCAGTTTTTCGATCTCCAAATAAAGGGTCTGAATTCCTTCCTCTCCCCGATCGACAAAAGCGGAAGCCTCAACGAGTCGGATTTGCGGGAGATTTTTTTGGATGGCACCAATGAGGTGCGCCGTTTCAAAAACCTCGTTCTCGCGGCAAAAATTGAGCGCTGCCAAAATTCCCAGTACAGGCTTTTCTTTTTGCGTGGGCGCCGATAATTTCGCCTTCAAAAATTTGAAAATCACGTGCCGCTTATTCGGATAGACGTGGATATTTTGTTTCACGAACTTGCGCAAACTGTGCAAATTGGAGATGATGCGGCTAATGTGGTGATAATCTCTACATACTTTAAAATCGTCTCTCACGCCGACGAGAAAATGTTGCATTTGAGAAAAAATGCCCTGATCGAAATCTTTGGAGTGGCTCTGAATCAAAGAGCCGATTTTCTCTTGGATCATCGCCGTTTTACCGTCGGCAGAAAGACCCTTGAACTCCAAAATTCTCCTCGCATGATAATTGGAGACGACACCCAAGCGAATTTCAGTCTCAATTGCATGAAGATTGCGCCGTACCTCTTCTACATCGGAAGCGCTCTTCAAATGGACGACGATTTCGGCCACGCAAAAAAGATCATCCGAAAGGTGAGGCACTCTCACATCAGATGCGAAAAAGAGCTCCACGTTCACCCGTTTTTGCGGGAGTAACCAGCGGCTCACCATGTCGTAAAAAAAGTTGCACGCATTGAGTCGATATTTGCAAAGGAGCAATACCGATAGCGCACAAGGGGCCTTGGAAAGATCGGACCAGCTGATGAGGGGCAGTAAATCAGCAAAACGGGCCCTTTGAGAGGCTAAAGTAATTCCCCCATCCTCCAACAGATCGCGGGGCACCAACCTCCGAATCAGATCTTGTGCCCCATCGCGGTAATACTCCGCTTCTATAAAGGGGCACGCAAATTGAAAATCAAATTCCAACTGCTCTTCTAATTGCGCAAACATATGGGCTCCTCATAACTCAATTGAGAATTTCTTTGCGAACCAAATCCTACAACCGTTCCTGCCACTTTCGGATCGTTGAATGAATGAACCGAAAGCTGCACTCCATTTTTTTCAGCCAATGCAATGCACCTTCTATGCAGCACTTTGGCCCCCTGATCGGCTAGCTCCATCGCCTCTTTGTACTCGAGAGTCCTGAAGCGGGTTGCACCCGGGTTTTGTTTGGGATCAGCACTGTAAATCCCGTCGACATCCTTATAAAACTCGACTTTCTGTGCGCCGGTTGCAATAGCAAGGGCAACCGCGCTCGTGTCAGACCCCCCTCTTCCGAGGGTGGTGATCTCCCCTTTTCTACTCATCCCCTGAAACCCCGCGACAATGGCCACCTTCCCCTCATGCAACGCTTCAAAGAGGCGCTTGGGGCGAATTTCGACGATGTTTGCATTGGAGTGATTTTCACAAGTGATGATCCCCGATTGACTCCCCGTAAAACTGAGAGCCTCTTTTCCTTGCAATTGGAGCGCCATCGCTAAAAGGGCAATGCTAATTCGCTCTCCGACGGAGATCAACATGTCTTGCTCGCGAGTCGGCGGATTCGGATGCACCTTCTTTGCCAGCTGAAGTAACTCGTCTGTCTGATTTGCCATCGCGCTTACAACCACAACCACTTTCTCTTGGGACTTTGCCCGTTCAATGATGATGTTTGCCACTTTTGAAAAACTCTCTGGCGCACTCACACTGGCGCCGCCAAATTTCATCACTAACATTTTGTTCTCCCGTTTGAGCAAAAAATATAATCGTTATTTTTACTCAACGCTAGAAATTTTCAATCTATCGAAACAGGTTTAAAAAAATAAAGAAAAATTTTTATTTTACAAATTTTTGAAAGATAGTTTCGACACAAAATGATTTTCGAAACCCATTCGGATACAGGGGGATGCATAGAGAAAAAAGAGGTTAATAATTCTCAAAAAAATTTTGTTACACAAATTTTTCGACCTCAAAAAAAATGTAGTTAATGACTATTTGAATTATACAGGCAAACAAAATCAGTGTCAAAAAATGGCGAGAAGAATCTGCTCCTTGCATTTATTCCGCCCTACTGTTAACCTTTTTCCTTTAACCAGACAGAGCTCCTTTCTGCCAGTTGAAGAGCGAGGGCAGCGCTGTCTTTTTTATAAACAGGAGAAACCCAAAACCCATGTCTAAAAACCCCACCCACGATTGGAATAGCAGTAACGTTCTCGACGATGTCGACTTTCAAGAACATGAAGCTCGCCAGTTCCGAGACCTATTATATGGAAATGCAAAATCAGAGTCGGAAAGCCCCCTTTCCCTCTTAAATGTCGGCCAGATCCTCAAGGGTCGCATTGCCGAAATTACGAAAGACTATGTCGTGATCGATGTGGGTCTCAAATCGGAAGGGCTCGTCCCCATTTCTGAGTTCACCGAACCTGAAGAGCTCGTCCTCGGCGGCGAAACCGAAGTCTATCTCGATGCCGCAGAAGGGGAAGACGGGCAAATTGTCCTTTCCAAAGACAAAGCCCGCAAGTTTAGACAGTGGGAACACATCGTGAATCACTGCAAAGAGGGGTCGATCGTCAAGGGAAAAGTGATCCGCAAAGTCAAGGGCGGACTCATGGTCGACATCGGAATGGAGGCCTTTTTACCCGGCTCCCAAATCGACAACAAGCGGATCAAAAATCTCGACGAGTTTGTCGGCAAGACGTATGAATTCAAGATTCTCAAAATCAATATTGAAAGAAAAAATATCGTCGTATCGCGCAGAGAGCTTCTCGAAGAAGAACGGGTCTCCAAAAAGGCCGAACTTCTCGAAAACATCAAAGAGGGCGAAGTGCGCAAAGGGGTCGTCAAAAACGTGACCGACTTCGGCGTCTTCCTCGACCTCGACGGCATCGACGGCCTCCTCCACATCACCGATATGACCTGGAAGAGGATCAAACACCCCTCAGAGCTCGTCCAAATGGGGCAAGAGCTCGATGTGGTCATTTTGCATGTCGACAAAGATAAAGGGAGAGTTGCCCTGGGCCTCAAGCAAAAAGAGGACAATCCTTGGGAGGAGATCGAAAAGAAATACCCGCCAGGAACCCGCATTCGAGGAAAGATTGTCAATCTGGTCTCTTATGGCGCCTTCATCGAGATTGAGCCGGGCATTGAGGGGCTCATCCACGTCTCTGAAATGTCTTGGACCAAAAACATCACAGAGCCGAGCGAGATGGTCAACGTGGGCGATGAGATCGAAGCGATTGTCCTTTCTGTCCAAAAAGAGGAGGGGAAAATTTCCCTCGGAATCAAGCAGACAGAGCGCAACCCTTGGGAAGATGTCGAGGCAAAATACCCCGTTAACAGCAGCGTGATCGCCGAGATCCGCAACCTCACCAACTACGGCGCCTTTGTCGAATTGGAGCCGGGCGTTGATGGGCTGATCCACATCTCCGACTTGAGCTGGATTAAAAAAGTCTCTCACCCCTCAGAAGTGCTCAAAAAAGGGGACAAGGTCGAAGCGGTGATCCTCTCTGTCGATAAAGAGAGTAAAAAGATCACTCTCGGCGTGAAACAGCTCAGCGTAAATCCATGGGAGACGATCGAAAAAACTCTCCCCGTCGGAACGCTTGTGCATGGCGTCGTGACCAAGACGACCGCATTTGGCGCCTTTGTCCAACTGGATAACGGCATTGAAGCGCTCATCCACGTGACTGAACTCTCCGATCAGCCGTTTGCAAAAGTAGAAGATGTGATTCAAAAAGGGGATCAGGTCACAGCTAAAGTGATCAAACTCGACCCAGAGCACAAAAAAATCGCCCTTTCGATCAAGGAGTATCTGATCGAGAAAAATCAGTTGAATCGAGATGATATCGTCGTCGGCCAAAAGTCAAAAAAGAAGAAAAAGAGGGCTCCGAGAGAGGACGAGGAAGATGAGGAATTGACGGATGAATAAGGACCTGATTGCGATTTTTGAATACCTTGAGCGCGAAAAAGGGATCAAGCGGGACATTGTGATCAATGCGATCGCCGATTCACTGAAAGCAGCTGCCCGGAAAAGCGTCAAAGGTTTAGGCGAGAAAGTGAATGTCGAGATCAACCCGAAAACGGGGGAAATTGAGGTCTACACACAAAAGAAAATCGTCGAAAAAGTCGAAAATTCTGCCGACGAGATCTCGATCGAAGAGGCCAAGGCGCTCGAGCCCGAGTGCCAAGTGGGCCAGTGGCTCGAGATTGCGATCACGCCCCAAGATTTTGGGAGGATCGCAGCCCAAGCAGCGCGGCAGATCATCACGCAAAAACTCAAAGGAGCTGAACGGGATGTAATCTACGAAGAGTACCGTCACCGCGTCGGCGAAATCATCTCAGGCACCGTCAAGCGCTTCATCCGAGGAAGGACCATCGTTGTCGACCTCGGCAAAGTAGAGGCGATTTTGCCCGAGAGAAACTACCCAAAACTCGAGCGCTATAATCCGGGAGAAAAGGTGCAAGCCCTCCTCCTGGAAGTGCGCGACACAGATATGGGTGGAGCCGAAGTGATTTTGAGCCGCAGCCACGCCGAATTTGTCAAACAGCTCTTCGAGCAAGAAGTTCCAGAGCTGCACGACAAGACCGTTGTGATTGAAAGGATCGTGCGCGATCCCGGATATCGGACGAAAATAGCGGTCCGCTCTTATGATTCAAAAGTCGACCCGGTAGGAACCTGCGTCGGGGTCAGAGGTACGAGGATTAAAAACATCATCCGAGAGCTCGGCAACGAAAAGATCGACGTCGTCCCTTTTTCAGACGATCCGATCCAACTTCTCGAAAATCTTTTAGCGCCCACTGAACTCCGGAAAATGAAAGTCCACGACAACCGGATTTGGATGGTCGTGCTCGATGAAGATTACCCCATTGTCATTGGGAAAAAAGGGATGAATGCCCGCCTCATCGGCCAAATGATCGGCAAAGAGATCGATGTGCAAAAGCTGAGCGAATATCAAAAACTGCTCACCATTCAGATGGCGGAACTCTCCGACTCACAAAATCCAGAGTTCGATGAAAGACTCAAAATTGAAGGGGTCAGCGGTCTTGTCCTCGAGAGTTTGATCGGCTCCGGATACGACACGATGCGCAAGTTTATGCAGTCAACACCTGCAGATATCACAGCAAAAGTCCCAGGCGTCAACTTTTACGATTTGGCTAGCAAGATTTTGGATCAAATTCAAAAAAAAAAGGGATAGCCGTTGGGTAAACATTTAAAACTAAACATCAAAAATACCCAGCTTGCTGAGGCATTCAAGGTAAAGAAAAAAGAGGAAGAGCCGACCGCAACGTTGAGCCGTCTCAAAGAGGAATCCCCCTCTTCTAAAGAGGAGCTCCCCAAAAAAAGGCGCACTCGCATCATCCAAAATCCGGAAGAGAGCGCAAAGCCTGAAGCTATTGCCCTAGAGGAAGTCCCCTCACCTGCCATCGAAGAGGTGATGGAAGAGACGCCCCCCATTTCTGCTGCTGTATCGGCGCCGCCAAAGAGCGATGAAAAAGAAGAACCTGCAAAAGCTGAAAAAGAAAAACCTCTCCTGAAGGAGACGCCTCCCGCACAGCCCCTCGGAAAACTCCATCCTATCTCGCCGCCCTCGCCGCGCAAAGAGCTGAAATTGCCAAAGCGCAAAGAAGAGGTCCGCTTTGACTCGCGCGACCGGCAAGGTCTTCGCGATATTGACAACGAAGCGTGGCGCAAGAGAAGAGCACATAAGCCGCGCAGAATGGTGCAAGAAGAGATCATTCGCCCCAAAAATTTGACTGTTCGCCTTCCGATCACAATTAAAGATCTCGCACAAGAGATGAAACTCAAAGCTTCCCAGTTGATCGCAAAATTATTCATGCAGGGAGTCACTCTCACCCTCAACGACTATTTGGACGATGAGACGGTGGTGCAGCTGCTCGGGCACGACTTTGATTGCGCAATTAAAATCGACACATCGGAAGCGGAAAGAATCCGGATCACGGACCAGACCATTCGAAAAGAGATTGCGGCAACAGCTGCAGACGATCTCGTTTTAAGAGCGCCTGTCATCGCATTCATGGGTCACGTCGATCACGGAAAGACAAGCCTCATCGACTACATCCGCAAATCGAACCGAGTCGCCTCCGAAGCTGGGGCGATCACCCAGCACATTGGGGCGTTCCGGGTGAAGACCAATGCGGGCGATGTGGCGATTCTCGATACTCCTGGTCACGAAGCTTTCTTTGAGATGCGCTCTCGAGGGGCAAACGTGACCGACATCGTCATTCTCGTCGTGGCGGGAGACGAGGGGATCAAAACACAGACAGATGAGGCGATCCGCCAGGCGAGGGAGGCGAATGTCCCCATCCTGGTGGCGATCAACAAATGCGATAAACCCAACTTCGACGCACAAAAAGTGTACCGCGAGCTAGCCGATCGAGAGCTTTTACCGGAAACTTGGGGCGGCACGACCATCACCGTCAACTGCTCTGCGACAACCGGTCAAGGGATCGCCGAACTTCTCGAAATGATCGCCCTGCAAGCAGAAGTTCTCGAACTGAGGGCTAATCCGAAAATGCGTGCTCGGGGCACCATCCTCGAGTCGGAAATGCATAAAGGGCTCGGCGCTGTGGCGACTGTTTTGGTCCAAAACGGAACCTTAAGAAAAGGGGACGCGATTGTCTTTGGCCACTTTTCGGGCAGAATTAAGACCCTGCAAGACGATCATGGAAAACAGATCGAAGAGGCGGGCCCTTCAACCCCTGTGAAGATCACTGGCCTTTCAGAACTCGCCGGGGCAGGCAGTGAATTGATTGTCGTGAAAAGTGAAAAAGAGGCCAGGGAACTCGCCTCTGCTCGTACCGAAGGGGCGCAGCGCGAGGTGGCCGCCAAACCCAAATTGGGCGGACTTGAAAAAATGATGGCCAAACGGGAGAGCGGCGAGAAGAAAATTCTCCCCCTCATTTTGCGCGCCGACGTACAAGGCTCTTTGGAAGCGCTGCAAACCTCTTTGCAAAAGATCCGCTCCGAAAAAGTGCGGCTAGAAATTGTGAGCGCCGATGTGGGTGAAATTTCTGAGTCAGATATTGCGTTGGCCGCCGCCTCAAAGGCGACCATTATCGGCTTCCACACGAGCATCGAGAGCCATGCAGATGATCTGATCAAGCAGAAAAAAGTGGCCATCTACAGCCAAGATGTGATCTATCACATCATCGATGAGGTAAAAGTTCGGATGCGGCAACTGCTCGACAAAATCGAGCAAGAGAGCGACACCGGTGAGGCGATCGTGAAGGCCGTTTTCAAATCTTCTCAGTTGGGCCTCATCGCCGGATGTCAGGTGACCGATGGGCTCATCAAGAGACAGCACCACATGCGCCAGATTCGAGATAAGCAGGTGATCTGGAAAGGCAAAATCGCCTCTCTCAAAAGGGTCAAAGAGGACATCAAAGAAGTCCAAAAAGGATTTGAATGTGGAATTCTCCTCGACCATCAGAGCGACATCAAAGAGGGAGACATTTTGCAAGCCTATGAGATCACCTATTTAGAACAGGACCTGTAATCGCGATGAAAAAAAACCGTTTGGCCCGCGTCAATTCACTCCTCAAAGAGGTGATTTTTGAGGTGATCCAAAAGGAGGTGCGCAATCCAAATGTGACCACCTTTGTTTCAGTGACCGAAGTGGATACATCTGCAGATCTCCATCACGCTAAGGTATTTGTGAGTCTTATCTGCTCTGAAGAGGAAAAAGCAAAGATTTTGACAGCTCTCAATTCGGCGGCGGGCTTTATCGCGGTCCATGCCGCCAAAAAGGTGCAGCTGCGCTATTTTCCGGAGCTTATTTTCAAGCTAGACACTTCGAGCGAAGAGTACATGAAGATCCACAACATTCTCGAGGACCTTGAAAAAGAGCGGGGTTCACGTGGACACTCTCCTTAAGGGGTTACTCCTCGTCGACAAAGAGGTGGGGATCCCCTCATTTTCCCTTGTCTCTCAGCTCCGAAGGCTCACCCGCGTCGAGAAAATCGGCCATGCGGGGACGCTCGATCCATTTGCGAGTGGCGTGATGGTGATGCTGATCGGCAAAGAGTACACGAAAAAAAGCGATCAATTTCTGAACTGCGACAAAGAGTATAGAGCCATTTTGCAACTCGGCATTGCTACGGAGACGTTTGATTTGGAAGGGGCCATTATCGCAAGGAGTGACGAGATCCCCTCGCTCAAAGAAGTTTCGCTTGCAATCGCCGCTTTTCAGGGGAACATTGCGCAAACGCCGCCGATGTATTCGGCGAAAAAGGTGGGGGGCAAGAAACTGTGTGACTTGGCAAGGCGTGGGCTAGTCATTGAGAGAAAACCGGTCCAAATCGAAGTGGCTATCGAGATGATCCACTACACCTATCCGATGCTCGAGATTCAGGTGCGCTGCTCGAAAGGGACCTATGTTCGGAGCCTGGCGCATGATATCGGGCAATTTTTAGGCTGTTACGCCCATCTTTTTGAGCTCAAAAGGACCCGTTCGGGCATTTTTCGCCTCGAGGAGTGTATTTCGAGCTCCCTTTTAAAAACGAAAGAGTTCGACATTGCCCCCTATTTGAGGTCCTCTTGAAAACGGCATTGACGATTGGCTTTTTTGATGGAGTCCATTTGGGTCACCGCTCTCTTTTAAAGCGGCTGCGAAGGGAAGATCACGCGACCATTTTCACTTTTTCAACACACCCTTTGAGCGTGATAAAACCGCCAGCGCCGGAGCCATTGATCCCACTGGATGAAAAAATAGCCCTACTGAAGGAGTTTGCAGACGAGGTGATCGTCGTCCCCTTCACAAAGGAATTTGCAAACACCGATTTTCGGGATCTTCTCTCCCAATTTTCTTTGTCCCATCTCATTTTAGGGGAAGGGGCAGTCTTTGGAAAAGGGCGTGCTGGCAATGAGGAAAACGTCAAAAAGTATGGGACTGAAAAGCAATTTGTCGTCGAATACGTCCCGAAATTGCAATTTGAGGGAGAGCCAATCTCCTCCTCGCGAATCCGCGCTCTTTTGAAAAATGGACAACTTGAATTAGCACAGAAACTACTGGGGAAAACACCATGACAAACCTCTCTTGCGGCATTGTGGGACTTCCCAATGTCGGAAAATCGACTCTCTTCAACGCCTTGACGCGCAAACAGGTCCCTGCTGAAAATTACCCTTTTTGCACCATCGATCCCAGTGTGGGGGTCGTCAATTTAAAAGATGAACGGCTCGACATTCTCTCCAAAATATCTCAGAGCAAAAAAATCATCCCGGCCGCCGTTTCTTTTGTCGACATTGCGGGACTTGTGAAAGGGGCCTCCCAAGGAGAAGGGTTGGGCAATCAATTCTTATCCCACATCCGCGAGACCGATGCCATTGTGCAAGTGGTCCGCTGTTTTCAAGATTCGGATGTGATCCACGTTTCTGGCAAAATAAATCCACTGGACGACATTGAAGTGATCGGACTTGAGCTCATTTTAGCCGATTTGCAAATGGTCGAAAACACTCTTTCTCGCTTGGAAAAACAGGCGAAGGGGAAAAAAGAGCTCCAGGGGACAGTGGAGTGCTTGAAAAAATGCCTCCAGCATCTCAATCAAAATCTGCCGATGCGGGCCATGGCTTTGACTCCTGAAGAGGAGCTCCTTTTGAAACCATACAATTTCCTCACGAAAAAAAAGGTGCTCTACATTTGCAATGTGGGCGAAAACGATGTGCCTGCACTCGATAATCCTTTTGTTCAAATGGTGCGAGAATATGCAGCCAAAGAAGGATCTCGCGTCGTCCCCATCTGCGCAAAGATCGAAGAGGAAATTTCTCGCTTAGATGAAAAAGATGGGAACGAGTTTTTGCAAAGTTTAGGGCTGAAAGAATCGGGCCTCGATCGGCTCATTAAAGAGGCGTTTTCTCTCCTTGGACTCATCACCTACATCACGACAGGGGAAATTGAGACGCGCGCATGGACCATTGAGAGGGGAACTCTAGCCCCTGCCGCTGCCGGAAAAATCCATTCCGACCTCGAAAAGGGGTTTATCAGAGCGGAGGTAGTGAGCTTCGACGACATGGTCCGCTACCAAGGAAGGGCCCGCGCAAGAGAGGGGGGAAAAGCCCGCTCTGAAGGGAAAGAATACCCCGTCCAAGACGGAGATGTGATCCTCTTCTTTCATAATTAGACTCACTAAAAGACTAGCAATAAATGACTTGCGATAAGACTTGGAAAATGCTACCGCAAATAGCATTTTCCATTGTATTTGCACGAAAAAGGCCAAAGCTTTGCATCAGGAAGTTATGACCCTTATCCGAAAGAGTGGGGATCGATTGGAATCAATTCTTTAATATCTGCCTCGTCATACGAGGTACGGTTATAAGTATTTTTTTGGAACTTCCGTTGAGCCTAACATTGCTTGAAAAAGGTGTTACGTGATAGAATTCCTCGTCTTCAACCTCGGAGAGGAGAAAGTGGCCTGTTTTAATCGTGTTTATTCCTGCGGCTCTCAGCCGATTGACGATCATTCAAAAATTACTATTCGCCATGCAGATGCAGGAAAATGTGCTCAGGTAACTCGATGGCTGAAATGGATTGTTCAACTCCCTATAGAAGTATCTCATATGATCCATACGGTTGGATTAATGATCAAAAATCAGGAAATGATCATACCCGTTCAAAAACAGCTTGTCCAAGATCGTGCAATCCATCGCATGGCGTCCCCAACAGGGAGTCAGCACATCGTTACTTCAACCCGTATAGCCAATGAAATTCTTCGCCATTATAGAAATGATGAAGATGGCTTGTTTTCTTTTGGGGCAAAGGGGGATAACGCCCGCCTTTTCCTTCCAGTTCTTCAGGATATTGTTGAAGAACCTGTGAATTTAGAGGATTTTTTATTTACTTGTCACTCGCGCCAAGCAAAGGTTTGTCGAGAGGCGATTCTCGATTTCTTTGGTCCTAAAAATCTTCCCGTTTTAAGAGAGCGTTTAAAAGAGATTGTTAAAAGCGCTTTAATCCATTTAGAAAAGCAAGAAGTAGATGGAGTTATTCACTGTTCAGCGAGAGAGTTGACGGGAACGTTTACTGTAGCAGTAGTCTCAAATCTTCTTTTGGGAAAGGAGGCTGCGAATTTTGCTGACTACCAACCTATCAGTCAGGCCATTAGTGTGTGCATGGAGCATGCAATGATGAAGTTTGTGTGGATGAAACCCACCCCGCAACAAGAGCGAGCTTACCAGGATGCCCTAAAAGTTTTAAGGGACACTATCAATCATTCAGAAGGCGACTTTTTAAATGCCCTTAAAGATACTGGTATGACAGATGTCCAGAGGAAAGGGGTTCTTTTTCTCATGTACATTGCCGGAGGAGAGACTTCTTCTTCTCTTCTGGAATACATGTTGTGGCAGTTAGGACAACATCCAGAATATCAAAATGAAATTTTTGAAAGTATTAAACAGGCGAAGCACGAGCCAGGTTCTATTATGGACAGAGTTCTTCAAGAGTCTCTTAGGCTTCACACCCCTACAGCCTTCATTTGCCGTACGCCTCGAACAGACCTTGAAGTTCATGTAGAGAATTCTGATAAATCTCATTGGAAGTATTTACTCCCTAAAGGACAAAATGTTCTGGTAACTCCATATTTTGCAGGACGCAATCCTGCAACTTGCCATGAGCCAAATCTATTCGATCCACATCGAGAAGAGTCAGTTAAGAACGCTTCTCTTCCTTGGAATGTCTTTGGTAGAGGAAAACACGGATGTCCAGGAAAGTGGCTGGCACTTACTGAAATTCGGGCGCTTACTGAAGCGTTATTGGAGCGCTATGAAGTTGAATCAGGGCCTATGCAAGTTCCCCGCCAGAAGCAACTTTTGACGATTACTTTAGACCCACAAGTTTCTTTGACTCTAAAGAGAAGGAATCATTTATGACACCTACTCAACAAGCTAGGCAAAGTTTGGAAGCAGTTAAGGATATCTTATTAAGATGTGAAGAAGCTCACATAGGCGCCGGTGATGTTTTGAAACATTTTAAGGTTTTTGAGGCTCTTGAAATGGGGCATACCATCTCTCGAGAAAAGACGGAATTATTAAGAGAGGTGAATAACCTCTGTTATCAATATCTTCAAGGCAAGAATTATTTTTCTTGCGGTGGCTGCATAAATCGTTTTATTGGTCCTAGCTACTACAAACAGTTAGAGAAAAAGGTTCGTCAAGAACTAGATGAATATGCCATGGCCCAGACCAGAGAGGCTACCATGGGTTTGTTTTTAGGGCTTTGGGAGCTAAATGTTTTTTCGCAGATACAAATGGATGAGCAAAATGCAGGGAATGAAGGCAAGCGATAAACCCATCTTTTCGAGATGGAAGGATTACTTTATAGCGGCTTCCTCCTTGAGCCACTCATCAGGCAGGAGTTGGTAGAGCTTTTGAGAGCTATGCCCCATGATGCGACGAAAAACGGTCTTCTAATCAACTGGTGCGAGAATATGCAGCCAAAGAAGGATCTCGCGTCGTCCCCATCTGCGCAAAGATCGAAGAGGAAATTTCTCGCTTAGATGAAAAAGATGGGAACGAGTTTTTGCAAAGTTTAGGGCTGAAAGAATCGGGCCTCGATCGGCTCATTAAAGAGGCGTTTTCTCTCCTTGGACTCATCACCTACATCACGACAGGGGAAATTGAGACGCGCGCATGGACCATTGAGAGGGGAACTCTAGCCCCTGCCGCTGCCGGAAAAATCCATTCCGACCTCGAAAAGGGGTTTATCAGAGCGGAGGTAGTGAGCTTCGACGACATGGTCCGCTACCAAGGAAGGGCCCGCGCAAGAGAGGGGGGAAAAGCCCGCTCTGAAGGGAAAGAATACCCCGTCCAAGACGGAGATGTGATCCTCTTCTTTCATAATTAGACTCACTAAAAGACTAGTAATAAATGACTTGCGATAATGCTTGGAAAATGCTACCGCAAATAGCATTTTCCATTGTAAAATGCCATTTGAGATGGCAAATTCCGAAAAATATATCCCCCGAAAACTGAGCGCCCCGAAGGGGAGCTACTTCCTTTTGGGACCTAGGGGGACGGGCAAATCCACCTGGCTTTTGAACCACTATCCAAATGCGGCTCGAATCGATCTATTGCTAGGAGAAGAGGAGAGGCGGTTTAGCGCCTATCCAGAAAAAATCCGTGCGGTATCGCATGAGCTTCCAGAAGGATCGACGCTGATTTTAGATGAAGTGCAGCGGGTCCCCCGCCTTTTGCCTGAGATCCATGCCCTGATCGAAGAAAAGAGGGGGATACAGTACATAATGACAGGGAGTAGCAGCCGAAAACTCCGGAGGTCAGTGAGCGATCTTTTGGGAGGGAGGGCTCTTCTTCGTCAAATGGGGCCGTTTCTCGCGTCCGAGCTAGGCGATCAATTTTCACTTTCAAAGGCTCTTAAAGTTGGACTCATTCCCCTCGTTTGGGAATCGCCAGAGCCGGAAGAGCAATTGCGCAATTATCTCACCTTATATCTCAAAGAAGAGGTGCAAGCAGAAGGACTAGTTCGGCAAATAGGCGATTTTTCTCGGTTTTTAGAAATCGCAAGTTTTTCTCATGGATCTGTATGGACAACTACAGATATCAGCAGAGAATCGAGCGTAAAAAGAGGGACGGTCGACAACTACTTTCAAATTTTAGAGGATCTTTTTCTCGCCTTTTCTCTGCCAGTTTTCTCAAGAAGGGCGAAGAGGCGATTGATCTCCCATCCAAAGTTTTATTTTTTTGATGTAGGCGTCTATAAGGCTTTAAGACCCAGGGGCATTTTAGATAGTTCTGAGGAAATGGAAGGAGTTGCATTGGAAGGCCTCGTCGCACAACACCTTCGAGCCTGGATTCTTTCCCAAAAAGAGCCACATTCCCTCTCATTTTGGAGAACCGAGACAAAACTTGAAGTCGATTTTATCATCTACGGTCCGACGGTTTTTTTGGCAATCGAGGTCAAAAGATCTGCAAATTTAGGACCTGATGATATCCGAGGGCTTGCTGCCTTTCAATTAGAATATCCCGAAGCGACATGTTTCATTGTGTCGAATACTAAGCGAAAGGAAAATTATAGGGGATTTCCCATTTTCCCAATCGATCAATTCCTTTTGAAAATATCTCCTGAAGCGCCGCTTCTTTTTCACTGAAAGTTAAACAAGTGCAGATTGGGAGGAGAGAAATACTCTCGGAATTCGCTCATTGAACTGGGAGAGGATTTCATAAGGGATTGTGTGGCAAGCCTGAGCAATTTCGCTCAATGGGATCTCTTCTTCTCCCTGTTTTCCAATCAAAACGACCTCGTCGCCGACATAACTCTCGGCATCCCCGACATCCACCATGAACTGATCCATGCAAATAGTGCCCGCAATTTTAAATCTTTTTCCCCGGATGAGGACAAAACCGAGGTTGGAAAGAGCTCTGCGATACCCATCTCCATAGCCGATGGGAACAGTCACAATCCGCGTCTCCTTTGAAGTGACATAGGTGTGTCCATACCCGACTCCCTGATTAGGCCCAACAACTTTAAAATAGGCCACTTTGGATTTGAGCGAAAAACAAGGGGCAACCCGATCAAAAGGGGGCCCAGCTCCTTGAGGGGGATATCCATACGCCATGAGTCCGGGGCGGACCATATCGAAATGGGATTCTGGGTAGTGAACCACTCCTGAAGAGTTGGCCATATGGGCAATGAGCCCTTGAAACAGCGGATGTTGGATCAGATTCCGAAACTGCTCCATTTGGCTTTTGGCAAAGGGGTTTGAGGGAGAATCTGCTGTCGCAAAGTGGGAATAGACGCCGATGAGATCAAAGCAGGGTTGGGAGCGAATATATTCGGCCAACTTCAAACAAGTCTTTGGGCGAGAACCGCTCCTTTGCATCCCCGTTTCGACTTCGATATGAACGGGCACCCTCTTTTTCTTGATGATTTTGGAAACCGCCTGAGCCTTAAACAAAGAGCTAATGGAAAACTCTAATTCATACTTGCTGAGATCCTCGATCTGATCCTCGTGAATGGCTCCCAAAACGAGAATCGGGATTTGAATCCCTGCCTCCTTGAGCTTCACTCCCTCTTGAAGACAAGAGACGGCCAAGCAATCGACAACCCCTGAACTTTGCGCTGCCTTCGCAATGGAAACCGTCCCATGGCCGTAGGCATTTGCCTTCACTGGAAGGCAAAACCGCGCCTTTCCAATCCCCTGTCGAATCAGTTTTAAATTTTCTCTAAACTGATCTAAATCGATTTCAATCCAAGTAGGGTGAATCACATCTTGTCCCAAATAAGAGTGTCAGCTACCCTCATTGTATGGCCGAAAAGACCGAAAAGGCAACCCCAAAAAAATTGAGAGATGCCCGAAAGAAGGGGCAAATCGCCAAAGCGCAAGACATGCCTGCGGCGCTGACCTTTGTCGTCTCGATCATGGGAACCCTTGCGGCCATGGGATATATTTATGAAAACATCGTCAGCTTTCTCTTAACAGCGTTCAAAGCAGCCTCTGAAAGCGGCACCCATTTATCGGATAAAATCCCCTCCTTTTTCCTCCTCGCCGCCCACGTGATTTTCAACACCTCTCTTCCCATCATGGCCATTGTCTGTTTTGTCGGGATCTTAGTGAGTTTTCTCGTCAACGGCCCCGTATTTGCGCTCGAGGCGATGAAATTCGATCTGAAAAAGCTCAATCCGGTTGAGGGGATCAAAGCCAAATTTAAAATGAAAGTGCTCGTCGAACTCCTCAAATCGATTGCCAAAATCACAGGAGCTGCGATCATCATTTACCTCGTCGTCTTATCGGCTTTGCCCCAAATCATCGCAAGCGTCCTGATGCCGGTGGTTGGCAGCGCCGTAGTCGTCCACGACTTCTTATTTACCGCTGCCCTCAGAGTGGGGATTTTTTTCGTTTTGATCGCCCTTTTTGACCTTGCCTTCCAGAAAAAAAACTTTGCCAAAGAGATGCGGATGGAAAAGTTTGAGGTGAAGCAAGAGTATAAAGACACCGAAGGGGATCCGATGATCAAAGGGCGTAGGAGGGAGCTCTTTCGAGAAATCGCCTATCAAGAGGGCCCCCGGGCAGCAAGACGCGCGCGCGCCATCATCACCAATCCAACCCATATCGCTATCGCTTTGAAATATAACCCGCCCGAAGAGGTGGCTCCGATCATTTTGACGATGGGGGCAGGCTATATGGCTGAGCAGATCATAAAAATAGGTCTCGAAAACAAAATCCCAATCATGCGAAATGTAGATTTAGCAAGGGAGCTATACAGTAAAGGGAAAATCTCCGATTATATACCTGAAAGGACCTATGAAGCGGTGGCTGAGATCCTCAAGTGGATCGACTCTTTGGAAGAAAACCCAGATATCAACTCGGAACTATTTAAATGAATAAATTTTTTGAAAATCTCTCTCGGGTCTTGGGCGGCGATCGGGCCCTCAACACGATTTCAAAATCGAGCGATCTGATCCTCGCCGGGGTCGTTATCGCGATCATCATGATGCTCATTTTCCCCGTATCTCCGCACATGATCGACGTTTTGATCTCGCTCAACCTGACCGTCTCTGTGTGTCTCCTTTTTGTCGCAATCTACATCCAAAAAGCGGTGCAACTTTCGATGTTCCCCTCGCTGCTGCTGCTCACAACGCTCTATCGACTCGGGGTCAACATCTCTTCAACCCGCCAGATCCTCTTACACGCCAACGCGGGGAAAATTATCTTTGCCTTCGGGAATTTCGTCGTTGGGGGCAACTACGTGGTCGGGGGAGTCGTCTTTTTAATCATCACAATCGTCCAATTCATCGTCGTCGTCAAGGGCGCCGAGAGGGTGGCAGAGGTAGCAGCCCGCTTTACCCTCGACGCCATGCCGGGAAAACAGATGTCGATCGACGCCGATTTGCGCTCTGGCATCATCGACCAACAGCAAGCAAGAGAGCTGCGCCTCGGCCTGACCAAAGAGAGCCAGCTGTATGGAGCGATGGACGGCGCGATGAAATTCGTCAAAGGGGATGCGATCGCGGGGATTGTGATTACAGTGATCAATATCATCGGAGGCCTGATCATCGGGGTCACAATGCACGGCATGACGCTCGGCCAGTCGGCCAAGATCTATTCGCTCCTCTCCATTGGAGATGGTCTCGTCTCCCAGATTCCCGCCCTCATGATTGCGATCACTGCGGGTATTGTGACAACGCGCGTATCGAGCGAAAAGAAAGATGCCCACCTTGGAAAAGAGATCTCCGAACAGCTCCTCAAACAGCCTAAAGCGCTGATGATTGCAGGCGGGCTCCTCGTCCTCATGGCCTGGATCCCCGGTTTTCCCGCCTGGCCCTTTTTGATCTTGGCAGTTTTCATCGGCTCGATTGGATATCTGTTTTGGTACAACTCGAAACGGGTGGCGGCCAAGGCGGCAGCTGGCATCAGCGCGATGGATACCGACGTCCCTGGCCATGCAGTGGCAGGGGGGGCGCCCGACGACTATGCCCTCACCTTGCCCGTCGTCCTCGAAGTGGGATCTGCCATTTCTCTACTCATTCGCAAAGATAAACAGGGGCTCACTTTCATCGATCAGATGATTCCGAAGATGCGCCATGCCCTCTACCAAGATTTGGGGGTCCGCTTTCCGGGCGTACACGTCCGGACCGATTCTCCCACATTTGACGCAAATGAATATGCGATCCACCTGAATGAAGTGCCGATTGTGCGGGGAAGAGTCATTCTAAAACACCTGCTCACCAATGAGTCGGAAGAGACGCTGCGCCGATACAACATCCCCTTCACCACCTCAAAAAGCTCTCCTGGAATGCCCGCCATTTGGGTCGATGAAAAATACCAGCCAGTGCTCCAAAAAGCGGGCATTCGCTTTTGGACGGGGCTTGAAGTGGTCATCTTGCATCTGTCGAAATTCTACCGCCAATACGCGAGCGAATTCATCGGCATCCAAGAGGTGAGGGCGATTTTGGAGTTCATCGAAAAATCATTCCCCGATCTGATCAAGGAGGTGACCCGCCTTGTGCCGCTCCAGAAACTGACCGAAATTTTGCGAAGGCTCGTGCAAGAGCAGGTCTCAATCAAAGATTTGCGCACCGTTTTGGAGGCGCTCAGCGAGTGGGCCCAAACCGAAAAAGATACGGTGCTCCTCACCGAATATGTCCGCTCATCGCTCAAGCGCTACATCAGCTACAAATATTCCCTCGGTCAATCGGTGTTGTCTGTCTATTTGCTCGATCCGGAAATCGAAGATATGGTGCGCGGCGCAATCAAACAGACCTCTGCCGGCTCCTATCTCGCGCTCGATCCCGACTCGGTGCAGCTCATCTTGCACTCGATGCGCAGCGCAATGGTGCAACCGACACCGGCAGGAGGCCAGCCTCCCGTCTTGCTGACAGCCATCGATGTGCGCAGATTTGTGCGCAAACTGATCGAAGGGGAATTCCCCGATCTTGCGGTCGTCTCCTATCAGGAGATCGTCCCTGAAATCCGAATCCAACCCTTAGGCAGGGTCCAATTGACTTAAAATTATGGCTGAAACGCGCATCTCCCACATCATGCCGAGCAATCAACAAGCCGTCAAGGCAATCCAAAAGGAGATCGCGGCAAATCGGGCAATGCAGATTGAGAGCAAAGAGGATTTGAACGAGTATTTTGAATTGGCCGCCTTCAATCCGATGGAAAGGGCTCGCAAATTCGACAATCTCAAAGATCTTCACCAAAAACAGCAGGGCAAAACGGAAGAATCCGATGAGGTGGTCGAAAAAATTGTCGACGTCGAAAAGATCGACGAGGTCGCCGAGCGCTATCAGAAGAGAAATTTCGAGCTCAGTGCAAAGACGCTAAGAATTTTGCGCGCACAAGTGACGCGCGGCGATCGATCGGATCAGATTTTGCAAAAGGTCGATCAAGTCTACAAAGACGCTTCTCTTGCGGATGAGGCGATCGACTTTTTGATGGAGACATCAGAAGGTCAGCTTCTCGCAGCAACGCAAGAGGCAAAAGAGAAATTCAACAAAGACAAGGGGAAAGAGATTCGGGCGGGGAGAAACATGGGCGCCTCCGCAAGAGAATTCTCAAAAGAGGGCCTCGGCGATCCGACAAGTCTGAGAGATCTGTACCGAGATATCGTTTCAAATCCGAGAGATCCGATCCAGCTGTTCGATGAATTGGCCGACAAGTTTCGCTACGCAAAATTGAAATTGGCCATCGCGTTTATGCTCCACTCTCTTGGCGCGGATCTAAAATCGAAAGGCCCATCCATCGAGCGGGGAGAATTGAAACGGCTTCTCGATGAGACGAGATCGATGCAGGGGATTTTGGGAGTCTTTCGCTTTTTCCAATCGAGGATGCGCCTCATCCAGCGGGGATTTAGCTCTTACAATTTAGTCCTCCCGAGCCGCTTGGACTTCGAAATCATTTCGCGGATTTTCGTCAAAATTTTGGCGGAAAGATTTATGAACCCCGACAAGATCATGCAAACGGCAAAGCTTCTTGGGATTTCCGAAGAGGCGGCAGGGCAGATGGTGATCTACTCGCAAATGCGCGATGCGATCAAGCAGGTGGCACCCAAATATTTTCGCGATCCAAGACACCGAGAAGAGATTTTAAGAGCGCTGATCGATACGATTGAAAAGTTGGAAGATCAAATGGAAGAAGAAGAGGAGGAAGAGGAGTGACTTCTCAATTTGAAGAACTTTTACAAAGTCTTGGGAAAATTTTTGAACTCAAATTGCACGTCGATCGGAAAAACGCCTGCAGCATCCAAGTTTATCCCGAACTCACCGTGCAATTGCAGATCGATCCATCCCAAGAATTTTTGTGGATTTTTGCAAAAATTGCATCGATTGCGCCAGGGAAATTCCGCGAGATTATCTTGAAAGAAGCGCTGAAGGCAAACGCTTTGCCAGACCCGAGACCTGCCTTTTTTGGCTATATCCATGGGTTGAATGAACTTGCGCAATTTCAAAAATACCCCCTGGCAATCCTCAATGGAGAGCGCCTCAGTGGAATGATCGGCGCTTTTGTCGCGCAAAGCTCTCACTGGCAGGAGGCGATCCAAAGGGGAGAAAGCCCGGCGCCACGAGGTTGATCGGTGATTACAGAGGCACACTGGGAAAAAATCGGTAAATTTCCTCACCACGGCATCGCATTGCCGCTCTTTTCTTTAAGGTCAGAAAATAGTTTTGGCATCGGCGAATTTTTAGATCTCATCCCCCTCATCGATTGGTGTAAAGAGGTTGGGTTTGATCTCATTCAACTCCTCCCGATCAACGATAGCGGCTCCGATCCAAGTCCCTACAATCCCCTCTCTTCATGCGCCCTCGATCCGATCTACTTAACTGTGCGCGAATTGGGACTAAAGCTGCCCAAAGTGGAAAAAATAGAGCCGCGTGTCGTCCGATCGGTCGTTTTGAAAGAGAAGATGGAACTACTTTTAGCCCTTTTTGAAAAAACCTTTGAGAAAACGAGCGCGTTAGAGGCGTATCAATCGTTTCTAGCGGCCCACCCTTGGCTCAAAGTCTACTCCGAATTCAAATCTCTCAAACAGCAATTTTCAGATAAACACTGGCAAGATTGGCCGAAAGAAGAAAAAGCAGATCCACACCTGTGCCACTTTTACACTTTTTTGCAGTTCCACTCCTTTCGGCAGATGGAAATGGTGAAAGATCATGCGAAGGCAAAAGGGATCAAATTGAAGGGGGATATCCCAATCCTTTTGAGCCCCGATAGCGCCGATGTGTGGGGCGAACCAAACCTCTTTGATCTCACCCTCTCTGCAGGAGCACCCCCCGACTACTATCAAAAAGAGGGACAGTATTGGGGTTTTCCCCTCTTTCAATGGGAAGAGATGAAAAAAGAGGGCTACAAGTGGTGGAAAATAAGGCTTAAAACCATTGAAAAATTATTCGACATCTACCGGATCGATCACGTGGTGGGTTTTTTTCGCATTTGGGGAATTCCGAGAGGAGAAACGGCGCTAAAAGGAGGGTTTATCCCTAAAGATCAGACCCTTTGGGAAACACTAGGAAGAGAAAGACTCGAACTCTTTGTCCACGCAAGCCCCCTCCTCCCAATGGCGGAAGATCTAGGGACAATCCCCGATGAGGTCTACCCAGTTTTAAAAGAACTCGGAATCTGCGGGACAAAAGTGATGAGATGGGAAAAAACAGCCAAAGGATACATCCCTCTGAACGAATATGAGCCGCTGAGCTTAACCACCCTCTCCTCGCACGACACGGACCCGTTTGAACTTTGGTGGAAAAAAGCGCCTGGAGAGGTGGTCTCCTTCGCAGAGTTGTTGCACCTCACCTATCACCCCGTTTTATCCCAAAATGATCGACTCACAATCCTCCATGGCGCCCACCACACATCGAGTCTTTTCCATATCAATTTGCTGCAAGAGTACTTGGCCCTTTTTCCCGATCTCGTCGCCCTCAATCCCGAAAATGAGCGAATCAATCGCCCGGGAACCCAGCTCACGACCAATTGGACCTATCGCTTCCGCCCCTCGGTAGAAGAAATCACAAGTCATTCGGAATTAAAAGTTTTAATCCGAAAGATCCTTTCACCAAATCTTATCCCATTATAAAACATAATAAATAATTTGAAATTAATTGATAAAATATAGTATAATTAAAATATTTAATTACGATATGGATTTATAATGAAAACACTGGAAATAACACAAAATCAACCCACAAACTATTATACTGAAGCTGCAAAGTATATAGGGACGGGGATTATCTTAGCAGCAGCGATTAGCCTGGCAGCATTCGGGGTTCATTTTGCCTTCAATGCAGCTTCAGCATTGTCTTTAAACACGTATCTATATGCGCCGTTGATCACGGGGTGCGCATTTGCGACAGCAATCAAAGTGATCGGGTTTATCAATGCTCCTAAAGAGAATAAACTGGCGACAAAAGAGACCGACAAACCGACAAGTTCGACGGTAGAGACTGTAAAAAAATGGGCGATGACGGGCCTTGTTTTAGCAGCGGCCATTGGCTTGGCAGCATTGGGATCTCATTTTCTTTTAAATATGGCTACCCCATTGTCATTGAAAGACTGTGTCTATATTCCCCTATTGTCGGGGTTCGGATTTGCCACTGCCCTGAAGTTGATGGAAAGTATCGATACCGATGAAGAGTCAAACAACTGGATGAAAATTGCAAAGTGGGTTGCGACTGGCCTTCTTTTAACAACGGCCATTGGTGTAGTAGCACTTGGAGGCCACTTTATTTTAAACGCTCCCCCCCCATTGTCGTTGGAAGCTTATGCATATACCCCCCTGATTTCGGGATTCGCGTTTGCAACGGCTATCAAAGGGATCGATTACATCAATGCCGAACCCCCGACTGAAAAATTTTACGTAGAGGAAGAGGAAGAACCGTACCCCCCACTCCCGAACGGGACAGGGTCGCCAGACTCGTGTTATTCAGATTACGAAGCCGATATGGAAGACTCAGAGAACGAAGAAGAAGACATCATCTACAGAGCAACGCCACCAGTCTCGTCTGATTCAGTAAATTACGAGGCCGATACGGAAGACTCGGAAGACGAGGCCTCCTAATTCTCATCAATGACAATGTAGCGCTTGAAAGATTCCTCGTGCCACTTCTGATACGAGCACGGCTCACCGGCCACTCCCCCGTACCTGTTATCGCGAGTCAATTCAGACAAAGAGCGGATGGTCGTATCCATCGGCGCATCGAAGAAGACAGCCATCGCAAAACGCTCTGCTGAACCTTTGGCTTTATGCACCCGATGTTCTGTCGCCCGGATGGCATCATTGGTTGCGAGTTGTCCAAATTCCCCTACTTGAAACATCAACACTTCAGGATCTGCCTTCACTTTTTTAAAGGAATCGCCCACCTTCACAAAGAGGCCCGCCTCTTCGGGTTCCGCAACCAGCGCCCCTTCCACAAAGTAGGTCGCTGGAGTGAGCGCTGTGAACAGGCTGTGATCAAAGTGGGCGCCGCACCAATGGGGATTATCGACCGATGTGTCGCCGCTTTTTTGATAATAGAGCATGCGGCCGAGCTGAGGAGTATCTCCCAATTCGATCTTAGGGCTAGGGCCTATCAGCCCAATTTTTTCCATGACGAGTTTTCCCATTTGAGCCATTAAACACCCCAACTGGCAATAGGAAGTTTGTAAGTCGAGCTCTGAAGGCCATCTGTTGAGGGATTGATCGGGCAAAAAAGCGTAATAGGAAACTTTGAGATCATCGACAACCCACTTTCCTTCCGGCCTTTTGAATTTCTCCTTCCCCTTCTCATATCCAAGGAAAAGATCGCCGCGCTCTCTAATGGGAGCGTATCTATTTTTGACCTCTTCACCGAGTGCGACAAACGCCCTTGCGCTCAAGACAAACGCCTCTAACTTTTCTCGGTAGCCTGGGACCCCCCGAATAGCGACAATCCCCTTTTCAAAAAGGGCCTTGTTTAAAAGGTTTAAATCCTCCGGATTCTCTTGAATCAACCCCTCATAAGAGATCACATCAAGGTCCAAAGTTTCCACCTCAATGGCATGGCCAAAACAGGTGAGAAAAACAGCCGCAGCAAGACAAAAGAACTCTTTCATAAGTGCCTCCCCAAAAGGAGAAGAGTGTATCCGAAAGCAACCTTTTTTTCACGAAATTTTGTGGTATTTTCTCCTAAGAAAATAGATTGAGACCGTTGCATACCCCCCCCGCCTTAGTGTAAAATGTTCCCCTCAAAGTCGAGGTAAAAATGCTAGCCATTCGAGATCCAATCCAACAAATTTTAGATGCCGTTCATTCTTGCACACGACAAAAACTCGAAAAGACAGAAATAGCAAAAATCATCGTTACAGCCAGAAAAATAGGCTTTCCTCGGAACGGTGAGGTGATCAAACTCAAGAAAAAAAAGTATTCGCTTGCTCGGAGCGTTCTTTTGTCTGGTGGCGATCGAAGGGCCCACATTTTGATGACACAGCACAAAAAGCGCAAAGATCACATGGTAAATCAGTCCGGCTCTCAAAAAATCATCAAAAAGAGAGTCTCTTTTGGCCTTAGACGTTTCGATCAAATTGAAGTGGGTGCCCTTGCTGTAATTAAAAAGAAATCCATTAAAGCCAAGATGAAAGAATTGGGCCAATTATTTTCATGGAAAGAGATCAAAAACAGAACCGAAAGAGAGGTTCTTCTTTTGCAACAATTACAAGGAAATAGCTCTATAATTAAAATAGATTTTTTCTTCAACAATTCCAAAAAAAGGTTCTATATAGGAATGGAACTTGGGGAGATAGATCTACTCGATTTCATTGAGACTCGAAATCCGTCCTTTAAAGATGGTTTACTCTTCGCTAGAGATTGCGCGAAGGCAGTTCAAGTTTTACATGATCGGGAGCATCCGATTCTCCATCGAGATATTAAGCCAGAAAATTTTCTGGTGATGCCCAATGGTAGAGTCAAAATGATCGATTTGGAATTTGCCTGCGAAGATCGCGATATTCTAACAAGAAAACTCGTTTCAGGAAGCTATGGCTGGTTATCTCCAGAAGTAGCAAAAATGGCAACTGAAAAAGAAAAGGATATTTCCTTAGTAACTCCTGCAAACGATCTATTTTCCCTGGGCCTCACAATCTCTGCGATTTTTATCCAAAAGGTTCTCCCCTTTCAAGATGCCCAAATGGACTCTCCTAGCAAAGGCTTTTGGAGACTGGCAAATCTCACGAACGAGGAACTTCGGGAAGAATTTGTCTTTCATAAATGTCCAGAAGTGGTTCAAGACTTGATACTGAACTTGCTGGATATCGATCCCCAGAAAAGAATGAAGGCAGGCCAAGCTGTTGACGAACTTGAAAGGCTCATCAAAAAAGAAGCAGAAAAATCCATTCCGGAGGGCGAAGAAAAAAAACTCTACTAAATTTTTTTCACGAAGTTTTGCGGTATGCTCTCACGACAAAATAGATGGTAAGGCTGCTGAGTGCAGCGAAAAAGCACCACACAGAGGCAAACCCATAAGGATAAAACCCTTGAGCAACAACAATGCTAAGAACAGAGACCACTCCAACGATCCAAGCATATCTTAAACTGGAGAAAAAAAAGGGAAGGGTTGTAGCAATTGCATAAAAACCAACCATAAAGTAGTTCCATGTAACTCCAATAGATGACTCACTACAAATAATAGAAGTGATCGCATAGCAGATGTTTTTCTGAATTTTGAATCCATACAATTGCGTAACGAAACTATCAATTACCCCCATCAAGGCAACGACACATCCAGAAATAATGCAACCGAAAATCATCTTTTTTCTATGGGTGTTTCTTTCAGTGATGTAAACACTCCAAGGGAGCCACATAGGCCATAAAAAGAGGGCAAAGATCAAAAAAACGTAGGTAGCGAATTTCAGAGTGAGCTCCCAATCGGGGGCATCGTGAGTGAGCCAAATGATCCCCTCCATGAATTGCTGAAAGGCAAAAAAGCAAGGGGTCATTGCCCAGGCGAGAATTTTTTTATCTTTCGCTTGGAGCACTGTGGCAAGCCCAACGGCTGCCAGAACAACTGTACTCGTGAAACTCGCGCTGGCCGAAAAACACATACTTTACCCACCTGTAGCAAAGGAGGGATTTTATCTCCATTTTTATCATATTTGACAAAAAAAGAGTTCAGAGTAACCTGAGGGAAAGTGGGGTTTTTTTGTTTCATCTCTACCTCATCGCCTCTTCTCTGTCGGCGCTCTACTCAACTCTCGATCCAACCTCTGTGTCTCAGCACTTTGCATTCTATGAGCTCTATCCAAAAACAGTGGAAGGGAAGCAGGCGCTCAAAGTGGCCTGGGATCTTTTGAGTGGGGGGTGTAGCGAGTGGGATCCCGAGATGATTCTCCCCTCCCTCGACCCAAAACCGCTGATCAACTTCGTCAATCGGAGCTCTTCGGAGAGCACCCCCCTCTTGAATGATGAAGAGCTCGTCGCAATTGGAAAACTTTCGCATCATCTTTTAAATCGAAACCTCAAAGGCTACGGCATTTGGGATGAACCCACTCTCCATGGGCTCCCGAATGAAGAGATTGATCTTGCCCGTGGGCTTTTGCTCGCAGAGCTGGGCTCTTCTGAAGAGGCAAGCCGCAAAATTTTGAGTTATGAGGCGATCCTCGATCTGATGGCGCTGCAAATCTATGCCCGGCTTGCCCCCGATGCGGGGCCAAAAGAAAAAATCAGAGCTATGAGCGACTATATTTTTTCTGAGATGCGCTTTCGCTTCCCGCCCCATTCACTCCATGCCAAAGATATCGACGTCTACACGTTTCTCCCCTCGGTTCTCGATGGGCGAAGGGGCGTTTGCTTAGGCGTTTCGATCCTCTATCTCTCGCTTGCGCAACGATTGGGCCTTGAACTGGAGGCGATCACGCCGCCGGGCCACATCTATGTCCGCTATGTCGACCCAGATGGGGAGATCACCAACATTGAGACAACGGCGAGGGGGATCGATGTCCCATCGGAGATGTATTTGGGCGTCGAGACAAAGAAATTGCAAAAAAGGGACATTCGGCAGGTGATCGGCCTTGCCTTTATGAACCAGGCAGCCACTCGCTGGCAGAGAAATGAGCCCGAAGCGGCCATTGCCCTTTATGAAAAGGCGAAGCCGTTTTTTGAAAATGACTATCTTCTAAATATGTTTTTGGGCTTTAACTACCTATTTGTCGGCCGTGAAAAGGAAGGACGGCAGCTTCTGAAAAAAATTGAGGGGAAAATCCCCGATCACGCCATCACTCAAGATAGCGTCATTGAAGATTATTTGGCGGGCCATATGGATCCTGAGGCTATCCAGACCATTTACTCAGAGGTGAATGAAAAGCGCGAATCGATTTTGGAAAAGCAGCAAAAACTCGAAAAAATTGTCGAAAAATACCCTAAATTTAAACAAGCCGTTTTTCATCTGGCGACCACCTGGCTTCAGTTGGGGAGGGAAAAAGAGGCGCTCCCCATCTTGGAAAAATATATCCAAATGAATCCAGGCGATCCGACAGTCAATTACTATCTCGCAGCCCTCCATTTTCAAAGACACAACTACAACAAATCTTGGGCCTATCTGAAAAGAGCGGAAGAGATCGTCTTCAAGAAGGATCATAAACCAAGAGCTCTCAAAGAACTCCGCTCAGCCCTTGTTCGAGCTTGCCCAGAACCTTAATTTCGCTGTATCCTGGATGCGGATGAGAATATACCGAAATGACTTCAAAATTGGGGAATTTGGCAAAGTCGGCGCCGCAGATTTGGGGCAGCGAAGCGGCGCTGAAGCAGCTCAACTTGAATAAGTTGGGCGATGCAAGCGGTCCCAAAGATGCGGATGTCCGACGCAGCCAAAAACCAAATTTTGAAGTCACTTCGGTATTATAGGTGGTATTTATGTTCAGTGTAATTCTTGCAGCAGCTCTTGCTTTCGACTCTGATTTGAGCGAAGAGCAGCAAAACAAATTAGGGCTGGCAAAACTCTCGATTCAAGAAAGAGCTGCCCTGCGCGATTGGGTCGAAGAGCACTACGAGCAAAAAGAGATCGCTCAAAACAGCAAAAAGACGAGCCCCCTTTTAGTCGAGGTGTTGAAAAGGGGTCGGTTCCTCCGCTTAAGCGATGACTCCCTTTGGGAGATCGATCCAAAAGATACCCCGATCACCCAGAGCTGGATCACCCCCAACGAGATCAAAATTAGCAAAAAGTCAAATGGGGAATACCCTTACACCTTGACCAATAGCTTAACCGGATCTACCGTCAAAGCCAAAGAGGCAAAAGAGGTTCACTGATATGGCTCCCCAATTGACTGAAGCTGTGACAAAGGCACTTGAAGAGGCCGTTCAATATGCGCAAATGAAAAGGCACACTGAGGTGGGAGAAAATCACCTTCTCTATGCCCTTTTGCAAGACTCTTCGGGGTACTTCACCTCGATTGCAGCGGCCGTCGGCTTTGACGTTCCCCTCCTTCTCCCTCAGGTTGAATCGGCCCTCGCCTCACTCCCGAGCTACTCCGGATCTGAAACGGCTCCCCAAATGGGAGCAGGGCTTCAAAAAAGGGTGCAAGAGGCGGAAAAGTTTGCCAAAAAGGGACAAGCCACCTACATCGGCAGCGACCATCTTTTTCTCTCTTTTTGGGAATCGGGAAAAGATCCCTTTGCCTCCTGGAAAAAAAATTCAAAAAACCAGCTCAAAGAGGTGGAGAGTGCCATTGCGACCCTGCGCGGGGGAAAACACTTTGACTCAGCGGGGGCGGAAGGGAATTTAAAAGCGCTTGAAAAATACTGCAAAAACCTGACGCAGCTCGCTAAAAAGGGAAAACTCGATCCAGTCATTGGGAGAGATGAGGAGATCCGCCGGGCGATCCAGGTCCTTTCTCGGAGGACGAAAAACAATCCGCTGTTGATTGGAGAGCCTGGGGTGGGCAAAACGGCCATTGCCGAAGGGCTCGCGGGAAGGATTGTCCAAGGAGATGTCCCAGATCTACTCAAAAATAGAGAGCTGATGGTGCTCGATATGGGCAGTCTCATCGCGGGGACGAAATTCCGCGGGGAATTTGAGGAGCGGCTGAAATCGATTTTAGACGAGATCGAAAAGAGCGAAGGGAACGTCATCCTCTTCATCGACGAGGTGCATACTCTTGTCGGAGCTGGCGCAACGGAAGGGTCGATGGATGCGGCCAATTTATTAAAACCGGCCCTTGCGCGCGGCACTTTGCACTGCATTGGGGCCACTACCCTAAGCGAATATCAAAAATATATCGAAAAAGATGCGGCGCTCGAGCGGCGATTCCAACCGGTGATGGTTCTAGAACCGAGTTTAGAAGACGCGATTGCCATATTGCGCGGTCTTAAAGAGCGCTTTGAGATTTTTCACGGGGTGAGGATCTTGGAAAATGCGCTGCATGCGGCGGTCTTTCTATCGGCGCGCTACATCCCAGATCGGCGCCTTCCCGACAAGGCGATCGATCTCATCGACGAGGCGGCGAGTCTCCTCCGGATGCAGATCGGATCACTCCCCTTGCCGATCGATCAAAAAGAGAGAGAACTTGCCGCCCTCATCGTAAGGCAAGAGGCGATGAAGGAAAAAGACGATGCAAAAGTGGCCCAGCTCAAAGAAGAGATCGCAGCACTCAGGGGGAGATGGAATCGGGAGAAAAAATTCATTCAGACGTTGAAAGAGAAAAAAGATGCCCTGGAAAAACTCCGCTTTCAAGAAGAGGAGGCCGAAAGGAGGGTCGACTACAATAAAGTCGCCGAAATTCGCTACGCTAAATTGCCCCAAGTCGAAAAGGAAATTGCGTCGGTGCAAAAAGAGCTCAGTCAGCTGAAAGATCGCCTTCTACAAGAGGAGGTCGATGAAAATCTGATCGCTCAAATCGTCGCCAAATGGACCGGTATTCCAATAGACAAAATGCTTGAAAAAGAGACAAAGAAAATTTTGGAGCTCGAGACCCATTTGGAAAAACGGGTGGTAGGACAGCCGCTTGCTGTTAGGGCTGTGAGCGAGGCGATCCGAAGATCCAGAGCTGGCCTTTCCGATCCGAACCGCCCGATCGGGGTTTTTCTTTTCATTGGGCCGACGGGAGTTGGAAAGACAGAGCTCGTCAAAGCGCTCGCTGAACAGCTCTTTGATAAAGAGGATGCGATCATCCGGATCGACATGTCGGAATACATGGAAAAACACAGCGTCTCGAGGCTCATCGGCTCTCCCCCGGGATATGTCGGCTATGAAGAAGGAGGACAGCTCACAGAGGCGCTCAGGCGCAAACCGTATTCGGTTGTTCTCCTCGATGAGCTCGAGAAGGCGCATCCTGATGTCTTCAACCTTTTGCTCCAGATTTTTGATGACGGGAGACTCACCGATGGGAAAGGGCGCAAAGTAAATTGCAAAAATGCCCTCTTCATCATGACCTCGAATCTCGGCTCCGATCTTCTATTGAAAAAGAGGGTTTCGACAAAAGAAGAGCTCCTCGGGATCGTCGGACCTATCCTAAAATCGACCTTCCGACCCGAATTTTTAAACCGGCTCGACGAGATCCTCCCCTTCCTCCCCCTCAAACTCGAGGATATGGAGACGATTGTCTCAATCCAGCTCGATCGGGTTGCTAAAAGACTCTTGGGAAGGGAAATCGCGCTAAAATGGGACCCCAAAGTGGTCAAATATTTGGCTAAAGAGGGGTATGACCCCTCTTTTGGAGCCCGCCCCCTAAAGAGGCTGATCCAGCAGGAGGTAGTGAACCTATTTGCCTCGGCCATTTTGGAAAATAAGATCCCCAAAAACTGCGAGCTCCACCTCACAGGGAGCCAGAAAGGGGAGCTGTTCAAGATCGGGTACGAAATAAAAAAAGAATTACCCCTTTAGAGAAAAGCCTCGATTGGGTATGATGAATGGACAAAATCTATTTTTAGGAAGCGTTATGGCAAGAGAGTGCGTCGTCACAGGCAAAAAGTCGAAATTTGGAAGAAAGTATACCCTGCGCGGGATTGCGAAAAAGAAGAAGGGAATTGGTCTTAAAATTACCGGTTGCACCAACCGGAGGTTTTTGCCCAATTTGAAGACAAAACGGTTTTGGATTCCGGAAGAAAAACGGTTTGTCACTTTGCGCCTTTCGATTGCCGCGATGAGGACAATCGATAAGAAGGGAATCAGTGCTGTCCTTCACGAGATGAGCAAAAAGAAAAGTTTGACAAAGTGAATTGAGGGTGGGCACAATCCCACCCGCAATGTTTTGGCAAAAGAAAAAGTCTCCCATTCAACCTCCCCCTCCCCCGACCAAGAGATTTCGCTTTCCTTGGATTTTCGCCGTTTTTGTCCTTTTTTGGTCTTGGTTTGTCTGGGATTCGATCACCCCCCGCCTCCCTCTTCCCTTCGAGCCGCCGAAGCTCTATTCCAATCAATGTAGACAAGACATTCGGGCGACTCTATTGAAGGCGATCAAGGGGGCAAATCACTCCATTTACCTGGTGATGTTCGGATTGACCGATCGGCCGATTTTGAGTGCTTTGGCTGAGAAAATCAGGGGGCGGGTACCGACGACAATCTTCTATGATACTGGGGGGTCTGGAAAAATTTTTCGCTATTTGCAAGGGGCAGATCTTCATGGGATCCAAAATCAGGGGCTGATGCATCAAAAAATTCTGATATTAGACGATCAAACGGTGTTCATCGGCTCCGCCAACATGACGACAGCCTCGCTCAAAATGCACGATAATTTGGTGATCGGGCTGGTGAGCCGTCCGATTGCCAAATTCTTACAAGGGCACAAGCCCTATAGCTCCGGGTATATTAAAGAGGTCGTTGGGGGGCAAAAGGTGGAAATTTGGCTCCTTCCCGATCCGCGCGGGGGGGTGTTGACGGAGCTCAAGAAAAAAATTCGGGGGGCTCAAAAGACGATCCAAGTGGCCCTTTTCACTTTGACCCATCCAGATCTTGTCGATGAGGTGATCGCGGCCCATGCGCGGGGGGTTGAAACGTCCGTGGTTATCGATCTCCATTCGGGGCTTGGGGCGAGCGCAAAGGCGGTTGAAAAATTAAAAAAAGCGGGCGTTCCCGTCTTTTTGAGCCGAGGCGCTCAGCTTTTGCATCACAAATTTGTCTACATCGACAACAAAACTCTCGTCATGGGATCGGCCAACTGGACAAAGGCGGCCCTCTACAAAAATAGCGACTGTATTTTGGCGCTGGACCATCTCAATGAAGAGCAGCGCAGGTTCATGAACCAGCTCTGGAGCTCCATTGAGATTTCAGTTCAGCAACCAACCCCCTAGCCGGAAATTCTCTCGCCCGCTACTATGAGGAATGTATGAGGACACTTTCCCTTGCATTCACCCTTTTCTTATTGATGGACCCGGTTGGCAATGTTCCCCTCTACATCAGTTTTTTGAAGGGGGTGCACCCCAAACGGCAGCTTGCGGTGATTTTTCGGGAGATGATCATCGCCCTTTTCATCATCATTCTCTTCAATTTTGTGGGGGATTGGCTGATGCGTTTTCTCCATATTGAAAATGACACCATTCAAATTGCGGGGGGAATTATTTTATTTCTCCTCTGTCTACGGATGATTTTTCCACAGCACCATGATACGGGCGAGACGATGCATGGCGATACAGAGCCGTTCGTTGTCCCGTTGGCCGTTCCCCTTGTTGCAGGTCCGGCTGTTTTGGCAGCGGTCATGATTTTCGCAAAACAAGAGGGATCTTTGATCATGATGTCTGCCATTTTAATTGCCTGGTTTGTCTCTTTGCTCATTCTCCTCTCCTCTGCATTTTTAAAAAAAGTTCTTGGGTGGCGCGGGATTACGGCGATGGAGAGATTGATGGGGCTTATCTTAATTTTAATTGCAGTCCAAATGTTCATGAGTGGGCTGGGCTCCTTTATTGCCCGAAGCTCTCATGTATAAAGCGATTCTCGCCTATGACGGCACCCACTATTTTGGTTGGCAAAAGACAAAAACGGGTCCTTCCATCCAAGAAGAGCTCGAAAAGGCCATTTATCGAGTGAGCCACGAAACCCATTTGCCCGAAGCGGCAAGTCGCACAGATCGGGGGGTCCATGCCGAAGGGCAGGTGATCCAATTTGAGCTGCAAAAAGAGTGGCCCTGTTGTAAATCTCTTGGCAAGGCTCTCAATGGAGTGCTCCCCACCGATATCCGCCTTCTTCATATCGAAAAAAAGGTTTTTCACCCTACCTTAGACGCCATCCGGAAGGAGTACCGGTATCAAATCATGGGGGGAATCGCCCAAGATCCCACACTAAAGCTCTATGCATGGCATATCCCACTCCCTCTCAATTGCGCCCACATCGAAGAGGCTATCCTTCCGCTTCTCGGCACACATGATTTTAGCGCCTTTGCAGGGGAAAAAGAAAAAGATCCCATTTGTCATCTCGAATCGCTGACCTTTGATGGAAAAATGTTTTACATTCGGGGAAAACGCTTTTTATACAAAATGGTGCGCAATTTAGTGGGAACCTTAGTCTATGTCGGGTTAGGTAAGTTGACTCCCAACGCCATCGCCTCGATCTTAGAGTCGAAAAAAAGGGCTCTCGCAGGAATCACAGCCCCAGCACACGGTCTATATTTACACCAAGTCGATTACCCGTTAAACTGTCTACCATGATTGATCGGAATGATTCTTGTTGGTGTGGAAGCGGGAAAAAGTGGAAAAAATGCCACTACCCAGCCCCTCCTGTTGTGGGCCCCCTCCTCTCAAAGCGGTACTTAACCGATTATGGGATTGTCCTCAAAACCCCCGAGCAGATCGAAAAAGTGCGCACCGCTTGTAGAGTCACAGCCCACATTCTCGATGAGATTTGCAAGGCAGCCAAAAAAGGGGTTACTACCTTAGAGTTGGACGAGCTCTCAAGAGAGCTCCACGCAAAAATGAACGCCACCCCAGCCCCCCTCGGATACGGTTCTCCCCCCTATCCAAAGACCATTTGCACCTCCCTCAATGAGGTGATCTGCCACGGAATCCCCGAAAAGCGCCCCTTACAAGAGGGGGACATTGTCAATATCGATGTTTCATCCATTGTGGATGGCTTTTTTGGCGATTGCAGCCGGATGGTGACGATTGGAACTATTTCCGAAGAAAAGGAGAGAGTCGTGAAAGTCTCCTTGCAATGTCTCAACTTAGCAATAGATGTGTGCAAAGTGGGAAATGAACTTTGGCATATCGGCAAAGCGATCGAAGATTACGCTCGGGCTCATGGATGCTCTGTCGTCAATCAATTCGTCGGTCATGGGGTGGGCATCTCCTTTCACGAACCGCCTGAAATCCCCCACCACTACAACCACGTCCGCATCCCCTTTGTCCCAGGAATGATCTTCACGATCGAACCGATGATCAATGCGGGAGTGCGCGAAGCGGTTTTAGACCCAAAAGATCAGTGGACCGTAAGGACAAAAGATCATAAGCCATCAGCGCAATGGGAACACACGATTCTCATCACCGAAAACGGCCCCGAAATACTCACCTTGATCTGACCTTTCCCGATAACTTTTTTACTAAAATAAAAGCGCCTGATCAGAACTGGGCGAAGCCGTCTTCACTTTTTTTTTTCGCTCTTCGGAGCTCATCAACACTGTAACCACATCTTGGAGCTCTCGATTCTCCTCTTCGAGCTCTTTGATCTGCCCCGCCAGTACATCGAGCTCTTTTTCAATCTCTTTTGGCAAGGGATTGAGCTCAAGCGTCTCTTTTTCGATTTTCACTTTTTGCAGTTCAGTGTCGGTTTTGAAAAGGTTCGATCGAACCTGATGAAGGAGCTGATTTTTTTCCTCAAATTGCTGCTTCAATTGTTTATATAGCGGCTCTATTTGGGATAGGCGCACCGCCTCTTTTTTGATCTCAGGATCTATACCGAGCGGCGCGCGGTCTACCGGGGCCACTTTCTTCAATGAGAGCTCTTGCATCGCCGATTCCAATTGCGCTTTATACACGTTGCGCTCTGAGCAAATGGCGTTCAGCGATAGAAGTTCTTCTCGCAATCGATTCGCCTCCAAATTCGTCTTTTCAAACTCGAATTCGAGTCTCTTCCCCTGCTCTTTTGCAGCTCGGATTTGCTCTTCTAAAGGCTCTTTGATGCGGCGCACTTCTTTGTGGGCCGATTGGAGCAGCTGTTTATACGAATCTGCGCTCTCTTCAGCCTCTTTGACTTTTAATTTTTCGCCTGCATGAACTCTTACAAGTGTTTCATTGATGAGCCCTATTTGCTCTTGATCGTAGCGGGCCTGATTGAGTTCTTTCAAAAGTTCTCGATTTTGGATCGCCAGCGCGTCGCTATTTTTGACCCTTTGAAGCTCCTCCTCGCACTCTTTGATCTCTCTTTTCAACTGCTCGCACTCTTTCGCTTCCTGCAACGAGCGGGCGCTCGTCTTTCTCAGCACCTCATTCAAAATCAGGATCGAAGAGTGCTCTGCTTGCGTCTCCTCGAGCTCTTTTTGTAAAGCCCCCAACTTTTCCTGATATCCGATCGTTCCAGATTGGAGCGACTCTCTCATCTTTAACAGTTCTTCTTCGAGATTTTGAAGTGTGTTCTTCCCCGTTTCGATTTGCGATTCTAGCGCCTGGACCAATGAAGAGCCTTGCTCAAAACTGAGAGCCGTGATGAAAAAAGCGATCCCCAGTGATCCTTCAATCCCCAGCTGCCACAAATGATCGCCCGTCAAAAAAAGGTGTCTTGCAAGCGCTGTCAAAGCGAGAAGGGCGATCGAATAAAAACAGCCCCGCATCTGATACCGAGAGGAGAGAAAAAATCCCCCAACTGCCAAAAAGAGAAGCTCAAAAGGAATCGATAGTTTTGCCCCCAATGCACACGAGAGCAAAAGAGAAAGAGGTCCCCAAATCACAGGCTCTTTTTGAATAAATCGGGCAGCTCTTTCCATCATAGGAGCTCCAACACTTTCGCAAAGGTCAAAAAGCCAAATTCAAACCGCTTAAAATCAAAACATTCGTTAGCGCTGTGAATCCGATCACCAGGTAAAGCATACCCCATTCCAACAGCGTCGAGATGCAATGTTTTTGCCATTTCGGTGATGACGGGAATGGAGCCGCCGCCGAGAGTTTTTTTACACTCTTTTCCCATCACTTCCGTAGAGGCTTTAACTACCGCTTTTGCAAGGGGCGAATCGGCTCTTCCCCAAAAGGCCTCTGCAGCACCAAAGTGGCGCACTTCAATATGCATCCCAATCGGCGCCTGTTTTCTCAAAAATTGCTCCACCGACGCCATTACATGCGCCGGATTTTGGTGGGGGACGAGCCGACAGGAAATTTTGGCAACACTTTTAGCTGGAATCACTGTCTTAAAGCCTCCTCCCGTATAACCTCCCGATATCCCATTGATCTCAAACGTCGGCCTCAAAGTATTTTTCTCGAAAAGAGTATATCCCTTTTCTCCGCCTATCGCACCAATCCCAAATTCTTTTCCATAATTTTTTTCATTGAAAGGGAAAGCAAACGCCCTTTTCTCCTCTTGAGACAGCTCAAAAACATCTTTATAAAATCCGGGGATTTGAATGCGTCCATCCTCATCCCAAACTTTAGCTAAAAGTTCAACGAGCGCCCGATTGGGATTATAGGCCATCCCACCGTGAAGTCCTGAATGGAGATCTGAATTCGACCCAGTCAACACAATTTCAAATGCGACCAATCCCCGCGCGCTCAAAGTGATTGCGGGAGTCGTTGCGTCAAACTGCCCGAAATCAATCACGAGAAACGCATCTGAGCGCAACTGCTCTTTTAAATTGGGCAACACCTTCAAAAGACCTTGGCTCGCCGACTCCTCTTCCCCTTCGATGCAAAACTTGACGTTGACCGGCAGCTCTTTTTTCATCTCATGATAGGCCCGCATCACCATTATAGCGTAAAAAATTTGCCCCTTATCATCCACTGCGCCACGTGCATAGATTTTTCCATTCCTCTCCACCGGCTCAAAAGGGGGAGTTTCCCAATCGGGCTCATCTGCCGGTTGAACATCATAATGACCATAGGCAAGAAGCGTCGGCGCCCCTTTTTTCGGTGAGTGCGCCTTCGCAAAAAGAAGCGGATAGTTGGGCGTTGGAATCAACTCCCCTTTCATCGAGGTGTGTTTTTCAATGTAATTTAAAAGCCACTCAACACAGCGGAGCACCTCTTTTTCATAGTGCGGATCTGTACTGATCGAAGCGAAACGCAAAAAAGAAAAATAATCCTCTCGAATCTCTTTTGCATGGGCCCGAAACCACTCTTTCAACTCATTCACAATGACCCCACATCACTTAGATTCTTTAAACTCAAAGCGATCATCGAATACTTGGGCGGCGTTTTGCACGAGAAAAGCAGCTAAAGTCTCATCCCCTTCGTAGTCCATCTGCACTTCCATTTTCCCTTCAGGATTCGGTTCACTGCAAGTGATCAAGACATAACAGGCACATGCCCCTTTTTTAGACTGTTCTCCCTTTTTACACCTCGGATGAATATCCATTTTGCCCATTTGCACTCTCTTAACACAGGCATTGATGACAGAAAAGGAAATTTCGTGCAATCGAAAATCGAAAATCAGCTATGCCATGAGGAGTAATTTATGGGGGCGGGTTATTCCGTTTTTCTTCTCTTATACACTGAGTCTCCAGAGATATAGCTGTTAGGTGAGATGTCGCCCCTTTCGTCGTCATCACAGAGATCCATCTCCTCATCGAAATCCCCCGTAGGAGAAACAGGAGGAGCCGAAGAAGATGCTGAAGCATTCCTAAAGCTCACACGTGAAAGGCGTGGGGTGAGACCAGTCGATCCAATGGGTAAGGGGCGCTGTCGCGCGAGTCGGTTTTCTTCTTTGATGTTGGGCGGTTGTTTAGGTGGATTTGCCGGTTCTTTTATATTATCCAATACATTTAGATCGGGTAGAGGTAGAGGTGCTATAGGGCTGAAGGCGGAGCTGGCACTACTTACTCTTGCAGTATCAGTACCGGGAGGAAAAATTGACGATATTCGCGCTGCAAAATCGTCTGGGCGTCTATTTTGAGGAACTAGAACCAAAGGTGCATTTGGACCCTCCCCACGGGCAACCATTTTGTATACAGTAGGGTCTGGATTCTCATTAACGAAGAGAGTTCTATGGGTCCGTTTTTCCTGTCTTTCGTTGCTGCTACTGGATAACGTTTGTAAAGCAACTCCCGTCGTGCGCGTCGCGATATTATTAGTAGCCGTCCGCAGAGTTCTTCTGGCCCTGACTATTACTCGTCCTTCTTGTTTCGGTTGACTATTTATCCCATTTATTGAACTTGACATTGTAAAATCCTTTTTTTGTTTCATCCATTATATAGAAACTCGACATTTAAATAAAATGTTATGTCATTGTAATGCAACTTTATCGATATAGAGCCCCCGACTCTAGTAGACAGAAATGTAACTCATTCTTATAGAACGACTTAACAAAAATCGTTTTCCCAGTTCCGCGAAGGCCAAGAAGAAAAAACCCCTGTTTCCTAATTTTACAATGCATTTTTAGGTAAATCAGCCTAAAATTGCAAACCATTAAGAAAGAATGACTAAAATGTTTTTAACGCAATTTTGGATCAGGCCATTTCGCCAACCCCAATTTCCCCTCTATTTCCAGAAGGAGCTATTACGAGCCTTACTCTTACAACTCCATTTACCACTTCGAACCCAACCACTTCCCCTTGTGGTTCTCGTCGTGGCGAGCGCAACCAGCAAGCAATACCCGCTGCTACCAGGCAGGCCGTAGCCAGACTGAATCCAAATTGCACTCCTAAAAACGATAGACCTTCCGGATAAACAGATATTTGATAACCAGCCGCCACTAATGTCCCATAACCAGCCGCCGTTCCCCCCAAGACACCACAGACATAGTTCAGAGGAGCACTCTTGCCAAAAAATGCGGAGGCCCAACATGCGATAGCAGACCCAATGGCTCCCTGAAAACCACCAAAAACGAACCCCATCCTAGGGCTCAAGCCCAATGTTGCGGCTGCGGTCGCACCTGTACCTCCTGCTAAAGAGAGGCTAGCCCTTAGTGCTGTGTCCAAGTAAGCCCATCGTGGACTAAAACTATCTACTCGCTGATTATTCATAATAAAACTCCTAATATAATATCTTTTTTAAAAACTCTTCATAAGAAGATATCACAATCGGGCATTGGCGACAAAAAAAGATGAAATTTCGTGCAATGGAAAAATCGAAAATCCGCTATACTGCAAGGAGTATTATTAACTTAGGGAGTTTTGGCAATGGCAAAAAGAATCGTCCTCTTCTTAGCGCTCAACTTTCTCGTCGTCTTGATGATCTCTTTTGTCTTGACTCTCTTTAACGTGCGCCCCTACATCCAGGCCTATGGACTCGATTACCGCTCGTTGCTCCTCTTTTGCTCCATCTGGGGCATGGGCGGCGCGCTCATCTCTTTGTCTCTTTCCCGCGTGATGGCCAAATGGATGATGGGAGTGAAAATCATCGATCCAAACAAGGCCAGTGGAGAAGAAAAGGGGCTTTTAGAGACAGTCCATCACCTCTCTTTAAAGGCCGGTCTTAAAAGTTTTCCTGAGGTGGGAATTTACCGCTCCAATGAACCCAATGCTTTTGCGACGGGCCCAAGTCAAAAAAGGTCGCTCGTCGCCGTATCGAGCGGCCTTTTAAATCGGATGAACCCCAAAGAAATGGAAGGGGTTTTGGGCCATGAGATTTCCCACATTGCCAATGGCGATATGGTGACGATGACCCTTCTGCAAGGGGTTGTGAATGCCTTTGTGATGTTTCTCGCCCGCGTTTTAGCCTACGTTGTCTCGGGGCTTGGGCGCAATAACCGGCAAGGCTCTCAAGGGATCTCTATGAGCTATATCCTTTTTGTCTACCTGTTTGAAGTGGTCTTTATGATCCTCGGCTCCCTTGTTGTGGCCGCCTATTCCAGATACCGAGAATACAGAGCCGATCGAGGAGGAGCGCGTCTCGCAGGTAAAGCGGCGATGATCTCCTCTTTAAAGGCGCTCCGCTCCATGCAAGAGATCCAAGATCCAAAAGAGCAACCGGCCATGGCCGCCTTTAAAATTTCCCATCGGGGACAAAAAGGGCTTTTCAGCCTCTTCGCAAGTCACCCCCCTCTCGATGAGAGGATCGCAAGACTTGAAAAGCTCCCCGCCTAAGCTGTATCATGTCCCCCATGAAAACTGTCGCCATTGGAATGTCGGGGGGAGTTGACTCCTCCGTGTCGGCCCTCCTACTAAAAAATTTAGGTTACAACTGCATTGGCCTTTTCATGAAAAACTGGGAAGAGGAAGGGGGGCCGTGTGCTGCTGCTAAAGAATTTGAAGATGTGGTGCGCGTTTGCGAAAAGATCGGTATACCCTACTACAGCGTCCATTTTGTCGAAGAGTACCGAGAGCGGGTTTTTGCCCAATTTTTGGCCGATTTTGAAGCGGGACTCACCCCAAATCCAGATATTCTTTGCAATAAGGAGATCAAGTTTGATCTTTTTTTGGCAAAAGCGCTCGAACTCGGTGCCGATTTTCTCGCGACAGGCCATTACTGCAGGCTCGACGAAAGAAAAAGGCTTCTTCGCGGGCTCGACCCCGCAAAAGATCAAAGCTATTTCCTCCATGCCGTGAAACAAGAGGCCTTCCGAAAAGTGCTGTTTCCGATCGGCCACCTTTTGAAAAAAGAGGTCCGAGCAATCGCCAAAGAGTATGGCCTTCCGACCGCAGAAAAAAAAGAGAGCACCGGCATCTGCTTTATCGGGAAAAGAAAGTTCAAACCCTTTTTATCGCAATTTCTCCAAGGAAAACCGGGGCCCTTCAAAACATTATCCGGGGAAGTTGTGGGAGAGCACGATGGAGCCGCCTTCTACACGATTGGGCAAAGAAAAGGGATGGGACTCGGAGGCGAAGGCGATGCTTGGTATGTCGTCGGAAAAGATCCTTCTCAAAATATCGTCTATGTAGAGAGGGGGGCCGATCACCCCGCCCTTTTTTGCAAAGAGCTTAAAACCAAAAGCCTCACTTGGGTTGCAGAGGAACCAGACTATCCCCTCCGATGCAGTGCAAAGATCCGCTACCGCGGGGCCGATGCCCCTTGCACTTTATATGAAACGGGCGAAGTGGTGTTCGACGAGCCGCAAAGGGCCATCACGCCTGGCCAGTCGATCGTTTTTTACTTAAAGGAAGTTTGCCTCGGCGGCGGGGTGATTTCTCTCAAAAGATTCGACGCAAAATTGCCAATGCTATAACCTGAGCTTTAGAGGGTTGTCTTGGAAGTATTGGTCTTCGTTATTGCTTTTTTGATGTGGCAGGTTCTCTCTTTGCGCTATCGAATCAGAGTCGATGGGATGGAAAAGCTTGCAGCTCTTAAGGGTCAAAAGAGCATTCTTTTCTTGCCCAATCACACCTCTCAAATTGACGCCCTTTTTATCTTTTTCACACTCAGGCGCATGTTCAGGGTGAGACCCATCGTCGTCGAGTATGTGTATCGGATGCGGTTTTTGAACCCCTTGATGAGATGGTTCAAAGCCTGTCCCGTTCCAAACTTTGATTCTGCTGTGAACGAGTTCAAAAAAGAGGAGATGCAAAAGTGTTTTGGAGCCATTCTTAACGATTTGAAAAGGGGGGATCACTTTCTTTTATACCCGGCAGCGCGCATGAAACTGACGAGTAGAGAAGAGGTGGGAGGTTCCTCTGGCTGCTTCAACCTGGTGAAAGAATGCCCTGAAACAAATATCGTACTGATCCGCTTATCGGGGATGTGGGGAAGCAGTTTTTCAAGAGCCGTTGATGGAAAAATACCCTCCCTTGCTCAAAATCTCAAAAATGCAGGCCAAATTCTCCTCAAAAACTTTCTCTTTTTCACCCCAAGGCGCAAAGTTTTGATTGAGATAGAACCGCTCTCCTTGAAAGCCAAGCAAATCGAAAGTAAAGTGGAATTCAACCGCTTTCTAGAGGAGTGGTACAACCAATATCCCGACGGCGAGGGGAAGAGGAGATCAGAAGAGCCCTTGCAACAGGTCTCATACAGCTTTTGGCATAGAGCATTGCCCCCCCTCTCTTTGCCAGCTGAGCAAAAAAAGCCAATCGACTGTGCCGAAATTCCGCGGGAAATAGAAGGAGCCATCTACGCCGAGATCCGGCGCATTTTAAAGGATCCCGACCATAAGATCTCCAAAGAGATGCTCCTCTCTTCTGATCTAGGGCTCGACTCTTTGGAAATTGCCGACCTCTTCGCTTTTCTAACGAGCTCATTTGACACGGCAGAAGACTTCCCTGAAGAGATGCGAAGCGTCCAGGACCTCCTCTTATTTGCCGCTGGGGCTGCAAAACAAGATCCGCATGCTTTAGATCGAAAAAATCATCAGTGGTTAGATGAACCGGGACGCCCCGAAGTGACCCTTCCCAAGGGGAAAACATTGCCAGAAGCATTTTTATCTATCTATCGGAGGATGAAAACATTTGAGGCCTATGGAGATGATTTTCTTGGAGTTTTGAGCTATAGAAAAATGGCACTTGCGATTTTTGGACTTGCCCTTTCGTTCAAAAAGGAGAAAGAAAAGACCATTGGAATTCTTCTCCCCTCATCCGCAAGCGCCTATCTTCTCGTCTTTGCGCTCCTCTTTGCAGGAAAAACTCCCGTCATGCTCAATTGGACTTTGGGGAGCCGCTATCTCGATCACATGATGGAAATTGCCAAGATCGAAAAGGTGATCAGCTCCTGGAACTTTTTAGAGCGGCTCCAAGGGGTAGATCTCGGCACTGTGGTCCATCGTTTAGAATACCTCGAAGATATTCGAAAAAAAATCTCGTGGAAAATCAAAATTCAAAGCCTACTTCTCTCCTATTTGCCCCAAAAAGCCCTTTCCCACTTTTTCCGATTGAAAACCATCGACGAAAATGACCCTGCGATCATCCTGTTCACCAGCGGAACAGAGGCGACTCCCAAAGGCGTGCCCCTTTCTCACAAAAATATCCTCCACAGCGCCCATGCAGTCGGCTCCCGAATGCAATTTTATAGTGAAGATGTCATCTATAACTCCTTGCCCCCTTTCCATTCGCTCGGCTTTTCTGTTTTGGGAATTGCACCGACTCTCATGGGTTTGCGGGTCGCTTTCTACCCCAATCCCAAAGATGTCAATGCCCTCATTGAAGGGATTGTCCGATGGAAAGTGACCGTTTTTTGCAGCGCCCCCAGCTTTATCAAAAACCTTTTGGCTGCAAACCTTTCAAAACAGATGCACAAAATCCGGATGTTTGTCACTGGAGCTGAGAAAACACCTCCAGATCTCTACCGACAAGTAGAAATGGCAACTCCCAAGGCACAATTGATCGAATCGTACGGGATTACTGAATGCTCACCCTCAATTAGTCTCGGAAAATTCAATCACCCCCAAAAAGGTGTGGGCTGTCTATTGCCCGGAATAGAGGCTTGCACAGTGAACCCAGAAACAAAAGAGCTGCTCCCCCCCGGCGCCGAAGGAGAGCTTTGCTACCATGGGCCCAACGTATTCAGCGGCTACTTGCAAAATGTCTGTAATCCCTTCATCGCGATCAATGGAAAGAACTGGTTTCTTTCCGGAGATTTAGGATCCATCGACAGTGAAAATAATGTGATCCTCTCAGGACGTCTCAAGCAATTTGTCAAGATCGGGGGAGAGATGATCAGTTTTAGGGCGATAGAGAATGCGATCTTCCAACATCTACTGGATTGCGCTCGGATTTCGCATGACCGCCCTCCATCCCTGGTTGTGATCGGAAAAGAGGGGGTGTCGGGGAAATTTGAGCTGATCCTCTTTTCATCGATCCCTTTAGAAAAAGAGGAGGTTTTAGAAATTTTGAAAAAAGGGGGATTTAGCCCCTTGGTGAAAATTTCTCTCGTTCGGCAAGTGGCAGAAATCCCACTCATGGGATCTGGAAAAGTGGATTACAAACGGCTCTACGAGATGGGTTAATCTATCTTGAGTTTGCGTCCAGAAACGACCGACCGATCTTTGGCCCCGATTTCGCGCGTCGTTGCAAAGTCGTCATCGGATTTGATCAAAAGCCACTGATTTTCTCGCAAATGGACCATTGCAAATCCCCCCTTCAATTTTTCCCCCTTCAATGTGATGTGAAAGGAATTTTCTTTCTCCTGGTCCAGAGTATATGTCCCCCGATCCCAGATGATCACCTCTCCAGCGCCATACCCTTCTGGGATGACCCCCTCAAAATCCTTGTACTCATAGGGGTGATCCTCCACCTGAATCGCAAGCCGCTTCACTTTTGGATTCATGGAGGGGCCTTTAGGGATCGCCCAGCTCTTTAGCACCCCCTCTTTTTCTAGTCTAAAATCGTAGTGCAATCGGCTCGCCGCATGTTTTTGTACGACAAATTGCAGAGGCCCCTTTTTTTTCTTGCGGAGGGCCCCTTTGGGCTCTTTCGACTTTTTGAGATCCCTCTTTTTCCTATACACTTTTAATGAAGACACGTTTCCCTCATCTCCAAAATTCTTTGCGTAAGCTCGGCAGTCGTGACCTGTACACAGCCAATCCTTTCAATCACAATACCAGCCGCGGCATTGGCAAATTCAGCGGCCTGTTCAATGGGCAGTCCATTGGCAAGAGCTAGACAAATCACTGCGAGGACAGTGTCTCCCGCTCCCGTGACATCTTTGACCTCTTTCGAATGGACAAAGAAATCGCGTCTTTGGATCTCTTTGCTAAAAATCGAAATCCCCGCCTCAGAACGGGTGATCATCAGAAGGTCGGTGAGCGGCAAGATCTGCGCTGCCACTTCCTCAAGCGGGGCAGAAAGGGGACGATGGGCAGCTGCATAGGCTTCCGTTAAATTGGGCTTGAGAACGCTCGCTCCTCGATATTTGGAAAAATCGACCCCCTTGGGATCGACAATGATCGGGATTTGCCTTTGTCTCGCAATGGCAATCGCCTGCTGGATCAGTTTTTCAGATAAAAATCCCTTGCCATAATCGGAAATGGCAACCACATCGACTTTCGGGATCATTTGCTTGAGCTCTTCGATGGCAATCTGCTCTATTTTCGCATGGATGGGGGCGATCGTCTCAAAATCGACGCGCATCAGCTGTTGAGAGTCGGCAATCATCCGATTTTTCACCGGAGTTTTGTATCCCGGCTCGATCCAAAGAAATCCTGTATCCGCCCTCGATAAAAGCCCTTTTAACTTCAACCCCTCCTCATCACTCCCAATGCGCCCCATGGGAAAGACAAGGGCGCCGAGCGAAAGGAGATTCAAGACGACATTGCCCGCCCCTCCAGGCCTCGATTCTTGCTTGATCACCTCCATCACAGGAACCGGCGCTTCCGGAGAAATGCGCCGCACTTTGCCCGTCGTATAAGTGTCGAGCATAAAATCGCCGATGACAAGAGCACTGAAAGGCTTAAAATGTGCTACCATCGATCCGAACTTTTGAGATACTTTTGAACATATTCGCGTACAGCGTCCTCAATGGGCGTCATTGCCACATTGGGAAAGATCTTAAAGAATTTGTCCATCGATGCGCAAGTAAATTGCTGATACTGCTTGGCAAGATCTGCCGGCATATCGATGTAGGCGATCTTCTCTTTTTTTTGAATGGCTTTAAAAAAACTTGCGGTTAAAAAATTCCAAGTGGTCGGAGTTCCAAACCCAATATTGAAAATCCCCCCTACCTTCCAATGATTTGGCTCAAGAAATAAAGCAGTCATGCGCACCGCATCTTTGACATAGATAAAATCGCGCATCTGCCCCCCGTCAGGATAATCGGGAGTCGTGGATTTAAAAAGATTCACTGCACTTCCATCGTGAGAAGAGTGCATCATCTTCAAAACCATCGAGGCCATCCGCCCTTTGTGATACTCATTGGGACCAAAAACATTGAAATACTTAAGCCCCACAACCCGATCTAAAATTTTTTGCCGCTGCATCCAAAGATCGGCGAGATGTTTTGAAAAGCCATACATGTTCAAAGGTCTGAGCGCATCAAGCCCCCCTTCATCATCGAGAAATCCAAGAGTTCCATCTCCATAAGTGGCAGCCGATGATGCATAGATGAACCGCTTGTCCCGATTTAAAGCCCACTCGGCTAAGCGAATCGTGTAGCGAAAATTGTTCTCAAGAAGATAATCGCCATCTGATTCTACCGTATCAGAACAGGCTCCCAAATGGACAATGGCCTCCACTTGAGATCCATTTTTTGTAAGCCAATCAAGAAGGGTGTGCTTTGAAATAAGATCTGAAAATTGCTTGCCGAGGAGATTTTTCCACTTATCCCCTCTTTTCAAATCGTCGACAAGGAGCAGATCGGTCTTCCCCAAATCATTGAGATGACGGACCAATCCCGACCCAATCATACCACATGCACCGGTGACGACAGTTGTAAAACCCATACACCTCAGCAAAGGGCGATCGATCCGTTCGATCGCCCAGAAAAACTACTCGGAGCTCTCTTTTTCCCCTTCTTGAGGAATGGGAGCAACGACCGCTTCGATCCCCTCTTGTCTTCCCCCTTCGGGAATGATGTGGAGTTGGCAGTGAGCTGTAACCCCCTCTTTTAGCTTGAGGGCAATTTTATGCGCACCGGTCTCCTTGATCGGCTTATTGACGAGAACCGATTTTCTCTCAACAGGCAATCCCCGCTCTTGGAAGAGCTGGGCGATCTCGGCCGCAGAGACAGAGCCATACATGTGCCCTTCCGGATCGACCTTCACCCGAATTTCCAAAGAGGCAATCCCTTCGATCTGGAGAGCGAGCTCTTCTGAATCTTTCCGATCGACGAGGGCTTGCTTGTCTCTTTCAGCTCTCAAGCGCTCTTGCTTGCGCAGCGTGTTGGGACTCGCAATGATCGCATATCCTTTGGGAAGGAGATAGTTTCTCACATAGCCTGGCTTTGCGGAGACGATCTCCCCTTTTTTGCCGAGAGCCTCTACATCTTGAAGGAGTAATAACTGTTGCTTCATATTATTCCTCCGAAACAAAGGGGAGCAGCGCCATGTGGCGGGCCTGCTTCACCGCTTTTTTCAATAGTTTTTGATGAAAATAGGAGACTCCAGTAATTCGCCTTGGCAAAATTTTGCCCCGCTCCGTGATGAACTGCCTTAACGTCTCGATATCTTTGTAGTCAATCCGCTCCATTTTTGCAGCGACAAAAGGGCACACCTTTTTCTTTCTAGCAAAAGGGGAACTTGCATCGCCAAATGCGCTCCCGGGCGCAGAGTATTCTTGTTGAGGTTGTTGTTGTTGTCTTCTCATCATTACCCCTGCGTCTTTAATGGAGTGAATTCTAAAGTCTCGAGCACTTTTTCTGTCCGCATGGTCATAAACCGGATCAGATCTTCGTGCAAATGGTACTCTTTCCAAAGTTCGCCGATGATTTGGGTCGGCGCTGTAAAATAGAGGACGTAGTAGTGCCCCTCTCTTTTTCCATCGATCTCGTAGGCCAATTTCTTGCGCCCCTGCTCGTGAATTTTATGGATTTCACCCCCTTTTTGGGTGATCCCATCAGTGATTTTATCAAAGGCCTTTTTGCGAGAATCTTCACTCAGCGTCGCGCTGAGGATATACATCCCCTCATAGAGCCCCTTTCTCTCATGTTTCTTCATTTTCCTCTCCAATGCTCGGAGTCGATGAACCTTGATTCGCAAAATTCATCGCACTGGTTAATCCTTTGTCCAGCCAAATTTCAACGGCCTGAACGACCCGCTCCAAAACTTTTGGAACGAGTATTTCTTCCCCTTCTGTGAACCGGCCCAGCACGTGCTCGACGAGCAAATCACCGCCTGCATCCCCCACTCCAATCCGGAGTCTGGGATACCGATTCGTCTGCAGACACTCCTCAACACTCTGCAAGCCATTATGACCTCCAGAGCCGCTGTTGATTCGGATCCGCAATTGTCCCAAAGGAAGGGCCACATCATCGCTTAAGATGAGGAGCCGGGACAACTCAATCTGAAAATAGCGCATCACAAGCGCTACCGCCTCTCCGCTGAGATTCATATAGGTCTCAGGCTTGAGAAGCATTACAGACTCCTCGCTGATTTTCCCTTCAGCGAGGCGTCCTTTAAATTTTAGCTGTTTCCGAAACTCAAGCCCATATTTTTGGGCGAGCAGATCCACAGCTGCAAAACCGACGTTGTGACGGGTCTTCTTGTAGGCTTTTCCGGGGTTGCCGAGCCCCACTATGAGCGCTACCACAATCGATTAGGTTCCCGCTTTCTTGCCGATAACGACAGCCACTTCGTCCATTCGGCCGAGGGGTCTGACATTCGCCGGAATCTGGATATCGGAAAGCCTTTTCGACTCGGCCACATTCAATTCCTTCACATCGATGACAAACTCTTGCGGAATATCTTTGGGCAAGCACTTCACCTTCAACGCGCGAACTACTTGGCGGATAAATCCCCCGAGTTTCACTCCCACACACTCAGCGGCGCCGAGGAGATGGACCGCCACATTGACAGTCACAGGCCGATCCTCTTTGAGCTCCAAAAAGTCGATGTGCTCAATCTCGTAGCTCGCTACATGATACTGCACATCTTTCACAATCGCTCTGATTTTTTTATTGCCCAACGAGAGACTAAACACCGTTGTCGCAAGCAGTCCAGGTCTAAGAGAGCGTAAAATAGCTCTCATCTCATCGCCTTTGACACACACCGCTTCTCCAGCCCCCGCCGAATCGTATAGAATGGCCGGGATATTCCCCTCGCGGCGAATCTGCTGGGTCACCCCTCTCTTTCCGGTGGTCCTTTTTTCTAGTTCCAATTTCATATCTTCTCCCTAAACAGCGAACGAATCGACTTCGCCGAAATTACACATTCAATTGCTTTGGCAAGCAAGGCTGCAATCGATACTACATGCACTCCACTTGCCTTTTTGCCCTCTTTTTTACTCTGAGGGACCGAGTCGCTAAGATAAATCTCATCGACCCCCTTCAACTTGCGCCCCCCTAAAAACAGCCCATGGGCCACCACTGCGATGACCCTCTTTGCCCCATGCTCTTTACAAACGCGGGCCGCCATTTCGAGCGTCCCTCCCGTAGAGCAAATATCATCTACGAGAATGGCGAGCTTCCCCTCAACATTGCCGATGAGGGCGTTCGATGCCACTTTGCGCCCACTCAAACGGCGCTTATCGACTATGGCGATCTCCAACTCCAAATCTTCGGCGAACTTCCGCGCCATCCGATTGCCCCCCACATCAGGGGAGACGATCACAGCCCCTTTAAGCTCCCTTTTTCCAAGCGCCTCGACAAAGAGGGGTCTCGAATAAAGGTGATCGACCGGGATGTTAAAAAATCCCTGGATCTGCTCTGTGTGAAGATCCATTGTCAAGAGGCGGGTCACTCCCGCCCTCTCGAGCAGATCGGCCACGAGCCTCGCCGTAATCGGCACTCGCCCCTTTTCTTTGCGGTCCTGCCTCGCATAGGCGTAGTAGGGCAAGACAGCGACAATGCTCTTCGCAGAGGCCCTTTTCAAAGCATCGACTATGATGAATAGCTCCATCAAAAATCGATTCGGGTGATGGACGGGCGACTGGATCACAAAAGTGTCGCGTCCCCTCACATTTTCCCCAATCTGCACTCCAATTTCCCCATCGGGAAACGGCTCAAAAGAGATCTTCCCCAACTCCAATCCCAAATGGGCCGCCACTGCGCGGGCAAGCTCTGGGTGAGAGTTGCCTGCAAAAACAAGGGGCGATCGGTTCATCAATCCTTCAGGGTCTTTTGAGTCTTATTAAGCCTTGGGGCGGAAGGATTCGAACCTCCGCATGGCGGTACCAAAAACCGCTGCCTTACCGCTTGGCGACGCCCCACTACCGAAAATCAAAGGTGCAATCATAGCGAAATCGTTAAATATTTTGCAAGAAATGACCCTCGCCGATATAAGCGGATCTTGTGAGGATTGTCCATATAGCTGCAGAATTTGCTCCGATTGCCAAGGCGGGAGGCCTCGGAGAGGTCCTGCTCGGCCTCGTCAAGGAACAGACCAAAAGGGGGGAAAATGTCGACGTTATTCTCCCAAAATATGACCAGATCGACCTCAATACCGTGCGCGATCTTCAAATTGAAATCCCTCATTATCAAAGCGTAGCGCATCCGGCCATCGCTTGGGTCTGCCGTTATGAAGAGTGTCAATTGCGCCTTTTGGAATCGCGCCATCCTTCGGGGTATTTTCATAGGGGAAAGATCTACGGTTTTGAAGATGATATTGCGAGATTCATCTCGTTTTCCCGCTCGGCGATCGACTATTTGGCCTTGAAAAACGAGCCGATCGACATTCTCCACCTGCACGACTGGCATGTGAGTCTTTGTGCTCCGATGGTGAGGAATCTGATTCAAAAAATTGCTGTGAAGGCGATCGTTTTGACGATTCACAACGTCGAATATCAGGGGAGGTGTGCTCCCTGGGATCTCGATCGGGTCGGATTGGATGGCAATTTTTATTTGAAGCCGAATTTGATGCAAGATGACGATCCAAAATATGCTCATACAATCAATTTATTGAAAGGGGGGATTGTTTTTGCGGATGCGATTGTCGCCGTCTCTCCCGATTATGCGGCCGAAATTTTGACCCCCCAATTTGGGACGACCCATCTCGAGCCCACTTTGAATAAGATTCAAGGGAAAATTCGGGGGATCCTCAACGGGATTGATATGGGGTACTGGGATCCAGAAAAAGACCCCCATCTCCCTACTCGCTATGCGGTGGAATCGGCAGCCAAAGGGAAAGAGGCGGCCCGTTTGAAACTCAAGCTGAACCCGTTCAAGAGGCCCTGGATCGGCGCTATCACAAGGCTCGTCCCTCAAAAAGGGCCCGAGCTTTTGGCAAATGCGATTGAAACTGCCCTCGATCTGGGGGGGAGTTTTCTTCTTCTCGGCTCTGTCTCTGACCCGGCGCTGAAAGAGCCGTTTTCCCAACTCAAAGAAAAATATAGCAGTAATTCCCAAGTCCTTTTGCAATACGAGTACAATGAGCCGCTCGCCCACCAACTCTATGCGGCGCTAGATTATTTACTCGTCCCTTCTCTTTATGAACCTTGCGGATTGACGCAGATGATTGGGATGCGCTATGGAGCCGTTCCCATCGTCCGGGCGACGGGGGGCTTGAAGGGGACAGTTTTTGATTGGGAAAATGGTTCCGTTCCGATCCAAAGGCGCAATGGCTTTTCCTTCACAGATCCGACGAAAGAGTGCATGAATGAGACCCTCAAAAGGGCCTTTCGCCTCTTCAAAGAAGATCCCGCTTCCTACAAGACGATCCAAAGGCATGGCATGCTCTCAGATTTTGGCTGGAAAAAGCCGGCGCAAGAGTATTTAAGGCTTTATGAATCGCTCTTGAAACGCACGTTTGATGTAAGTGCGATTCGCATAAACGTAGTCCCCGATCGAAACCGCGGTGTAGAGGGCGGCGATCGATGTTGCAAACAGGCTGATCTTTTGAAAGAGTTCTAGCGAGAGCCATCCTACCGAGTAAGGGATCATCAAAAGGATAATCAAAAAGGCGACAGCTGCCTGCAAAAAAGCTTTGACTTTCCCGCTCATCCGGGCGGCCAATGCCACTCCTTTGAGGGCGCACAAAGTTCTAAGCGTCGTGACAAAAATATCCCGATACAAAAAGACCAATACCGGCAACAGGGGCAAAGAGACAAACCCTTGGGTAAAAGAGAAGAAAAGGGAGACGTGGGTGATCGTATCTGCCATGGGGTCGAGCACTTTTCCGATGTCGGTCACCTGATTGCGCCTGCGCGCCAAAACCCCGTCGAAAAAATCGGAACACTCGCAGATGACGAGGAGGAGGAGGAGGATGTAAGGGAGCCACAAAAGGGGAATGCCGAAAAAATCCCTCCCGAGATAGAGCAGGGGGAAGAGGGGGCTTAAAAAAATCCGGAGGAGAGTCAAAGTATTTGAAGGATTCATATATCTCAAGAACATAAGAGATTGGTCAACTTTTTTGCAATGCTAGTTGCCCACACGCTGCAGCAATGTCCTTTCCTTTAGTGTAGCGCCAGGTGGTATTGATCTTAGCCCCTTCCAAAATTTCCCGAAATCCCTCGATCGCCTCCCGTTTGGGCCTGTGCAATTTTAGCCCTTCGACCGGATTGTAGGGGATGAGGTTCACGGTGCACTGCTTTCCAGAGAGGAGCACGGCCAACTCCTCGGCATGTTCGGGGCGGTCGTTGATCCCTTCCATGAGCGTGTACTCATAGGTGATATCGCGTTTGGTTTTTTGGGAGTAATGTTCCATCGCCAAAAGGAGCTCTTCAAAGGGGTATTTTCGGGCGTAGGGGATGATTTTTTTTCGGATGTGTTGGTTGGGAGCGTGTAAAGAGAGGACCAAATTGACTTTGATCGCCTCATTGCCGAGCCGCTCGATCCCCTCGACCACTCCCACAGTGGAGACGGTGATTCTCCGCTGCGAGATATTGAGTCCATATTCGGCGTGAAAAATCTCAATTGCTTTGACGACGGCGTCGTAATTTTCCAAAGGCTCGCCCATTCCCATGAAGACGAGGTGGGAGACCCTCTCCCCTTTGGCTTTTAAGAGCCGGTTGATGAAAAGGGCCTGCTCGACAATTTCTGCCGCACTCAAATTGCGCAATAACCCCTCTTTGCCCGAGGCGCAGAAAGCGCACCTGGCGGGGCAGCCCACCTGAGCAGAGAGGCATACAGTGCGGCGATCGCCCGAGAGGATCAGGACTGATTCGACCCGTTTTTGATCGGGGAGCTCCCAAAGGAATTTGAGCGTCTCACCATCTTCCGATTCCAGGGTTTTGAGCCATTTTAGGGTCGGGAAGGAAAAATTTTCCTTCAATTTAGCTTGAAGCTCCTTGGACAGATTGGACATCCCATCAAAACTGGGCGCATCCTTTGCATAGATCCAATCTACGACCTGGGTTGCCCGGAACCCCTTTTCACCATTTTGCTCCATCCAACTTTTGAGCTCTTGCAAGGAAAATGAACAAATTTCTCTCATAGCGGGTGGGGAGTATAACACAACTTCCTAAATGTTTGAACTAACTAAACACAAATAATTAACAATAAATAACTTACATCAAATTTCAAATAAAATCAATCATCTGATAAGATCCGAATATTCAAAGGAGATAGACATGCTGCAGAATCGGTTTCTTTACTGGATGGATAAGTTGTATAGCTTTGTGGTGAGAATTGGATCTAATCTGCAGGGGCTCTTCCTATTATACATGAGGCTCACCTGGGGCCATCAATTTTTTTTAATAGGAATCGAAAAATTTAAGGAGATGTCGAAGGTGATCACTTTTTTTGGTAGTTTAGGGATTCCCTATTCTCATTTTCACGGCTATCTCGTGGCTACATTTGAGGTGGTTGGGGGGATTTTACTTTTTTTTGGGTTAGCTGCGCGGCTCATTTCGATTCCGCTTCTTTTCATTATGCTTGCGGCGCTGAGTCTTGCGCATGCGCAAGACCTGAGCAATTTCAAATTTATTCTTGACCCGAAGGTATTGGTGGGGCAAAACCCGTATCCTTTTCTCATTACCACCCTGATGGTGTTGGCATTTGGGCCGGGCCGTTTTTCGCTCGATGGGTTGATTAAGCGATGGATCAGCGGCCAGCCGCGATATTGATCTTGAAAATTTCAGTTCTCCTTTCTTAAACTGGATTCTATGACAGCCCAAAAAATACAAGATTCTCTCAAAGAGGTTGTGGCTCTTTGCAAGAGGCGTGGATTTATTTATCCCGGCTCTGAAATTTATGGCGGTTTTGCGAACACCTATTCGTTTGGACCGTACGGCGCTCAGCTGAAAAAGAACGTGAAAGATCTCTGGTGGAAGATGTTCGTCGAAAAAAGGCGCGACATTGTGGGTCTTGACGGCCCCATTTTACTCCATCCGAAAACGTGGGCGGCATCGGGCCACTTGGAGGGGTTTAACGATGCGATGATCGATTGCAAGGCGTGTAAGAGTCGCTATCGGTGCGATCATTTGATTGAGGCGGCTCTCTCTCAAACGGGTGAGGGTTTAAGTCTTGAGGAGATGAGTTCTTTAATCCATTCGAAAAAGGTGAAATGTCCCAAATGTGGCGCAGCTGATTTTACAAACGCGCGCCATTTCAATCTGATGTTTTCCACTCACATGAGCAAGACGGGAGCTGAGGGGGATGTGGCCTATTTGCGCCCTGAGACGGCGCAGGCGATTTTTCTCGATTTCAAAAACATTTTGGACACGATGCGAGTGCGACTTCCGTTTGGGGTGGCACAGATTGGAAAGGCGTTTCGCAATGAGATTACCCCTGGCAATTTTATTTTTCGGGTGATCGAATTTGAGCAAATGGAGATCGAATATTTCATTAAGGGAAGCGATTGGGAGGCCCATTTTGAAGAGTGGCTCAAATGGATGCGCAGCTGGTGTGAAAAGATTGGGTTAAACCGGGCGCGCATCCATCACAAGGAGCATCCCAAGGAGCAGCTTTCCCACTATTCGAAGAGGACAGTGGATCTCGTCTACGATTTCCCATTTGGGACATCGGAGCTTTATGGGCTTGCTTATCGGACCGATTTTGATTTGAAAAGACACGCCGAATTTTCTCAGCAAACGCTTGAATACACCGATCCGGAGACGAGGGAAAAGTTTGTCCCTCATGTGATTGAGCCCACTTTTGGGGTAGAAAGGACTCTTCTCGCTCTTCTTTGCGATGCCTATGACGAAGAGGAATTGGAGGGAGGAGAAAAGAGGACTGTGCTCCATTTTTCGCCACTTGTTGCGCCGGTATTTGCAGCTGTCTTTCCCCTCATGAAAAAAGAGGCTCTTGTGGCAAAAGCAAAACAGCTCTTTGAGGCTTTGCAAAATGTTTTTGCATGCGAATACGATGAATCGGGGGCCATCGGGAAAAGGTATCGGCGCCAAGACGAGCTCGGCACCCCCTTTTGCATCACGATCGACTTTGAGACGCTGGAAAACGACACTGTCACCTTGCGGGAGCGAGATAGCATGAAGCAGATTCGGGTCGAGACGGCAAAGCTAATCCCCCTTTTACAAGAAAAACTATTATGAGTGGCCCAACAAACACACCGATGATGACGCAGTGGCAAGCGTGCAAAGAGGAGGCGAAAGAGGCGCTTCTCTTATTTCGCCTCGGCGATTTTTACGAGGCGTTTTATGAAGATGCCACTCTCATTTCGAAAGAGATTGGGTTGACGCTTACGGCGCGCCAGGGAATTCCGATGTGCGGCGTCCCTTTTCACACGGCAGAGAGTTATATCGACAAGCTGATTGCGAAGGGGTTTAAGATTGCGATTGCCGAGCAGATGGAAGATCCAAAGGAGGCCAAAGGGATTGTCAAGAGGGAAATCGTCCGGATTGTGACGCCGGGAACGATTGTCAATTCGGGTCTTTTGCATGACAAGAAAAACAACTACTTTGTCTCGGTTGCAAAATGGGGCTCCACTTATGGAATTGGCGCGCTCGATGTGACGACCTGCGAATTTCGGGTGTTTGAACAGGTGAGTGAACCAAAGGCGATCGACGAGCTTTGCCGTTTAAAGCCGAGTGAGATTCTCGTCCCAGAGCCTTTTCCTTTTTTAAAGGAGCTCTCTTTTCACTTTGGCTTTTTAGCAAATGAGCGCAAAGGGCTCGGGCTCGATTTGAGCACAGAGGTGTTGAAGAGCCATTTTGACGTCGAAACGCTGGATGGGTTTGGGTTAAAAAACAGACAAGCGGCCATTTGCGCAGCGGGCGCGCTCCTTCTTTATCTGAAGGAGGAGCTGGGGTTAAATCTCGAGCACATTCGCTCGATTGAGTCTGAGACAAAAGAGCAGATGGCGATCGACCGTTCGACAATGCGCAATTTAGGGATCGACACAGAACTTACCGATCTTCTCGATGAGACCTATACGCCGATGGGGGGAAGGCTCATTCGAAAGTGGATCCAAACGCCGCTCCTTTGTCCACGCGAGATCGCAGAGAGACAAGAGCAGATTTCCTCCTACATGGATCGCTTTGAGGCGAGCAAAAGGGGGCGTGAAATCCTCTCTCAAATACGCGATATTGAGCGGCTCATGATGAGAATTTCATCCGGGTTTGCCTCGCCGCGCGACGTCTATGCGCTCGGGACTTCTCTATCGCACCTTCCCCTCCTTAAAAAAACGCTCGATCTCCCTTCGCTGTTCGACGCTGAAAACCTCGCCACAACTATTTTGAATGCGATGAACGAGTCTCCCCCTTTGAGAGTGGGGGAAGGGGATCTTTTTAAAGAGGGGTACAAAAAAGAGATCGACGAGCTGCGCAAGTTGTGTAGAGACTCGATGAGTTGGATGGCGGGGTATCAGATCCGATTGAGAGAAGAGAGCGGAATAAAGACGCTCAAAGTGGGCTATACCAAGGCGTTTGGGTATTATATTGAGGTGAGCCGGGCGCAAAGTGAAAAAGTCCCCCCTTCCTTTCAAAGGCGCCAAACGCTCATCAATGCGGAAAGGTTTATCACGCAAGAGCTAAAGGAGTTTGAGCATCAAGTGCTCACGGCAGAAGAGCGGCTTAAGGCGATTGAGATCGAGTGTTTTGAAGAGCTTAAAAAGGAGGTTGCGAGGGAGGCCCCTTCTGTCCATGCAGCTGCAATAGCCATTGCCAAACAGGACGTTTTTCTCTCGTTTGCGAAGGTGGCGCAGATGTATGGTTGGGTGCGACCGCAGGTCGATGAATCGGCTGTTTTTGAGATTGTTGAGGGGCGCCATCCGGTGATTGAGAAGGCGATTGGAAAAGCGGCGTTCATTCCGAATGACACTCATCTGGATGCTGAGAAGCAATTGATGTTGATCACGGGGCCGAACATGGCGGGAAAATCGACCTATATTCGGCAGGTGGCGCTCATTGCGATCCTTGCGCAAATGGGCTCTTTTGTCCCTGCGAAATCGGCCCACATTGGGCTGATTGACAAGGTGTTTTCCCGCATTGGGGCAAGCGACGATCTGGCGCGGGGGCAATCGACATTCATGGTGGAGATGTCGGAGACGGCAAACATCCTCAACAATGCGACATCGCGCTCGCTCGTGCTGCTCGATGAAATTGGGCGCGGGACGAGCACTTACGACGGCATATCGATTGCGTGGGCGGTGGCAGAGTATCTATTGACGACGCCTCGGAAGATGGCCAAAACCCTTTTTGCGACCCACTACTGGGAGCTGACCAAGCTCGAGAACGAGTTTTCCCATGCGCTCAATTTCCAAACGGCAGTAGAAGAGGCCCCCTCGGGGATTGTTTTTTTGAGAAAGATTGTGCGGGGCGGGACAGACAAGAGTTATGGGATCCACGTGGCAAAGCTGGCGGGCATTCCGCAGAAGGCGATTCGGAGGGCGGAAAAGATGCTCGAAGAGCTCGAACAGAGTCAAACTTCGCAGCTCTCTCTTTTTGTCGAAGAGCCGCAAAAACATCCTCTTTTCCAGGAACTGCAAAAGATCGATCCACTCAACCTCACACCGCTGGAGGCTCAGCACAAACTTTTACTCTTAAAAGAGCTATCCGAGAAACTCGATGGGGTTTGATCCGAAAACGCTGGCCCTTTATCCCGAAGAGCCGGGGGTCTATTTGATGAAAGACGCAAATGGGATGGTCCTTTATGTGGGGAAAGCGAAGAATTTGAGGGTGCGACTCAAGCAATATTTTGCCGAGTCGGGTGATGGGCGGCCAATGGTCCCCTATTTGATTGCGCAAGTGGAGGCGATCGATCCGATTGTGGCGCTAACCGAAAAAGATGCGCTGATTTTAGAAAACAATCTAATCAAGCAATACCTTCCGAAATACAACATCCTATTGAAAGACGATAAGACATTTGTGAGTCTTCTGTTGACGAGACACAAATGGCCGATGATCCGCTTGGTCCGCCATAAGGGAAGGGCGAAAAATGAGGGGATCTATTTTGGCCCCTATACGAATGCCCTTGCGGCGAGGGCCACTTTTGATCTGATTTCTCGTCTTTTTCCACTGCGGGTCTGTTCCGATGCGGAATTGATGCAAAGGACAAGGCCCTGTCTTCTATACGACATGAAGCGCTGTATTGCCCCATGCGTTGGCAAATGCACAGAAAAAAACTATGCGGAGCATGTCGAGTCGGCGATTCGCCTTTTGCGCGGGCAGGACAAAGACGTTTTGGCGCATCTCAAACAGCAGATGAGGGCAGCCTCTGATGTGCTTGAATTTGAGCAGGCAGATCGCTACTTGCGAATGATTCAGCAAATTGAGCATGTGACAGAGGCGCAACATGTGGATCAGATTGCGGCGATGAGCTGCGATGCACTAGGGCTTTATCGAGAGGCAGATGCGGTGATGGTGGCCCTCTTATTTTTTCGAGAGGGGAAATTGATCGGATCGGAACATTTTAGTTTTACGCGCATTGCATCGGAGGATGAGGAAATTGTCGAATCATTTCTCTTGCAGCACTATAAGGGCAAGGAAAAGTTGCCGAAAGAGATTTTGATTCCAGACGCTTTGCCCCAACAAGGCGATGTAGAAGAGCTGATTCAATGTGCACTTCACGCGCCGCAAAAGGGGAAGAAGAGGGATTTAATCGAAATGGCCAGGCGCAATGCAAAAGCCCTTTTTATGAAAGAGCAAGATGCGCGCAGTTTAAAGGAAAAGAGACTCCTTGATCTGCAAGAGACGCTGCAGCTCACCCGTTTTCCGAAGCGGATCGAGTGTTTTGACACTTCGAACATTTCGGGAAGCGATCCGGTGGCAAGTCTTGTCTCTTTTGTCGATGGAGAAAAAGAGAAATCGAAAATGCGCCTTTTCAAAATCAAGGGGCAAAAAACAGCGGATGACTATACGGCGATGAGAGAGGTGCTTTTGCGCCACTTTACAAGACAAAAAGAGAAAAACGATTTTTGCGATCTTCTCATTGTCGATGGAGGGAGGGGGCAGCTCAACATTGCGCTCGATGTGTTTGAGGAACTAAAAATCGCCTCGATCGATGTGATCGCTCTCACAAAAGAAGAGGCGCGGCACGATAAGGGGCTCACGCAAGAAAAGATCTACGTCCCCTATCGAAAAGATCCCTTTCTGATCGATCCGCGCTCTCCCCTCCTCTTCCTCCTCCAAAGGGTGCGCGATGAGGCGCACAAACAGGCGATCGAATTTCACCGAAAACGAAGAGCGAGAAGAACGATTGCAAGTGAACTCGACGATCTTCCTGGAATTGGGCCGATCAAGAAAAAAAGACTTTTGCAAAAATTTGGGAGCGTAAAAAAGCTCAAAAAAGCAAGTGAAGAGGAGATCCGTTCCGTTTCTGGAATCACAGAAAAAGATCTCAATTTACTTCTCAATTGGCAACGAAAATAACTCCACTTGAAAAAGTGTATAGATGATTAATCAAAAATCTGTTATCCCGAAAGACATATCGGGTGTATCTGTGAAGATGAATCTCTTTATATTCTTACTGGTTTCTGGGATGGCTGCGGATGTTGTTTCAGAACAAGACGTTGTCCCAGAACAAATCACTCCATGCGAAGCTGAGCCTTGCACCTCAGACATCTCGTGTCCCACCCCTGATCCCACCACTTGTTCTTGGATGCAAGGCGAGCCTTTATGCTGCCAATATGGTCCAGCTTATAATGTGCCTGCAATTTGGGATGTTTGCGGCAGGGAATTTCAAATCAGGTGCAGCCCATTTCAAGTTGCATTCTTTGCTGATGCATCACTTTTATACTGGTTTGGCGGAGAGGAAGGACTGGCAATTGCTTCCAATGGAGTTTTGAATGCGGCCAATGTATTCTTTGCAACTCAAACATACACCTACTATCAAAATTTTGATTATAAGCCGGGCTTTAAATTGGGTCTTGGATTTGTTGGAAATCACAGTTGGTCAATGAATGCGGAATACACGTGGCTTAGAGGGACAAATACAACTCATATTTCAGCACCCACAAATGACCGCACTGCAGGGACCAGCACAGCTTTGAGCGGAACTCCTGTTTTGCTAGTAGCAGATTGGTTTTTAAATGGGACATCGGTTGGCCAAGCTCTCTCCGCAACAGCAATTGCATCAAAATGGCATTATGCGCTCGATCTGGCAGATCTTTGTGCAAGCCGCCCTTTTTATGAAGGTCCTTGTTTGGTTGTTAATCCTTATGGAGGGCTTCGTCTCGCATTTATCAGGCAGAAACTGATTCTCAAAATGACTCAGCCAGCTGCAGCTTTTGTCTCCTCGCTTTCTGCAGGAGTGCCCCCTCAACCGATTGGTTCGCGAAACTATAGCCGTTCATGGGGGATTGGACCTAAATTTGGGGCTGATGCTTATTGTCTTCTTTGTTACGGGTTAAGATTTGAGGCAGATTTAGCAGCCAGTCTTCTTTACACTCAATTCATAAAAGTGAGCCATTCAGAAGATCGCGCATCCAGAGCTTTTAACGCGGGCCCTTATAAGACATTCTTAAGAGATTACGATTGTCTAAGCCCAATGGCAGAACTTGGACTTGGGCTTGGCTGGGGGACTTATCTTTATGAGCGTCTTTACCATCTCGACTTTTCCGCATCCTATGATTTCACTTACATGTGGAATCAAAACATGATTCGCAAATTATTGGACGACACCCTAGCCGGAACGTCCTCCTCATCTTCGGGTCTCTATTTTCATGGGCTTACTATAACGGGCCGCTTTGATTTTTAGAAGTTGTTCTATGACAGACCCTCACTTTGTAGACGATCCCTTACCTCGGCCTGCGGTTTAAAGGCCTTTGAAAAGGCCTTTGTCCCGTAGAAGCGGCGGGTTCTGGTTGGAAGCGAATAAACAAGGGATCATTAAAGCTTCCCTCGGCAGTTGTAATGGTATCCAGTAAACCCAATGTCACTGTTGAAAAAACGGCCACATCATCAGTTCCTTGATTGGTCGCATAAAGTCTTTGCGAAGATGATATAGCCAAGAAAAGTGCAGCGTTAATTCCTGCTGTAATTTGCGTCACAGACTGATTCGAGGTATTGATTACTGAAATATTAATATTATCAGCTACATAAGCGGTCGCGCCATCTGAAGCAAAAACCACCTGCCCGGGTGTGGTAACGATTGGAATAGATCCCGAAACAGTATTGTTGAGTAGATTCACAATGTAAACTAAACCGATATCGCTGCTGGTCACGTAAGCATATTCACCATTTGGAGCTATAGCAATTGAATATGGATAGACCATACTCCCAAGACCTAACCCGGATGGCTGGGAAACGGTCAATGCTGCAGTGTTGATTACGGCAATATTACCAAGTCCACCGTTTGTTACATAGGCAAGAGTGCCATCAGCCGAAAAAGCAATCCATTGAGGACTCCCCAAGTGCGTGGTAAGAGTAGCAATCTCCGTATTGGTTGCTGTACTGATCACGCTCACTCTACCGGAGTTGGAATTTGCGGTCATAACAAGATCACCTGCCGGGCTGACCTCAACATCGACTACATTATTTAGAGCACCGCTCAATGGGATGAGAGTCACCAATTGGAATGTTGTAGTATTGATAACACTGACGGTATCACCAATATTATTCCCTACATAAGCAAAACTTCCATCGGGAGTAAACGCGAGAGAGTATGGGCCGTCAAACATTCCCTCGCTTTGACTAATGAGAGTCACTAATTGATTCGTTGCCGCATCAATGACCGATACAGTATTACCAGTGAAATTAGCCACCCAAATAAAAGGTGACGATAAAACAGTCCTCGTAATGCTGGTGAATAGAATGAGAAAAATCAGACGCATAACCCTCCAATGAAGAACTCTCGATGAGTGAAGTATACCCAACGTGGTTCAAAATTTGGGAATTTGACAAAGTCGGCGCCACATATTTGAAGAAGCGAAGCGCCGCCGAAGCAACCCAACTTGAACAAGTTGGGTGATGCAGGCGACTTCAAAGATGGGGATGCCGACGCAGTCAAAAACCAAATTTTGAACCATGTTGGGTATATAGTATAGTGGCCTGAAGTGTCAAGATCAAAAACCGCAAAGGCCAAAGTTGTAATGTCACCCCAACCGATGTTGGAGGGGGCAAAAATTTGGGAGCGTAAAAAAGCTCAAAAAAGCAAGTGAAGAGGAGATCCGTTCTGTTTCTGGAATCACAGAAAAAGATCTCAATTTACTCCTCAATTGGCAACACAAACAGGTCTAGTTGCATCTAATCTAAAGTAATTGTTTTATAACATTCTTTTTTGTTTCATTTATATTAATAAACACATCAGTGTATGATGATCAGCAAAATTACAAAGGAATTTTTTATGTCAATCTCAGCAGAGACCTCAAGAAATTTATATCTATCAGGTGCGCGCCTTGTATCAATAGGGCTACCGGCAGCCGTTTGCGTAGCCTCAGGGGCAATTTTAAAAAGTTCTATTGGATCCCCTGGCTCAGCTTTATTTGGCGTTTTCGCTGGATTTTCCCACAAAATAGTAAAAATGGTCATAGAAAAGTTTTCATCGACTGTCTTTAATCGGTGTTCCTCTGAACGAGTAAAGTCCTGTTTTGATCCTGCAGGAACTTTTAATCTAGGAACTTTCCTCAGTAATGGCGTTGGTTTTTTTGCAAGCGCACTCTCAGCTCGCGCTGGTATAAATGCAATTTACTCCGACAAGGATTTTTCCAATGAAGAGGCGCTTGCCCTATGGGGTATTGCAACGGGACTTGGACTCGTAGCAATCAATATCTTCACAACGTGCTCCTTTTGCGTAAAAGGAGAAATTCAACCTAATCTTGGCAATGGTACCGAACTAGACGTCCCAGTCTAAGGGACTATCAAATTTTGTATTTACACTGCGACCGTTCAAAAAGAGTGAAAAATGCCAAGGAGGCGCCCTGAATTTGAGCCAGGCTTTGCCGACACCGAAGCAGCTCAACTTGAATAAGTTGAGCGATGCAGGTAGGTCTCAAATTCAGTGGCTGTCCGACGTCGGCAGATTCACACTTTTTGGACGGGAGCAGTATACACCGTAGCTGCTAGAGAATAGCGCAAGAACTTCCCCAATCCTTCGCAGTCCACTCTTTGTTCACGGGAAGACGGAGATCTTTCCCCCCTTTTTGTCCGGGATGGACCTCAGATACATAGGGTATTGGCTGGTATGTTACGCTCCCGTTGTCGACATCTTCAAAACGCATTTTCATCTCCTCTTTTTTGGCAATGAAAGGCCGACCAAATAGATCGATTCCGCGCATCTGATCGTGAGACATCCATTCGGGTTGGATGACAATCCATGTTTGATTTAAACGCTGCGATGGTTCCCCAATTACCTTCCTTGATCCATCAGCATTTTGAACATAGAGTATCCGATCGATCAAGCGGTACGGGAGCTCCAGGACGGGAAGCTGTGCAATCTTTTCATATCCCCCAAACCGCTTTGCAATAGCTTTGGGAAAAAGAATTTTCATTCGCTCAATTTCTTGCTGAAGGTGCGCCTCCTCACCCTCCTCGCACACTGGGACGCTTTGATATTGACTGCCATCGAGAGAATTTATCGAGAGTGGTGCCATAGAACCTCCTTCAAAAGGCAAAGGATCGTAAACGAACTTGAAAAAATGGACAATAGTATTTTACTGTAAAAATGTGACAACTGCAATTTCTTCAAGGCAAAAAAAGCATATTTTTGTCCTGCTTTTCTTGGTCCCCTTTTTGATGGGGTCGAGTATTGATCTTTATGTCCCTTCTTTGCCAGCGATTGCCCGTTTTTTTCACGTCCCAAGGCATGAGGTACAATTCACGATTGGGTTTTACATGCTGGGATATGCGATTGCCCAACTTTTATTAGGCACTTTGTCAGATAGTTTGGGGAGGAGAAAAATTTTTGTAGGGGGCGGGACTGTGTATACACTTGCCAGTCTTTTTGCGATATTCTCTTCAAGTATTGAGATGCTCATTTTCTATCGATTTTTGCAAGGGTGTTCGATTGGCGGTTGCGGCGTTATTTGCCGCGCAATGGTCGCCGATTGTTTTTCTGGACTTCCCCGTGTGAAGGCGATGACATTTATATCGCTAAGTTGGGCAATAGGTCCGATTATCGGTCCTTTTATTGGAGGGTATTTGCAAGAATACTTTGGTTGGCAGGCCAATTTTGCTTTCTTTTTCCTCTATGCCCTTTTCACTTTTGTCTATGCTCTGATCGTTCTGCCTGAAACCCATTTTGATCTAAAACCGATCCATCTTCGCGAGATCGCAAAAACGGTTTGGAGCATTGTGATTCATCCTCAGTTTATCAGGTGGGGAGTGATTGCCTCTTTGGTCTATGCGGCCCTTGTTGTCTTCAACGTGATTGCCCCTTTTTTGATCCAAGGGACGCTCCATTATTCAGCGATTGCTTATGGACATATTGCGCTGTTGCTGGGAACTGGTTATTTTCTAGGCAATCTGTTGAATTTTTGGCTTGTACACCATTTCAACACGCTAAAAATCATCCTTTTTAGCCTTATTACAACCGTCTGTATCTCTCTTCTGCTTCTCCTGGTGGGACTTCTCATTCAGCCCAATCTCTATATTCTTATCATTCCGATCTTTTTCTTGTTTTGTTTTTGCGGCCTGATCTATCCGAATATGATGGCGCTGAGCGTCAGCCTATTTTCCAAATCTGCGGGGACCTCTAGTGCAGTTTTTGGGTTTTGGGCAATTGGCGGAGTTACAATCATGAGCCTGATCGCCTCTTTGCTCGGGATAACAACACAGGTCCCCCTGGCTTGGTTTTATCTCGGCATTTTCCTTTTTTGCATAATTCTCTCTTGTTTTAAAACTTCCTCAGGCAGGGGAAAAAAAGAGAGCAGTTAAAGATCGTTGTCACTACGCCATTAACTCGGCATGCAAATAAGCTAAAGCTTGGAGGCTATTTGTCTTCTGTTTTTTGTTCTATCACATCTGGTATACGAGGAGTTAAACCTAAGTCAATGCCTAAAGCTCTTATTTTCTCAATGGCCCGATCATCAAGGCCATTGTATATGTTAGCATCAGACACAATACGTACATTATAACCGTTGATCGAACCAGAATTAAAAAAATCAGCTGTAGTGTTTAAGGTAACATTTTTTGTGGAGACAATTCCACCAAAAACAATCAAATTCTTAACTTTAAAAGATACATCAAAATCAGAAGTTAATTTCCCTAAAACAACTACATTTTTGGCCTGATCTTCGAAGGCTAGCGGCGCGGTTAATCTGATATCCTCTCTTATCCATATTGTCATAACAACCTCCTTTGTTGCTTAAATGAAACGGGTTTACGTCATGGAGGAGCATTTTACAACGCTAAGAAAATAGTTGTCACCCCCCCCTTGATCTGCTCCGATCTTGTAGCTATCACCCGCTAGCGAAGCCAGTCATAAAATTGCACAAAGTCGAGGTGGGTCCTTACACCGAAAGGGAATCGCGAGTGTCTGGGAGGATAAAGTGAACCCAGTTCTTAAGGGCTCACTGCTTGACGATGAGATGGAACGATTTCGAGTAGCCGAATCGATTTTGTAAGAGAAAGCTGAGCTCTTTTTCAACTGCGACAAAAAGCTCTTCTCTCAAGGCCTCGTCTGTCGGGGCGAGGCCCACGACGAGCCCGAGCTGTTGTTTAGGGCCCACTTCGACCCCTTTCAAAGAAATTTTTTGCGGGAATTGTCTTGCAAAGCACTCTTCCACTGCGTGGCGGATGATCTTGAGATCGGCCGAAACGCCCATCCGAATGACCAAATACTTTCCTCGGTTGAGGAGGAAAAAGCCCAAAAAGAAGATGAGGCTGATGAAGAAAAAGCCAAAGCCAATTTGAACGCACTGCTCGGGTCGGTTGGAAAGGGCCTGGACGATCTGCATCCGCGTCAATGGCAAGTGGGGAAGGGCGGCAAAAAAAAGGCCGATCCCGAAAAAGCAAAACACGACAAAGAGGTGTAAAAAAGAGGAAAGTGCTCCGCGAAAAGAGATCAAAATACCCTCTCAAATTCAGGTGGTACAAGTTTTGGCATCTCCAATTCAGGCAAGATCAGATCTTTGAAAATGACATGCACTGAAGAGACGTGAAGGCCAGACCATTTGCTGATCTCCTCGACCAGCTTTTCCTGCACTTCTTCGGCTTTTTCGGGAATGTTGGCTCCGTATTGGATCCGGATTTCGACTCTGATTTCAACCGAATGACTCGTCTGATCTTGTTCGACGTGAATCCCCTTAATCCGGTCGGTTTCGCGCCCCAAAAGACTGTCGAAAAAACTCCCTTCCAAAAGGCCAATCCCCTCGATTTTTGATAAACACTGCAATGCGATGGCTTGAAAAACACGGGTATCGATATCTCGAATGAAAACGGTTTCGGGAAGCTCGATCTCTTTTGCATCCATATTTTTTAATTGGTCATACATAGGTATTCGCCCCATTTGATCTTCAGTATATCACTATTGGAAACTTTTCCACAAATCGGATATCCTTGTAGAAAAAGGATTGAGGAAATGCCAATCAATTTTAGCCCACTCATGCTCATCAGCGCCTTTTTGATGGGAAGCGTATCGGCCTATGTCGCCTATAAGAGGGGCAAAAACCCCTATCTTTGGTTTGCACTCGGGATTCTATTTGGGATTTTTGGCATTTTTGCCATCTTTTTTGCTCCAGGTCCGCGAAAAAGAGCGAAGGAACCCGTAGCCGCAAAAGAGCCGGTCTTTGTCATCGATGGCCCTACCGATAAATTTTGGTACTACCTAAACCCCTCACACGAGCGGCAAGGTCCCATGAGCAAAGAGGCTCTCACCGCAGCGTGGAAGTCGGGGACAATCCAACCGTCCACCTTCGTCTGGCACGAGGACCTAACGGACTGGAAACCCCTTAAAGAGACCCTGAAACTAGAGACTCTTTGAGACTTGAAAAGGGGCCCATGAATTTTACCAGGAAGCCTTGACGATGCCGGGGATGAGCCCTTGGCTTGCCATCTCTCGAAAACAGAGGCGAGAGAGCTTGAACTTTCTGAGGAAGCCGCGCGAGCGTCCGGTGAACTGGCATCGATTGCGCAGGCGGGTTTTAGAGGAATTTTTTGGCATTTTATTGAGGGTGTCGACAGCGGCGAGCCTCTCATCGATTGTTTTAGTCATGTCGAGAATGGTCTCTTTGAGGGCTTTTCGTTTATCCCACTTATTTTTTACCATCCGTTCCCGTTTTTTCTGTCTTGCAACTTGCGATTTCTTGGCCATTGTTCCTCTTATTTCTTACGAGCAGGCCCTTTTTGGCGCTGCTTGCGGTTGGGGTCTTTTTTATTAATGACGTAAACCCTTCCTCGTCTGCGGACGACTATGTCCCCTTTGGAAGGATCAGCTTTGATAGAAGCTCTAAATTTCATCTATTTTTCCTCATCTTCAAAGGCTATCGTTATACACCACAAGCACATTTATCTTCAAGAGCCAGCCCGCAAAACTCTTCAAGCTTGAACATAAGTGTCCCCCTAGGATAAACTCAGTCCAAAATCATTTTTTAAAGATGCGGATGGACTATGAAAAGAACCTATCAACCCAGCAAGACGAGAAGAAAGAAGAAGTTTGGCTTTCGGGCCCGAATGAAGACCCAATCGGGGCGAAAAGTGATCAACCGACGCCGCAGGGCGGGGCGGAAGCGCCTTGCCGCTTAAATTTCCCCAAAGGGAGCCGTTTATTGAAAAGGTCCGATTTTTTCAAAGTAGCCAAAGAGGGAAAGCGGCTTGTAGGTCGCTACCTTTGCCTCGACTATCGCCCTGCGAAAAAGGGGCGACTCGGGATCAGTGCGCCGACCCGTTATGGCTCATCTCCTGAGCGCAACCGCTTTAAGCGGCTCGTGAGGGAGGCCTACCGGCAAACGTACCCCCGACTCCCCGACTTTGAGCTCAATGTCATCCCAAGACAGTGTGCGAAGGGGGCCAATATAAATCAGATCCGAGACGAGATTGTCTCTTTGCTCCAATGCAATTAAACCCCAATCAAAAAAAAGCTGTAGAGACGATCCGAGGGCGGATCCTCGTCCTCGCGGGGGCGGGGAGCGGCAAGACTGGGGTCATCGTCCATCGGATTGCCCATCTGCTCGACCTCGGGGTGGAACCCGAGGCGATTTTAGGGCTCACCTTTACCAATAAGGCGGCAGCCGAAATGCGTCATCGAGTGGTGGGGCTGACCCGGGAGGTGGGCAAGCGGGTCACTCTCTCTACATTCCACAGTTTTTGCATGCAAATTTTGCGCAAAGAGATCGAAAAACTGGGGTTCACCCGGGAGTTTAGCCTCTACGACGAGAGGGATATTGAGCGGCTGATCCAGCAGCTGACCCGCGAAATGCTGGGCCATGAGGGGCCGTTGCCGTCGCTCGCCCCGACACGGGCCGCCTTGGCAGATGCGGCCAATCAGGGCCTTTCAGAAGGGGACAACACCACCTGGCACGACACCTTTTCCAAGAATCTCTATTTGCGCCTCCAGTCCTCCTTGAGAGCTTACAACGCGGTCAGTTTTGACAGTCTTATTTCTTTGACCATTCGGCTATTTGAAGAGCATCCAAAGGTGCTCGAAAAGGTGCAGGATCGATTCCAATATGTGATGATCGACGAATATCAAGATACAAATCCGGCGCAATTTCGGCTGGCAGAACTTCTCGCAAAAAAGTATCAAAACCTTTTTGTTGTGGGCGATGACGATCAATCGATTTACGGTTGGCGCGGGGCCGACGTGAAAAACATTTTGCAATTTCGGGCTGATCAGGTGATCAAGCTGGAGCAAAATTACCGTTCGACTCCGACCATTCTCGAGGCGGCCAATGCGGTGATCAAAAACAACCGAACGCGTCATGCGAAAAGCCTTTGGAGCGCATCAAACCAATTTACGCCGATTGAAATTTTCAACGCGCCGACCGATGTCGATGAGGCCGCGGCGATCGTTCAAAGGCTTATCCGCTACAAAACGGAAGGGTTTGAATGGCGCGACATGGCGATCCTCTACCGATCCAATGCCCTTTCGAGACAATTTGAAGTGCAATTGATGCAAGCCTCTTGGCAAAATAGGGAAGGGAAGTGGATGCGGGGAATTCCCTATGAGATTTTTGGAGGGCTCGAATTTTCAGAAAGGGCCGAGATCAAAGATCTATTTGCCTACATGCGCGTCATCGCCAATCCGCTCGATCAAGAGGCCCTTTTGAGGATCATCAATGTCCCGAGAAGGGGCATTTCCGACGCCTATCTCGACCAGCTGACGCAAAAAAACCGCTCCGAAAAAATTTCCCTTTGGGAACTTTTAAAAAAAGAGGAGAAAAAAGCGGTGCGCGCCTTTACTGAGCTCATCGAAGAGGCCACTCTCCGCTTTGAAACGTCGCCCTCCCATGAGGCTCTCGCGTGGCTCATTGAAAAGATCAACTACAAAAAAGCCATTGAGGAGGAGGTAAAATCGGAAAAAATGCGCCTTTTCAAATGGGAAAACGTGCAAGAGTGCATCAATGCACTCGCCGAAGCGAAAGGAGAGACGCTTCAAGATTTTATCGCCAATTCCACTTTGAATCGATCGAAAGTGCAAGTAGAACAATCTTTTTCCGACAACAAAGTGCACCTGATGACGCTCCACAGCGCGAAGGGACTCGAATTTCCGATCTGCATGCTCGCCTGTTTAGAAGATGGGATTTTGCCGCACGAAAAGAGCATGGTCGAAACGGGACTCGAAGAGGAAAGGCGCCTCTTTTACGTCGGGATCACCCGGGCGCAAAAACAGCTCATTTTAAGTATGGCGAGAACCCGAATGAAGATGGGAAAAGTCCACCCGACAACCCCTTCTCGCTTTCTCTACGAAATCCCCAAAAAACTTCTCCAAGTCACCGAAGCGAAAATTTTCCTATGAAAACAGTCATCTTGCGCCACCAACGGGAAAATCTAAAGAAATGCTCCTTGCGAATGTTAGAAACCCACCCCAATCTCGCCTTCTACACCTATCCGAAAGACTCTTTGCCCGATCTTACGCAATATCTTCTTCTCAAAGTGGGCGCTCCCCCCTTGAGCGTTGCCGATTGCAACCGGGGCCTTTTTCTCATCGATGGCACCTGGCGACTGGCCCAAGTGATGGAAAAAATGCTCCCGCAAAAATTGGAGGCGCGCTCCTTGCCGCCGATCTATAAAACGGCCTATCCGCGCCGCCAAACCCACTGTCCCGATCCAGAGAGGGGCCTCTCCTCTGTGGAAGCGCTCTACATCGCCCACCTGATTTTGGGCAAATCGGCAGAAAATCTTTTCGATCACTACTACTGGAAGGAAGCTTTTTTCGAGCTCAACAAGGATTCAATTCTTTCGCCGCCCGGAGTCTAGCAATTTTGGCCTTATCAATTTCTCTTCGATAGCACTTGTAGCAAGTGGGGAAGTATTTTTCTTCCGCACCGAGCTCGACTGAAGGGCCTTCCGAAGTGGCAAGTCCGTTGACATGTTTTAAATTCATAATCGATTTCCGATTGCAATAGTGGCAAGTGGCTTTCACCTCCTCAATGGAATCGGCAAGTTCCAAAAGTCTTCTTGACCCCTCAAAAAGAGTCGATTTGAAATCGGTGCGAAGACCATAACAAAGAACTGGAATGTCAAAATCGAGAGCGATGCGCCTCAATTCATCGATCACTTTCGCAATTAAAAATTGCACCTCATCGACTAAAATGCAGCTCACCCCCGAATAGTCGACCCCTTTCAAAGAATTTTCATCGACAATCAGAAGATCCGCCTCCATTTCAAGACCCGCGCGCGATTTGATCCGCTCTTTTCCAAAGCGGGTGTCGAGGTCGGGTTTCATGAGGATGATTTTCTTCCCCTGCTGCCGGTAATTGTGGGCAACCGCAAGCAAGTTGAGCGTTTTTGCACTGCCTACCGTTCCGTGGCGAAAATAGAGCTTTGCCATATAAAACTTATCCCTGTAAATCTTTCAAAGGAAAGAGGGTAACTCTTTTTTTATTTTTTCCAAAATGGATTCTTTTTTTTTAGTTTATGCCCCCACTTTGCAGGCGTCCTGAATTTTTAACATTTGCGTATAAAATAACTATCTGGTACAACTTCCGCCCGCACTGAATAGCAAAAAGTTAGAAAAGGATAATTCAGAGGAGTTAAAAATGGCAGCAGTTATCAATCCATCCCTTAAAGATATGCTTGAACCACTTACTTCCGGTCTTTCTAGGTGGCAGGGAAAGTTTGCTTGGAATCGGATATCCTCCCTACGAGCATATAAATTTGACAGTGAGGAAAATCTAAATCTAAGACTTCGTGAAATAGTAAAGGTACTTTCGAACTCTGGTGCATTTTCCGGGCGCGATCGTTTAAAAGAGATCTATGAAAGGCTGAGAAAAAATGAAAATTCCGATGAAGCACCAGAGAAAGTTTTACGTATGTGCGGTATAGGAGTCTCTAAGCCAACTCCACTTTCGGTGGCTCTTTACTTGGATAGGACTAATCGCTATTATGGCGAGACCTATTGGGCAATTTGGGAGCGAGTTCATCCTAAAGCTTGAGAGTTTGTTCTTCCTAATCTTTGAAAATGAGAGTGCCAATCGAAGAGAAAGCGATCAGGCTCAAGTAGTGGGCAAACCCCGTACTCGATCTCTTAAAAATCACATCTAACTAAAAATCAACCAGTTGCAACAAGAAATGGATTTTATAAACCTGGAGCTTGAAAAATCCATTTAAATCTGCGACAATGGCCTTATGTTTATAGATAGGGCAGTGGCTCCCCCCCTCAGGAAAGCGATCAAAACTTTTCCATCGATATTGATCACGGGGTGTCGCCAGGCGGGAAAGACAACGCTTCTTCAGCATGTTGTTCCCGAATACCATTTCACAACTCTAGATTCCTTTAGTGACTTAGAACAAATCAAAGAGGATGCCGCTCTGTTTTTTGAAAATCATCCGCCTCCCCTAATTGTCGATGAAATCCAATATGCGCCCGAAATCTTGCGCCACATTAAATTACTTATCGATAAAGACCGGAAAAAAATGGGGCAGTTCCTTTTGACTGGATCGCAAATTTTCCCTCTTATGAAAGGGGTATCAGAATCTTTGGCTGGTCGAATTGCAATTTTTGAGATTTATCCGTTGAGTTGGCAAGAAATCACATCAAAATCGCCCGATTACTCTGAGCTCATTGAAAGAATGTGTTCAGGATTTTTCCCTGAAATTGTAACGACAAATGTCGATGCATCGCGCTGGATCGATTCTTACCTGATGACTTACATTAATCGGGATGTTCGCCTCATAAGACCGGCAATTCAGATCGCCAATTTTCAAAGATTTATAAAACTTCTTGCCGCCCGTTCGGGACAGTTGTTGAATATTTCTGAAATTTCAAAGGAGATGGGTTTAACGCAACCTACAATCAAAGAATGGCTGGAGATTTTGGAAGCAACCTATGTCATCTATTTATTACGTCCATATTATTCTAATCGAACAAAACGATTTATTAAATCTCCAAAAATTTATTTTGTGGATGTAGGATTGCTTACCTATTTATTGGGGATCCGAACCTCTGAGCAGTTAGTGAATTCACCATTTATTGGTCATATTTTTGAAAACATGGTCATTATCGAAGCGCTCAAGCGGATCTCTTTATTGGCTCCGCGACCTGAACTCTATTTCTATAGGAGTATAGGGGGGGTAGAGGTAGATCTTGTGATTGATTGGGGGATTTATAGAGATCTCTATGAAATCAAGTGGACTAAAGAACCCGGTTCGCAACATATTGAATCATTGAAACAGGTTGCAAAAGATTTAAAGCCGAGAAAAGCGACTCTTGTCAGTCTGAATAAACATTCGACGAAGATGACAGATTCAATCAGAGCAGAAAATTGGTACCATATCGCTGATGACTCAGAAGCTATTAACCCGGCATGCAAATAGGTGACAAATAGCGCCAGCGAGGCAACACGGGGTCCTCAACGACGCTTCGTCGGAAGGGGTGTGAAAGTCAGATCAAAGCGCAGCGGTCCGACCGAGCGGGGTCAATAGTAAAACTATTGGCCCCCGAGGAGGATTGATATGAGAAGGCCGCAGCAAGCTAGTTGTTACCTATTTGCCTGCCGGGTTAATAATCCTTGAAAATGAGAGTACCGATCGAAGAGAAGGCGATCAGGCTCAAGTAGGGGGCAAATCCCATGCTTGTACAGGGGGATGACTCGCTGCAAAAAGCTGTGAGTTGGATGCTTGGGAAGAGGGCGCTTGCCGATTGATAGAGGGCCAAAAGCGCGCCCAAAAAAACCAAGGGCAAGCAATAGCGGGCCACTTTCGACTCATTTTTGTAAAAGGCAACCCCTAAAAAAAGAACGAGTGGGAACATAGCAATTCTTTGATACCAGCAAAGGCGGCAAGGCTCAAAGCGGAGCACTTCGCCAAAATAGAGGCTTCCTAAAACGGAGACGAGAGCAATCGTCCAGGCGATATAGAGCCGATTTGCGATCACCCATTTCATTGTTTCCCCAAAACCGAATCGATTTGATATTGAATTGCCTCAAATGAATAGGTGGAACCGACATTGCCATTGACGTAGAGGGCTGGAGTCCGAAATTGACTCCCCATCACTCCTTGCGCCCAAGAGAGATTTTTTTGCAGCTCCGGTTGATGACACCCTTTTTCAATACAGCTTTGCAACTTGGCCAAGTTGATTCCGTTGACCCTCCGAGCAAGTCTCATCAGATCCGCTATTCTGAGATCCCCTTCGAAGGCGAGCACCTCTTTCAAATAGGGGAAAAAGGCCTTTGGATTTTGCACATATACCTCTAAAACCGCATTCGCAATCAGTTGGGAGCCCGCTAAAAAGGAGACCGGCACGAGAATAAAACGGACCTTCCCCCCCTTCACATACTGTTTTTGGAGCTGGGGGAGCACTTTGTGGCTAAATGCCCTGCAGTTTCTGCACTGAAAATCCTCAATCAAAACCACTTCTATTGGAGCGGTGGATGGCCCCATCGTCGGAAACCCTTGCATATTCATTGCAAGCGGAGTGGCCCTTCGAACCTCTTGAAAAACAGCGGCCCCACTAAAAACGGCAATGGCAATGCCAAGAGTGGCCCATAGAAGGAACTTTCTCAACTCCATACCCTCCCCATACACTAGCCCCCCTATTTTGTGAATAGGATTGACTATTTAAGAGTGATCCTATAGTCTGCGAGGTTTTAGAGTGGAGAAAGTTGCAACCAAAAATATATCCTGTTCAAGAGCACCAAATCGCTCCAGATCAAATAGATACTCACGCTTTCTACGTGATCCAAAAGCTGAGACAAGCGGGTCATACCGCCTATTTGGTTGGCGGGGGGGTGCGCGATTTGCTCCTCAAGCAAAAGCCGAAGGATTTTGACGTTTCCACTTCGGCGAGGCCCGAGGAGGTGAAGGCGCTATTTCGGAATGCCATTTTGATTGGGCGCCGTTTTCGCCTTGCCCACATCCGTTTTGGGAAAAAGGTCATTGAGGTCTCCACGTTTCGGGCGGGGGCGACCGAAGAGGCGGGGCTCATTGTCCGGGACAATGAGTGGGGGACAGAAGAGCAAGACGTTTTGCGAAGGGATTTTACGATCAACGGCCTCTTTTACGATCCGGAGAGCCAAAAGGTGATCGATTATGTCGAGGGTTATCTGGACATAGATCGGCGGGTTTTGCGCGCGATCGGCAAACCCGATGTCCGCTTCATCCAAGATCCTGTCCGAATGATCCGGCTGATCAAATTTTGCGCGCGGTTCAATTTTGAAATTGATCGCCCCACTTTGGAAGCCCTTTTGAACTGCAAAGGAGAAATTTTAAAAAGTTCGCCGAGCCGTATTTTTGAAGAGCTCTTGCGAATGCTCGAATCGGGGGCCTCAAAGCCGTTTTTCCACCTTCTCAACGAATACGGGCTATTAAAACCGCTCTCCCCTCCCCTTTCAAATCACCTAGGAGCTCCGAATAACGAGACGCTGCAGCTTTTGGAAGTGATCGACGATACTGTGAAAAAAAATGGGGCGCTCGACCGCTCACTCCTACTCAGCGTGCTGATTTTCCCGCTATTTGAAGCATTTGTCAAAGAGCGAACCAAAAAAGAGGAGAGGCCACCACATCTGGGTCAAATTGCCGAAATGGCCCACCGGACGATCGATTTTGTCTTCAACCCCTTTTTCAGCATCCCTCGAAGAATGCGCGGAATCATGGGCTTTGTCCTCGCCTCTCAATTCCGCCTGATCCCACTGGATGGGCCTCCCAGGCGCCTTCGCCCTTCCAAAGACCCCCTTTTTCCCATGGCCCTCTATTTGCTCAAACTGCGCGCCGCGCAAAATAGCGCCCTTTTGCCCAATTACACCGTCTGGACAGAGGCCTCATTTGTCCAAGAGAGCGGCAGCAGCGCTGAACCGACGACTCATGCCCGAAAAAGAAGACGGAGGCGGCGCCGAACAAGGGATGCACCTCAGTGAAAACCCCCGTGAAAACCAGGTGCTCCGCCCTCCACGTTGCGCCCGATGTCACTCTCTATCACGTAGGGCCTCCTCTCGATCTCGGCCCCCTCCCCACCCTTTTTTATTTTGCCATTTCGGGCCCTGATAGTCTCACCCTCGATCCTTTCAATCAGCCGGTCCAGTTCTTGCAAGGAAAAATGATCCGGGTATTTTCGATGACTCTCCCGGCACACGAAAACGATTTGCCCGCCAAAGATGCGATGAGAGTCTGGGCAGAGGAGATGGAAAGGGGGATCGATCGGGTCCGCCCTTTTTTAGAGGATGTTCAAAAGGGGATTGACTTCGCAGTTCGGGAAAAATTCGTAACCCCTGAAAAAATGGCCATCTCAGGCCTTTCTCGAGGCGCTTTTATCGCAGCCCACGTCGCTGCGATCGATCCGAGGTTTCGATCGATTGTCGGTTTTGCTCCCCTCACCGCTTTGCGGATGATCCGCGAATTTCGCGACATGCAAGAAAACGCAACCGCGAATGGACTCGATCTCGTCCACCTAGCAAGCGCCCTTTCCGACCGACAGATCAAACTCTTCATCGGCAATGACGACACAAGGGTCGGGACGAGAGAATGCTTTGAATTCGTGATGGCGCTCACAAAAGAGAAAAAAGGAAAAATCGTCCGAGCGGAACTTGAAATTTACCCTTCGATTGGTCACATGGGTCACGGCACTCCTCCAGAGATTTTCAAAAAAGGGGCCGACTGGCTGGTGGCATCGGGGCTATGACCGATCTATTTATCTGCTCTGGAGAAATGAGTGGAGATCTGCATGGGGCCAAACTCATTGAAGCTCTTTTGAACCTCCGCCCCGATCTGAAGATCGGCGCAGTGGCAGGGCCTCATATGCGCAAATGGCCCATCCGAGAATATTTTCCCATGGAATCGCTCAAAGTGATGGGATTTTTAGACGTTCTCAAAGCGCTGCCGCAACTCATTCGGACTTTTTATCAAATTCGCAATCAGATCTTAGCCCTCAATCCGAAAGCGGTCCTCTTCATCGACTATCCCGGCTTCCATTTGCGCCTGGAAAATTCTTTGAGAAAAAAGGGATTTCAAGGAAAGCTGATCCATTTTATCTGCCCCTCCGTCTGGGCGTGGGGGAAAAAACGGATTTTCCCCATGGCCAAAAACCTCGATCTTCTCCTCACTTTGTTTCCCTTTGAAAAAGGCTATTTTTCAAATACGAATTTGAAGGTCAAGTATGTGGGTCACCCGCTCGCAAAACAGATCGCTCCTCCAATCCCTTGTAAAGAAAAAATTTTAGCCCTCTTCCCGGGGAGCCGCAAAGCGCAAATCGATCGCAATCTGCCGCTGCAGCTCAAAGTGGCAAGGAGGCTCAAAGAAGCCAATCCGGAGCTGCAAATCGCCCTTTCTCAAGCGGGGTTTCCCCTTTCTCAGGCGGGGTTTCCTCCCCTGGCTCAGGCGGGGTTTCCCCCGGATATCGCGGGTGTGAAAATCGTCAAGATGGAAGACCGCTATGAGCTGATGCGCTCATGCCATATGGCGATCGCGACATCGGGCACGGTGACATTGGAGCTCGCCCTGCACGGGGTGCCGACGGTGGTCTCTTATGCCATTCGCCCGTTTGATCAATTTCTCGCCCAAAAAATATTTCGCATCGATTTGCCCTTCTACTCGCTTCCCAACATCGTTGCTGATGAAGAGGTTTATAAAGAACTTTTTGGATCGAATCTCACCGAAGAATCGCTTTTTTTTTGGACCCAAAAACTCCTCTTGGACCCCTCGCTGAGACAAAGGGCGATTTTGGGGTGTCAAAAGGTTCAAAAAAATCTTGGAACCCAAGATGCTGCACTCGAGGCTGCCCAAGCTATTCTTCTCGCTTTTTAAGCCCCCATTCCTTAAACTTCGTAGTTGCGTAGATATGTCTGCTTTCAAAATACTCATCGACCACTTGAAGGGGGGGCAAACTCAAAAAATTGATTTGAGGGAGGACCCCAAGTTTTTAGGTCCAGACGAGCCTGATCTGAAGTTTCACAAGGCTGTGATCGCTCGGGGGGAAACCTACTTGACCGGTGAGCATTTGATCATCCATCTCCAAACGGCAACGGCCATCAAAATGCCTTGCGCAGTTTGCAATGTGATGGTGGAGATCGAATTGAGAGTGGATCATTTTTACCATGCGCAGCCGATCGAAGAGATTCGGGGTGGGGTATTTGATTTTAGCGACCCGCTCAGAGAGGCTCTTTTGATCGAGTTGCCGAAAACGGCTGAGTGCAATCGGGGAAAATGCCCCGAAAGGGGTTCAATCACCCCTTTCATCCGCTCTTTGAAAAAAGAGACCTATTGCCCTTTTGCCGATATGGATAAAGACTTAAAAATTGGAGAAAAAAACAATGGCCGTACCTCGTAACCGCACTTCGAATGCAAAGAAAAATTCCCGCAGGTCGCACCATGCGAAAAAACCGAAGAATTTCTCAGAGTGCCCCAATTGTGGAAAACAGCGCCTCCCACACAGGATCTGCCCCTCTTGCGGACAGTATAAAGGCCAGGCATTTGCAGCGACCGCTTAAGATCGGCATAGACCTGATGGGGAACGACAACGATCCCCGCACGTTGCTAAGCGCATTGAGGGCTCTCGCTTTGCCAAAAGAGGTGACCCTTCTCGCAGTTGGCACGCCTGAATTTGCTGACGCCAGCTCTTTTTTGGAGTATATTGCCACCGCTGAAGTGATCGAGATGGACGAGCATCCTCTCGTCGCGCTCCGCAAGAAGAGGAGGGCGACGATCCCGGTTGGGATGCGCCTTTTAAAAGAGAAGGCGATCGACGCATTTGTCTCTGCGGGCAACACGGGTGCACTCGTCTCATCGGCCAAAATGATTCTCGGCAATCTGCCCGGCATTTATAGGCCCGCGCTTCTCGCGCTGATGCCGACGAAAAAAAATCCGGTAGCAGTGCTCGATGTGGGGGCTAATTTACAAGCGAGAGCTGTCCAACTGGTCCAATTTGCAAAGTTGGGGATCGCCTTTCAAAAGACGCGAGGGATTCAAAACCCTGCGATCGGCTTATTGAATATCGGTTCTGAAGCGCTCAAGGGAACTTCTGAGCTGCGCCTTGCCTATCACGAGCTCCAGAGGGACAAATCGATCCATTTTGCCGGAAATATTGAAGGGAAAACGGTTTTTGATGGAGACGTGAGTGTCCTTGTGACAGATGGATTTACAGGAAACGTCTTTTTAAAGACTGCGGAGGGGATTGCGAGTCTCATGTTAGATAGGCTCGAAGTCCCTTCAAGCGAGATGAAAAAATTTGAACTTCTCCACTATTCCGAATACCCGGGAGCAGTCCTTGCGGGCATTCAGGGAATTGCGATCAAGTGTCACGGCTATTCAACTCCTTCGGCATTTACGAACGCCGTCATGGGGGCTGTGAGACTTGCAAAAGAGGGGTTCGTACAAAAATTAATGAATGAACTATCATAAAAAATTATGCATGAAATTTTACTCAACGTCGAATCAAAAGAGACTCGCTACGCCTACTTGAAGCATGGACAGCTCCACGATCTGATCGTCGATCGGAAAAAATCGCGGCAGATCACGGGGAATGTCTATCGAGGACGCGTAACCAACATCCTCCACAACATCCAATCGGCCTTTATCGATATTCACGAGGGAGAAAACGGCTTTATTCACATCAGCGACATTTTGGAAAACACGAAGAAGTTTGAAGAGATGTTCGATATGGATTTTGATCTCGATTACGACATCAGCAAGATGAAGCAGGCGCCTGCGCCGAAAGAGATCTCGCAGCTTTTAAAAATCGATCAGCCAGTGCTCGTTCAAGTGGTGAAAGAGGCCATTGGGACCAAGGGGGCAAGACTCACCTCAAACATCTCGATTGCGGGCCGCTATCTCGTCCTACTGCCGAACAATTCGCACCGAGGCGTGTCGAGAAAAATCGAAGACAAAGCGATGCGCGATCGGCTGAAAAAAATCATCCGTTCCTTTGAGATGCCGCAAGACATGGGGCTCATTTGCCGCACTGCGAGCGCAGAGGCTTTGGCAGAGCAGCTCGTCGAAGAGGCGCACGAGCTTTTAGCCACCTGGCAATCGATTGTCGAAAAGTTTCACAAATCAAACCGCCCGGCGCTCCTTTTTGAGGAGTCTGACCTCATCAAACGGGTGGTCACTCTATGCGTGGATAAAAAGATCGACCGGCTCCTCATCGACGACCACACGACCTATTTGCGCTGCAAGCACCTTTATCAAAAGTACATGGAAGAACATCCGCTCAACATCGAATTTTATCGAGACAATGTGCCGATGTTTGAAAGGTTCAACGTAGAGCGGGAGATCGATAGAGCGGTGAAGCGCAAAATTTGGCTTGGCTCTGGAGGGTATCTCTATTTCGATCGAACAGAGGCGATGCACACAATCGACGTCAACTCGGGGAGGAGCTCTGCAAATCCTTCTGGGATCGATGTCGAAGAGACGCTCGTCCGGATCAATTTGGAAGCGGCCGGGGAGATTGCGCGGCAACTGAGACTGCGCAATATTGGAGGATTGATCATTTGCGATTTCATCGACATGCGCTCTCGGAAAAATCAGAGACGGGTGTTAGAGCGGCTCAAAGAGTGCATGAAAGAGGATTCTGCAAAGTGCACGATTTTGGGGATGAGCGAATTTGGGCTTGTGGAGATGACGCGCCAAAGGAACCGGGAATCGCTCTCGCAGACGATCTACATGAGCTGTCCTTACTGTTCGGGGAGTGGGCTGATCAAAACGCACGAGAGCGTAGCTGTGGAAATTGAAAGGGCGCTCAAGAAGTTGATTTCATGCCACAACCAATTTGCCTTGAAGCTGATGGTCCATCCCGATTTGGAAAAATATCTCAATCAGAGCGATAGGGATTACTATTTAAAGCTAGCGAGCAAGTCAAATGCGCATCTCGAATTTGCGATTAATGACAGTTTGCATTTGAACGAATTTTTGTTTTATTCGACGACCAATGGACAAAAAATTGAAGTTTGAAAAGCTCCCGGATAAATTCCGAAAACTTCTTTCGGAATTTATCCGCTCCTATCGGGCGGCCACCTCTGCGAACAATCAGATCGTCGAGGTCTATTGTGAAAAGATCTTGGAGTTTTTTGAGAACCCCTTTCATTTTGAGCCCTATCACAAGAAAAGCCGATTTCCCTTTGATTACTATCGATTTGGTCTGGAATTTATCCGTCCTGTGATCGATTTTGAACATTCGACCGTGCAAGGGCTTGACATTGTGAATGGGATTGAGGGGCAGCTAAAGAGGAGAGAAAACGCCATTCTTTTGGCCAATCACCAGACGGAAATTGACCCGCAGGTCATCGCGCTTCTTTTGGAAGAAGGGCATCCTCAAATGGCCGAACAGATGATTTTTGTCGCGGGGGAAAGGGTGATTACCGATCCACTGGCAATTCCCTTAAGCATGGGGTGCGATTTACTTTGCATTTATTCGAAGCGCTACATCGACGAACCGCCTGAGCAAAAGGGAGAAAAGCAGCTGCACAACAAACGGACGATGGAACTGATGAGCCAGCTCCTGCAAGAGGGGGGGAAAATCATCTACATTGCGCCGAGTGGTGGCAGAGATCGAAAAACGGGAAATGGAGAAGTGGAAATTGCCCCTTTTGATCCTTCGAGCATTGAGCTAGTTCACCTGATGTCTCGCAAAGCGAAGCGGCCGACCCATTTTTATCCGCTGACTCTTGCGACTTATGATTTGCTCCCTCCGCCCGACACAATCCAAAAGGAGCTCGGGGAGATGCGAAGAATCCAAAAAGGGGCAATCACCATCGCTTTTTCTCCCGAATTTGACATGGACCATTTTCCAGGTTCGGAAGAAAAAGAAAAAACTACTCGAAGAAAAAATAGAGCAGATGCTATTTGGAACATTGTCAACAACACCTACCAGGGATTAAAATGATCGCCTCTATTGTAGCAAATACGGCCCTCTTGATGAACGCTATGCAACCTTTCAGTATCGTGGAAGACCAATCGAATCTTCCCCTCTTAAATCCGGAGCTGAACCAAAGGCAAACCTTAAAGCTGCGCCTAAATAACGGGATGTGTGTGCTTCTGATTTCGGATAAAGGGGCAGACCAATCGGCAGCTTCTCTTTGTGTAGAGGTGGGCTCGTGGAGCGATCCTTTGGAATATGCTGGGATGGCCCATTTTTGCGAGCACATGCTTTTTATGGGGACGCAAAAGTATCCGAACGTGAATGAATTTTCGACATTTATTTCTGACTATGCGGGGCAGATGAACGCGTTCACAGCGCCGAATCGAACGGTCTACATGTTTTCGGCGCAAACGAGTGGATTTCTCTCCATTTTGGATCGATTTGCCCATTTTTTTATTGATCCGCTCTTCAATCCTTCCTATCTTTCTCGGGAGATGCACAATGTCGATCAAGAATTTGCGAAAAACATCGAGCATGATGGGTGGCGCGAGTACATGGTTTTCAAAGAGACGGGCAATCCGAAACATCCGAACCGGCTGTTTTCGACGGGCAATTCTCAGACACTTGGAAAAATTCCACAAGAGGCGCTGAAGAACTGGCACCAGAGCCATTATGGCGCGGAGAAAATGCACCTCGTCCTCTACTCTCCTTTGCCGATGGATGAGCTCAAAGAAAATGTGGTTCAGATGTTTTCTCAAGTGCCGAAAAGTGGGGGTGGCACAGTGGATACGAGCGGGTCTCTCACTTCGAAGAACCAAGTGGGGCATATGATTGCGATCAAGCCGATCCAAAATCGGAAATCGCTGACCCTTTCTTGGGAGCTTCCCTTAGCGCTTGCGAAAGATCCGAGCCAGTCGGCGCAGCTATTTGCCTATGCTTTAAGGCGCGGGCAGAAATACAGCCTCTACGAAAAGTTGAAAAACGACGGGCTGATCGACACGATGTCGACGCGGGTGGACGAGATGGGGGGCAATGAGCATCGATTTTTCCAAATCTCTTTAGAATTGACCGAAAAGGGGCTTGCGAAGATGGAGACGGCAATTCTCCACTGCTTTGAGGCGATAGCGACATTGCGAGATCAGGGGATTCCCGCCTACGTATTTGAAGAGAAAAACGAGATGGCGAAATTGAACTACCAATACCAGGCGCGCCAAAATCCGTTTGATTACATTATGCATTTGGGCGATACGATTTTGGAAGAGGATTTAAGCACCTATCCGAGGCATTCGATATTGGCCGCCCAGTACGATGCTGAGAAAATCGCGCTATTTGCTAAGGGATTGACCCCCAAAATGGCTCTTTTTTCTGTGATGAGTCCACCAGAGCTGATCAAGACAGTGTTAAACCGGAAGGAAAAGTGGCTTGGGACCGAATATGCGATTTGCAAAATCCCGCAAGATTGGATGGAGCGCTGGGAAAAGGCTGAGAGCAACAGTTCGATCCGAGTTCCTGGGCCGAATCCATTTCTTCCCAAAAACCTCACCTTTGTCCAAGGGGCCCAAGGAGCCCAAGGAGAAGGAGCAGTGCCAATACCGATCGCCGAGAGCGATCTTGGAGTTGCCTATTACGTCCGCTCTCCCGAATTTGGGACACCTGAAGTGGTCTATCATATCCATATTCTCTCTCCGGAGATCAATCCGTCGGCGAGGAGCGCCGTCCTCTCTTCGATCTATCTGGACCATTTGACAGATATCATCCACCCGATGCTGGCTGCGGCAAAAGCGGCCGGTTTGAGTTGCAATTTTGAGATTGAGCGCTCTCGGCTGCACCTGGAACTTTCTGGATATAGTGAAAAGGCTCCACTCTTTCTCCAGGAGATTTTGAGACAAATGCCGCTAGATCCCCCGACCCCCGATCAATTTGCCATCTACATGGCAAGGCATGAAAAAGGTTATCTCAACGGCCAAAAAGAATTGGCGGTGAGACAGGCGAAAGATCTGCTCGACTCGATTGTCAATCGGGACAAAGTGACAAAAAAAGAAAAACTGCTCGCTTTGCAATCGATCAGCTATGAGGAGTTTTTAAAATTTCACGAAGCCCTTTTTGAGACGACCTATGCGCAAGGGCTTTTTTGTGGGAATCTGACTTTGAAACAGGCGGAAGTCGCCTGGCTCGACGTGATCCACGGGCTTTGCAAAGCGCCCTATCCGAAAGAGAGACATTTTGAGACGAAAGTTCTCAGGTTCAACGAAGCGAGCGGCCCTTACCAGATCGCTGAGAAGACCGATGTGCAAGGGAATGCGGCGCTGCTCCTTGTCGATGAGGGGGATTTCACTTTTGAGAAGAGATCGGTGCAGGAGGTATTGGCCTCGATTTTGCAAGAGGCGTTTTTCAATGAGCTGAGGACGAAGCAAAAAACGGGATATATTGCGCAAAGTGCTCCTCTAGAAATTGAGGAGAGGCTCTTTCAATATTTTGTCGTCCAGTCCAATTCCCATCAACCAGAGGAGTTGGTTTGGCGCTTTGAGCAATTTATTGAGGAGTTTAGCCATTCGATTGCCGAAAACGTCTCATTGGAGCGATTTGAGACGATCAAAGCAAGTCTTGTGAGCTCTTTGAAAATGCGCTTTCGAAACTTAGGCAGCAAGTCGCTTCTTTGGGACCGGCTCGCTTTTGAAAGAGATGCCGATTTTGCCTTTTTAGAAAAGAGGATCGATGGGTTGAGTGCCCTTTCCTATGATGAGTTTTTGAGAAGTTCAAAAGCCTTTTTAGGGCGCGACAACAAGAAACGACTCGCGATTCTCTACACGGGAAAATTGCAAGCCCCCTTCACTTATAATCTCATTGGGAGCTCTCAAATCGAATCGATCGCAACTTACATTCCAAGGGAGAGGGCGCCGGACAAATCGATCCTGTTACAAACTGGTGTGCGGTAGGGTCTTCTCCCCCTCTGTAGGGATGGGGGTGGCCCCTTCTGGCCTAAAGAAGAGTCTTTTGACCCCTGTTGTGACCGCTGCTTTGACCCCTGCTGCAGTCATTGCTTTGACCCCTTCGGCAGTTCGATCAATCAATCCATCAAGATCTCGGAAGGTGGAGCGCGGCTCTACTAATATAATTCTGTCCGCATGCTCATTCCTTGCAAAGAAATCACCCTCCGGCACATATTCACCAGACGTTGGATAGCAGATCATACGACCCGTTCTTTTATTCAAAGAGACCACGGATGTGTTAGCGATTGTGCAAATTTTGCTCACTGGGATTAATGTTGAATCCTTCCCGCGAGCCTTCTGAAATTCTTTATCGTCTCTCTTTTTGTAAAGCGTAGGGAAATTGTCAGAAAGTGTCCTCTTATTTTCTTTAGAGGAAAAACAACGCAGAAACTCTTTCATTTTAGAATGCACTGATGCTTTATTAACATCAGCTAATACTTTTGCGTCCGATCTTTTTGGATCTTTCATCTTTATACTCTCAGTAATACTCCGCCGCAAAGAGTCATTGAATTCTTCGATGTCGATATTCTCAATCTTTATGTTGAGCTTCAAAACTATGCGTAAAAATTGCAATAAAACGACTGTTCTACTCATTCTAGTCCTTTCCTTCTGGTCAAAGGGGGAACTCTTGTTCGGTTTTCTTGAAACTAAAAAATTGAGGCCTTCAATTAATCCATCAATATCTTTAATACCAAATCGATCTCTTCTCAAGATGTTGATAATTCCTACAACTAAGTCTTTATCTTTCTCATTACCAATAATTTTTGAACGAAACTTTGCATCTCCCAATTTCGAGCCGAACAAAAATCTTTCGTCTAATCTCAATCTTAGAGCTGGTGGAAGAGACTCTAAAATACCTTGTGAATTAAGGGCTGCTTGAAGAATACAAAAAGAGGTGCCGAGTTCATTGCCCCACACTGACTCCATCTTTGGAAGCCCCGTTTCTACACTTACCAGGGCAGCATAAATCCGATTCCTAATGTCTTCGTGTAAAAAGATTCTTCCCTTAAAGGGATTAAAACCATCTACCTCTCCTAAAAAAATCTCCTCCGAAGAATCTTGTAGAACCTTTTCGTCATCCTCAACCATTGACGCCTTCGCTGGAATTGTCGGGCCTTTTGGTTTTGCAGGAGCGCTTAGGCCAATAATGTCTTCCTGTGTAGCATATCCATTTGAGGCCTGGGTTAGACTTTTTAAGACAGTCACCTCCGAAGGACCTCGCTGAACCTTTTTGTCATCCTCAGCTTCGTTCACATCTGCGTCCGACGCCCCTTCTTCTTCTATTACAATAGTGGGGACTGCCGGTGGCTGCTTGTGAGAAAAGCGGCTGTACAGATATTTGCCTCCCTTAAACAAGCCCGCAATGATCGCACTCGAGGCAGTTGAAACTAACGCACCTGATGTTGATACAACAGAATCCTTCATGGATCCCAAAAAACCTGTGATTCTATTACACGCACTATATTTCTTTTCAGAGGGGGGCTCCGCCGCCCAGTCGTCGAAGGGATTCGCGTAGCAAGAACCTTGTGACCCCTTTTCGTTATATCCATTCCGCCCACCAACTATACTCATATATTTCTCCAAAATTTATTTCGTTAATACTAAAATTATAAACCACTATGTAATAAAAAATCAAGTTAAATGATACTTAAAATAATGTGTTTACATTTTTTGATAAAAGAAGAGATAGCCACTTTTAACTTCACGAAAAGTAAAATTTTTACTTACTCTTTTGACAGTTGCGCCATTACCCGAAACTCCTAAATCATCCCCCTGATACCACTGCCCACTCTTCCCTTTCCAAAAGGCATCATAGTGGCGAATTCCATCCCTTTTGATCCGCCTTACAATCCCTGTAAGTTCGTAGCTAGCTGCGGCCCCATTTTTGAAAAACGGGCGGTTGAGGGAAAACTCCTCATTGGGATTAATGGGATTTAAAAGATCGATAGACACGTAATCAAATTCATTGGGACTGAATTTTCTCTCTTCGACAACAACGTCGTTTCTTTTCACAGTAAAAGCGATGAATTCTGGGGGACGGTCGAATTCTGCCCCCTCATATTGGGAGACGAATAGATCGGAAAGGGTGAGCCCCTCTTCCAAGCAAAGAGGGATAGCACCCCAATTATTTTCCTTACGGCCCAACCGATCTGTGAGGGTTTGCTGATCGGGAGAATCTTCAAAAATAAGGGCGCCCAAGATGCGAAAGATCTCATCTGCGTCGCCAAATTGCGATCCCGTATCCCTAAAACTGCCATTGACCCGTGCCGCTATCTTTCGCATGGCCGCAGCACTCACATTGGGTTTTTGCTTCAGCGTCATCCGAACCATCTTATGCAGTTCTAAAAGCGAGAGCATTTTGTTCAACTGACCATTGAGTCTCCCCTCTTTTTCTCTGAGCTGCAATAGCTGTCTGAGCTCTCTCAACTTTTTCAACGTAATAGCACCCCGGATTTGCAAGATTTGATGCAGTTCAACGTCCTCATCTGATGCAGGCGCAAGAAGATTCCATTCCCTTAAAATGGCTGAAGGGAGCCCATCGAGCGCTGAGCGGTTATTTGCGAAAAAAGCCCATAAGACAGTAGTACAAAAACAGCTCGCCTTTTGATTCTGTATTTCCGCAAGGCGCCCTTCAGTAGGCAATAATATTACCTTTTCCGAAAGTCGGCGTTCCTGAGGTGGGCGAACTACCGGCTCCTCTTTTTGAAAAAATTTCTTTACAGCATAGCCCGCCGCAGCAATTGCTGTCAGCGCCACTGGCATCCCAGAATCGATATAAGTCGCCAAGCCCACTGCTCCGACAGTCAAATATCCCAATAACGGTAAATACGAATTAATTTTATTACAAATTGCAGACATAATTATATATTGTATCAAATGCAATATATAATTGTTACACTTTCATATTATGATAGACGGCATCGACGTCATCTAGATTTTCGAGCCATTCGATGAGGGCGATATTGGCATCGGCGTCGGTGTCATTGACTTCGACCCAGATTTTAGGGACCATGGCGAGCTCGGCCTCCTCGATTTTGGCCCCGCTTTTTTCGAGCGCCTCTTTCACTGGGATAAAGGCCTCGATAGGGGTGATAACGACAAAACTTTCGTCCTCTTCTTTAAAATCTTCGGCGCCGCTTTCGCTCACGAGCAAAAAGAGCGCATCTTCTTTCCCTTCCCCTTTGGGGATCCGGATGAGTCCTTTTCGATCGAAATTGTAGGAGACCGCTCCGGGGGTGGCGACTCTCCCTCCGCATTTATTGATGGCGATTTGGATATCGGAAGAGATCCTATTTTTATTATCGGTCATGATATCGGCGATGATCCCCACCCCGCCGTAGCCGTAAAGTTCATAGGTCATCGAAATGTACTCTTGGGCATCGGAGCTGGCCGCTTTTTTGATGTTGCGCTCGACGTTGTCGTTCGGGACGCAAGCCTCTTTTGCCTTTTGGATGGCCACGCGCAATTTGGCATTGTTCTTGGGGTCTGATCCCCCCTGTTTAACCGCGCTGATGATCTCTTTCACGATGCGGGAAAAGATTTTCCCCTTTTTCTTGTCGGCCCTCTCTTTGCGGTGTTTGATATTTGCCCACTTACTATGACCTGCCATGAGAGCGCCCCTTTTTTTTAAAAAACGTCAAACTCTGCTTTTCCCACTCCTTTGCCTCTTTGTATTTAAAGAATTGCCGCTCCTTTTCTCTAAATTCCCTCGTATGGACCGAGCATCTCCCCTCTGGATCCATCTTCGAGGGGCATAAGGCGTGAAGCACCTCATGATAGACGATATATTCGAGAAAATAAAGGGGAACTTCTGGGTCATCGAGAATGGGGTTGATCCGAATCTGTCTCGCATGGCAATCGTAGGCGCCAAAAGTGATGGAGTGGAATTTCCCTCGCCCTTTGCGCTCCGACCAGCCGATCGCGACATCCTCAACGGGAATCCATTTTTGCACTCCCCGGAAAATAGCTTGTAAATCGTACGTATTGCCCCGGCTCTTCAACTCTTTTCGCGCCCCCCTCCCCTTGGAAAAATGGAGATGGGCCATTTGCCGAATCACCGCTTTGGCCTGCCGATCGCGCCCATTTGCATAGCGCAAAAGAGCCTCCAAAACAGGGGTTGGCGCATCGTAAAAAAGGCGGTGGAGCCGCACCAGCACTTTCCTCGGCTCTTTGATGACAGTGATGTAGACGGTTTTATTCTCGTGCCAAATGAGTTCAATGGGAAAGGTCGCAAGCTCTTCTAGGGGATGTTTCATCATAGGTATTTTTGCATGAGGATTTTATCGATATAGCGCCCCTCATCTTTGATGAAGCGCTTGTGAACGCCATACTGGCTAAAGCCGAGTCTTTCGTAGAGCGCAATGGCCGGGTTGCCCTGATACACTTCGAGGTGCAAAAACTCGAGATGAAACCGCTCTTTGGCAAGTTTCATGAGCTCTCTTAAAAGTTTGGCGCCCACCCCTTTGCCCCGGTGTTTTTCATCGACAATGATCGCAAAAAGGCATTGATGGGACATTTTTTCATAGGACTGTATATAGAGGTTGGCAATCCCGCAGGGAACTCCATCCCAAAGCGCTGTGAGAACGGCGTGATTTTTATGATAGCTGATCCAAATGCGGGCCGCATCCTCGATCTCTCGGATTCCCGTCAAAGGGAAGCCATCCAAAACTCCGGGCTGAAGAAGCCACTCGATGAGATAGGCTTGATCAGACTCCTCTCCAAATCGGATAGTGGTATGCTCATTCATTTACAAAGGGTGCTCCAAAACAATACGGGCCTTTGATTTCCCATTGATTTTGACAAAATTTTGCTGCCGAAACACCTCAGAAAACCCTACTTTGCGCAAAAGAGGTGCCATCGGCGCCGGTTCATAGATCTCTACGTGGACAGCCTCAATTTTAAACCTCGTCTTTGCAAGATTTAACAAATTGCGCACCATCGAACAGCCAATGCCCCGCCTGCGGTGCTTCGGATCGACGATCAGATAAAAAGAGCAGTGGTGCGCCACTTTTTTATATGGCATTAGAAAGAGGGTCCCGATAGCACAAGGGACGTCGGCAATCAGGCCGGTCAAAGAGGCTTTGAATTTTGAAAACCCAATCCAGTTTTTCAGGGCCTCTTCCTTCTCTTTTTCCCCGAAAGAAAAATCGTCCGAGGTGCCGGGGAGCTCAAACCACTCCTGTAAATAAGAGAGATCCTCCATTGTGGAAAACCGGATATCATATCCTTCAATCGGAATCACCCAAACTCCTTTAAATAGGCGTTGACAAATCCGTCGATCTCGCCATCCATGACCGCCTGGATATTGCCCACTTCGTATTTTGTTCGCGTATCTTTCACGAGCGTATAGGGCTGGAAGACATAATTGCGAATCTGACTTCCCCACTCGATCTTTTTTTTCTCGCCGCCCAGCTCTTCAATCGCTTGCTGTTTTTCTCGCAACTCTTTTTCATAGATTTTCGATTTGAGCATTTTCATGCAGGTCTCTCGGTTTTGAATCTGGCTTCTTTCGCTTTGACTCGAGACGACAATCCCCGTCGGGATGTGGGTGAGGCGCACTGCCGAATCGGTCTTGTTGACGTGCTGGCCCCCCGCACCTGAGGCGCGGTAGGTGTCCACCCTAATGTCTTCAGGGCGCACCTCGACAATCACATCGTCGATGATCGGCGTCACATCGATGGAGGCAAAACTAGTATGCCTCCTCGCATTTGCGTCAAAAGGGGAAATGCGCACCAAGCGGTGAACCCCTTTTTCCGATTTGCAATATCCGTAGGCAAAAGGGCCCGAAATGCGCATCGTCATATTTTTGATGCCGGCAACGTCCCCTTCTAATCGGTCAATCACTTCGAGCTTCCATCCCCTTTTGGCAATCCAGCGCTGATACATCCGCGATAGCATCGCCGCCCAATCGCAAGATTCGGTCCCCCCCGCACCCGCATTGATCTCCATGTAGCAATCTTTGCCATCGAGTTCGTGCGAGAGCATTTTTCTCACCTCTAAATCGGCCAATTTTAGGTCCACCTCATCGAGGGTCTTGAGAAGCTCTTTCAAAAGCTCTGCATCGCCGAGTGCAAATGCCTCGGGGAGCAGCTCTTTTGCATCGGAAAAACGGCCCCTCAATTCCCGGTAAGGAACAGTCCATAACTTAAGGGCATTGCATTCGTCGATCACTTTCTTAGCAGAAGCTCCATCGTCCCAAAAATGGGGCGCCGCCATCTGCTCTTCGAGTCTTTTGACCTCTTTTTCTTTGACACTCAAGTCAAAGATACCTCCACATCGCTGAAAAGCGATCTTCGAGTTCCCTGATCTTTTGCTCCGTTTCTCCGTTCACATCACACCTCTTCTTTCTTTGAAGGATTAATTTTCTCCGAAAGCGCCCTAAAAGTCAAAGGGTCAAGAAATTTCTTAATCCTTTACGCTCAAGGGCGGTTTAAAATGTGTTTGCTTTTTCTTTACATTTATCTTACAGAGTATATAATTTTTCGTTCTCAGTTAACACAAGAGGACCTTGGTCCTCGGAGAAATAAACAACAAAAAAAAAACCCATTGAGGAGGTTACACAATGTCTACAGTCAACACAGTACAATCAGCAGCAACCAATCCTGGATTCTTCACGCAAAGTTTTAACAGACTGCGCGAAGGAGCACGCAAAGCCGGTGCGGAAGTAGTTCCCTTTTTCACTAGAGTGTGGGCAACTGTTCGCGAGTTCTTTGCAAATTTAGGTCCTAGAATCATGCTCTGGTTGCAAAGCTTGAAAGCAAGCGTTATCAAACTTGGCCACCAAGTTGCAGCATGGCCTAAAGAGACCAAAATTGCAGGAGCGATTGCGGCGGTTGGAGCCGTCTTGCTAGGCTATTGCTGCTGCAAAGGTTCTGATAAGAAGGACGAGCCAGTTGTTTCTCCCGATGGGAAGAAACCAGTAGGCACGGACAAGGTCGATGGCAAAGAAGAATAATCTAAGCTAACATTAGGGAAGCTCTTTGGAGCTTCCCTAAATTTCCAACACCTGTCCATCTTCGACGACAAATGTCTGGTTTCCTTTTAGCCGTTTGTTTTTGGCGATGAATTGACTCTTCCCTTTGAGGATGATTTTCAGCGACTCTTTTCTCTTGAGGTCCATTTTCCAAAAAGGAGCTGAAGAGCTCCAATCGACACCCTGATTTTCCACTCTCACGTTTTCCAAAATGCAACTGGCCTCTTTTCGGTTATGTTCGGCGATGATCTGTAAACTTCCCTGGAGCTCCAGCTGTTTGATAGAGACCCCTGCTATTTCCAAAATCCATTCTGATCCGGGGCCGATTTTGCCTCCCAAGAGTTTTTCGCGGATGGTGGAATAGAGTGGACCTAGTTCTGGGTGATAGAGGAAGAGAAATTCGGGCCCATTTTTGAGATAGTCTTGTGGGGATCTTCTTTCGGGAAGATGAAAGGCTGCGCTTAAGAGGAGTTCTCGATGAGCGAAGAGGAGATCGTAGAGACAATTTTCTGGCGTCTCTTCGAGGGGGCCTCCGGGAAGGTATCCTTTTTTGGCGCTCGAGATGGTTTTGTGTCTTTGATTATAGGTGACAAAAGTAGTGGTTGTTTTCATCGCGCTATTTTTGGGTTCGACAAAAACATCGGCGATATTTTGCATCGTCGATTCGAGCCGCGCCATCACCGCCTCTTTTTTTTCGCCAAAAGCATCTTTATAGACTCCCTTTTTCAAATTGACCAAAAGACCGGGGAAGGGACAAGAGTTCACTGCACTCGAGATCACTTTGAGATCGGCGAAGAGAATATTGGTATTGGAGGAAAAGTGAGAGTAGGGCTCTCCATTCACGAGCGGCTTATCTTCGATTCCAAACTTATCGAAATCGCAGTATTCGATATTCGTCAGCACGAGCTCATTTCCTTTTTCGACGAGCACATTGACCCCTTCGGCCGAGCGAAGGAGCCTGGGGGCCGATGCAAAGCCAAAAACCATCTTTTTTTTGCACCCGATGCCGCAAAAAGCGAGCAGTCCATAATCGAGCCCTGCTAAGGGATTATTGATTTGCCGCACAAGGCATTTTGTCCTCCCCAAACTTTCGAGCCAAGACAAAATCCCCTCATCCTTTGCCAATTTCCAAAGGGCGCCATGACCATTCGGCTTTAAAACGGGTTTTAGAGGAGCCGCCATGCACCAATTGCCATTCCCATCGACAGCGGGGACGAGCGGCTGGGTAAATAGGCGAAAGAGTTCTTTGGGTCTACCGAAATAGTTTTGCGACTGGCAAATCTCGAGGACATGCTCGTGGTTATTTTTTTCATGCGAGGTCATGATCGCGATGGGAGTCAAGAGTTTTTTCCCAAAAGTTCTCTCATAGAGGGCCTCGCGCGCCTCTAAATCGCGGATCAGGTGCTCTAAAAGGGGCCTTCCTAAAAAGGGCAATTTTGCTGCGGGCAATTCAAAGCCGCTCTTTTCGTCGACGAGATGGAGTCGATCGGCGGCGCCTCCCAAAGGATACACTTCCGCTATTTGCGGCATCGCTTCAAGGCCCCACAAAATGGCTTGCTCCACTTCTTCTGTCTTCTTTGAAAGATCGATAAAAGAGGGGGAATGAAATTTCGCACCCTGAAACTTTTCCTCTTTTTCTCCTCTAAGACAGCGGAGAATTTTTTCCTGATATCCGAGAATTCCCCCGATTTCGCGATAAAAGCGGTCCATCGTCACAAGTGTTTTTAAAAGGAGCGATAACGTCTCTTCGCTCGCGCTTTCAAACCCGGCAAAAACCCTTTCGAGTTGACCGATCGCAGCCATTTCTAAAATGACCCGCTGCTCCTCTTCGCTCGTGCGTGAAAATCTCTCGAAAATTTTTTGCACAAGTGGGTGTTTTCGCACATGCATACCCCGACTTTGCCAAATTTATGAAAAAAAAGACAGCTGAACTTTGGCTATCTAGAAAATGAGATTATCCTATAGAATGTGAATACCTTGGGAAATCGGTTGAGCGATTGGAGATGAAAAAAAAATTTTACAAATCGGGATTTTTTACCGATTTATTTTGACTATTAAATCCCAAGAGAGCTAAAAGGTTTCTTTTGAGGAGATATAACTCAAGAATAGAGCCTTTAAAGGAGAAATGAACCATGGCAACGAAACAAAAAAATTCTAAATTTATGAAACCAATGAAGCCCAGCAAAGAGCTAGCTGCAGTCGTAGGCGACGGACCAATGCCGCGCACTGAAGTGACGAAGAAGCTTTGGGCTTATATCAAAAAGAACAATCTGCAAGATGCGAAGAATCGAAGAAACATCAATGCAGATGACAAATTGGGAAAAATTTTTGGCGGTAAAAAATCGGTCAACATGTTTGAGATGACCAAACTCGTCAACAATCACCTCTCATAACTCTTTTTTTGGGGTCCAAAAGCTTTACTTTTGGGCCCTCCTTTCTTTACAATAGCGCGGGTAAAAGATGCGCTACAAGCTGACTATTAGCTACGACGGAACTCACTATGCCGGTTGGCAGGTGCAGAAGAATGGGCAGGCGATCCAACCGCTCATTCAGAAGGCATTGCAGACCGTTTTGCGGCAAAACCGAATCGACTTAAGCGGCTCGGGAAGAACCGATGCTGGGGTTCATGCGAAGGGGCAGACGGCCCATTTTGATGCAGAAAAGTCTTTCGATCCCAAGAGGCTGCTCTTGAGTCTCAATGCGCTTCTCCCCTCGGACATCCGGGCCTCTTCTATTGAGGAGGTCGCCCTTGATTTTCATGCGAGGTATAGTGCAAAGGCAAAAATTTACCACTATCATCTCCATCTGGACCCGGTATTGAGCCCTTTTACGAAGCTCTACTCGCACCAGGTTTTAGGCCCTCTCGATCTTTCGCTTCTCAAAGAGGGGGCGATGGTTTTTTTGGGGACCCACGATTTTAGCGCTTTTGCAAATGTCACCGAGAAGACCAAGCGGGATGGGGTTCGGACCCTTTACCGGCTCGATGTCGTCGAGCAAAAGGGGGGGTGTAGGCTCGAATTTGAGGGAAGCGGCTTTTTATACAAAATGGTCCGAAATATTACGGGGGCTCTCCTTGAAGTTGGGGCGAGAAAGATGGTCCCGAATGAGATCCGATCTATTTTGGCCTCTAAAGACCGGCGCAGTGCACCTGCTGCAGCTCCTGCGAAGGGGCTTTTTCTAATGCAAGTTCTGTATCCTTAAGAGCGACTCAAAATGTTCTCCCCCACTTTCTAGCGCCATTTCCAAAAGGGGGTAGTGTTTTGGGCAGATGAGGAGAGCTCTTGCACCTGTTTTCTTCAAAGCGCTTAAGCCCCGAATGCTATCTTCAAATCCGATGATCCGATCCCCTATTTTGCCAAACATTTGGATTGCTTTGAGGTAGCATTCGGGATCTGGTTTTGGCCTCCCATAATCTTCGCGGGTAATCCAATGGGGAATCGTCCTTAAAATGGGGAGCTGTTCGGCGATACGTTGAGTGAAGGCGCGATCGGAATGGGTGACGACGCATCTCTCTCTTTTTGCTTGATCGAGCGCTTTTAAAAGAGGGGTTACACCCGGCATCAACTCTATTTTGCCGAGGCCGATGAGTGCGATGTAGGCCTCTTTTTTCTCTTGGTAGAATGTGGGCCAATCTCCATCCACTTCAGGGCATTTGGCAACGAGGGCTTTTTTCCAAGCATCAGAGCTGGTGTGGGCAAGTTCATAGAAATTTGTCAGACTAAAGGGCATTTCGATCCCCCTTTTAGCCAAAGCATCGATGTAGGCCTGGTAGTGCAGGTGCTCTGTATTGACTAAAAGACCATCAAAGTCGAAAAGAAATAAATCGAATCGGTGGATCCACTGCATTATTTTACTATTTTTTAATTATATCATATTCGCCCCTGATGTATAGAGGAAAACATGCGAGCGCAAGTCAACTACCTCTATTTTGGCGCCTATTTGGCCATTTTGCTCCTTTTCTACATGAGTAATATTTTTACAAAAGAGCTGTTTGGGAGCTCGCCGATTTTTTTTTCCCTTTATGCTTTTGGGCAAATCCTCGTTGAAATTGCCCTTTGGATTGCTCTGGCGTGGCTTTTTCAAAAACTATTTGGAAGGGTGGGATTTTTTTTCCTCATTGGCGCCTCCTTCTTTGCTTTGTGTCTCCATTTTTTCGATTATCTGATGGATCGGATCCTCGATTTATCTGTTTGGGAGGCGCTCAACGTCTTTGTATTGCAGGAAAATTGGGAAAATTTTTCTCGCCTTCTCGATGCATCGGGCATCTCGCTACTCTCCTGGGCCATTTTCTTTATCGTTGTGGCAACTCTTCCCCTTCTCGGCAATGCGATCTATTTTTTCACAGACAAAATCGCGCAAAAACGGCCCCTGATTGTAAAATCGGAGCATTTTTTTCAACTTTTTCTCTCTGTTCCCCTCGCCCTGTTTTTGTGGGAAGCTTTTTGCTCTAAAACCATCCATCCTGACGGCTACACCGCCTTTCGAAAATCGCTTCCTTGGAAGAGCACTTTTTTGCAGCCTGAAAAAACCCTTTTCGCGCTCAAAAGTCCACCCCAACCAATCTTAGAGAGCCAAGCCAAAGAGGAAATTGGGCAAGATGTAACTGTTTTAGCAAAAAGGCCAAACATCTTTCTTTTCATCGTCGAGAGCCTAAGAGAAGATGTGATTTGTCCTGAGATCGCGCCCTATTTGAGCGCATTTAAAAAAACCGCGCTCCATTTCAAAGAGGCAAGATCCGGCGGGAATGCGACACACCCTTCCTGGTTTTCTATTTTCCATGCGCAGATGGCCTATCACTGGCAAAGAGTTGCAAAAACTTGGAAAATGGGGAGTCCCCCTTTAACCCTTTTGAAAAAATGGGGATACAAAATCCATCTCTACAGCTCTGCAGATCTCTCCTATTACGGAATGGACCAAGTTCTCTTTGGCTCTGAACACCAACTCCTCGATACCGAACAAATTTTCCACTTTTCCCCTCCGCTATCCGCAGCAGATGGGGATTGGGAGATGATCCATCAACTGCAAAGGGATCTCGCTGAAAAACCGGATCAGAACGAGGGGCAACTCTTTATTGTCTTTTTAGATTCAACCCACTTTCCCTATTACTGGCCGAGCCGCTGGACACCAAAATGGACCCCTTTTGCTAAAGAATTTGACTTCTTAAAAACCATCCAATCAAAAAAACAGATCCTATCGATCAAAAATCGATACTACAATGCGGTCCACTATATCGATCACCTTCTTGGAGGGCTCATTCCAAAATGTGGCGAAGAGGCGATCATTGTCTTTACAGGCGATCACGGCGAAGAATTTTTCGAGCATGGACACCTCTTCCATAACTCCCATCTCACAAAAGAGCAAATCCACGTCCCCCTTTATCTGAAATTGGGCAAGGAAGCCCCCCAAGAAAAAATCGACGGGATCATCTCCCACATCGACATTTTTCCTTTGATTTCGGACTATTTAAGATCTCGTCCCATTTTGCTAAAGCGGGAACAGGCCGTCACAGCCCGCTTCAATGCGGGACTTGCGCCCTATGAATTTTGCATCGATGATGGAAAACACAAGTGCATCGCCCAATTTTCAAACAGATCCGACATTTACCAATCCAAAGAGCTCAAAATCATCTCATTTCGGACAAGCGACGACAAATTGGCACTATCCGAAGATTTTCACTCTTTATTTTCCGAGTGAAGTTGATCGAGCAGCTCCTGGATCTGATTGAGCCCCACTTTGCGCGACAACTCTTTCCCTTTCATATCGAGAACTAAAACAGTCGGCATGGAGCGAATATTGTAATTTGCGCTCAAATCAAATAGTTGATCGACATCGACTTTCAAAAATTTCACTTTGCCGGCAAGGAGACTCGCCGAACTTTCGAGTAGAGGTGAAATCCTTTTGCAAGGACCACACCAAGTCGCGTAAAAATCGACAACGACAGGGACATCACTCGAAGCGAGCTCCGCCCTGAACTGCTCCAGCGAAACCACCTCAATTACCTCGTTGTGCCCCTTTTCCTCTCGTTCAACGGGAGAAGCTACAATATTATGCGCCCGATCTGACAAATAGCTTTGCACTTGAAGAGCCGCTTTGGCCCCATCGCCAGCAGCCGATACCGCCTGCTTATAAACAGGATCGACAATGTCTCCAATCGCATAGACCCCTTTGATCGAAGTCTCTTGGTCTTTTTGAAGGAGGATATATCCTTTTTTATCGAGCTTTAACGCCGTTTTGAAAAGGGCGCTATTGGGCGTCGACCCGATCGCTAAAAAAAGACCCTCGAGCGGAAATTGACTTAAGTTTTTTCCCGTTTGAATGAGCGCTCCCGTGACCCCTGAACCATCTCCTTGCACCTCTTTGACAACCGCGTTGTAATGGAATACCACATTCTTTTTCTCTTGGAGCACTTGCACCCTTTTCTCCTCAATCGCCCTAAGCGCACCTTTCCGGACAAAAACATGGACCTCTTTGGCGATATTCGAAAGATAAAGGGCCTCTAAAACCGCCGCATCGCCGCCGCCGACAACGCCCACAGTTTTTCCCTTATAGAGCGAACCGTCGCAAATCGCACAATTGGTCACCCCCCGCCCCCAATACTCCTGCTCTCCCGGAATACCCAGAAAATTGGGCTTCGTCCCCATGGCAATAATGCAACTTTGCGCCTCGATTTTGCGTTTTTTGCCGCTCCCATCGAGCGTCCTTGTCTCAATTTTCAGCGGGGATTGGGAAAAATCGATCGAAACGACCTCCTCTTTGGCAAATCTCGCCCCACTCGCCTTCGCTTGGATCTGCATCTTTTCCGTCAGCTCTGTCCCATCGATCTCCATCACTCCAGGCCAGTTCTGCACCGTGTGCGACTGCGTGAGCAGCCCTCCAGGAGTCGGCCCCTCAATCACAAGGGGCGATAAACCAGCCCTTCCTAAATAAAGAGCCGATGTGAGCGAACCCACCCCGCCGCCCAAAATCACAACCGGTTCAACTGCCACTTTTGGCGGCGCTGCACTCATTTCAGCAAAGGGAAGGGCCATCGCGAATAGAATAAACTGAAAAATGAACTTCACAAAAACCCCCCAAGTTAAGTTAACATTAAAGCCGGTTCTACCCTTATTGTCAAGTTTGCGAAGAGCGCCCTTATGAACCCTTTTTTTCACCGCCTTCTCCTTCAAAAAGAAGAGTTTAACTACCTCTATTTCAGCTTCTTATTTGCATTTTTAACCCTTTTAAGTTTTTTCCATTTTTTGATTTCAGACCTCCCTTTAAGGGGGGTTTTCCTCTTTTATGCCGTCGTCCAAGCGTTTTTTGAAATCATTTGTTTTGTTTTTATCGACAATATTTTAAAGAGATTCACATTCAAACCAATTTTATTTACATTTATTTCATTTTTATTTATCGGAATGGTTTTTCATTTTGTCAATTTTTGTCTTGTCAGGTTGATGGACGTTTCGATCGCCCATTTATTTGGATTTTTTTTGGGGTCTGGGCCGGGCCATTGGATCGCTGGGTTTCAGGCGTTAAATCTGAATCGGACATCGACTGGCATTATTTTGGCATTGCTCCTTTTTTTGCCAACCTTGGGGATTGGGTTTTACTGGTTCACATTTAAGCTCATCCGAGGGAGGGCCGTTTATCTTTCTTTGGTGCAGATTGGCAAGGCGATGGGGGCGGCCGTTTTTCTCCTCTTGGCGTTGGATCTTTCGCTGCGGGGGAAAATGAAGTTCACCGATCATGAAAGGTATGAAAAAATGTTGCCCCTTGCGAGCACATTTCTTGCCCCGCTTTGCGATTGCATCGAGCTCCATCGTCCTTTTCCTAAGGCTCCTGAGGAGGGCGAATTTGCTTTCCCCCCTTTTTCTTTGAAGAAAGAGGAGCTTCCGAACATCTATCTTTTCGTCATTGAGACCTTTCGGAGAGATTTTTTAGCATGTGCGCCAAATCTGATGGCGTTCCATCAAAAGAGCACAGCCCTTTCTCAAACATATGCCAATGCGTGCAGCACGGCTCTTTCTTGGTTTTCGATTTTTCATGCAAGGCTCCCCTTCCACTGGTTAGAAATGCGCGAATATTGGACAAAGGGGAGCATTCCGCTACAGATGCTGAAGAAAATGGGGTATGAGATTTCTGTGTTTTCGTCGGCAGATTTGCGTTTTTTCTCTATGGACAAATTGCTATTTGGGGAAAAGCGCAACCTGGTGGGGCGAGTGGAAGAGTTTATTTTTCAAGACAATCTTGAAACTTGTGAGCGAGATCTTCTTTGTTTTGAAGCGCTCGAAAAGAAGATTGAGCCCGCTGGGCAGGTCTATCTTTTTTTTCTCGAATCGCCCCATTCAGAGTACAGTTTTCCAAAAAATTTTCCATTGCGATATGAGCCGATTGCGCAAGAGATCGACTACATTGCGATGAGCGCAAAGTATTCGGGGCTAGAGAAGGTGAAAAACCGCTATCGGAACGCTTTGGCCTTTGTCGATGATCAGCTGGGCCGTTTTTTTAACTTTCTAAAGGAGAAAAACCTTTTTGACAATGCGATCATCGCGGTGACGGGCGATCATGGGGAGGAGTTTTATGAAGAGGGGGCTCTTTTTCACAGCACCCATCTCAATGAATACCAGACGGCCGTTCCGATTTGTCTCAAAATCCCCGATGAAACATGGGCGGCAAAAACAAAAGAGATGACCCATATCGATCTATTCCCATCGATTCTCCACTATTTGACAAAGACGAGCGATTTCAATGGCCTTTTTGACGGCCGTTCGATCTTCAGTGAAAGGCAAAACGCTTCTCGCATCGCCATTTTGCAAAATGGGGCAAAGCCTCCCACCGATTTTTATCTAGAAAGAGGAGCACTCAAGTTAAGGGCGCGGCTCGTCAACCGATCTAAAGTGCAAATTTTGGACTCTCAAACAGGGTCCAATGCCGATCTCACTTTGCTTTCCAAAGAAGGTCTTTACTGAAGAGTTTTTGAATCCATTTGGGAGATGTTTCACTCACGCCGAAAAAGGGGGGAATTTTCCCCTCGATTGGGACAATTTCAACATGGGAAAAATAGCTCTGAAGAACCTCTTTTAATTTATCATAGGAAAATTGTCTCACATGAGTCGGGTCTGTCTCATACTCATTCCCGAACAAAAACTTCCACCGATTTTTGAGTCGAAAGGCGTTTGGGACAGAGCCGATAAAGAGTCCGCCGGGTTTGAGCGTTTTTTTCACATTTTCTAAAAACGGGTGTAAAAAAAAGAGATGCTCGACGATTTCGCAAGCGACAATGCAATCAAATGTCTCTTTAGCCCACGGCCACTCTACATTGAGATCGAGCCACGCGGTTTCAATGCCCCATTTTTCTTTGCAAAGGCTGAGCGCATATCGATCGACATCGACACCCACCACCTCATTCCCTTCCAAAAACCCTTGCGTGAGCATTCCGTCGCGACAGCCCAAATCGAGCACCTTTTTCCCCATTCCGATCCATTTTTTTAAAAACGGGATCCGGTTCCCATGGCAATAGAGATAGCCATAGCGGCGCCCCTTCTGGTGATGTTTGCGATACATCTCTTCGAGAACAGGTTTTTGCATAAGCAAAAAACTATCACAAATAGAGATTTTGCCTTAGAAAAAAATGGGCCCCATCTTTAGAGAACGGGGCCCAAGAGCAAAAGTGGAAGACTAGCAATATTCTGGCGGAAGCGGAATGGAAGTCAGTTTACGGAAATGGATGACAATGAGCTGCGGAACGCGTGGGTTCGCCTTAATGAACTCATTCAAGAAGGGTTCAGCCCAAGCTCTCATTTGACCATAAGTTGCTGCTGCATCTTGGCCTAAGGATTTTAGTTTTTGACCAAACTCCTTCAAGAGCAAAATTCCATCCTGTAGAGGCTCTACCTCATTTGAATAGACCTCAGCGATGTACCCTTGGAGCACATCATTGGAATTCAACAACTTCGAGTTTTCTTGAACGAGGCGGTTGTTTTCCATTTCTTTGTCTTTTCTCGCATTTTCGTACTTATTTCCGGTAGATCGGTACTCAGCGGTGAGATTTTTGGTCTCTCCATTGCAGAGCTCTTCGACGCAGATGTTTTTCGAATTGATCTCTGAACCATCTGGGTTTTTCAAGCCATACTTTTTGATCAACCAAGCCCAGTCTTGCTGGCGACTGGCGACTTCGGCATGAGTATAATCAGTTTCTACCTCTTCGGCTCTGCCGAACCAGTAGTCTCGATTCTTCTTATCATAAAGAGCATCAGTGACATTCTGTTTGATTTGGAGCTCATTTTTCCGAATAAGAGCTTTATTTTTCTCAATTCGGTCTTCCCAGAATGTGATTCTCTTTTGTTGTTTTTGGATCGAAGCGACTTCCTCTTCAATTAAGATGCCGACTTCGTAGAGCAATTTTTCCCCCATATTGACAGAGCCGATCAGTCGATCGGAGTTGAGTGGCAAAAATGCGCTTGGATCAACTAGATGAGCCTGAGGAACTTCCCCAAGGAAGTAACTTTGGCTCTCTATACTTGTTTCGACACGTTTTAGGTTTTGTGTCATTGGGTTTCCCCCGCTAACCTCCCCCGCTTTTAGAGGGGCTGCCGCAGGTTTTACCCTTTGGTTTACCTCGATTTCTTGACTATCAGACATTGTTTTCTCCTTTTTCGCCTGGCGAGCTGGCAACAAATGCGCTCTTACGCCTTATTGTATCAGAAAATATTTTAATTACAATTATTTATAAAAGAAAACAATTAACTACATTAAACTACAACTACTTAGTTTAATTAAACTTGAATTCGGCCGACTTTGTGGTCTCGGACCCTACCCATTGTATAGAGAGGGACGAGGGCGGCGACGAAGAAGAAGAGAGTTGCAAACCAAGGGAGGCCAATGAGATAGGAGATGAGCATCCCGAAGAAGAAGATGGCGGAGAGAGCCCCTAAGATCACCTTATTCGTCTTGGGGGGTGGAGGAGGGGTCTCATTCTTTGAGACGGCATTTGAGTTTTGCGTTTGTTGAATCATCTGCGTAATTATACACAATTAAATACAACAAATCAATATTAATAAGCCCCTTTCGGGAACAACATTAAAACAATTGTTTTAAAGATGAGCTTACAATCGAGCCAAAAGGTTCTATGGTGTACGTAGTATTCTTCTAAGGAGATCCGTTCTTCGAGGGAGAGGCTATTTCTCCCTTGGGTGATCCAGAGGGTGGTGAGGCCGGGTTTGACGGAGAGGATGGTTGGGGCTTTTTCTTTGACGTAGTGGGTCACTTCGTATTCGGTGAGTGGGCGTGGGCCGACGATACTCATATGGCCTTTGAGGACATTCCAGAACTGGGGGAGTTCGTCGAGGGAGGTTTTTCTCAAGAATTTTCCGATGGGGGTGATGCGGGGGTCGACTTTGAGTTTGAAGTAGGTATTCCATTCGGTGTTGAGGGCGGGGTTGGAGGCGAGGAGGGGTTTGAGGATCGAGTCGGCGTTTTGGTACATGGTGCGGAATTTGAGACAGCCGAAGGTTTTTCCTTTGCAACCGACTCTTGGGTGGGCGTAGAAGATGGGCCCCTTTGAGGAGCATTTGACGGCGAAGAGGCAAAGGAGGAAGAAAGGGGCAGCAAGCGTTAAGATGAGGAGGCTGAATGCGATATCGAAAATGCGCTTTGCCATGGTTTTGGTGCAGATCATATCCAAAAAAGCTCTGCTTTGCAATGAGAGAAAATGGTTAGATCAAAGATCGGCAGGAGTCGAATGAGGGACAAAAAGCCCAAGAGTTTTCTTGCGCAAGGTTTGACGAGACTGAATATTCACCCATTGGGGGTTGTGTTCGATCTCTTTTTTCATCGATTTTGCGAAAGACTTTTGGCAAGAGCCGTACTTTTTCAAAACAAAAGAAAAGTAGTTGAGAACATCTGCGTACATGAGGTTTTCCTCGGCAAACTTCAGCGCATTTTCAGCAATAATTTTGCACGCATCATCGTCTGATTTTGCCCACTCTATCTTTTCGATGAGATTGCTCAAGTCACCGTTCACGGGGACATAATGGATGTAGGGGCGAAGGGGACGGTAGAACCATTGGATTTCTTTTGAGTCGGGTTTGAATGTGAGGGAACCCGATAGAAGTCTCCACTGCAGGGCGGGGGCAGCGCACATGACTCCGTCGACATAAGGGAGGTATTTGCACCCCAAAAATTCTTCCCAAGAACATCTTGGTCCCAAAAACCCTCTTGCTTCGATTGTTTTTCGCAAAGAGGGCTCTTCGGGGTGACTGCTGAAGCGAGCGTCCAAGCACATTGGGTGATCGAGCGATAATTGGCAAAGGGTATAGCGCAAGAGTTTAGTGGGGCCTCCGCGCCACAGGGCGAAGGGCCGTTTTTTTTCCCAAGGGGTTCGCGCTTTTAGGATCGCCTTAATATCGGACATCCACCAATGGCCGATGGATCTCCAATCGGGAATTAATGGGGCATTGAGAGTGCCGTCCAATTTTGCAGAGACGAAAATGGGAACGTTCAACTCTACATCGGCAAATGGGTAGGCGTCGAAATAAGAGATGATGAAATCCATATTGGGGAGTTTCGATTTTTCCAAAATGGTTTTGATCGCCTTTTCGGTGCCGTTATCGGCTAGCGAGATCGGTTCTTGTTCGACAAAATAGCGGTAGAGCTCGCCATCGACAATCCGGTAGCGCACCACTCTAGGAACAAGGTGTGCAATTTTTGCAAAAGCGGCGTCAATATCGGCAGGAGAGATCGCCCCAATCCCTCGGAAATCCTCTTCGATCTGCGCAAGCATCCAAGGGGCAGGTTCTTTTTTTAAAAAGGGGACTGGTTTTACGTGGCGAAGGACCGTCTCTTCATGCAAATACTCCCTTCGCAAACGCCATTTTTCTCGAGCAAAGAAAAGGGTTCCAATAGCAAGAGTGACAAAAGTAACCTTCCACAAACTGCGCTGGATCGAAAGAGTCATCCTAATGCTTTGATTTTCTCAACGTCGAGAATGGTATCCTAAAAGAGATCTATTTTTCAACCGAAGAGATTCTTGCATTTTCGAAGCGATCTCTTTGACTTCTTTTGGTGTAAACGGTTTATCGGGATAAATAGGGCGCTCATCGCAATTGAGGGAGGTAAATTTTGAAGCTAAAACAGCAACCGAATTATTCATCATGTGAGTTGCGCTGCAGGCCAAAAGACCGAAGTTTTCATACACTTCCCCGAGGATAAATCCCATGAAAGTAGCCACAAAAGCCTGAATTTTAGCGCTCGCGTGATCATTCCTCAAATGCATAAGCCCAAACGATACAGCTGCAGGAACAGTCCCTATAATATTCTGCAGAATTCCACGGCACCAAACTTCTTCCACTATCGGTGCAAATAAACCTGCTAGAATAGGGCTTTGTGCGAGTTCGTCTAGATATTTACTTCTCTTTTCTTTGGGTACCACCCCTAATTTCTCTAGCCCACCCCCAATCAGGACGCCGGTAGAAAGGGTCAAAAGCCCAGCTGCAGCCCCCATTGCGAACTCTGGATCTAAATAACTTCCAATGGCAAGAGTGGCTATATTAGGCCAGCACTCAAGCATTTTTTTTCCAAATCTCCCTGGATTGATCTGGTCGCTTTTTGAACACAAATCTGGGATATTCGGAAAATGCCTATTACATATCCTAGCCCATCTCCCATATGTGATTGTCAGTTTTTTCAGATATTTTCGGGAGATTTTGGGTTTGCATGTTGCAACCAACAGGATCACATTCATACTTATTTTTGGGATTAATTCAGAACAGCCGAGACAGCACACTTTGTCTTTTTTGAGTTGCCCCTCAAGTTTATCGAGGAGTCTTCCGGTGTCATTTAATCTTGAATCATATGAATAATAATTTATCATTACAAAAATTATATACTTTTTTCTGAAATTTTTGAACCTCTAAATATCCCGAAAATAAAGCCTTTATTCCTGATCTTTATCCACAAGTATTTCGCTAAACCAAAAAACATGATAACGCCACGAAGCGTGGCGAGGATAACGCTACGAGGCGAGAGCTAAGGATATGCATGTTGGGGAAGCCCCAAACCCCACTAATTGGGGTGCGGGGCTTCCCTGCATCATGCAAATCATTAGCCTTCGTTTCGAAGGCGTTATCCTCGCCACGCTTCGTGGCGTTATCATGTTCCTTTGTCTTGTCTATATAGACTTGTGGGTAAGGAGTGCTTGCTTAGGGCATTTGAAAATGTTATGATCCTCGTCCTTTCGCAAAGGAGGCGAATATGCGTGTTTTACTGGCTGTTTTTAGCATCTACTCGATCGTACTAAACGGTGCAGTCGAGAAACCCGGCAAACTGGTCGTTGCCGATCAACTCCTCGCGCAAAATGCGAGCATTGATCAAAAGTACTCCTTTGAATTCCGCGGCAAACGGTTTGTCGGATATCCCAATATCTATTCTCCCGTCATATTTCCGGGAGCCAGCAAGCAAGCAGACATTGCCATACGAGAGGGAGAGCGCTTTTTGGAAATCGGTTCGGGGACAGGAGTTTTTTCTGTTTTGGCTGCGATTAAGGGCGCAGAAGTCGTTGCCATTGATATCAATCCCGATGCAGTAGCCAATACTCTTGAAAATGCAAAATTACACGGAGTTGAAAATCGCCTCATCGCCCTGCAGGGCGACCTGTTTCAACCTTTGGGCGCAAACTCGGCTTTTGATCTGATCTTTTTCAACATCCCCTTTTGCCATAGAAATTGTAAAGTTACAGATCTAACTCCATTGGCAAGGAGCCTTTTTGATCCAGAACACGATCTATTGCATCGCTATTTGAAAGAGGGAAAGAATTATCTCAAACCCAATGGGCGCTTGCTCCTCGGCTATTCGACAACCCATGGCGATATCGAACTGATGCATAAATGGGCAAATGAGTACAATTGGAAGACAACCCTATTGCATAAATTGGGAGACGAGGCCTTCGATTTCATCACCATCGAGTTGTATGAATTTCGAGAAAATCAGTAATGAGGATCTGTTTAAAAACTTGTTCCTTTTGTCACCTTTTTACCGCCCCGGTTAATAATAACCATCGCTGTTGAAATGTGGGTCGAAAAAACCCGTTGCTGCAATTTCTTTGGCTTTGTGAATCAGCTCCACTTTCGAATTGCAAGAGAGTTTTATTTTAATCGCAACGAGATAATTCTCAATCGTGCGAACCCCTAAGTGCAGTTCATCTTTGATGAAAGATGCCGGGTAGCCATTAGCAAGGTATTTGAGAATCTCTTTTTCTCTAGAGCTCAACAAAAAAAACGATTCGCATCCCAGCTTTTTTAAGAAGAGGTCTCTGTCACTCGGAAGAAAGATTTGTTTGGGTTTCTCATAAAAACAAGTCCCCATGTGAGAAGAGAGATCCACCTGATTCTCTCCCAAGATTTGAAATAGTTTCGAGTGTTTCTCCCGAAACACTTTAATAAAATAGCGCAAAAGGGGGAGCTCATTGAGCAACCGCTCTTCCGCGATTGGGTCATTGAAACGGGCTCCAAAACCAAACGCTTCAATCCCATCATCAGATTTTTCAAATAAATTCAGAATAAAATGGATCCGAAAACGATCCCATGCTGCTTGCTGAACTTGGGCAAATTTTTCATTCCCTTCCGCTCTCATCAAACTAATCCCGCTTCTTAGCGCTTTAGGATGGCGCAAACAGGGGAAATGATTCACAAGCTGATTGCCAAAACAAAATTCGCTCCAAGAGGCATGCGTCCCCATATACGCATAGCTTCCCGCATTGGAAATTTTATAATACCAAAAATGATTGACCCCAAAATGATCCGACAAGGGCATTGCAAAACGCCTCATCTGATCAAAATAGTGAGTAGACTGAACTTTTCTCATCATCTCAAAAAAAGGATCCATGCCTGCCATTTTACTCTTCTAGGTTCAAGTTATTCAAGCTCTATTCATAGAGTATTAAATACTCTAACAAAAGTGACTTAACCAACTATTTAGACGACTGAGAACTTCGCATAATGACTGAAATAAAAAATCAGTTTTATTATGACGGTTTATAAATTAAGAAAAAATTTTTCTGCAAATTATTATGAATCAAATCGAATCATGCGTGGGAGGATTGCCTTTAAGACCAAGGAGTTAGAGTGGGTAGAAACCACTTCCTCCGTCATTATTCTTATCAGCGTTCATTCTGCATTTCATGACGGGAGAGGGGGGGATCTAAAGATGAACGCATTGATATCGACGATCAAAGGAAACGTTCGAGGGAAAATCTCTGTGCTTTTAGCGGATGCGGCTCACATTCAAGTAGATCGTTTAAAAGATCCTTTAGGGGGTTTGAATCACTCGATTCGGGCGGCAAAACAGCTGGCTATACGGTATCAAGAATACTTTGAAGGGTGCGAGCTGTTATACTGGCATGATGCTATCTGGAATGATCCAGATTATCCTCTCTTTAAGAGAAAAATTGCCCATCTGTTCCAGAAAGATCGCGTATTCCAGCAGCTTCTATTTTCAGATGGAGCAAGTCTTTATACTCTAAAGGGAAAAGAGAGTTATAAAGAGCGCGATTTATTCATCCAAAAAAGCGTCGATGACATTTTAGAACAATGTGTCTGCGCTCTAGTATTGGAAAATCGCGGATATGGATATCAATTTTACCCGGGGCCACCTTACGAATCGGTAAAGTATGTGAGCCGAGGGCTGACACTCCGATGGATCCATGTGTTCCTTGCCATAGAGAGAAAAACTGAGGTGGTCCCAAACATCAAGGGGGAAAATTTATAAGTTGGAGTGGCTTTGTTGCATAATTCCTGCACATATATAAGTCATTGACAGCAAGAAAATTAATAACCACCGAGCACACCGAGCGCGCCGAGAAAAAGGGAAGAATGCGCGTCTCTCGCGCCTCGGAGCTTTCGGTGAGCTTCTAAATAACCACGGGTTATTTGTAGATGTCTCTGGGGCCCCAGTACGAAGCTCGGTGGTAAAATATTTACTTAAGTCTGTTGGGGCTTCGGCGATTTATGCAA
>CAZVHA010000003.1:0-196428 GCA_964626905.1 uncultured bacterium | reverse complement strand
AGTTGCAGGTGGGACAGGCTGAATTCTTCGATCTGTTCCCCATGTACCAGGTGTTCCCTGCGCGAAATTACAAAATGTGTATTGAATTAGAAGGTCAAAAAATGGAATGTATAAAAAAACGATTGGGAAGATGAAAGATAGAAAAAAACTCTCTTTAAAAACTTTTTTTTGGTATAAGAGCATCTTATGACGAGTTCTGCTTGGGCGCTGCTTTGCTGTTTTACCCTTTGCGTTGGGTCTCTTTTGCCTTCTCACCCAAAAGTGGACCTCATTCACGGCGAGGCCACTCAAATCGAAATCGCCCCAAATCACTTGCGTATTGAAAGCGGGGAAAAAACTGTTTTGGAATGGGACCAGTTCTCGATAGAAGAGGGGGGAAAAGTCCATTTTCAGCAGCAAGATAGACACTCTGCCGTATTGAACCGCGTCGTTGGGCAGTTGAGATCGGATATTTTGGGAGAGCTCACCTCCAATGGGAAAGTGTTTTTGATCAACCCGAATGGGATTCTCTTTGGGCCCAACGCCTCCGTTGAGACGACGGGGTTTTTGGCATCGACCCTCGATATTTTGGATGCCGACTTTCTAGAGAACACATTTTTATTTCAGGGGGAGAGCCGATTCACGTTGACCAATCAGGGGACCATTCGCTGCCCCGGAGGAGAGGTCTTCTTCGTTGCAGAAAAGATCGTCAATAAAGGAACCATTGAGGCGCATAAAGTCGGTTTGGCCGCAGGTAAAGCGGTTCTCATCCGCCCCAGTGGCAAAGAGCAAATTTTTATTCATCTCCCGACAGAAGCGGCCTTGGCTCAAATCCAACAAGGGGAAAATCTTTATGCAGCAGCCATCTCCCACACAGGGACAATGGATGCAACTCTCTTTGAAGAGAGAGGAGGAGAGATTTATCTCGTTGCAGATCGGGGGACAACCGAAGTGCAAGGAAATTTGAGGGCCCAAGGGGGGAAAATTTCTCTTCTCGGTGAAGAGGTGGCGGTTCTCAAAGGAACCATGATCGATGCTTCTGGAAAAATGGGGGGCGGCGCTATTTTTGTCGGGGGCGATTTTCAAGGGAAAAACCCCGACGTACCCAATGCGAAAACCGTCCGGGTAGAAGAGGATACATGGGTCAAAGCCGATGCGATCTCTCAAGGGAATGGGGGAAGGATCATTTTTTGGGCCGATGAAACGACCTCTCATCTTGGACAAATGAGTGTTCGGGGTGGAGGACTCGGCGGCGATGGGGGATTTATCGAGGTTTCTGGAAAACAATACCTCATGTACGGAGGACTTGCCGATTCACGTGCGCCCAAAGGGAACCATGGAACGCTGCTTTTAGACCCGAGCAATGTGACGATCTCCACTTCTGCAGATTCCAATGTGACGAACCCAGGAGCCGTTGCAGCAAGTGCCGGAACTTACACTCCGACAGGTGTTTCACCTTGCAATATTAGAATCAGCAACGCGTCGGCCCCCTTTGGCCTTGAGCAAAATCTCGCCGTTGGGAATGTGGTGATCAGTACAACTTCAGCAGATACAGAGGCTGGAAATATCACAGTTTCTAGTGCCATTTCTTGGAGCTCATCGAGCAGCTTAACCCTCTCTGCAAGCGGGACGATTACAATCAGCGCTGCCGTCAGTGCCGCGGGTGGGAGTGGGGCGATGAGCCTTGTTACCACTGGAGCTGCGAGCGGCGCTTATAACGGAATTGTGTTGGGATCGGGAGGCTCTCTTGCCACTGGATCGGGAGCCATCACGATCAGCGCATCGACTCCTGGATCGGGAGGGACAGCGGTTTATGGAGTCTATTTCAACGGGGGAACTGTCAGCTCCGCGAGTGGCAGTGTCGTAGTGACAGGTGTGGTCGTTGGAGGATCTGGCATCAGCCATGGCATTAATATCATTACAACGAACGCAATTCAGGCGACAAGTACAATTACCTTAGTGGGAACGACCAGCGCCAGTGGGGCCGGCTCTTACGGAGTCAATATCACCACCCCTTTAAGTACAACCTCCAACGCAACCTTGAGCATTCAAGGAACGGGGGGGACTGGATCTACTAGTTATGGAGTCAATATCGGCGCTGCACTGACCAATCCAGGGGCCGTCAATATCACCGGTTCACTGCAAGCAGGAGGGGGCTCTTACGGCATTGGACTCGGTGCGACAATTGCCACGACAAACAATAGTGTATCGCTCAACAGCGCCACATTTTTGACGGCCACCGCTGCGGTCAATACCGGATCTGCCAATATCAGTTTCTCCTCGATTATCGACGGAGGGCAAGCGCTCACTTTGACCGCAGGTTCTAGTGGAAATATCACTTTGAGCGGCATCATCGGGGGAACAACAGCCCTCGGCACCTTCACAGTGGCCTCGGCGAATTTGACTTCCATTGCAGGAAGTATCACAACAGCCAATAGCAATATCGCGTTCAATGGACCCGTTCGCCTGACTGATACGATCGCCATTTCAAGCGGTTCTGGTGCAGGCGATATCACATTTGCCGCCACTTCGACAATCAATGGCTCATCGGCAAATGCACAGGATTTAACTCTCACTGCAGGAACCGGAAGTATCACAATGTCTGCAGCTGTCGGAGGAACTACAGCCTTGCGCGATCTCACCACAGTGAGCTGCACCAACTGGACAGCTGTCGCAATCACCGCCACTTCGATTTCTCAGACGGCCGGCACGGGGATCACCACGTTTAACGGCGCATTGACTACATCGGGCGATATCTTAATCACAGGCACAGCTTGCTATTTCAATGCCGCTGTGACGACGACGAGCAGTGGACAGGTGCGCATTTACAATACAGGTGAACTCCGTATCGCCGCTAATATGACTCTGGATGGCGGGTTTGCCCAGACCGGAACGGGAAGCTCTCTCGTCGCCTCCACAATGACAACGACAAATGATACAATCTCCTTTTTAAGATCGGTGCAATTGAACGGGAATTCGACATTCAACGCAGGAACTTCAGGCAATGTCACTTTTAGCGATACCGTTTATGGGGGATTTACCTTCAGTGTTACGGGAGCAACCGTCACATTTTCATCCACAGTTGGAGTTCCCACTCCCATCACAACCCTCTCTGTGACCGGCTCTTTGATCTCCATTGCCTCAAATCAGGTGGCGAGTAGCAGCTCGACAATGACCTATACCGGACCCGTGGTTCTGGTCGGAAATACGATTTTTTCAGATGTCGGTACTATTAGTTTTTCAAGCACGATCACGGGCAATTACAACCTGACAATCACCTCTTCCGGCAGCACAGTTTCTGTAGGGGGCGCAATCAATGTTTCTGGCGCTGCCGGTGCTGATGGAAAAACAGTGTCGATTGCTGGGAGCACCGGAGTGACCGTAACAGAGGTTCTTTCTAAAGGGGGAACGAATGCAACTACTGGAAAAAATGGGGGCTCAGTAACGCTTGATTCAGATAATGGTTCGGTTACCTTCAACAATATCGATACCCGAGGCGGAGATGGAACGGGCGGATCTCCTCTGGGAGGGACTGCAGGCGCTATCACCATTTCACCAACGGCCGCAGTTTCGGGTGGTCTCCCAAGTGGAATCATCGTGATCAATCAAGACCAATCGGGCAATGGAAATCTCTATGCGCTCGGAGGCAATATCAGCAGCGGAACAACGGGAACTGGCGGGACAGTCACCCTTTCTGCCAACCGGTCAATAGCGACAAGAGTAGCGACGATTGTGAGCAGTGTCTCAGGAAACGATGTCACAATTAAAGCGGGCTCGCTCGTCATCGGAAACTATGAGGCGATGACAGCGCTCGGCAATACCGTTTTGCAACTGAATACGACAGCGACCTTAAGCGACATGGTGGCTCTCGAAGATTTTCGATTGCAAGCAGTTACGGCAAATCTCTTAACGCACGGAACTTTTCAGATCCTCGATAATACGGGCCAGCTCTACGACACGCCATCATTACACTTTTATGGAGGGGTTGGCTATTTCAACACCGCGTCATTTGATCCGGTAGGGCCTATTCGCGCCCTGGATTTGGGGTATGCTTTGCCCTCTTCTTTTCGCAACTTACTTCTCTTCAGTTCGACGATTTTGAATTATGATTTGAGAGCTGTAATTTCGTCGAGACTCCCTATTGAGCACCTGCAATCGATCATCTATCGATTGCAAGTTGCTCAAGCCGAATTTTTCGATATGTTCCCCGTGCATAAGGTATTCCCCCCGAGAAACTTTACGATGTGCACAGAAAAAGAGAGGAAAAAAGAGTGCAGTCCTCAAAGGCTTTCTGATGAAATCTAAAGAGCAGATCTATTTGTTTCTTCTACTCCTTTTTTTTGTTTTGCCAATGGATGCAAAAAGTGGCAAATCGAAAGTTTGTCTCAACATGATCGTCAAAGATGAAAAAGATGTGATCGAAAGATGTCTGAAATCTGTCAAAGAGATCATCGATTACTGGGTGATTGTCGATACGGGATCACACGATGGGACGCAAGAGGTGATTCGCAAATTTATGAAAGATATTCCTGGAGAGCTCCATGAACAGCCCTGGGTCAATTTTGGACATAACCGCAATGAGGCGCTCAAATTGGCAAAAGGGAAGGGAGATTATGTTCTTCTCATCGATGCCGATGAGGAAATGTATGGGAAATTCAACAAATACGAACTCACAGCTGACGTCTATCTCGTCGATATTCACGCGACCGAAGAGGCAAACATCATTTCGAAAAGGGCCCTGCTCATCAAAGATAAAGTCAGTTGGGTTTGGAAAGGGGTTTTACACGAAAAACTCGAAAGTCCAGGAGATCCCCAGTTCGACTGTTTGCCCGATGTGATTATCTCGGCGAAAACGCGGGATGGGAATCGGGCGAAAGATCCGCAAAAATACTTCAAAGATGCCTGGGTCCTGGAACAAGGACTCATAGATGAACCCGATAATATCGACTATATTTATTACCTCGGACAGTCATATCTCAATGCGGGCGATTTAGAAAAGGCAATGGAAAGTTACGATAGAAGGGGAAAAATCCATAAGGGATGGGATCAGCAAACATTTTGGGCCAAATATTCTGCTGCCTGTCTTCAAGAATCTTTGGAGCGCCCCCCAGAAATGTTCATTAAAGGCTATAAAGAGGCTTTTCAGTTCCGCCCCACAAGGGCAGAACCGCTCTACCGGATTGCACAGCACTATTATGACCATGAAGATTATCTGACGGCCTACTCTTTTGCTTATTTGGGGCTGCAAGTCAAAAGATCAGATGATTTTGTCTACGTAGAAGGGTGGATCTACGACTATGGACTCCTCGCAGTTCTTGGGAACTCTTCAATGAAATTGGGTTGGTATGTCGAGGCGATCGAAATCTATCGCAAACTTGAGGGAAAAGAGGGAGTTCCCGAAGAGGCTCGCAAACAGGCCAGAGAGACGAGACTTTTCTTAGAGAGCGAACTCAAAAGAATCCAAGCGGCTGCCTCCTAACAAGGGAACATGATAGCGCCACGAGGCTTTGTTGCATAATTCCTGCATATATACATATAAGTCATTGACAGCAAGAAAATTAATAACCACCGAGCACACCGAGCGCGCCGAGAAAAAGGGAAGAATGCGCGTCTCTCGCGCCTCGGAGCTCTCGGTGAGCTCGGTGGTAAAATATTTACTTAAGTCTGTTGGGGCTTCGGCGTTATCATGTTCTTTGGTTTCTAAAAGGAAGAGATCACTGAAAACTGAAACATACTCCACCCGCCCGTGAAAGTTTTTTGGTGGTGGAGCTTAATTCCCCAGTCGAGTTTTCCAGTTAAATAGGTCAGCAGTTGATACCGGGCGCCCAGACCTGTGCTTAAAAGGTAGTTGTTGACCTTTTGGAAAGGGACGAACTTCCGATCGTGAATATATCCCCCGTCGATAAAGCAGAGAAAATAAAAGGAGTCTTTGAGAGAGGGTTTCTTGTGGGAAAAGATCCCAAAGGAGGGAAGATTGAGTTGCAAAGAGGCAATCGCCCCTGAATCTCCATTGATTTGCCTCTCATCATATCCACGCACGGTACTTGCCCCGCCGATACCGAGCTGTTCGCTCGGAATGAGGACATTGGGGGTCGCCTGTCCTTCGATGACGGCGTTTAAAGAGTACGACTTAGGCAGGGAAAAGAGCATTTTGCAAAGGGCCCTTAAGTAAATCCATTTATTTTTTGCATCGGGGCGAAGGGAGTTGTAGTTTGTATTGGAAGAGTTGGGCAGGAAGCCTCCAGGTGAGAAAAGGGCCTCCGCTTTCAGTGCGATGTTGTTATTGGGGCTATTGTATTTGCAATCAAAACCGAGCACTCCCTGAAACACATTGACGGAGTTTGTAAACACGGGGAAGGTGTCGACAAATTCGGCGTTATTATTCGTGAATTTATAGTCAAAACCCCAGATGAAATCACTGCTAAAATAGCCGCTCGGTGGCATGGAGCCGTTGTAGCGGATTGATCCTTGCGCGCTCTTGCCAGAATTTTTTTTGCTTGGGAAACCGAGTTTTGTATGTACAGTAGAATATCCCCCGTAAAAACTGAGAATGGCCTCTCTATAAAGATAAGCGGTGTATTGGAGAGTGTGCGCCTGGAAACTATGGAAGCTTTGAGAGGTCGTGTACTGATAAAAAAAGATCTGATCGAGTCCAAACATCTGGTCGAGGTTAAATCCGGCAAAGTAACGGGTGCGCCCCATGGTGGGAACTCCCGAATTATCGATGCCGAGATAGAACCGATAGGGTTTTTGATCCGTCACAACAAGAGTCAGATCCGTTGTATTGGGGTTTTGCCCGGAGCTAAAAACTGCGTCAACTGTCCGGAAAGGATTCCGGTTCATGAAAGAGATACTTCGCTCCAGGGTCGATGAGCGGATCGGCTGGCCCTCTTTGATTTTGTAATACCCGAGAATTGTTTTGTCCTTGATCCAATGGTTGCCTTCCACGCGCAGCGACCCCATTTGACTCTCTTGAATCACGACTTGCAACACTTTTGAAGAGATTTTTTGCTCTGGAATAGAGACTGTCACAAAGGGGCGCTCATGATCGATAAAATAGCGGTAAATCCCATTTTTGATCGCCTTGATCGTCTCTGCATTCATCTCCTGATCGAAGTAAAGGGGAGTAATCGCTTGGCAAAATTCGCCAAAACTGCCAGGAAGATCGACATCGTAAACGAAAACCCCGTTCACCTGTTTGAGCCTACGACTATCCCAAAGGTTGTCTTTCCCCCCCAAAACGAGAATGCCCTGAAATGCGTTGGGGTTTCCCTTCGGCTCCTTTTTTTGCTTTTTCTTTTCTACAACTAAATCGCTCTCTTTATCAGGCGAGGACATCTCCTCTTCAAAAGAAGGTTCCTTCAAAACGAGAGGTTCCGCACCGGATATACCGATGGTTGTCAGCACAAAGACAAAGAGAAATCTTGCGAGGGTCAAGCTACCTTACACCTTTTCCCTCATCTTTTACTGTTGCTTATTTTTTTGCAACAAATTAAGATGCTAAGAAATTTTTGAAACCAAGGAGGGTTTTATGTCTATGTTTAGGGTTACGTCTTTTTTATCCATTGTCACTTCTCTCATCTGGGCAGCTCCTGATGATTACACCTGGTCTGCGCCGTCAACCGTCTATTCCTCATCTGGAATTAGTGCTACATCGCCCATCATTGCGATCCGTCCGTCAAGCAGTTCTGTTGTCCTAGGATGGCTGAATGTGGTCGGTTCTACATATACCGTAGCTGTAAATTCGTATAATGGGAGCAGTTGGGGAACAGCGGCCACTTTAGATGCGACGACGACGCAACCGACGCTGCAAATAGGCACTGACAGCTCAGGAAAAGGGCTGCTCGTTTGGAATTATTTCGATGGATCCAATCTCTCGCTTCGCTCTTCTCGTTTCAATGGATCGAGTTGGGCCTCAGCTGCGACGGTCGCGTCATTAGGTAGCACCTCATACACTCCTTATCACCAAGTGGCTATGAATTTGAGTGGGAATGCCGTGTGTACTTGGCGGGATAATTCTGGCGCCCTCAACGCTGCCGATTTTAGCGCGAGCTCGGCGAGTTGGATCAATAGCTACTCTTTTGGATCTCCAATAGTGGCTGCTTTAGCTGTTCCTGCACTTGTGGCTCTCGACTCTTCGAATATGGCGACTATAGTCATATTTAGCTCTCTCGGAGTGGATATTGGCACTTACCTGGCTATTGTCCCTACTCCTCTCCCCTACTTTGGCCCCAGTTTGCCCATTGTCATAACGGCTACTTCTGAGCCGCAAATCGCTGTGAATCCCAACGATGGCAGCATCGCTTGGATGGGCCAATACGCAAATAATAAAAACATGATTGGCGCTTATATATTGGGAGGTCAAAAATCGTGGATTCCTATCTCCATCTCAAATAAGTATTCTCTGAATTTCAATTCGATGAGCTTGGCAATCAGCCGCTATGATGATCGGCTAGCGTTCGCTTGGGCAACGTACGATGGGCTCATTCAGGCTTCACTCTTCAATGGAACTTCTTGGAGTGATCCATATACTCTTTCGACCAATGGAGCCACTCCTTCGATTGCAATTAACCCGACGAATAAGCACGTTGTTGTCGCTTGGGCCGATAGCACAGCAGGAGGCTCTTCCAATACGGTCAAGGTATGTGAGTATGGAACCTCATGGGGCGGCGCTGTTTCCATCTCTGCGGGGAGCTCGACAGTTGCATCTCCCTCTCTCGCCATTAACGATAGTGGCGCTGCAATGATTGTTTGGAGTCGGCTCGTAGGATCTGATAAAGTGTTGGAGATGGCCACTTCACAATGATGTTATGCAGTTTTATTTGAGCTTGCAAGAGCTTCCAAAGATACTTCAATGGATTAAGGCTCAACTGAAACCCATAGGTTTTGACGCGGCCCGTCTGCGCCGCGTCGAGCTTGCCTCTGAAGAGGTTTTGGTCAATATTTTAAGTCACGCCTACAAGGAAAAGCCGGGAAATGTGGAAATCGAGGTGAAGCATTTCCCGCATATCCGAGCAGAAGTCATATTTAGCGATACAGGCCCCCCTTTTAATCCCTTGAAGGTGGCTCCCGTGGACACAAACCTCCCCCTTGAAAAGAGAAAAGTGGGTGGGTTGGGCATCCATTTTATTCGCAATCTCGTCGATGAAATCACTTATACTTATGTTGATGGAAAGAATGTGCTTAAGTTGGCGATCCCTATTCCTTCTTCTTGAAGGAGATGAGCGTCTCTTCTGTCTCTAGCATATCGACGAGGAAATGTTGTAAGACCTTGAGTACATATTTTGGGGTATTATAAACTCCCCGGGTTGAGAAGACCACTTCGAGATTTGGTTTATCGGGGTGATTGAGCGCGATGAGTACATAGGTAAAGGGTTGATCCGCTTCCACTTTAGGGATAATCCATACGACGAATTGCTCGTTGAAAAGGGTCACTTTCTCAACGCTTTCGATCACGTGGAAGTATTGCGTTAAATCGTCGGGATCGCCTTTGTCCTCTTGGATTGTTTTCAAAAGGTCTTGATCGTGAAGGAATTTGAGATCGATGGGTGTAATCCCATCGTGGGCGAGATTGGGAAGATTAGAAATGAACTCCTTATATGACTCTTCAATCTGCGCTGGATTCAACATACGGATACAACCCCTCAGTACAGTTTACGTCCCCACGTCCTGATCATAGCCCAAAAAAGTAAGGTTGTCAAGTTCTGGTTTTTTAATGGCGGAATTGGTACGTTGGAACCTCGACTTTGCAACTTTTTAGGGCTGAAGGACTCGAGATATTTGTTCTCGGGGGAGTTATTTAGAGCGGGAAGGGGTTCTTAACCCCTTTCTGCTTTAAATAATCTCCCAGTTCGACCTTGGTCGAACGTCCGGGGGCAAATAGACGAGGCAGGCGGTCCTAAAAAGTTGCAAAGTCGAGGGAACGGTAAATGCATCTGATATTCTTCTTCTTATGTCTTTATTTGGCTTCTTTCGCCAAGGCGTTGAATGTCGAGGTGCGGGCGCCTGCCGCGATTTTGATCAATGCAGATACGGGAGTCGTTCTATTTGAAAAACATGCGCATATTCCGGCCTATCCTGCCTCGACGACGAAAATAGCGACAGCCCTTTACGTGCTAGATCAGGGGATGGAGCTGACCCAAATGACTACAGTGAGTAGGGAGGCGCTGAGGGCAAAACCGACGCAAAAAAATCGGGAAGTGGCCCCCTGGTGGCATGAATCAGATGGAACGATGATGGGGTTGAAGGTGGGAGAAAGGATCTCTTTAGAGGCGCTCCTGCATGGGTTGATGCTCATTTCGGGCAATGATGCGGCCAATGTGATTGCCGAGATGGCTGCCGGTTCCGTCCCCCTTTTCATGGAGAGGCTCAATGAGTATTTGAAAGAGATTGGCTGTAAAAACACCCAATTTCGAAATCCGCATGGACTTACCGATGTCAATCACTCCTCTACAGCGTATGACCTTGCCCTCATTACATCGCGCGCGCTCAAATTCCCTCAGTTTAGAAAAATCGTTTCGACGTTGCGGTATGAAAAGGGGGAGACGAATAAGCAGCCCAAAGGGGAAATCAAGTTGACCAACCCTCTTTTAAAGCCTGCGAGTCGCCATTATTACGCCAAGGCGATCGGGGTGAAGACGGGGTATACCCAAGCGGCCAAAAATACTTTAGTTGCGGCAGCAGAATATGAGGGGCGCACTTTGATTGCTGTTTTGCTCGGATGTGAGACGAGAGAAGATCGGTATGAGGATGCAAAACGGCTATTTGATACCGCATTTGCAGAGGTGAAAACAACCCGCAGACTCATGGGAGCAGAGCAAGTTTTTGCAAAAGAGATTTTAGGTTCTCGCAAAAATGTCAAAGCGTCCCTGATCACCCCGCTATCGATCTCGTTTTTCCCCTCTGAAGAGCCCGAATGTAAAGCGGCTTTACATTGGAAAGTGGAAGAGGTCCCCATTCACAAAGGGCAAAAAGTGGGAGAGATCCACATTTTGAGTATGGATGATCGACTCCTAGAAAAAGGGGATCTTTTTGCACTTGAGGAAATGAAGGGGAGTCTCTTGTATATTCTGAAGCGAAAAATCGGACAATTAGTAGGATTGGAATGAGCCCAGTATCAGATTATGGAAAAATATGTTCCGAAATTTGGAAGGGGAGGCCCATTGAGCCCCTGGATCCTCGTTGGCAAATGTATTGGCAATGTGGAGACTGTGGAAAGCTATTTAGAAATAGAGGGAATTTAGACCAGCACTTTTGGTGTTACCCATCGAAATTTCCGCCTCCAGCAATGCTCCTGAGAGTTGCAGCCACTGCTCTAGAGAAATCATCTCCGGCCGAGCATCCGTCCGAATCCCCAAATCAGACAGACTCTGCAACAAGCGATCTTTCGGGACCTGAAGAAGCGAGCTCGTGAGCATTTTTCTTCTCTTTTGAAACGCTTGGCGGATGAGGGGGAATGGATTGATCTCTGGCAATGGGACAGCATCGAGGGAAATCACTTTTGAGTCGACTTTCGGCCTTGGGTAGAAACAGGCGGCAGGAACTCGAAAAGAGCCGGACACTTTTGTGTGAAATTGGGTAAATAAGGATAAAGATCCGTAATCTTTCGAACCGGGAGCTGCTTTCATCCGATCGGCCACTTCGGCTTGAACCATGATCACGATTTTTGAAAAGGAGCTCCCAAACAGCTTTTCTAAAATCGGCGCCGTAATGTGGTAGGGTAAATTGGCAACTACTTTGATTTTTTTCGGCAAAAATTCCATTGGAAATTTCAGAAAATCATCTTGAAAAATGGCAAGATTCCCGTTTTGAAGCCGTTGCAATTCTCTGGCAAACACGGGATCCATTTCGACGGCAAACACGCGCGCCTTTGCATCTAAGAGAGCTTTGGTCAATGCGCCGGGTCCAGGCCCGATTTCTAACACGGGCTCCCCTGGATCGATCTTTGCGAGTTCGATAATCTTCAAGACGATATTGGGATCGATGAGAAAATTTTGAGACAAGCTCCTTTTGGGTCTTGTCTCAAGGGTTTTCAAGAAGGGGATCAATTCCGACAAGATCATTGTAAAGAAAAGGGGTGAAGATCGTCGGGAATTGCCTGGTTGTTTTCATATCCATAGAATTTACGCAACTTTCCCAAGTAGGCATCGGAACTATCGACAACTGCCTGTTGGATCAGGCCATTTTTGAGCTGAGCGGCCATTGTCTCAAAGGAGGGTGCGGGGTTGTCTTGCCGATCCATCAGATAAAAAATCCGGCAGACGCTTTGCTGTTTCTGTTTGCTTTTTTGTACGGCCGGCTTGCTAAAACTGTGGACCATCAACCCTTCTAAAGATTTTTGGTGCGCCTCGGAAAGATCTTGGCTTTTTGCGACAAATTCGTTGGAAAAAGAGATGGTTGCATCCCCATTTTGAAAGCGAGCCAAAATGGTTTCGATATCGGCCAAGGTCTTGCCAGATTCAACGAGAGCCTCATAGACTTTCTCGGGGAGCCCTGAGTCTTCTGACTTTGGTTGGATTGTGATCACTCTGTATTTCCACTCTGTATAAGGGGGATTTTCCTTTAAGTAGGCCTTATATGCTTGCCGAATTTGGTTGGGTGTCACATTGCTTACCGCTTTAGATTGGACAAACCACCAGTTCATCCTTTGGACGATCAGCTCATTTCTGACCATTTTCCAAGCTTCGTCGTAGGTAAGACCGATCCGATCGAGCGTCTGCATCACATTGGGCCCAAAGCGCTCTTCAAGCGATTCGCGCACATCTCCGTCGCTCAGTTTGATCTCTTTATCGGTCGCATCGGAGATGATGAGTTCTTGGTCGATCATATCTCTCAACACTTGGCGCCAACTCGCTTCATAAAATTGAAAACGGGCCTGCGCAGACTCTGAGAGTTGGGGATAATGTTGGTAGAAAACGAGATCCATTTTCTTTTTCACATCCATCATCGAAATGGTTTTCCCATTTACTTTTGTGATAATGGAGTTTTGCACACCGATTTTTTGGTCGGGCACATAGTCGAGAAACGGGTTTGCCGCTAAGGTGAGGCTTCCCAATAAAAGGCAAAAGAATATTTTCATAGTGAGATCATCCTACCAAATTTTCGATTTTTTTAAACACTGCTGCAAAAAAGCCATCCATGCCCCCTTCTTCAGGGAGAAGGAAGAGTTCTTTTTCTAAAACAAGGGGGTGATTTTTGAGAAAATGGGCGACCTGATCCCCATTTTCTTCGGGGAAAAGACTGCAAGTGATGTAGACGAGATGTCCCCCCGTCTTAAGGAAAGGGAGAGAATCTTTCATAATTTGTCTTTGTTCCAAAACGAGTCTTTGAACCATTGTTGCATCAATTTTCCATTTTGCATCGGGGTTGCGGCGCAAGCTGCCGCTGCCGCTGCAAGGGACATCGAGAAGGAGCCAATCGACTTTTTTTTTGGGCAAGACGAATTGGGCATTTTGTACGCCCGCCCTTTTGAGTCTTTTGCGCGCCTCGAGCAAGACCTGTTGTCGAATGTCATGGAGATAAATTTGCCCCTTGCCCTCCATTCGATGGGCAAAGCTCAGTGTTTTTCCCCCTGAGCCGCTGCAATAGTCGAGCACGTGATCCCCCGGCTTTGCTTCAACAGCTTCCGCCACGAGTTGGCTCCCCTCGTCTTGCATCTCAAAAAGCCCCTCTTTGAACTCGGGAAGACTAAATAGGGGCTCTCTTTTTTCAAAGGCAATCCCCGCTTCCGCTTTGAGACAGGGCCTTACCTGGAATTTTTTTTGCAAAATTTCTAAAAGGGCTCCCCTCGTTGTTTTGAGCCGGTTTGCCCGGATGACTGTGGGTGCCTGCGTGTTGAGAATTCTCAAGAGCTCTTTTCCTTTGTCTTTGCCAAATGCATTGCACAATTTTTCAAAGAGATAGCGCGACGCGCCAGCCCGGATTTCCTCCGGGATAGAGGGGTCTTGTCTACACTGATCGATAGACATTTTTCGAAAACAAAAAAGGCGCTCAATCGGTTTTGGGGAGGGGCAAAAGAAATCGATCAGACTTTTCCAGCGGACCATCTGGTAAAGAGTTTCTCCAATTTGTCTTCGGTCGTGAGCGCCGATGCTCTTGTGGGTCCGAAAATAGTCGCTGAGGAGAAGATCGAGCGGCTTTGGCTCGGCTCCAAATTTTTCGAGGATGACTGAAATGTGGTAGTCGCAAAAGGCAAGTCTCATATACCATCGAGATTATAGAGGGATGTATGAAAATCGTCCGCATTTTTCTCACTGCTTTTGCAAGATTTTGCATCAGCCTGGTCTTTTTGGCTGGGGCTTTAAATAAAATTTTTCATTGGCATGAGAGTGAAAGATCGTTACACGCCATTCTTTGTGAGTGGCAATCCAATATTGGTTACATCGACAGCGCCCACGAGTGTTTCGCCATATTCATTCCGATCACCCCTATTTTGCTTCTCGTTGCGACTTTAATGGAGCTGTTTGGCGCTCTTCTAGTCCTTCTCGGGATCAAGGAAAAATTTGGGGCCTTTCTTTTGATCGCCTTTCTCATCCCTGTGACCCTCATCATGCACCAATTTTGGTTTGTCGAGGGGATGATGCGGGAGCAGCAACTCGCCCATTTTTTTAAAAATTTGGCAATCTTAGGAGGGCTTTTGATCATTATGCTTCACGGCACAGCAGCGAGCCCAGCAACAAGACAATTTCCAAGACTTTGATTTGGAGGCAATTGCAAAACTCTTCGATGCGTGAAATCGCCCTTTTGAGCCGGGTTGCCTCCCCACCTTCTCGCCTACCCTCTCGGGTAGGCCCCCGTCGGCGGGTACAGAAAAGCTCCGCTTTTCCTCCTCAACCTGGCTCAAAATCATCGATTTTTCTCTATCGTGGAGTTTTGCAACTGCCTCCGCGATATTGGCTTTTTCTACTGAGTTTTGTCATCACCGCTTTTGGCCAGCCCGCTTGGGTGGCGCCCTTAGGTTATTTTGCCGCAGCGCTCGGCTTTGCCCTTTTTTGGAAAGGGCTGCTCGAGGTAGGTGAGAAGAAAAGGAGGTTTTGGATCGCCACTTTTTGGTTTACCCTCGTGGAGGGGGTCCAACTCTCTTGGCTTGCCACCCCTGACTATATGGGGTGGCTCATCGTTCCTTTTACATTAATTCTCTCTTTTGGGATCGGGCTTCAATTTGGAATTCTTTCCCACTTTGTCACTTTTCCCCTTTCTTGGGGAAAACTCCTCGCGATTGCAGGGGGGTGGGTCATTTGCGAGTGGCTGCGGCTGTTTTTCCTTTGCGGCTACACATGGAATCCGTCGGGCCTTGCCCTTGCGAGCTCCCCCTATTCTTTGCAACTGGCCTCAATATGGGGCATTTTTGGCCTTTCGTTTTGGGTGATCCTCGTCAATTTAGCTTTTCTCAAAGCTTGGTGCGAGCGCTCTTTCAGACAAACGGCCTATTGGGCGGGACTCGCCCTCTTTCCCTACCTCTTTGGCTGGGTCCAAATAGCTTGGGTTGAGTCGCACACGCCCATTCAGAAAACACTCGATGTGGCGCTCATTCAGACCAATCTCTCACCGGAAGAAAAAGAGTTCGATCCGCAATTCCCCCACTCCTATATCTCTCCCATCAGGCAGTGGGCAAACATTCTCAGCGCGCTTGAGGGACTTGCGGGAAAGAAGCGGGCCGATCTCATCATTTTCCCCGAAGCTGCCCTTCCTCTAGGGGCCCATACGGCAAGTTACGATCTTGAAACGGTAAAATATTTTTTTGACGAATCGTTTTTCCCTCCCTTTAGAAGACCCTATGCGATTTTTCACGACAGCACTTGGAAAGTGAGCAACGCCTTTTTAGCGCAGAGCTTAGCCAATCGATTTGGGGCCGATGTGATTATTGGGCTCGACGATGTCGATTTTGAGGGGAGATACAACGCCGCGTTTCATTTCGCCCCTTCGAAGCTGACCTATCAAAGGTATGAAAAACAGATCCTCGCCCCCATTGCCGAATATATTCCGTTGAAAAACTGGAGTAGGTTTGCCCGCTTTTTAGCCAAACAGTACGGCATTTACGGCTCTTTTGACCCAGGTAAGGAGGGGAAAATTTTCAACTCCCATGTCCCCATCGGCATTTCTATTTGTCTTGAAGAGACCTTTTCAAATTTGATTCGGGCGCTTCGACTCAAAGGGGCTGAAGTTTTGGTCAGCGTTTCAAATGACGCCTATTTTCCAAATACCAAACTTTCTTTGCAACATTTTCACCACGGGAGAATCCGGGCTGTCGAAAATGGGGTCCCTCTTTTGCGCTCGACGAATTCGGGCGTGACAGGTGGAGTCGACTGTTTTGGACGCCCTTTGCAAATTTTGGATGCAAAAAAAAATACTTCTGCCCTTTTTTTCTCCATGCCCATTCGATCCTATTCAACCCTTTATACCTTTTGGGGAGACTTGGCAATTTTAGTCCAAAGTACCCTCCTGATTGCCTCTTTTGCCCTTTTTTCCTTAAAACTCGACTTAAAAAAGTTGCCGTAAAAGTCCCCTTTTCGTTAACTTTTTATACACAAACGACTCGAGGGTGTTGGACTTGCAGAAAACGATCAAGAAAGAGGTGAGCGCTGCCGGAATCGGTGTGTTTACCGGGGAGCAGGTCTCTTTAAAGATTCTTCCGGCGGAGCCGAATACGGGAATTATTTTCCGAAGAGTCGATTTGCCAAAGGGGCCGCAGATTCGGGCCCATCTCTCTTTTGTTAAAGAGGCGCCTCGATGTACCCGGCTTGCGAGTGGCCAGGTCAGTATTCACATGGTCGAGCATTTGATGGCGGCGCTTTCGGCACTTGAAGTCGATAACGCGATGATCGAGGTTAGCGGCCCCGAAATTTTGGTGGCCGATGGGAGCGCGCAGTTTTTTGTCGATCTGATCCGCCAGGTTGGACTCAAAGAACAGGGCGCTATGAGAAAGGTGCTCGCGATTTCAGAGCCCGTTTACTGGTCCGAAGGGGAGGTGCATCTCGTTGCGCTACCGGCAGCTGAGTTTCGGATTAGCTACACCATGCACTACCCGCAGTCTAGTCTACTCAAGTCTCAGTTTTACACCCTTTCTTTAAATCCCGATCGTTTTGCTCGCGAAATTGCCCCTTGTAGGACTTTTTCTCTTTACGAAGAGATTTTTCCGTTCATTGAAAAAGGGGTGATTAAAGGGGGAGGGTTGGAAAATGCCCTTGTGATCAAAGGGGATCAGATCATGAATCCAGAAGGGGCCCGATTTCCCGATGAAATGGTGCGCCATAAAGTTTTGGATCTGATTGGGGATCTGTCGCTGATTGGGGCCCCCCTTTTGGGACATATCATCTCTATCCGTTCGGGGCATGCGAGCAATATCGCATTTGCAAAAAAGATCGCAAATTTGGAGAGCCATTGATGGGAGATTACAACAGCCGTCCCTTTGTTTTTGACGCGAAAGAAATTGAGGATATTTTACCCCATCGGTACCCTTTCTTACTTGTCGATCGCATTCTCGAAATCAATTTGGAAGAAAATGAGATTTTGGGATTGAAGAATGTAACTGTGAATGAGCCCTTTTTCCAGGGGCACTTTCCTGGAGTTCCAATCATGCCCGGCGTGCTGATTTTAGAGTCTCTTGCTCAGACCGGGGGCGTTTTGGTCCATCAGAAAGGATATACAAAGAAAATTGCCGTTCTTCTGAATGTCGTGGGAGCGAAGTTTAGAAAGCCCGTTTTGCCAGGCGATGCGCTTCTTTTGCATGTAAAAGGGCTTCATGTAAGTGGCAACGGGGGAAAAATCAGAGCGAGGGCCATGATAGGGCAGGTTCTTGCAGTGGAAGCGGAATTGAGTTTTGCCCTTGTAAACAAAGACCAACTGTAATGACAAAATTGGATTTTCATGTCTAATATACACCCTCAAGCAGTCGTTGAGCCGGGAGCAAAAATCGGCAAAAATGTCACTATCGAACCTTTTGCTGTCGTCAAGAAAACGGTAACGCTTGAAGACAATGTGATCATCAAATCTCACGCCTACATCGATGGAAACACGACGATTGGGGAAGGGACCACCATCTGGCCCGGCGCGAGCATCGGGACGAAGACGCAAGATCTAAAATATCGGGGCGAAACAACCTACGTCGTGATCGGGAAGCGGTGTGAAATTCGGGAATTTGTAACGATCAATTCCTCCTGCCAAGAAAATTCGACTGTCAGAATCGGAGATGAGTGTCTCATCATGGCTTACTGCCATGTAGCGCACAATTGCGAAATTGGAAATCGAGTCGTCATGTCCAATAGCGCCATGTTGGCAGGACATGTCATTATCGAAGATTGTGCCATCATTGGAGGGCTCACTCCAGTGCATCAATTCTCCCGCATTGGATGCTACTCAATGGTTGGAGGATTTAGCAGAGTCCCTCGAGACGTCCCTCCCTACACTGTCGGCGCCGGATTCCCCTACAAGTTTGGCGGGATTAATATCATTGGGCTCAAAAGGCACAAGTTCCCCCTTGAAGTGAGGGTCGCTTTGAGTAAAGCCTTTAAAATCACCTACCGTTCAGGGCTACATCTTCAAGAGGCCATTGCCCAAATTGAGAGCCAATTAGAGCCGTTTGATGAGGTGAAGCACTGGGTTGCATTTTGCAAAAGTTCAAAGCGAGGTCTTCTCGGACTTGAAGGGGTGACCCGTTTTGCTCAAAATGAGAGCGAAGAGCAATACTTCGAAGATTGATGTGAAAATCGTTTTTTTTGGGACCCCCTTTTTTGCGGCCAAATGCCTCGAGTATCTTTTGGATCACAACGTCGATATCGCAGCTGTCGTTACGCAGCCCGATCGGCCGAGAGGCCGCTCTTTAGAGGTGAGTCCTGAGGCAGTGAAAGCCCTCATTTTGGAAAAAGCGCCCCATACCCCCCTTTTTCAACCCGAAAAAGGATCCAACGCCGATTTTTTAGCAAAGATCGCCCTCCTCAAACCCGACCTTTTTGTCGTCGTCGTTTTTGGGCAAATTCTCCCTCAAAAATTACTCGACATCCCCCGCTTGGGCGCAATCAATGTCCATCCGAGTCTTCTCCCCAAATTCCGAGGAGCTGCCCCCATCCGGCGCTGTCTCATGGCCGGGGAACAACAAACGGGGGTCGTGATCCAAAAAATGGTTTTCCAAATGGATGCAGGAGACGTGATCGATGGGGTGCAACTTCCGATCCCCCCCGATATGAATCACGGCGCATTGGAAGAAAAACTTTTAGAACTTTCCAAAGGGCTCCTCTTGAAAGTCATTCAAAAGTGTGAAAAGGGAATTCTTGAGGGGAAAAAACAGGACCCGAATGAGGTCACATTTGCTCCAAAACTGAGCCCCGAAGAGCTCGAAGTCCATTGGGAGTGGCCAGCTCAAAAATTTCATAATTGGGTCCGCGCCCTTTCCCCAAAACCGGCGGGCTGGTGTTGGTACATGTCGGGCAAGGAGAAGAAAAGGGTCAAAATCATCCGCACCCGCGTTGTCCAAGGGGTGGGACGACCCGGTGAAAGGCTGAATGGTGACGGGGTCTTTGCTTGCGGGGAAGGAGCTCTTCAACTGATCGAGGTGCAACCAGAGGGGAAAAAGCGGATGGGGGCTCTCGATTGGCTCAGGGGTTGTCCAATAAACAGTCAAATATTTATTGTTTAGCAACAATTTATTTACCTATTCTATTTAATTGCCGTTGTTAATATTATTGTAGTTGAGGAAAGATGAGTGCAATTGTTGTTAATCAAAATTGGTTAAATCAAAATAAGAATGAGAAGGAACGCCCTTCTTGTTTGAACCGCTTGGTCGAATATAGCGGGAGTACGGCGGGCTCTATCCGATATCTCAGCGTCCTTCGCAATGCGTTAAAGCTCAGCGGGGTTGCCCAACCCATCGCCGATGCTGCGGGAACAGCCATTTCGACGATCGGCCTTGTCCGATGGCCTGCAGCGATGAAGGATGCCTACACCGCGGTGAGCAATTTAACGTCTGCCCAAGGGCCTGTAGAAGTGCGGGCGGGTGTTGCCGTAAGGGAAGTGATGGAGGCGGTGGCCTCTTGCTGTAAGGCGAGCACATTCATCAAGGCGAATCCGGTGCTTCAGAATGTGTCGCAATGGGCCGATTTAGCGGGAGATGGGGCCGATTTAGGGCTTTCGATCGATGGATACAAGAGAAGCAGCGCTCGGGAAAATAGGACAGTTGGGGAGGTAAAAGAGGCCTATTCCCATAGTCGGAAATACTATATGTTGCGCATTGCAAAAGCGGTCTTGTCTTTTGCGAGCGCATTTTTTGCTGCGCTGATGATTGTGACGGGTATGCGGATTTTGCCAGTCGTCCTTGCAATCCTCATGTCTTTAGCGGCGACGCTCGCCGCGATTCGGAGAGACCTCTATAGAGAAGAGGGCAAATACAAGTTCATCGACGTACACAACTTGGCATTCGCCTAATTTCTTTACAAAAAATTTGCAAAAAAGATATGATGTCCCCCTTTCAAAAAACGGGAGGATCTCATGAGTAGTGCTACAGCAATAGTTCCAGAAAAGATCAAAAATTCCAGTGGTCAGCAACACTGGTATGGTTTACCTGAAAGACAAAAGGATTCCGTAGTTGATCAGGTAGTCGAGTATACCGGGAAATCATTCGGCGCTTATCGAAGTTTAAGATTGCTAGGAACGACGGCAGAGGCCGCCTCAATGGTGCTTAAGGATTTGGGGTATAAAGAGGCCAAATCTTTTGGCCATTTTGCGGGCCTGATGGGGAAAGGAGCGGCAGCTATGACGTTCCCGCGCATCCCTCTTGTGTTGAGAGATATGAGAGATGCGATCAAAACCTGGGGTCAGCCCACAGGAGGACCGGAGGGGAGTGTAACCCGTGGCTACTATGACGGTGTGCATAAGGTTGCAGATGCCACGGCCACTTGCGGGTATGCGCTTTCGCTTGCGATGGGCAGCGTGCCAATCAGGAATATGGCAGATGTGGCTTGCTTTGTTTCAGACATAACGGATGCTTGCATGGAAAGCCAAGTCTATAGCTTGGCTCAGCGATACAAGGAAAAAACTTCAAGCCCGGAGCTTAAAAAGAGATACGAAGAGACGGGAACAGAGGCGCTTTTAAAAATCGCAAAAGTGGTCTGCTCGATTGTCAGTGGAGTTTTGGGACTTCTTGTCCTCGCGCTTGGTGGACCCGTTGTGCCTGCTGCCATCCTCTTGATCATCGGTTTGGCTGGTACCATATTCGCGATGGCCTCCTACTTCTATAGGGAAAACTGCAACTATGAGAGAGTGGAATTCCACAAGTGGGGCGGAGTTGAACAGCTGCATGATGGCGCGCGAGTTCGATTCAACTAAAGATTCTTCCTCTAGGGGGGTGGTTTTTCTCAAAAAACACTCCCTTAGTAGTTCTGAGTGGGCTTTCCTCTCCCTTTTTCTCCTCTTCAAGGTGACCCTCTTTTTTATAGCGAAAGTCAATACGGCGCGAGCAGCGGATACTCTGGCCCAATATGCAGAGAGTCAAATTGAATTTTTAGTCGAAATCAATGGGGCGGTAAAAAAGCCTGGGGAATATTTGGTGAGCGAGGGGACGACTCTTGGTGCAGTGTTGCGAAAAGCCGGCCTAAGCCCCTTTGCCGATTTGCGTCTTTTTTCCTTAGATAAGATTCTTTTTGAGCAGGTCCAGATCACAGTCCCCTTTCTTTCCGAAGTTCGGGTCCATCTTTCAGGGGCGGTGGAAAACTGTGGTGAGCAGTCATTTCCCATTGGGACCCGCATTTGTGACATCAAGTCAAAAATCGCCTTGAAAGAGGAGGCGGATCTGGCTTTTTTTAAGAGTCGAAAAAAGCTGAAAAACGGGGATGAAATTGAGGTCCCAAAGAAAACAGTTGAGGGAAATTAGCTTCACTTGCTATGCTCTCAAACCGATATTTAGTTAGATCGTTCACAGCGATCGAATCGAGTTCACGCATGCCACCCTACCTCGGCGAAAGAGGATGGGTTAAGCGCGTTAAGTTCACCCGAAGGGGCGGTTCCCTTTTTGGTCTTCTTTCTCGCGTCAGCATGTTAAAAAGAGGAAAAACCTATGCCGCTGACATTCATTGGCCGGAAAAAAAAGATGATGCAGGTGTTCGATAAGGATGGCAAAGCTGTCGTCTGTACCGTGATTCTTGCGGAACCGAATACGGTGTTACAAATCAAGCGCAAGGAGACGGATGGATACAACGGAATCCAGTTGGGTGCGGTCTCTATGACCAAAGCCGAGGAGACCCGAGTTTCTAAACCGTTGCGCGGACATTTTTTGAAGGGGAACGCTCCTGCATGCCGGGTCATTCACGAATCGCGCCTCGATGAGGTGGATCAATATCAAGTGGGCCAGCAGCTGAGTGCGAGCCTTTTTGAAGGGGTGCAGTTTGTCGATATCGAAGGGATAAGTAAGGGAAAAGGTTTTCAAGGGGTGATGAAGCTCTTCAACATGTCAGGGGGTCCGGCTGCACACGGTTCAGGCTTCCACCGACATATGGGTTCGACGGGGATGCGCTCAACTCCAGGCCGCTGCTTTCCAAATGGGAAGAGGGCGTCGCGGATGGGTGGAGATCGGAAGACGGTCCAAAACCTGCGGCTGATCGCGATCAAGGGGAATCTCCTCTTGGTTGAGGGGGCTGTTCCAGGGGCTCCCGACGGGGTTGTCTACATTAGAAAAGCGAAGAAGAAGGGGTAAAGGTCATGGCAACGCTCAAAAAATTCGATTTGCATGGCAAAGAAGTTGGGGCTGTTGAAGTCGACGAGGCCCTTCTAGCGGAGAGCGCTCATCCTCAATCGATCAAAGATTATATTGTCGCATTGAGAAACAATGCGCGGCAGTGGTGTGCGAGTACAAAGATACGCAAAGAGATCAACCGAACAGGGCGCAAACCCCACCCGCAAAAAGGGCAGGGGAGATCGCGTCAAGGGGATCTGGCGGCGCCGCAGTATAAAGGTGGGGGGATCGTCTTTGGTCCGCGCCCCAAATCGGACATTCACGTTCGGATCAATAAAAAAGAGCGAAGAGCAGCCGTTCGGACTTTGATCAGGGAAAAGATCAAAGGGGGGCAGGTGTGCATTTTGCAATCAGGGGAGATCGCCGCTCCGAAGACAAAGACGATGGCCACATTTTTTGATGCGGCTGGCCTCGATAAGAGGGTTTTGATCCTTTGCGATCAGCGGGAAGGGGGCTGCGAGAATCTATTGAAGAGCATCCGGAATATTCCCAAAAAAGAGTATGCTCGCCTTTCTCAAATCAACGGTTATGAGCTCATCCGCTCACACACGCTAGTCGTGCTCGATTCAGCGTTGGATCAATTTTTGTCGATATTAGGAGCGTCATGAATCCATATCAGATCATCAAAGCCAAGCGGGTCACTGAGAAGGGGCGCGTATTGGGGAGTTTAGCGAATGCGAAAAGTAACCCTTCGCTTGCTCGATGTCAAACGCCGAAGGTAGTTTTTGATGTCGATCCAAAGGCGAATAAGAGGCAAATTGCCGATGCTGTAGAAGAGATTTACAAAGATCTGAAAGTGAAAGTTGTCAAAGTGAACACGATCACGCAGAAGCCGAAAAAAAGACGAGTCAGAGGCTTTGAAGGGGTGACATCGGGCTTTAAAAAAGCAGTTGTCAGTTTCCGCCCTGGAGATTCGATTGAGATGGGAGGTTAACCATGCCAAAGAGTTTTAAGCCGACGACGCCAGGTCAAAGAAAATTAGTTCTGCCGATCCTCTTGGAGCTCGCTCCGGGGGGAAAAAAGGCGCCGAAGTCGTTACTTATGTCAAAGAAGAGAACTTCTGGGCGCAACCACAATGGCCACATCACCTGTCGCCACAAGGGCGGAGGGCACAAAAGGATGCTGCGCCTCATCGACTTCAAAAGGGACAAAGAGAATATTCCGGCCGTTGTCTCCTCTGTTGAATACGATCCGAACCGATCGGCTCTGATTGCCCTGATCCATTACCGAGATGGGGAAAAGCGCTATATTATTGCTCCGCAAGGGATCAAGATTGGTGCGAAAGTGGTGACGAGCGATGAACCCCCCTTTCAATTGGGGTGCTGCATGCGGCTCAAATTCATGCCGCTTGGGTCTGTGATCCACAATATCGAATTGCGACCGGGCAAGGGAGCGCAACTGGTCCGCTCAGCGGGCCTATCGGCGCAGCTCGTCGCGCGGAGCAATGGGTATGCGACCGTGCGGATGCCTTCAGGCGAAGTGCGGATGGTGCATGAGGATTGTAGAGCGACTTTTGGTGCAGTTTCCAATGCAGAGCACAATTTGCGCGTGATTGGAAAGGCGGGAAGATCGCGATGGCTCGGGATTAGGCCTACAGTGCGCGGAGTTGCGATGAACCCAGTCGATCACCCTCACGGAGGGGGCGAAGGGCGAGGGAAGGGAAACCACCCCCAATCGCCATGGGCGCAGTTCACAAAGGGTTATCGAACCCGTTCGAAGAAGAAAACGAGAAAATGGATAGTAAAAGAGCGAAGGTAATTGCATGGGAAGATCGCTGAAGAAAGGGCCCTTTGTCGACCATCACTTGATGGTGAAGGTGAATAAGAGCAACAACGAGGGTTCGAAGAAAGTCATAAAGACCTGGTCTCGCCGCTCGATGATTGTTCCCGATATGGTAGGACACACATTTGACGTTCACAACGGGAAGAAATTTATCTCGGTTTACGTTTCCGAGAATATGGTCGGCCATAGACTTGGGGAATTTTCTCCGACGCGTCAATTCAAAGGCCATCCGAAGAAGAGCGCAGCAGCGGTCGCTGCGGCAGCAGCGCCAGCAGCAGCAGCAGGAGGGGGATAACCTATGCAATTTGCAACAGCAAAGACTAGATACGTTCGAATTTCGCCGCGCAAGGCTCGCTATGCTGCGGATCTGATTCGGGGTTTGAGTGTGGAAGCGGCGACGCTCCAGCTCCTCTCCTCCAAGTTAAGAGGGGGAAGATTGATCAAGAAGACTCTCGACAGCGCAGTTGCAAATGCGGTGACGCAAATGGATGCGAGAAGAGAAGAGTTGAAAGTGCATGAAGTGCGCGTCGATCCGGGGCCGATTTTGAGGAGGGCGAAGCCGCGAAGCCGCGGATCGTCTGTTCCTGTGAACAAAAGGACGAGCCATTTTACGATTGTCGTCGCAACTGAGAGTGGAGTGTAAGAATGGGACAAAAAGTATCGCCAATTGGATTCCGCCTTGTAATAAGGAAGCGTTGGACCTCAAATTGGTTTGCAGGCAAGCACGAATTTGGAGATCAAATTGGGGAAGACCACGAGATTCGGGAGTTTTTACAAAAAAGACCCGCATGTCAGGGGGCCTCAAAATTCCAAATCAAGAGGATGAGCGGCAAGATCGAGGTGACGATTTTCACTTCACGGCCAGGACTTGTGATTGGGAAAAAAGGGGCTGAGATCGACATTCTCAAAAATGAACTTCGCACGCTGACAGGCAAAGAGGTTTGGATTGAGGTTGAGGAGATTAAAAGGCCCGATCTCGATGCGAAGTTGGTCGCTGACGCGATCGCAAAACAACTCGAGCGGCGCATCCCTTTTAGAAGGATTTTGAAAAAGGCGATGCAGACATCGATGGATGCGGGAGCAGCTGGGATCAAAGTGCAAGTGTCAGGCCGTATTGGCGGTGCAGAGATTGCCCGCGTCGAGTGGTATAAAGAGGGGCGCATTCCGCTCCATACGCTCCGCTCCGATATCGACTATGCGCAAGGGAGAGCTGAGACGACTTATGGATCTATTGGCGTCAAAGTCTGGATCAATAAGGGAGAGGAAATCATGGTTGCTCCAAGGCAGCAAACAACGATGATGGGGGCGTAAGAGAGTATGGCGTTGATGCCGAAGCGAACGAAATTTCGAAAGCAGCAAAAAGGGAAGATGACAGGACTCTCCAAAGGGGGGGCTTTTGTCGAGTTTGGCGAATTTGGGATGCAGGCGCTCGATCGGTGCTGGCTCACTGCGCAGCAGATTGAAGCGGTGCGGGTCACAGTGTCTCGCACGTCGAATCGCAAAGGGCAGGTGTGGATTCGGGTGTTTCCCGATAAACCCGTTTCGAAGAAGCCCGCTGAAACGAGGATGGGAAAAGGGAAAGGGGCGCCAGACCACTATGTGGCTGTGATAAGACCTGGCCGGATTCTCATTGAGGTGGGGGGGATGAGCCGCGAAGAGGCGCAAGAGGCGCTTCGGCTCGCCGCTGCAAAATTGCCGATTCGGACCAAATTTGTAGAGCGATTGGAGAGGGTGTAATGGCAAAGAAGAAAAAAGAATTGAACGACCGATCTGTCGAAGAGTTGAAGGCCTCTCTGGGTGATCTCGATCGGGAGCTATTTGACTTACGCAATGAACTTGCGACGCAAAAAAAGTTAGAGAAGCCGCACTTGCTGAAAGAGAAGAGAAAAGAGAAGGCGCGCATTCTCACGATTTTGACCCAAAAACAACAAGAGGCGGTATGAGCGGGGAACGAAATAGAAGAAAAGTGACGGAAGGGATTGTCATCTCTAACAAGATGGATAAGACTGTCACGGTCAAAGTGACTCGCAAGATGAGACACGAGAAATATGGCAAAGTCATTGAGCGCTCTAAGAAATGTTACGCTCACGATGAGAGCGATGCTTTGGAAATCGGGCAAAAGGTGCGCATTATGGAGACCCGACCTCTTTCAAAATTGAAGAGATGGCGCGTAGTTGAGGTGGTATGATTCAACAGGAAACCGAATTAGAAGTGGCAGATAATACAGGGGCCAAGCGGGTCAAGTGCTTTAAAGTGCTCGGCGGAACACGGCGGCGCTATGCAAAAGTAGGTGATATCATCGTCTGCTCAGTCAAAGAGGCCGATCCACAAGGTGGGGTGAAGAAAGGGGAAGTGGTCAGGGCGGTCGTCGTAAGGACGAAAGGGTATATCCGGCGCCCTGACGGGTCGATGCTCCGCTTTTATGACAACAGCTGTGTGCTCATCGACGATAAAAACAATCCGCGAGGGAGCCGCATTTTCGGCCCTGTTGCGAGAGAGGTGCGGGATGTTGGATTTGTCAAAATCAGTTCTCTTGCACCGGAGGTAATTTAATGGGCAAATCGATCAAAAAAGGGGACCGAGTCCTCGTAATCGCAGGGAATGATAGAGGAAGGACTGGAGAGGTGATTGGCAGATCGGAAGATCGGGTCATGGTTCAGGGGATAAACATCCGGAAGAAACACTTAAAGCGCACGCAAGCATCTCAAGGGGGAAGAGTTGTCGAGATGGAGGTGCCGATTCATATATCGAATGTGGCTCTTTGCGACAAAGAGGGCCAGCGGATAAAAAAGGTGAAAAATGTCTAGGTTATATAAGAAGTTTAAAGAGGAAATAGCCGCCGAACACAAGGCAAAACATCCCGATCGCTGTGCTATGGAGATGCCGGTTTTAACAAAGGTCGTCATCAGCATGGGGTTAGGAGATGCGCTCAAAGACAAGAATGCGCTTTCTGAACACAGCGAAGAGCTGGCGATGCTCTCTGGACAAAGACCGATCGTGAGGAAGACGAAGAAGGCGATCTCCAATTTTGGCTTGCGCGAAGACCAAGCAGTGGGACTGATGGTCACCTTGCGCGGGAAGAGGATGTACGATTTTCTAGATCGCTTTTGCAACATTGTTTCCCCCCGAATCCGCGACTTTCGAGGATTCAATAAGAAGGGAGATGGGAGAGGCAACTACAATTTTGGGATTGTCGATCAGCAGATTTTTCCGGAGATCAACCTGGATAAGGTGAAGCGTGTGCAGGGGATGAATGTCACGATAGTGACGACTGCGCAAAGTGATGAAGATTGCATAGAATTACTGACCCTATTGGGCTTTCCATTTAAGTAAGAGAGGAATATGGCATTTAATGATCCCATTGCAGAATTATTGACAAAGGTGCGCAATGCAGGCGGAGCCCAGCATCGGTATGTGGACTTGAGCCACAGCTGGATAAAGGTGCAGATTCTAGAAATTCTCAAAAGCCACGGCTTTATCGAAAATTTTCTAGTGAACGAAGAGCAGCACAAGATCCGCGTGTTTTTGCGATATACAAAGAATCGCGAGTCGGTGATTCACGGACTGAAGCGAGTTTCCAAAAATGGCTTAAGACGCTATATTGGATACTCCGATATTCCCAGAGTGTTCAACGGAATGGGACTTGCGGTATTAACAACTCCGAAGGGAGTGATGGATGGAGAAACAGCCCGGAACCTGAAGGTGGGCGGCGAATTTCTTTGCACAGTTTGGTAGGAAGGAAAATAAGAGATGTCAAGACTTGGAAAAACACCGATTCCCATCCCGAAGGGAGTAGAGGTAAAGGTAAATAGCGGCGGACTGATATCGGCTCGCGGTCCTAAAGGACAGCTGGAATTGCAGCTTCCAGCGGGACTCAGTTTAGCCATCGAGGGAGATAAAGCTCTTCTCAGCTGTGATGAAGAGAAGCTGCCAAGAAGGGCTTTTTACGGGCTATTTCGATCCCTTTTGAAGAACAATATTGTTGGGGTCTTTGAAGGATATGAGATCAAGCTGACTCTGATTGGGGTCGGATATCGGGCGAATGTGCAGGGGCAGAAGCTCGATTTGCAGCTTGGATTTTCCCATCCGACATGGCTCATGATTCCGAAAGGGGTTGTGGTCGAGGTGGACAAAGGGACGAGCATTCTCGTGAAAGGGCCCGACAAGCGGATCGTAGGGCAGTTTGCCGCCGAAGTGCGGGCAATGAAGCCACCTGAGCCGTATAAAGGGAAGGGGATCCGCTATGAGAATGAATATGTCCGCAAGAAAGAGGGCAAGGCAGCTAAAGGGAAAGTGTAATGGATAATTCAAAAAGAAAGAGAAGAAAAGCTCGCCTTTCGCGTGTGATGCGCGTCAGAAAAAAACTGCGGGGCGATGCTCAAAAGCCGAGGCTATCGGTTTCGAAGACCAATAGTCATATCTATGCTCAGCTCATCGACGATGAGGCTGGATTGACGCTTGCCGGGTTTGGAACCCAGTCAAAGGGGTGCAGCGAAAAGGGGAGGTCGAAAGCGGCCGCGCGCGTTGTGGGAAAGCAGATTGCAGAGCTTGCGAAAGAGAGGAAAATCGACACTGTGATTTTTGATCGCGGCAGATTCAAGTTTCATGGATTGATTGCTGAACTTGCGGCTGGCGCACGGGATGCGGGATTGCAGTTTTAATATAGGGAAATAGTTCGATATGAAGAAGAAACCTGATAAGAGACGGCAGGAAGATTTTGGAACCGAGTTCGAAGAGAAGGTTCTCTATATTAACCGCTGTTCAAAAGTAGTGAAGGGGGGCCGCAAGTTCAGTTTTTCGGCGCTCATTCTGGTGGGAGATGGACAGGGCCATGTCGGCTACGGCTTTGCCAAGGCGAATGAGGTGTCTGATGCGATTCGCAAAGGTTCAGAGTCGGCTCGAAAAAATATCTATACAATTGAGATGGAAGGGACGACGATTCCCCACGAAATCTATGTCGAGTGGGACGGGGCAAAAATTCTCTTGAAACCGGCAGCTGAGGGCGTTGGCGTTGTCGCTGGATCCAAGGTCCGATCTGTATTGGAGCTTGGCGGAGTCAAGGACGTGGTGGCGAAAAATCTCGGCTCGAACAATCCACTCAATCAGGTGAAGGCGGTCTTTAAGGCGCTTCATATGCTCAAAAACCGAGAGGAGACTCTCGCTGAGAGGAAAAGGGGGCCAGCACATGCTTAATTTAGCGGAGCTAGAAAATACATCGCGCCCTTATAAAAAATCGCGCCGCATTGGGCGTGGAGTTGGATCTAAGAGGGGCGGCCATGCAGGACGAGGCGGGAAAGGGGATAGCCACCGCCAAGGATATAGCAAGCGATTTGGTTATGAAGGGGGACAAGTTCCTCTCTATCGAAAACTGCCGATTCGGGGTTTTACGAGGGGCAAATTTGTCAAGCCAGTCGCTGAGGTGACGCTGGCGAAAATTGAGGCCTATTTTAACGATGGCGAGACAGTGAATGTCCAATCGCTTCGAGAAAAAGGGCTCATCCCGAGAAGAATCCCCGGTGGAATTAAAATTTTGGCTAAAGGGGAGCTGACCAAAAAGGTAAAAATCGAGGCCCACCACATATCTGTTGGTGCGGAGGCGAAACTGAGCGAAAAAGGGATCTCTTTTACAAAGGTTTAAAAAGATGATTGACGCAATCCGTAGGGTGTTTAGCATCCCAGAGTTGAAGGCAAAGATTGCCTATACGCTGCTCCTTCTGGCTGTTTGCAGAGTGGGGGCATACGTATCTGTTCCAGGGGTGAATGCGGAGGCTGCGATCAATCTTTTTAAATTTGCCAGTGGCGGCGGGCAGAACCTGTTTCAGCTCGTCGACATTTTTTCGGGTGGCGCCTTTGCGAAGATGACGGTATTGGCTTTAGGGGTCATGCCCTATATCCAAGCGTCGATCATCATGCAGCTTTTGATTGCGATGGTCCCCTCTTTTCAAAGGGATGTGAGAGAAAGCCCCGATCAGGGGAGGAGAAAAGTCTCCAAATGGACCCGGACGGCGACCCTTTTTCTCTCCCTCTTTCAAGCGCTGTTATTTGCCAGATACATTGTGAAGGTGAACCTCTCAAGCCCAGGGATCATCATTCCTGAAATGTTGAACGCCCAAATCTTTGGGATGCCGTGGCTTTTTTATCTCACCATGATGGTGACGATGACAGCCGGAACCCTCTTTTTGATGTGGATCGGCGAGCAGATTAGCGAAAAAGGGGTGGGCAACGGCATCAGCTTGATCATTTCAGTCGGGATCTTGGCCTCGTTTCCAAGCACGATTGGGACGATCATCCAGCAGCTCAATTTGGAATCGCAAGAGACGGGCCAGCTCACATTTCCAATGCTTCTCGTCTTGTGCACCCTTTTTGTCCTCATCACGGTGGGGACCATTTTGGTGATTCAAGGGCAGCGGCGGATTCCTTTGCAATATGCAAGGCGCATTGTTGGACGTCACGAAGTGCAAGGGGGCAATTCGCACATTCCATTAAAAATTAATTATGCGGGCGTCATTCCGGTGATTTTTGCCTCATCGCTCCTCATGTTTCCAGCGACGATCGGGCAATTTTTGGGCAAATCGACCTGGCTTGGCCAGCTTGCCAATTATATTTCCCCAGGAACGTGGCTCTACACCGTCATTTATGTCATATTGATCCTCTTTTTCACCTATTTTTGGACAGCGACCCAGTTTAAGCCAGAGCAGATCGCGTCTGATATGAAGAAGAACGGGGCATTTATTCCAGGGATTCGGCAAGGAAGACCGACACAAGATTTTCTTGAATCGACGATGAGCCGCATTACGCTTGCTGGGGCGCTCTTTCTAGCCATTATCGCCATTTTGCCGATGATGGTGGGGAGACTTCTGGGAGTCGATGCCAATATCAGTCAATTTTTTGGTGGCACCTCCCTTTTGATCTTGGTGGGGGTGATTTTAGACACAACGAAACAGATTGAGTCTCATCTACTTATGAAAAGGTATGAGGGGTTTATGACGAAGGGGCGCCTTCGAGGGCGTTAAGGCGTTGTATTTTAACAAGGTATCATGTTATTTTTATTGAGAAGGAAAGAGAAGTATGCCTAGAGTGATTGGAATTGACATTCCGGATAATAAGAGACTGGAAGTGAGTTTGACCTATATTTATGGGGTAGGGCGGAAGCTTTCGAATCAGATTATTGAGAAGTTGGGATTGAACAAGGACATGAGGGCGCGGGAGTTGAATGAAGACGACGTAGCTCGGTTGAATGCGATATTGCAATCGGAGTATGTTGTTGAAGGGGATTTACGTCGGCAGGTTCAGAACAACATCAAGCGTTTGGTGGGGATCCATTGTTATCGGGGGATTCGGCATCGGAGTGGGCTACCTGTGAGGGGGCAGAGGACGCGGACGAATGCGAGGACGCGTAAGGGCAAGAGAAAGACGGTAGCGAACAAGAAAATCTAATGAGGGGAGTATAGCTTGGCAAAGCAAGAGCAAAAAGCGCCGCCGAAGAAGGCAGGGGTGAGGGTCAAGAAGAAGGTGATGCGGACAGTGCCATCGGGGATTGCGCATGTGAGGGCGACATTCAACAACACGATTGTATCGATTACCGATTTAGCTGGGAATGTAGTTTCGTGGGCATCAGCTGGGAAGGCGAACTTTTCTGGTTCGAGGAAGTCATCGGCGTTTGCGGCGACGGTGGCGGCGCAGAACGCGGCGCGGGATGCGATTGGGCTTGGGATGAAAGAGTGTGAAGTGAATTTGAGTGGGCCTGGGGCTGGGCGGGAGTCGGCGGTGCGCGGTTTGATGAGTGCGGGTCTTGCGATCAGCATTATTCGGGACAAGACGCCTGTGCCGCACAATGGGTGCAGAGCTCGAAAACGTAGACGAGTATAAGAGGGAGACGAAAGATGCCTGTAAAGTATGGCAAATTTGAAATGCCGGAAAAGATTAAAATTGATGAAGCGAGCAAGTCGGCGACGTTTGCCCGTTTTATAGTGGAACCTTTTGAGCGGGGGTTTGGCCATACGGTTGGCAATGCTTTGCGGAGGATTTTGCTTGCCTCGATGGAGTCACCTGCGATTATGTCGGTGCGGATTGAGGGAGTTCCTCATGAGTACATGGCGATTGAGGGTGTGATTGAGGACATGACCCACATTGTTTTGAACCTCAAGGGGGCATTGCTCAGGAAGCTGACGACGGGAGATGAGAGCCATCCTCGGGACATCCGTCTGGTTACGAAAATGCTTGAGATTACAGATGAGATGATCGAGAAGAGTGGGGGCTCATACCGGGTGACTTTGAAGGATTTACTTGGGCAATCGGACTATGAGCTTGTGAACCCCGAGTATGTGATTTTCACGGTGACGAGGCCGATGTCGCGCAGGATTGATTTGCGCATTTCATCGGGGCGTGGGTATGTCCCTTCTGAGAGGCACACCAATTTTGATCGGGTAGTTGACGAGATCATTATTGACTCGGCATTTTCGCCAGTGCGTCTTGTGAATTACTATGTGGAGAACACGCGGGTAGGTCAAGACACAGATTATGACCGGTTGATATTGGAGGTGACGACCGATGGGCGTGTTACGCCTGTTGAGGCGCTCACTTTTGCGGCCCAGATTGGGATCATGCATTATCAGGTATTTGATGCGATTAAGTCGCATGCGGTGATCTTTGACAAAGGGGAGATGCACACGAATCGGGATCGGGACGAAGTTTTGTCAAAACTTGCGTTGAAGATCAATGAGATTGAGTTATCTGTTCGATCGACGAACTGTTTAGCGAATGCGAGCATCGATACGATTGGGGAGCTTGTGGTGATGCCGGAGTCGGACATGTTGCGGTTCCGCAATTTTGGGAAGAAGTCGTTGACGGAGATCAAGCAGAAGTTGGATGAGTTGGGACTTTCTTTAGGGATGGACCTGAGTCGTTATGGCATCAATCGGGACAACATCAAGCAAGTGATCCAAAATTATTTATCTGAGAAGGCTGGAGAGACGGTAGTATGAGACACGGGAAGCACACATTCAAGGTAGGTCGTACGGGATCTCATCGCCGTGCGATGATTGCGAACATGTTGAAATCGCTGATTGAGAATGAGCGGATAGAAACGACTGTTGTGAAGGCGAAGGAGTTGCGTCGTCATGCGGAGAAGATGATCACGAAGGCGAAGAAGAACACTTTGGCTGCGAAGAGGGGTGCAATTGCGGATTTACGCATATCGTACAATCCTTTAACGGCGAAAGAGGCGAGGGCTGTGAAGGCTGGCGACAAGAGTTTTTTTGGTCGAGACCGTTTGATTATTGACAAACTATTTGGCGAGCTTCGGGAGCGATTTTCATCGCGTCAAGGGGGCTATACACGGATTATCCGCATAGGAGATCGCATTGGCGATAGCGCACCCACCTGTTATATTGAGTATCTCAAATAATTTTTATCTAGTGGGAGGGGTAAATATTTGCCCCTGTCCCTTATTTCCCGCTTTACTTTCAGTGGCCGGTGGGTTATTCTACCGATCGACACGAGTTGGGATGGTCTATGGTTAAGCGCATAGCGATCAATGGGTTTGGGCGAATTGGGCGGCTGGTGATGCGGACGCTCTTTGAGAGACCGGGCTTTGAGGTTGTGGCTGTGAATGATCTAGTTCCTCCGGACAATTTAGCTTATTTATTCAAATACGATTCAGTGCATAGGGCCTATTCGGGAGAGGTAAAAGCGGATGGGAATCATTTGATCGTCGATGGGAAGAAGATCGTTGTTGTTGGGAAGAGGGATCCATTGGAGCTTCCTTGGAGGGAGCTTGGGGTAGATTACGTAGTTGAGTCGACGGGGAGATTTACCCACATGGAGGATGCGAAGGGGCACCTTAAGGCGGGGGCGAAGAGGGTTTTAGTGACAGCGCCTGGGAAAGATGGGATGCCGACCTTTGTTATTGGGGTGAATCATAAGAGGTATGATCCCAAGAAAGATTTTTGTATTTGCAATGCCTCGTGTACGACGAATTGTTTAGCGCCGATGTGTAAAGTTCTTCTCGATCATTTTGGGATTGAGGAGGGGCTTATGACGACGGTGCATTCGTTGACGGCGGGTCAACCGACAGTGGATGGTCCATCGCACAAGGATTGGCGAGGGGGGCGAGCTGCGGGCATGAATATTATTCCGTCATCGACGGGAGCCGCGAAGGCGGTGATATTGGCTATTCCTGAGCTAAAGGGAAAACTTACGGGGATGGCATTTCGAGTTCCGACGCCGGACGTATCGGTGGTTGATCTGACAGTACGTCTTTCTAAGGAGACGAGTTATGAGGAGATCGGCGATGCGATGGATGAGGCGTCGAGGACGAACTTGAAGGGGATATTAGCGACGACAGAAGAGGAGCTAGTCTCTTCAGATTTTATAGGGACTCAATTTTCCTGCATTTATGATAAGAAGGCGGGGATTGGGTTGAGTCCATGTTTTTACAAATTAATCGCATGGTACGACAATGAAATGGGTTATTCTCACCGTGTTGTCGACCTGTTGGAGTATATGGGATCGGTTGAATGACATCGCAAGACTCCAAGTGCAAAAACCATTTAAAGATTGGAAAAATCAGTGAATTTTACGAGAGAACCTATTATCGAGACGGTTATTACTCCGCGCGAAGGGTGCAAGTTAGTTGTCCGGAGCAGCAAGGGTGTAAGCCAAGAAGACTATTGTGTCGATGCAGTGGAAGTAGTGTCCTTTGGGCACTCCTTTTTTTTCCGTTCACAAGAGCGGCCTAAATCATTTTTAGTGCCGGTGAGCGATTATGAGATTTTGGAATTGAAAGAGACCCGGATGGTGCTCAAGAATGTTGCGACCGAGCGATCGATTAAGATTGGCGGTGGGCGAGAAGCTCCTATTCGGCAGCGGGAAGAGGCGCCGCAGATGGAAGGTGGCGAATCGAACCCGGCTCCTCAGCAGCAGCAAGAGGGGACGCGGGATCGGAAGCGGGACCGCCGTCGTCGTGGAAGGCGGGGGCGCGATCGAGGACAAGATATGCGCGAGCCGCAAGGGCGTGAGGAAGGCCGTTTTAGAGAAGATGAGCGGCCCGTCGATGAAGCGGGTGGCATTCCTGAGGCGCTTCCTGCGGGAAGTGGTGGGGAAGAGAGGGCTCCCTCATTTATTTCAAAACTTTTTCCACCACCACAAACGCTGATCAAGGAATCTTTGACTCGGTATAAGCCAGCGGAGAGTAGTGGGACAGCTGCCCAAGATGAGTCGATTTTCGATCATCCGAAGAAGCTGGATCTTCCAGAAGAAGAAGAGCAGTAGGCGAAGCCCCTCTTTAAAAAGAGGGGTTTTCTTCACGGCTTGCGACTTAATTCAAAGACAGAATAAAATGTTGTGCTTGGATTATGGATCGGCAGGGAATAAACTTTACAAATAGGAGGGTTTAGAGCATTTCAGATGTGGAAAATCTCGAGGAGAGTCATAACGAGGCGCAATATGACCGACGGGAGATTTTTTGCAGGTGAAATTGCTATAATGCCCTGCTCTTTGTAAAGGTCATTCCCTGACGATCCCTTACGCTTGGATGGTGGAATGGTAGACACTAGGGACTTAAAATCCCTTGGTTGAATAAACCGTGCGGGTTCGAGTCCCGCTCCGAGCAATTTTATAGAGAGAAAATTCCTTAAAATATCGATCCAAAACTGTCCTTTTTTGCAAGTCTCTCTCTTGTCGCGGGAAGGTAAGAGATAAATTTTACGTTCCGGCTGAGTAAAAAAAGCCAAAATAAATAGCTATAAAACATGGTTCTTTGCCCTCTTAGCCTTGTTTTTTTCGTGAAATTGCTGAGTATGGTCAACTACCTACTGCACAAGGCAGTAGGCTTGTGTTTCCAATCGTCACATGCGGCTGGATGGCTGCAGTGCTCTTCAGACGCTTTTGACGTAAAAGCACATGTCTGCCATAACAAAACAGAGCGTTGGTACAGCTCTTAACAATATTTCAAAACGAAAAAGGTATACATGCCGCTAATCCAGATTCATTTGGTGAAAGGGAAGTCGCCTAAATACATCAAGGCCGTGACTGATGGTGTTCACCAAGCACTCTGCACAGCGTGGAAAATTCCAAAAAGTGACCGCTTTCAAATGGTCACGGAGTACAAAAAAGGACATTTTCATTTCGACAAAACGATTTGGGGAGTGAAGCGCTCCGATGACGTCATCGTCATTTACATCACTTCCATTAAAAGGTCACAAGCCATGAAACAAAAGCTTTATCAAGAACTTGTGAAGGTGCTGGAGAAAAACCCCAAGGTTCGGAAAGAAGATGTTTTTGTAACCATTGTCCAGGTTCAGCGGGAAGATTGGTCTTTTGGCAACGGGCTCGCTCAGCTTCTAATTCCATCCATGAGGCCATGAAGCCGTAATTTTGACGATGTTTACTGATTTTCGTTCTTTTTCTCAGCTTGATCTTGGTGGAGAAGTCCTCCATCTTTGTCTTCGAGAATCAAATTGGGTTTAACTTTTTTTAGCCGTTTTTCCACAGTCTTGATATGTTCGGCAGGAGCGATATTTTCTGGCATAGTGCCACCGATCTCTTCGATAGCTGAGCGCACCTTTCTTCCCACCATTTCGTGGGCATCCATGGCGTCTCGTTGATCTCTGATGTTTTCCCGCTTGAGCTTTTCCCGTGTTTGGGACATCCGAAACTGGTTGGCGATCAGTTCGGTTGTGTCCATGCGATCCATCAAATTCTCTTTAGGAGGGATTCCTTTACGAGCTTTGATTGCGTCCACTCCAAGGCCGCCGTAGAGACCTTTGTAGCCAGCGTCATGAAAGACGCCGAACATCTTATCTTGAACACCGGCCTCTCGAGCGGCGCCGGACAAGGCTTTGAATTCCACTGAGGTCTCCTGGCGTGTTTCCAGTCGTTCGAGATCAGCAGCCATTTGGTCTGAAATTTCTTGGCGTCGCGTTTGAATGGCAAAATACTTTTGGGCCTCAGCAATTTCTGGCTTTCTGGGATCTCCGTTTTGAGCGATGAGGTAACAGGCGAAACGGGAAAGGTGATAATCCTCAACTAGTTGTGTGGCGCCTTTGCCAAACTGGATCTGCTTGCGGGCGCCCGCAAAGTGATGGGCTGGGTCATTGCTTGATTGCTTACAGGACTCTATGGCTTTTTTAAGGGCGTTTTCAAAATATCTCCACTGAGAATAGCCGAGACAGGGCTGGAGGTCTCTGGCGCTCCAGTATTCGACTCCGTGTTCATTGAGCTTTTTAAGGGACTCAAAGGACAAGTTGTGGGGGACAAGTTGGGTATTTTCGGGCTCTTGCATATAAATCCTCAGGAAGAAAAGATTTTTTTAGAAGAAACAGAATAGCCGACAAGTGATATATTCGACAACGGCTAGTTGAGTGTAGGATATTGTGGTTAACAATGAATTTGGGCAGACTTAAAATCCCTTGGTTGAATAAATGGACTTTCACTATCTATACTAGTTAATGTGCGCCTCGTGGCGCATCATGCAATCACCCTGGGTTAATTTATCGCTTGAATTTTGGCGGCGAGATCTTTAGAATTCTGGGTCATTCTCCTTTTGGAATGAGATTCTATGTACTTATCCATCTTTACAGCACTGTTTTTCTTCTCCTCATTGTTCTCCATGGAACAAAAAGAGGTTTGCCTTGTTGTCGATGGGATATCGACAGGGAAATATTATCCTTCCCAGTTTGCCAAAATGGGCTATTCATCTATTCATGTTCGCAGTAGGTCGATCGGTCTTACACAAAACTTCTGTCCAGGGCCCAATGACTACAAGATTTGCCTTGAAAATTCAAATGATTTGAACAGTCTTGTGAAAAGTTTGGAAAATAGACGAATTGCATGTGTTGTACCCGGCAGTGAACTGGGAGTTGAACTCGCTGAAGAACTAAGCATCGCTTTGCACCTTCCATCCAATCCCGCAGGAACTGGAAGTCGCTGCAGAAACAAATTTTTGACAGGAGAAACCCTCAGAGAAAATGGGATCCGTTCAGCTGCCCAGGGTAAAATTAAGAATAAAGAAGAGGCTTATCACTGGATAAAGGCATATGGGAGTTGGCCTATTGTGGTCAAACCGCTAGATAGCGCTGGGGCTGATGGTTTTCATCTATGCCAAAATGCAGATGAGGTGATGAGAGCGCTTGACTCTATCTTGGGAGCCAACAATCTCTTCGGATCCGTCAATCGAGAAGCTCTCATCCAGGAATACTTAGTGGGCGATGAATACATCGTTAATACAGTCAGCCAAGACGCGTCTCACTACATCCAGAGTTTTATGATCTACGGAAAAAGAGAAGATGCTAACGGCCGCTTGATCTTTGAAACTTACTCTTTACTTAGGCCGTCAGAATGCCCTCATGCAGAAGAGATCTTTGAATATGCGCGCAATGTGCTGGATGTTTTGCAGATCCGGCAAGGAGCTGCGCATTTAGAAATTGTCCAAACAGCAAAAGGGCCCCTCCTCATTGAATGCAACGCCAGACCTCATGGGCACAGCTTCCCCGAACAGCTCATGCAAGAGTGCCTTGGACAAAGTCAAATCGAACTCACAGCGCTCGCTCTTTTGGATCCAGCCATATTTAAAGAGAAGACGAGGGCCCCTTATCGCGTGCGCAAGTACATGATGGCCGTCCATCTGATCTCTCAGCATGAAGGGGAAGTCGAAGAGATCCGTTTTCTAGATAATATTGAAAAACTCCCCTCCTTCTACTTACATCGGATTTTTTGCCAGCCAGGCTGTTCTATCAAGCGAACAGTAGACCTATTATCTTCTCCAGGAGATGTTTTTCTTTGTTCAGAAAACCGAATGCAGATCGAAGAAGACTTAAGAAAAATTAGGGAATGGGAGACGAGGGGAATCTTTCTTTGCAAAAGATGCGATTCATCTCGGCTCTGAAGAAGCCGAGTCTTCTCGCCTCCGGAAATAAATTTTTTTTGATTTACGAAATCTTATTCTTTCCTCTAAAATGGAAGGAGTTTCGATTTTAAATTCTTTTTAGGGAGGTTCTTGTGATTATGTCTGAGAATTCACTGATGGGTCGCCTATGTGGGATCTTGCTGATGTTGATGTTGCCCTTTGTCGGTTTTGCCAAAGAGGAAAAGGAGAATGCTGAAGAGAGCATCGTGTTTGGAATGACCAGTGGATATGCGCCGTATGTCAGTCTAAATGAGAAAGGGGAATATGAGGGTTTCGATATCGATGTGGCCAATCTAATCGCTCACCGTATGCATAAAAAACCCGTTCTGAAAGATCTCGGAGGCATGACCAGCCTCTTATTGGGATTGCAAAAAAAGAAAATCGATGCCGTCATATGGGCTATGTCGATTACAGAGCAACGGCAAAAAGAGATGGAAATGGTCTATTACCAGGGCAGCAAGATTTCAGAAATGTCTTTTCTTTATACGAAAGAACCCCAAAAATCGGTCAAAGAAATTGGAGATTTCGCTAAGTTGCCGAACTATGTCGTTTGTGTTGAGGCCGGATCCTTTCAAGACGCTGTACTGCAAAATTACCCAGATGTAAAGGTGCGCTTTATGGAAAAGATCTCAGACGCAATTATGGAGATCAAATACGGCAAGGCAAACATCATGGCCATAGATAACGAGCTTGTTCAGCACGTTCTATCTCAGCATCCTGAAATCAAAGTAGTCTATCTACCCCTTCCCAGAAGCCAACAAACAATGGGAAATGGGATTTGCCTTCATAAAGAAAACACAAAATTAGCGGCTGAAGTGAAGAAAGTGGTCGCCGACCTGAGAGCCGAGGGAAAAATCGCCGAGTTAGAAAAGAAGTGGAAAATAGAATCTAGGTGATGATGGTAGAGAGTACGTTTTTAATCGATCTTTTCTTTCGCACACTGCCGCTCCTCGCAAAAGGGGCGGTTTTAACTGTGGAAGTTTTGCTCTGTTCCGTCAGCTTGAGTTTTGGGCTTGGAATGACTTTTGGAATCCTCTGTTGCGAAGAGATCAAAATTCCCATTCTTTCGCCGGTTTTGCAATTCATCACCTTTATCCTCCGAGCGGTCCCTTTCTACGTTCAGCTCTTGATTGTCTACTTTGTCCTCCCCGATCTCATCGGCGTCAATCTCGATGTCTTCAGCGCGTCATTCATCGCCTTAGGGACATGTTCATCGGGATACGTTTGCCAAATTGTTCGCGCAGGACTCAACTCGATTCATCCATCCCAATGGGAAGCGGCGTTTGTATTGGGCTACAATAAGATCAAAATGCTCCTCTATATCATTTTGCCGCAGATGCTCCGAAATGTACTGCCAGCGCTCAATAACGAATTTGAGTCGATCTTAAAAAGTACAGCCATCCTCTCTTCGATCGGGATGCTGGAATTGACCCGAATGGGAATGAACATCGTCTCCAGAGAACTAAAACACCCGCTTGCCATCTATTTGATTGTGGCTATTTTTTATGTGTTAATGTCCCTCATATTAAATTTCTTTGCGAAGAATTTAGAGAAGCGAATGATGAGAAAAGTGAGAGCTTGACATGATTGAAATTCGGAGCCTTTCTCTTGTAAAACACAAAAAGAAAAAACCATTCAATATCCTTAAAAATATTTCTTTGACTATCGAAAAAGGGAGAGTGACCCTCTTCTTAGGAAAAAGCGGATCTGGAAAGACCTCCATTTTGCGCTCCATTGCTCAAATCGAGAAAAAATATCAGGGGGATATTTTTTGCAATCGAAAAAGACTCAGTGATTTGAGTCGAAAAGAACGGTGCCAACTCATCGGCTTTGTCCCACAAGCCTACGCCCTTTTCCCTTTCATGAATGTATTGGAGAATTGCGCTCATCCTTTAATGAGGGTTTTAGGGTATTCGAAAAGAGCAGCTTATGAAAAAGTTGAGGAGATGGTTTTTTCGCTTGAGATGGAGGGCTTACTCCACTCATATCCCCATGAGCTTTCGGGTGGCCAGCAGCAGAGGACCTCCATTTTGAGGGCGCTCATGTTAGACCCCCAGTTTTTGATGTTGGATGAGCCTACTTCTGCGTTAGATCCAGAAAATACAAATCTTCTCATTCAGATTATCCGCCGTCTAAAAAATGGGGGTACGGGAGTGATTATCTCGAGCCAAGATATCCTTTTTTCACAAAAGATCTGTGAAGAGGCGATCTTTTTAGAGCATGGGGCTATTGTAGAGCGCTATGATCAAAATCACATGGATCGAAATTCTCTCCTGGATACGAAACTAGGCCATTTTCTCTATTCTAAAAATACATTGGGCGACCTTGTTTCCAGAGAGGGTGCCCTCTGCTCAAAATGCAAGATGGATATTTCAACTCCTCTGCAGGAAATTTGAGATGGTGCCGGCGAAATATCAAGGCGCCTGTTGGGTTTTAATTGCAGCGTGTTTCTATGCAGGCACAGCCCTTTTAGGAAAGTGGCTCCATCTATTGCAAATTCCCATCGTCACGGCCTTCAGTTGGCGCTATGCGATCGCAGCCCTGATTTTCAGCATTTTATACCAATTTCAAAAAGCGCAGGACCTTCCCTGGGAGAGCAAAATCAGGTGCTTTTCGATCGGTTTCCTTGGGGATACGACCCGTTCCATGCTATTTTTTATTACAGTGAGCAGGTTAGGAGCCTCTTTAGCCTCATTATTGCTCTATACATTTCCTTTTTTTATTTTTTTGATTCAGCGGTTCGTCTTTCGAAGAGCTGCCACCCGAATGCAATGGCTAGGGCTTCTCATCTCTTCTTTCGGCTGTGTTTTAGCGATCGCTCCATTGCAAGATGGTGGGATCGCATGGGATGGGCTTGGGATTGTCACCGGGATCGGAGTGGGTCTTATCCAAGCGGGATATATTTCCTATAGCGATCACTTTATTCGGGGAATCCCCACCCTCACATTGACTACTTATGTAATGCGTGGGGCTTTTATGATGAGCTTTTTGGCGGCTCTAAGCAAGGGAGTTTTGGCCCTTCCCCATAACTCTACGGAGTGGATGCTCGCCCTTTCTTTAGCGATATGCGCGACAGCAGCCCCCATTTTTTGTCTCATGAAAGGGATTCGCATGACAGGGGCGACGCAGACATCGCTCTTATTAATGATCGAGCCTGTGGTTACGATGGGACTGGCGTTCATGATCTATGGAGAGCCTTTGACTTTGACTAAAATATTGGGAGGGTTCCTTATTATCGGCTCAGCTTGGCTCATTCAAAGAAAACCGCCTCAGGAGGCGCTGCAGACAACTCAAATTTGAGACAAACTTTTTCAAGACATTGGACGGCATACTTCATTTGATCCAATGTGCCTAATGTGATCCGAATCGAATGGGGATATCCAAAAGGGGTCCCCGATCGGACAAGAATCTGATATCGATCCTTTAGCTCAGCACATATCGAATCCGTTTCCCTATTAAAATGGACAAGGACAAAATTTGTGAAAGAAGGAACATAGGAAAGGTTCTTTTCCTTCAACCACCTGTAAAAAAATTGTTTTACTTCTTCTGTTTTTCGGTAGCATTCTCGAACAAAGTTTTGATCTTGAATGGCCGCACATCCGACGATTAAGGCGAGGCGATTCACATTGAAAGGGACGGCGTGGCGGGTTTTCTTTAATTGTTCAATGAGGAGTTTATTCCCGATCGCATATCCGCATCGCAACCCTGCAATGCCATAGATCTTCGAAAAGGTTCTGGTCACAATGACATTCGGATACTGATGAACCAGGCTTAATGCGGACTCAAAGACGGGTACCCTCTCACAAAAATTTTCGGGAATTTGATCCACCTTTTCCCGCCCAGCTTCGTGCTCGCTCGGATCGGCATATTCGGCATAAGCTTCATCGACGACAGTCACAACGTTACAGCGAGATGCAGTCTCAATGAGATAGCGCTCATCCGAGGGGCGGATTGCAGTTCCAGTGGGATTATGAGGATTGCACAAAAAACAAAGAGGGGGCCATTTTTGAAGGAGAGCCGCCATATTTTCAACATCGACTCGCATTTGATTCAGAGGAGAATAGAGCGGAGTTGCCCGAACGAGACCTGCGCTTGCCTCAAAGCCGGGAAATGTAGGGCGGCACATTAAACAGGCATCTCCCGCTCTGAGAAACGCCAATGCACAGCAAAGGAGAATTTCATCGGTTCCATTTCCGATAAAAACCATGTCAGGATCAACTCGGCAATGAGAGGCAATTTTTTCTACAAGCTCGCCCCCAGAACTATCGGGATAGGGGAGCGAGCCCTTTTCAGCCGCTTCAATCAAGACCTTTCGCGAAGCATCAGACATGCCATAAGGAGTTTCTCCAATGGCCAAATTCAAAAAGCCCTTGTTAACGGCATCGCAAAAATAAATCCCTGCCTTATAGGGTTCTCTTACTTCCATGACGGGGAAAAGTCTGAACTATCCCTTTTTTTAAAGCAAGAACTATGTTACATTTCTCGGAAATGATAGATGTTCATCTCGTTTCTGAGCCGCGCGTGACTCACCGGGTTGTCGAGGATTTGGCGCACATCAAGGGGCCTCTCGATATCTATTGTTGGTATGAAGGTTTTGACAGCATTCCAAAAGCTGGCGCATCGTTTATGAAACAATCCATTTTTGAGCCCCTTTTTGCCCTCAAACGGGATGTGAAAATCTATTTATGTTCACTCAAAAGTTGGGATTTTACCAAAAGTCTATCCCATATGGAGACATCAACAGCCCTTGGCGAGGCGATCAATCAAATCAGCATTGCCGACATCGAATGCATTTACTCTCATTCGTTTTTTCAATATTGCACTCGCGTTTCGAGCGATAGCGGCGTCTATCACTTTATCAATGAAATACCCTTTAAACGCCTTTCGGCAGATACCAACAAATGTGGCATGAGGATAGATGAGCTATTGGATTTTCATCCCTCTCTTCTTGACGGCATTGCAGATCTAGATGCCCGCTCTGCTTATCCATTCCTCCGATATATCGAAGCCTATTATTTCGTTCGCGAATCGGTGAGGAAGGGACTACGGGCAAACAAAAGCAAAATAACAATCGCTTTCGCTTTGCCAAATGATGAAGGAAAATACTATCAAGAGTTTTCAAAAGATCTAGAAAAGATCCTTCTGCTAGATTTCGGACAACATTTGTCAGACATTAAGATCGCGATTGTTTTCCAATTTTTCCAATACGGGGCCTCTTCCCATGAGAAACCTCATAGGGGGCAAGACTTGCCTAAAGTGAGGCCGGAGGAAATCCGTACCTATTTTGACTATCTAGCAAATTAATCTTCGGATTTTGTAAAATCTCCCGCTCACAATTCAACAAATAGGAGATTTCCCATGAGCGATTTTTCTGCCACGCTATTCAACGCCACAGTTGCAAGTTCGGCGATATCCGGTGCCTTCGAACTGGGCCTGTTCCACGCGCTAAATGAGAAAAAAGAGGGGGTTCCCGTTTCCCAATTTTGTAAAGACAACCACCTCGACCCGGCCAGTTTTTATTCGATGATCTATGCGTTGAGCTGCTTTGACATCGTTCGACAAGATCGAGATCTCTTGCAAAAGGGGGCTCGATTTGATGAAATCGATCGGGATAAAGGATATTTTCATTGGATGATCAAAGGGTATGCCGATTTTTTAGCTAACTTTTCCTCTTTGATGGATCAACGCTTGCGCAAGGGATCTTTTTATAGGCGCAATGGCAAAGCGATTGCCCAAGCGGGAAAGGACTACGGCACTGCCCATGTCGATTCATCGGTACTCGATCTTCTCCGCTCCCTCTCCTTTCATAAAATAGCTGATCTCGGTTGCGGAAGTGCGCATCGGATTTTGGAAATCAGACGCGAAATTGGATGTAAAGCCGTGGGAATCGAGATCGATTCGGGAGGAGTGGCGCTCGCTCGAGAACTCGTGCAAAAGGCAAACTCTGAAGACTCGATCCAGATCGTTCAGGGAGATGTTTCACAATTGTCTGCTCTCGAAGAATTTAAAGATATCGATCTCATCTCCTCGTTCTTCATGGGGCATGACTTATGGCCTAAAGAGCGCTGCATCCAGATTTTTTCTCATTTTTTAAAAGTATTTCCCAATGTTCGCTATTTTCTATTTTGCGATACCTATCAAGCGCAGCTCCCTCCACAACAGACCGTTCCCACTTTCACCTTGGGATTTGAAGTGTTCCACGCTTTGATGGGACAGTACATTCCGACAATTGCGGAGTGGGAAAGCCTATTTCCGTTGGCCGGCTGGGAATGCGTTCAGAAAATAATAACGGGGATTCCCTACACAAGCATTTTCTTATTAAAACCTAAATGAATAATTTTTATGTTGCCAAAAAAATGGCCATTTTTTTAGACTCTCGAGCCTCTAAAAAAAGGAGTTTGTTATGGTTCATCCAGTATCTGTCCCAGAAATGAATTACAATTACAATACGGCGGCTGCATATCAACCGGCTGTCCAAGAACCTGTATCGGTTCCCGATGATGATTTTGGCGATATTGTCCGAGCATCCAATGCGCCCAATGAAAGGCCTGATTATAGCGTGAACGATCATCTCGCCACGATTTCCGGATTCACGAACTACAATGCAAAAGAAATGCGTGTGATCGCGTCTTGGGTCAATAAATTGACCGCAGTGTTTCGTAAGTATGGGTTCACGGGACTTGTGCTCCGTCCGGTTGAATTTACGGAAAATCTCGTCAAGAAGGGGGGGCTCACAAAACAGATCTACGGTCTTTCACGCGTTCAAGATGGAAGTTTGACAAAATATGCACTTCCTTTTGATCAAACAGTGCCGCTTGCCATTTTCCTCGCGCAACATTCCAATGAGACGACATTCCCGTATATGCGCTATGTGGTTGGGCATGTTTTCAGGGGAGAACACGCGAGCAAGGGCCGTTACCGCGCATTTATTCAAGCTGACAACGATTATGTCGATCGCGAGCTCACGCCGGTAGCAGATGCTACTACGCTCGTCACAACCGTCAGGGCTTTACAAGCGATGGATGCACGCGACTTCAATGTTCTTGTCAATCACATCGTCATTGCTAAGGCGATCATTGCCGATGCAGGAGTTCCTGAAAACAACTTCGAGGACGCGTTGCGGGCCATCGACAAGTTAAAGCCCGATAATCGAGTGGAAGTGGTGCAAGAACTGCTTGCAAACGTTCCTGAGCTCAGTCAAGAGCAGGCTGAAGATCTGCTCGATCGAATGAGTTACCGGGGCCCTTTAGCTGATTTTCGTTTTGAAAAAGATCTGGGACCCAAGGCGGAGGCCGCATTGCGAGACCTCGTGGAAATGGAAAGCATTGCTACACGGATGGGCCTCGAAAAGAACACTGTGATTTTTGCGCTCAATTTAACAAGAGGGCTCGATTATTATACAGGAGTCGTATACGAGACCTTTATCAGAGGCAAAGAGAGGTATGGAAGCATTGCAAGCGGCGGGCGCTACGATAAACTTGTGGATGGTTATAGCAATAAGGAGACGGGATTGCAAGGCGTTGGAATTTCCATCGGCGTCACCCGCTTTTTCGATATCGCCAAAGAACTGCAATTGATCGATCTTTCAAGACAGACGGAAGCTCAGGTATTCGTTGGATATCGAATCAAAGAAGAGGGGTGTTTTGAAAAGGCGATCGATGTGGCTACCTCTTTGCGAGAAGCGGGGATCAATGTGGAGCTCTATGCGTCCAATAGAGTGAAAGTCAAAAAGCAACTCGACATGGTCAACAGCAAAGGGATTCCGTTTGCCGTTTTGGTCATGGACAAAGAGGAAATTATTGTAAAAAATATGAAGGCCTCTACCCAGGTTTCATTTAAAACAGGTAAGGAAGTGACTGAGTTCTTGCAAGCGAGCGAAAGGAATGGGGATTTCGATGCATTCACCCTCACGGCTGAAGTAACGGAGCGGAAGCAAGAAAATGATTAGAATAGGTGCGGTGATCGCGCCGCAGAAGAGGATCACTGGGTGCTCTGAAGGGATTCGACTCTTTTCAGGGCACCTCTTAGCAAAAAGGGTATCTGTTATGAGTGCACCGACGCAGGGAAGTGAAGAAGAAGATTTTGGAGATATAATCAAAAGATCTGGGTCTTTCAATGAAAGACCCAATTATGGAGTGAACGATCCTCTGGGGCCCATCTCAGGATTTACGAATTACAGCGCGAAGGAAATGCGGGTGATTTCCTCGTGGCTCAAAGAGTTGGGCGAGGTGTTTTGCCGATATGGGTTTACGGGACTTGCGCCCCGTCCGATTGAGTTTACGGTGAATCTCGTCAGGAAGGGAGGACTCACAAAGCAGATCTATGGCCTTTCGCGGGTTCAGGATGGAAGTTTGACAAAATATGGGCTTCCTTTTGATCACACAGTGCCGCTCGCCATTTTTCTCGCGCAACACGTAAATGAAACTGCGTTTCCGTTTATGCGCTATGTGATTGGGCCTGTTTTCAGAGGGGAGCATGCGGGCAGGGGGCGTTATCGCTCTTTTATCCAAGCCGATAATGACTATATCGACCGCGAGCTGACTCCCACCGCAGATGCCACGACCCTCGCCACTACAGTCGAAGCTTTGAAAAAGTTGGGCGCTTGCAATTTTAAGGTCCTTGTCAATCACATCGTCATCGCAAAAGCGATTCTTGCCGACGCAGGTGTTCCGAAAGAGCACTTTTCCGATGCGCTGCGGGCCATTGACAAACTGAAGGGCGATAATCGCGCCGAAGTGGTTCAAGAACTCGCCGCGAATATTCCAACCTTGGCCAAAAAAGAGGCTGAATCCTTGCTCGATCGGATGAATTACCGAGGTCCCTTAGCCGATTTTCGGTTTGAAAAAGATTTGGGATCTGAGGCGATCCAAGCATGGAACGACTTGAAGGAAATGGAGAGTATCGCCACTCGAATGGGCCTTGCCAAAGATACGGTTATTTTCGCGCTCAATCTGACGCGGGGGCTCGACTATTATACGGGAGTTGTATTTGAGACGTTTATTGAGGGCAAAGAGAAGTATGGGAGCATTGCAAGTGGCGGGCGCTACGATAAACTTGTAGATGGCTATAGCAATCAAGAGACGAAGCTGCAGGGAGTGGGGATTTCCATCGGAGTGACCCGCTTTTTCGATATCGTTAAAGATTTGGAGATGATCGATTTTTCAAAGCAGACGGAAGCGCAAGTATTTGTCGGATATCGAATCAAAGAAGAGGGGTGTTTTGAAAAGGCGATCGATGTAGCCACATCCTTGCGTAAAAAGGGGATCTTTGTGGAGCTCTATGCGTCCAATAAGGTGAAAGTCGGAAAGCAACTTGACATGGTCAACCGGAAGGGGATTCCGTTTGCTGTTCTCGTGATGAACAAAGATGAGATCATTGTAAAAAATATGAGAACTTCCGAACAGAGCGCATTTCAAAATCAAGATGAAGTGATCGCTTATATGCAAGAAAGCGTATCAACGAACCTCTTACCGCTTCCATTCCCAAAATAATTGACGATGCAATTTGCCTCGCAAATACCCCCTCGATTTTTGGGGTGGGGCTGCTTGGCTTTTTGAGACAAGCCGGGTTTTTGCATCAGAGGGAATTTGTATGGAAAAGCAAAACGAAAAAATAAGACCTCGAGTTGGCGTTGGAGTGTATGTTTTCAAAGAGGGCAAAGTACTGCTTGGGAAAAGAAAAGGTGCTCATGGTGCTGATCAGTGGGCGTGTCCAGGAGGCCATCTTGAATTTGGGGAGTCACTTGAAGATTGCGCCAATCGCGAACTTGCAGAGGAAACAGGGCTAAAAGCTCTTTCCGTTAAGGATGGTGGGTGGAGCAGTAACGTTATCGATGGAAGCAAACATTATATCACCCTTTTTGCTGTGGTCGAGAAATTTGAAGGAGAACCTCAATTACTGGAGCCTCATAAATGCGAAGAATGGCAATGGTTTTCCATAGATGCTCTTCCGAGCCCTTTATTTCCTCCTGCAAATTCTTTTTTTATGCAGTGCAAACTGTCACAATCAAAGTTTCCTCATGAGAGGATATTATTGTAAAATTTTCAGCTGACCTAGGAGGAATCGATGTCTTTAGCTGCAGCAGTTTCTAGTACACACACTTATCTTGGAGATGCGGAGATCAATTTTTTCTCAGATGACCAAGACGGATTGTCTGTAACGATTGACACAGATCGTCTTCATCTTCGCTCTGTTGAATCTACAGAAGATGAATATGATCGGTATGCGGCCCTTTTCGGGAGTAAGGATGTCATGGGAAAATTTGCTACGGGGCAAACGAAAACTAGAGAAGAAATGGAAGCGCGGATTAACCTATGGGTAAGACGTTGGCGCGCACATGATCCTTACGCTGGGTTAGCCGTTTTCAAAAATGATACAGATGACTTCTTGGGCCATGTGGTCTTAGGTTATGGCGATGCCCCAGGTGAATCGGAACTTGCTTACCTCTTCAACCGCCCACATTGGAGGAAGGGGTATGGAAGCGAAGCTGTGGCAGCTGTCGTAAAAGAATATGCCCCAGCAACTGTCGAAGAAGGGGCTCTTTTGGAGGGCAAACCGCTTGAAAGGATTGTTGCAACTGCTAGACCCGATAATCCTGCCTCAGGCCGAATTCTGGAAAAGGTGGGTATGCAGTTTGTCCGTGCAGAAGAAAAATATGGAGTTATGAGACATCATTACGCCATCAATTTAAATGCAATTCAGGCGCAATCAAGCAAAAAAGCTGCCAATTGCTGGTGTGTTCTCTTGTAAGAAAAAGGCTTGAATGGGTGCGATATTTAAGATCTTAACTGCAGCAGTAAGGCAACGGAGTGTACAGGTTGTTTTAGTTGTAGCTCTCTATCTTAGCATTGCCCCATTTCTTCCAGCGGAGGCCCATCGAGGGTTGTATGCGATTAGCCTTTTCATTAAGGACCTTTTGCTGTGGCTTCTCCCCATTACTGTGAGTTTGTTTATAGCCCATGCCATCTCCTCTTTCGAGAAGCAGGCCCCTCTTTTTATCCTCTCCCTTTTTATTTTTGAGGCTCTTTCTAATTCGATGAGTGTTTGGTATTCATTTGGCTGTGGCCATTTAGCAGCCGGACATCTCACGACTCTCATGCCCTACCATTTTGCCGATGCTTTTGATCCCTTGTGGCGCATCCCTCTAAACAAACCCGCTTGGTGGTCGGCTGATAAGGGAACCTTCATTGGAATAGTAGTTGGTTTGATCGCCGCTTTTAAATTCCCTTCTCTGCGAGCCATCATTACAAAAGGCAAAGAGACTGCGGAAAAAATTCTCACTCGAGGTTTTTCTCGTCTCATCCCTCTTTTCATTCTCGGTTTTGTTGCTAGAATGTATAAAACTCAGCTCCTCAATCAGATGTTCACTCAATACGCAGATTTTCTTTTATGGCTTCTTTTGTGTTTGGTGAGCTACATCGCGCTCCTCTTCCTGATTGGAAGTGGTTTTTCTATAACAGGGTTTTTTCGGAGCATAAAAAATCTTTTTCCTGCTGCAGGCGTTGCTTTTAGTTCTGGTTGCAGTTTGTCAACCATGCCTTGGACAATTGAAGGAACTGCTAAAAATTTGGACAATCCCGACCTTGCCAAGGCTGTCATCCCCGCGACAACAAATATTCAACAAATTGGGGATTGCATTGCCAATACTTTCCTCTGTTTTTTGATCTATCTCCATTTCAATGGACATGCTCCTGCGCTCTCTATTTGGATCCCTTTTACCATTGTTTTTGTTCTAGCTCGCTTTGCTACGGCAGCAGTTCTTGGAGGAGCTATCTTTGTCATGCTTCCCATCTATGAATCATATCTCAGCTTTACTCCTGAAATGATCGCTATTATCCTTGCTTTCAATGTGATTTTGGACCCATTGATCACTTGCTCCAATGTTGTGGCCAATGGAGCTCTCTGTCGCATTTTTGAAAGAGCTTGGTTCTTTGTTCTTCAACGTTTTGCAGCAGTCAAGAAGCAAAGCGAAAATGGCTAGGTTGCATTTTTACCTTTCCTGCGCTAAAGTCTTTCCTTTGCTTTTTTAAAAGAGGTGCCTCATGCGTCCCGTTTTGCTATTTTTGGTTGGGATTTTTTTCAATTTCCCTGGCTTTCTTGTAGGTGAACTCATCAATCGAGCAGTCGTGAATATCTATCTTCAGCCACAAGAAGATACGGAAGTAGACTCTCAAGGTATTTACGGAAGTGTTGTGGAAGTTGTAGACCGTATGAGCGATTGGTCTAAGATTAGAACTGTAGATGGAGTAGAAGGGTGGGTACCATCTTCTCAACTTGCGACTAATTTGCCCTATGAAGGCAGCGATCATTTGCGGCCTGTCAAAAGTCTTTTTGCCCATATTTATCGGGTCACTGACACAACTCCCTATCCGCCTCTTCTGACCATTCCATACGGTTCTAAAGTAAAATTGGATGAAACGGTTGATAAAGGCGAACGATGGGTTCCGATGGAATTCATATCTGGGGAAAAGGCTTGGATTCAAAGAGGCGACATTGATTTTGCACCTCAACTTAAAACCTTGGAAGAAGTGCTTCTCTTCAGCAAAAAATTTTTAGGTCTTCCTTATACATGGGGTGGGACTTCTTCTTATGGGTTTGATTGCTCTGGTTTTGTCCAAATGCTCTTTAGGGAAATGGGGATCCAACTTCCCCGCAATTCTCGCGATCAAGCTCAGTGCAATTTGTTTACTTCAGTTGCGCAAGAAGATTTACAACCAGGTGATCTTGTTTTCTTTGGAAAAACAAGAATTGCCCACGTAGGACTGTACCTTGGCAACGATGAATTTATTCATTGTGGAGTGACAGAACTTCCTATGGTGATGATCAGTAATATAAAAAGTGGGAAGTATAACTTTCTGGCGGCAAGGAGAATTGACTCGCTCATGGCAGAAACCTACCGAACGAATTTTCGACATAACTAATTTTAATTCAGCAGCGTATGTCTGGCTGGCGGATTCGAGATCACCTCTCCCGAAAATTTGTCTATAAGCATTCTTTGTTAAGTGTATCAAAATGCTCTCTTTACTTTTATTCCCTCTGACTGTTAGAATGAAATCCATTTTTTTAATTAAGTTAACTTTTGGAGGTAGAGATGTCAGCAAACGTCCGTATTGAAGCGAATGAATTAAGAGTTAATCAATGGGTCCAATTTTTAACAAGTCAGGATTTAAGCGCCGCGCCGGTCGAGCAACAAGAGATTTATCAACCGAGCCGATGTTTTCTAGTTATTTCGCGAGCAGATGCACTATTAGATCCATGTCGTTGCTATCTCGTTGATATCGCAGGGAAAAAATATGACTATTGCCCAAGAGTGGGTTCGCTTGGCTCTACTCGTTTAGTAGAGATGGGTGAAATTGAAGTTGTATCTCGCGAGGATGTTGAACTTATTCATGGCGTCGAAAAAGTGTACTCTGTATATAAAGCAGCGCAGATGTACCTAAAGGAATTAGCGAAAGATCTTGTGAAGCATCCAGCACGGATTCCGGATTACTTTAAATTTTCTGCAACGGAAACTGAAGCACTTCAAGTGCTAAATAGAAACTTAAAGGAAGTGGGCATCCCCCCAATTTTGGTGGGTCAGTCTCAATCTTCTGCTACGGAAGCTAAAGAATTGCGAGAGCTAAAATGGGACAGTTCCTCTTAGAAGAAATGGCACCTGTAGGCAATGCAATGGGGTCCTCCGTTGCAGCTACGTTAGGGATCGTAAGGAAATAACTGTTACACTTCTCGAGGGAAAATTCCATTCATCTCTAGACGATTTCCCCTTGCAGGTATTCGAAGCGATACCTGCTGCGGGAAAATCCTCAAGATCTGAACGGTTTTTCTCCTCGATAAGTGTAACATTTATTTCCTTACGATCCCTTAGCCAACAATAAAGGTCCGTGGTGTGTTATTTCCTAATTCTAAGCGCTGGTAAATCCCACTCATTTTGCAGTTCGCTGTACTCGCGGATAGGGAGTTGCACCAAGAGTGGGTGTTTGCTCCTATCCAGCCAGGATAGGATTGTGTTTAAATTTTCCAGACTCATAGCGGTACAACCTGCTGTCCCTGAGTTTTCACTTCTCCAAATATGCAAAAAAATGGCAGAGCCTGCATTTGCTTTTGGATTGGGGAAATTATGATGCACAGTGAGTCCGATTGCATAGAGCGGTTCTTCTCTCATTTTTTCTGAAGATTGCCAATCAGGAATCACTTCCCTCCTATCCACAATGCAGTTGTAGTAACGAGAAAGCGGGTCATCCACGGCCTCTATAAACTCATGCAAAGGAAGATATTCCATCTTCAGGTGTCTCATTTCGGAACCAGGAGCGAAACTAAATGCACTGCCGAGAGAAAAAATCCCTGCGGGAGACTTCCCATCACCCTCTTTTTTATAAGGCACTTCAGCGTTCATTGAATGTAGGCCAATTCCCCAGGCAAGGCCATTTTTCCCTACTACAACTGGTATGGGCGCTTGAACTGCCATCCACGCTGAGTCATCGCTTTCTCTTTCGTATAAAACCAGTTCCCCGTGCTTCTCATCCCAACCTTGGGTTGTGACGATGAGTAGTTGGTGATGTCCCCCCAAATTATCTTGTGAATAACAGTAGCAGGCCCACATATGGGCACAAGAAAAAACGAATCTTTTTATGTTGTGTAGAAACTTAGCTTTCGTCGAATGAGTCAAATTGACAAGATTTACTGATCCATGCATTTAGAAGCCAAGAACCTATCCCACTAATCAGGGGTCGTCGATTTTCGGGATAGGTTCAATAGACGAGCTTAATGAGGAGGCGACTTTATGAGTAGTCAAAAATCAGAAGGTCCGAAAGAGGGAACAGTTCCTCTGATCTTGAATCATTGCCCCGCTTTGCCTCTTTTTTATGATTTTGACAACAGCGTTGTGGAGAAGATCTCTGACAAGATCAGTCGCCAATACGTCATAGGTTCTCAAGGGATGCTTGTTAAGTGGATGTACAAGAAAGGAGCTGTGATTCCTTTGCATTTTCACCCGCACGAGCAAATCACTTGGATTACAGAAGGGGTTGCTGAAATTAAATCGCAAGGGAAAACTTTCACTGTCAAAGCGGGTGGAGTCATCATTTTTCCCGCTTTTGTGCCGCACGAATTTTTTATTCCGGAAGATACGGTCAATATCGATATTTTTACGCCTGTACGAGAAGATTGGTTTGCTCATTCTGAATACTATCTGAAAGTTGGGCACAAATAAATGGATCAGAGAGCCTTCAAGAAGAAAAATTTGCATACGAAAAGCATTTCTTATCAAGATGACAATTGTGATTTAGAAGCATTTGTTGCCTATCCTTCGGAAAAGAAAGGTCCACTTGTCATTCTTTGTCATGCATGGAAAGGAAGAGATGCATTTATTTGCGAAAAAGCTCAAGAGATTGCGCAGTGGGGATATGTAGGGTTTGCTCTTGACATGTACGGTAAAGGTGTTTCGGGCAAATCAAAAGAAGAGAGTGCTGCACTAAAACGACCTTTTATTGAAGATCGGAGTTTATTGCAAAAGAGAGTCATTAAAGGGTTTGAGGTTGCTTCTAACTTGCCTTATGTAGATGCAAAGCGGGTAGCGGTTCTTGGTTTAGGGTTTGGCGGGATTTGTGCTCTTGATCTTGCCAGAAGTGGCGCAAATCTGAAAGGTGCCATCAGCATTTACGGACATTTTGATCCCCCTCCTAAATTTCTAATCAAACCCATCAAAGCAAAGGTTCTAATTCTTCACGGATACAATGATCCAATAATTCCCCAAGAAGAACTCAGACGCTTTGAAAAAGAAATGAACGAAGGGAGGGTAGACTGGCAAGCTCACATCTATGGAAATACTATGCATGCTTTTGCGACGCCTGGAGCAAATGACCCTGAGGCAGGCCTCCTCTATAATCCCGTCGCTGCCGCCCGTGCTTGGATTGCGGTTCGGGAGTTTCTTCATGAGGTTTTTGTAGAGGGTTGGTAGCAGTATTTCTTGACTTTATTCAAGTCTGTTCATATATTGCCAATACAAATAAGTTTTTAAGTACTCAAGGCGCAGCAGAATATTTGGGTTCTATGTCGATTGGTGAACTTATTCAAATTAAAAAGATTCTCTTTTTAGACCAGCTCTTTGTCATTCGGAACTACTATCGAAAAAGCTTTCGGTTTGCCATTGCAGACCTTCTTCTTTGTTTTTTTGCTCTTGTATTCAATCCCTACCGCGTTTCGAGGAGATTTCTCCAAAAAAAGGGGGAGAAAAATCTCTATGTCTACGGCGAGACTCCCCTTAAAACGCTCCACCGGATCGCCGATTTTTGCAACCTGGGAGCCAGCGATACATTTTTAGAGCTTGGATCGGGAAGGGGGAAGGGATGTTTTTGGATTTCCTCTTTTGTAGGATGTAAAACGGTTGGAGTCGAGTGGATCCCCCTCTTTTCAAAGGTTGCCTCTTTTCTTGCGAAAATGCTCCGTTTCGATTCCCTCTCATTTTTTTGCGAAGATTTTCAAAAGTCAGATTTTTCAAAGGCGACCTTTGTCTATCTCTATAGCACTTCGATGAGTGATCAGGAGATAGAAGACAGTGTCAAAAAAATGGAGGAAAGATTGCCAAATCGGGCGAAGGTCCTGACTGTTTCAGAGCCTCTTAACCATTTTCGCTTTAAACAGATCCGTTCCTTTCCCGTCTCCTTTCCCTGGGGGACGACGAGCGCCTATCTCCATGAAAAAATAGAGAAGAGAATACAAATGTAAAAATTTCCTGTTTAATTTTTTAGATGGTTTTAGAGACTATTTTGAGTTGAGACTTTAATGTTCTCTAAATATAGTAGATGCCAACTGAGGTAAATTATGATAGTGTCCTCACCCGAAAAGGCGTCAGATCAAAGCCGCTGGAGTTTTCTCCCAAGGGTTATCACGGTTCCAATTTCCTTTTTAGTCTCTTCGGTCACAAGCATTGCGGGTAAAATTTTTGGCTGGAATAAGGCGGCTCGGCCTCCCGAATCTTCGGAAGATGAAAAGTGGCAACAAAGCATCTATGAGGAATCCCCATTGAGTACATCTTTTAGCCTCCTAAATGGGGATGGATCTCAAAGAGCCCAACTCTATTGCATTCCAGATTCAAAAAAGCCTGAGGATCAGGGCATCCATCCGATGGTCGCTCAATTAACGAGTCAAAAAACGAGGATGACAGGAGGAGTGACCGATCTCGATTGTCGAGGAAAAAAGGTGCCGGGGATTTTTATCCAAGATGCGCAAAGGGCGACTGGGACTAGGACAATGTACTTCGATTATCAAGATCAAGTAGTAAAAGGGAATAGTGATCTTAAACAACTTATAGAGGAAATAGATCAAAGAACTGGGGCAAGGACCCCCGAAGTTTTGGAAACTTTTACTCAAAGACCTCAGATCGATCTAAGAACCCAGGTTCAAACAGAATTTTCCCAGTTCTTTGGGTACAACCCCCATTTCAACGATGAGAGAATTTTCGATCAGAGCCTCCATTTAATCACCCGCCCATCGATCCTTGTAAAACCTAGATATGTCGGCGATATCCATGGAGTGCTCGATATGGAAACAAACCATTCAGAACTTGGCATTCCTGTTCACTTTGAAGCGGAAGGAGAGTACAATCTCACTGACAATACTATTGAGTATAAAATCTATTTTTTTGAAGGGAACCGACCTCTCAATAAGGGAGATCAACTCATTTTCAAACTCAAAAATGCGCCTTAGGGAGTAGAGGAGTCAAGTAATTGCCTCCTCTACTCTCTAAAGAGCGCTATGAGCGGTCCTCTATTCCTCCCGTTTAAGTTCTTCCGGTTGGCAGGATACTATTAGAGGCGCCGCATGGTCAGTATGAGGTTGGGCCAATTTTTCTGTTTCTTCTTCAGTGGAACCCTTAATTCTTAGCCAACGGTCTGTTGTTGGAAGAGCTCTACTTTCCTTATTCGTTAAAGAATATTCGTACTTGGCAGTACGAAAACATTCTTCCTCCTCATCAAACCTAACCACCGGATCTCCTGAGAGCAGTATATCCAGTCCCAGAAGATGGTCTTGATAAGATGAGTTCAGATCAAGACGATACTTTTTGTTTCCTGCCTGAGCAACTGTGCCAAACTCGTTCTTGTATCTTTGGAAAAGTGTAGAGCTTTCTCTTTCAGTTGTTTTATTGCCTTCTTTATCCGTTGTGACTATTTGATACTGGAAAGTAATAAAAAGACGGCCCTGTGGGTCATATCCCCACACTAGGTGTTTATCTCCAAGAAGATCTGCCGAAATTCCATCGATATATCCAGTTGGGCCTAAAAATTCCCGCTGCCATGCTAAATAGTTTTCTTCGGAGATTCCGATTGTTTTCTCAGCTATTTCCATGACTTTTTTCATTGTGGGAACGAGACAACTATCTCGCCTGCCCATTAGTGCCTTCAAATGCTCGATAGGGGAAGGTTGTGAATTGATTGCTGTTACCATAAATATCCTTTTGTTGCAGTTGTGTAAAAAGAAGCTAGGAGTTTATCACAATCTTCAAAGATGTCAAAATAAACTCTCCTTGTCCTTGTTTGGCCGCAGAATGTAACGCAACCGCTTATTTTTATGACAGGTAATTCTAAAAGCTCGACTTGAAAAGAAAAATTTCTTCGCATATGTGGGGATATATGGCGATATTCTCAAAAAGCATTGGGATTATAGGGGGAGCGGGCCCTATGGCGAGCGCCTTTCTGTACGCCTCGATTCTGCGGGTTTGCCAGCAAGAATATAATGCAAACGATTATGCTGAATTCCCTGAGATTCTATTGGTCAGCTTTCCTTTCACTCGCGGCGATAAAGAAAAAATCCGAGCCGAAATCGCCAAATGTTTTTCTAAACTCATGAAAGTTGGAGCCTCCCTACTCTGCGTTGCCTCGCACTCATTTCATGGCTTCTTGCCTGCAACCCCAAAACGGGGGTTTGTGAGTCTTGTCGAAGAGAGTTTGAAAGAGGCCCGTCACCTCAAAATTTCTAAGGCATTGGTATTGGCATCGGAAACAACCATTCGTCTCCGCCTTTATGAGCAACAAGGGATAGGCTGCGTATATCCTCCAGCTGCTGATCAACTTCGGGTGAATCGACTGATTCGTGAAGTGGCCGGAGGGAAAGTCAATGATGCCCAATCTGAAGCACTCAAGAGAATGCTCTCTCGTTTACGTAAAACCCTCTCTTTTGATGGAGTATTGATTGCCTGCACAAAGCTCCCCTTAATTCACGCTAATCTCCCCATCGCTATAAATTCTCTGCCAGTAGTTGATACCGTTCGGGTTCTAGCTAAAACCCTAGTAGAAAAGGCATTGAAAAAGAGGCGATCCCAGTGAACCGGATAGAAGGATTTGGAGGGAGTGGATTGGGGATAAATGCCTTATATCCAATTGGCTGAGCGATTTGTGTGCTGCTTCTCAAGATGTCTCCTTATCAAAGTTATTCAAGCAACTCGAAATAACGAACGGGAAACAGGCCCGTTATTCAAGTTTTGTTGAATAACGTTCTTAAGTTGTTTGTAGTAAGTGTGTTGTTATTCGTGAAGGGGGGTGCCTTTTCTGAACGATTGGGATAATACCTCCCAGCCAAATGCCTTTGGTATTTTGCATTGATTACAGCAGTTTCAATGGATCATACCAGATCATTGGATCTTCAACATCTTGGAGTCCAATGGTTTTTCTCGCCTCAGACATAATAAAAAACGAACCGGCAATGATCAGCACTTCCGGCGTCGAATGGGGTATTTCGATTGCGTTTAGGATCCCTTTTTGGATGTTTTCTTCGATGTGCACCTTTGGTCCTCCGCAGAGAAAAGCTGCTTGAAATTCGGCCACTTTTGCAAGGCGCGGGTGGGGGCCATCTACGAGATGGACTGCAACCGCTTGGCTTTTGATTAAGCGCGCGCATTCGGCGATGTCTTTGCCTTTAGAAAAACCGACGACAAAGCGATATGCATAGCCCGGATATGTGTACTTTAACATCTGCAACAACCGTTCAAATCCTTCAGAATTATGGGCGACATCAAAAATGATCTCTTTTTTCAAAAAATGTCTTTCAAACCGGCAGGGGGGTTTTGCCTTGAGCCCCGCTTCGATGGACCGATCTGATAGCGGAAAAAAAGGGGCGAGCGTTTTGAGTGCGAGCCGCGCAGTTGCCTGATTTTCTTGATCGAAATTTTCACTTTTGTAGCAGCTTTGATAAAGAGTTGAAGAGGTCAAATCGGCCCTTTGTTTCATGATGTCGAAAGGGACATTGGGTCCTAAAACGACAGGGACTTTTGCTTTTATGATCCCCGCCTTTTCGGAGGCAATATCGGCTAAAGTGGGCCCCAGAATTTCGGTATGGTCATAGCCGATCGAGGTGATCACTGAAACCAAAGGCGCAGTTACATTGGTCGCGTCCCATCTCCCTCCAAGGCCCGTCTCAATGACTGCCACATCTACTTTTTTTTGTTGAAAATAGAGGAATGCGAGAAGAGTGGCACCTTCAAAAAAAGTGATCGGAATTTTGTATTGATCCACCGTTTTTTGAATTTCTTGAAATAGCGAGCTGATTTCTCCTTCAGAAATCCATGTTCTCCCTACCTGAATTCGCTCCCGAAAAGACGAAATATGGGGCGATGTGTATAGACCTGTCGCATATCCCCCTTTTTGAAGGGCTGCGGCGATTTTCGTGCAGACAGACCCTTTCCCATTTGTCCCTGCCACGTGGATGGTGGGATAGCTTTTTTGAGGGTCCTTGTAAATTTCACAAAGTCTCTTTATATTATTGAGACTCGGATTCATCCCCTTCCCTTTGGAGAGGGAGAAAATGCGCTCCAAAATAACGGCGTAAGAGTCCATAAAAACAAAGGAGTTTTTTTAAAGGTGTTCAACCGCACTCTATTCTTATCCATCATGGCGGCGATCGGCGTGATCTCGGCAAGTCTATGTGCTCCAGCACTTCCATTTATTGCAGATCATTTTAACGCCCATTTTTCATCGGTCCAGTTTACCATTAGCCTCTTTTTAGTGGGTAATGCTTTTGGTCAATTTTTGTCGGGACCCCTCTCAGATCAGATCGGCCAGCGCCTCGTCCTTTTGGGAGGCCTTCTCCTCTACATCATTGCCAGTTGCGGCTGCGCTTTAGCAGACCAAATGGCGCTCCTCCTCACCGCCCGTTTTTTCCAAGGGATGGGAAGTGCTGTGGGCCCCGTATTGGCAAGAGCTATTGCCACGAACCAGTTTTCCCCTGAAAAATCGGCCCAAGTCCAATCTTACGGCGCGATGGGGGTCGGAGTTGCCTCCATCCTCGCCATTCTATCGAGCGGCCAGATCACCCTCGTCTCGTGGAGGGGCAATTTTTGGCTTGCAACCGCTTTAGGAGGCCTCCTTTTCTTCTGGGCAATGGCGACGCTCAAGAAGGCCCCCCTGGCGCCTCAACCAGCCTCTTTGAAGCAGCTGTTTGCTCAGATGAAACAGGTGTTTATCCACCCCCATTTTCTCGGATCTGCCATTTGCCACTCGATCACCTATGGCTTGATGTATGGCTATATTGCCCTTTTTCCCTTCCTTCTCATCGAAATTTTCCACGAGAAAAACCCGAGCCAAGTGGGTCTTTATTCCGCCCTCATGATTGCCTTTTACATGTTGGGGGCGTTTTTTGCCTCCCGCTTCGTCTTTCGGTGGACGCAAAATAGGCTCATTGCTATCGGGCTCCTTCTGCAGCTGATCTCAGGTGCATGGTTGGCTTTTACCTCTTCTCCGCTCACGGCTCTTTGCATGTTCAACATCAGCATTGGAATTATTTTACCGCTCACCTCAGCCACAGCTCTTGCGCCATTCAAAGGCTATGCTGTCGGCAGCGCCTCGTCGACTTTGGGCCTCACCTATCGGCTGATTGGCTCTGGATTGAGCATGCTGATCTGTAGATTCCCCATCGCAGGAGGGAAAAATTTGGGCCTTGCCATCCTCCTTTTCTCAGCTGGAAGTTTTGCCTTTTTTCGATGGATGGCATCGAGATTTATCCGGGTTAATGTATGACGTTGCTTTCGATTTGTCTCGGGTTTTTTATGACGATCCTGGACATCACCATCGTCAATATTGCCCTTCCCAACTTAAAAAACAGTTTTTCTGAGGGGATTACCGGGTTACAGTGGATTATCGACGCCTACACTTTGACTTTTTCCTCCTTTCTTTTAGTTGCCGGATATTTTGCCGATTTTTTTGGTGCGAAAAGAGTTTTTTTGTGGGGAGTTGCTTCCTTTGCCCTCATTTCTCTTTTGTGCGGCTCAGTTACATCGATTGAGTTTTTGATCTTCTTTCGATTACTCCAAGGGATTGCCGCTGCTCTGATCGTCCCCTCGTCGCTTGCTTTAATTAGCGCGGTGTATGTCGAAAAGGGACAAGTGGCAAAAGCGATTGGCATTTGGGCGGGGGTCGGTGGGGTTGCCGCTTCAAGTGGAATTATTTTGGGGGCTCTTCTGATCTCATTTTTTGGATGGCGCTCCATCTTTTTGATCAATCTTCCTGTCGGCATTGCCACTTTCGCATTGGCCCTCAAGTGTATCCCCCACCTCCTCCAAAAGCGGCTCGCCCAACCAGCCTTTGATTGGACCGGACAAGGGATCGGACTTGTTGCAACTGCCAGTTTGGCCTATGCCCTTATTGAATCAGGGAAAAGCGGAATCCAATGGACTCAAATTTGGATCGCCTTTTTGATATTTGTGTTGGGCCTTTTGTTATATATCAAGACAGAGAACAAGAAAAAACACCCGATGATTCCACTCAAAATGTTTAAAAACGGCCCGTTTTCTATCCCTGTATTTATCGGGATGGCATTAAACATCAGCTTCTACGGCATATTATTCATATTGCCATTGTATTTGACTGGGATCATCCACGACTCGGTCCTGAAAGCGGGATTGACTCTTCTCCCATTGACAATTTGGTCGATTTTCTTCTCTTATTTAAGTGGGAAAATAACCAGTAAAATCGGCCCCAAAATCCCCATGCTCATCGGCCTTTTAATCGCGTCGGCAGGTTATTTATCTTTGCTCGCTTTAACGGGCGAACAACCGCCCTATTTCCTTTCCCTTTTACAGCTGAGCCTCATCTGCATCGGACATAGCGTTACCCTCCCCGCCGCCACTGCCTCTGTCATTCACGCAGCGCCTATGGAAGAGAGCGGAGTGGCTGCAAGCGTTTTGAACCTCAGTCGCCAAATCGGAAGCCTGATTGGCGTTGCCCTCTTTGGGACCATCATCAGCCGATCTGCAACATTCGTTGCTGGAATGCACCACGCGTTTCTCATAGCTGCGGCCGTTCTTCTTTGCGGCGCTTTTTTTACGTCGAGACTTTCTTCTCCGAAGACTCATTAGGTCCCTTTAACCACGCCCTGATTTCTAAGGAATGTTTTGACCCGTCTTCCTGGTCTATTGAGTGACTTTCTTCCCAATTCACAGTGTGAGCAAATGATTCATTCCCTGCTCGTGTAGCAAATTCATCAAATATCTCATCGAGCTTAGCAAAAACTTTCATAACCGCGCGGTCGACTTTTTTTGCTTCGACAGGATAGCGGACCACTACAGGTCTACCGAGAGAAGGGATTTCTAATATTGGCATTTCTAACACGTTTGAAAAGTGTGTGAGAAAATCATCGGCAATGAAATTGGCAAAATATCGATTTTCTTGCGATTCTCTTCTTTGCAAAGCATTGTGGATAGACATGAAAACCTCCATAACTGATTTAAAGGATGGGGGATGATAGGGATTTTCACATTTTTTTGCAAAAACAAAACGGGAAAGATCGTTTACTTATTATACTGCTCCCGCTCAAAAAGTGGAAAAATGCTCCCTCACCTTCTTCTCCAAAGACTCACTAGATCCCTTTAACCACGCTCTGATTTCAAGGAAATAGATTGAAGCGTTTGGCTGATTTTTCAAGCGAATCTCTTTCCAATTCACAGTGTGAACAAATGATTTATTCCCTGCTTGTGCAGCAAATGTACTAAACATCTCACCGAGATTATCCAGAACTGCCCCAGCCATTGTTTTGATTTTTGTTACTTCGAAAGGATAGCAAACCACTACAGGTGTATCGAAAGAAGGGATTTTTAAACCTGGCATTTCTACCATGTTTGAAAAATGTGTGAGAAAATCTTCAAAAACGGAATCGGCAAAATCCCCACTAAGTTCCACAGATCTTTCTACCATTTCTTTTTTTTGCAAAGCGCTCAGTATATCTAACCTAGCTGCATTCATGAAAACCTCCATAACTGATTTAAAAGATGGGGGATGGTAGGAAGATTCCCATTTTTTTGCAAAGAGATTTTGACAAATGGGTGTAAATAAAAAGGTTGAGGCTCCACTCATATTCTCCAAAGAGGGACTTCCCACTTTCAGTTTTGTGAAATAGGATCAGCACAGAGAAAAAATACAAGGAGGACGAGAGTTCACAGAGGAATCATATTAAGAGATTAGACGGGGGCCCGCCCCTGAGTTAAGGAGAGTGGTTCCACTCTCCTTAACTCAGGGGCGGGCCCCCCGGTCCAATCGGTGACATAGGTAACACTTTGATTCACACTCTTGACAAATCCCTTGCCATTTTGAATTTGCGGTGCTATTTACAGCTTTTTAGAGGGAAACTCAATGATCCGCGCTGCTTCTTTGGCTTTGGCCATCTGCCTGATTTTTTCTTCATGTCACAAAAAGAGAGTGGAGGGGTTCCTCGCTGTTCCTGTGACAGCTCTTTCAATCAAAGCGCAGACGATCCCCGCCAACTTTGAATATGTGGGCGTGGGAAAGAGCTCTCACATCGTCGAACTGCGCGCGCGCGTTGAGGGGTATCTGGAATCGATCGATTACCAAGAGGGGGCCCTTGTCCAAAGGGGCGCCCCCATGTTTGTCGTCGACCAAAGGCCCTTTATTGCGGCGCTCGATATGGCGAAGGGAGAGTTGATGCGGCAAAAAGCGCTCCTTTGGAATGCGCAGCAGATCAAAAATCGGATGGTGCCTCTCTATCAAGAGGATGCGGTGAGCCAAAAAGATTTGGACGATGCGATCGCGAATGAGCTGGCGGCCGAGGCCAATGTCGCAACTGCTGAAGCACATGTCCAAAAAGCAGAAATCGATCTGAGTTATACGTCGATCCAATCGCCTGTGACTGGGATGGCGAGCTTTGCAAAATTTCGAGAAGGGGCCCTCATTTCGCCAGGTCCCGACAGTCTTTTGACAGATATTTATGTGATCGATCCGATCTGGGTCTATTTCAGTGTATCGATGGGCGATATTCTCCAAGCGCGCACAGAGGCGGCAAATGGGAGTTTAGTCATGCCCAAAAATAACGATTTTGATATCGAAATCGTCTTCTCCAATCAGACAACCCTCTCTGCAGGCGGAAAAATCGATTTTGCTTCTCCCTCACTGCAGCAAAGTACCGGGACGATGTTCGTGCGTGCTGTTGCTTCCAATCCGCAAGGGTGGCTCAAACCGGGCGAGTTTGTCAAAGTGATCGTCAAGGGCGCTATTCGACCCAATGCGATCATCGTCCCGCAAACGGCCGTAATGCAGGGGATGAATGGGACGTTCGTATATGTCGTCGACAAGGAGAGCAAAGCTCTCATGAGACCTGTCACTTTGGGCGATTGGTATAAAGACTACTGGATCGTCCAATCGGGACTGATGAGTGGAGATGTTGTGATTACGCAAGGGGTCAATAAAGTGGAAAATGGGACTCTTGTCGCAATTCAAAGTTGGGCTAAAGGAACTTGATGGACGAGATATGCATGATACGCAAGATGAATTTTTTCTCTCTATCATGCGTATCATGCATATCCTGCTCATCATATAAAACGGACTTTGCAGGTCCCCTGGGGCTATAGAGGGCCCTAAACCATAGGATTGAGAACGTGATTTCTCGCTTTTTTATCGACCATCCGATCTTTGCGAGCGTCCTTTCGATCCTGATCACTTTTGCAGGGCTCACCGCCATCCGAAATTTGCCCGTTGAACAGTATCCCAACATTACGCCGCCTCTCATTCAAGTGACAGCCACTTACAACGGCGCCAACGCCGATACGATGGCGAGCGATGTCGCCTCTCCTTTAGAGCAGCAAATTCTCGGCGTTGAGGATATGATCTACATGTACTCGCAAAACGCCTCGACCGGAAATATGACCCTCGATATCTATTTTGCCATCGGCAGCGATGCCAACATGGATCAGGTCAATGTCCTCAATCGCGTCAATCAGGCCATGTCGCAGCTGCCCGAAGAGGTGCAAAGAGAGGGGATTGCGATCCAAAAGCAGACGCCGACCATTTTGCTCATCGTCGCTTTGCAATCCCCGCAAGGGGTCTATGATCAGGTGTTCACCAGCAATTACGCGAGCATCAATGTCGTCAACGAACTCGATCTTCTTCCCGGGATCAGCACTATTTCCATTGTCGGTGAGCGCGACTACTCAATGCGCATTTGGCTAAGACCTGATTTGATGGCCCAGCTCGGCATCACGACCAATGACATCGTAAATGCGGTCCAAGAGCAAAACGCCGATTTTGGGATCGGCCAATTGGGGCAAGCGCCCAATGTTCGCCCCGTTACCTTAACGGTCCCCATGTCGACGCAAGGGAGACTCAGCACGCCCGAAGAATTTGAAAACATCATTTTAAGAGCCGATCTCGATGGGCAAATGGTCCTTTTAAAAGATGTGGCCAAAATCGATCTCGGCGCCCAAGATTACACAGTCGACGGTCAGCTCGATGGGGTGCCAACGACATTGATTGCCGTCTATCAAGAATATGGGGCCAATGCGTTGCAGGTGGCAGAGTCTGTCCATAAGGCGATGGAGCGCATCTCTAAAAATTTTCCCAAAGGGCTCACCTATACAATCCCCTATGATACGACCCTTTTTATCAAGTCGTCGATCAAAGAGGTCTTTCGAACCCTTGTGGAAGCAGCTCTTCTCGTCATCTGCGTCGTCTTCCTCTTTTTGCAAAAGTGGCGCGCCACCCTCATCCCCGTTTTGGCGATGATCGTTTCGATTGTCGGCTCCTTTGCCGGTCTTTACCTGCTCGGATTTTCAATCAACACGCTCACCCTTTTTGGGATGGTGTTGGCCATCGGGATCGTCGTCGACGATGCCATTGTCGTCGTCGAAAACGTCGAGAGAAATTTGCGCGAGTTTAAACTTGCCCCTAAAGAGGCCGCACGCAAGGCGATGGATGAGGTGACAAATCCGGTCATCGCCATTGTCTTTGTCCTCTGTTCAGTCTTTATCCCGGTCGCATTTTTAGGGGGGATCGCAGGGCAGCTCTACAAGCAATTTGCAGTTACGATTGCAATTGCCGTCTTTATCTCCGGATTTGTCGCCCTCACTTTGAGCCCCTCCATTGCAGCGCTCGTGCTAAAGCCGCAAGAGGGAGAGCGAAAATGGGCTCTTTGGTTCAATAAGGGCCTTGCAAAGGTGACCGACCTTTACGGTAAGATGGCCACTTGGCTCATTCAGAAGAGCTCTTTGGGGCTAATCATGTTTGGAGCCATTTTGGCCCTTCTCGCTTTCTTTTTCAAAACAACGCCTACCAGTTTTGTCCCAAATGAGGACCAAGGATACCTCATCGTCTTTGCCAATCTACCCGATGCCGCAAGCCTCGATCGGACTGATCAGGTGGACAAAATGATCGAGGAAATCGCGAGCAAACACCCGGGCGTTGAACATGTCGTATCACTTTCCGGATTTAGCATCATCGAGAGTTTGAACCGGACCACTTTTGGGACCAATTTTATCATTTTAAAAGATTGGAAATACCGAAAGAGCAAACAGCTGCACGCAAATGGCATTGCCGCAGATTTGAGAAAGGCTTTTTTTGCACTGCAAGATGCGCAAATCATCGTCACTAATCCCCCTGCAATTCAGGGTTTAGGAACCGTTGGCGGCTTTGAGTTTTGGATCGAAAATCGGGGCGATGGAGGGATGGGCGCCCTTGAGCAAGCAGTCAAAACCTTTCTCAAAAATGCAAATGAAAAGCCAGAACTTTCCCATGTCTATACGACAGCCCAATTCGACAACCTGCAATTCTACGTCAATCTCGACCGGTATAAGGCGATGGCGCTCGGCGTTCCCATTTCCGATGTGTTCAAATCGCTGCAAACCCTTCTCGGCGCCGTCTATGTGAATAATTTTAACAAATTCGGCAGGGTCTATCAGGTGATCTTGCAAGCAGAGCCCCAATACCGAGAGCGGCTCGATAATCTCGGCGATATGTATGTCCGTTCAAACTTGAATGAGATGGTGCCGTTGAAATCGCTCATTTCAATCTCCTACTCTAAGGGATCGAATCTCGTCAGCCGTTTTAACGATTTTCCAGCTGCCGAAATTTTGGGCGGACCTGCCCCCGGATACTCTTCGGGACAGGCAATTCGAGCAATGGAAGAGGTGGCTCAAACCCTCGGGCCAAACATGGCCTATGGATGGAGCGGCGAAGTCTATCAAGAGATCGCGACCGGAGGCACCTCCCTAGTCGTTTTACTCGCGGGTCTTTTTATGGTGTTTTTGATCCTCTCTGCCCTTTATGAAAGATGGAGGCTTCCCTTAGCGATTTTGATGGCAGTCCCTTTTGGCGCGCTCGGCGCTTTTCTCGCAATCTGGATGAGGCATATGCCCAATGACGTCTACTTCCAAATTGGCCTCGTGACGCTGATTGCCCTCTCCGCAAAAAATGCGATCCTCATCGTCGAATTTGCCCTCATGAAGAAAAAAGAGGGCCTTTCCACTATCGATGCGGCAATCCAAGCCGCAAAGTTGCGTTTTCGCGCGATCATCATGACATCGCTCACCTTTATTTTGGGGGTGATGCCGCTCGTCACAAGCCAAGGGGCAGGAGCTGCCAGCAGACATTCTGTTGGAACCGGGGTGATGGGAGGGATGATCGTAGCTACGTTCCTCGCCATCTTCTTCATCCCCCTCTTTTTTAAAATCTTTTTGGGGAAATCAGATGAGAAAAGTTCTTAACACTCTTCTCCTGTTTGCCCTTTCATCTTGCACGATGTATCCCAAATACGTGCGGGAGAGCGAATTTGCAATCCCGACCGAGTGGCGCATCCACTCATCTGAGATGAACGAGCTCGGCAATGTCAACTGGTGGAAGCAGCTCAAAGATCCCGTATTGGATCAGTATATTCAAGAGGCTTTACTCAATAACCAAGATTTGAAAGTGGCGATTGCAACGGTGGACGCTTTTGCAGCTAAACTTGGAGTGGCAAGATCAGAGCTCTACCCGCAGTTGAGTGGAACTGCCGGAGTTGAAAGGGAAAAAGTGTCAAAGAATCTGACCCCACTCATCCCAGGAACCCCCGATGTGAGTAACGCTTATGATCTCATCTTCAACGCCTCCTATCAGCTCGATGTTTGGGGACAGATCCGCAGCGCCGTCGACGTCGCACAGGCAGAACTTTTTAGCTCCATTCAGACCCGAAGAACGGTCGTCTTAACTCTTGTCAGTGCAACCGCCAGCACCTACATCCAAATGCGCCAATTCGATAAACAGCTAAAAATTGCCCAAGAGACCAAAAGAACAAGGGATATCTCCTATAAATTGGCGCATCTTCGCTACGAGCTCGGCCTCACTTCACTCATGCCAGTAGAACAGGCTAAATCGGAAATCGAAGATGCCCAAACGACAATCGATCAAATCGCAATCCAAATTGCGCTGATGGAAGATTTGCTCTCCTTTTTGATCGGACGCCCCTCAGAAACAGTGCCGCGGGGAAAATTGTTAGACGAGATCCAAATGCCCCCTTGCGTGCCGGCCTATTTGCCCTCAGAGCTCATCAATCAACGCCCAGACATTTTGGCAGCAGAACAAAAACTCATCGCAGCCAACGCCCAAATCGGCGTCGCAAGGGCCAATTTTTTCCCCAACATCTCGTTGACCGGACAATACGGCGTCGAAAGCGCCGCTTTGAGTAACCTCTTCACAAAACCGTCGACCCTTTGGGAATATGGAGTGAGCCTTTTACAGCAAGTTTTCACCGGCGGCAATCTGATCAATCAACTTCGGCTCACCGAAGCTGCGCAGAAAGAGGCGCTCCACGCATACCAATCGGCGATCCTCAACGGATTTAAAGAGGTCAACGATAGCCTCATTTCTCACCGCATTACAGTAAATTTGGTCAATGATCAAAGAATTAAAATCGCAACGCTTAAAAACTACTTGCGCCTCTCTTGGCTTCGCTACCAAAATGGCCAGACAGATTATCTCAACTTCCTCGACGCCGAAAGACAGCTCTTCCGAGCAGAGCTCGAATACGCGGCAATCCAAGGAAGCAACTTCACCACCCTCATCGACCTATACAAGGCGCTCGGAGGAGGATGGGTCGTTGCAGCCGACTGCGAAACCCAAAATCAGTAAAAAAAAAGACCCCGAAAGAGATTCGGGGTCCCAAAGAAAAAAAGGAAGGAGTTTTCTTTTTAGTGTGTTCCTGCTGCCAATGCTTGCGCCAATTGCGTCGCCTCTTGGTTGATTTCTTGCAGGGCTGCTTCTCCGTTTGACTGGTATTTGCGCTCCTGTTCTCCATTGGCCTGCGTGACCTGAGAAAGGACTGCATTTCCAGAGTTGGCATTCGCCTTGTTTTTAACGGCCGTCTGCTGCAGGTTAGTCGTAATCCCGCCCGTAACTCCACTGGCTCCCTGGTTGACTAACTGAGCCAACTGAGAACGGCTGTTGTGGTTCATATCAGCTGCATTTTTATCCTTCTCAATGGATTCGCGACTAGACCGAATATTGCCCAAGACTTTATCGGCTTTTTCTTGATCATTACCGATTAAGTTTGCCGCCTTTTCATTGAGTAGAGGATCGCCCTTGCTATACCGATCAAGACGTTTTGTTCCCCGTGTCCAATTATCTACAACCTTGAGAACATCTTCGTCTTCTTTTTCCTCTGGCAAGCCGGGTTGCTCTTCTTCTTGCAATTCTCGGTTCATTTGAGCATCTTCGCCCTCAATTCCTCCCAACGGATTCTTGATTGCAGCTTCCATCGTATTGAGATCTTTAGTCTCATCATCCAAAGAACTAATTTTGGAATTTGCATACCCCGCAGAGCCCAAAGTGAGGGCTCCAGCTCCCAATGCAAGCCCCCCTTGGATATATTGTCCAAGTGCTTGTTTATCAAGTTGGTCAGCTTCGAATTTACCGACATCCGATCCGATATCGTATAAATTGCTAAATAGCTGCGTTTGTACTTTTGATGTTTCAGCCTGCATTGTAGCGTCGGCGACAATCCGAGTTCTTGCATATTTCAAAAGAGAAAGCATCATCTGCCAGAGGCTAAATGCCCCTGTCGGCGCAAGTCCTCCCTGAGTTTGATCTTGATTCTCTTGTTTTTGTCGCAACAACAGGTACTGAACACTGTCCAGTGTTACGTTGTTTGCCTCTCTTGGTTTTGTCATTAGGTTCCCCTTTTATTATTTTTTTTTATTAAACTGCTTGTTGGCTCAAAACTTTAGCTAACTCTTGTCCGTTATTTTCGATCTGTGACAAGACTTGGTAGTTTGAAGCCTGTTCCATAAATCTGTTTCTCGCATTCCTCGATGAAATTTTCGATTGCTCGTGAATTCCATTTAAAATAGTCTCCAACAGCTTGCAGCTCACCATAAAATCGTTGATTTTCTTCGTTGCAACTGCCTGCTTTTTCTCAGCGTCTGCGGTTCCAAAGTCGGCTACCGCCTCACCGAGAGTTCCTAACGCCATCCCGAGTGTAGATGCCTTCAGTGCAAGTGAGCGCGCATCCATACCTATGCTATCCACTCCTCCTGCCCCTTGGAACATAACGAGCATTGCAAGCGTCTTTTCGATCAGTTTGATAAACTCAAGTGCCTGTTGGAATTTATCCTCGTTCACATGAGCGCCCATTTTTTTGAACCCTTCGACAACCTCTGCTAAAGCGAAAGAGACCCCGTTATCGGATAAAACGTTATACCCTGCTACATACCCCGCTCGAACGCTCGCCTTATAGCCGTCGCTCTTGTCCATATAAGCTGTCTTTTTTGTGACATCTTTTGCCTCAATATTGCTTAACTTTGCAATGGCGCTATTTGCTGCCCGATCGGATACCGCTGCGATCTCCTGTTTTGTGATGGTAGCGCCTTGCGCTGATGCTTCTGCCAAAAACTCGATGTCTTGCGCTGCCATCTGAGCCGCATCTCGAGCCGCTTGGATTCCCCTTTCTTCTGATAATTTTTGGAGCGCCTGGGTGTACGATACGCTTCCCTCCTTCCATCCCGCTTTCCCGAGCTTTACAAGCAAACCTGCTCCCGCCTCTTGAGAAGTCATCTGTACCGATTTTCTCGCAGCCCCGCGAATGGCACCTTGCACCGCCTGACTGACTACCTCTTCAACTCTTTTCGCCGCAGCTTCGTCTCCCACTTTATCCGTTTTTGCGAGCACTTTTGCAACCGTCTTATCGATCAGTACTTGAGATTCTTTTGCTAGTTGTTTTTCTGTCGCATCTGCGGCCTCTTTTGCAGCGATATTCGCCCCTTGATCCAGTACATAAGCGCCACCGAGTGTGGCGACTAACTCTGCCCCACCAACGGCTATTTGTGCTCCCACATTTCCAAACCCGTTTTTCGCAAGATAATCGGTCAGTTTATTTGTAAGACCGAGCGTATCGGCTGTTGCGAATAGAAGACCCATGGCTACGCCGCCAACTCCGGGCATTGCGAGGGCCATAGCAAACTCGAGGAGAGCTTTACTCACCGTCATCACTGTTTGCATTGCATTTGCATAGGCCAAATCGTCTTGTAACTCTTTGAGTGCTGTGCTCTCATCGTTTAAGTTGATCAGCGTTGTCGTATTGGTCGCCTGTTCTTCTTTTTTCGCATCTTCTGCTTTTTGAGAGGCTGAAACAGACATTACCTGAGATAAAAATCCAAGAACAAGCGCCATGATCTGGTTGATTTGCCTTAAATCGCCTTGAAGTTTTTTTGGATCGATATTTTCAAGCAGTTTTTCGACCTGTTTAAGCATCTGTTGGGCATAAACGGCCAACATCGCGTAAGAATTATTGTCCAAAATCGCAAATAAAGGTGATAAACTCGTCTGAGCCGATGTGAGAATGCTACTCATCTCGTCTGAGTTTTTGATCACAGCTCGATCATGTGCTTCGGCCAATTCCTTCATGATACCCGTGACCGGGTCAAGATCATGGTACCAGCGCCAGTGGTTGAGATCCTCTTCAGCGGCGTTTTTTTGTTGGTCTAGAGTAACCAAATCGTTTGAAATATCAGTTTTGAGCGCGTTCGCCACTCCGCTTGCTTCAGAAGAGAGCTTTATCTCGATCATCGCATCTTGGACGAGCTTTTGATTATTACCCGCATCTTTTTCCATTTTTGTAAGGAACAAATCGGCTTTGTATTGGAGAAGTATGGCCTGCGACATCTTATCCATGATATCGTCAAACATCTGCTGATCTTCGCCCGAATTTGCATTCCCCCTGACTTCCCCAATTCCCTGATTGATCAAATTCAATGTGGAGGTAAACGAATCAAACATTGGATCGAGTGCATCGAGCTGAGCTTCGGTGTTTGTAAGAGCCTGCTTGGCAGGTACGACCACATTCTCGTAATAACTTTCAGCCTTCGTACTCCCGATTGCAATGAGGTATCTCCAGTGCTGCCAATCGCTTTGGTATTGTTCTTCATCTTGCTTTGTTTCATTCACAAGATTTTGAGCTTGTGTAAGCTCGTCATTGATCTCACTTAAAAACTCTTGAAGAAGCTGATCGTTGCTCGGATTACTATTGTCCCCTAATCTCATAATTTCACCTTATACGTTATAGGAATGACTGCATTAAAAGGCTCGCAATCGTCGAGCCAACCCCGAGGACCGCGTTTTCCATATCTGAAAAAATCTGTGGGGCACTGATCTCTTGCTGAATAAAACTTGCCTGCGATTTCGTCTGCGTATCCCCAATGGATGTCTCTATCTGCTCCGTCGACTGCACCGCCTGACCAAACTGCTGAATCTGTCCTGCGATCACCGATCCTGAACCATCTGTCGGCCATATGCTCGGGTCATCCAGGTCGTTCAGCAAATATTGAATATCCATTTCAGAAAAGTCGTAGATATAGGTCTGTCCTCCTTTTGTCATATATTGTGATATAAACGCCTTCAAGTCAGCCAAACTTGCAAATCCGGTTCGGATGTTCACACCTGGTGGATTAGAGATGTCCGTAAAATAGTCGTTGTCCGTTGTCCACTGCTTGGTCAAGTGAGAGGTCGTATTGGTCCATGTGTTTAAAGTTGTCCCTCCGGCAGTCCAAGTGGAAATACTTCCCAGCAAACTCCCAGATACCTCGTCTGCAAATTTATACGGATTAAATCCCATAATATCCTCTTTTTATACTAGTTGATGAGCTAAAAGTCCTGCTGAATAGCTCAGTACGCGATCGATTGGATCTGCCCAGGAGTAGGTGTCTTGCAGCGCATTCCCCAATACTTGCGCCTCAGCCTTTTGCCCTTGGATCACGTTATTTAATAAACCTTCGTTTAAACTAAAGCTCGTTGTGTCGCGATTCCTCTTTTGAACAAGCGCTGCGACCTCCGCGGTTTTTTCCGGGTGTCCGATCACCTCTAAGCTTGCGTCGTAAATCTTTTCCGCATCTTGGTGCAATAACTTTGAATCAGCCATTTGCAATGGAAAATCAGTGAAAACTAAATTGATTACGCCGAGAGCCGTTGTAAATCTGCAATCAATATTCACATCTGTTGCAGCTCCAAGTCCCTTACCTAGTGCAATTATTGCATCCATATTCTTTATCCTGATGATCCTCTTTGGTTTTGGATCGCTTGGTTAATCAATTTCGACCGGGGCATGAGGACTCCGTTTTGGTAAAGTCCTTCCCATTGCTGGATCGCGTTGGTCACCTGGCTGATCTCTACTTTTTCTGCGGTGTTGGCCGTTTGCACCATACTTGTGACCGAGTTGGCCTGGTTAATTACGTCTTGATACCCTTCAGTCGCCTCTTTCGCGTCTCCAGGGGTCTGCATGTCTGTACGCATCTCATCATAGGTCGAGAGATACGTGTCCAGATTTCCCTTTTCATCTGGGTTCTGATTGTTGTACCCGCTGATTGTATCGCTATAAAATCCATAAAAGTGATAGGTGTATCCATTGTCTTTTGGATCTGTATTTTCAGCCGGGTTGTAAAGGTTAAGGTAGGGGTCTTTGTCCGCGATCGGTGCATTTGGATCGAGATAGTACTGCTGACGAAAACTGGTATAGGTTTCTTGGAGGTTTTGTAATACTTGTGGATCGATCGCAGCTTGCACGTCTGAATTGGTGCTAAAATCATGGAGCAATTTGTCGATTCCATAACCAGTGTCATAAATAAGCGGGTTACCCCCGTTTGTTTTACCGGCGCCTGCGGAATACGTGCTCTCATCTGTATCGATCATTTTTTGTAAGTTGTTGTTAACCTGAGCTAGGTCGTTATTCACAACAAGGGCATCCCCTTTTACCCCAAGCTGTCCGTTTGCAATTCCGAGGATCGTCGCATTCTTGTCTTTGGCGGTATCAGGGGAGTCGCTATCAAATATCTGCGTTATTATGTAATACAACATCTCATCCGGGTCTGTCATCGAATCGAGCTTTTTGATTTTTTCATCGTAATAGAGGTGGTAGATTTTATTCTCGTCACCCTGGTCTGTGTTAGAAATCTTTGAATCAGCTTCAAGCTGTGCAAGCGAGTTATTAAAATTATCCCACAATGTTTGTGGTGTTGGTGATGTCATAAATTTTAAACCCTTAAATTTTTGTTTCTTCTTTGTTTCTTCTTTGTTTCCGAGGGAAGGCCCAAATGTTCGGCCAATTCGCCCTTGATCTTTTGGACCTCGATCCAATCGCCAGAGGCAAAATTCACCGAGTTGCTTAAGGCCCGGTGGAGTTGTTCCACGCTCATCCCATAATGGGCAGCGGCCTCACCCAGCTTGATCCTTAACCGATCATATGCCTCACTCATCAGCTCAGAGACCTCTTTACGCTCCTGTTCCCGAGGGGCATTTTTGCTCCGGATCTGCTCAATTTTTGACGCAAAGTCCTCAAACTCAATAATAAAGTCGTAGATTAGGGCGTTTGGAGCCCCACTTTTTGCTTTTTTAATAATTTCTTTGATTCCCATAATTTATATAACCCTTCATAAGTAATATTATCAAAATTATATTTATTAATAAACAAAAATAGTATTAATGGGATTATAATAAAATAATATCTTTATTTATAGGGAGGCTTAATGTATAATTGACCTTGAAGGGGAATCAGGTAAATGAGTTCTAAAGTAGATCAACCAAGCATCGTCCATAACTCCGTCGATTTTCAGCCTCATGAGGCTGAAGAGGGGGAGTTGCGCTTGCACGCCTCTTATAGGGGATCGCGCTACAGGCTCAAATCGGCCGAGAAAGATACTGAGACGACAAAACTTGCGAAAGAGATCTTGGGCGAGGCGAAAAAGGTGGTCAAAGAAAAAAAGGGCGCTGGAATGACTCGGGTTAAATTTTCAATCGAGCCCAATTTGCGATGTGGAGAAAGAAGGGATGTTGTTGGGATCAGCTACTACAACCCTCAGACAAAGGGGCGAGAAACAATCTATGAAAAGGATGTGGACCCCGATCTCGTGACCAAGATGCAAGAGTTCAGAAAAAAAATCCGCCCTGCATGGCCTTCGGGCGAGCAGTTTGTCAAGTCGGTTGAAATGACCCCTCCTCTTAAATTCCCTCACCCAGACTATATTTCTAGATCCTGCATGTCGTTCCTAAGGGACCACTTGAAGTCTTTGAAAACAGAACTTAGCAGCAAAGATAATAAAGAGGTGGAGCGCAAAGTGATCCAAAACGTCCTTGCAAGCGAGGCGCTCATCCAAAGCTTCACAAGAGCGTTAAAAAAGAAGCTTGCAGAAAAAGAATTAGAGTTCAAAAAACTCCCCTTAAGCGATGAGAGTTACGAAGCGAAAAAAACCGACTTAGAACTTATGAAACAGATGCTCAATAAACTTGAGAATAAAGAGGGCGAACTCCTCAATCGGGACGCAATTTTTATCGCGATGTCGTTTTGGGATAATTTCAATACAGGAAAAATGACAAATGAGGTTCTAGCTGAGTTCGGTAAAAAAGGTCCCCTCGTTGCGAAATATGGAGAAAAACACCTTCAAGAGTTTATGGAAAGAGATAAAAACTCACACCGTATTCGCGAGTTTTTACTCCCCATGTGGACAAAGCTCTTCAGTTATACGCCCGTTGAACTAGAGGAGGTCCCCGCTCCGGCTGGAGATATTCGAGACTTGCTTCACGAAAATCGCTTTGCTATTGGCCCGCTTGAACAGCTCATCGTCAATATGGCCATGCAGATTCAAAACGATGATTACAAACTCAATCCACATCATAGAACTTTAATCCAATTGAGCGACTCAGCAAGAGAGGAATTTGCTCAGCTTGCCCCGGGGATATTTGCAAAACCCCAAGAGGCTTTGAGCAAACTTAACAGACTGGAATTTAGTACTTTACATGGTTTATTGAGAATCTCTGATCATGATAAGGGCCCCCTTTTGACGAGTCTTACCTTCGAGCCCACCGTTTACGATAAGCTCCCCCCTACGGCCCTCGCCTCATTTCATAAATAGTTAATAATAAATAACTTATATAATAGTAAATAATAAAATATTTAGTATTTACTATTAGGGTTAAATTTGGTATAATAATTGTTAGTAACAATATTATAACAATGAATAATGATTATTTAGATCTTTTTAAACAGAGTTTAGAGAACCCTGAAGTCCTAAGCCAACAGGACCTAGAAAGGCTTATTACTGAGACTGGGGGGTTCCTCAAGGCGCTTCAAGAAGACTTGGAAAATAGCGACTCTTCTGTCAAAGAAAGGGCTATTTCTCAAGCTGCTGAGCTTGAGAGTCTTTTGCGAAGTTATCTCCAAGAACTCTCCCCGTTTGAGGGAATTAACCTTTCAAGGGAAGAAAAAGCCCTTGTAGATCAAGGGCTTAATGATAGCTCTTTAAAAATAAACCATAAATTAAAACCCTTTAAAATGAGTTAACTATGAACTATCAGTCACTTACAGATTTACAATGGCAAATGTTAGAAGCTTTTTTCCCGACCCTTCCTAAGAGAGGGAGAGGGAAACCCCATACGCCTTGGCGGAAGGTATTGAATTCGATTTTGTATATTCTATGTACAAAGACGAAATGGGAATCGCTTCCTGTTGGAGAGGAGTTTGCGTCGAAGTCGGCAGCGCACCGATGGTACAAAATCTGGCGAAAAAGCGGGCTTTTGGATCAGATTTTGGCGAAATTGCAAGAACTATCCATGTTGGCGAGTGAGATTCGATTTCCTCGAACAAGAGTTCGTTTGCCTAAGAGCGAAACAATGGCGCAACAATCAGAACCGATGATCATTGCATCAATGTAAATCTCTCAAGGAAAGCTGTAGGTGATGCTGATCACGGCTGAGCCGAAATTGGAGCTATTTCTCCCGTAGACGGTGAACCAGGCCCCAGCGATGATGCCGACATTTGGATTGAAGTTGTACTCTAGGGCAGGAGCAAGGCTAAGGCTATCGCTGGAGCCATTTCCGACGGCAGAAACGATTCCGCTCGCGAGGATTCCTGGATTGCCGTGGAATTTTGTCCGATTTGTCGCAGTATAGACCACATCGAGAGCTCCCACCCATTTTTGGGTAAGGCTGATCTCGTAGCCAAAATCGGCGCTAAAACTGTTGCCTGGTCTGACCCTTCCAAGGCAGCCATAGCCGCCGCCATAAGAGTTAAACCCCTTCACATTCACCACGGTTGAGAGCTCATAACCAAAAAAGCAGCGCATATTCATCGGGTGTTTGGTATCCCAAAGGATCACTTTAGAAAATCCGAGCCCAAATTGGGTTGCATAGGCGCCCGCACCTGTCGAATCGACCAAATATTGATCCAAGCGGTTGTATTTGCCGGTGGGGAATGTTTGCACCACTGTGAATTTCATCGCGGGGACGTAGATGGATTGCCGGTAAATTAAAAAGCCGGCTGTCACCGAAGTATCTCCAAGCCCACCGCCGCTGTGGTCGAATTGCCAATTGCCCTGCCCTGAAAAGGTGAGGTTGATGTCGAAATTATCGGTCACGCCCGTCTGGATATTCGCAGAGCCTTTCAATTGGACGAGATGGCTCGGAAGAGAAACCGATTTGCGCTTCGAATTGAAACTGGCGTAGTTGTCTATGAAGAAGAGGTAGGGCTGCGTATTGCCGTTGGCAGGAGGCATCATGCTTGAGCCGGGAGTGATTAGCGGTCCCGTATACCAGGGACTAAACATTTCAAGAGCCCGGTTGTACTCGTCTTCTGCTTTTTTCAGCTCAATTGCGATTTGCTCAGGAGTTGGCTCCCCTGCAAAAAGGAGAAGGGGGATGAAAAAACACAAAAAAAGAAGATGCATATGACAAAGTTATTTACCTTTTCCCCATTTTTTGGCAACTATGAAAATTGGAGGCGAATATGGGAAGTGTATCGGGGCCCTTGAGTCCACAAGATAAAAAAATGTACGAACAAGAATATGGACACAGCGTCGATCTCTTTCAAAGGGCGCTCGACGAATATAATAAATCAGATAATCCCTATCAAAAGGCTGAATTCAAAGATGTGATGGATCAAGCAAAAGAGATCCTCAATCAAACAGCCCATAGTCTTATGCGAAAAGAGCTCGAAGACCAAAGCGCAAAAATCGCAAAAGATTACGCCACGTTTGAAAAATATCCAGGCGATCCCGATACCATCGATAAGTTAAAGAAAGACCTGGACCAGGCTAAAAAGTCGGTCGAATGAAAAATTTGTTTTGTTTGCTGATGTTGTGCGGAGGCTTGTTAAATGCTTATATGGCAAAAGATTATTCGCACCTCATCGGAATGCCGGGATTTAGCGATACGCTCTTGAAATTGCACTTCAAGCTCTACGAAGGATATGTGAAAAATACGAACGATCTTCTCGCCAAATTGAAGAGTGTCGATCCAAAGTCTTATGAATTCGGCGCTTTGAAAAGACGGGTCGGATGGGAATTCGATGGAATGCGTCTTCATGAACTGTATTTCGATAATCTGGGAGGAACAGTTCCACTCAATGCTAAAAGTCCTCTTTACCAAGCGCTCGTATCCCAGTGGAGCAGTTTTGATCGCTGGAAAGAAGATTTTATCGCAACTGGAACCATTCGAGGTATCGGATGGGCTCTACTCTATTTAGATCCAGAAGACAATCAGCTCGTCAATACCTGGATCAACGAACACGATACAGGACACCTTGTGAAAGGAAAGCCCATTTTAATCATGGATGTTTTTGAACACGCTTACATGCCACAATACGGGCTAGACAAGATGAAATACATCGAAGCTTTTTTCAAGAATATCAATTGGAAAGTGGTGGAGCAGCGATTCCGATAAAGACATTGCATCCTCCTTGCATTTTGATGATGCCATGGACGATTTGCAAGGTGTTTTTGGAAAACAACTATAATTCGAGCTCTTCAAATAGTGGACTGCCAGTGGACCACGAACTTATTTCACTTCCTCGTCTGATTCTAAAAGTTTCTGTTCGCCAGGAACGGGGATAAGGCGTCCCAGATAATTTTCCCGTGAAATAACAGGCGTGCCACTATCCTATACCCAACGTGGCTCAAAATTTGGGAATTTGACAAAGTCGGCGCCACATATTTGAAGAAGCGAAGCGGCGCCGAAGCAACCCAACTTGAATAAGTTGGGTGATGCAGGCGACTTCAAAGATGGGGATGCCGACGCAGTCAAAAACCAAATTTCGAACCATGTTGGGTATATCAGTGGTTCCGATCGACTCGTAGAAATTCCCTTGGATTCAGGTCATTTGCGGAAAAAATGCGGAAAGAAACGGTCTAAGATGAAGCCATAAATCAATTGTCGGAGGAATTAACCAATGCAGCTTTCTCAAACTCCTTAATGGTTTCAAGGAAATGTTGTTCTACCAAGGAGGGCGCATTGAGCACTTGCTGCTGATACTTGGAATATTCAATTCTGGCCTTATCAAGAGCCTCTTCGTGGCTTATTTTTCCAGCATGAGAAAGAGTATCTCGGGAGGCCATTCGTAGAAAATCGTCAAGCTTGGCAATCCAATCTTTCATATACATGGGGTTTTGACTTAGAGCTTGCAGTTCAGCGAAGTCCAAGTAGAGGGATACGATCAGGTTGAGAACTTTTAATTCCTCTTCATTGAGATAGTTCTTTGCAATTTCTGCATCAGATTGCCTTGGTTTCTTACCGGACCAAGAGGTGAGGCCCATGTTTGTTGTCTCAGCATTGGCCCGGGAGTAGATGATCTCAGCGGCTGTATGTCCGTGAGCCGCCCAGTGCATTTTGTTTTGCACTACTCTGAAAAACTGTTTTGAGCTTTCCGTTTTCGGGTCGTAGTCAATGCTCGTGGCGTAGATATCGAGGACCTTGCACCAGAATACTTTTTCAGAGGAGCGGATGTCTCTAATCCTAGCCAAAAGTTCACTGAAATAGTTTCCACCGCCACCTCGTTTCAGTCGCTCGTCATCAAGTGTAAATCCTTTGATCAAATATTCTTTCAGCCTCTGCGTAGCCCAGATACGGAACTGGGTGCCCCTGTGCGAGCTGACCCTGTATCCCACCGAGATGATCACATCGAGGTTGTAGTGCATTACTTGATAATTTTTGCCGTCAGAGGCAGTTGTCCGGAATTTCCGGACAACTGATTCTTCAATTAACTCTTTCTCTTTGAATATGTTCTGTATGTGTTCGGAGATCGTCCGCTTATCTTTATCGAATAACTCACACAGTTGTGCTTGGTTCAGCCAAACGGTTTCGTCTTGGAGGCGAACCTCGATCCTAGTCTGACCATCTTCTGTTTGATAGAGCAGTAAAGAACTATCCGTAATCGTAACGTTCATATGTGAAAGTCCCAGGTATCCACTAAAGAAAAAACGCATCCATTTTTAATGGCTTCTCGTTCTGCTGCATCTAACAATTTTGTGCCGTATCCTTGTTTTTGGAGATTTCCTTCAACCCACAATACATCGATGTAGATTGATTCCGTGCCTAAAAATGCTTGTATCCCGCCAAAAACTTTAGCCAGATCATTTTTTAAAAAAATGGAAAACGCTTTATCTCGCTCGCCTAATATCTTCTCGTTGAATGCAATGATACCCTCTCTGACAACCGCCTCAACCAATTTTGACTTTTGGAAACATTTTCAACAAGAAATTTGATCCAAGGGATTTTAAGACTCTGAAAAAAAAACTTTGATTTTTTCGAAAAAAGTCTTTTTGCGGGGGTGATTTTGGGGGGCTTCGAGCTCTTCAAATGAGCGGAGGAGCTGCTTTTGCTTTTCGGAGAGTCTCACCGGCGTTTCTACTGCAATGCGGACGAGGAGATCACCGTGCCCTTGTCCATGCACATTGGGAAAGCCTTTGCCGCTGATGCGGAGCAATTTTCCCATTTGAGTCCCTTCGGGGATTTGGATGCGGGCATGTTCTCCAAAAGGGGTGGGGACCTCTTTTTTTACGCCGAGAGCAGCTTCGGTGAAGGTGATCGGCAAATCGAGATAGACATCATCGCCTTCACGGGTGAATGCCTCGTGCGGCTCCACTTCGATGTAGACGAAAAGATCTCCCGGCGCACCGCCCGCCTCTCCCGCATCGCCGTAACCTGCCATTTTGAGCCGCATTCCGTTATCGACTCCGGCGGGGATGCGGATTTTGATCCGCTGTTTTTCTTTGACTCGCCCCGCCCCATGACATGTTTTGCAAGGATCGGTGATCGTTTGGCCTGCGCCATTGCAGTGGGGACAGGTGGAGGACATGCTGAAAAAGCCGCGGCTCTGATAAATCTGCCCTTTTCCCTGACACGTTCTACAAGCTTGAATGCCCGCTCGCGATTTGGCCCCGAGTCCATTGCAGTCATTGCAAGAGATGTAATTGGCGATCGAAAGTTCTTTCTCGACTCCGCGCGCGGCTTCTTGGAAAGAGATTTTGACAGTCGCTTTTTTACTTGTCCCTTTGCGAGCGCCCCCTTCCTCTTCGAAAGAGCCGCCTCCAAAAAAGGACTCGAAAACCGACTCGCCTCCGCCCCGGCCGCCGCCAAAGGCTCCCATAAAGGTGCGCAGCGCCTCTTCCATCGAAGAGAACCCCCCACTACCTCCGGGAAATCCTCCCGCCCCGCCTACTCCGGCGCCTTTGAGTCCCTCTTCGCCGTATTGGTCGTAAATGCGCCGCCGATTCTCGTCGCTCAAGACCTCGTAGGCCTCAGAGACAGCTTTAAACTGCTCCTCTGCCTTCGGATTGCCTTGATTGCGGTCGGGATGGCACTCCAGCGCCTTTTTCCGATAGGCTTTCTTGATCTCTTCGGGAGTTGCTCCACGCGCTATACCCAGCGTCGCGTAGTAATCTTTTGCCACTAGTAGCCTCGGCGAAGCGCGGTTTTGGTCCGTTTCGTGGCTGCCTTTGATTTCAATCTGCTTTTGACGGATGGCTTGTCATAGAACCGATGGGCCTTTGCAGCCTTCATGATCCCTTCTTTATCAAGTTTTTTCTTGAGCGCGCGTAGCGCCTTGTCAATCGGCTCACCGATACGGACCTTTACACTGGGCATCTTCCAATTACCTCATCTATTTTAAGGGTTAAAAGAAACCATTTTAAGGGGAGAGGGCATTTCCTTCAAGGTGAGGTGAGATAATTGAGAGCAAAAGGGGGCGCCCCTTCGAGACAAAACTGCTCCCAAATATCTCTGGCGAGAAATTTTACGTCAAAATCGCATTCGATCACCCTCAAATCGGGGTTCAGCCGCTTTTGGACCCTATCTGGGTGGGGGGAGCGAAAAAAAGGGATCCCTGGCATGAGATTGATCTCGTCTGGGGTCAAAAGGGCTGCTTTTCCCCCTTCCAGAAGCGCGTAAATGCCTCCCCCCCTCGCATCGACGAGGATAGGCGGGAGACCAAACGCCCTTAAACTGCAAAACCCGAGACAGGGGATCTTCCAGCCATAGGCGAGCGCTTTGGCGAGGGCGGCCCCAACCCGTATGCCTGTATAAGAGCCGGGTCCAATGCCAACCGCGATGAGCTTAGGGGAAGCCCCCGCGAGGAGATCTTTCACCTCCTGGGCAAGAGATTGGGACAGTTCGGGCCCTCCCAAAAGGGTCCTCGAGGCGATGCATTGGCCCTGCTTTGCTAGGATGAGCCCCCCCTTTTCTCCACTTGTTTCAATGATCAGCGTCAACATGCTCCCATTTTACTCGACAAAAATAGGGAATTTCAAGGAAATCCAGGATAAGGTAGATAGATTTTGGTGAAGTTGCTAAACTGAATTCCTTTTTATGAGGTAAATTTGAAGGACGATACCCCTAAGACGCCGGAGGAGCCGATTTTTGATGAGGAAGAGCCGACGGAGGTGGCCAAAAAAGAGGCCGCTTTAATTCCAAGTCTTCCCTATCCAGATCAGCTCTATATTATGCCGCTGAATCGCCGCCCCTTTTTCCCCGGGATGGCGGCCCCTATTGTGATTGAGCCGGGCGCCTATTACGAGGTGTTAAAAATTGTTTCTAAAACCGATCACAAATGTGTCGGCCTCGTCTTGACTCATCAAGAGGAGGCAAACATCTACAAGATCGGTTTTAACGATCTCTATAAGGTAGGCATTGTCGCCCGCATTTTGCGCATCATTCCGATGGAACATGGCGGGGCGCAAGTGGTCTTGAATATGGAAAAGCGGCTCGTCATCGAAAAGCCGCTCAAATCGAAACATCTGCTCGCGCAAGTCTCCTACCACGACGACACGCCGCTCGCCCATCTTTCGCGCCAATTGAAGGCCTATTCGATCAGCATCATCACGACAATCAAAGAACTTTTAAAACTCAATCCGCTCTTCAAAGAGGAGCTCCAAATTTTCTTGGGCCACTCCGATTTCACAGAGCCGGGGAGGCTTGCCGACTTTGCGGTTGCACTCACGACAGCCACGCGCGAAGAGCTGCAGGAGGTGCTCGAGACGTTTGATATCGAAAAGCGGATCGATCGGGCGCTCATGCTTTTGAAAAAAGAGCTCGATATCAGCAAATTGCAGAGCACCATCAACCAAAGGATCGAGGCGACCATTTCGAAAACGCAGCGGGAATTTTTCCTGCGCGAACAGCTCAAGGCGATCAAAAAAGAGCTCGGAATGGAAAAAGATGACAAGACCATCGAGGCGGAAAAATTCGAGGAGAGAATCAAGCACCGAAAAATCCCTGAAGAAGCGCTCAAAGTGATCCGCGAAGAGCTTGAAAAATTGGGCTCGCTCGAAGTGCAATCGGCCGAATACGGCGTCGTGCGCAACTATGTCGATTGGCTCACCATCGTCCCTTGGGGAATTACCAGCAAAGAGACCCACGATATCAAAAAGGCCGAAACAGTGCTCGAAGAGGATCACTACGGACTTAAGGATATCAAAGAGCGGATCCTCGAATTTATCGGCGTTGGAAAGCTGACTGGCGGCGTCAAAGGGAGTATCATCTGTCTCGTCGGGCCTCCCGGCGTCGGAAAAACATCCATCGGAAAGAGCGTTGCCCGCGCGCTCAATCGGAAATTTTACCGCTTTTCTGTCGGCGGCATGCGCGATGAGGCCGAGATCAAAGGACACAGAAGAACTTATATCGGAGCAATGCCCGGTAAAATGATCCAGGCACTCAAATATTGCCAGACGATGAATCCGGTCATCATGCTCGATGAGGTGGATAAAATGGGATCGAGCTTTCACGGCGATCCAGCCTCTGCCCTTCTAGAGGTGCTCGACCCAGAGCAAAACAGGGAGTTTTTAGACCATTATCTCGACGTGCGCTGTGATCTTTCCAATGTCCTTTTCATCGTCACGGCCAACGTGCTCGATACAATTCCAGAGCCGCTCAAGGACCGGATGGAGGTTTTGCGCCTTTCTGGATACATCCAGGCGGAAAAAATCGAAATCGCAAAAAAATATCTCGTGCCGCGCAATCGAGAGAGTATGGGCCTTAAAAGAAAAGATGTCACGTTTACAAATGGGGCGCTTTCACACATGATCAACGGCTATGCGCGCGAGGCGGGGGTGAGGACGCTCGAAAACAACATTAAGAAAATTTTGCGCAAAGTGGCCCTCAAATTTGCCCGTTCAAAATCGTCTAAAGTGGCGATCACCGATAAAAATTTATCTACCTATTTAGGAAAACCGATTTTTACGAGCGATCGGTTCTACAAAGTGAACCCCGTGGGCGTCACGACGGGACTCGCTTGGACAGCTCTTGGCGGCGCAACCCTTTATGTCGAAGCAGTGAATTACCCCGCTGAAAAGACCGAAATGAAGTTGACCGGTCAGGCGGGCGATGTGATGAAAGAGTCGGCCCAAATCGCTTGGACCTATGCGCAAAGCAATGTGAAAAAATATGTCAAGGGAGTCCCCTTTTTTGAAAAGTCGCAGGTCCACTTGCATATTCCCGAAGGGGCGACGCCAAAAGATGGCCCCTCTGCAGGGATTACGATGACCACGTCGCTCCTCTCTTTATTGCTGGGCGCCCCTGTGAGAAACAATCTCGGAATGACGGGCGAGTTGACTTTGACGGGGAGAGTTCTCCCCATCGGCGGGCTGAAAGAGAAATTGATCGCCGCGCGCAGATCGAAGGTAGAGGTGCTCATCTTCCCGAAAGAAAATCAACGCGACTACGATGAACTTCCCGACTATTTGAAAAAAGGGCTCGAAGTTCATTTTGTAAATACTTACGACGAAGTGTTCCATATCGCATTTCCAAAATTGAAGGTATAGCTGTGCAGTGGCTCAAGGACAAACTCATAGAGCCAAATCTCCTTGACGAGGAGATGGCCAAATTGCGCAGCCAAAAGCTGACAATCGCAAGCCTCAACGGCTCTTTTGATCTGCTCCATGCAGGGCATCTATATATTATTTCAGAGGCCGCAAAGCAGGCAGATGTGCTCATCGTCGCCCTCAATTCCGACGTTTCGATTGAAAGGTATAAAGGGAAAAATAGGCCCATTATCCCGCTCATCCATCGACTTGAAATGATGGCGGCGCTCCAATTTGTCGATTACGTCACCTGGTTTGACGAAACAGATCCGAGGGAAGTGCTTAAAAAAATTCGGCCCCATGTCCATGTCAATGGAGCTGAATATGGGGCCCATTGCATCGAGGCGGGAGTCGTGCAAAGTTTCGGGGGAAAAGTGCATCTCGTCGATCGGATTCCGGGGCTTGCCACTTCGCAAATCATCGAGAGGATTTTATGCGCCAAATAGGGACCCTTTCTCATGAAAATGAGGCGCGAAGATTTCACAACTATTTGATCTCGCAAGGCATTGCCAATCGGTTTGAGGTCTCTTTCGATCCCAAAAATGGACACATGAGCTACGATGTGTGGATTCAAGAAGAGGACAAGCTCAAAGAGGCGGCTCAGTTTTTTCAAGAATTTGAAAAAAATCCGCAAAGCAGCAAATTCGATGCGCCAGAGCTAGAACCCCCTCCGATTGTTTTGCCAGACGCTGTGGTGCCAGAGAGACCCGTGCACCGGTTTCAGACCTTTTTGACCTATTTTTTTATCTCCGTTTGCGCTTTTGTTTATTTGATCAGCTTGTTGCAGCAGATGGATCTTCGCAAAGAGGGGAAACAAGAGGTGGGCTCATTTTTAGTTCCGATCCAAGCCGCCTTGATGTTTGATCTTCCCCCCGTTTTTCAAAGGATCGAAGAGCTGATCGAACAGCCGAATCTGTCTTTGAAAGAAGTGGAAGACGAAATTGCGATTGCACAAAAGAGCCCCTATTGGAAAGGGGCCTACGATTGGGTCTTGAACAGATGGACAAAGAAAGATCCGGTTGCGGGCGAAGGGCCCCTTTTTGTCAAAATCCGAGAGGGGCAAGTGTGGCGCCTTTTCACTCCGTGCATTCTGCACAAGGATCTGCTCCATATTTTATTCAATATGCTTTGGCTTTGGTATCTGGGACGTCCCATTGAACAGAGAATTGGCCCTATGAGGATGCTCTTTTTCACCCTTTTCGCAGGCATTTTTACAAACGTTTTGCAGTATTTGATGAGTGGCCCCTTTTTCATCGGATATTCGGGAATTGTGACGGCCCTCGCCGGCTTCATTTGGATGCGCGAGAAAATTGCCCCGTGGGAAGGCTACCCGCTGAACCGGTCCACAGTCCTTTTTTTGGTATTTTTCATTTTGGCCATTTTGGCGCTGCAAATCGTCTCTTTTGTATTGCAGGTGTTTACCCACTATTCATTTGCGCCCAATATCGCCAATACTGCCCACATTGCAGGCGCTCTTTTTGGGGCATTTCTCGCCCGCTTCCATTTTTTTGCGCAAAGGATTAAGCCATGAGCGCGCGCGATATCATCATTCTCGGATGCTCGAGCCAACAGCCGACCCGCTTTCGCAACCACGGCGCCTATTTGGTTCGCTGGAATGGCGAAGGGCTCCTCTTCGATCCAGGAGAGGGGACGCAAAGGCAGTTTATTTTTGCAGAGGTTGCTCCCCCCGTTGTGAATCGAATCTTCATCAGCCACTTTCACGGCGATCACTGTTTGGGACTCGGCTCGATGCTTATGCGGCTCAATCTCGACAAAGTGACTCACCCGATCCACTGCTATTACCCCGCCAGCGGCAAACGGTATTTTGACCGTTTGAGATATTGCTGCATTTACAAAGAAAATATCACTGTCATTGAACACCCCGTGCATGAGGCGGGACTCGTGGACGACGATGGACGCTTTCGCATTGAGGCGCAGTTCCTCGATCATGGCGTTCAAAATATCGGATGGAGAATCACAGAGCCCGATTCGGTTAAATTTCATAAAGAGGAACTTAAGAAATTAGGGTTAGACGGCCCAATCATCCGAAAACTCGAAACGGAAGGGAAAGTCTTTTGGAATGAGCGGTGGATCTCACTCGATGAGGTGAGCCATGTTCGCAAAGGCGATGTGTTTGCCTATGTCGTCGATACCCGCCCCTGTAAAGAAGCGCTGAAACTTGCCAAAAATGCAAAAGTGCTCATCTGCGAAAGCACCTATCTCGATGAGGACCGCGTTATGGCCGATGAATACAGACACATGACCGCAAAACAGGCCGCTGAAATTGCAAAAGAAGCAGGCGTAAAAATGCTCATCCTCACCCATTTTTCTGCCCGTTACCCAAATCCCGAAATTTTAGGCGATGAGGCGCGCCTCACCTTCCCAAATACTTCAGTTGCCGACGATTTAAGGCGATTTCCCTTTCCAAAATAGTCCAATGTTACTGCTGTAAATCTTATTACCCATATAGGATAAGTGACTTATGTCATTTCTGTGAGTGCTTGCTCATCTTTTTTATGGGATAAAAGTAGATGTTATCCAAATAATCTTAATATTTATATAAATAGTTTGATTTTAAAATAATATTTATTATATAATATAGTTCACAAAAAGGAGATAAAAATGTCGGCAGGAATTGAATTGAAAACTATTCGAAAATCATATGGAGACCGTTTATTTTACGGTGAATCAATATCCGGTTCTTTGAAGTCTTCCCCCGGTTTATTCACTGTAATTCAATTTCTAACTACGCCAGAAATATGGCGTATGTCTCGCTTGCTGAATAAGGATTTCCGCACTAACATGTCCGATGGGGTTATTGCTAGCGCCATTGTATCGAAGAATGTTCTTGGGGAAAACGACCTGATTTTTTTATCCGATTATCGTAAGAAAGACGCTCAATTTGGCGCATCTAAAGGATTCAGAACGGTACGTAAAATTATATTACCTAAAGGTAAAGGGAGTCGGGACGAGGGTGTTAGAGATACTTTGGTATGGTTGGTAGACAAGATCCCTGCAAAGGCCTCGGATTCCAAAGAGGCGACCGAATCGCCGACGCAACTCTCTTCCCCAGAAGAAGTGCGACTTTGCGGGAATGCTGAGTTGGTAAGGCGTTGTTCGAAAATCAACACTTTGGTTTTGGGAGCGGGTTTAGAACTTAGTGATGAAAGCTTCGAACTTATTACGGGGCTGCCTTCTCTTGAGGTAATCCATCTTGCTACAAGTGCCTTTAAAGACTCAGTTCTTAAGGAGGGGGAATTTAAACTTTTAGGAAAGCTTGAAGGCCTTAAGAGTTTATGGATTCAGGGCAAAAATTTGCCGATGAATGTTTTACAAAATATAGGAGAATGGAAGCAACTTGAAGTTCTGGCTCTTTCCTACTCTGCGATATCCAATGGAGATCTTCAATTCTTAAGAAATTTTAAGAACCTTATAAGTCTGATTCTTGTATCCAATGGTCTTGTAACTCGTGATTTGCAACAGATTTTACAGCCCAATGTTCTGCTTCAAGGGTTGGATCTTTCTAAAAACTGGATAGGGACTGGCGCTGCGCAGTTTTTTAGGGATCTGGCACAACAGATGCCGCAACTTAAAATTTTGAATCTATCTCGAAATCCCATAGAGGATCAGGACATCGAACCGATCGGGGCAATGAGTCAGCTTACAAGTCTAGACCTTTCTTTTACGGACATAAGTGCCAAGACTCTAAAGGTTTTAACAAACCTTAAGCGACTCCGTCATTTAACATTAATTGGATGTAAGAAGCTTTCTAAAAAAGACATTGAAGACTTAAAGAAAAGCTTGCCTAATACGATTGTGGATTTTGCCAAGTGACATCAGAAATAACTCATCCTCAATCTTCTCTCAAATAAACTATGGGGAACCCAAGCGCAATTTTGCAGCGGCAATTGCAAATGCGCAGGCGATGTTGATCGAATTTTTCGCGCCAAACAGCGGGATTTCAACGATTGCGTCGACTTCGGCGAGTGCTTCATTGGAAATTCCATATTCTTCATTGCCGAGAATCAGCGTACAACTTGAAGGGAATACAAAATCGGAGATCGAGACGGCCGCATCGCTTGTATCGAGGGCGATCAGGGGTCTTGGCAAAGAGGCGAGCGCCACATTTTGGAAGCAAGGGACGAGGGATGCTGCTCCCATTGCAGTTCTTTGCACTTTTTCGTTGTCGATGAAGGGAGTTTTTTCAGAAAAATAGACCCGGCCGATGCGCAGCGCTTCCACCGTGCGTAAAATACTCCCCACATTGTAGGCGGATCTGACGTGATCGAGATAGATTGCGATATTCGGAAAATCGATTTTGGGCTCTTTGTCCTGCGTGCGCAAAGAGGGGAGTAGATTATGTTCTTTCAAGGAAAGTCCCGCCATTTGCATGTGCCAGTGATAGCGATCGGCCAGCGCCTTTTTATCTGTGAAGGGAAACGGGTGCATTTTGATCCAGGAAAGAAGCGTGTTATATTCGGTTAAATCGCAATTATTTTCTTCATAGTGGCGCCTTAAAAGCTCGGCACATTTTTTATGTCTTTGTTTGACCTCGAGATCTAAAAATTTGCGCTTAGTGAACGCCATTTTTCCGATTTTCCAAGTACTCTTCAAGAGAACCTGCATGGACGCAAACTCCCTCTTCTTCAAATGCGATGATTTTGGTCGCAAACCCGTTGATGAGCTCTCGATCGTGTGTTGCGACGATGGCTGTCCCCTTAAAGTCTTCCAGTCCCCAAGCGAGTGCTGAGACCGCTTCGAGATCGAGGTGGTTATTCGGCTCATCGAGAATCAGCGTGTTCGGCCCCGTGAGGACGAGTGAGCCCAAAATGAGCCGTGCTGCCTCCCCTCCAGAAAGACCTTGGAGCGGCTTAAATGCATCATCGCCGCTAAAGAGCATCTTTCCGAGAACACCCCGCACATCTTGATCGTAGATGATCTCCTTTTTCCTCTTCAGCCAGTCGAATGCGCTCTCTTGGATGTGTTTATCGAGCACTTCTGAATGGTTCTGGGGAAAATAGCCGATATCGACCCCGTGTCCAAAGGCAAGGGTCCCCTTTTCAGGCGTCGACACTTGAGCTAAGAGTTTGAGCAGGGTTGTTTTTCCTTTTCCGTTATTTCCGATGACAGCGATTTTATCGCCCCTTTGAATCTCGATGGAAAAATCTTTGATCACAAGGCCGCTCCCATACCCCTTGCCGATCTTTTCTGCCTTCAAAACCACTTGTCCCGATTGTTTTTCTGGAACGGGAAAACGGATGTAGGGTCTTTGGATGTTTGATTTTTTCAGTTCGAGCGGTTGCAAACGGTTGATCTCGCGGATGCGCGATTGCACCTGACTGGCCCTTGTGCCGGCGCCAAATTTGGCCACAAATTCTTTCAGTTGCGAGATCTTTTTTTCTTTGGCCTTATTTTCCCCTTCTGACCTGGATCGAACGGCCGTTTTTGTCACGAGCATTGCGTCATAATTGCCCGGATAGGTGATGATTGTCTCATAGTCGATATCTGCAATGTGCGTGCAAATGGAGTTGAGAAAGTGGCGATCGTGGCTGACGACGACGAGAATGCCATTGTAGTTGTGCAAAAACTCCTCCAACCAAGAGATCGATTCGAGATCGAGGTGGTTTGTCGGTTCATCGAGCAATAGGGCTTGCGGATGGCCGAAAAGAGCTTGGCAAAGGAGCACTCGGAATTGCCGATCGGTCGGGATTTCGCCCATTTTCTTCCTATGAAGCTCTTCTGGAAGGCCCATCCCGATCAGGAGCGTTTCAGCTTCGCTTTCCGCAGAATACCCATCCTCTTCGGCGATGATCTCCTCGAGCTCTCCGAGGCGCATCCCAATCGCGTCGGTCATCTCTTCCCCGTAGAGTTTGTCGCGCTCAGTCAAGGCAGACCAGAGGCGGCTATTTCCCATCACGACCGTGTCAAGAGGCGAAAAGGCAAAAAAATCTTCAATCCTCTGCTTTAAAAAACCCACTTTTTTGGGCAAGTTGACAATCCCCGACGTTTGCGGCTCTATTCCCATAATGATTTTTAAAAGGGTCGATTTCCCGGAGCCGTTTGGACCTGTGAGGCCATATCTGCACCCCCCATTGAAGGTAAAGGAGACGTCTTCAAAAAGGGTCCGCCCTCCCACTCTCTTTGAAATATTTTCTAATGTAATCATGGGTCACAATGGTATCATAGAATCATGGACCATTTCAAGGCACTTGAGCAGTTTTTGGGGCATCTCGATTTGGCAAAGGGTGTCTCAAAGCATACGCTGCGCTCCTATCGGATCGATTTGAGTCAGTTTTTTCTCTTTTTAAAAGAGGAGGCCCCCACCAAACGCAGTGTCCGGAGATTTCTCGCTGAGCTTTATGAAAAAAAGAAAAGACCCGCCTCCATTTTGCGCAAATTGTCTGCCCTTCGGAGCTTTTTCAAACACGCGCTGAAAGAAAAATGGGTTTCGGAAAACCCGCTCGAGGAAATTGAGAGCCCAAAAAAAGAAAAGCGGCTCCCCGTCTCCATCTCTTACCCCCAAATCGAAATCCTTTTTGCCCAGCCCGACTTGACAAACTACTTGGGGCTGAGAGATCGGGTCATCATGGAGCTCTTTTACAGCTCAGGGCTCAGGTTGAGTGAACTGGTCGGCTTGAATCGGGCCGATTTCAATGCTAAACATTTGATTTTGAACATTTTTGGCAAAGGGAAAAAGCAAAGGCAAACCCCCATTACCGAAACGGCAGCGGGTTGGATTGCGAAATATTTAGCCCACCCCGATCGGGACGAAAGAGATTCTCAAGCGATTTTCCTCAATAAGCATGGGATGAGGATCAGCGTCCGCTCCATCGATCGCAATTTTGCCGCCTATTTGAAAAAAAGTGGCCTTTCAGAAAAAATCACTCCCCATACAATCCGCCATACCATTGCAACCCACTGGCTCGAAAACGGGATGGACCTCAAAACGATCCAGATTCTCTTGGGTCACACCTCCTTGGCCACGACGACGATCTACACGCACGTGTCACCCAAACTCAAAAGAGAAGTTTATGATAAGACCCACCCCCGCGCATAAAAGATTTTACAATAAATCGCCCCGTGTATTAACGAGGGGATATACCCAACGTGGTTCAAAATTTGGGAATTTGACAAAGTCGGCGCCACATATTTGAAGAAGCGAAGCGCCGCCGAAGCAACCCAACTTGAATAAGTTGGGTGATGCAGGCGACTTCAAAGATGGGGATGCCGACGCAGTCAAAAACCAAATTTTGAACCATGTTGGGTATAAAAGAGGTAGAATATGTTGAAAGGGTTTTTTCCAGTGGCCACACTTTGCCTATGGGCACTATCGGGAACGGGCGAGAGTGGCTCTTTAATTCCAATGGAGGTCGAAGACTTTTCTGCTTCAAGCGCACCCCCGACGATGGAGATATCTGCCCATTCCGATTCTTGCTCAAAATCCGCTCTTACAAAACCCCCTTGCGCTGAAAAGACGCCCAAATCGTGCGACATTACCCCCCCAGAAAAATGTGATCCTTGCAAAAAGGGAACTCCCGCCCCTTGTCCGCCAAAGCCCTGTCCAAAGCCTCGCTGCAAACCACCGACCCCCTGTTTTTGGAGGTTTAACCCATGCAATCCGAAGGGGACCTCTGATCGCAATATCAACGCATTTTACTTTGCAGCCGATTTTCTCTATTGGCGCGCCGAAAATCACGGGTATAGCTACGCCTATCAGATCGATGCGCTCTCCCCTCAATCGGGAAAAGTGCTCCGATTCAACCCAGAATGGTCTCCTGGTTTTAGAGCGGGGATTGGATGGAACCTCTGGTACGACTTTTGGGACCTTTTCCTCAATTATACTTGGGTTCGCAACCACTTTAGCAATTCAAGAACCAACGCGCTTGGATTCTTGCCTCTTTGGCCCGTCTCCAACGCCTCTAGTGGCCTGTTTCGAACTGCTTTTGGGGGAGTCCACATCAATCTCAATATGATCGATCTCGAGCTCGGAAGGTTGATCTATTTGACCCCATCTGTCGCGATCCGCCCCCACATCGGCGGTAAGGGAGGGACTTTGCACCAAAAATTCCACACCACCTTTGAAAATATTTTAAGTGGTTCCAATGCAGGGAGGATGTTCAACGGCAAAAACAATTATTGGGGAGGAGGTCCGCGCATCGGCTTTTCAGGAGAATGGCATCTCAAGTATGGATTTTGCTTCCTCGGAAAATTAGCCGGCGCCCTTCTCTACGGCAATACGCATGTCAGTACAGTGGCAAAACAGTTGCCGATCGGGCAGGCGCTCTACACCCCTTTTCGCGAGTATCGAGACGATTTTTACCAACTCGTCCCCAACTTGCAACTCTCCTTTGGCCCGCAATGGCAAGCCACCGCTTGGTGTGAAAAAATCTTCGTCAAGCTCAGCGTCTCTTGGGAGGCAAATTACTGGTGGAATCAATTCAATCTCCCCGTCGGGATGGATGGATTTGTTGCCCCCTTGCCGACCGTTGGAAATCAACCGCTCACCCTCGAAGGGTTAACGGCTAATTTCGAACTCGACTTTTGATTGAAAAAAGCGGGGTGGCGTTAAGCCGGATTCTGTCGAGGGTCATCATTCCTCTAGGAGATCTGTTGCCAGATCTCTCAAGCAGTCTTCTCGGGAATTTTCTTCGCGCCAAAGGTTTCGCTCTTTTCCCATTCGACCTTGCTCCGGATAGGGTTTACAACGTCTCCGGTCTCCCAGAGTCCGATCGGGCACAAACCCGAACTTTTCAACCGAATTGGTATAGTCTCTGTTGCACTTTCCGTCACCTTTCGGTGCCCAGCCGTTAACTGGTATCCCCTTTTGCGAAGTCCAGACTTTCCTCACCCCAAAACGAGGTGCGATGACCTGCCACCCCTAAATTTACACAGAGGCCGTACGGCGTCTGCGCCGTTTTGTCGCGACCGCGGTCCCCTCGAGCTCTTCGCTCTCTTGCCAGTAGTGGATGCGGGAGCAGTGTTCGCAAAAGGTGAGCCTCTCCCCTTTGCGGACCACGTTTTCGTGTTGCGCCGTTAAAGCGATGTGGCAGCCCGAACAGGTTCGGTTTTCAATCGGAACGACGACCCGGTCTTTTTTGTTGTTCAAAAGCCGCTCATAAATCCGCAAGACTTCTGGATCTGCTGTTTTTGCCAGTGCATCGCGGGAAAATTTCAGATCGGTTCCCTCCTGATTGATCAGGCGGATGCTCTCTTTGATCTCTGTTTCCAAAGTGCGGCTGCTCTCCTCCGATTGGGTGAGTGACTCTTTGATTTTGCCGAGAATTTCCTCTTCGAGATTTCTCTTGTCGATGAGATCGCTTGTGATTTGCTCGGTTGCAATTCTCTCCCTTTCAGACGAAGTCATCTCCTGCGTCAAGGCATTGAATTCATCTACTTTTTTGACCGTGTTCTGCTTGGCCTCAAGCTTTTTAAGGCGCTCCTTGATCTCGCCGATCTTCTCTTCTTGATTGGCAATTGTCCGATTGAGTTCGGCAATCTCGCCCTCTTTTTCTTTTTGCTGTTGGTGCAGCTCTTGGCGCAGTGAGTCGATGTGTTCCAACTCTTTGGAACGCTCTCGTTTGAGCCGCATAAGACGGATCATCTTCATGTCTAGCTCTTGGATGTCTAAAATGACCTTTAGGTACTGAAGCATGTATAGAACCTCTGGAAAATAATCGGATTGTTGGGAATACTATAATATTTATGAGCCAAATTGAGCAAGCAATTCCTGAGAGTTCCCCTATTTGGAGGCCAAAAATGCCCTTTTTAAAAAATTATTTTGCCAAAATTCCCGAAAAGAGCCGCACTAGCTCCGCGATCGCCTACATGGCCTCCCTCGATGCGATCTTTGCCCATTCGCCCGAGATTGCCCAATCCATCGTCCAGGAACTCAAGGATCAAAGGAGTTATTTAAAGCTCATCGCCTCTGAAAATTTTTCTTCCCTCCCAGTCCAACTCGCGATGGGCAACCTTTTGACTGACAAGTATAGCGAAGGCTTTCCGAAACACCGATTTTATGCTGGGTGTGACAACGTCGATGCGATTGAAGCGATGGCAGTGGATTTAGCTAAAAAAATATTTGGCGCCGAACACGCCTATGTGCAGCCTCATTCAGGCGCCGATGCGAATTTGGTCGCTTTTTGGGCCGTTTTGGTCCAAAAAATCCAGTCGAAAGAGGTGGAAGCTCTCGGGAAAAAAACGGTGGACGAGCTGAGCCCAGAGGAATATGAGAGAGTCCGAAAGCTCCTCGTGAGTCAAAAAGTGATGGGGATGGACCTCGGCAGCGGAGGACATCTAACGCATGGCTATCGGCACAATATTTCGTCCAAAATTTTCCAATCGGTCAGTTATGGAGTGAATGAGAAGACGGGGCTGATCGATTATAAAGAGCTTGAAACTCAGGTTATGAGGGAAAAGCCGCTGATTTTGATCGCCGGCTATTCGGCCTATTCAAGGCTGATCGATTTTGCGAAAATGCGCGACATTGCGGATAGAGCAGGGGCTGTTCTCATGGTCGATATGGCCCACTTTGCAGGTCTTGTCGCAGGGAAAGTGATGAAGGGCAACTACAACCCCGTCCCTTTTGCCCATATCCTCACTTCGACGACCCATAAAACGCTTCGGGGACCCCGCGGCGGGCTCATCTTGTGCGCTGCCGAATATCGCGATGTGGTCAATAAGGGGTGTCCGATCGTTCTTGGCGGCCCCCTTCCCCATGTGATGGCGGCCAAGGCGATCGCTTTTCAGGAGGCGGCGCAGCCAGAATTTAGCAAATACGCCTTCCAGATCGTCGAAAATGCCCAAGAGCTGGCGAGTAGCTTGATGGAACTGGGAGCTCATCTCCTCACAAATGGGACCGATAATCACCTCCTTGTGATCGATGTGGCCAAAAGTTTTGGCCTCACTGGAAGACAAGCAGAAACCCTTTTGCGCGAGGCGCACCTCACCGTCAATCGGAATATGGTTCCCAAAGACGCCAATGGCCCCTGGTATACTTCGGGAGTTCGGATCGGGACCCCTGCCATCACAACGCTTGGCATGAAGGGGATGCAAATGAAAGAGATCGGGTCGATCCTCTTCGATCTTTTAAAAGAGGCGAGGCCAACGGACGATCCCAAAACGGGGGGCGCTTCTCGAGCAAAAGTCGATGTGCCGCCGCACGTCGTTCAGCGGGCGCGCGAACGAGTGAGAGAAGTTTTATCTGAATTTCCCCTTTACCCCGAGCTCGTCATCGATTAGAATAGGATATTAACCCGCTAGGCAAAAATGAGACAAAGTGCGCTAGCGAGGCAAACACGGGGCCCCCAACGACGCTTCGTCGGAAGGGGTGTGAAAGTCAGATTGAAGCGAAGCGCTCCGAAGGAGGAGCTCATGGTAAAACCATGGGCGACGATGGAGGCTGCGGAATCGAGAAAAAGGTCCGGGGCGACCTTTTTCTCGCGGAGCAGATGAGCGAAGCGAATCGGCCCCGAAGGGGAATATGGCAAAGCCGCAGCAAGCAATTTGTCTCATTTTTGCCTAGCGGGTTAATAAAAGGGAGTGGATCTATGCCAGAGAGTGAACAGGAAGATAAACCTAAATACATCAACGATAAACTCGATTTTGCGATGCTTGAAAAGCGGCGCGTCTTTTTATCTGATGCCGTCGATTCTCAAAGCGCTAAAGATATCATCCGAAAACTGTGGTATCTAGACCACAAAGCCCCCGGAAAACCGATTTTATTTGTGATCAACTCGCCCGGCGGATCGGTCGATTCGGGATTTGCGATTTGGGATCAGATCAAATTGCTCCAATCGCCCGTCATCACTCTCGTTACAGGGCTAGCGGCGTCGATGGGATCGCTCCTCAGCTTAGTTGCTGGAAAAGGAAAGAGGCTCGCAACGCCGAACGCCCGGATCATGATTCACCAGCCGCTCATCGGCGGCGTCATCCGCGGTCAGGCGACCGATCTCGAGATCCAAGCCAAAGAGATGCTCAAAACGCGCATGCAAATCGTCGATGTCTACGTCAGTGCGACAGGAAAGGAGCGCAAAGTGATCGAAAAGGCGATCGAAAGAGACAACTGGATGACAGCAGAAGAGGCGAAACAGTTTGGTCTTCTCGATACAATTGTCACCTCAATGAAAGATGTCGAAGCTTTGCTTCACTAAATATCACGGCGCGGGCAACGATTTTATCCTGATCGATGACCGCGCCCTCTTATTCAATCCCCAAATTGTACCCCTCTTGTGCCATCGGAAATTCGGCATCGGCGCAGATGGAGTCATTTTACTGCAAGAGGATGAAAGGGCAGACTTTCGAATGCGCATCTACAACGCAGATGGAAAAGAGGCTGAAAGTTGTGGGAACGGACTTCGATGCTTAATGAAGTTTGCAATCGAAAAGGGACTGCACTTCGAAAGAGCGAAAATCGCAACCCTAAGCGGTGTGGTTGAAGCGCAGATTTATGGAGACAAAGTGAAGGTGTCTCTCGGAGAAGTTGGAAATGTAAAGCGGCTTTACATTTCAGATCACGAGGTGTTTTCTCTCAATGTGGGAGTGCCGCATGCCGTTTTATTTTCAAACGAACCCCTAGAAAAATGGGGCCCCTATTTGCACGATCACCCTCTATTTTCTCCTGAAAAGACGAATGTCAATGTGGCCCAAATGCAAAAAAATGGGGTGATTTGCGTGCGGGTTTTTGAGAGGGGAGTAGGGGAGACTTTGGCATGTGGGACAGGGGCTGCAGCTGTCGGCTATATCGCATCCAAAATACGGCATTTCACAAACCCAATTCGGATTTCTATGCAAGGGGGACCGTTGCAGATTGACGTCGAGGAAGACAAAGTCTTTCTCACGGGTGGTGCAATCAAAGTTTTTGAGGGGATCCTACCCAAATTATCGGCGAACAGTGTAGAATGGGCGAATCATTGAGGAGAGAGTATGAAAATTGGGATCCCAAAAGAGATCAAAAAGGATGAGTTTCGGGTGGGGGCGACCCCCGATACGGTGAGAGCCTTTGTTGAAGCGGGCCATCAGGTCACTGTCCAAAAAGATGCGGGTCTCAAGATCGGCTATCCAGATGAGCTCTATATCGCATCGGGCGCCAAAATCGGAAAAGAGGCCAAAGAGGTCTACGCAAGCGAGATGATCGTCAAGGTGAAGGAGCCCCAAAGTTCCGAATTTCCCCTCATGCGCGAAGGGCACATTCTTTTTTGCTATCTCCATTTGGCCCCAGATCCAGAGCAAACCAAACAGCTCCTTGAGCGCAAAGTCGTGGGGATCGCCTATGAGACGGTCACTGATGAATTGGGAAGGCTCCCCCTCCTTGTCCCGATGAGCGAAATCGCGGGCCGTTTTGCAATTCAGGCGGGGGCCCATGCCCTGCAGATGATCAACGGGGGACGGGGGGTACTTCTCGGAGGGATCCCAGGAGTCAAGCCTGGGAAAGTGGTTGTTTTAGGAGCCGGAGTCGTCGGCACCGAAGCGATGCGCATGGCTATTGGCCTTGGCGCCGATGTGACGATTTTCGATCACAATTTGAGCCGCCTTCGCGACCTCGATAAGCTCTTTGCCCCCGCCTTGAAAACAGTGTTTTCTACACCCGCTGCTATTGAGAAAGCTGTGACCACCGCCGATCTCGTCATTGGCGCAGTCCTCATCCCGGGGAAAAAAGCTCCAAGACTCGTCACGCGCGATATGGTCAAAAAAATGCAAGTTGGCTCCGTGATCGTCGATGTCGCAATCGACCAGGGGGGATGCATTGAGACGATTCGCCCTACGACCCACTCTGATCCCATTTATGTCGAACATGGAGTTCTTCATTATGGCGTTACCAATATGCCTGCCGCTTGCGCAAGAACTTCAACGCAAGGGCTTACTAATGCGACCTTGCCGTATGCTCTGAAACTGGCCAACATGGGATATAAACAGGCGTTTTTGCAAGATAGGGGTCTGATGGATGGACTCAATGTCTACCATGGAAAAGTGACAAACCCCTTTGTCGCGCAAGATCTCGGATATGAGTATCATCCCCCTAAAGAACTCATCTAATTCGATTGCAATCGGCATTGTTGCATAAATCGCCGAAGCCCCAACAGACTTAAGTAAATATTTTACCACCGAGCTCACCGAGAGCTCCGAGGCGCGAGAGACGCGCATTCTTCCCTTTTTCTCGGCGCGCTCGGTGTGCTCGGTGGTTATTAATTTTCTTGCTGTCAATGACTTATATATGTGCAGGAATTATGCAACAAAGCCATTGCAATCTATCCCTCCTCTAGTCTAGCATCCTAGGCCAAAAAATGGGGGAGACCTTTGTGATGACGACTGTTTCAACGCAATATACGGCTATTTATTCTATAGACAATTATGAAGGAGAGAGTAGAGCTGCAGAAAGATTGGTCAATAACATGCGACTTGTTTTCCCCGGAGTTTTTGAAATTAGGGGGAGTTTTAATCAAATAACCCCGGATAAAGTCTTCGACTATTTGACTTTGCTTTATGAGAAATATATCGCTCAAATCGAATGGAATCGGATTTCCCCAAACTTAGTGAAGATAACCAAGGGAGATGAATCGAAAATTGATGAGAGGGTCATTCAAGTTGTAGATAATTTAAAGAGAGCAAGATGAGCTCTTCAAGCCTTTTTGCAGGACTGGGGCGTAAAATGTCGATATTTTCCTCTAAAGCGTCTTTACCCCCCTGTTTGATTGGCTCTTCATGGACAGGAAACTGAAGTAAAGAGTACAATGAGGGGTGGTTTGATAGTGGACTCATTTGGGTTTTCCCCTCATGGAAGAAAAAGCGCCGGAATACATTGCCCAATACTTTAAAACTGCTCAGGATTTAAGAGAGTCTGGAGCGGTATCTGAGCCCGTTTTCTCCCGGGGCACTTACCAGTTTGAGGTGAGCGAAAAAGGGAAAAAAAAGGTGTTTCCCTTCATCCAAATGAGGGACGAGGGGGCTGTTACCGATGCTTTTTGTTCTTGCAAAATTTCTGAAGCGGGAAAGGGGTGTCCCCATATAGCGGCCGCCTATTTGCAGATTTTTAACGGTCACAAAGAGCCGCTTCACGTCCGTTTTCGAAAATCGCTTTGGAGTCGTCTCTTTCAGATGGCGAGCAAAAGACACGGCTATGAGACCGATTGTCTTAAAAAGGAGAAGAGTGGCTTTTATACCTGTGAGTCAAAGACGAAGAAACCGCTTTTTTCCATTGAATCGACGCAAGAAAAGACTCAGGGGAGACTTGCCTCCATTCTCTCAGAGAGGCCGCTTGAGACGGAGGAAACCTCGATCAAATTCTCCAATTTGCCCGCTGAGGAGCTCGCTGCATTTAAAGCGGGCAATGCGAGCCATACGCTCAAATTTGAACTCTCTTTTTGGTCAGATCTTGCCAAATGGCTCATGTACTTAGATGAAATTCAAGAGCCGTATCAGATTGTGTTCAATGGATCTCCTCTTCCGAATGAAATCGCTCTCCATTTTCCAGGACTTGGCATTTGGTTTTATATTGCAGAGGTCAACTGGCCTTGGATTATTCCCGCTCTATCGACTGTGAAGGCTCCTTTGCAAGTGTTCGGTGCGGAAGATGAGACGATCGAAAAGATCACTTACGATGAGGAGAAGAGGTGTCTCATCATCGCGCATCAAGGGGGATTGAGAAAAGAGAGCGATTTTCAGGGGATTCCCGTTGGAGAATGGCTCTATGTCGAGGGAAAAGGATTTTATAAGAAAAGGGTCGGTTCTGTTTTTGCTGAAGATCGCATTCCCCAAGAGCGGATCGCCTCTGCGCTCTCGCAATCTCTGAAGTCATTAGAGCCATTCCTCTCCATCCACGCAGAGCTGAGGCGCTGTCAATACACTCTCAAATTTGATGAAGAGGGGAGTTTGCACATCGAGCTTTATGTCGAAGTGCCGGGCGATATGAAATCGGACAAAGCGGTCTGTTTTATCCCTTGGGTTTACATTCCGACTCGGGGTTTTTTTCTTCTCGAAGAGTGGATTTTTGAGGGGAAGGAAAAAATTGTCCCGCGAAAAGAGGTGGCAGAATTCATCAATCGGCACCGTCTTTGGCTCCACAATTTCTCCGGCTTTCAGACCCATTTGGGAAGTTTAGAATCCCATTTGACCTACCAATTGGGCCCAGAAGGTCTCCTCTTTAGTGCAGAGCTCAATTTCCCTGAAAATTACGATGAGACCCACCACTTTGACGAGTGGGTCTATATCAAGGGCCAAGGCTTTTACATGAAAAAAGAGGCGCGCGGAAGACTCCCGTTACATCCAGGATTGAAAATTCCCTCGAGTGAAATTTCCCCATTTATCTCCCAGCACAAAGACGATCTGGAGCAGGTGCAAGGATTTTATAATACTGAAATGCCCATTTTGAAAAATGGGCTGCTCCTCACTGTGAATGAAGAGGGTCTTATCGCCACTATTCCCAAAATGGAATATGCACCCGGGGTCGATCCGGCCACTTTGAGCCGCTTTGGCGATTACATTTATCAAGAGGGGAAGGGATTTTCTGAAATCCCCCCGTCGGCGAGACTCCCTGAAAGGTATCAACACCCGATCGTCATCCAGGAGGCGCAAGAGGCCCCCTTTTTGGCCTATGAGCTCGAGCCGCTCAAACCCTATATCTTAAAAACCGACCCCAAACTGATCCCTCCCGTCGATTTAAAACTGAAAATTCGAAAAATTGCCCAGAGCCGAAAAAAGAGGGGACAAGAGTGGCTCATCGATCTCATCTACACCTCAGAGATTGGCAACGTCGATATCTTTTCCCTCTGGGATGCTTTTCAAGAAAAAAAACGGCACCTCTTTTCAGCAGCGGGACTCCTCTATTTAAGAGAGCCGCGCTTCAATTGGATCCGCCAGCTTCTCGCTAAAAAACTCGATCGGAAAAAGGGGGTTTTGCGCCTTAGCACACTCGAGTGGATTCGCCTGACTGTCTTTGAGGTCATCGAAGAGCCTGAGGAGCCGGAGACGAGAAAATTTCTCGAAGACTTAAACCACCTCGAAGTGAGGCGCCTCCCTGATATCACGAGGTTAAAAGCCACTTTGCGCCCTTATCAAGAGCAAGGACTCAACTGGCTTTGGTTCCTCTATTCCCACGGGCTATCAGGACTCCTCTGCGACGACATGGGACTTGGAAAAACGCACCAGGCGATGGCCCTCCTCGCAGCTGTCCTTTGCGATGATCTTGAAAAAGAGAACAAATACCTCGTCGTTTGCCCCACTTCTGTCATCTATCACTGGCAAGAGCTTTTGAAGCGGTTTTTGCCCGAAATACGGGTCTGCACCTACTACGGCCTTGAGAGAACGCTGGAATATTTTGATGAAAAGAGCGATCTCCTTCTCACCTCCTACGGCATCTTGCGCACAGGAAGAGAAAATTTGAAGCCGTATCGCTTCGAAGTGGCCATTTTTGATGAGATCCAGATCGCAAAAAATCACACTTCACAAACGTACAAGGCGCTCCGCTCTATTCGCTCTCAGATGAGACTCGGCCTCTCCGGAACGCCCATTGAAAATCGGATTCGCGAACTCAAATCGCTCATCGATATCGTCCTTCCCAACTACATGCCCTCCGATCCTGTTTTTCGAGAGATTTTTGTGAATCCCATTGAGAAAAATCAAGACACAGAAAAAAAAGTCCTTTTATCCAAATTGACAAAGCCCTTCATCCTAAGGCGAAAAAAAAGCGAAGTTCTTCGCGACTTGCCCGAAAAAATCGAGGAGATCGCCTACTGCGATTTAAGCGAGGAGCAAAAAAAACTCTACAAGGAGGTCGCGCTGCAAATGCGAAGTTCGATTTATCAAGAATTGAAAGACAGCGCAAAACCTCTCTCCTTCGTCCACGTTTTTTCCTCCCTTTCTCAATTGAAACGGATTTGCGATCACCCTTCTCTCGTTTTAGAAGAGCCAAAACCTTACCATGCCCACGAGTCGGGCAAATGGGATCTTTTTGTCGAGCTTTTACAAGAGGCGCGCGAGAGCAACCAAAAAGTGGTCGTCTTTTCCCAATACCTCGAAATGCTCGCTATCATCGAATCGCACCTTAAGAAAAAGGGGATCGGCTTTGCCACAATCAAAGGCTCTACACGCGATCGCCCCGAACAGTTGAGGCGCTTTCGCGAAGATCCGAAATGCGAGGTTTTTGTCGCCTCCCTCCTCGCTGCTGGTGTCGGAATTGATCTCACAGTCGCCTCCATCGTTATCCACTACGACAGGTGGTGGAACCCCGCGAAAGAAAATCAGGCGACCGACCGGGTCCATCGCATCGGTCAAAATCGGGGCGTTCAGGTGTTTAAACTCGTCACAAAACACACCATCGAAGAGCATATTCACGAAATGATCGAAAGAAAAAAAGGACTCATCGAGGAGATCGTCGGAGGGGAGGATCAGATCAGCTACCTCTCCAGGGAAGAGTTGCTCCAAGTCTTCGAAAAAATGTTCTTTGAAATGGAGACTGGTGATTAGAATTGTCAGTGAAAAATTTACTTGACAGTTTGCAGCATCGCCCCTGCTGAACGGAGGAAGATCGCTCTTGAATCGCGGTAGCTATCCAAATAGTTATAGATTGAAAGAGTTGCGATGACGATGACTCCGATTGCCGCTGCGACAAAAAGGTTTTTTAAAAGGGCGATTGCGAAAATGGCCATCACGATGAGGGCAAGGGCGATGAGACACTTGACAATGGTCTTTCTCTTCTCGCTCGATTTCAAACTGATCAATTCTCTATGAAGATCCAAATTTTCCCTTGGATTCACATCTAATGCCATAATCCCCCTAATCAGGGTCTAGTGTAGCAGGTCATGGGCTATTTTTCCAGTTGAATGAGAAGAGAAAATTCTTTAGGGACTGTGAAATAATAAACTAAAAAATTTTGAGTCTATTATAGACGCCCATCTTCAAACGATCCCTCGTCGCCCGTATTGAGGCAATACGGACCTCCTTGGGATCGTTCAAATCTGGACGTCTCTAAAGCCACCAAATCTTCTATTTTATTATTTCACAATCCCTTATGATCTTCCCCGATACGAATATGGCACACTCAAAAATTGCTTTAGTAGGTCGGCCCAATGTGGGCAAATCGGCCCTTTTCAACCGGATTTGTCAAAAAAGGCTCTCCATTGTCGATGAACAAGAGGGGATTACGCGCGATCGCCTCTATGCGGAAGGGGAGAGTTTTGGACGTCCTTTCACCCTGATCGACACTGGGGGGATCGACATTTCAGATAAAGGGGAATACAATCGGGAGATCCGGCGGCAAGCCCAAATTGCCATTGAAGAGGCAGGCGCCGTTATCTTGGTGGTCGATGGCCAAGTAGGGCCCCATCCGCTCGATGAAGAGGTGGCTAAGATTTTGCTTAATGCCAAAAAGCCGGTCATCGTCGCAGTCAATAAAATCGACACGGTGGCAGATGAGTTCAAGGTGCACGATTTTCACTCTCTTGCGGTTCGCGATCTCATCGCTGTTTCTGCTGTGCAAGGGTATCAAATTGCAGAACTGCTTGAAAAGGTGATGGGGCTTGTTCCTGAAGGTGAGGAGAAGGTCGAAGAGAAGAAGTTTTCTGGCATTCGGGTAGCCATCGTCGGGCGGGCGAATGTGGGGAAGTCGACTCTCCTGAATGGCCTTGTCGATGAGGAGCGCTCCATTGTGAGCCCGATTGCCGGGACGACGCGCGATAGCATCGATGTCTCAGTCGAGCGGGGCGGAGAAAGTTATGTCTTTGTCGACACAGCCGGAATCCGGAGAAAAAAAGCGGAAAAAGTGGTTGTCGACAAATTTGCTAGGGTGAGGACCGACGAGGCGATTGAAAAGGCCGATGTGGCTCTTTTGGTCCTCGATTCATTCGATGGGTTTACGACTCAAGAAAAGCGGATCGCGAGTGAAATTGAAGAGAAAGGAAAAAGTTGCATCCTCATATTCAACAAGTGGGATCTTGTGAAAAATCTCAGGATGGAACACGCCTTGAAGCAGGTGAGAGAAGAGATTCCCTTTTTAAATCACTGTCCGGCCCTTTTCATCTCAGCTGCAAAAAAGAAAAATCTCGCACCCATTTTCCCCCTTGTTCAAGAGGTGGCAGCCGCGCGCAAAAAGCGGATTTCAACTGGTATTTTAAATAAATTCATCGAGGGGTGTCTTCAAAAATACCACCCTCCTCTCATCATTGGAAAAAGGCTCAGGATCTACTACATGACCCAAGTCGAGGTGGATCCCCCTAAGTTTGTCCTTTTTGTCAATAATCCAACCCTGATGACCGAGACCTATAAAAAATATCTGATTAACAATTTTAGGCAAATCCATGGATTTCAGGGCTGTCCACTGGTTTTGGAGTTGCGCGGCAAAGAACCGCCCGCAGCATCTGAGCCGAGACTCCTCTAGTAGCACCCTCCCACAAACACTAGTGTTTTTTCTTTTTTCGGCCTAGACTGAGAATATGAAGCTGCCGCGCCATAGAGCGATCTCCTTTGCCCCTTTTTTGGGGGAGTGTAGGGAGTACACTGTCTCCTATTTGGGCCGCGATCTTTGGGCATCGCTTGCAGTTGCCCTCATGGCGATCCCCCAGTCTATCGCCTATTCTCTTTTGGCGGGGCTTCCGCCAACGGCGGGGATTTTTTCGGCTATTTTTGGGACGATTTTTGCTGCGGCCTTTGGCTCATCGCGCCATTTAGTTTCGGGGCCGAGTACCGGAACTGCAATTTTGATCCAAACTTCGATCGCCGAAATTTTGAATGCCTACTACGAGACGGCCATTGGGGCTGAAAAAGAGAGGATTGTCCTTCACATTTTGACGCAAATTGTCGTGATTGTTGGGATCATTCAGATTTTGGCGGCGTTTTTCAATGTGGCTAAGTTGCTCCAATTTGTCAGTCGCCCCGTGGTGTTGGGCTATTTTGCGGGGATTACAGTTGCCATCATTGCGACACAGCTCTTTTATTTTACTGGGATTTCCCTTTCCAAGGAGACGGGTCTCGTCCTTTTCAAAGTGGGATTCTTCTTTAGCCACCTGCTTCAACTGCAATGGCCCACCCTTTTGATGGGCATTTTGAGTTTCGGCTTCCTCATCCTTTTTCGAAGGGTGGCAAAAAACCTTCCCGACGCCCTCTTGATGCTGGTGATCGCATCGGTTGCGGCTTATGGCGTGAGCTATTTTTTCCCAAACATCACATTTTTGCGCTTTGGCACCTACGCGAGCGTTGAGGGGCCGATCCCCTCTTTAACGCTGCCTCTTCTCGATTTTTCTTTGCTGAATAAAGTGTTCCCAGCTGCGGTGGCGATCTCTTTTTTAGCGATTTTGGAGGCGTTTTCCGTTTCGCGCGATTTTGCGGCGAAATCGGGACATCACGTGCAGGTCAACCAAGACGTATTTGGCCTCGGCATCGCAAATGCTGCCCTCTCCTTTGTCTACGGCGCCCTTCCCGCATCAGGGAGTGCGACACGGACGACGCTCAGCTATCGGATGCAGGCCAAAACCCGATTGGCAGCTGTTTTAAGCGGCCTATTCACCGGCATCATCATCTTTTTCTTTTGGCCCTTTGTTCAATACATTCCGCTGGCGGCCCTCGCTGCGCTTCTCATCGCCACCGTTCCGATGCTTGTCAATTGGAAAGAGATTCGGCTCTGCTTTCACGCCACAAGAGAAGACGCTTCGGTTTTTTTGATCACCTTTATCTCGTGTCTCATCTTCAGTCTGGATATTGCTTTTTTTATCGGAATTGTGATATCAATAGCGACCTATTTGAGAAAATCGTCCACGCCGCATCTCGTTGAGTATGCGTTTAACTCGAAAGGGAGACTCATGATCGTGAGCCCAAAGGAAGATATTCATCGAAAGGTCCGGATTATCGGTATTTCGGGAGAGCTCTATTTCGCTTCAGCCGATTTTTTTCAAAATGCGCTCCAATCGGTGGCAGAAGATCCAAAAACACTTGCCATTGTCCTTCGCCTCAACAATATCTACCACATGGATGCGTCGATGTGTCTGGCCATTTTGCGCCTTTTCAACCAGCTCCAATCATCTGGGCGCTATCTCGTCATCAGCGGCCTCACCGAAGAGGTGTGGCACGTGTTTCACCGGGCAGGTCTTGTCAAACAAATCGGACTTGATAACCTCTACTTTACTGATGAGACCAATCCCCAATTTTCCACCTGGAAAGCGTGCCTAAAAGCGCAAGAGTTGATCCACATGAAAGAGGGAGATACACCGAAATGAACTGTTTTTGTCCTATTGGGCATTCCTCTTTGGAGGGCTTACCCAAAGATGTCCGATTCCCCGATTTTAAAATTGTTCGGAAGATTTGCGAAGGGAAGAAGACTCAAGTATTCGAAGTTATCCACCGCTCCTCGCGAGCTACATATGCCTTAAAAAAAACGGAACAACGGGAGTCCCCCAACCCGAAGAGACAAGCCGAGCTACTTTTGGGATGTGAACATCCAAATGTTCTTTTGATGCATCGATTTTTTGAGGATGAGGAATTTTGCTATTTTCTTCAGGAATTGGGAGGGGAAGATCTCCTTGCCCACTTAAACGCCCATAAAGGGAATTACAGGGAAGGAGAAATGCATCAGCTTTTCCATCAGATGGTTCTAGGCGTCCGGTATCTTCATCAAAAAGGGATTGCTCATCGAGATATCAAACTGAACAATTTTATTTTTGTTAATGGCATATTAAAGATCATCGATTTTGACTTCGTAAAGAAAATCGAAGAGTCTGGAAGGCATACGCCTTGTGGCGCTCCTGCATGTATAGCCCCGGAAATAGTCTTGCACAAACCTTATGATAAAGGAGTTGACCACTTTTCTTTAGGGATCGCTTTGTATATGTTGGCTTATAAGATAAAGCCCTTTGGTACCGGTAAACAACGAAAAATTTTCAGGAAGATGGTCGCTAGAGAACCCATTGTCATTCCCGATGAGCCAGCTTACTCTCAGGAGTTCAAAGATCTGATACGGGGTCTGATTGAAAAAAATCCCGAACATCGCCTTGGCAAAGAGGAGTGTTGTGAAGAGATTTTGAGACATCCCTGGATGCAAAAAGATCATTCACAGCCTTCAGAAAGCAAACAAGAAAATGAATAACGATAAAGAAAGTTGACGCGATGTGCGAGTTTTCCGAAACGGAAAATCACATATCTCGCTTAAATGCCTTATAACCAGTCGCTTAAAAACAACGGATTGCATTCCATTGTTTTATGTGATAAGATTGGATTGCAATCCAGGGTAAATAGATGTTTGAAGAACTCGTGAAACTGAGCCATCGATTTTTAGAGATTAAAAATTCGTCTTATAGGCGCTATTTTATCCGCACTGCAAAATGGTCACACCGAATGTCGATGATTGTTGGGCCAAGAGGTGTGGGGAAAACAACGACGTTAATCCAAATGCTCCTCGATTTTGTCAATGGCGACCGCTTTGATCCGAGGGTTCTTTATATTCAATCCGACCATTTCTTGATGGGAACCGCTTCTCTTTATGAGATAGCCGAACACTTTCAAACAATGGGTGGCAAATGGATTGTATTCGATGAAATCCACAAATACCCCAATTGGTCTCAGGAATTAAAAAGCATCTACGATACATTTGAAGATCTAAAAATATTCGCTTCAGGAAGCTCGGCATTAGAGATTCATAAAGGAAGCCATGATCTGGTTCGAAGAGCTTCTATCCACCACATGCAAGGGATGTCTTTCCGGGAATATTTGGAACTAGCCCACCAGATAGAGTTGTTAACTTATAAAATCGATGAAATTTGCAAAAGTCATGAAAAGCTTGCTAATATAATTATCAAGGAATTAAAAAAGAAAGATTTAAATGTCATTCCCGAATTTCATCGTTATCTGAAAATTGGGTATTATCCTTACTTTTATGAGATCCAAAACGAAGCGATCTATAAGATGACTTTAGAACAAAATGTGCATACGACAATCGAATCAGATTTAGCAGCTATATATCCTCAATTAACAGGAACCAGCATTCAAAAAATCAAAAAACTCCTCATATTCATTGCCGATGCTGTCCCTTTCATGCCAAATTGGAATCATATTTTATCTGCCATTGAAATTGGAGATATACGCACATTGAAGACCTACTTCTCCCATTTGGAGGATGCTGGACTTATCAAATCCATTTCAAAAGCTACAAAAAAGTTCAATCAATTAGAGTCTCCTTCCAAAATATACTTAGACAACACAAATCAGCTCTATGGAATTTCATCCCATATCCCGGAGAAAGGGACCGTGAGAGAAACCTTCTTTGCAAATACAGCATCACAAAACCACAAGGTAAAAATACCTGGCAGTGGTGATTTTCTTATAGATGACGAGTATCTTTTTGAGGTGGGTGGAAGGAACAAGAATTTCAACCAAATAAAATCAGAAAAAAAGGCCTTTCTTGCTCTCGACGAAATGGAACAGGGCATCGGTTCAAAAATCCCCCTTTGGTTATTCGGATTTCTTTATTGAAAGAATGAAACGTTATACCGCTCGTGATTCAAGGATCGGTTCTGGCTGCGTCGGACAGCCACTGAATTTATGCCCGCCTGCATCGCTAAACTTTTTAAGTTTAGCTGCTTCGGCATCGGCTGCGCCTGACATAAATTCAGGGCGCCTCCTTGCCATCTCCCGATTCTTGAATCACTCTCGGTATAGAGGGTGTCTACAAAGTGAGGTTCTGTCGATTTTAGGGTTCTTTTGAGCCAATTTTCGACTCAGATTTGGAGGGTTAATATGGCAAAGCCGCAGCAAGCTAGTTGTCACCTATTTGCATGCCGGGTTATTCGTATTTATTCTGTTTGGCGGGGTCGTATTTGTAGACTTTCCCTTCGTATTGCGTTTTTCGATAGACCCACTCCTCGTCGTTTTCCCTTAAGAGTCGATCGCAGCCCATGAGAAACCCCTTGATAAAGCCGTAGTTGTGGATCGCTTGCTGCATGTATTGTGAAGAGCTGGGGCGAAAATGGCTTCTCGGGCCATCGACTGGCGAAATCACCTCTTGGTGAAACCGGATCACGAGATCGGCAATCTTCGTTGCAAGGGACACTTTTTCTTCCTGTTTTAAGGGGGCGGGAAGGTTTAGATCAGAGTCATTTCCCCAGGGCTCGAAATAACCGGGGTTGGCAATCAGAAATGAGGCGAGTAAACATTCAAAAAGCATGGTCCAACATCAATGCGGGAAAGAGTTTTTGTTGATTCAGCACAGTCGATGCAGCCCGCTCATAGAGCCTTTCGTTGTAGTACTTGGCTTCTTCGCCCGCGCCGTAAATACCGCCAAAATACCACCCCGTCTCAAACCCCGCTGTGATGATGCCAGCGGCAAAGTGTTTGTGGAGGAAAAACTGCGTCGCAGCGGCGATGAAAAGCCCATTGAGCAAAAAAGCGGTCAGCGCCGATTTCTTTTGCCCGATGTAAAGATAGCCCGCACCGGGTAAAAGCGCATTGAAGAGCTGCGCTTTGGCGACCGATTTTTTATTCATCCCATAGCAGTCGATCAGATTGCCGAGATAAGAGGGCCCTCTAAAATCGGAGGCAAAGTCGGCGATCAGCAAAAGATCTCCCTCTCGGATTGCCCGCGACAATTTGAGCTCCTCGTGCGTCAAGGGGAAACTCTTTTCCAAAAGTTCGATGATCTTCGCTTCTTTTTCCATTTCCTCGGTTTCGCGGTAAGATTCATAGAGGATCAAGAGGAGATCGTGGTAGGCGTAAAAAGACTTGTCGACATGGGCCAAATCGCTCTTTTCAAACGCCTCGACCACCTCGTCATAGCGCTTTGCGAGAAAATAGCAGAGGAGAATATCGTATTGGATCTCCAGTTTACGCTCCTTATTCTCTTCAATCAGGATCGCCGCCCGTTTGAAGGTCGAAATGGCTCGGTAGAGGTCGAGTTCATTCGCAAAAACTCTCCCAATGAGATACTCTTTTCCCCAGTCTGTCGCCCTTTCCTCTTTTGTTAAGAGGGGAAAAGCGCCGCTCAAAGCTTGAAAATGTTGGTCTTGCAAAGTGTAGGAGACGCGCGGATCGATCTGATCGGGAACGCGGTAGCAGGAGGCCATCACCACGAAGACGAGCAAAAATCTAATCGTCGTCGACAGTTTTAAGCAGTTCGAGCGCTTCATCAAAACCCTTCTCAAGGAATGGAGTTCCCGTCTGATCGCGGAAATAATCCTCTTCATTTTTTGTGACACTGCGGATTTCATCTATAGAGTTGATGATATGGGGACGGATGAAAATAACGATATTGGAATTTGAGATCGTGTCGTTATTTTTCGAAAACGCGGCGCCAACCAGAGGAAGTCCTCCAAGACAGGGGATTCCTGCTTTATTTTTCGTATTCGAGTTATTCACCATGCCGCTTAAAACCAAAAAGTTGTTGTCGGGAACGTGCACGGTTGTCTGCATCGTCGTCTTTGTCGTCGTGATTCCTTGGGCAGAAGCCGAATTGAAATCCAGAGCGCCTGTCACATCGCCCACTGTCTGCGTCCGATTGAGATTGATATCGAGTGTGACGATATCGGAGTTGCCGAGAACTGGGGTAATCGTGAGACTGAAGCCAATGTCTCTATATTCAATGTTGGAGGTGTTGACCGTCGTGGTGCTGTTGTTTTGGACAAAAGAGCCGACAAAGGGGATGTTTCTCCCGTCAAAAATCGTCGAAGTTCTCCCATCTTGCGTCAAAATTTTTGGAGTCATGATGACGCTCGACTCATCATCTGTTTGCAAGGAGGTGAGGAGCGATCCCAAAGTGAGGAATGTTTGGCCATTATGCCGAATGACCTCTCCAATCACCCCTAAATCAAACCCTGAAGAGGGTTGAATATTGCCAATGGGGGTTGGCGCTGTCGGAGGAGTCAAATTCTCAAAGCTCGATAAAAATGAGCTTAAAGGGGTTGAAGTGGTGACCGGTTGCGTGTTGTAGCTTGCCGCCCCAAACTTATTTCGGTATTTGTAATTGGCACCCCATTCCAATCCAAAGGTGAGCGCATTTGTCAGCGTCGTCTCTATGACGAGCATTTCGATAAAGACCTGCTTTAGCGGAATGTCGAGGTTTTTGATCAGCTCCCTCAGCCGTGTCAATGTGTCTTGATCGCCGGAACAAAGGAGCGAATTTGTCACTTCGAGCCACTGAATGGAGTTAATGGAATTCAAAAGCCCTGAATTGACAGGGGCGTTATTTGTTATGAGGTCTTTGGCGATTTGGCGCAGCGCATTTTGGATCTCATCGCCTTTATGGAACTGCAGCTTGTAGACGAGAAAGCTCGTGTTGTCGATCGCCTGGATCGATGGCTCTAATGGCCCAGTCAGCTTATCTTTCCCTGCATTGGAGGGGATGTCGAATTCTTTCAGCAGCTCTTTCACCTGATCGATCGCTTTTTGCGTCCCAGTGAAGACGAGCGTTTGCGTCTGCTCTGACCAGCGGATCGATTCGACCGTTCGGAAGAGATCCTCGTCGACAAGTCCGCTACTTTTCAAATTCTCTTCAAAATCTTGCAAGAGGTTTTCCAAATCGGGGCCCGAGAGCGACTGGGGCTTATAGACAAAATAGGTGCCAGGTCCCGAAAGGGGAGCAGCCACCGGTTTGCCGGGCGCTTTCAGACTCGATACGTCAAATTGTTCCACCAAATTTTGCACTTTGGTGAGCGCCTCCTCAGTGCCTGTGAAAAAGAGAGAATTGGTCTCTTTGATGTATTTGACCGTGGAAAGGGCAGAGAGAAACTCTTTATCCGCTGTACCCGAGCGCTTGAGTTCGGCAGTCACATTTTTGATGGAACCTATGATCTGAGGTCCTCCCGCTGCCTTAAGCTTATAGAGCAAAAAGGTCGACTTGCCAACGTGTTGAATCGGCGCATGCGCGGCGGCAGGGACATCGATCTCTTTGACCATCTCTTTGATTCTAGCCAAAGTTTCGGGGGTGCCCGTAAAGACGAGCGTGTTAATCGACTCGACATACTTGACCGAGTTGATCGATTGTAAAATATTCGGATCGGCAAGCCCTGCACTCTTCAAATTGGTCTCGATCTCTTTGAGCGATTTTTCAATTTGACGCGCGGGGACATTGATCGGTTTATACAAGAGGAATTGACTTGACTTATCTGGGTGAGGCGCTGCAGCTCTGGGGTAGTCGTATTGCGCGATCATCTCTTTTGCCTCTGCGATCCCGTTGGGCTCTCCCGTAAGGACGAGGGAGTTGGTCTGCTTGACGTAGCGTATTTTTTGGATCACACTCAAAACGGGAGAGTCTTTCATCCCCGAGGCCTTTAAATTTTTGGCCAGATTGTCCAGGTCCTCCTCGATCACATCGCCTGTCGTGTGCTGCACTTTGTAAATGTAATATCCAGGCTTTTCTGCAGATGCGACATCGATTGTATTGATGAGCGCTTGCAATTTTTTTAAAGAGTCGGGATCGCCTGTGAAAAGGAGCGATTGGGTCGATTTCACCCATTTCATGCTGGCAAGGGCGTGCAAAAGCCCCGGATCGGAAAGTTTGTCTGATTTGAGTTGCGATGCAACCTCTTCCAATGAAGAGGAGAGCGATTCGCCCGATTGATGCTGCGGTTTGTAGATCAGAAATTGGGTGCTCGGCTGCGTCTGAGAATGGCTCCCATCAATCGTCGCTAGGAGCTCCTTGATGCGAGGAAATGTCTCTTCAGGCCCCGTAAAAGAAAGCGTATTTGTTAGCGGATTGACCTTCCCTTTCTGGATGGTCTCAACGATCTGCTCATCGAGCCCTTGAGCTCCATGCAGATTGTGGGCCATTTCGTGAAGAGCGCTGAGCATTTCCTCGGCACTCTTATTGTGCGGTTTGTAGATGAAAAAAGAGACCTTTTCAGAGCTCATCATCCCGCTTGTCGGAGAGTCGAGTGCAGCGAGAAATTCTTTCGTCTTTGCAATAGATGAGGTCGAACCGACAAACATCACCGAATTGTTTTCCCGAATCCACTTTGCCGACTCGATTGTGTCGATGAGATCTGTATCGTCGGGATTCGACTCTTTGAGGTTGTCGGCAATGGTCGCAAGGCCCCGGAGTATGTCGGGCCCGGAAAGGTAGCTTATTTTATAGACAAATACATCTTCTGCCTTTTGCCTCTTCGCCCTCCCCTTTGGCACCGAATCTAGACTCGCAAATACCTCGAGCGCCTTGGCGGTGAGCTCCGGAGTCGACACAATAAAGATTTCATGGGATAGATCTTGCGGGACCAAAATGAACGGATAGCCTTGCGCAATCGGATTCATGATTTGGCTGCCCACACCCACCAAATAGTCAGGAGAGTTGTGAAGTGCTACATATTTTTGGATCTCGAGCGTCGTGTGGGGCGAGTCCAAATTCTCAATCAGCGCCGCAATCTTGTCGACGTTTGCCGTCACATCGGTCACAATCAGCTGTTTTGTCTCAGAAGAAACCTCGAGCATCGCTGAGGTGGAGATCATCGGCTGGACGATAGCCGCAATCGATTCAGGCCTAGCATTCTTGATCCGGAAAATGCGGGTCACAATTGGTGCACTTTCTCCTTTCCCGTCTCCCGTCACAAGCGTTGCAATTTGTCTCACCCCAGGCTCTTTGTGGATGACGAGATTGCCCTCCTGCTCTAATAGCAAAAGGCCGTGAATGCGCAATACCTGAACGAGAGTTGCCATCACATTTGCAGAGGTGACAGGCTCATCAGATACGACCGTAATGGTAAAGCCGAGATCAGCCTCATCATAGATAAAATTGATTTTGCAGATCTTGCTCGCAAATCGGATGTATTCAATGATGGAAACGGTATTGTAGTTGATCGTGTAACCGTCTTCCTCTTTCTTGCCTTCCTTGCCGAAAAAGGAGCCAAAAACGACCTGGTTTTCAGCCAGTTCATCTTGGGGCAATTCAAGCTTTGGACTCTCTTCTTGGGAGAAGAGGGCAAAGATCAGAAAAAGAAAAATGCCTTTCATGCGCACCGCGAACATCTAGAGTAGCCGACCTTTTTCGAATCGTAATTTACCTTGCATATTATTGCAAGTCGCAACCCGTGCACGACAGTTTACCAATTTTCCCAATATTCGGATATGAATAAAAATGTTCCAGTTTGGTTGAAAATATTTTTGCATCTCCGGCGAAGCCGCCTTTTTCCCTCTTCCCGTTTCCAGCGGGAGCTGCTGAATAACCTTGAAAAATTTATTGGCAAAAAAAGTGCTTTAAGTGTACCCTCTTTTGCTTAGCAAAGCGAGAGTGAATGGACATCAATACAAAAGGAAACCCTATAATGAGAAAGTGGATTTTATTCTTCATTGCGTTTTATGCGCCTCTACACATGCAGGCTGATGAAAATTATACTACCCCGTCTTCTACCCAACAAAACAGTCTGCTGTTTCATTACCAGAAAACCTATTCGCAATTTGGAGAGGAAGGCATCTTGGATGAGATCTTAAATCGATTACAGATCAAGAATGGGTTTTTTGTAGAATTTGGTGGGTGGGATGCACACTATTTGTCAAATACCCGCTTTCTCGCAGAACGTGGGTGGGGTGGAGTGTTTATTGAGGCAGATTCCAAACTTCATGAGCAAGCGAAAATAAATTGTAGCCATCTTCCAAAGGTTCAATGTATCTGCGAATTTGTAACTTCGAACTATAAGGATCATCGAGGGAAGATGCTAGATCAGATTGCAGATCAATTTTTCCCTAATGAAGAAATTGATGTTTTATCCATCGACATTGATGGGGCTGATTATTTGATTTTAGAAACATTAAAGAGAAAACCTAAAATTATTATCATCGAAGGAGGGCTGGAATGGTTTCCGTTAGTCACCACTCGAATTCCCGATTTTATTGCAAAAGATCAACGCAATCAACCCTTACCTGTGATTTTTGATATCGCAAAGAAAAAAGGATACAAGCCTGTTTGTTTTACGATTAATACTTTTTTAGTTCGGGAGGATCTCGCAGCCCCTTTCATGAACATTCAAAATGATCCCATGACGCTCTGGTTCGATTCTTGGTATTATTACGAAAAAGTCGCTCCTCAAATTTCTAATTATGTACGAGAAGTGAGAAAGACAGATTCCTGGATTCAGCAATACGATCATTATCAAATACCGTGAGGTTATCGTGAAAAAATTATTGCATTTCATTGTTTTATACTTGACAAGTGGTGTCCTGTCGACACTTTTCGCCTATGAGGTCGTCGTTGCAACGATGTTTCATAATGAAGGAGACTATTTAAAAGAGTGGATTGAATACCACCGGATGATTGGTGTCGATCATTTTTGGATGTACAATGATCGCAGTTCAGACCAATGGGAAGAAGTTCTTGGGCCTTATATCAAAGAAGGATTAGTCGAAGTCTTCGATTGGCCCATTCCAAATGTTGAAAATGTATTCCTAAACGAGGGTTATGTACTCACACAATGTTTAGCTTTTAAGGACGCTTTGAAGAGAGGCGTAGGAGTAGCAAAGTGGGTGGCTTTTATTGACCTCGATGAATTTATTCTCCCAGTGAAAGGCTCTTCTCTTCCAGAGTGCTTGGATAAATATTTTCAAAATGCTCAAGCAGTTTATATAAATTGGCGTTGTTTTGGTACGGGTGGGGTTTCTCTCCCCAAAGGACACCCTATTCTTTTTCAGCTTACAGCTTCCTCATTACAGAATCATCCAAGAAACTGTGTGGGAAAAACCATTGTTCGTCCTGAAGCTGCACTATCAGAAATGCTATGGAGTCCCCATTTTTGTTCTTTAAAACAAGGAGCTCAATATCACAATGGGGATGGCCAGATAATTTCTGTGGATGGACCAGATCTTAAAACAGACGGTTATACTCATATGAAATTTATTAGAATCAATCACTACGTCATGAGAGATGAAAATTATTTTCAAAATGTTCGTTTAGAAAGAGCAAGAAAAGGATATAACGGATATAAAATTACAGACGAAAAATTGCTGCTTGAACACAATCACGATTTTTCTATAGTGAAAGATTCTGCATTAACTAACTTTATAAAAAAGTATTATCCGCAAATGTGTGATTTTTGGGTTAATAAATAGTAGTACCAGGAAAAAATGGCTCAATAAGAGCGTTAGTGAGGTTATTTCATGACAAATTTATATCGATCTATATGTTTATTCTTTTTGAGTTTTATATCATCGAGTCTTTTTTCATACCCCTATGAAGTGTTGGTTGTTACTATGTTTCATAATGAAGGGGATTATTTAAAAGAATGGATTGAATATCATCGAATGATTGGCGTTGACCATTTCTGGATGTATAATGACCGGAGCTCCGATCAATGGAAAGAAATCTTACAACCTTATATGGATGAAGGGGTCGTGGAGGTGTTTGACTGGCCTATTCCCAGTCCTGTGGGCTATACAGGAGCTCAAGGAGAAGCCTTTCGGGATGGGGTTAATAAAGCTGTCGGAAAAGCAAAGTGGGTGGCTTTTATTGACCTCGATGAATTTATTCTCCCAATGAAAGGCTCTTCTCTTCCAGACTGCTTGGATAAATATTTTCCAAATGCACAAGCAGTTTACGCAAATTGGCGTTGTTTTGGAACCGGGGGGACTTATTTAACGAAGGGGCAGCCCATTCTATTTGATCTCGTAGCGTGCTCATTGCAGAATCACTCAAGAAATTGTGTAGGAAAATCAATAGTACGTCCTGAATTTGCAAATGTTCCAGAAAAAGACATGTTCTGGAACCCCCATTTTTGTCTTTTAAAAGAGGGAGCAAAATACTTCAATGGAGACGGTCAAGAAATGCCGCCTATAGAAGGATGGGATCTCAAAACAGATGGATATGCGCACACAAAATTTATTAGAATTAATCATTACGTGATGAGAGATGAAAACTATTTTCAGAATGTTCGTTTAGAAAGAGCAAGAAAAGGATATAATGGATACAAAATTGTAGATGAAAAGTTACTGCTCGAACATAACCACGATTTTTCTTTAATTAAAGACTATTCGTTAGTTAACTTCGTCAAAAAGAATTATCCAGAAAATAGTAATTTATGGCAATAAAAAAAATAATTGGATTTTTAATACTTATTTCCCATTCTCTTATAGCAAATGCACCTTACGTCATAGGAGAGCTGCTAGGGCAGTCAGGAAATAATTTTTTTCAAATTGCTGTGACGAGTGCTCTTGCTTGGGATAATGGTGCTGAACCATTTTTTCCTCAGTTAAATTGTTTTCCTACTTTGTACCAGCACTATTTTTCGAGATGCAGGGCTGTTCCGCCATCAGAAGCTATCTCTTTCGAATGGAGAGAGCCAAGCATGCGTTACCATCCTATTCCCTATCAACCCAATATGAAGGTTGTGGGATACCTCCAATCTTGGCGATACTTTGATCATTATCGAGAAAGACTGATCTCGTTATTCGCGCCTACTCCTGTTGATCTACGCCTCATTCAAAGAAGATATGGAGAGGTAATCAATCAGCCGAACACGGTGGGAATACAGATTCGTTATTATTTTGAAGACCCTTATACTTATCCTCAATATGGTAGGGATTATCTACAAAAAGCAATGGCGCTCTTTCCAGACACTTCTGTTTTTATTGTGAGCAGCAATCGCATCGAATTTGCTAAGAGAGAAATGCCGATAGAAGGAAGGAATGTCATCTTTCTTGAAAATACCCCTTCCTATATCGATTTTTATATATTATCGCTTTGTAAGCATAATATCATCACCAATTCCACATTTGGATGGTGGAGTGCATATCTCAATAAGAACCCGAATAAGATTGTTGTGTGCCCTCGACACTGGTCTGGATATGATACTACCGACCTTCGTCCAGAAAACTGGATTCAGATTGAAGCAGAACGGATTGATCCTTCTTTGGTAAAATAACACTTCTAAGAAGGTGTCTACAAAGCGACGAACCCTCCTTTGTAGCACTCTCTAATGTGTAGCCGCTTCGTAAATAATTTCGCTCAAATGCTCCTGAGAAAAGAGATGGGCCTGTTTAGTCTGCAAAAAAGAAAGAATATTGTTGAGATATTGTTGATAGGTTTCCTTTGACATCGTTTTGAGAAAATGATAGAGATGTTCATCACTTTCAAAATCATCATAGCTAATGAAGCAGTCTTTGGGAATATACTCCTCTATGTTTGGCGCGCCCCAATAGATAGGTATACATCCAGCAGTAAAACAGACAAAGATTTTCTCTGTGATAAAACCAGAGCAAGAACACCCCTCAAAGCAAATGCAGAAACGGTACTGTTGCAACAACGCAACTTTCTCTGGACTCCAAGGCACTCCAGCAATTGTGCCGCGGTATCTGTCGCTTGGGATCAGAGGGATAAATCCGTAAAATGCAAAGTCTTCAACGGGTTTTGTTTCGAAAAACTTAATGATTTTAATTCGATCGTCTCTGGCACACGAAGCAACCATAGTGCATAGCTGCCTTTCTTCAAATGGGAGAAGAGGAGAGGAGGTGGGACGCAGAGTGGGATAGTAAAATTTGAAATATCTTACTCCATCTAAAACGACATCATGGAGAGTATAAACACGTGAAAATAGGTCACAATAATCTTCTCTGGGTAGCCCTGGTTCCCATGAAAAAAGAACCAGTTTTTCTTTGGGCAATTTAGCCACGTCCGCGGCTGGCCAAACATCATTCATCAGAAAAATTTTTTTAACATCAGGTGTATAAAATGATTGCATGTAATTTTCAAAACCACTGTGGCGAAGGGACCGTAACTCAAATCCTGTTTCCTGAGCTATTTTCGCTCTAGGAGAAATTTCATCGAAATCGAAGTTTGCAATGATATCTATTTTCTCTGCGTACAAAGAAAGAAAACAAAACAAAGCGATTTTTTTCATCATTGGACCTTGGGGGTTAGGCAAAAAATAGGTTGATAGGTATAATTAAACAAGTTTCCGGCTCCTAGTTCTATGCCAGAGAATCCAAAAGAATCGATTATATCCCATTCTTTTAAGAGAAGCGGAAACCTTAAAGGTCCATAAATGCGACAAGCATTCCAAATCAACGCATCTCTTCCTACGGGAACGGCAAATATCATCATCCCCCCTTCTTTTAGAAACTGCTTTGCTGTAGTCATGAACTCCAAATCAGCATTGGGGTTGATAGGATCACCATACCTTCCTAACCCATCATGTTCAATACTTGAAATAGATAACAGTACATCGAATTTCCTTGGATTTTTGTTATACTCATCGACGGTCATAGTATGTATCCGGGGATCATCAGAGACAATGGGGTTGTAATCAATAGTAAAAGGATGTCCTCCATATGCAATAACAACACTTTCATACCAGGGAGTTGTGGAACCAATAATTACAATGTCTTTACCCTCAATTGGGTATTTTTTTAAAGCCTGATAAAGCCATATATCAGTCTCGATATAGTAGCCACATATGTTTTTTTGTATTTTTTCCTCAATATTGTCGTCGATTTCTTTAGTTGAATAAAAAAGAGGAGTATCACTGGAATATGCATCATTAATACACCAATAGTAATAAGGCACCTTTTCTTGCATTGTAAAGTGTTCGATTAAATCAGGGGGTATTTGGCAGGGAGGAGGAGGTAACAGTGCAGCACAACAGCTAAACAAAAAAACTGACAGCGCAATTTCTTTCCCCTTCATTTTTGACCTTCTTTCCTATCTTTGGTTTTGTCCCATAGAATAACAGAGTTCCCTGCTCCTGAAAAAAATTCACTGAATACTTTTGGCTTACAGCCTATTTCCTTTAGCAAAGAGACAAATTCCCCGAGAGGAATCGAATCTACCCCGCAGTCTATAGTAGCAAGCTGGTTATAAATCATGTATCCTCTTTGAGCCTTTTTAATGACTTTTTCGAAATAATGCAGCTGCATTTCTCGATCACATTCCGAAAAAGCATAGTTACTGATGAAAAGGTCTATTTTTTCTTCAGGTAAATCCACCTCAATTGGCAAACAATGGACATTTTGCACACCCAAAACGGTCATTACTTTTGCAATTAATTCCTCGACTTCTGGCAAATCATAAATGTAATATTTAGAAAAAGGGCAAAATTTTCGCAAAACATAAGCCTGACCACCAAACCCTGCCCCTATTTCGACAATCTTTGCTCCTTGAGGCAAGTTCAAATGGATTTTGATCTGATCCGCATGAAAAATATACCGTAATGTTGTCGCAGAAAATAGGCCAAGGCCTTCGTAATTTTCTGTGGGTGCATTTCCCATCTTATCCAGCATTCTAAAATCTTCCAAATCCCCTTGAAGATATTTCCATCGATTGCGTATGTACTGCGCAAAGGGTTCTCCTTCGTCAATTTCAAAGGCGATCCGATAGGGGGTCATTGATCTGAAGTTCTCTAAGAAAAAAGAGTCCTCCGCGGCTTTTCGACAAACTTCCAAATATCCAGCATAAAATCCTGTGATACTCTCTCTGGAAAAACCTAGAACACAGACCACCACAGATAATAGACAAATCACACTATAAAACACTGTTTTCCTCTTGTAAGTTCAGTTCTTTCTAAATAAAATAGCGTTATCGCGATCAATTCCGCAGACCATTTCACAAGATTCAAATAAAGCGCAAAATGCTTTCTGCTTAGGTTGTTTTCCCTTCACCATTACATACAGATTTGAAAACAAAATGTAGCCACCTGACTTTACTTTTGGAAGATAAAGTTCGACATCGCGAAGCGATCCGATTTCTGAATAGTCGCCATCCAGATGTAAAAAATCGATCTGATCAAAATCTCGAATAGCCTGATCGGAAGGTTGTTTAACGGGCTTACAGTAGGCCGTCAATTTCCATGTATCTATCATCTCTTGAAATATATTGAAAACAGCGTCCATATCTACCTTTGACCACCAGTCTTTATTCGGATCATCGTCTACCAAATACTGCACAGCGTCATTATTTGACCAAGCATCGACGGCATATAAAGTTCCTTTCTGTAACAAACTAAGAGCTGTGGCTATCGGCAAGGAAGAAGATCCCGTAAACGCTCCCACTTCTACACAGACTGCAGGCTGTTCTATCAGAATTAAATCCATTAAAAGGCTAGCCTTTTCTTTTGAGCACCAACTATCCTTCAAGTGGTCGATGACTGTAGTTTTCAGCTTTGTAAACCCTTCTTCTTCAAGAATAGAAAGATCCTTGTCAAAAAAGCATTCTTTAGGATCCCAATCCGCTAAAAGCATGCTAGAATTTGTGAGTAAACCGAGAAAGAGCAGGTTGCATTTCTTTATCCATCTATTCATATGTTTTCCCTTGGTGAAAGGCTGTAGTCTAGTAAAAAGCTTAGTTAAAGGCAAACATTTTTTAATCCCTGTAGCGCCAAAGTTGTCGCTTGTAGAAGAACCTATCCGAATAAAAATATTTCGTCGCTTTTTTTAGACTTTTTGGCAAATTTTCGATTCATTGGGTGGGGGTCATATCCACTTCCGCATATTAACCCCCACCCAATGAATCGAAAATTTGCCAAAAAGTCTAAAAAAAGCGACGAAATATTTTTATTCGGATAGGTTCAATGTTTGTTCTGAAGTCGGATATGAATATTAGAAGAGGCGTTTGATCGTGAGGGCCACTGCATTCTTCTGGTTCAAAGAGAGCTGTTCTCCCATTTTCGCAATATCCGATTCACTTTGAGGCGGCTCAATAGCGCGGGAGTGGAGAATGAGCGTATCCCCGATGCCCCAATTATCGGAGGTCTCCAAGGGGGGCGTTTTCAGGGGAGTGCCGAGAAGGGGATTGGGCGTCGTTAAAATGCGGGGGAGGAGGCTCTCCTCGGGGATATGCATTCCGTCTGTATAGCCGCACGAGATAAAGGAGAGCAGATCTTTTTCAGGAGATAAAAGAAATAAAGAGAGCCCCAAAGAAAAATGAAATTCTCTTAAAAGAATCTCATTCATCTCATCCATTGCTTTTGCGAGCGACTTTTCTTTTTTGAGAGCGATGTGCATCATCCCCTTAAAAAGGGCCATTTCCAAAAGCGATATCCCTTCGCTTTCTGCCAAAACAATCGCATAGCGGTTTTGCGATAGGTGGAAAAAATCGACCGAAAGGGGAGTCCATTTTGCCCCTTTTCGAGAGGTAAGTGTGATCTTGATTTGGGGCCATTCGGGGGCTTTGGGGGGGATTAAAATGTTTTTTGCCTTTTCAAAAGAGTCGAAAAAATCTTCAAAATCTTCCCCTTTTTCCTCTCCTATTGAGGCATTGAGCCCTTCTGAAATGTCGGTAATTAGATCGACGATGTCTAAGTATCTTTGTTTTGGGTTTTCTTGCAGCGCCTTTTCGATGATGGGGCGTAAGCGTTTTGGCAGAAGAGAAAGGTGGATCACTCCATGACTCAATCTCCCTAAGAGGAGCTCATATGCGATGATGCCGAGCGAATAGATGTCGGATGAAAAAGTGACCCTACTCGGGTTTTCCTTTTGTTCTGGGCTCATGTAGATCGGCGTTCCCATCACTTTTTTTCTTTGCGTGATCCTCTCCTCTCCGAGATCTGTTTTCACTTGGGCAATTCCAAAGTCGATCAATTTAATATTGCCCGATTCTGTAATCAAAATATTTTCAGGCTTGAGATCGCGGTGGACAATTCCATGGGTGTGGAGATGGCTCAACGCATAGGCCACTTGCAAAATGATTTCGAGCGCCCTTTTTCGAGTCAGCGATTTTTGCTGGATGAATTGTCTGAGCGAGATCCCCTGAATAAATTCCATCGCGATATAGAGCCCTTTTTCCCATTCCCCTTCGCCGTAAAGGCGGACGATGTTTGGATGGTGGGTCATTTTGATGATTTCAGCCTCTTTTAGAAACCGGGCTGCAAGCTCTTTGTTTTTGCAGTATTTGGGAAGAAGTACTTTGATGGCGATCGTCGCATGCGTTTCAGGGTGGAGCCCTAAGAAAAGAAGGCTCATCCCCCCCTTGTTGAACAGGCTCTCAATCGGGTAAGGGCCGATCTGTTTGGGCAGCTTTGTGTGCGATGCGCTCGGATTGAGATCGGGAAGAGTCTTTTGCTTGTGGAAATCTTCCATCAAATTTCTAAAATGCGCACTCCCAGTCGTTCTCCTAAGTGGACGAGCTCTGCCCTTCCCACTGTCTTCCCGTTCACTGTCAATGAGACCGCGTTGTCTGGATGAACGGGGAGTTCAAGCGTATTTCCCGGAGCAAGATTCATGAGAGAGCCAAGAGACATCTTCATCCGCGCAATCTCCACCGTCACATAGAGGGGCAATTCCTTTATAGCGACCACCTCTCCCTCCGAAGGAGCTTCTTTTGCCTCGGGAAACGATTCATTTTTTTCCATGTTGTCCTCGTAATAAAATGCGTAATCGAGTATCTCAACTCCGCCCTGCTTGATTTTTGCATTGAACAGGGGAGTGGATTGGAGCATCACAAGACAGGTCCCCGTCCTCTTATGGGCATCGTAACTCCCTTGATCGAGAAGGACAAAATCCCCCACCTTCAACCGGGCCCACTCCTCCTGATGCAAGATCACTGAACCGGTCTTTAAAATCAGTTCAATGGGAATGCGCTCGGCCTTTTCTTTCGAAAACGACTCCAGGGGGAGATGGGAAAAATGTTGGATCCACTTGGCGCGAAACTCCTCCGGCAAAATGAGCCTTCCCCAACAACTTTTCTCGGCAAAGTGGATTTCAATGTCGATGCAAAACGCCCTCTCTATCGGCTCTTCTTCAGGATGGAGCTGCAGAGTGAGCCCTGCAAAGGGGGCCATCTCCTGCATGAGATCGAGCGCATTGAGCGCGATAAAGCGGTAAAACCCCTCTTGAAAAACCGTCGAAAAAGGAGATTTGTGTTTCGAATGGGGCCTCATCAAAAATGAAGTTAACTTCAAAAGATCTTCATTCGACATCATCCAATACACCTTGCCGAGAGGGGCAATCTGGATCGATAAGAGATGAGAAGAAGAAGAAAATCCCTTCTTGATCGATGCGCCCTGCTGCCACACTTGATCTTTGCAAGCAATTTTGATCTCCGATACGCTTAAACGCTCTTTGATCTTGGCTGAAAATTGGTCCCACTCAAAGGGGGGCGCATTGCCAAAGAGGGGAATGGTATTGAGCTCTCGGATCTCAGCGCCGATTTGTCTGATCCAATGCATTGGAGCTGGCATCTATTTTCTCCTTTCTCCTAAATCGCCACCTGCAGCGTCTCCTTCCCCCTTGGATTCCCCGCGCTCTTTGCGCCGAAAGAGAGGCCTTTCCAACGTGTACTCTGCGTTGAGTCGGTTCACTTTGAAGGAAAAATTCCCATTTTGAAACGCGTTCAAAAGATTCGGAATGTTCTCCTTAAAAAGGGCAACCGCTTCTTGCGATCCTGTCAGGCGGATATTAAAAGAATCGGGCGCCGTCGCATATTTTTCAATCGTAATTGTGGCCCCGTAGAATTTTGAGTTCGCGTACGAGAGACTATTCAACACCACTTCGGTACGCGTCACACCGGGCGGCGCCACCATCACGTAAATCGTCCCCACCATCTGGTAAAAAAGAGCCGCTGTCTCCGGACTTAAATAGGGGGCCGCTTGCGTAGTCGCCGCCATCGCCATCGGCTGCACTTGAGTAGGAATTGAGGGAAGAGAATGCGATGCAATTTCGATCTCTTTCTCCTTTTTCCCCCTCTTTTCTCCCCCTTCTCTCTCCTCTGATTTCATCGGGATATTGCTCCCCATGACCTCCATCGGAGATGCAGTCTCTTCCCCTTTTTTTGCCTCTTTAGCCCTTTGCCTTTGCGGTACTTGATCCTTGGATACTGGGACGGGGGCGGTGCTCACCGTCTCTTTCGAAGGGAGCCCCCCCAAAGGGGTCTTTTGTTGCGCTTTTTCTTCTCTCTTCTCCTTTTTCCCGGCAGGACCCAAAATAGCCCCTTGTTCCACTTTCTTCTTATCCCGTTTTTTATCTCCCTCTTTTTCTTTCGAAATTTTTCCTTCGGCAAGGATTTTTTGCCTCTCCTGACTCAAAATCTCTTTCTCTTTTTTGCGCTGCGCACTCGCCCCTACCTCCTTTCCTACCGGGGCTGCCAGAGGCTTTTCTTCAAAATTTTTCGCCTGCAGCGGCTCATCCGGTAGATCAAAGGCGTAAAATTCTCCCGATCGGGGAAGGCCCGTTAGCCCCTCATCCCCCCCGTCTTCCTCTTCATCAAACATATCCATTGATGGGGAAACACTCGGAGGAGGGCTGTAAGGCGGACTCGGAAGGATCGCATCGGTTGTATCGTCAAAAGACCCAGGCGGCTGCGGCGGCTCCTTTAAAGGCCCCCCTATCCCTTTTAACTTGGCATTCGGAGGGGTCGAAAGGAGATCAAATGGGGTTGGTTGATCTGTAATGGCTTTAGAATCATCTTCTTCTTCAGTCCCGCTTTTGTAGTATTTTAAAAATTTTTGTTTACGCGCCTGTTCATCGGGATCGACTTCGCGCACCTTTTCCACTTTGCCCTTGCTCGATAACTCCTCGCGCGCAGCTTTCGTCTCTCCTGGCTGCTGTCTCGGAGGAATGCGGGAGGGGGGCTCTGACGAACTCATCTGTTTTCCTCTTTTGCCTTTTTTTGTTCTTTTTTCTTAAGGCTATAAGTTTGAGAGCCTTGCTCATCGTGCTCAACGGCCTCTTTCTGTTCGACCCAGTACTTGGCCTCTTTCTGCCACTCTTGCTTATGCATTTGTAGTTTCTCAAGATCTTTCTTTCTTTGAAAGAGCTCATCTGTTGCGATATCGACCTGCTTTTGGGCGATATCGACCTTTTTTTGCTCCTCACTCACCTTTTTTTGCTTTTCGGCAAGCCGCTCATCGACCGTTGTCAAATACCTCTTCATCTGTTGGATTTTATCGGTCGTGGTCCCTTCGTCGAGGGCCTCTCTCAATTGGGTGAGTTTGGCTCTTTTATGGGTCAAAACCTGATCCCGCTCTTGAGTGGCTGCGTAAAGTTTTTCATATGCCTTTTCAAGAATTTCCTTTTTTTGCTCGAGGGTTTTGACCGCCTGATCAAAACGATTTTTTTTAATTGTCATCAACTGTTCAAGCGGGTAGCCCGGCGTCTCGCTCATCGGTTTTGCCTCATCAAATCAAACTTTACATCACTTAAGTGATTGCTGGCAAATAGAGAATGACGTGGAGTATATAATTAAAATTTATAGTTTAACTATTTATGTAATTTTTAATTATAGTGTATTTAAATTTTTTGTGAATATATAGTAATTCGTTTTGTTTGCTGATTAATGTGTTTTTTATTATAATAGCTGCGTAGTTTTTAATAGTTACTAATAAAAATATAATAGGAGAATAAATTATGTCAGCAGGTATTGCAAAAGCAGAAAAGAGCCTTAATAAGCATGGGAGCACCATGTATGCGGATCCAGAAATACAATTGTTACGTCGGAAAAAGGTGACCACACCAATTATCGAAGCCATTTCTGAGACTAACGCATTTGAACATGATCTTAAAGTAGATCGAAAAATTTCATATATAGCCGCTCTTGTTTTGGGAGTAGCAGGTATTGCTTTGACCGTCGCAGGTTTCATGCCTGGGACGCCAAGTTCTTTCGTAACTATGGGTGTAATCTCGGCCCTTTTAGGAAGTGTTATAGGCGTTATGAATTATCGATCGGAGAACGAGTTCGACGAGAAACTTGGGAAGATTAGTCAGGCATCAAACCAAGACGCTTTTTCGGTGATCACTTTTTCTAATGCGAAGAAAAAACGGAAAGGAGAAAGTCAAAATGTCAACACAGTTGATAACAAGCAGAAAGGAAAGAAGAATAAAGAAGTAGCACAACCCGTAGAAGTGGAGAACTCACGTTCTTATACTTCTGGTTCTGACTCTGATTCTGATTCTGAATAATTTCAATGACAACAAAAAGACCGTTCTTTCGAACGGTCTTTTTTAACTCGACTTTGCAACTTTTTAGGATCGCTAGCCTCGTCTATTTGCCCACTGACGTTTGACCTTTGGTCAAACTAGTCGATTAATTCAACGAGGAAGGGGTTTTCAACCCCTCCCTCGTTGAATTAACGCCTCAGAGGGCAAATATCTCGAGGCCTTCGATCCTAAAAAGTTGCAAAGTCGAGTTTAGCTAAATAAAGACTTGAGGGCGCGCAGCGTCTCTTCCATGGAAGACTTTTCTTCAACGAGCTGTTTGAGGAAACGGTTCACCTTATCGATATATTTGAGGGCAAAATCGGCCATTTTATCAGATCCCGGCTTGTATTCGCCAATCCGGATCAAAAGCTCGTTTTTCTTATAATTCGCAAGCACTTCTCTCACCTTCCCGATCAGCTCTAAATGGGGCCGATCGACAATTTGTGTCAGCACGCGGCTGACCGATGCGAGAACGTCGATTGCCGGATAGTGGAATTGGCGGGCCAATTCCGAGGAGAGGATAATGTGCCCATCGAGGATCGAGCGGGTCTCATCTGCAATCGGCTCGTTGAGATCATCCCCAGCCACGAGAATCGTGTAGAAGGCGGTGATCGACCCCTTGTCCGAATTGCCCGAGCGCTCGAGCAGTCTCGGCAATATGGCAAAAACCGACGGAGTATATCCCGCCCGCGCGGGCGGCTCCCCCGCCGCAAGGCCGATTTCCCTCAATGCCCTCGCAAAGCGGGTGATCGAGTCCATCATCAATATGACCGATTTGCCCTGCGCGCGGAAATATTCGGCAATCGCCGTCCCCACATAGGCCGCATTGATCCGCATTTGCGCCGCTTGATCTGAGGTGGAGACGATGACGACCGATCGCTTCATCCCCTCCTCGCCCAAATCGTTGATCAAAAATTCGCGCAGTTCCCTTCCCCTCTCGCCAATGAGCGAGATCACGTTGATGTCGGCCACTGCATTGCGCGCAATCATCCCGAGAAGGGTCGACTTCCCAACCCCCGCAGCTGCAAATATGCCCACCCGTTGCCCGCGCCCACAAGTGAGGATCCCGTCGATCGAGCGAACCCCCACCGAAATCGGCTTGTCGATCAGCTTTCGCTTCAGCGGATCGGGCGGAGAATTGACAACCGGAAAACTCTCCTCTAAATGCAAAGGTCCTTTGATATCCTCGTCCATCGGCTGACCCAGGCCATTGAGTACCCTGCCGAGAAGTTGCGGGCCCACCTTAATGTGCATCGGCATGCGCATCGGAATGACTTCAGATGAGGGGCCAATGCCAGACATCTCGCCCAGAGGCGATAAAAGCACCTCGTCTTTTGTAAAACCGACCACCTCCGCAGCGAGCGGCTCCAGCCCTTGTCTTTTGATGAGGCACACCTCCCCCATCTTCACCTGCGGGACAACCGCCCGGATCAACATCCCAATCACTTCGGTGATCCGCCCGTGGACTGTCGTGAGCTCCACGTCTTCCAAATGGCTGATCAACTTGTCAAAAGAGGGGGGATTTTCCATTATAACTGCGTATTAATGAGTTGCGTCATCGATTGGATCACCTTGCCGAGAAGCGTCGAGGTGTATTGGATCTCTTGCTGCGCAAGCCCCATTTTCACTTGCACAGAGAGCATCATCCCTGGATCTACATTTGCTCCGCCCGCTGCCATTTTTTTGAGCTGCTCTTGCACCTGCACCAATTGATCTTGCCCGTCGTTGACCATCGCGATAAACCTCGAAATTCCGCTAAGACCGGGAGGAAGTTTTGCCTCCTGGGGCGTAAGGCCGAGTTTTGAGGCAGAGGCTCGAATGTGGCTACTTGCATCGCCCAACTTTTGCTTCACCAAATGGCTCTGCGAGCGCTTCAGTTTTAGATTTTTGTTCCCCAGCTGCTTTCCCACCGTGCCAAGAGAATCTTGCATTTGTCCCGATTGCGCCAAAAGCGAATCAAAGGAAAGCCCCCCCGTCGCAAGGGGTGGAGTGCTGGCCATTTCCATAGGAGTAGGCCCTGTTGTGGGAGTCGTTCCCCCTTCCGGAAGCCTTCCCCCGGGCCCCTGCATGTGCGTCTCAAATCCGGTGGGTGGCCTCCCCGATGGAACTGGCTTTTCTAGCGGCTCCGGCGCTTTGCCAGGAGAGATCCGATCGGGACTTTTGTCTGGTGGCGTCGTCATTATTTGCTCTTCCCTGCAGGTCCAGGCGATTTTCGAATGAACTTTTCGATAAAATCGATCGCAGATCCTGCCAGTTTCTTGATCGATGGATCTTTCGATTTCATCGTCTGTTCGAGGATCTTTTCCCCTTTGTCAACGCTATTGGGCATCATGCTCATGCAAAGCCCCTTAAATGCCTTTGCCATTTCGCTTGATGGATCGAGCTCGAGCACTTCGTCAAAACTTTTGACCGCTTGCTTGAGCTCCAATTTGTGCAAATGCAAATAGCCAAAGCCAATTTTGGGCAAAATGTTCTTCGGATTGAGCGCTTCTGCCGCTTTGAATAGTTTGAGCGCCGCATCTTCGTCGGCTTGATTGACTGCAATAAAACCAGCCTCCGCCAGCAAGATGAAGTCCTGTTTGTATTTTTTTAATGTCATATTGTTTCCTTACCCGTTTATTGCACTTTTTGGTTTGAAATTGAGTGGCTAATCACCGTGTTGACCTGCTGGATCAAGTTGGAGATCGATTCTCCCATCTGCGTCACTTGGCTCATTTGAAATTGGAGCAAAATAAACGATCCTGGGTTGGCGGTACTCATCTTACTCGCCAGCGCCCTTACCGATCGGACGAGTCGATCTTGCAGCGCTCTATAGGCTGAGATCAATGAGGTGAAGGATATGGTAATTCCCGGCATTTTCGACATTGTTCTTGCTCCTACTTCACTTTTTTCAAAACTTTTTGCAGCGCGCTATAGCCGTGTAAGAGAATGCCGAGCTCGTCGAAATCCTCTTCTTTGGCCCCTTTGCGCAAGAGCCCCTTAATGTCTTGGATCCGCTTTTCCACTTTTTCCAAGATCTCTTTTCCTCGGCCCGGCTTCTCTTTGAGCTCTTTTTCGAGATCAAAAGCAAACTTTTCGCCGGGTTTCTTTTCTAACCCATACATAATGTTTCTCCTTCTTCTTTTTCACCGGATGTAATCGATTTTATATTTTAATCCTTCTTTTTCAAGTAGAATCGTACTTGTTTCAATGGCTGTGATCTTCATCCCATCGACGAAATCACCCAATGTATAAATTTTTCCGTTCATCACAACGCTATAGCCGCGACCATCAAAACTCGACGATCCTGTCACTTGATACTCCCCAGAAATGTCGATCCCCACTTTGCTCGGGTGGGTTGCAACGGCAAAATTTTTGACGCTGGCAACTCCTTTGAGCCCGTTGATTTCGCGCAACGTCTTCTTCATTTCACTTTCACGCGTCTCGTTGTAATTGCCCCCAACCACCACATTGCCATTGGAGATTTGGACTGTGATGCCTCCCAAATTGGCAGCCGTGACAATCCCTCTCACCTGTGTGTCGAGTGTCTCTTCGATGACGATCTGATTTTCAAGGCGGTCTAGGTAAGGGAAATTGACGGTCAAATAATCGTAGAGTTGGCCCCCTTCTGCAAGAGTGGGGATGTAGCCATTAACGACAAATTTCCCCGCGACGGGAGAGTGGATGCTGACACCGCGCCAGTCGGCGTTCATGCTAATCACATCGTTCATCATCTTCCAGACTCCCTCGTCGATCACAACGTTGTCCTCGACGGAGGAGATAAATCCAATTTGGCTCAAGCGGTATTTCATCTCTTGGTAATCGACATTCGTGAGCACGTGACCCACTAAAAAGAGTTTGCCACTTCCCGGATTGAACGAGTATTGCAGATCGCTGAACTTGTCGAGCGCCTCTTTGATTTCGGAGATTGGCTCTTTTTTTGTCACCACCATTTCTTTCGATTTAAAGAGCGAGAAAAAGGTGATGAACATGATGAGGAAAATCGCCGCGGCTGCAGCCCCAATGACGAGATAATTCATCGGAATCGGCTTTTCTTTCCAACCTTGAATTTTTGCCTCATCTAACTCCTTTTCCTCTTCAGGTGGGGTTTCTGGAGTGGAGATCACCGGCGAATAGATCGTCTCTTGCGGCTGTTCCCGATCGATGATCATGAACAGGGTGGTCCCGAGGGCAATCAGATCTTGCGGGGTGACGATTTTCTTTTCTGTGAGGAGCGATCCGTTGACGGCAACCCCGTTTTTGGAGCCGAGATCTTCGATGTCCATCGTCCCATCTTGGCTCACCTCAAGGCGGGCGTGGTTGCGCGAAACGCTCATATCTTGAAAGACGATGTCGCAAGATTGGGAATCTTTTCCAATTGTGTAACTTTTCCCCCGCTCAATGCCAATTTCAGCTCCCGCATTGGGCCCTGAAATCACTTTGAGTACAAGAGGCGCCTCCGGCATGAGATGGAAAGGGATATCTTCTTCATGGCCGCTATCTTCGAAAATAGTGTCATAAGCGGTCATCTCAGGTTTTGGAGGAGCAGGTGGCCATTTCGGCTCCTCTTCTTTTTTTTCTTCTTCTTCTCCCTCCTCTTCTTCAGGCTCCGGTTCTGGTTCCGGCTCCTCTTCTTTTGGAGGTTCTATATCGCCAAAAATGTCGTCATATCCCCCTTTTTTATCCCCCTTTTTGGGAGCAGGAGTATCGATATTTGGAATCGCTTCTTCGGAAAAGAGAAATAGGCTATTCCCGATCTGGATCCGATCGCCCTCTTTGAGAAGGCGCGGAATTGAAAGTTCCTCATCGTTGACTAAAGCGGGATTGACTTTACTTAAATTTTTGAGATAAACGCCCTCTTTAGCTCGATTCAATCGAACGTGTTTTCTCGAAACAGTGCTGTCTTCGAGACTCAAATCACAAACATCGGGATCACGGCCGATGATCCACTCTTCACCCTCTTCGAGATTTAAAATGAGACCTCGATGAGGCCCTTCTTCTACAATCAGATGCGCTGGCATCTAGAAACCCGCTTAATATATACTGAAATAACTTCAAAATTTGGTTTTCGGCTGCGTCGGACATCCGCATCTTTGGGACCGCTTGCATCGCTCAACTTGAATAAGTTGAGCTGCTTCAGCGCCGCTTCGCTGCCCCAAATCTGCGGCGCCGACTTTGCCAAATTCCCAAATTTTGAAGTCATTTCAGTATAACCTTTCTTCACTCATTAATTTTGTCACTTCTTCTCTCCAATAGATCAAATAGTTGACAAAATCCTCAAACATTTCCCTGAACGTCTGATAGTTCAATTCATACGGCAATCCCATCGAGAGAGTCAAGAACTTCTCATCTTCATCCATCCCGATGCGCGTAAGACCTGTTCCTTGGCCTAATAAATTGGCGCGCATAAGATAAGTGTAGAGTTCCTCTTTTCTTTTCTGAGGTGCTTCGCAAATATGAGCATGCATCGAACATCCAGGATCGAGATTTTGAATATGAACCGCATCACTTGCGAACATGAGCTTGTAGCTCTTTTGTTCATTAAGTTTTGGTGTGGCAATCGCAAGCTCCTTGCAAAGCTTTTCCAAATAATCCTGAAGCATGAAAATGCACCCTCGGTTCCATTATTCACTGAAGATGAGAAAATTTACAAGAGTAAAAAAAGTGAAAGTGTCAGGCAGGGCTTTGTTATATCAAAGCGGTAAAATAACCACCGAGGACACCGAAAACACCGAGGGGAAAGGTGGCTCAATCGGTGACATGGAGAGGACTACAGAACTACACACGGAAAGAGTAATCGATGTTAGTGAATTGGACCAAGCCTTCCCCTCGGTGTTTTCGGTGTCCTCGGTGGTTATTTTACCACCTTGATGCAACAAGGCCATTAGGCGGAGACGTCGCGTGTCACCTTTGGCTCTTTGTTGTCCGTAATGCACGCTTTTTCAATCAGAATTGCTTTGATGGTCGGATCCGATGGCACTTCAAACATGAGATCGCGCAACAACCCTTCCGCAATCATCCGAAGCGCCCTCGCCCCAGTCCCTGTCTCTTTCGCCTTTTGCGCCATCGCCTCAAGTGCATCTTGCGAAAATTGCAGCTTCACATTCTCCTCGGCAAATAGGTGCTCGTATTGCTTGATGATCGCATTTTTCGGCTTCACTAAAATCTCGACGAGATCTTGCACCGTCAGCTCGTTACAATTGGCGATGCTGTTAAACCTCCCCACAAATTCGGGAATCATCCCAAATGAGATCAGATCTTCCGGCTCCACTTTCGAAAGGAGATAGTTCGTCTCGCTCACATCAAAGACCCGTTTTGTCGCCGCATCAAATCCAATCGTGCTCTTGCCAAGCCTCTTCGCAATCATCTTGTCTAAATGGACAAAAGCCCCACCCACAATAAAAAGGATATTTTGGGTGTTCACCTTAATATACTCTTGGTTCGGATGCTTCCTCCCCCCTTTGGGTGGCACGTTCGCCACTGTCCCCTCGACAATTTTTAAAAGGGCCTGCTGCACCCCCTCTCCCGATACGTCGCGCGTGATCGAAACGTTGGAGGTCGTCTTCCGGATTTTGTCGATCTCGTCGACGTAGATAATGCCGTGTTCCGCCTTGGCAACATCGTAATCGGCCGCCTGCAAAAGGCGTAAAATGATGTTTTCGACGTCCTCTCCCACATAGCCCGCTTCCGTCAGCGTCGTCGCATCAGATATGGCAAAAGGGACATCCAAAATAAGGGCAAGCGTCCTTGCAATGAGCGTTTTGCCAGAGCCAGTCGGCCCAAGCAACATCACATTCGACTTGCTGTATTCCAGATCCGATTGCTTTGCAAGCGAACGGATCCGCTTATAATGGTTGTAGACGGCCACTGCAATCGTCTTTTTTGCAGACTCTTGCCCAATGATATATTCGTCGAGATGGTTCTTAATCTCTTTTGGCTTCAACAGCTTCATCTCGTAGCTGATCGGCTTTTTTTGCACAATGTCGACACAGAGCCCCACGCACTTGTCGCAAATATAGGCGTTCGGCCCCGAAATCAGTTTTTCGACAACATCTTCTGTCCTGCCGCAAAAAGAACAACTCGCCATTTCACTTGAATTTTTCTTTGTCATACACTTGCCGGAAGTCCGCCCACTTTTTCCATACTTTTATTTAAATGTGAGGGTTGTGCGATATGATCGACAATCCCATATTTCAATGCGGCCTCGGGATCCATATAAAAATCCCGTTCCGAATCTTCGAGCACCTTTTCAACCGATTGCCCTGTAAATCGGGACATCAGAGACGATGTGATCTTTTTGAGCTCCAAAATCTCCTTCGCCTGCAGCGCGATATCCTCCGATGTCCCCATCACCCCGCCATACGGTTGGTGGAGCATGATACGGCTGTGGGGAAGGGCAAACCTCTTCCCTTTTGCCCCAGCTGCCAGCAAAAGAGCCGCCATCGAAACGGCTTGCCCAATACAATAGGTGTTGATATCACAGCCCAAAAAGAGCATCGTATCCAAAATCGCAAGCCCCGCCGTGATCTGCCCCCCCGGTGAATTGATGTAGAGATTGATGTCTTTTTTCGGGTCTTCCATTTTTAAAAAGAGGAGCTGTGCGACCACGACGTTTGCCATTTGATCGCCAACATCGGTCCCGATGAAAATAATCCGATCTTTCAAAAGTCGAGAATAGATATCCATGGAACGCTCGCCGCGTCCGGTGTCTTCAATGACATATGGCGTAAGTGACATGCTAAAACCCCTTTTTTACCTCAGTGTATCGTTGGGTAGGTCCGAATTCAAGCTTTTTTGTCCGCCAAAACAAAATCTTGCGCCTTGGCTAAGATCACCTTAGATAAGGCCAAAGCAAAAAGCTCCTTGGGTAGCTCCTCTTTCTGGTTCATCCCGTGTGCGCGCGCCGTGTGAATCGCCTCTTGTTGCACCTCTTGGTGGGTGATGGGGATCTTTTCATTTTGAACAATGGATCTCGATAGGTAAAATAGACGCACCGCTTGGGTCGCCTCCACCTCCATTTTTTGGAGGAGCTGTTTTCTCTCTTCTTGAGACATCCGATCCCATTTCGCCTTGGCGTTGGGCTCTTGTATGGACTGCTGGAGCCGATGCTTAGTTTCGGTGTCGATCAGCGATTGGGGAAGCTCAAACTCGTAATTTTGTAAAAGGTAGTCGTTCACCTGCTCGCGCAGCCCCTCTTTCACCTTTTCGTCCGCTTGCCGGTTCAATAGCTCTGTGATCGATTGGCGCATGTGGGCAATGTCAGAGGCCCCCACTTTTTTGGCAAACGCGTCATCCAGTTCGGGCAGTATCGCCTGCTCCACCTTTAATATGGTGATCCGGACCCTTTTAGACTTGAATTCCTCTTTTTCACCTTCTGTCGCATCCTCATCGGCTTCGCTGACCCCTTCTAAAACATCGCCAATTTTTGCCCCTGCAACCAGCTTCTTCATCCAGTTCGCCATCCGCTCTTTCGCCACTTCAAACCGGATATGGTGAAACACATTCTCTATTTTTTCCCCATCGATGGTGTCCAGATCGATCATGATCGCATCGCCTTCTTGGATGGGGCGATCTTGGATGAGCTTCCATTCGGCGTAAAAATAGCGCATTTGCCGAATCGCCTCTTCAATCTGCTTCTCCTCGACGGCTGCGCGGGCAATCTCCTTTTTGACAAAAGAGATCGGATCGACTTTGGGGATTTTTGGCTCCGTTTCAAACGAAAAAATAAGCTCCGCTCCCTCCTCAGAGATCTTTTTCAGATCAAAGGAGACCGAGCCGTTTTGATTGAGAAGGGGGAGATTGACCTCTTTTTGCGCAGATACAAAGGCGAGATCGGCCAGCTCCTTATGCAGGGCCCGTTCGATGTCTTTGGGGAACTGTTTCAAGAGCATCTCTTGAGGAGCGTGCCCTTTGCGAAACCCGGGCAAAGAGACCTCTTTGCCGACCGCTTTGATCGCATTTTTTCTCGCCTGGTTCACCATTTCAGAAGGGGCTTTTACATTGAGCTCAATTCGGCACGCCTTTTTGCGATGCACTTCGACAAAAGGTTGGGAAGACATGAAAGATACCCCTTTAATAAAGTTAGCGGGCGATGAGGTTCGAACTCACGACCCTCACGTTGGCAACGTGATGCTCTACCACTGAGCTACGCCCGCACTCAAAGTCCTCGATTATAGAAGAAATGGGGAATTTTGCGCGCCTCTTTTTTTGATGCATGCAAATTTTTTAGTTGCACCAGTTTTCAAAAATCTGTAAACGTAAAGATTCAGACGAATCCGGTTTCAAAAGCTATGTTGAATTTTCGCAAACTCAGACAAGACTTTTCCTCGAACACTCTTAAGGAGGGAAAACAGCTCTACGACAAGAATAAAATTTTAAACGCGAAGATCATTAAGCTCGACAATGAGACGATCCGATTTAGCAGTAAAATTTTGTCGAATTACGAGAGCACTTATGAGAGCGAAATTGAGGTAGATCGGTTTGAATCGACGGCGGTTCACACGAATTGCGACTGTCCGAGCCGCTATGACTGTCAGCATTTGGCGGCGCTGATTTTCTTTTTAGAGGAAAAAATTGACAGTTTGCTCATTGAGTACTCGAGAGAGGGGGGAATTGCCCACGATGAGCAGTTAGAGGCGCACGAAAAAGAGGAGCTGATCGAGGCCGTTGAGAGGGCCGAGACACAAGAGGCGCACCGGCAAGATGCCAGGTACCAAAAACAGGTTTTGCAAGAGTATGTGGCCTCTTCGGAAGTGCTCTCCCAGTCGCCCTTTTTCTTGCCGGGGGAGGCGGGCTCTTTGGCAGAAGCTGAGCTCGCAATCATCTTCAATCCCCAATCGCTGCAAGGGGACAAGAAGGGGAAAGTGGAGTTTCAGCTCGCTTTGCGCCTCCCTTTTCGCTCAAAGCCCTTGCAGATTTCCCAATTGAAGGGATTTTTGGATGCGGTCCGCTACGAGGAATCCCTTTATGTGGGGGGAAAAAGGCTCTTTTTCTCTTTGAAGAGTTTTGATTCTTTGGGATCGACCCTTTTGCAGCTGATCATGGAGAGCGCGCGGATTGTCGAGAGCAATGCGGGCGAAAGGGGAGCCCGGATCGCGCAGCTCGACCCGGAAGTTTTGGGCCTTCTTTTGGCCAAAACCCACGAGATGGCCCTCAGTCAGTCGGGACCGAGGGGATTTAAGGATCTCGAAGAGGAGATGCCAGCCCTTCCCTACCTATATCTCGGCACGCTGGAGACCCCTCTTCGGTATGCGCCAAATCCGGTGACCTTGCGCTTCCAACTCGAGTATATCGATCCTCCCTCGGCCAAAATTCTCTTGCGGCCGAAACTGGTGATCAAGGATGCGGCTTTGAATGGGGAGGATGTGATTTTATTCGAGTGTGCGCAACCGGGGATGATCAATCAAGACACCTATTATCGCTTTGCGCCCCATATTAAGAGAACCCATCTGCTCAATTTGAACGCGATTCGGGACATGACGGTGCCAGAACCTCTATTTGGCACATTTGTCGAAAACGCGCTGCCGGAGCTGAAGCGCTTTGGCGAGGTGACGAACACGGGGATTCTCGAAAAATTTGTCACTTTGCCCTTTGCAGGGACGGTGGGGGCTCGCTGCCATCTCAACTATCTCGATGGGGAGCTCGATGCTGCCCTCTATTTCTCCTACGATGGACAAGAGATTCCGGCGTCGGTCTCCAAGTTGGGCTATGATCACATTCAGACGTTTGTGACAGAGGCGGGGATTTTAGCGCGCAATCTCGTCGAAGAGCGGCAGATGATCGACGAGCTTTTTCAAGATTTTGTTTTCAATCCCCAATCGGGCCTTTTTGTCGCAAAGAGCGAAAAGAAAATCGTCGAGTTCATGACTGGAGTGATTCCGCGCAATCAGCACCGCATTCAATTTGAATGCCCGCAGAATCTCCTCGATCAATTCATCTATGATGAGACGGCGTTCAAGCTGAAGCTCGACGCGAGCGAGGCGATCGGGTATTACGACATCGATCTGAAGGTCAATGGCTCTTTGAGGGGAGTGAAACTCGAGCTTCTTTGGGAGTGTTTGGCGGCGAAGAGATCCTATTTGGAGCTCGATGCGAAAAGGGGCAAAGAGCACATTTCCCGGTTTTCAAAAATTTTGGTTCTCGATTTGGAGAGAATTGCGAGATTGGTGCAGCTTTTTGAGGAGCTCGGAATTAAGAAATTGGACGATCACAAGGAGAAAAAGCCGCTTTGGAATTTAGCGACAATCGATCCAAAGGCATTTGATGGGCTTCCCGTCGAATTTACGATGTCTCCTAAACTGCTCGAGATCCGCTCTCAGATGCTCGGTCAAGTGCAAATCACCCCATCGCCCTTTCCCAAAGAGGTGAAGGCAGATTTAAGGCCCTACCAAGAAGAGGGAGTTCACTGGCTCGAGCGGCTGCGCCGAATGTATCTCAACGGCATTTTGGCGGACGACATGGGCCTTGGAAAAACGGTGCAAGCGATTGTGGCGATCACTCAGAATCACAAGAACGATCCGGCGGCAAAAACGCTCATCGTCTGTCCCACATCGCTCCTTTACAATTGGAAAGAGGAGCTTCACAGGTTCAATCCCAAGTTGAAGGCGATTGTGGTCGACGGGATTCCGAGCGCGCGCAAAAAGAATTTGGCCAAAATGGGCGAATTCGACGTGATCATCACCTCGTACACCCTTTTGCAAAAAGATATTGAGATCTATAGCCAAATGCCTTTTTCCTATGCGATTTTGGATGAGGCGCAGCACATTAAAAACCGGGGCACTCGCAATGCGAAATCGGTGAAAATGATCCAGGCAGCGCATCGGCTGATTTTAACTGGAACGCCGATTGAAAATTCGCTCGATGAACTTTGGAGCTTGATGGATTTTCTCATGCCCGGTTTTCTCAGCACGTACGATCGGTTTATCGAAAACTACGTCCGCGTTTCTGGCGATCAGCAGGTGCAAAATATCGAGTATCTCAAGAAAAAAGTCTCTCCCTTCATCTTGCGCCGCATGAAAAGCGATGTGCTCCACGATTTGCCTCCCGTTTCAGAAATTGTCTACCACTGCCAACTCTCCGACGTGCAGCTGGAACTCTACAGATCGTACGCCGCCTCTGCGCGCGATGAACTTGCAAAACTGGTTGCGCGCGATGGATTTGACAAAGTGCAAATCCACGTTTTGGCGACGCTGACGAGACTCAAGCAAATCTGTTGCCATCCGGCCATTTTTGCAAAAGAAAAAGCCGAAATGGGCGACTCTTCAAAATACGACATGCTCTTAGAGCTGCTCCAAACACTGGTCGAAAGCCAGCACAAAACAGTCATCTTTAGCCAATACACGCGGATGCTCCAGATCATGCGCGAAGATTTTGAGCAAAGGGGAATCCGGTTTTCGTATCTCGACGGAAGCACAAAAAATCGATTGGAGATCGTCAAAGAATTTAACGGCGATGCGAAAATTCCAGTCTTTTTAGTTTCGCTCAAAGCGGGGGGAACAGGATTGAATTTGGTGGGAGCTGATACGGTGATCCACTACGACATGTGGTGGAACCCAGCTGTTGAAAATCAGGCGACCGATCGGGTCCACCGCATTGGACAAAAAAATTCGGTCTCTTCTTACAAATTGATCACCTTGAATACAATTGAAGAAAAAATCGTCGAAATGCAGCGGAAGAAAAAAGGATTGGTCAAGAAAGTCGTAAGCTGCGATGATGAGGCAATCGCCAAACTCACGTGGGAAGATGTTTTAGAACTTTTACAGACGTAAAAAACCATGAATGAAACAGCAGAGCAGGCCCTTCGAATCCTCAAAGAACTGAAAACAAGAGTCCGAAAGAAATTCCATCGCTTTTCGGGAATTTTTTCAAGCGACATCGGCATCGATCTCGGGACGGCCAACACGCTCGTCTACGTGCGCGGCAAGGGAATTGTCTTAGCAGAGCCTTCGGTTGTTGCGGTCGATTCGCTCACGAATGAGGTGCTCGCTGTCGGCCACAAGGCAAAGGCGATGCTCGGAAAAACTCCGCGCAAAATCCACGCTGTGCGCCCGATGAAAGATGGGGTGATTGCCGATTTTGAAATTGCCGAAGGGATGTTGAAGGCGCTGATTAAGCGGGTCAATCCGGCGAGAAGTCTTTTCCGCCCGCGCATTTTGATCGCAGTTCCATCCGGAATCACGGGTGTTGAAAAAAGGGCGGTCGAAGATTCTGCGCTCCATGCGGGGGCGCAAGAGGTGATCCTCATCGAAGAGCCGATGGCGGCTGCGATTGGAGTGGATTTGCCTGTGCACGAACCGTCGGGCAATATGATCATCGACATCGGGGGTGGTACGACCGAAATTGCGATTATTTCTCTCGGCGGAATCGTCGAGTCGCGCTCTTTGCGCATTGCGGGAGATGAGTTTGACGATTGCATTATGAATTACATGCGGCGCACCTACAATTTGATGATCGGCCCGAGAACTGCGGAAGAGATCAAGATAACGATTGGGTCTGCCTATCCGCTCGGCAATAATGAGCTCGAGATGGAAGTGCGGGGCCGAGATCAGGTGGCAGGTCTTCCGATCACAAAGCGGATCAATTCTGTTGAGATTCGCGAATGTTTGGCAGAGCCGATCCAACAAATCATCGAAAGTGTCAAATTAACATTAGAAAAATGCCCTCCGGAGCTCGCCGCTGATCTCGTGGAGAGGGGAATGGTTCTTGCGGGTGGCGGCGCTCTCATGAAAGGGCTCGATAAGGCGCTCATCAAGGAGACGGGGCTTCCCGTTTGTGTTGCGCCAAATCCGCTTCTCGCTGTCTGTTTAGGAACGGGAAAGGCTCTTGAATATCTCGACAAATTCAAAAAGAAAAAGTCTCTTTGATGTGAAGCTGTGGATCGAGGAGATGGCCGCTTTGTGTAAGCCCTCTCGGGTCCATCTTTGCGACGGATCACAGTACGAATTCGACCAAATTGCCAAAGAGATGGTAGTGCAAGGGACGTTTATTCCCTTGCAGCGCCCGGGGAGTTTTTGGTGTCACTCTGATCCCGACGATGTGGCAAGAGTAGAAGAGTCAACATTTATCTGTTCCAAGACAAAAGAGGAAGCGGGCCCTACAAACAATTGGAAAGATCCAAAAGAGACAAAAATCCAATTGCAGAGCCTTTTTTCGGGATGTATGCGGGGGAGGACGATGTATGTGATTCCCTATTGCATGGGGCCTATTCACTCTCCCTACGCGAGGAGGGGCATTGAGTTGACCGATTCTCCTTATGTGGTTCTCAATATGAAATTGATGACCCGCATCGAGCCGAATATCGAAAAAGGGGATTTTGTTTTAGGGGTCCACTCTGTGGGAGTTCCTTTGAAAGAGGGGGAAAAAGAGATGGCGTGGCCCTGCAACCCAAAGAAGAGGATCATCGCCCATTTCCCTGAAGAGAGGCTGATTTGGTCTTTTGGAAGCGGCTATGGGGGGAATGCACTTCTTGGGAAAAAGTGCTTTGCTTTGAGGATTGCAAGTGTGTTGGGCTGCGATGAGGGGTGGCTTGCGGAGCATATGCTGATTCTCGGTTTGACCAATCCTAAAGGGGAAAAAAAGTATATCGCCGCCTCTTTCCCGAGTGCTTGTGGCAAGACCAATCTCGCGATGTTGACGCCGACACTTCCCGGGTGGAAAGTCGAATGCGTGGGGGACGATATCGCTTGGATGCACTTTGGCGAGGATGGGAGACTCTACGCGATCAATCCCGAGGCGGGCTATTTTGGAGTGGCGCCGGGCACATCGATGCAATCCAATCCCAATGCGATGAAGACCATTGCGAAAAATACCCTTTTCACCAACGTGGCCCTCACTCCTGACAAAGATGTTTGGTGGGAAGGGATAGGGAAGGAGGCCCCCAAGGGGCTCATCTCTTGGCTAGGAGAGCCCTGGGATCCCGAATCGAAAAAACCGGCAGCCCATCCCAATTCCCGCTTTACCGTTTGCGCTAAGCAAAACCCTATCTATTCCAAAGAGGCCGAAAATCCGATTGGGGTGCCGATTTCCGCCATCATTTTCGGGGGAAGGCGCAGTAGCGTCATCCCTTTAGTGCGCGAGGCGTTTAACTGGCAACACGGAGTTTTTTTCGGAGCGAGCGTCTCGTCCGAAACGACCGCTGCAGCTAAAGGAGAAGTGGGCAAATTGCGCCACGATCCCTTCGCGATGCTCCCTTTTTGCGGCTACAATATGGGCGATTATTTTGCTCACTGGCTTAACATGGGAAAGAGGTCCAATCAACTGCCGCGCATTTACTATGTGAACTGGTTTTTGAAAGATGGCAAAGGAAAATATGTGTGGCCTGGATTTGGGGAAAATGCGCGCGTTTTGAAATGGATTTTTGAAAGGAGCTCCAATTTGGCCTCAGCAAGGAAAACGGCGATCGGCTTCCTTCCCGAGACGCTTGATTTGAGCGGGCTCAATGTCGATGAGAAAAGACTTTTTGAGGTGGATGCAAAAGCATGGAAAGAAGAGGCAGAAGAGCTCACCTCCTATTTCAAAATATTCAAAGAACAGATGCCGAAAGAGCTTTTGTCTGAGCTAGATCAACTCAAATCGGCGTTTAATAAAAGTACCGAATAGATTCCAGATGACTTATTAGAAGTGTAACTATTTCCTTGAGTGTCTGGTTTGTTAATTGAGGCTGAATAATTTCTTGAATAAAATTCCAATGCTCGCCTTGGATTGCAAGATTGAATATGTGTCTGAATCTTTCTTCGTAAGGGATTTCATCTCGCTTTTGGATCTCTAGTTCTTCAGGAATCTGCTCAATCTCGTCAATGACATACTCGCTAAGTAGATCGGGAAGATAAAAGGCAGCTACAGCCCATATTGCGTCCCGAGCTTTGTGTATTGAGGCAAGCTCTTCCAAATTCTTCAAACGGGTTTCAAAGGGAATCCCGAGTTGTTGTCCATCCTTCCAACGATTTCGAAGGTAACATCTCTCTAGGGTGTGGATGACGAGCCCACGAGAACCTCTTTCAGAGGATAATTGTTGGGCTAGAGCCTCTACTCTTTGAATCTCGGTAAGTTGGCAGGGAAATAGTGGTGTTGGATCAATGAGAGAAAGAGCTAAGAAATCGCGATAAAGAGTCTCATTTTTTTCCGTTCTCAGTTCTTGAAAATGATCCTTACGTTGCTCTTCGTTCAATTCGAGCGAAAGGTCATCGTTTGGCATTTTGCCCGTATGGTAGATTTCCCGAAGAAACTCAAATGCCTGCCAGTTTCCATTCTTCGCTTTTTTCGTCAAATGGGAAAGTCTTTCCTCTAAAGAATAATTGCACTTTAAATCTCCGATACAATTTTTGGCAAAATGGGCGGTAATTTGGCCATTTGGTATATTTCCTTCTATTTCAATGAGTTTTTCCATTCCCTTTCTTCGCGCATCCTCTAGAATGGAATACATTCCTTTATTCAAATTATTCCGGAAGTAGAAAGATCCAAGAGTATATTTGCTATATGCATGTCCCCAGAAGACGAGCTCCCAGAGCCCGGCGATCCGATCTTCAACCGATAGGTTTAGTTGAATCGTACTTTCATCGGCACCTAGCTCATTATATTGATAGGCCGAGCTCAATGTGTCTTGCGCTTCCGTCACACCTAAGTAAGCCAGCTTTTTTAAGAGGGGGAGAAAAATCTTAGGATCGTCAAATAGCGGTTCCGATCCAGCGCAGGAAATTTCTCTTTCGCTGATCCAAGTGGCCATCATTGGGAATGAATGGGGCTTGCCCTCTTCGAAATCGGCCTTGACTTTTTGAAGCCAGTGTTCTTTGAGCTTCTGAATTTCCTCTTTATTGCCATAGACAGAATGATAATATACATACAAACTGAAATCATAAGCGCCATTTTGATACATCTCTGAAAGCCACTCATTTCCAAAGGATCCATTTATTCGCAATTGTTCTTGCAGTCTTTCTAACTCGACAGATTTCCTTGCCGCTTCAAAGAAGGTCTTCAATTGAGCCATCGTCCGCTCTCTGACCTCTTTTATTCGCCCATTTTGATCCTCCCGGATTTTGTGATAGGTGTTCCGGAGCACCTGGGAGAGGACAGCCTCTTCAGGTGGCGCAGGATCATTAAAATATCTGTTTACAGCGGGGGCGAAACACATCTCTTGAAGAGGTGGGACAAAATTCATGGCTGCAAGGATAGGATTTTGGATGGTTTATGGACAACAGATTTCACAGTATTTTAGGGGGCCTCAGCCATCTACCATGTTGTTTAACAAGGTTTTTAAGGAAAAGGGGGATTGCCCCCCTTCTTCATGGGAGCTTTTTTTCTTCACCGGGATTTGAGGGTTGCGCTTGAAAGACGGCTTTTCGGTTCTCAATTAGACTATCGAAAGTCTCTTCTTTTTTACTGGGTGAAAATAGGGTTGCGGTGGACTTCATTAGACTCCACACGAAGCTTGTAGGAGAAGAATTTTCCTGAGTCGTTTGAATTTTATAGGAGTTATAAGCTTCTTCAAACTTTTCGCTCATCTCATGAAATATTTGCTTGGTTTTCGCACTTAGATCGACGAGTTTTTTCCATCGATCACAAACAGGAGCTTCCTGATTTTTAAAATCTGTGAATTTTTTTAAGATCTCCTCAACGTCTACTCCTAAAGGGGAGAGCAAGGCAAGTTGCGTCGAGTCTAAATGAGTCGCTCTGACAGCGCCTAGCAATTTCTGATGCTCTTCGGTAGCCACGAAAAGACGATTCATTTGCTGTTCATAGGCAATGAATTGATCTATCTCTAATGCTAGATCAGAGTCAGTTTCAACCGTCCATACCTTAGCGCCAAAATCAATAGGAAGACTCTCATATTCAAGGTGCCATTTTTCATAGTTCTGCTCTGCCGTTGTAATTTGGGTCATGTACTGCTTTTCTAGATGGGTATTTTTTACTGGGGATATGCTCATACGGATACCTCTTTGGTTAAAGATGATTAAAGCGCTGAACCTTTTACAAGATCTTCGATTTATATTAAAGCTTTTTTAGGGGGCGCCCCGAAGATTTTTTCACAGAAGAATTCCCACATCCGTCCGGGGAAGGACGCTGGAGCGCCAGAATTTTTTGTCGGGGAGGGAGAGCTCTCCTCTTTCACATCATCTCGATCAGTGCCCAACAGGTCTTTTAGTGTTATTGTCGGGGTTTGATTAATCTTCAATATTTTGATTAACCAGAGAATCTCTTTTTTTAAAGAGTGAATTCGTTCTAATCTTCTTTCTTTTTTTTCAAGTCCCGAGTCGAATACGCCTGTTTTAATCGACTTGATCAGACCCTCTATTGTTTGAGAACGAATCCTCAACTCCAAAGCATTTAAATGACTTAAAAAAATCTTTGTCGTTTTAATACACGATGCAATTAATTGATCCGTTTCGTTTGAACCTAATGCCAAAAGCTTCGACGAGATTTTTTGCCAATACCTTTGAATCGGCCTGTTTTCATGGGAGATGAGATCCCAAAAATGACGCACAATGATTTCGGGATGGCTCTCTTGCGCAGCCCATAGACTCTTTGCAGCCGAATCAAAATCACTCAACAAATTACTATCTTTTATATAAATTGACATATTTTATTATTATAACAAAACAACAAAACAAAATAAACGTAATTATTTTTTAAATGCGGGGTAATATCGTGAGCTTATCCCACTAATAACCCGCTAGGCAAAAATGAGACAAAGTGCGCTAGCGAGGCAATACACGGGGTCCCCACCGACGCTTCGTCGGAAGGGGTGTGAAAGCTAGATTGAAGCAAAGCGCTCCGAAGGAGGGGGCTCATGGTAAAACCATGGGCAACGATGGAGGCTGCGGAATCGAGAAAAAGGTCCGGGGCGACCTTACTTGGCTGAATTTTTTGCAGGTTTCGATATCAGACCACTTTATCTTTTTTGTGTCGTCTAGAAATAAGGTATATTAAAGTTAAGATTTGCCATATTAAAAACAAGAAAATGAAAGCTATGGAAATGATCAGATTAATTAAGAACTCGGTTTTTATTTTGAGGATTAGGGCTAGTATTCCGAGTACAGTGATGCCGAAATTGATTGAAAGATAAAATGAAAAATCTATAAATACTGGATCGAAATTGTTTTTGTATAAAATGTGCTCGATTTTAGTATACGGCCTAATTAACGCATCCTTATTTCTTTCATATAACAGTAAATACTTAAAAATATTTCTTAATTGTTCGTGTCCGATGTTAATGTCTAGAAACTGAATTAGTTTTATGCTTAAAACGGTAAATAGAGTGGCGAAAGCTATGATGTTATATTTGTTGATGTGAACTATTTCTTGTTCGTAAATACATATATAAAATAACCCAAAAAGATAGGCTGTGGCCCAAGTTAAGGCGAATTTTTTATATCGCATTTTTATTGCGCTAAAATGGTCGATGTATTGTTTTCCTTTGGTGTGTAAATCGTTTGAAATTTCTTCGTCTAATAGCTTGAATAAATTTTGGTAATCATCCATTAAACATCTCCAGGATATCTTCAGTTCGTTTAACGATTTTTGACATGACAAGGGAGTATAAAAAATAGAAGAAAGTGTATGCTAAAAAAATAAAAATCTTCGATATTAAAGATGAGAAAAGAGGATCTAAAGCTAAAGAAATTGCTGATAAAAGAAGCAACAATCCAGAACAACCAAAGTAATATACAATTTGCCCGCTTGCGGCTAGTTTTTCTTGTCTTTTCCCACTCAATAATGAATAGTGAAACTTAGGTAACCAGGAATGGTCGCTTTCAAGCCTTAAAGCTTCACTAGCAAAAGCTAGCTTCAACCTCTCTTTATAAACCAAGTCAATTGTTAAACTCACGGTTACTATTATTAATGATAAAATCGGGAATGCTGAGTTCATTATCAATATTATTTGACTGGATAAATCGACTTTTACAAATAACAAGCCTCCTACCAATGCGAACGTACCTAACATTATTCTTAAACACATTTCTCTTATTTCCACCTGCTGGTTTTGATAAATAAATATTCCATCTAGAATTTCAGAGTATTTTTCGTAGATTAGTAATTTATTTTGCCGTGCCATCACTTTCCTGCTAAGCGACTCGTATTATTCCTAATAGAATATTTCGAATTCTTTGTGTAGAAAACTTTGCGATGTTTGTGTAAGATTCTGAAATTAAATTGCTTGTGTTTTTAGGTTGAGATTGAATGGGGGAGTAATAGAAACAATGAAATGAGCGCTCGACGAGAACGCCTTTAATTTGGTGTTTTACTTAATTGAGTTGTAGTTTGTTTGAGTTATTTTCAGATCGTGTTTTTTTTCGCTTCTTATATAATTTAAGATGTCATTTTCATTCAGCTCTTGTGGGCAGAACAGGACGCGTAGGTTATCCGGTAACCAAGAAACAAATTTTGCCCATTCAAATCGGTTTGTATCTTCAATAGCGACTAAAAGTTTGTCAATCTTGTTAGAAATATCAATAACATTTTTTTGCTCCTGGGTGCCAAATTTAGAGAGACATTTTTGAATAGCTCCTTTTTTTAGGGTTGAAAATGTATTCACTGCCAATAGAGCAGTTGCTGAAGATGAGGCAAAAGTGAAAAATGTACCTAAATTGTATAAATTGCAAAAATATTTCATTGACCCGTAAGAAAATGCTCCCACCGCATATGAAAGACAAGTCGCAACAGCATCAGTTTTCGGCATAAAAGCTTGTGATATTGTAGGCTTAGGCTGTACTCCACAGATGCGTGCTAGATCATTAGGTAGTTGCTTGCCTGCTTGTGATATTGATTCTTTCCAAAGATAAAATTTACATGCAATAACTACGATTACAGAAAGAATTTTAAGCTCCTCATTATCGGTTATTAAGGACATTGCGTGATATGTAATAATGCCATACAGCGCCATTACGAATAAATTAGATAAATGGCCAATATAATGCATCACTTTCTGAGAGGTTTTGATGAGGGGTGCTTCTGGGGGTAGGTTTTCATTAGAAATTGTGAGCAATGTTCTCAGGTAATCTTGTTCTTGGCCTGAATCTACTGAAATATCATCCGATTCTAGTTTATTTACCTGCATCATTTCTAGTAAGCCTTCATTTTCTACTAGGCCTTCATGATGATAAGGGAGGGATGACTTCTTGTTTCTAAGGATCGAAAGAAAACTATCTCTTGATTTTTCTAAGTTTCTCTCTATCGGACTTAAGTTTAAATTTTTTAATAGCGCTCTGGCTCCTAAATATAATGATCTTATGGGTAATCCGGCATCTAGGAATCTGGTTATTGCAAAAAACAAACTATTACTGTTTGCCTTATAAGTAGCGTAGGCCATGGGTATTTGAGAAAAAGCGCCTATTAACGCCGTGCAAATTTTTAGTGAAGTGCGGACCCAATTTGGTAGTTGGGAGCGAAAGATTTCGACTTCTTCTGGAGTAGATGTTTTAAACGCGTCTTCAAGGACTAACCACGAACAATATGCGTAAAAGGATCCAAATGTAGTTAGGTTTGAAGCTGTTAATACAACCCCTAGTCCTTCATTACCGTCAGCGGCGTCATAATTTATATTTATCATCCCACCTTGTGCACATGCCGCTAGAAAAATCGCACATAACCGTGTAGTTTTCCTGGCGGTTGTCGCCCAGCAAGAATCATCGGGATAGTTATTATTTATAATACAGTTTTTAATATATCGAATTAATGCGGGAGGGGCGTTTATGTTGTTATCCCAATATATCAGTGGGGACTTGGATGATGTAGTCTGCATTTAAATTTACTCCGTTTGGATTAGTTGCAAATATAATATCAAATTTTTTATTATTGCGTCAAATAAAATTTAATCCAAGTTTTCATGTATTGGTATAATGTGTTTCGTTTTTTTTTGTTATTCATTCTTAAGTGTCACGATTTTAAACTATTAAGACAATGTCTATGAAGCGGCATCATGAAATATATTAAGTGTTAATGATAAATTCCGTTTCCTGAAATGGTTTTATTTGATGTTTGTGTTTAAATTTCCACTTTACTTTAAACCGAACATTAAATAAAATTTACCACGAAACAAGGTTGATGGATATGAATAAATATTGTTGTTTAGCGAGCGTTATCTCATTTTTGGTGGTTTTAGCATTGATTTCATTTGTTTGGTAATTTATATTGATTGTGTAAAAACAAATTGTTGGTTCTTATGAGCTTGGGTGTGGTTAGTAGTGTTGAAAGTTTAAAACCTGAACAGATGAATGACGATGAAGAAAACGTCAAGAAATATTCAAGGTTTGATTGTAAATATGGGACAACGTGGCTGGCTTTTCGGGATGTTCCTGCTTTGTTCCAAAAGTATGTCCGCGGTACAAATGGAATAGATTACGGTTGTGGGGCTGGCAGGTCCACTAGATTTTTAAATTCAATGGGAATGAATCCCATAGGAGTGGACGTTAGTGATAAAATGATAACGAGCGCAAGAGAAGTCGATCGATCGTTTGGGTTTAACAATAAATTTGTGAAAATTGAAAGCGGCGTGATTCCAGTTGAAGACATGTCTTGTAATTTTGTTTTTTCGAGTTTCGTTCTGTTAGTTATCTCTTCAGAAGATGATATGATTAATGTGTTAAAAGAAATGAATAGAGTCTTGAAAGAAGATGGGTCTGTAATTATTTCAACAGGAAATGAAAATATGCATGATCCAAAGAGAAGGTGGGTCTCTTATGAAACGGATTTTCGTGAAAATAGAGATACTACAAGTGGTGCTTTAAATAAGATTAGAATTAAAGATGTGGGAGCTGAATTTTATGATTACAATTGGCTTCATAAGGACTACTTGAGGTTTTTTGAGAAGAGTGGGTTCGTCGTCAGTCAATGCATTAAGCCATTAGGGAAAAAAGAAGATAATTGCATGTGGAGAGATGAAAGCGATTATTCTCCTTACTATATATTCGTACTTAAGAAGAGAGTTTGATGTTTTCAAATGGTTTTTTCTTTATGCAGCCCCAAAAGTTATTTATTGAAATGTCTGCCTTTTGCTAAGTAGAAATGGCCTCTTTTGGTTGTGGCACACCGTCCAATTTCCCCTAGATCAAGTCCAATTTTCGACAGTTCATTTTCCGATTGTCACGGCTTAAAGTTTAATTATTCCTAAACTTAAGAACCAAATGCAAAAAACAACTAAAATGATATAGGTCAATAACCATTTCTTCCGAAAGTCATCCTTTTTCCATATTTTAATCGCTACATCAATGATTTTCTGAATAGCGTAGGCAAAGATCGGAATGATGATTAAGAGTTGTAATAGGACAAGAACAGTATTTTTTGATATCATCAATTATCCTTTTCTTCAAAACCCAGATCTTCTTTTTTAGAAGGTTGTGAATTGAGTTCTTCGTTTGCAGTTTGCTGGATCGCTGCACCTATCATAGAAGTACCGACTCCTATTAGTACGGGACCTGTTACGGGCGCTATGGGGGTAATCACGGCCCCAACTGCTGCGATAACACCGCCTATAACAAAGCCAAACCAAGATCCCTTAGAGTAAACAGTGACCTCTTTTCCATTTAGATTTAAACAAACACCAGACAGAGGATAGCTCCGCAAAATCTGTTGAGCAATAGATAAGATTTTCTGATCTGTCATTGAGATTTGGTTAGCTCTAAAGTTAGGATCCAAATTCAATAAATCATCAGCTTCTGAAATGGCGTCTACGTCCACAGCATTCCCTTTTTTTAAAGAAAACTTTTTCAAAAGAAAGAATTTTAGTCAACCATATATTTCTGTTCTGTAAAACCTTGGGTACTAAAGGCAACACCGTCTAGACCGATTAACTTTGGCGCACTGGTAACAATACAACTTTGGCCTTACAAGACAATCCTCATGGTTTACTTTATTGCCTGATAACTCCTAAACTAAAGCCCATGAATCACCTGGTCTCTACCAAGCTCAATGAAAGTCAAGAAAGGGCCGTTTTGCATGTAGGGGGCCCGCTCCTTGTGTTGGCGGGGGCAGGCTCTGGGAAAACCCGCGTTGTCACATACCGAATTGCCCACCTGTTGGAGCTCGGCACGCTTCCCTCTAATATCTTGGCCCTCACCTTCACGAATAAAGCCGCAGAAGAAATGAAAAACCGCATCCGCACTTTGAAAAATGCCCATGTCCTCGCCTCCACTTTTCACAGCCTGGGAGCTCGCATTTTGCGCGAAATGATCCCAGCTCTCGGCTTTAGCAGCGACTTTGCCATTTACGACGAAGAAGATAGCGAAAAACTCTTAAGGAACTGTCTGAATCAACTCCAATTGCACGGAGATAAATCGTTTTTTAAAAAGGCAAAACACCTCATCTCCACTTGCAAAAATGATCTCGTAGATCCCGAAAATGCAGATCGAGAGATCGCCCCACTCTATCAGCTTTATCAACAAAAACTCAAAGAGTGCAACGCCCTCGATTTTGACGATCTTCTCTATTTGAGCGTCAAGTTGCTTAAAATAGATCCTAAGGTGCGCGAAGAAATTCAAAACCGATGGCTTTTTGTCCTCATCGACGAATACCAAGATACAAACTTTGCCCAATATACCCTCGCAAAAATCCTCGTCGAAAAACACCAAAATATCTTTGCCGTCGGAGATCCCGACCAATCAATCTACTCTTGGCGAGGCGCACAGTACCAAAACATTCTCAATTTTGAATCTGATTTCGCAAGCGCCCAAGTGATTTTGCTCGATCAAAATTATCGGAGCACCCACCGGATCTTGCAAGCGGCCAATGCGCTCATATCTCACAATTCAGAAAGATTCGATAAAAAACTCTGGAGCGCCCTCGGCGAAGGAGAAAAAATCACTCTCTTTGTCGCTCAAAATGAAAAAAAAGAGGCCACCTTCGTCGCAAATTCAATCCTAAAAGAGGAAATCCGTCACCCATTCGACGAAATGGCCGTTTTCTATCGGACCAATGCCCAATCAAGAGCCTTTGAAGATGCCCTTTTATCCTTGAGAATCCCTTATCAGATCATCGGCGGACTCTCCTTTTACCAAAGACGCGAAATTAAAGATGTTTTGGCCTTTTTAAAAATGGTCATCTCGAACGCGGATCTCATCTCCTTCTTGCGCACAATCCATCTCCCAAAACGGGGCATCGGCAAAGCAACCCTTGAAAAATGGATCGAAATCGCCGCCTCTAGACAAATGCCCATTTTCTCCTTTTGCGAAATGGTCCTGGATCAGCCAAGCTCTTTTAAACTTCCCCCTAAACAAAAAGAGGCCCTGCGCAATTACATCCAATTGATCCACGCGCTTCGACAAAAAAGGGCCTCTTGCAATTTGCATGAGTTAATCCAAGCTGTCATCAATGAAACAAAATACCTCAAAATCTTAGAAGAAGATTTTGAAACACTCCAAGATCGGAAAGAAAACCTCAACGAACTCATCAGTAAGGCTGCCGAATGGGAAAAGGAAAATGAAGCCCCATCCCTTGTCAAATTCCTAGAAGAATTGTCCCTTCGAATGAACATCGAAGAAAATCATTTTGCCCCAAGTATCAAGTTAATGACGCTTCACAATAGCAAAGGACTCGAGTTCGAAGTGGTCTTCATCGTCGGCCTTGAAGAAGACCTCTTCCCCCACATCAACACCAAAGAAGACCCCAAAGCCATCGAAGAGGAGAGAAGACTCTGCTACGTCGGAATGACCCGCGCCAAAAAAAAGCTCTACCTCTGCTCCACAATCTACCGCTTCATGTGGGGAAGCGCCCGCTTCATGAGACCGTCTCGCTTCTTAAAGGAACTCCCCAGAGAACTACTCGAAATCGCAAGTATTTGACTGTAAGTACATTAGCATTCTGTTAAATTAAAATAGTTATTATGTTATAATAGTTAATATAATTTAATAAGGTGTTTATGATTCGAAGTTTATATGATTTAGTTGAAGAGTTAGATGTTGCAAAATTTAATTGGCACCAGCTCTCCTATCGACAAGTGCAAAACCCGGCTTTGGGCTTGCAAGGACAGATCGCTGAGGCGACAGCCGCGATCCAACGGCTTGAGAAAGAAATAGAGCGCACCTCAGAGATCTTAAAAGCGCGCCCCCCACTACAAGCTAAGCGGGATGAAGATAAAGTAGGTTTTTTGGCACGCATCTTTCGCTTTTTTCGTTGACACAATTTGAAGGGAATCTTTATTTTTTGGGGTCTCAAAGGGGGCGGGTATGATTGGGACACAAAAAACGATTAAAGATTTTCAAGATGGAGTGAGCTTCGCTAAAAAGAGTCTTGAGCAATATTCACTAGCCAATCCGGAAGATTTCCAACACATTGAAGCTGCGTGCGATCAATGGCTAAGCGATGTGGAAGGGCTTCAAAAAACACCGGAAAATCAAAAAAAAATCATTCGAAAAATTTGGGACGAAGTACAGCGCATTGGTCCATTTTTCAACCATTTTTCAGATTGGATATTGGCACGGGCAAATGAGGCTCTCAAGAAAGTGAATCCTGAAGGAGAGTTCTCTATTGATGGAAAAAATAAAATCCAAGCCCAATTTTCCGCTTTTTTTCTCGATAACGCCTTAAAAGGTAAAATCTTGCTCCTCTCAAATGAGGCATTGGAAAATTTCGGTACAAAGCTTCAGGAAATAGTCTCTGGCCTACTGATCAGTTCTAATCGTGGGTTTTGTTGTTTTTCTTGCGGCGATAGAAATCACTATACTGTAAAAAATTTCCCTAAAATCGACGGGCCAACAATGATCGATCAAATCGAAAAAATGCACGGGAAAATTGCAGACATCTCAGAGAGACTCGAGGAACTAGACGAGGAAGCACCTTCCATTGTAGATGGGAGTCTTGCTCTTGGAGAGTTCGGAGATGACGAAAAAAGCAACCTTTCTGCTGAGGACCCCTCGTAACTTTTATCTCCTCGGGAAAATCTCATTTGGTTTGAAAAAGAAGGCGATTTCTCCTTTCGCATTGTCAAAAGTGTCCGATCCGTGGACCGCATTTCGGTCGATCGAAGTTGCAAAATCGGCTCTCACAGTGCCGGCCGCTGCCTTCATCGGGTCGGTTGCTCCCATGATTTGTCGATTGCGGGCGACCGCATTTTCCCCCTCGAGTACCATCACTAAAACAGGTCCTGAGGTCATAAATTCGATCAACTCGCCGAAAAAGGGACGGTCTTTGTGGACCTGATAAAACGATTTTGCCTGATCAGCGCTCAAGTGGAGCATTTTCGCTGCTGTCACATTCAGCCCCTCTCTTTCAAAATATTCAATGATATTGCCAATCATGTTTTGCCCAACCGCATCGGGCTTGATAATCGATAGTGTTTGCTCTATTGTTTGAACACTTGCCTGCGCCATCTAGAATCTCCATTCAGGTATTTAATTGTAGTGACATTGTAACTCAAGGCGGCAATAAATCTCACGAATTTCTATTGGAAAATCGGGAAAAAATTTAAAATGGGCTGTTTTTAGGAGGTAATCGATGACCTATGGCGGATATCCAACCCACGACGGAGTTAAAAAAATTCTTGTCGTCAAACTTAGACAGCTCGGCGATGTCCTTTTGACGGGACCCGTTTTTAGCTGTTTGAAAAAAAGATTTCCCGAGGCAGATATCGACGCCTACGTCTATACAGAAGCCTTCCCCTTATTAGACGGGCATCCCGCAATCCATCAGCTCATCGGGTATGAGCGTGGATGGAAAAACTTAGGGCTTTTTGCGAGGCTCCAAAAAGAGTGGGCCCTTTTTAAACAGATCCGGCGGAATGGCTACGACTGGGTCATCAATTTGACCGAGGGAGATCGGGGGGCCATCGCCGCAAAAATTTCGGGGGCCAAAATGAGGGTCGGATTCGAGCCCAAAGGGAAATGGCAAAAAAAACTCTATACACACCTCGTTAAACACTGCCCAACCCCGAGACACACGGTCGAGCGCAATTTGGACGTTTTAAGACGGGTCGGCCTCTTTCCAGAAATGGGGCAAAGAGAGCTCTTTTTGGCCGTCGATGAGACCTCAAAGAAAAAGATGGGCTCATTCATCCAGCCCCCCTTCACCCTCATCCACCCCACCTCCAGGTGGCGCTTCAAATGCTGGCCCGCCCTTCAAATGAGGCAGCTTGCCGAAGCGCTGCTGCGGCAAGGGAGACAGCTCGTCTTCACCTCGGGCCCCGACCCCTTGGAAAGAGAAATGATTCAACAGATCGCTTCCGGGCTCAACGCGCTCGATCTGAGCGGGCAGGTGAGCCTTAAAGAGCTTGTCGCCCTTGTGCAGATGTCAGATCTTTTAATCTGTGTCGATAGTCTGGTTTTTCACATCGCAAACGCCCTTAAAAAGCCGGTCGTTGCCCTTTTTGGCCCCACATCGGATCAGACTTGGGGCCCTTGGCGCAATCCCTTTGCTAAAGTGATCGCTCAAAATTGGAGCTGTCGCCCCTGTCATCTGGATGGGTGTGGCGGAAGTAAAATGAGCGATTGCCTTGCCACTTTGAGTGTCGACAAGGTCCTTGCTACAATCGAAAATCTTCCCCTAAATAGGTGCTGCGCGCCCGCGGATCATCAATCAGCGCTTGGGCCCCGCCCGAAAGGAGCACTTTTCCCTCTTGGATGAGATAGGAGCGATCGACAATGGAAAAAATCTCCCTCGCGTTGTGATCGGTGATCAAAATGCTGATCCCCTTTTGTTTGAGCAGGTGGATTAGGTGTTTCACGTCGGCAACCGCCAGAGGATCAATATTGGCAAATGGCTCATCGAGCAATAAAAGCGAGGGCTCCCTCACAAGGGCCCGGGTAATTTCGAGTCTGCGCCTTTCTCCCCCCGATAGGCTCACTGCGATTTCTCCCCGCAAGTGTTCTAGGTGCAGTTCTCGGAGGAGCGCCTCGAGCCGTTTCTTGAGGTCTTTCACGGGCAAAGTCTCTAAGATGCAAAGGATGTTTTCTTCCACAGTGAGGGAGCGAAAAATCGACGGCTCTTGCGCCAGATAGCCGAATCCGAGCTCTGCCCTTTTGTGGATGGGCAAAGAGGTGATATTTTGCCCTTTGAAGTAGACTTCTCCCTCGTCGGGGCGGATGAGTCCAATGGTCATGTAAAAAGCGGTTGTTTTCCCCGCGCCATTGGGCCCTAAAAGGCCGACCACCTCGCCCGGCTCTACGTAAAATGAGAGACCGTTGACCACTGGTTTGCCACTGTAGCGTTTGACTAGGTTTTTTACTTCGAGGAGGTTCATAAATAGTGTTTAAACGCCTCTTTGATGAAATTTTGTTCTTCAAGATCAAATGTGAAGTGGACGTCGCCATGCCCTTCGATCGTTTGATCTTGTCCCACCAGCACCTCTTTTGCGCTCATCGATAGCCCCTCTTGCCAAAAGAGCACCTTTCTTTCCGCGCCAAAGAGGAGGGTTTTTTCGATCGGGTCATAGGTGAGGCTATCTGCCATTGCAAAACTCTCCTTCCCCTGAATTAAGGAGGAGATGAGCCGGACGTTATTTGTCAAAGTGACGAGGGCAGGCTCCTTTTTTCTCATCTGTACAACCGCATTTTGGGAGAGGAAAGTCAATTCTTCTCCCTGCCAAATTTTGACCTCATCTGTGAGATAGAGCTTTTCCTCCTCTTTTTCCCAAAGAAGCTTTTTTGCGCTAAAAGAGAAGTTATTGAAAGCGATACTCCCCTTGGGCTGTTCTAGGAGGAATCTGTTTTTCTCGAGATCGATCTCGATTGAGCTTCCCTCAATCTGGCTTTGTCCGCGCGTGAGTGTACACCGATTTTGCGCTCTAAACTGATGCGATGGGTACGAATAGATCCCCTCATCTGCTCTCAATACATCTCCATTCAGAGTGTGGCACTCGATCTCTTTGAGCTTTTCTATCGCCTCGATTTTCCCCCCTTTTTGGGCAATGGTTAAATCTGATTCTAGACTTTGGATGGAAATGCCGCGCGTCTCATTTTGGCTCCAGATCTCTTTTTGAACGCCATATCTTTTTTGAAATGCCGGCTCTTTTTCTAGCGCCTTTCGGGTGCGCAGCTCGACACTTTCCGCAATCAGTTTTTCATAGATTTCAGGGTCCTTTGGGCTTAAGCGGACAAAATACCAAAAATCGAGGCCCAAAATGAGCGCGCTCAGAGCGGCAAAACGGAAAAACATTGGACCGCCTCATATAGTCTCTCCAGTTGGGAGAGAAGCCCTTTCAAAGCCTCCAGTGGCATCACTGTTGCCGCATCTGATTTTGCAAGCGAGGGGTTTGGGTGCGCCTCAATGAAAAGGGCGTTTGCGCCGGCGGCAATGGCAGCCTTTGCAAGAGTGGGGATAAATTCGCGCTGTCCACCCGTCCTCTCTCCAAGTCCGCCGGGAAGCTGCGCCGAATGGGTCGCGTCAAAACAGACGGGGAATCCAAACGATTGCATCACCGGAATGGCCCGCGGGTCGCTCACGAGGTTGTTGTAGCCAAAACAGGTCCCCCGATCGGTGAGAAGGATCCGCTTTTGCCCCACTTCGAGCAACTTTTCCACCACGTTCTTCATATCCCAAGGCGAGAGAAACTGCCCTTTTTTCACATTGACGGCAGCCTCTGTTTGGCCCGCGGCAACGAGAAGGTCGGTTTGCCGACATAAAAAGGCGGGGATCTGAATCATATCGCAAATGGAGCCGGCCACTTTCGCCTCTGCCACTGTGTGCACATCGGTCAAAACGGGGACGTCAAACTCTTTTTGCACTTTGGCAAGGATTTTAAGCCCCTTTTCTAAGCCGGGTCCCCGAAATGAGCGGATCGAGGAGCGGTTCGCCTTGTCATAGGAGGCTTTAAAAATCCACTGGAACGGAAATTGAGAAAAAAGAGTTTTTAATTCATCTGCAAATGTGAGGGCAAAATTTTCCGATTCGATGACGCAGGGGCCGCAAATCACCGTCAGGGGGCGCTTCTCCCCAATTGTAACTTTGTGCAGAACCAACTCTTGCATAAGGGAAGATGTTATAGCTCTTCGAATAAATTGTCCATCGTGTAAAGACCGGGCGGTTTGCCGATGAGGAAATGGGCTGCAGCGAGCGCACCCTTCGCAAAGGCCTCTCTGCTGTGGATCTGGTGCGATAGAGTGAGCCGCTCTTGGGCGTTATTGAAAATCAGCGTGTGTTCGCCCATCGCATTGCCCGAGCGGATGGAATGGATTTTTGCCTCTTTGACACTTTTGATGAGGTGCAATGCAGTTCCGCTGGGGGAATCCTTTTTCCCCGTATGGTGCATCTCAATCAGATCGACATCGGAAGGGAAGTGTTTTGCAACCATTGTCACAAGCCGATTTAAAATGGCAGCGCCCAAACTAAAATTGGCGGCAAAAAAAATGGGGAAATGGCGACTCGCCTCCTCGATCGGACTCAAATCGAGATGTCCCGTTGTCCCGATCACGATGGGCCGCTTCGCCGAGAGATTTTCCAAAAGAGCCTTGTGAGAAGAGACATCGATCAAAACAGCGCAATCGAGCGGGGTGCGAGGAGTTGTTTTCCCAATTGGAAAAACCGGATAGAGCTGCGAAATCGCTTTACCAAGCCTCCCTTCAGCGCCGATCAGTCCGATTTTAACGCCCATAAAAGTTACTTAAATCGGTTTTCCATTTTTTTAGCAAAGGGTAATCGAAGATAAATCCGTGCCCCCCTTCGTAATAGGCAAATTGGATGTTTTTTCTATAGGAAATCGGAAGATCGAGATGGTCAAAGCAGTACTCTGTCGCAGCGAAAGGGGTTCTGCAATCAAAATAGCCTGCGCCAATAAACACGTTCATCAAAGGGTTGATCACCATCGCGTGTCTTAGTCTTTGTAAAAAACTGGGAAGCCCGTCGCTATCTTGTGTCGCAAAATTCCAAGCGTGCAAGATTTTAGGGGAGCTTAAGACATAGGCCTCGAAGGGGAAATGGGTCTCTAACTCGGTTTTCAAATAGTGGCGAAAGGCAGGCAAAACGCCGAATGTATCGAGATAACTCGGATCGTGGGAATGGCCAGGATCGATCGTCGAAATGTCTCCGACATAACGGGAATCAAGCCCGCCGAGCACTTTTCTTTCAGGGCCAAAAAACTCTGAGCAAAAAATCGATTCGTTGATCCTGAGATTGTATCTGCGCACTATGTTCAAAGGGAGCCCCATTAGCTCTGCGAGCTCGATTTCAAAACAGTTTTTTTCTAAAGGGTCTAGCCGATTGGGCTGCAAGAGAAAAGGGGCATACTTGTTATAGGCAAAGTGCTTTGCGCATTCGATCACTTCGGCAAGCGGTTTTTCGGGCCAAAGCCTTCCGTGATACCAGGCGGTGGCAGCGCAAGTCGGGATGAAAAGAACATCGGCAAGGGCCTTATCCCTTTGCGAGTGGATCGTTGAAAACTCGATCGCGCAGCCATCGAGAATAATCCCTTTGACGGCGATGTCACAGCTGAGCAAATGCTCCGCCAGCCCACAACAGCGAACGGTCCCATAGCTGCTTCCGGCGAGATAGATGGGGCTATTCCACCTTCCCGAATAGTCGATTAGAGTGTGGATCCATTGAGCTAGGAGAAGAATATCGCCCTCAACACTATACAGCCGATCGAAATCGGCCTCTTTTTGGGCTTTGCTAAATCCACAGGAGATCGGATCGACAAAGACGAGATCGGTCGATTCGAGAAGCGTTTCGGGGTTGTCGATGAGTTGGTACGGGGGGAAAATGGTCCGCCCCTCTTCGGCAGTGAGCAATCTCCGCGGGCCCAACCCGAGAATCGCCTCCACTGTTCCAGCGCCCCCTGGCCCTCCCGGGAAAAAGAAGGTGATGGGCCGGTTTTCTTCCCCCTGTTTCTCATAGGCGATGAAAAAAAGATCGCCCTGGTATTCCTCGTCCACGATGGGGCATTTCCCCGTGATCGCGATATAGGAGATGGGGCCTTTGTCTAGAGTGATTGTATGGTTCGTGATCTTTAGCTCGATTTTGCTCGTCTCGCCCTCGGCAAAAAGAGAGGTAAAAAGGATCAAAAGGAGATAAATTCGCATAAGGAGAAGAGAGTGTCTTAAATTTTAATTAAATGCAAGAGAGAATGGGCAGCTTGTCAAAAAGGGGAGACGGGTGTTATCCTAGATGGATGCTTTGGATTGATAGCTCAGTGGATAGAGCACCCGCCTTCTAAGCGGGCGGTCGCAGGTTCGAGTCCTGCTCAATCCGACTTTATGGGGCGATATGAAAAAACTTTTGAGCGATCATCTCATTCTTGTAAAACTTTTCGACGGGGTTGAAAAGGCGATCCAAACACTCAAAAAAAGTGGACTCAAGATCGAGAAAAAAAGAGCCGATCTCGTCAATGAGACTTTGCTTGGATTGATCCAAAAAGAAAAAGAGCCCTCCTTCCTTTTGGCAGCTGTTCTCGATTTTGTAAAAAAGGTCGATGAGGCAAACATCTTGCACCACTACACTTTTTCAAGCTTTGAGATGTGGCTCAATCACTATTCGGGGTTGAGTTTTGAAGAAAATCTCCAGGTGCGCGCCAAAATTGTGGGGAAAAAAATAGAGAGGAGCGACTATCAGGCCCTTTTTCCGATCGGGATGGGAAAAGTGTACGAGGGGACCCATTTTGTCACTGCCCACAAATCGCCCGATCTCGACACCACAGTCGCCTCGTTTTGGGGGTGGGTCGATGCTTTTGGCGCCCGGGTGAGCGATGGACTGCACGTTTGGAATTTACCCGATGGCCCCCCCGCTTCTCAGATTGAGATCGAATGGCTTTTTAGAGATCTTTTTGGCGACGCCGTATTTACCCATTTGCCCCGGACGAGGACGACACTCAATCTCACTGGATACGATCTCTTGACGCAAGAGGGGATGCAGATCAAAAAAGAGGGGGACTCCATTGGCGCAATCGAGCATAGCGCAGATTCTTCGGCTGTCGTCGTCGTCGATGGTGAGGGATTCTTTGTCGGCGATTGGCGCATCAGCGATGTCGAAGGGGTAAGGCAAGTGATCATTGCGCTGGCCAGCTGCTTGCGCTGGTTTGAAAATGCACTCCATCTCCATCTAATCTCCGCATTTGCGAGAGAAAAACTCCATTTGAGCGATGTTGAAAAAGTGTTGCACCACCTTCTGGATATGAGATTGGATGAGTCTGAACCTGCATTGGAATTTTCTCCCAATCACCGGGCGCAAGTGGAAGGGTTCATGCAAAAAGTGCTCGGGATGTCCAAGGGACTCAAGTCCGATTACACCGATTTGGCAACGCATTTGAGCAAGCTCGGCAAAATCCCCTTCGGCGGTGTCGATGGGCTGATTCAAAAAATGAAAAAGGCAAATCTTTTTGATCCTTCCGGCCATTTGCGCGAGGAGAGGCCCAAAATTTTCGCTTTTTTAGAAGAGGCGGTTCAGTCGCTGCACAGAGCCGTTTTTAAAATTCGAGAGCGGATGGAAAAACTCGATATCGCCCTATCTGTCAAATGCGAGGTTTTTAAAAGACACAATCAGCTGATCACAGAGCGCTCCGATATCGAAGAGGTGTTCAACAAGATGGGAACCTATTCCTATTTAACGGTTGTTCAATCTGAAAAAGGGGGCCATTTCCCAATGGGGGTGATTCAGGCTTCCTTTTTGAAAAAGCAGGCCCTCGGCACGGTCTCTTTGAGAGATTTTTGCAACCGCGATGAGATGGGCATCCCCAACTATCTCGACGTGATTAGCGTGATCGATCACCACAAAAGCGCCCTCAGCACTTTTGCGCCGCCAATGGCCATTGTCGCCGACGTGCAGTCGAGCAACACGCTCGTTGCGCAAAAAGCATTCTTGATCAACGATGCGAACCGAAAAAAGCCAAATTATATCCAGCCCGACCGGGAATTTATCGAATACTTGCACTTTTTATATGCGATCATCGACGACACCGATCTTTTGAGCAAAGTGAGTGCGCTCGATGTCGCCTGCGTGGCAGAGCTGCTCAACCGTTTGAAATCGCTTGCAAGTGGAAAAGAGACAACCGTTGTCGAAATCGACGATTTGCAAAGAGGCGCCCAATTTCCGAAATTGGCAGCGCAGCGGATTTTGCAAAATGAAGAGATGTATTCCCTTTACCGCAAAGTGTACGAGTTTCGAGAGCGAGAAGTGGAAAAAAACATCTCTCTTTGCGCGAAAAGAAAAGAGTCCAATCTCTTTGCAGACACGAAGGAGCAAAATGGGTGCACCCGGGTAGGACAGACGAAACTTTTTGCCACCAACGTCCCTTTTCTTGAAAAACACAAAGAGAAAATCCAGCGGTTTTGGCTCGACAAAGCGGAAAAAGTGCACTCCGAAAAAGGGGAGATCGATCTCCACATCCACATGATCAGCACGATCGTCAGCGCTGAAGAGGTCTACACCGGAAAGTTGGGCCAATACAAACACGTCGATGAACTTTGGATTTGGATTCCCGATTCTGAACTCTCCGTCGAACATTTAAAGCGGTTCTTAAACGCTTTTCAAGCCTCTCCCGGACTCAAAAACAGCCCCCTCGAAGTGGAGTTTTTAGGTGAAAATAGCGAAGAACTTTCCCGCATTTTTAATGAGAGCTTTTTGGAAATCCCCCAACAAAAGAGAAAAAAAGGACTCTCAATCGCAGTGCTTAAGTACAAAGCAGGATCTCTCAATTCGAGAAAGGCGATGGTGAGCCCGTTTTTGCCCAAAAGGTCGAGTTGATCGTCCCTTATTTTGGATCTTCGATGATCTCGAGGTTGACCCGGAGGCCGTTGCGGCTTGCCACCGACATTAAAAGAGTCCGGATCGCATTGATCGTCTTCCCCTTTTTGCCGATGATTTTCCCAATATCCGATTTTTCAACGCCGAGCTCGATGATGAGCGTGTGTGTGCCTCCGATCTCATTGATGCGCACTTGATCGGGATGATCGACGAGATTTTTGACTATGTATTCCACAAATTCTTTCATGTGATGCCGTGCCTCTTTCCAATAGGGAGTTCGAATTCAAGAAAAATATACGCCTTGGGCAAATATTGTACAACAAGAAAAGGGTTGGCCTTGTTGCATTAGAGGCGGTAAAATAACCACCGAGGACACCGAAAACACCGAGGAGGGGCTTAAATAATTTGAGAAATGACAGGACTTGGAATACTAAAGGGGGAATGGGTAAGTTAGGCAACGTTAGGACAAACACCTTCCCCTCGGTGTTTTCGGTGTCCTCGGTGGTTATTTTACCGCCCTTTATCGGGAATGGCTATCGAGCACCGGCTGGCATAGCAGCGGACCACACAATTTCTTCAGCCACTCTTTCATATCGGCAGGGATTGGCGCGATCAGATTCATGGGTACTTTATTGATCGGATGCTCAAATGAGAGGCGATAAGCGTGCAGGAGTGGTCTAGGATGCAAATCACCTCGCCCATAAATGGGATCCCCAATCACGGGACAGCCAATGTGTTTTAGGTGGACCCGGATTTGATGCGTCCTTCCCGTTTTTGGTTTGGCCAAAACAAGGGATGTGTTCCCATTGCAAGCGGCTACTTGGATTTCTGTGATCGCCTCCCTCCCATCGGGAAGCGCTGCCATCTCTTTGCGATGCACCGGATGGCGTCCAATCGGCACGTTGACGATCCCCTTGGAGGGCTTTCCCTGGCAAATCGCAAGGTAGAGCTTTTCCATTTTTTGCATCGAAAAGAGCTCGATCAACTTTTGATGGGCTGGCAAGGTTTTCGCTGCGAGCAAAATCCCCGTCGTATCTTTGTCGAGCCGATGGACAATCCCGGGACGAAGAGGGTCGCGGCCAGGGGCAATTTCCTTGCAGTGGTGGAGAAGGGCATTGACAAAGGTCCCCGACCAATGGCCCGGTGCCGGATGGACCACGAGCCCTGCCGGCTTATTCACAGCGAGGATATATTCATCTTCATAGAGGATGTCTAGTGGGATGTCCTCCGGCTCGAGGGAAGCCTCAGGGATCGCCTGAAAGCAGACCTCAATTTCATCCCCCTCTTCGGGGATGATCCTCTTTTTGACCGGCTCTCCATTCAGTAAGACACAGCCAATATCGAGGAGGTGCTGGAAATAGGTCCTCGAATGGTTCGGAAAACGGCTCGCTAAAAGTTTATCGATCCGCGTCCCTTCTTCCCTCGCCGAAATAAAGAGAAACTCGTGCTCATCCGCAACTGACATTTCCGTCCGATTTTACCGAATCTGAACATTGGGCTCAAGGACGAATCAATGTCATTGAAATTTTTTAGTTTACGTAGGTAGATTAGTGAATATGTTTGTCGGAGTCCTCGGAGTGAATCACAAAACAGCCGATTTACCCCTGCGAGAGCAGGTGGCAAAAGCTGTTTTATATCTTTGGAGCGAAGAATCCCCCTTTTCTCCCTACCCCATCATCACCCTCTCCACTTGCAATCGGACCGAGCTCTATTTTAGCGCCCCCGATTTGGCCGACGCACACCGCTATTTGCTCGCTCAGCTCCGGAAGTATATCAGCAGCTCCTTTGAACAGGCGTTATACTCTTTTTTTGGAACCGATTGCTTTTTTCACCTTTGCAAAGTAGCAGCAGGGCTCGACAGTGCCATTTTTGCCGAAAGCGAAATCCAAAGACAGGTGCGCCTCGCCTACGCGGGAGCTAAAAGAGTCCCTTTTTGCATGCACTTTATGTTTCAAAAAGCGCTCAAAGTGAGCAAAGAAATTCGCTCCATTGAACTGCAAAAAGGGCCGATCACCCTCTATGGCGCCCTCTGGCGACTCGCAGATTGGCACGGCCAAAAGATCCTCCTCGTCGGCTACTCGCAAATCAACCGGGGACTCATCTCCTTTTTAATGCATAAAAAAGTGGAAAATATCACCCTTTGCACGAGAAGTGCATCCCAGGTGAAGATCGAAGGGCTTCAAGTAGGAGATCGGCGCCTTTTGGACGAGTGGCAAAAATATGGGATCATCGTCTGTGCAGCCAATGGAAGTGAATACCTCATTCGGGGAAAAGGGAGGTCCAGCCAGATTCTCTTTGATCTCAGTGTTCCACGCGGCATCGACCCTGCTGTTGAAGCGCGCATCTACAATATCGAAGAGATTAACTCTTGGATTGAAGAAAATCAGTCTGCATACACCTCAGAAAAAGGGGAATCGTTCATCCGAGAAAGGGTCGTGCGCCTCTCGCGCCTGTTCAGACAAAGGCAAATGAAAATCCCGCACGCCCCAAATGTTTTGCAGCTGTCTCTCTAGTCAAAATTCAGCATGCCCAGGATATCTCGGAAAGGGGATCACATCTCGAATGTTTTCCATCCCCGTCGCAAATAGGATCAGCCGCTCAAACCCAAGCCCAAATCCTGCGTGGGGAACAGAGCCAAATTCTCTGAGTTCGAGATACCACAGGTACTCTTCAGGGTTCAGCCCAAAATCGGCAATTTTTTGTCTCAAAACATCGAGCCGCTCTTCGCGCTGCGATCCCCCGATGATCTCCCCAATTTTCGGGACGAGAATGTCCATCGCAGCCACCGTTTTTCCATCGTCATTGTCCCGCATATAAAAGGCTTTGATCTTCTTCGGATAGTCGGTCAAAATCACCGGCTTTTTAAAGTGCTCCTCCGCCAAATACCTCTCGTGTTCCGATTGGAGATCCACTCCCCATTTGACGGGAAATTCAAACGATTTTGGCGCTTTTTCTAAAATTTTGATCGCCTCGGTGTAGGAAATGTGGGTAAAAGGGGTGTGGGCCACATGCTCAAGCCTTTGAATCAGCCCATTTTCGATAAATTTGTCGAAAAATGCGAGGTCTTCTTGCGAGTGTTTTAGAAGATAGTGAATGCAAAATTTGAGATAGCTCTCAGCACACTCCATATCGTCCTTTAAATCGGCAAAGGCCATCTCTGGCTCAATCATCCAAAATTCGGCCAAATGGCGACTCGTGTTCGAGTTTTCCGCCCGAAATGTCGGGGCAAATGTGTAGATGTCTGAAAGAGCGCATGCAAGGCTCTCCGCCTCGAGTTGGCCCGAAACTGTGAGATAGGTCGTTTTCCCAAAAAAGTCTTTCGCTGGATCTGGTTTTTCGAGCGTCGTCACCCGAAACATTTCGCCGACCCCTTCACAATCGGAACCCGTGATGATCGGAGTGTGAATGTAGAAAAACCCCCGCTCTTGAAAAAAAAGATGCGTCGCAAAGGCGAGCGCGTTTCTCACGCGCACAATGGCCCCTTGCGTATTCGTCCTCGGCCGCAAATGGGCAATTGTGCGCAAAAATTCAAACGAGTGTCTTTTCTTTTGCAAAGGATATCGGGCCGGATCCGCTTTCCCAATCACCCGAATCTCTTCTGCTTTGAGTTCAACGGCCTGATTTTTCCCCTGGCTCTTCACGAGATGACCCGAAATTGCCACTGAAGCCCCAACGCTTAAGTCCAAAAGGGCCTTTTCATACCCAGGAATGGCCGCATCAGCGACCACTTGCAAGTTGCTCAAGGTCGATCCGTCATTCACCTCGATAAAGGAGAATGATTTTTGGTCGCGGACAGTGCGAACCCATCCCCGTACAGTCGCTTTTGTCTCAGGCTCTTGATTGAGCAGCTCTTTGATTTTTCTCTTCTGCATATTTTTTCAAAAGGTCAATTTCATTCTTCCAGCTTTCAGGGCCGTTCGGCGTCTCTAAATATTTGGGCACATCGCTATGTTGCATCAGGTAGCGAAAAGATTCATATCCAATTTTTCCTTGCCCAATGCCTGCATGCCTATCCACCCTCGATCCAAAATCTTTCGCCGAATCGTTCAGGTGAAATGCGCAAAGAAATTTGAGCCCAATTTTTTCATCGAACTCCTGAAGCGTCTTTTCCCAGCCCTCTTTGGTGCGAATATCATAACCCGCCGCAAAAATATGGCAAGTGTCTATACAGACCCCAATCGGAAGTCTTCCTTTGACCCCTTCAATGATGGCGCCCAGATCCTCAAAACGATGGCCCACACTGCTCCCTTGGCCCGCTGTCGTCTCTAAAAGGAGCTTCGTTGTCCCCTTTTGCGTCAGCTCCGCCACCTCCAAAAGACTTTCGATAATCGTCTCAATACACGCCTCCACACTGCTACTCGTGTAGGCGCCCGGATGGAAATTCAAATAGGGGATTTTTAAAAGATGGCACCGCTCAATTTCCTCGCGAAACGCTTTTCGGCTCTTCATGAGAATATCGAGATTCGGAGCCCCCAAATTGATCAGGTAACTGTCGTGGCTCATCACATGGCTAATGCCTGTCTCTGAGAGCCCCTTTTCCCAAAGGGCAACCTCCTCTTGAGAAATCGCCCTCCCTGTCCACTGCTTTTGATTGCTCGTAAACAGCTGGATCGCACTCGCCCCAATATCGCGCCCTTGATAGAGAGCATTGTGGGCACCCCCAGCAGCCGATGTGTGAGCTCCTATAAGAATCTTTTTCATTTTTCTTTTGCAGCCGTATGCTCAAGCCGGATTTTGCTGTGCCTTATGCTATAGGCAAAATAGACGACAAAACCAAGGGCTAACCAAACGAGCAGCTGAACCCAGGTCACCATCGGTAAAAAGAACATCTGGCCAACACAGGTCACTATCCCAAGGAGCGGAATCCAGGGGACAAATGGGACTCTAAATGGGCGCTTAAATTCGGGATGTGTGTGCCGAAGGACCCAAACCCCGAGGCAGACAATCGCAAAGATAAAGAGGGTCATTATCGAAACGAGCTGGCCCAAAATCGCAACGGGAAATAGCCCAGCTAGGACCAATACAGCCGCCGTAGTGATCATCGTCCCCGCCAAAGGATTGTGCGTTTTCGAGTGGATCTTTGAAAATGTCTTTGGCAAAAGACCATCCTTCCCGATCGCCATAAACATGCGGGTTTGCCCCAGCACTTGAACGAGAACCACCGACGCAAGACCTGCTAAAATCGCCACCTTCACAATCGACGAGACCCAAAAAAAGCCGGGGCCCATCGCATCGAGCGCCACCGCTATCGGATCAGGCACATTGAGCGTTTTGTAGCTCACAATCCCTGTCAAAATGAGCGCGACGATGATATAGGCGAGTGTGCATATAAGAAGCGATCCTAAAATCCCTCGCGGAAGATCTCGCTGTGGGCTTTTGGCGTCCTGCGCCAAAGTCGATACTGTATCAAAGCCGATATAGGCAAAGAAGACGAGCCCCGCTCCACGGAAAATGCCGCTGATGCCAAAATCTCCGAAACGGCCCGTGTTTTCAGGAATAAAGGGGTGCCAGTTACTCGGATCGATATGGGCAATCCCAATGATGATGAAAAGGGCTACCGTGCACAGTTTGATCACCACCATGGCATTGTTGAAGCGAGCCGCCGCCTTAATCCCAATCGAAATCATCGCACCGATAAATACGACGAGCAAAATCGCCGGAAGATCGATCAGAGATCCGCTCCAAGACCACCCATGCCCCACCTCATAATGGAAAGGAGATGCACTCAAATGGTCCGGTAATCGCAATCCGATCCCGTTTAAAAAACTCTTAAAATAGCCAGACCAACCCACCGCAACGGTCGATGACGCAAGAATATATTGCCCAGAAACCGACCAGCCAATAATCCAGGCTGGCAGCTCCCCCAAAGCGACATAGGCGTAAGAATAGGATCCCCCCGCAATCGGAATGAGCGACGAGAGCTCCGCATAGCAAAGACCTGCAAAAATGCAGATGATCGACGCCGAAATGAAGGAGAGGACAATCGCCGGACCTGCATACTCCGCCGCCGCCGTCCCCGTGATGACAAAAATCCCCGCCCCAATGATGGCCCCAATTCCAATGACAATGAGCTGAAACCAGCCCAAGTGACGCTTCAAGCCGTGCTTCTCATCATCTACCTCGACGAAGTCAGCTTGGAGGCGCTTGCGCAAAAATAATTTTTTAATCATGGCCTTACGTCGTGTGGGAAATGAATTCACAAACCAGTGGAATGTTGATCGGAAGCGGCAATGGCACCTGATCGAGCTCTGGCGATGCGAGCAATTTCCCTGAAAACTTATCCTCCTCTAAAGAGAGATACCCAGGAACTTCTCGGCTGATGTTTTCTTGCGCCATCAAAATCGGCTTCATCTGACGCGACTTCGGCTTGATCGATACCGTCATCCCCGGCCTGACCAAGAATGATCTTCGGTCAACCTTTTTCCCGTCCACGTAGACGTGGCCGTGGGAGACGAGCTGCTGCGCCCCAAAAATCGACGAGGAAAACCGCAGGCGATAGACCACGCTGTCAAGACGGCACTCAAGCTGCTCTAAGAATAGGGTCGCTGTATTTCCCTTGATCTGCAAAGCCTTGTGGTAGGCGTTCACCAACTGCTTCTGGCTCAACATTCCGTAGACAGCCTTCAATTTCTGCCGCTCTTCTAGCTGCGCGCCAAAATCTGATTTCTTCTTCCGTTTTGCGCCGTGCATTCCCGGAGGATGCTGTTTGTGTAGCATGGGATTGCGTGCTTTGCCAAAGATATTGGCTGCATATTTACGGGCGATTCGATTTTTAGGTCCTCTGTAACGAGTCATTTAAGTTCTCTCCGAAAAGGTTACAATTCAAAGGACAGTAGTGTAGCGAAGTGAGGGTATTTTTAGCAAATTGAAACTTGCAATCATCTCATCTGGTGGGGTAAATTAGGAGCACCTATGGAATATAAAGTTTTAGCTTACTACTCAATTGAGCCGTTAGATGACCCTCAAAATGAGATCGCCTTGCATAAGGCTTTTTTTGAGACCCGCGATTTTCGAGGGAGAATCTATATCTCCACGCAGGGGATCAATGGACAGGCGAGCGGGCGGGCCGATCACGCGGATGAGTATATGGCCTGGATGGGGAGCCGTTTTCAAAAAATGCCTTTCAAAGTGCACCCCGCCACCGAGCACGCATTTGCGAAAATGAGAGTCAAATACCGGCGGCAGCTCGTCGCTGTCGATTGTGAGGTCGATTTTTCCAAAAGGGGCGAGTCCGTTGTCCCTGAAGTGTGGAAAAAAATGATCGAGGAGCGCGATGAAAACACCCTCATTCTCGACGTGCGCAACGACTACGAGTGGAAGATTGGCCGTTTTCAGGGGGCAGAGCTACCCAAACTCGAGACCTTTCGTCAGTTTCCCGCTTATGCGCGTAAACTGAAAGAGGAGCGGGATCCCAAAAAGACCAAGGTGATGATGTATTGCACTGGAGGCATTCGGTGCGAGTATTTTTCTTCACTCATGAAAGAGGAAGGGTTTGATCAGGTTTTTCAGCTCGATGGCGGCGTCATTCAGTATGGCTTAGAAGCGGGGAGTGAGCACTGGGAGGGAAAACTCTTCGTCTTCGACGATCGCTTGGGCGTCCCAATGGGAGAGGAAAATCCACCCATCAGCCATTGCAAGTGTTGTGATACGCCGTGCGATGTCTACTATAACTGCGCAAATATGGATTGCAATGCGCTCTTTTTGTGTTGTCCCAGCTGTTTGAAAGAGCATAAGGGGTGCTGCGCTTCTCCTTGCGAACAGGCCCCTCGCATTCGCCCTTATCAAGAGGGGGGAAAGCCGTTTAGAAAATGGGACTATCAGGAGAAAATGGCTTGGAAAAATGCTTCGCTACAAAGTTGAAAAGAGGGGCAAATCCCTTTTTGTAAAACTCATGGAGATCGGGTCGAGCCGGATTTTATATCTCGACACGCTCAAAAAGCTCGCGCGCGAGCAAGATAAAAAAGCGCTTGATTTTCTCATCAAAATTCACCTCAAAACAACCCGAAATCCTGAGACGCTCACCTTCGATCGGATCGAAGTGCCGCCACCCCTTGTTCCAGAGGCGCTCCTTCTCATGCGCGAAACAGGGAGGATGGAAGGGGATCTCGAAGAGCCAGTCTTAGCGCCGCTAAAACCTTTGCCGCAATTGAAATTGTCCGATGCGAGCGGCTCATTCGCTCGCCTTCTCATTGACTACGGCATTGGCGTTGTCGATTTTACCGATTTTTCTCCGACAATTTTAGAAAGACGGCGGCTTCAAAAAGAGGAAGGGGCCTTTGAGAGCGATTTGATCGAGGCGGGCTACATCAAAAAGGGAGAAGTCTATTTTTGCCCGCAAGACAAAGTGAAGGAGGCGCTCACTTTGCTTTTAGATGTGGGTTGGCAGGTGTTCGATCCCCTCGGAAATCCGGTTTCAAAGGGGATCCAGATCAAAGAGGAAAATGGGAAGATAGCCATTCGGGCCTCGATTCGGGCGCTCGTCGATCATAAATTGCAGATGCAAGGAGTTTGGGAAGGAGAGACGCTCTATTTAAAAAGGCGGGAAATCAACTCGATTTTGCCGCTCTTAGATGCGCCGCACATCGATTGGGAAAAAAAACTTTTTGAGTGTGCGCAGGGGCTAAAAATGGGGGCCACTTTGACTCTTGCCCCTCCTGGCCTTAAGTTTCGGGGGACCCTTTTTCCCTACCAACAAAAGGGGGTCGATTGGCTCGCCTTTCTTTATCGGTGGGGCTTTTCGGCCCTTTTGGCAGATGAGATGGGACTTGGAAAAACGGTCCAAGTACTGGCATTTCTTTCCCGCTTGGAGAAAAATTTGCCGGTTCTCGTCGTCGCCCCCACTTCGCTCCTTTTCAATTGGCGCCTCGAGATCGATCGCTTTTTACCCGGTAGAGACATCGAGCTCATCTCTTATGGCTCTTTAAGGGGAGAGGCGATTCAAAAGACGTTCGAGGTCATCGTGTTAGATGAATCGAGCGCGATTAAAAACCCGACCACCCAAACTGCAAAAGCAGCCTTCCAGCTCAAAGGGAATTTTCGGATCTCGATCACAGGGACACCGATGGAAAATAGCTCAGAAGAGCTCCGTTCTCAGTTCCACTTTCTCATGCCACACCTGTTTGAAAAGGGGACGGAACTCGTTCAGAATGAAGTGCGCCCTTTCATGTTAAGACGCAAAAAAGAGGAGGTGCAGCCCGATTTGCCCGAAAAAATCGAGCAGCTCACCTGGATCGAGATGGGAGATGAGCAAAGGGACCTTTATGAGACCTATCGGAAAGGCTTGAAAGTAGATTCGATGAGCCAGATGCAGGTTTTAGAGGCGATTTTAAGACTGAGACAGATCAGCGTCGATCCAAGACTTGTCGGAAGCTCCCTTGTGGGGGCCAAAATCGAACAGCTTTTGAATGATCTCAATGAGGCTCTTCAAGAAAAGCGCAAGATTTTAATCTTTAGTCAGTTCACCTCACTGCTCAAGAACTTACAAAAGGAATTTCCAAATGCCCTCTATTTAGATGGGGAGATGAGTGGCGCGAAACGGGGAGAGCAGGTCCAAACGTTTCAAAACGATCCAAGTGCTTCTCTTTTCCTCTTAAGCCTCAAGGCAGGAGGTGTGGGATTGAACTTGACTGCTGCTGATACGGTGTTCATCCTCGACCCTTGGTGGAACGAGGCGGTGGAAAAACAGGCCATTGATCGGGCTCACCGGATTGGGCAGAAAAAAACAGTGTTTGCCAAAAGGTATTTGACCCTCGGGACCGTCGAGGAGAAGATGCTAAGGCTCAAAGAGGAAAAGCTCAAAGCGATCGACCAACTCCTCGACTCTGATAGCACCCCCTTTTCTGAGGGAGAGCTTTTTTCGTTATTGAGCTGAATCTGAGTCGTTTTTGACTTCTTTTTCGCCGCTGTCTGTCTCGAGCATTTCTAAGGCTGCGGCCTTTAGGGTTTTAAGCCCCTCTGCAAATCCAAGGGCCTTTGTGAGGTGTTCTAAGTAACTCAGCTCAGCTGCTAACTGATCATTGATCGATTCTAATTTGGCGATTCTTTTTAAAAGACTTCTGTTTTTCATGAAATCCACCTTGGTTCGGTATAGAATAGAGATGCAAAAACCGTGCCACGAAAAATTTCACTTTTTTATTGTCAAAAATCGGGTGGAATGCCAACGTTGTGGATGAAACAGACCAGGGGGTCAAAAATGAAAAAGTCGGTGCTCTTTTTAGGGTTTACAATGCTCTTTTGTGCTTGCCAAGAAACGCAGCAAAAGGGGCAAGCGCAAATGAAGAAACAGGAGACGCCTGAAGATCAAAATTTCCAAGAGCGGCGCGAACAGATGCAACAACAGAATAATAGTCAACCCAAAGGGGGCTGTTGTGGAGCAGTCAATGATGAGGTGAGCGCCCCCAAAGAGGTTGCGGAAAATCCAGAAGTCAAAGTGGAAAAAGGGCTTCCAGAAAAAGTTGAGTAAACCGCCAGAGAGGCAGCTGGGCAAAACTGCTTTGCCCGGCTGCCTTTTTCCGTTATTTTACCATTAAATTGCCGATAATTTTAGCGCACCGGATTCTCTTGGAATTCGGATTGAATCAGCCCTCTTTGCTCGAGCATTCTGTATCTATCCGCTCTCACAGATTGCCCTTTGTAAAACCACTCTGTGTCGCTCGACTCTTCCGAATGGAGTGAGCTCGGGCCATGTCTTTGATCGTTTTGCCATTCGATTTCAGCTGTCATATAGCCGAGATCGTCGAAGTGGAGCTCCGTCCCATGTCTTTTTCCATTGACGTACGGAATTTCGACAATTTTCTTCCCATTGCGATAGACGGTTTTTGTCCCATCCATCTCGTTGTGGTTCCAACTCATCTCCATGAGCGGCTTTCCTGAAACACTAAATTTCATCTGCTTGCCATGAAGTTGATAATTGTCATAGTGGGAAATCGTGTGGATATTTCCATTTGGATGGTACGTTGTATGGGCCGTCATGATCCCATTTGCAATTTCATCGCGTGAGATCAGAAGACCTGACCGATCCCTCTTGACCCTTCCTCCATTTCCTAAAGAGACATTCGCCTCCAATTCATGCTCGGAAGTATAATATTTTGCCTCCATCAAAAGATCGTCGTCATATTCTTCAATACTGAGAGGAACCCCCTTATCGTCCCAGAGGGTAATGATGATCCGATCGCCAAATTCATATACCTCCTCCCGAACCGGCATCCCAGCGATGTCGTTGATCTGCTCCTTGAGGAGGATCCCCTCATCGTAGAGTTGCTGCTTTTCAACCACGGTGCTCTTCGGAAAAGAATATGTGGTAGGACCATGAAGTTTCCCGTTTTCAAATGATTGGGTCAGTACCACCCCATTTTTGAGCTTCGAGACCACTTGGCCATCTTGCTCGCGCGCTTCCCAGTCGCTTTCCGACGTCTCAAATCCATATTTGTGCACGTAGGTTTGGGAAATGATCTGATCCACCGTCGGGTTCATCTGACATGCAGTCGCGACAAGCGCTGCAACAGGGAGTGATAAAAATCTTCGCTTCATAGAAACCTCACTGAAAGGAGATGCTAAACGAAGAGAGGCTCATTTTGCAAGTGGTTTCACACTTTGAATCAATTTCGCATGTTCTTTTTCTACCTCTTCAAACTGAATTGTCCTCAGAGGATCGCGGTAAGTAAAGCGGAACGTGGCATTTTTCATTTTTGCGCTGTCTGGTGGAGTGTAGAGATCGATCAATTCCACCTTCTCTAAGAATGGGGGCTTTGCTTTTGCAATTGCTTGAAAGATCGGCTCGATCGGTTCTCTTTCCCCGAGAGACACTGTCCAATCTCTTTCTGAAGAAGGGTACTGCGCGAGGGGAGCGATTTTTAGATGCATCTGCCTCATCTTTAGTAAAGACAAAAGATTGAGCTCCGCATAGATCACCCTTCGGTCGATGTCGAATTGGGAAAGAAAATGGGGATGCACCTCTCCAAGAGAGCCAACCAGAAGATCTTTTATAAAAATATCGGCCTGTCTTCCCGGATGCAAAGACATATGGCTTGACGGAGTAAATTTTGCATGGATGAAATTTTCAATGATCCCTTTCAGATCAAAAAAATCGACCTCTTTCCCCTTTTCGCTCCAGTGATGCGGCGCCCTTTCACCCGCAAGCAGGAGCGCGAGCATCGGAATTTCAACTGGCTCCCCCTTTTGCAGGAAGTGGATTCTCCCTATTTCAAAAGCGGCGATGTTGTAGTTTTTTTGGGCAAAGTTTTGTTTCACAACTTGCAAAAGAGAGGGGAGAAGCGACGTTCGAAGAACGGAAAAATCGTCCGACTTGGCATATTTTGCTTTCAAAAATTGCATTGCCGCAGGAGTGATTTCTCGGCTGATCTCTCCCAATTTTGGAGAAATCAGATCGCACGTTAAAAATTCAGTCAGCCCCTCTTTTGCCAACATATCTCGCATCTCGTTTTCGAAACAAAAGAGAGGATCATTCGGGATTTGAGAAGGGGTGACTTTCGGCACTCTTTTTTCGATATTGTTGTAGCCATATACCCTTGCCACCTCTTCGACGAGATCGATCTCCTCATTTAGATCTCTCCGATAGGTGGGGATGGTGGCTTTTCCCTTTGCCGTCGCAATATTTAAGCGGCCCAAAATCTCCTCCACCTCTGTCTCAGAAAAACGGGTTCCCAAAATTTGGTTGATCCGAGAAGTGCGGTAGGCGATCTGCTTTTCTCGAAAAGGACCCTTGACAACGTCGGCAAAACCGATGTGCTGCCCGCCGAGCATTGCCGCTGCTTCAAAAAGGGCGAGCGAAACGCCATTGGGATCGACCCCTTTTTCAAAGCGGTGCGAACTCTCTGTCCGAATTCCTGTTTGTCTTGCCGTTTTGCGCACAGCAATCGGATCAAACACAGCCGACTCCAAAAGGATGCGGCTCGTCTTTTTGGTGACGGCTGTCTCGGCGCCCCCCATCACCCCTGCAAGGGCAATCGGTCTCCTCGCATCGGAAATGACAAGCGCACCTGCCGCCACATCGCGTAAGGTTCCATCGAGCCCCAAAAACTGGAACGCTTCCTTGGCAGGGCCCACTTCAATGCGCCCCCCCTCGATCCGATCATAATCGAATACGTGCTGCGGCTGACCAAATTTGAGCATGATGTAATTGGTCACATCGACCAGATTGTTGACCGATTTGTGCCCTGAGCTTTCCAGCTGCTTTTTGATCCAAAACGGGGTAGGCCCCACTTGGACCCCTTCGATCAAATAGGCCATATAGCGGGGGCAAAGATGCGGATCTTTGATTTCAATTTTGAGAGGGAGTGAACTTTTTCCTTGTGCACGGTTTGGAAGGGTGTAGGGAGTGCGAAGAGCTGCTGACAATTCCCTCGCAATCCCGAGAGCGCTCATGCAGTGGCCGAGATTGGGCGTGAGCGAAAGCTCAAACACCGGATCCCAAAGAAGAGAGGTCGCATCGTCCCCCACTCTCGTCTCTTCAGGCAGATCGAGAATCCCTTCAAAATCTTCTGATATTTTTAGCTCCGATCCGCTACAGAGCATTCCAAAAGACTCAACGCCTCGAATGAGAGCCTTTTCAATGGTCCTTTGTTTCCCATCGGCATCGGTCAATAGCGCCCCCACTTTTGCAAAAGCGCTCTTCATCCCCGCTCTGCAATTTGGCGCTCCACACACGACCGAAAAGAGTTTTTCCCCATCGCTCACCTCGGCCACTTGGAGCTTTTCAGCCTCAGGATGTCTTTTCACGGAGATCACTTCTCCAATGACCACTTTCGCAAAAGGGGGATGGGCATTTTCGATGCCGTCGACTTCAACGCCGAGCAGTGTCAAGATTTCCCCGATTTGGACTGCAGGGAGATCGAGCGGAATAAACGACTTGATGAGAGAAAGGGGTAGCTTCATGGCTGACCATTTTATCCTTTTCAAATTTTGTGCAAAAGAGTATTTTTTTGAGCATGATCACAAAAAAGTTCAAATTCCTCTCTGTCGCGCTCCTTTTTAGCGTGGCCCTGAATGTGGGACTCATTGCAGCATATGCCTACTTCGGCGCGAGAGAATCGGGCATGGCTCTCCTTTGTAAGCGGGGGGAAAAGCAGCCGCTATTCACCAATGGGCAAATGATCAGTTCTATGACGCAGCTCTCCTTTCGAGAACTCGTCAGCTTTTTGACCAATCGCGAACTGATCGAAGAGGGGTATACCAAGAGGGATTTGGCTTTGGCGACTCTTGTCGCCTATCACCACTTCAACTTGGAAAAGGCTCTTTCTGCTCCGCCCCCTCAAGTGAGGCCCCATTTTTTTTCAAAGACCCAGACGATCGATCTTTTCCCGGGACTCAATGAGGAGCAGTTTGAGGCGATCATCCGCTTTGCCTATCAGGAAAAGTGGCCGCTCACTGCCAAGGGCCTTTTTGCCCAGCTTTTGCTTCAAAAGGAGGGGGTCGATGAGAGTTTGAAGCAGGCTTTTTTCTTAACTCCTGAGTTCTATTCCCTCCAAAGACTTTTTCAAAAAAAGGAGGACCCCGGAGCCCTTTTGCGCCTCGTCCTCGAGGGGAGTTGGCCCCTTTTAGAGACATTTTTTAAAGAGCAGTCCCAAGTTTTAGAGCTCTCCGATGAGAGGCGAACGGCCCTCCTTTTGGAGTATGCCGCTCTCAAATCCCCTCAGGCGGCGCAGCTCCTCTTAAAAACCGATTTCACTTGTGCCCTCAAAAGGCTCGAAGATGAAAAGGTGATCGAGCTGCTCTCTCTCCTCAAAGAGCCGACCGAGCTTGGGAAAAAGTATTGCATCGAACTTTTGCGCTCTGCAAGAGGGGATGCCGTTTGGCAAAAAGCGGCCCTCACTCTCTATTCCTATGCGAATGAGATGCCGGCCCTGCCGATCGAGCCCGCCCACGTCCTTGCCCGCTTTGCAGGGGCAGAGGTGCCTCAGAAAAAGCTAGCTCCTCCAAGCGCCTCGCAATACCATCTGGTCAAAGAGGGGGAGAGCTTGTGGAAAATTTCGCGCCGATACAAAGTGAAGGTCGATGAAATTGCCAAGATCAACGGACTTGAGAATAACTCTCTTCGTCCAGGCATGACTCTCAAAATCCCTCAAGGAACTGGATCTGAGCCGCCCCGATGAAGCGGGTGGCAGCGGCAAATTCTTCGGAAAGTAAGCCAAGATCCTTTAAGGGCTCCATGTCTGCGCATCGCCTCAACGCCATATTCGGAGCAGGTGGGGAAAAACCGGCAGCAGTGGCCGACAAAAGGGCTGATGGCCGCTTGGTAGAGTCGGATGAGAAAAATGAGCACTATTTTCACGAGATGAGTGTATGGAATTTGAAGAATTTTTGAAAGAATTTGTCCCTCAAGTAGAGCGGAAAACGAAACTTTTTAACAAGGCCTCTTGGATTTTGGAGACGACGGGTTCTTCCGATGCAGCAGATCTCAAAGCGGGGCTCGACACCGATTTGCGCCTCCTCTTCAACGACTCTGCCATTTATAAAAAACTTTTGGAGTGGGAAAAAGGGCTCAAAGATCCGATTTTAAAGCGGACAGCGAATGTCTTGATCCGGGCATTTAAGCAAAACCAGGTGCCCAAAGAGCTTCTCGAAGAGATGGCTCAAAAAGAAGCTCTCCTCGGCCAGTCCTACGCCACTTTTCGTCCCACAATGGGAGGAAAAAACCTTTCGGAAAACGACATTCGGGACATTTTGAAGGGGGAAAAAACTTCCGAGGTTCGAAAAAAAGCGTGGGAGGCCTCCAAACAGATTGGCAAAGTGCTCGCCCCCCAAATTCTTGCCCTCGTCCATTTGCGCAATAGAGCAGCCCGGTCCCTCGGCTACTCCGATTATTTTCAGATGCAGCTCGCACTGCAAGAGGTGGATCCAAAGTGGCTTTTGAAAACGCTGGACGATCTTTCCCAAAAGTCAGACCGGGCCTACTGCACAGTTTTGGAGGAGATTGAAAAAGAGCTCAAAACCCGATTTCACGAGAAGGAAATAGGGCCTTGGGCTTGGAGCGATCCGTTTGGCCAAGAAGATCCGCTCGATGCCCAAGAGCTCGATTTTTTGACAAAAGGGATCGATATTCCAAAGGTGAGCGCCCAGTTTTATCAAAAAATGGGGATCGATGTGGAGCCGATTTTGTTGCGCAGCGATATGTACGAAAGACCCGGCAAAAACCAGCACGCTTTTTGCATGCACCTCGATCGGCTCGGCGATGTGCGCACTTTGAACAACGTCAAACCGTCGATCAAATGGCTCGAGACGGTGCTTCACGAACTCGGCCACGCGATTTACGAACTTGGCTTTGATGCCAAACTGCCCTGGCTTTTGAAGGAGCCTCCCCACATGATCACGACAGAGGCAATGGCCCTCATCGCAGGGCGCCAAGCCTATAGGTCCAAATCTTTGGCCGAGATGTTGGGTCCTCAAAATCAGACTTTAAGAGCCTTGAGAGAAAGGGCAGATCGCTCTTTAAGGCGCAGACAGCTCATTTTTAGCCGCTGGGTCCTCGTCATGAGCGCTTTTGAAAGCGAGCTGTATCGAGATCCGGCCCAAGATTTGAACCGCCTCTGGTGGCAGCTCGTCCAAAAATATCAAAAAATCACCCCCCCTAAAAACCGAGAGGGTGAAGCCGACTGGGCAGCAAAATACCATATCGGGCTTGCCCCAGTGTATTATTTCAGCTACCTACTGGGCGAGATGTTCGCCTCTGCCATTCAAGAAGCTCTTTTCAAAGAGACGGGAAGTGATCAGCTCTCCTCGGCGCAAGCAGGAAAGTTTTTGAATCAAAAGCTCTTTTCTTTAGGCAATCGGATGTGTTGGAGCGAGCTTGTCACCCACGTTACGGGATCTGCCCTCACCCCCGATCCTTGGGTGAAAGAATTTGCATCATAATCCTTTTCTCGTATACACTTTACCTCTTCGCGAAAGTGGCGAAACTGGCAGACGCACTACCTTGAGGTGGTAGCGGGAGCAATCTCATGGGGGTTCGAGTCCCCCCTTTCGCATCCGACTGTTTGCACCGGTAGCTCAATGGATAGAGCACTTGGCTTCGGACCAAGGGGTTAGGGGTTCGAGTCCCTTCCGGTGCACATCCCCCCCGGAGACATTTTCAGAAACGGAAGTGTCTCCGGTTTTTCATTTTGTAGTCCATTGGATTTCTGAAAAATAATGGATTAACAATCAGGCGTTTGCCATTTTTTGCAACCCATCTTGCAATTTTTGGTCCAGATTTTGCATAATGGGTAGCAGAATATGTATAAGAGATTTTTGACTCCTCCTGACCACCAGAGTTTTTTCCTCTTTGGCCCCCGAGGAACAGGCAAAACAACTTGGCTAAAAGATCATTATCCCCGGGCGTATTGGATCGATTTTCTTGATCCTGAGACGTTTAGGTTCTTCGCGGCTGGGCCGGAACGGCTCATATCGATTCTCGATGAGAAAACAGATCACAAAACTGTTGTGATTGATGAAGTGCAAAAAGTGCCCGAGATTCTCGATGTCGTACACAGTTTAATCGAAAAAAAGCGCGGAATTCAGTTTATTATGACAGGGTCTAGTGCTAGAAAATTAAAAAGGCAGGGGGTGAATCTTCTTGGGGGAAGAGCCCTATTAAAACACATGCCTCCCTTCTTTGCTGGAGAGCTGAGTTCTTCATTCGATTTGGGTAAAAATCTGAAACTGGGCATGTTGCCAATTGTTCTTGATTCTCCTCATCCTGAGGAAGTATTGAAAGCTTACGCAGGGATTTATTTGAAAGAAGAAATTCAATCTGAGGGGATTGTACGAAATGTGGGTGACTTCGCTCGGTTTTTAGAGGCCATGAGTTTTTCTCATGCTTCTCTTATCAATGCATCGAATATTTCCCGAGAGTGCCAGGTTGCTCGGAAGACAGTGGATAGCTATTTGCTGATTCTTCAGGATCTTCTTCTATCATTTCATCTCGATTGTTTTCGTCGCAAAGCAAAACGGGCTCTTTCTTCTCATTCGAAATTTTATTTTTTTGATTCGGGAATATACGGTTCTCTTCGCCCTAATAACTTTTACGATAAGAAAGAAGAAAAAGAAGGGGCTGCGTTGGAAGGGTTGGTTGCCCAGCATTTAAAATCTTGGGTCGAGAGCCAAAAAGAAAACTACCAGCTTCATTTTTGGAGGACAAGTTCAGGGGTAGAAGTTGATTTTATCCTCTCAGGGCCCGATTGCTTTTTGGCAATCAAGGTAAAAAATGGGACTACAATCCATCCTGAAGATCTGCGCGGATTAGAAACCTTCCGAGAAGACTATAAAGAGACAATGCCTATTCTTCTTTACCGAGGGAAACACCGCTTTAAAGAAAAAAATGTGCTCTGTATTCCTGTGGAAGAGTTTCTCTTAAAAATTCACCCTTCAAAACCGCTCGTCGAATAGATGCTTAATTTTACTATATGGAGGGGTGTGTACGCTCTGAATCATGGGCAATTTTCTAGAAAAGGCGAGGATCTGAACCTGTTTCCACTCCTCTTCGGTGAATGTGGGATCTGGCTCTTTTGAAAGGAGCCCTTCGTGCAAGAGGAGTTTGAGGCGAAAAGAGGCGCTTAAAACATCGGGAGCCGAGGGGAGGTTTTTGAAATAGTAGAGGGCAAGTTCAAAGAGTTCGGGGGCCCCTTTATTGGGCATTTGGGTTTGCAAAAGGTCTTTGGCAATGGCTCCTGCAGCAGTCAAGATGGAGTAATTTTCTCTTAAGTGCAGGAGGGGATCGATCAACTTTGCATCTTTGAGGGGGGACATCTCTTTTGCCGTTTTTCCGAAGACCCATTCGGCAAGGCAAAAAGGGGCGAAGGAAATTTTGGAGGCAAAGAGAGTGCATAGTCCGTACTCAGGGGAGAAAATTTTCAAAATTTTTCTCTTTCCCAAATAGGGAACTTCTTGAAGGAGAAGACCCAATGTTGTGATTGACATGGCGCTTGTCTTAAGTATAAACTTGTTCGATGATAAACAGGTAGGTTATGGGGAAAGCAAGCAAATTCGAAAACGAAGGTTATACGATTTACATTGTCGGCAAGCACATCGAGGTGACCGATGCGCTTCGCAATTACGTTTGGGAAAAACTTTCTCGGATTGAGCGGATTGCCGAGCAGATCATCGATGTCCACGTTGTTTTAGATGCGCAAAAATTGGAGAAGACCTGTTCGATCTTGATGAATTTCATCCGCTTTCATATCAAAGTCCAGGTGGGGAAAGACAATATGTATGAGGCGATCGACAAGGCGGTCGATCGGGTGGTCAAGCTCATTCGGCGCTATAAGACCAAGTTGCAATCGTACCGGAATAAAGATTTGACCACTGTCGACATTCACGTCAACGTGGTGCAGCCGCTCAAAGATGATTTGAGCGCGATCAACGATGACATTGAGGCTGAAAATGCGGTGGATAAGGAGAAGAAATACAAGTTACACGAAGTCGTTGCGAGAGAGACGATGGCGTTGAAGACGCTCACGCAAGATGAGGCGATCATGAAAATGGAGATCACGAGCGAGCCGTTTATGATTTATCGCTCTGAAGAGGATCAAAAATTGAAAGTGATCTATCGACGTGGAGACGAAAATTACGGACTCGTCCAAGTACAGTAGGTGTCTGATTCGGGGCAGTAAGATCTTACTCACCCCCGAAGAGAAGGTGAGACAAGCTCTTTTGAGGGCGATGATCGAGGGCCTTGGGTTTCCAAAAGGGCTCATTTCAGTGGAACGGGGGATTGGCGTGAGGCGGACCGATATCGTCTCTTACACCAAGGAGATGCGCCCCCTGCTTCTCATCGAATGCAAGGCTTGCCCATTAAAAGAAGTTGCGATTGAGCAGGCAATCGGGTACAACGAGGTTGTGGGGGCCCCTTTTCTTTGCCTTGCCAATGAGAGTGAGCGGATCACGTTTTGGTTTGAGGGGGGGAAGAGGGAGAGTGTCTCCTTTTTGCCAACATTTGAGGAGCTGTATGGCTTTTGCCGAAGATTCTGAGTTTGTCTGCATTTCCCATTGGGACGAGGCGCTGTATCATAAGGCGCTTTCCTGGGTGGATGAAAAAAAACGGGTGGCCATCCTCTCTTCTCGGGAGAGGCAAAGCGCCGATCCAAGAGTCGAGATTATTTGTATCGACTCGCCGTTGCAAGAGGGGATGATCGCCCGAAAAATTGCCTGGTCTGCGGTTTTTAAAAGATTGCAAGTGATTGGAGAGGGGGCATTCAAAGAGGAGCTTGAGCATTGCCATTTGGCAGCGCACGGAATTTTATCTGAATCGGCCCACTATTGGGTCGATGCGATGCGAAATGCGCGGGCCAATGATGGGCCCTATCGATCAGGGCTCGATTTACAAGGGGCATTTTCGAATATTCCTGCGATCATTGTAGGGGCGGGGGCCTCTTTGAAAAGGAACGAGCTTTGGCTCAATGAATTTAAGAAGAGGGGGCTCATTTTTGCCGCTGGCTCTGCCCTCAATTCGCTCGACGTGGAACCCCATTTTTTGGCCTCGATCGATGCGAAGGCGCCCTATCAGCAGTTCAAGGCAAATCCCTTTTTTGAAACCCCTTTTTTCTATCATGCGCGGATGAATCCGCTCAATTATTCGTTGATTCACTCGGAAAAAATTCTCTTTCCCGACAGTGCAGTCCCTGCGCTCCATTGGATCTATGGGCAAAAGCCGTTTGATGGGGGCTGGACAGTGGGGAATTTTTTGACCCATGCAGCAATCCATTTGGGATGCAGTCCTATCCTTTTAGTCGGGATGGATTTTTGCTATGAAGGGACGCGAAAGTATGCGAAACTTGATGGTGGCGCGCAGCCGAATCTCGTGAAAGTGGGGAACCAGTGGACCCAAAAAGATTGGATTATGGCGGCTCGCTGGACAGAAAATTTGGCCCGTTCACACCAGCTGATCAATGTCAGCGGAGGGATTCTCCGGTTGCCAAAAGTGGACATGGGGGGGCTTTTGCCTCTTTTCCCTGTCATTGGGGATCTGAGAAAGAGGGTGCATGAGGAAATTCAAAAGATTCCCCTCCGAGGTAAGGGGAGGTGGGAGGAGTGGGACGCCTCTTTGAAGAGATGCCAGAAAAAAATCAGCGCGAAAGAGCCGGTTACGCAGCATCTTTTAGAGCCCCTTTGGCAAATTTTTCGCCCTCTGTTTGAGAGGGAGATGAAGAATCAGAAGATATCGCTTCATAAGAACATTTTTTTTCAAAAAATCATTGAGGAACATGTTGCATTTACATTACCCGAGCGGCCAGTTGTACGCCGCAATCGCAGATGAGAAAAGAACCTATTACTATGAAGATGGGACTTTGAAGACTGTGGAGCCCTATTTGAATGGGAAGCTCCATGGAAAGGTGCTCCTTTATTGGAAGAATGGGATGCTCAAGAGGCACATCCTTTTTCAAAATGGGGTGCGGCACGGCTTTGATCAGATGTGGAACAAGGCGGGAAAACTGCTCGATGAGGGGCGCTATGAGATGGGCAAACCGGTTGAGACCCACCGCCGTTTTGGCAAAAAGGGAAAACTCCTCGAAGCAATTGAGTATTTGGACGACAAGCGGTTCAACTTGCGGGAGTGGGATGATGCGGGCGCCATCCGGCTCGAGGCTCTGTGGAAAGGGCTAGAATATAAAGAGAGGGTGTGGGACCGCTTCCAAAAAATTTGGGTCGAAAAAGAGGGGTATTGGGATGGGACCAAGCTCGTCTACCTATGAGAGGGCCGCCGATCTTTTGATGGAGCGGTTTCCCACTTTGGGGCTACTCGTGAACGGCTGGGAGCCTAAAGAATGGGAAGAGGAGCCGCTTCCTTCATTTGAGCTGGGAAAAGAAGAGGTTTTCTATTTTTACGGCCTTTCGCCCAAAGTCTATTTCAAGTGTAAAAAGTGGCTTACCCATCCTGAGAATAAGCTCGTATTTTTGGAGGACGATCCAGGAGTGATCGCCGCTTTTTTGCAAATGGATGAGGCGGGGGTAATCCTCGGACATCCGCAAGTGTATATCGAACACTTTTTTAAAAAAGAGGCCGAAATAGAGGCGCTCGCAGACAAATTTCCGGCGAAGCGGATCGAGATGGCCCATCTCTCCTCCAAGAAAGGGGGCAAATCTTTGCGGCTTCGCCTCTTGCGAAAAACGACTTTGGCTTACGCCCTGCATGCGGATCGGCTCCACGGCTATCAAATTTTTTCCAATTTTTGCCAAAATGTGAAGCAGCTGCCCGATTCTTTTTATGTGAATGGGCTAAAGGGGGCATTTCAAGGGACGCCGGCCATTGTTTGCGGCGCAGGGCCCTCGCTTTCCTCGACGGTAGCCACTTTGGAGCGAATGGGAAATAGAGCGCTGATCATTGCTGGGGGATCGACTTTAGCGGCTTTGAGTTCGAGAGGGATTGAGCCCCATTTTGGGATGGCGCTCGATCCGAATTTGGAAGAGTATCGCCGTTTCAGAAATAGTTTTGCTTTTGAGGTGCCGCTGATCTATTCGACCCGTGTGCATCCGGGGGTTTTTCAAACGTGCAATGGTCCTTTGGGCTATATGCGCAGTGGGATTGGCGGGCTTTTGGAGCTTTGGATCGAAGAGGAGCTCAAACTGGAAGAGCCTCTGTTGGGTGATTTTCTCTCTCCGGAGACGGTTTCTGTGACGGGTATATGCGTTGCGTTTGCTCAGTTTTTGGGGTGTAGTCCCATTCTTTTAAATGGGATTGACATGGCCTATACTGGGGGAGTTCGCTATGCGTCTGGGGTCGATGGCGATGAGAGGATCGCGTTTGACGAGATCGATCGGGAAAAATCGGCAGCTGATCGGATTGTTCGCAAAAAGGATCGTTTAGGCAAAACTGTTTACAGTGCAATTCGTTGGGTGATGGAATCGGCGAGTATTTCTCACTTTGCCAAAATGGATAAAAAGACAAAGTTTATCAATACGACTTCTGGTGGAATTGGCTTTCAGGGAATTGACTATATGCCTATTGAGGAGGCCGTTTTGGGATTTGAGGAGAGGGATTTACGCAGTGAAGTTTTTGCAGCGATTCAAAACGGGCGCATGCCAAAAAACTCTCGGCAAAAGATCAAAGAACTCATGGGAGAGCTTCGAAGGAGCCTTGAGCGGGTGATTTGCCACTTGAAGGTTTTATCTCTAGGGCCGTCACCTCTTGCGGAAATCGAGCTGCAAGAGGAGATTGCGACGCTCTTTCTCTTCTACGATATTCGGAGAGTGCTCAAAGCGGGGCCAACTTTTTGGCAAAAATGGCTCGAACTTGCGAAAAAGTACAAAGCAGTACTGTGCTAATCATGCGAGATCTCGCCATATTCGTGGAGTTTATTTCTTAAAGTGCGGACGCTGATTCCCAAAAGGGAGGCTGTTTTGGTCCGGTTGTTGCCGCTAGTTTCGAAGGTTTCTAAGATGAGTCTTTTTTCCATTTCGTGCAGGGTAATTCCTTTGGGAATTTCTTTTAAAGTGGGGGACACAGAGGAGTCCAAATAGAGGTGTTCTGCTTCGATGGTGGGAGCGAAATCGAGGACGACGGTTCTTTCGATGATGTTGGCGAGTTCTCTCACGTTTCCTGGCCAGGGGTAATCGAGCAATTTTTTTTCAGTATCCGCGCTCATTTTTTTGAGTGGCTTGTGGTTTTCTTTGCAAAATTTTTCGAGGAAGTGGCGCACGAGGGGTAAGATGTCTTCGCGCCGTTCCCTTAAAGGGGGAATTTGGATGGGGACGACGTTGAGTCGGTAGAAGAGATCTTCTCGAAACAGTTTCGACTCGACGGCTTCTTGCATATTTCGATTTGAGGTTGCTAAAAAGCGGACGTTGACTTTCATCGGGCGAGTGCCGCCCACCCTTTCGAATTCCTGTTCTTGGATGGCTCTGAGCAATTTTGGTTGCAGTGTTAAGGGGATTTCTGTCACTTCGTCTAAGAGGAGAGTGCCCCGATCTGCGAGTTCAAATCTCCCCACTTTTCTTGCGTGGGCGCCGGTGAACGATCCTCTTTCATGGCCGAAAAATTCAGATTCGAGGAGCATTTCGGGGATGGCGGCGCAGTTGACTTTGATGAAGGGGTAGCTAGCTCTTGAGGAGAGTTCGTGGATGGCAGCGGCGATCACCTCTTTTCCGGTTCCCGATTCGCCGGTGATGAAGACGCTCGCGTTGGACTTTGCGATTTTTCCGAGATCCGAGAGGAGCCGTTTCATGGGGGGGCTTTCGGCGACGAGTTGGGGTTGTTTAGAGACTTCTTTATAGAAGGTATTTTCTTTGACGAGTTGTAAATGTTCTTCTGCTTTTTGCAAGATTCCCTCGAGTGCCTCGGGAGAAAAGGGCTTGATGAGGTAGTAGAAGGCGCCAAGTTTCATCGCTTCGACGGCAGATTCGATAGTTCCGTGGGCGGTGGCGAGGATGACGAGGGGAGGGATAGAGAGCGTTTGAGCCATTTTCAATATGTCGGTGCCACTTTTGTGGGGCATTTTGATGTCGGTGATGATCAGATCGAAGGGTTCTGTTTCCAGTTTTTGGATCGCCTCTTTTCCATCTTTTGCTAAAACGAATTCTTTGTTTTGTCTTTTTAAGATGTCGGCCATGAAATGGAGCATGAGCGGTTCGTCGTCGACAATCAGCACTTTTTCAATCATGGTCTACCTTTTTAGCGGCAAAGTTATTGTAAACGTGGTCCCTTTTGCGAGGGACGAGCGGACATCGATCTCTCCAAAGTGGGCCTGCACGATCTTTTGCGTTTCGACAAGTCCGAGTCCATTGCCCCCTTTTTTTGTTGTGAAAAAGGGAGAAAAGAGCCGTTTTTGCATCTCTTCATCCATACCGTGGCCGGTGTCGGCGATGGCGATCTGGCAAGAGGAGGCCCGTAAAAGGAGGGAAAGGGTCAGCTCACCTCCCTGAGGCATCGCCTGAATGGCATTAAAAATCAAGTTGAGCAGTGCCGATTTGAGCGAGATGGGATCGAAAGGGAGGAGTAGGGGGGTATCGGGAATGTGGATGGAGAGTCTGATGTGGCTTGGGAAGGCGGGATCGACCTTCACAAACTTGGCCACCTGTTTTAAAAAGTGGCCCACATCTGACGTTTGCAGTTGGATTTCAATGGGTTTTGAGTAATGGAGGACGGTACTTACGATTTTTTCCAAACTTTTTGTTCCTTCGATGATGAACTGGGCCATTTCTTGGAGGTGGGGCTGATTTTTGAGGTCGCGAAAGAGGAGAGAGGCAAACCCGCGGATGCCGCCGAGGGGGTTGCGGATTTCGTGGGCGATGGTGGCGGCCATTTCGCCGAGCTCTTTCATCCGGTCGTTGCGATTGGCGATGAGTTGCAGTTTTTGTTTTTCGCTGATGTCGCGGAAGACCAAAATCATGCCGTGATAGACTTTAGGTCCTTCATAGATAAAGGTGGTGGAGATTTCCATCTCTTTTTTGTAGAGGAGTTTGTGAGCGATTCCGAATTTTAGCGCCTCGCGCATGGGGAAGCCAAAGGTCTCATCGGGAAAGACTTCCCAAAACTTTTTGAAGAGGGCGGTTTCGGGTTTGATGGCTAAAATGGCGCCTGCGGCGCTATTGTAAATGGTGATGGTCCCCTCGAGGTCGATGAAGAGGATGGCATCGGAGATATTTTTTAAGATATTGGTGAGGTAGCCGTTGAGTCTGATGAGGTTTGCGGCTTTGCGTCCAAGTTCTTGGTTGACAGTCTCAAAGCGCTCTTGTAAGTTTGAGTAGGCATTTTTAAGGCGAGTTACTTCTTGAGAGAAGAGGGAAAACGCGCTTTTCAAGTGTTGGATGCCCTCTTCGAGCGTGACACTTTTGAGGGCCGACTCGGTGGAGCGCTGGAGCTCTTGGAGAATGGGATCGGTCATGTGTTTTGCCTTAAATCGGACTATACGAAAAAGGGTTATATTCTGCCTGCTTCTTCTTGCGGGGTGTTCGGGGATGGAGCAGTCGGAGAGGGAGAAGGTGCGCAGGCTCAACTGCAAGGGGGAGCCGATTTTGCGCACCCAGGACGAGCATTTTTTTGCAATTGAGGCGCCTAATTTTACGCCGAGGGCCCCATATCCATGGGAATCGGAGACGAATCTTCCCAAGATCACAAAAGAGTTTTTCCGCTGTAAGGGGAACCCCTTGAATCTCGAAGGGGTCGATATGAGCGATCCGGAGCACGGGGTGCCGATTGCCGATTGTGCCGGTTCGACAAGGCATGGGCTTCCCATCTTAGGGAAGAGGGAGACGGTCTATCCGGTCCTGATTGATTTGCTCAATTTTGTCCAAAAAAAGACGGGGAAACGGGTAGTGATCACCTGCGGGCACAGGTGCCCTGCGCATAATACCTATGCCGATCCATCGAAGGGGAATCGGGTATCGAAACACCAGATCGGGGCGGAGGTAGATTTTTACGTGCAGGGGATGGAGGAAAGACCCCAGGAAATTGTGGGGATTTTGATGCAGTATTTCCAAGAAATTCCTATGTATCAAAAAGATAAAGAGATTCAAGAGTTTAAAAGACTTATTGAGGGAGATACAGCAAGTCAACCTTGGTACAACAAAGAGATTTTGATTAAACTGTATCAAAAAGGGGAGGGGAGAGATGGGGACAACCGGCATCCTCATCCTTACATCTGCATCCAAGTTCGCTACGATCGAGAGGGAAAAGAGAAAGTCAATTACAGTTGGGCAAAGGCCCACCAAGGTTACCCCCGATCCTGAGAGGGTTATTTGTTCCCAAAAAAGAAAAAGTGACTATAATGGATGTCCTTTATGGATGCCGGTGTGGCGAAATTGGTAGACGCGGTAGACTCAAAATCTACTCTTAGCAATAAGGTGCTGGTTCGAGTCCGGTCATCGGCAAAAAATGAAAAGGCCCTGCTTTTGGCGGGGCCTTTTCATTTCCGCCGATGAAAAAACGGTCCGGGGGACCGTTGTTAGGATGAGAAGTGAGCCCTTCATATTTCGTCCAGCAATGAGTAATTTTATTTTTTAGATCATCCGGCAAATTCGGGAACCCCTTAGGTATTGCTTCCAACCCCTTATATAAGGGGTTATTAACCCGGCATGCAAATAGGTGACAACTAGCTTGCTGCGGCTTCATCATATCAATCCTCCTCGGGGGCCAATAGTTTTACTATTGACCCCGCTCGGTCGGACCGCTGCGCTTTGATCTGATTTTGCCTCGCTGGCGCTATTTGTCACCTATTTGCATGCCGGGTTAATAATTCCTCCGGAGAACGGCCTGCATAAGGGGCTCCTTTGAGGCTTCAGGGAAAACATCGGCTTCGCATGCTTTCTGGCGACGCAGCTGGTAAAGGAGATCTAGATCTTCATCTGTGCATCTTTGATCCGAAGATCCAATTGAATTCAGCTGCGATTCATACTTCGGAGCAATTGACGCATGAGCTCATTCGGATCGGATTTTGACGAATTTTGATAGGAATGAGAAGATCGCTGCCTTTGTCGCTCCCGTTGCTCCTGTTCCTCCTTAAACTCATTGCTTTGACGATATTGCTTAATCAGATTTCGTGCGCGAACATGGCCTACTCTAGCGGCTCGATCCAAATATTTGAGCGCTATGTCTGCGCTCGAATCTCCTCGTCGGGCGCCAAGCGACTGGAATGGTTCTCCAGTAAGAGCCTCAAACATAGCCATGCAATTGTCAGCGCCAATCGTACCACATCCAAGTACGATCTTGCCTAGTTCAAAGTGAGCCTCCCCACGTTTAAATGCAAATACACCACGCTCCGTCTCCTTTATAACCGCCACAAAACATTTGAACGCTTTATAATACTCTTTTGTATGTGCATAAGGCTTCCCATATTTCTCTCCCAGATAATTGTAATCTTGGGGGATTTTCTCTAAATACATTAGGCCTTTTTTATAATTATTTTCCTCGCCTAGGCAGCAAGACGGAATACATGTTAGGGGTATACAACAGCTCATAAAGACACTCCATTCGTTTATTTAAAAGTTATTCCCTGTTTTAACTGAAAAAATATTTTATACTGCGACCATTCAAAAAGAGTGAAAAATGCCAAGGAGGCGCCCTGCAATTTGAGCCAGGCGAAGCCGGAGCCGAAGCAGCTAAACTTAAAAAATTTAGCGTCGGGGCCCCCGAAGACGCATCGTCTTTGGGGTGAGGTGCAGGCGGGTCTCAAATTCAGTGGCTGTCCGACGTCGGCAGATTCACACTTTTTGGATGGGAGCAGTATAATGCGCTGATTTCGTTATTAGATAGCAATTTCCTATTTCCAAGGGAATTTATCCTGGCTTTTTGCTATTCTCTTTTTCGGGGAAAGGTTTATAATCTTTTCTTTTGAATTTCAAGGAAAGGTCATGAGTCTTAAGGAACTTGAACAGACATCGTCAAAAATCGCGATTTTCAGAGGAAAACAGATCCGAAAAATCATTTACCAAGGTGAATGGTATTTTTCTATTATTGATGTGATTGGGGTTTTAACTGAAAGCACCTACGCCAACCGATATTGGTCTGACCTTTTGAAAAAGTTGAGCGATGCAGGCGGGTCTCAAAAGCAGTGGCTGCCCGACGCAGCCAGAATCCAAGTTTTTGGCCGAGTTCGGTATAACGAACTGAGGGAGCCTGGAACAGATTTTTAATCGTTTCTGGTTCCTTTTGAAGCCCTGCCAATGTTGATCGCAAATGTTTGGCAAGTTCTCCTTGATTTCTCGACATTCTTTCACGATGAGTTCGCTGTTTCACTGCATTATTCAGATCTCTAGCAAACCAGCATTTTTCCTTGAGTTTAACTCAGTCAAAAGTTCTAATTACGGCCGATTGGTTGCAAAAATGAAAACGATAGTCTTGGTTGGAGTCCCAGGTTGCGGCAAGAGTTCTATTCTCAAGGAAACTGTTCGCCAAATTCCTTCTGTTGTAGTAGTGAATTACGGGGATAAAATGCTGGAAGAGGCAGCTCTGACAGGGATTACCCGAGATACGCTTCGTAAAATGCCCCTATCAGCTCAGCAGGAAATTGGGATAAAAGCAGCCAAGAAGCTTATACGACAACAAGAGCAGATTGCAATCATCGACACTCATGCTCTCATCCGGACAGAAATTGGTTTTTGTCCTGGATTACCTAAAGAAGTCTTACACATTCTTTCTCCTAGGGCTCTTGTATGGATTGAGTGCCAGCCATTTTTGATCTTACAAAGAAGAATGAACGATTCGTCAAGGACTAGGGATGAGGAGACAGAAGAAGAGCTCCTCCTTCATCAGGAGTTGGTTCGCTCATATTTGGCCGCCTGTTCTATGGAAACAGGAGCGCTTCTTTGCAGGCTCTCAAACAGCGATCTCTCGCTGGAAAACAACTGTCAGCCTCTAGTCCGGTTAGTGCGCCAACTATCGAAATAATTTGACCCATCTTTTCCAGCCAGCTTTGCGCCCCGCGTTAAGAAAGTGGGATGCCCCAAGAGGTGGATTCATTTGGATAGGCATTGATCAAGGACTGGGTTTCACTATTGATTGCTTGAAGTGTTGGGTCTTGACTCATGATTTGCGCGAGCGCGTGTTCCCCACTCTGAGTCATGGGATTTAATTTGGGGTTTTCTTGGCGAATTTCGAGCTCTCGTTGTTCTCTTTTTAGTTGGAGCTGATCATATTCGTATTCCGGTGAACCGGGTTGCAGGGCTTTCATTTGAGATTCTAATGCATTGATTTCAGTTTGTAGCCCCTGATTACTTACTAGTCTGTACTGTAAAGGAGGAAGTTCTGCCATATTATCACCTTTGTTTTATTGTAATCTAATTTTAACAAAAAATTAATAGTTTGTCAATAGAGTTATTCTTTAATATGTTGGATATTAGTCTGTTAAGGAAATTCTGAGGTGTCGTCGATTTTGGTGAGCAAGGCGGTTTTAAGAGCTGTTCTATCCCAATAATCAGGGCCCATATTTCTGAGCGCGCACGATATAGCTTTTCCTTGAGGAGGTTTATCCTGAGATTTAAATGAGTAAATTGACGGGAATGGCTCAACTATCTACAATCCCTTTTCAATTTTAAATTTCGTTACAGGAGATGCTTATGTCATCGGTAGCTGGCAGTGGTCCCAACCGTATAGAACTAGCTCAGATTTCGCTAGTAGTAGTTGGAGTAAGCGATAATTCCTCTAGATTGAACCGACGTGGCTATATTCGGATTGAGCCCTCTGGGCAGTCCCGTTGCGACAAAAAAAATGTCTTGCGCTGGTATATGCGAGTCGTTTATATCGGGATGTTTGTAGGACTTCTTCTGGCAGCAGCAGGCATTTCTACTTCTAACCCACCCGATTGGAATTGGCTATTTTATAGCGGCGTAATCACACTGGGATCGAGCAGTTTAGCGGCAGTCCCTGCAGCAGTGTGCCAAGACCATCCCGATGTACATTGAAAAAAAAATAACGGATCAAATACTTTAAAGTTTCTCACCAAACTGGGGGAGTCTCATGTTTCGATCTCAGCAGCATTATCGTACCTTTTTGACAGTATTAATGACCTACACTTTGGATTTAGTTGGGTTCTCGATCGTCTTTCCCGTTTTAGCCCCCTTGCTGCTTAATCCTAACCTACATTTTTTCCCTTCAGATTCGATAGAAACAACAAGGACTACCGTTTTAGGTCTTCTGTTTGCGGTGTTTGGTCTTGCCCAATTTTTTGGATCTCCGATTGCTGGAGCACTAGCCGATCATTGGGGCAGATATAAAGTGTTTCTTGGAAGCATTGCTTTGAGTGTCTTTGGTTATTTTATTATGGCGATGAGTATTTATATGAATAGTCTTGTTTGGCTATTTGTCGGCCGTATTGTCACAGGTTTCTGCTCTGGTAATTTTTCTTTAGCCCAATCTGCAACGGCGGACCTTACCGACGCGCAGCATCGGAGTAAGGCTTTTGGAACCCTGTTAAGCGTTGGTGGTTTAGGATTTGTTATAGGTCCCTGGATTGGTGGTAAACTTGCCAATCCCGATTGGTTATCTGGGTCAGGGGCTTTTATTTTTGCAGCCATTGCAGCTCTGATTAACCTATTCGTTGTATTTTTTTTCTATGTGGATACTTGGAAGAGAAAAGCACATCACAAAAACAATACTTTTTTTAGTACGTTCAAAGACCTTCGACTTGTTTTTCATCTCAAAGCTTTACGCATTATTTTGACCGCCTATCTACTTTTCTCAATTGGGTGGGCATTTTTTCTGATTTTTTCTCCGACATTTTTGGTGCAGAAATTTGCGCTTGGACCCGATAAAATTGGCGATATTTATGCATACATGGCTGCTATTTGGTTTTTTGTAGCGATGTTCTTAAATAAGGAGTTGGTTGGTAAATTTTCTTTGCGCAGCTTAATTTTAGCTGGGGCTTTGATCGCATCCGTTGGAGTTGCTCTATTCCTATGGCCTACGGAATTATGGCCTTACTGGCTAGTGATCCCCGTTGCGCTGACAGGAGGCGCTTTAGCATGGGTGAATTTGGGTTCGATTTTATCATTAAAGGCTTCTGAAGATATGCAAGGAAGAGCTTTGGGAGCGGGGGGATCCATGTGGTCAATAGGTCAAATCTTGGCTCCCATTGCAGCAGGCCCTCTTGCAGGTTGGAACATCTATTGCCCACTTCTTGTAGGGTCTATCGTTCTCTTGGGTTCTTTTGTATATTTTGTGATTTTTTATCGAGGAAAGGTGAGCGACTTAAAAACCTGAGTTTTGGGTTTATCCGTCGGATATTCAATGTTTTCTGGAATCTTTTTGCTCTTTCGCCTCGGCAAGGAGGGCGGCCCACCCTTGCCCTCGCCTCCAAGAGCAAAAATCTTTCCAGAAAAGCATTGAATTTCCTGCCGGAGAAACCCAAAACTCAGGTTAAAAGGATAGGTTCAGTACTCCAACTGGCATTGTTGCATAAATCGCCGAAGCCCCAACAGACTTAAGTAAATATTTTACCA
>CAZVHA010000002.1:0-265775 GCA_964626905.1 uncultured bacterium | reverse complement strand
GTTGAGGACCCCGTGTTGCCTCGCTGGCGCTATTTGTCACCTATTTGCATGCCGGATTAATAGTGAACTGGACCGCCTTTCCTCGGTGTTTTCGGTGTCCTCGGTGGTTATTTTTCCATCTTTAAGGCAATAAGGCCGTTTTTTCTAGCGAAAATGTCCCTTTTTTGTGTATAAGCTTACTCTAGTCAAACAAAAAGAGGTGCTGCATGAAACCGAAAGAGATCCTTTTTGAAGAAGAAGCGCGAAGCGCACTCCAAAGCGGAATCGATGAGCTGACAGATATCGTCGCCATCACTCTAGGTCCCAAGGGACGCAACGTGGGAATTGACGCTTCATGGGGCTCTCCCACCATCACAAGCGATGGACATAGCATCGCCAAAGATGTCGAATTCAAAGACACTTTTCGCAATATGGGCGCCTCCATGGCCAAAGAAGTAGCCAGCAAAATCAAAGAAAAAGCAGGCGACGGAACAACAACCGGAATCATCCTCTTAAGAGCACTCGTCCAAGGAGGCGTCAAAAACATCGCCTCAGGCGCAAGCCCCATTTCAATCAAACGGGGAATGGATAAAACTCTCGAAAAACTCCTCGCCCAAATCGATGCGATGTCTCTCGAAATCAAAAATCCAAAAGAGACACAAAATATCGCCTCCGTCAGCGCATCGGGCAATCTCGAAGTGGGGGAAAAAATCGCCGAAGCTTTCGAAAAAGTGGGGAAAGAGGGAATTGTCGCCATCGAAGAGGGAAAAGGGACCGAGACCGTTTTAGAACTGGTCGATGGGATGCAGCTCGATCGCGGATATGCAAGCCCCTATTTTGCCACAAATCTCGAAAAAAACACCGTCGAAATGACCAACCCCTATCTCCTGATCACCGATAAAAAAATCAGCTCCGCTCAAGAGATTTTGCCCCTCTTGCAACACATGGCATCGACAAAGCAGGAGCTTCTCATCATCGCAGACGATATCGATGGAGATGCCCTCTCCACTCTCGTCGTCAACAAACTGCGCGGAATTCTCAAAGTGGCTGCCATCAAGGCACCCGGTTTCGGCGATGGGCGCAAAGCACTACTCGAAGATATCGCCATCCTCACGGGAGCATCGCTCGTCTCTGAAGAAAAAGGGCTCGTTCTCAAAGAAGCCGACCCCGAGGTTTTTGGCCAAGTGGATCAGATCACCATCGACAAAGACAAAACCACCCTCGTCGGCGGCAAAGGCGATCCTAAGGGTCTGAAAATGCGCATTGCCCAAATCGATGCCGAATTGAAAAAAACAACGTCGAACTATGATAGGGAAAAACTCGAACAGCGCAAAGCAAAACTCCAAGGAGGAGTTGCCCTCATCAAAGTGGGCGCTCTCACTGAGTCGGAGATGAAGAAAAAAAAGCAGATGTACGAAGATAGCCTCAACTCGACCCGGGCCGCCCTTGAAGAAGGGATTGTCCCCGGCGGTGGCACGACTCTTTTGAGAGCTAGCCTAGCGCTTGGCAAACTCGATCTTTCAAAAGAAGAGATGGTCGGTGCCCAAATCCTCATCAAAGCCTGTGAGGCCCCCTTTCGACAAATCGTCAGCAACACCGGCTACGATCCTTCAGTGATCCTAGGAGAAGTGCTAAAACAGGGGAAAAACTTCATCTTCAACGCACTCAGCGAAAAAGTGGAAGACTTTGCAAAAGGGGGCGTCATCGACCCTGCAAAGGTTGTGAAAAGTAGCCTCTCCCACGCCGTCTCAATGGCAGGAGTCATTCTCCTCTCTGAGGCGCTCATCGGAGATGCTAAAGAAGAATAAACCGGTTGACAGAGGGCCATTTCGTTCGATATGAAAAGGGGTGATGTGCCGGTGGCTTTTCCTTTTTCCTTCTCTAAAGATCTAACATGCTCATAAACAGACTTTTACGATTAGATGGAAGAATTATCACAGTATTGGTATAATCAAGGAAAGAGACGATGAGTGAAACGTCTGACTTACGGCCTCTACTTTGGGTCGCTTCATCGAAGCGCGACTTTATAGAAATGCCTGAAGATGTGGTTGGAGATTTTGGACACTGGCTCTTCCAGGTTCAAAAGGGGAAAACTCCAAAGAATGCGAAGGCTTTGAGCGGGTTCGGCGGAGCCCAAGTTATGGAGCTCCGTAGAGATCATGCTGATGGAACGTTCCGAACGGTTTATACAGTCAGATATGCGGAGGTTGTCGTAATCCTGCATGCCTTCCAAAAGAAAAGCAAAAAAGGCATTGAAACTCCCAAGCAGGACATATACTGCTCCCGCTCAAAAAGTGTGAATCTGCCGGCGTCGGACAGCCACTGAATTTGAGACCCGCCTGCATCGCTAAACTTGAAAAGTTTAGCTGCTTCGGCGTCGGCTTCGCCTGGCTCAAATTGCAGGGCGCCTCCTTGGCATTTTTCACACTTTTTGAGCGGTCGCAGTATAGATCTCATTCACTCAAGATTAAAACTCGCAGAAGCAATGTATAGGGATTGGAAGGGGAAAAGAGGCAAAAAATGACTAGAGAAAAAGAAACAGATTACGAAGTTGACGAAGGGAATATCTTTGCCGCAATTGGACACAAAGATGCAAAAGAACTCGTTGCTAGATCCGAACTTTTAGATAATGTTGGCGACCTTATAGAGAAGAGCGGGTTAACTCAACATGAGGTGGCTAAAAAACTTGGAGTCAAACAATCAAAAGTATCAATGCTTGTTAACGGCCACTTATCAGAATTCAGCACTGATATTCTTCTTCATTATTTAGCCATTCTTGGCTGTAAAGTGGAAATTCGAGTAAGAAAGCCTCATCGTCAAAATATCTTCTCTAATAGGGGATGTATTGCGGTTTGTTGAAAGGAAAATTAAACCGGTTGACAGAGGGCCATTTCGTTCGATATGAGAAGGGATGATGTGTCGGTGGCTTTTCCTTCTCCCCTCCTTTCTCTTTGGTTTGAGTCCGATCGAAACGGGATCGATGCTCTACCAGGCGAAGAGCATTGCCGAAAAATACAATTTGGAAGTCGCAAAAACAGCCCCGCCAAATCCCTTGCCACAACCGTCCCCTCCCCTTGCGCTCGCATCGATCTGGTTTTCGATCGATTTGAATGAAATTGCGCCGCCCGCTTTCGGTTTCCTCGCAAATGAGGAACTTTGGTCTTGCTTGCGCGAAATCGGCGTCCAAGCAGTTCATCTGAAGGGGCTCAAAAAAGGGGGAACTTTTCGCACCGGGATGAATCTCGATCCAAAATGGGGCAAAGGTTGGGATCATCTCGCTTGCCTGTTGCAAAAAAAAGGGATCAAACTGATCGGCGATGCATTCGGCAATGCAACCGGATTTACCCCCGACTTTACCCTCGCACTCCAAAACGCCGGCGAATATCCGGGCATCTATCACCTGATTGAGATTGAACCAAGAGATTGGAAACGATTGCCCGAAATGGGCCCTTGTCAAAAAATCGCCAATATCCCCTGGCTGAAATTACAAGAGCTGCACAAAAGGGGCTATGTGCCAGAACAGTTCGACCCTTATAGAAAAGAGAGTCGATGGAATGTCACTGCACCCATTCAGGGAATCGATGGGAAAATGCGGAGATGGATCTATCTCAAAGAAAACCAAAATGATCCAGTCCTCGATTGGCTCGGCTCCTCATTTGGAGCAATGCGCATCGCACTTGCAGATGTTTTACACTCCGTCTACAACCTAGATGAGAAAATCTTCTACATCGACGGCTCTATCGAAACCAATGCGCAAGAGACCCTCTCTTTGTGGATGCGCAAACTCGGCGCTTTTTCTGCAATCGAGACAAAAGGGGGACTCGACCATTGGAAAAAAAACCCAGGCGATCTCTTCGTCGACAACTTGACCCCTCCTGCCCTGTTGCACGCCCTCGTGACAGAAAATACAGAAGTGCTCCAGCTGATGTATCGCCTCTTTTTGAAAGGAAACATAGAGACCAAAAGACTCATCCATAAATTGCAGCCGAGAAATCAATTCCTTTTCGATTACGCCGCATTTTTAGAGGAAAATCGGTCGGAGTGTTTTTCGTTTGAGGGGCTCACAACAAAAACAATATTGCAAAAAAAATTGCTGAAAGAGGACCTCTTTAAAATTCAAGGAGATGCCCCATTAACTCTCCCCTCTTTTTGTATGGGCGTTTTCCCACTTGAAAAAAAATGGGATGAAGTAATGAAGGTGCATCTCCTTTGCGCCCTTTTTTACGCAGCGCAACCAGGCGTCTTTTCTTTTTCCGTCTCCGACCTTTTGGGACTCACCTCAAATAGAGCCGCATCCCTTTTGGAACCCAATGAACATTCGCTTTACGGCTCTTTTCCCTCCCAATTAAAAAATAGTTGCTCCTTTGCAAGTAAACTGAAAAATATCCTCTCGATGCGGATCAATTCCACCATCGAGAGCGCAGAGCTCGTCGATGTCCTTCCCACTTGCCAAAAAGGGCTCTTGGTCCTCCTTCATAGACAAAAAAATCAAATGCTCCAAATGCTCGCAATCAATCTGAGTAAAAAACCAGTCTATCAAACTTTTGACATCCCCGAAATTCGGCAAACCACCCCCATCAACCGGATCACCTCTCTTCTCGAAAAAAAGGAGCTCAACTCCTCCCAATTTCACCTCGAGTTGTCACCTTTGTCTGGAAAAGTAATTCTCTTCCAGACAAAATATTCCGATTGATGAAATTCTCTGTTGTTTGCTCCCCCGGGCTCGGCGATGCGGTGATTCTCCATATCGTCTCGCACCATTTGAGAAAAGCGGGCCACGAGGTCATCACCGTCACCCCGCACCGCTTCGGCAAATGGGCGGATGGGTTCGCATTTGGCCCCCTCGAAACGTCCGATGCCATTTTCTTACAATACGACAACTCGCCTCATGCAAAAATCTTGCACTCTCAAAAAAATATTTACACTTTCTTCGGCAGCCATAACTTCGCTAAGCATGGCCCCCTTAAAGAGGGCTTCGACTTCGTCGCTGACCTAAATCAACCAATGGTCGCAAATATCGTCGCATGCCTCAAATCGCTCTTCGGGATCGACGCTACCCCCGATAATGGCCTCCACCCCCCCAAAGGTCTCATCCACAGGCGCTACCCAAAAAGAATCGCTATCCACGCAGGAAGCGGCGACCCCCAAAGAAACTGGCCCTTGAGTAGATTCACCTCGTTTGCCAAATGGGCCAAAAATCAAGGCTTTGATCCCCTCTTCCTCCCCCAATTCGCAACTCTCGAAGAACTCTTTTCCTTCCTCTTCGAATCGGGCTACTTCCTCGGCAACGATTCAGGCCCAGGCCATATCGCCTCGAGCCTCAATATCCCCAACCTCATCATCGGCAAAGAGGAAAAACATATGCGCCATTGGAGGCCCGGCTGGCTCATGGGCCCCATCATCACCCCTCCCAAATGGATCCCCAATTGGAAGGGCTTGCGAATCAGAGAGAAATACTGGAGACTGTTTATTGCAAAAAGGAGTGTAATTAAGTTATTTAAAACTATCGTTTCACTAAATAAATGAGTTTAAAGCTGTTTTAATATAGAATAACAATAGGTGATTTATGAAAGACCTACCCCATCACATTAAGAAGCTCAACCGGAAGATCATCCGTTCCGCAAGACGGGAGACAGACGGAGAGGAGCTGCCCGATATTCCGACATTGCCTGAGACGGCGCGAGAGAAGAGGAAGAAGGTGAAGAGGGAGATGCGGCAAGAGAGGGAGGCGAGGGCACCTGAGCACAAGAGTCCAGAAAAGCGCAATCAGGAGATGCGGCGGGGCCGCGTTCCGGTCTTTGATCGGAATAACGCGACTCCCAAACATGCGAAGCCGAGCAAGAAGGGCACGCCGAGAATCTAGATTCTATGATATAGTAGGCGCATGCGCCTGGCACAAGTTGGAGATTTTCATTTTACCCGTTTGACCTGGAATCCCTTTCGTCTCTTTTCGAAGAGGCTTTTGGCCCAGATGAATTGGCTTCTTCTTAGAAAAAGTCATTTTTACGAGGAGCAAATGGCTCCTTTGCCAAAACTTTTTGAGGAGCTTGGGGTCGATCTGGTCTTAATGGGGGGCGATTTTTCGACAACGGCTCTTCGGGAGGAGTTTGAGGAGGCAAAAAAATTTGTTGCCAAGATTCGAATGCCCTGGCTTGCGATCCCCGGCAATCACGATCGGTATACGGGAAGGAGCTGTAAGGGGCTCCATTTTTACCGCTATTTTTCCCATCAAAGGGGAGAGATTTTTGACCCCATTCAATTTTTCACTCTCAAGGAGCACAGAATTGAGGTCCATCCGCTGAAAGCGGGATGGCATTTGATCGCTTTGGACACTGCTCTTGCAACCAACCCCTATTCATCGGAGGGGCTTTTTTCAGAAAAGCTCGAAAAGTATTTGAACGAGGTGCTGCGGCGCATTCCGAAGGGGGATGCCATTGTTTTGATGAACCACTACCCCTTTTTTCAAAACGACATCCCAAGACATCGGCTGATTCGGGGGGAGGCGCTGCAAAAAATTTTGGAAAATGAGCCGCGCATCCGGCTCTATTTGCACGGGCACACACATCGGCACACGGTTGCTGATTTGCAAGTGAGTGGCTTACCCGTTGTCTTAGATGGGGGCAGCTGTTCGCAAGGGAAAAAGGGGGCCTGGAATCTGATCGATCTGACAGATGAGGGGTGTCAGGTGACGAGCTATCGATGGAATCACAAGTGGGAAAAGAAGCGGGTGGAGGTGTTTTCATGGAAGAGGGGGTAAAACCTTGGTTTGATGAGGGGCTTCGTTTCAAATGTACGGGCTGTGGCAAATGTTGCACTGGATCGCCCGGTTACGTCTATCTTTCGAAGCCCGATTTGGAAAACTTGGCGGCCCACTTTTCTTTAAGCGAGGAGGAATTTTTGCAAAAATACACCCGCTATATCGATGGACAGTATGCCCTTTTGGATGAGCCTAAGACCTACGATTGCATTTTTTTAAAAGAGAAGCGCTGCACCGTGTATGAGGCAAGACCTGTTCAATGCCGCACATTTCCCTGGTGGATCCACCACTTACGCGAGCCCGAAGATTGGAAAGAGGCTGCCCTCAGGTGTGAAGGGATCGATCATCCAGATGCGCCAATCGTCCCCTCTTTGAAAATTCAAGAGGAATGTCTCACTTATTTAGATAATCTCCTTGCTCAAAATTTCGATCTCTAAATAATAGGTGGGATGAATGTGCAAGAGCGGATCCAAACTTGGCTCGATGGTCCTTACGATGCTAAAACCAAAGAGGAATTGCGGCGGCTTTTAAAAGAAGATCCCCAAAGTCTCGAAGAGGCGTTTTTCAAAGACCTCTCTTTTGGCACGGGGGGCATGCGCGCGCTCATGGGATTGGGGACGAATCGGCTCAACATCTACACAATCCGGATGGCGACCCAAGGACTTGCCCATTGGATTAAAAAAAAGGGGGGGGAAAAGCCTTCCGTTTTCATCGGCTACGACGTGAGGAATCACTCGAGAGAATTTGCTGAAAATGCGGCCCTTGTCCTTTCTGGCAACGGGATCCTTCCACTCCTTTCTAAAGAGGTTTGCCCTGCTCCTCTCGTCTCTTTTGCCTGCCGCCATTTTAAGTGCGCTGCCGCCATCATGATCACCGCCTCGCACAATCCACCGCAATACAACGGCTACAAAGTGTATGGCGCAGATGGGTGTCAGGTGACTTTTCCTGCCGACCGGCAGATTATGGAAGAAGTTGCGAAAATTAAATCGCCTGAACAGGTCATTTTGGGAAATCGTTTTGAAGAGGTGGGCAGTGAAATCGACACCTTTTATTTCGCTGCACTCAAAAACTTACAAATGGTTCCCGAAGGAGCGTCAGAGCATTTAAAAATCATCTACACCAATTTGCATGGAACGGGAAGTCGACTCATGCAAAACGCATTGAAGAGTTGGGGTTTTACACACTTTCACTACGTCGAAAAGCAGCGCCCTTTAGATGGGAATTTCACCTGCGCCCCCTCCCCTAATCCCGAAGAGCCAAAAGCCCTCGAGCTCGGCACTGAGCAGCTCATGCGAGAAAAGGGAGATCTTTTGATCGCGACCGATCCCGATGCCGACCGGATTGGCCTCGTCTGCCCCACTTTGCGCTTCACCGGCAATCAGATTGCGTGCCTTTGTCTCAATCACATTTGCAAAACTCTCTTCGCGAAGAACCAGTTGCCCCCAAAACCTGCCTGTATTAAATCGATTGTCACCACAGAGCTTTTCCGAAAGATCGGAGAGTTTTACGGCGTCAAATGTTTCGATGTTTTGACCGGATTTAAATACATTGGCGAAAAAATTGGCGAATGGGAAAAAAATCCAAGCGATTACCACTATTTATTTGGCGCAGAAGAATCGTACGGCTATCTCTTCGGCACCTTTGTGAGGGATAAAGACGCCATTTCAAGCGCGTGTCTCATCGTTGAAATGGCAAGTGTTGCCAAAAAAGAGGGCAAAACACTCCCCCAAGTGCTGGATGAAATTTACAAAACGCATGGAGTTTTTCGCGAACGGATCGCCAATCTCACCTTCGCCGATACGCAAGAAGGGATGGATCAGATGAGGGGATTGATGCAGCGCCTTCGCAAAACCCCTCCCCAAGAAATCGGGGGGCAACGCGTCAAGCGGATGGATGACTTTGCAAAAGGGTTCGAGGGACTTCCCCCATCGGATGTGCTCCGCTTTTGGTGTGTCGATGGAAATCAATGGGTCATACGCCCCTCTGGCACAGAGCCAAAAGTCAAAATCTACTTAGAAGGAGTCGGACAAAAGGGGCAAAGCCCTGAAGAAGTCGATGCGAGACTCCAGCGGCAAATGGCCTCATTTACTTTTACACTCACTGGTTAGTGTTTGATTTGAAGTAATAATTGCAAACGATGGCTGCAAAAACACCCAGAACGAACGTCTTAATCAAAAGGAACGTCTTACTCAAATCTATCTTCTGGGCACATCTAAGTCGGCATTCAGATAAACATTCGTATTTGCTACGTTTGTCCGTGTTATATTCGTTGATTGTATGGCTCCACTAATCCTCTCCGTGATACGGATTGTAACCATATTTTGACGCAGGCCAAGTTCTTCTGCATCACGATCTAGCGATTCGAACGCACGTTCAAAAACCGTCCCGCGGAGCCGCATCCCTTCTTGCAGCCCACCCTCCTCCTGGAGTTTTATCTCTTCTTCTACTTCGGGAGGCTGTTCGGTTCTATTCTGATCGCAGTCTGCTTGGAGACGCGCGCGCTTTTCGATGTGCTCCTTGAGTTTTTGGATTTCGTCCGGCTTTGTTGGCAAAATCCATGTATACTCTCTACAAACTGGGCATTTACGATTCTGTTCCCCTACTCCCCTCACCTTCCTAATACAGGCTTCATCAAATGAGTGGCCGCAGGTCAATGTTGCAACCTTCCTCATCGTATCCCTTAAACAGATCGGACATTTTCGATCTGCATCCTCAAACTCCTGAACGATCTGACTGCTGTTTATATCCCTTATTGGTGACATACTACTCCCATTAAAAATTGACTCACACAATTTTACACAATTAAATGAATTTATTTCAATTAAATACGTCTTAATGTAAATAGTCACTATCAGGATCATCACGCATATTCAGCCAGTACCGAGTGTGTTTTAACTCCCCAGTTTTATAGAGCGCCTTCCTTTCTACTAAATCGTTTAAATCCCTTGTTGCTGTAGCTCTAGATGTTTTTGTTATTTTGATGTAATTCTCTGCGCTCAATCCCCCAGAAAACCCCTTAAGCCCCTCTGCGAATATCCTCAATAAGACTTTCTCCTGTCTTAGATTTATTTGGCCCTTTAATCGATTCATAAGTTTAGATTTTCCTATCAGAAAACGGATTAATGAAAGAGATTCCTTTTGAGACTCTAGAATGACTTCCGCAAAAAATTGAATCCAATTCTGGATTTTCAGCGTCCTATTGCAAGAAGCAAGCGCTGCATAATATTCCTTTTTTCTTCTTACAACCCCTTCCGATACTGCGAATAATGTAGGGTTACCTAAACCTTGGGAAAGGGCTTTCTCCACCAGCACGCGCCCGATGCGACCATTTCCATCCTCAAAGGGATGTATGCTTTCAAAATAGATATGAGCGATAGCAGCCCTGACCAAGATAGGTTCTTCATTTCTTGAATCATTAAACCACTGAATAAATCGGTTCATTTCTTCATACACTGCATCGGATGGAGGAGCCTCAAAAAAAATCTGATGTTTATCATATCTTCCAGAAACAATTTGCATAGGATCGGTATGAGTCCGATATTTTCCAATATCTGAAATTCTGGAGTCCCCATCTACCAACATTCTATGCCATTCAAATAACATCTTATGAGTTAGCTTATGATCATAAGTAGTGTACACACTCCAAAGCAGGTCCCCCATTCCCCGCTCTTTGCGAGATATTTTTCCCTTAACAACAAGACCAAAGTGACGGCAAATAGAGGATTGTAAGCTCTCCCGCTCCAACATCTCGCCCTCAATTTCTGAACTCTTTTGCCCCTCAGTACAAAGGATCTCAATAGCAAATTGTTTTCTTTTGTCCTCATCAAGGGTTTTTAAGATAGCCAAGCCACCTCCGGCGCCTAATAAGAACTTCTTCTCCAAAGCGGTGACGGACTTTGCGTGATAGATAAATTTTGGCCAATTCGGTAGCTGCCAGTTCCATTTCATGAGTTATAGAATCCTTCTATATAACTCATATTTTGCCATATTTTTGAGTTATATGGCAATATCTTATAACTCACAGTTAAGCAAAATCATGAGCTATAGGATGTTAGGCGTGGATGGGCTTTCAAGGAAAGTGTGGTCCTTGAGGCCTTTCCTTTTTGGGATACTTGATCCTCACGTGATGGGATAAGAGGAGCGTTCTCACAAGGGTCTTTTTTACCCGCGTGAGCTCTTCAAACGTGAGGTGGCAATCGTCGAACTGCCCATCTTCGGCTTTTTCGGCGGTGAGCCGATTCACCAGTTCCATCAGCGTCTCCTCATTCACCTCTTCTAAAGAGCGCGTTGCCGCCTCGACGCTATCGCAAATCATGATGATCGCAGATTCTTTGGAACGAGGCTTTGGCCCCGGATAGCGAAATTGCGACTCATCCACCTCTCCCGATCTGTTCCCTTTGAGCTCGAGTTGTTTTCGATAAAAATAATAGACGAGGGTGGTGCCGTGATGTTCGCGGATGATATCGATGAAGGGCTGGGGGAGGTGAGCTTTGCGGGCGATTGCCTCCCCATCTGTGACGTGGGAGATGATCACTTGGGCCGATTCGAGAGGGGTGAGGAGCTGGTGGATGTTGATCGCTCCTTGTTGATTTTCCGTGTAAAACTGGGGGTTATTCATTTTGCCGATGTCGTGGTAGAGGGTCGCCGCCCTACAGAATAGGCCGTTGGCGCCAATGGATTGGGCGCAAATCTCTGCCAGGTTGCCGAGGACAAGGCTATGCTGATAGGTGCCAGGCACTTCGAGCGCAAAACGGCGCATCAGATCGCTTCCTGGATCGGTAAATTCCATGAGAGTCATGTCAGTGAGGACATTAAAGAGGGTCTCGAGAGCCGGGAGTATGCCGACCACGAGAACGGCCGTCACCAAGAGAAAGACAAAGCTTGCGCAGATGTTGATTAAGAGCGGATAAGAGGCGAGTTGATTTTCGGCGAGTGTAAAGGCGCAAAGGACTAAAATAGCGCTCAGCCACGACTTCATGCAGACGGTAAAAACCTCTTTTCTCTTTCTTAGTCCTTTCGAGCAGATGATCACGACAATTGAAGTGACCAAATTGAGGACGAGAAAGTGGCTGTGGTCGAAAGCGAGGCTCACTGCGAGGAGAATCGAGAGAAATGTCGCCGCAAATAGGGCCGCTTTTGGCGAGAGGAGAATGCAGATCAAGAGGGTGGCAAAGGGAGCGACAATCGGATAGCGAACCTGCTCGATGAGATCGGAGGTGCTCTTCAATAAGACATATTCGATCGTCTTGGCAAACAGGAGTGTCAAAATCACGATGCAGACAAAAAGGGAAATCTGCCGCAGCGAGCGGATGAAAAGGGGCTGACTAATGCGGAAATAGAGGGCGCTGATTGTGACAAAAATGACCGACAAAATGAGGCTTGCCAAGATTGTGAGTGGATCCCAAACTTTGCGCCCCTCTGAAATCGCCTGTTTCATCGACTTCATCATTGTAACATGGCGCGATGTGATCAGATCGCCCGGGCTGACAATCCGGGTGCCGGCGTGGACTCTCGTCATCTTTTCCGGGACGAGCTGCATCGCCTCATTGCGCAGATTTCTCTCGAGAGTTTTGTCTTGCAAAAAGGTCCAAGATCTCCCTTGAAATGAGCGGATGCAGTAGTCGATCGTCTCTTCGTGAAACGCGTCGCTTTTTTCAATTTGCCGTCTGATTTTTTGCCAAAATTCTTCCGGGAATTTTGAGGGCTCATTCGCATGAGGGGGGATATATTCGTAATAGGCGTCGTCGGGGAGATTGAGCTCTTTGACTTTTTGAATGGTCCTCGGATCGGTAAAGCGGGCCGCTAAAAGAAGCGTCTCCATGAGATCGGAGGCTTTATACATCTCCTCAAAGGTGCTGGAGGGGACCGATCTTTTCCAGTCTCTCCCCCGAAAAAGCTCTTGCTCCATTTTGAGCCTAGCATCCCTCACCTCTCGATCGTCGATCTGATAGATCGCCCCAATTTCTTGACTCACCTGATTTCTCAAGACAATCGTCGTCTCGTAATCGGGAAATTCAAAATCGATTTGGGCAATCACAAACCGCTTGGCGGTCGCGTTCACCTCCAAAACTTCAAGACGCACCTCCCGAAAGTGGAGGAAAACAGCGAGGAAAATAACACAAACCGCGCCGACAAGAAGCCTCCATCCACGAGAGTTGGAGGCGAGCCACTCTTGCCAATTTTTGTTCATACCCATAATATACCACTGATGTTAAAAAGATACCAGGTCCTCGCCCGCAAGTACCGCCCACAGACTTTTCAGGAGGTCGTTGGACAGGAGGCGGTTGTCACGACTCTCAAAAACGCGATCCGCTTCGATCAGGTGGCTCACGCCTATCTCTTCTGCGGCACGCGCGGAGTGGGAAAGACCACATTGGCCCGCCTTTTTGCCAAAGCGCTCAACTGTCAAGCCCTTACAGAAAATTTTGAGCCGTGTAATGGGTGTCCTTCCTGTCTCGAAATTAGTTCGGGCCAATCGCTTGATGTCATTGAGATCGACGGCGCCTCAAACCGGGGGATCGACGACATTCGGCAAATCAACGAAACCGTCGGCTATGCGCCAAGTCATGGGCGCTATAAGATCTACATCATCGACGAAGTGCACATGCTCACGAAAGAGGCGTTCAATGCCCTTTTGAAAACTTTGGAAGAGCCCCCACCGCAGGCGAAATTTTTCTTCGCAACGACAGAGGCGCATAAAGTCCTTCCTACCATCATCAGCCGCTGTCAGCGCTTTGATCTAGCCTCGATCCAGCCCCATCTCATCGTCTCTAAACTGCAACAAATTGCAACCGACATGGGTCGCCCCGTAGAGGTTGAAGCACTTCAACTCATTGCGAGCTTCTCTGAAGGGAGTTTGCGCGATGCCGAATCACTGTTGGATCAAATCTTCTGTTTTTCTGCAAAAGAGATCTCTGCAGCCATCGTGAGAGAGACTCTCGGACTCGCCCCAAAAGAGCTCTTTTCAGCGCTCGATGAGGCTTTTGCCTCGTCTCATCTCCCCTTTGCCTTTGAACTTGTCGAAAAACTCCTCTCTTTGGGCAAGGATTTGGCCCACTTTTTTGATCAGCTGATCGAGCATTACCGCAATATCGTGCAAAAAAAAGAGCGAAAAATCTACACAGAACCACAAGCACTCCACATTCTCGACCTCTTGATCCTCTCGGAAAGCGCTTTTCAAAAAAGTAGTGTCCAAAGAACCTCGCTCGAATCGATCCTCTTGCAAATCATCCGAAGCAAAAATCGGATCCCCATCGAAGTGTTGGTCCGCCACCTCACCGAGAGATCACCCCAAATTGAGCTCCCCACCACCACCACCACCTCGGAAACCCCAGAAAAAAAGGCGGAGCACCCCCTACCGCCAAAGATAGAGCAGGTATTCGCCCCACCCCCACCACCGCCCACTCAGGCGGAGCCGCCGACCCCACAACCCACGGCCCCCATCTTAAAACCAGTACCATTTCATCCTCAAGAACTTAAGAAAAAAGAGGAGACCCCCCAAACTCCCCTCGCCCAAAAACATCCGAGCCATTATGATACACTCATCCGGTTCGCAGCCGTCGAGTTTGAAGGGACAATCAAAAAATAGGTATCTATGGGCAGTGGGTTTTCAAAAATGAAGAAGCAAGCAAGGCTAATGCAGGAGCAGTTTAGCCAGGCGAAAGTTAAAATGGAGGGGACCCTTGTCGAAGGGCGCGCCGGAAATGGGCTTGTCATCGTCACCCTGAATGGGGCCAAGGAGCTCAAAAAAATCACCATTAGCCCTGAATGTACGAGCGATGTGGAAGGACTTCAAGACCTCATCATCGGCGCCTTTCAAGACGCCGCTTCCAAATTGGAACAGCAAGGGCCATCCATTCCCGGATTGCCGTTTTAAAATCGGATAAAAAATAATTCACTAATGCAGAAACTCAGGATTCTTTTTCAAAATAACAAGGAATGGGCCAAAGAGCGGGTAAGTAAAGACCCGAACTACTTCCGCCATATGGCTGAAGCGCAAGATCCTTACTACTTATGGATTGGGTGCTCAGACAGCCGGGTCCCCGCGAACGAAATTGTGGGGTTGGAACCGGGTGAACTCTTTGTCCACCGAAATGTGGCCAACCTATTCCCCCACACCGATTTTAACTGCCTTTCTGTTTTGGAATATGCAGTCGATCTGCTTAAGATCCAACACGTGATCGTTTGCGGCCATTATGGCTGCGGTGGGATTAAGGCTGCCATGGAAGACCATCAATTGGGCCTTGTCGATAACTGGCTTCGGAACATTAGGGACGTATATGCCCGCTTCAAAGAGGAGTTGGAGGCGATCGCAGATCAAAAAGAGCGCTACAACCGCCTTGTAGAGCTAAATATCATGCAACAGGTGCTCAATATCTGCCATACGACGATTGTCCAGGGCGCTTGGGTGCGCCATCAGCCTCTTTGGGTCCATGGCTGGGTTTATGATCTTGAAACCGGGAGGCTTACAGATCTCGATTGCTGCGTTTCTAGCATCGATCAGGTCGAAGCCATCTATCGAATCCGGTTTTCTAAAAATAGGTAAATTCCTTGACACCCGCTCAGCGCGCCGTTTCGGCTGCGAGAAAATCTTTGAGCTCACCTGCGGTTGGATACTCGAGCGCCCCTTCTGCGAGTCTGCACGCCTCGATGAGGCGCCACTTGCGGATCGCGTCTTTGACTAAGGGAATATGGCGCGCCGCCACTGAGATCTCCCGGATACCAAGCCCTATGAGAAGAGGGATCATTGCCGGGTCTGCTGCGCACTCGCCACAAAGAATGACCGGTTTGCGCGCTTTGGCCGCCGATGCCACGACGAGCCGAATGAAGCGCAAAATGCTCGGATGGGTCGAAAAGTAGAGGTCTGCCGTGTGGATATTGCTCCGGTCTGCCGCAAGTACATATTGCACCAAATCATTCGTCCCAACAGAGACAAAATCGACCTCCTCTGCCAGTTTATCGGACATGATCGCAGATGAAGGGACCTCGATCATGCATCCAATCGGGATCTGTTTCGCATATTTAACCCCCTCCCGTTTGAGCTCCGCTCGGATCTCCTCCACCATTTGCCTTACAAAGCGGACCTCTGAAATATCTGAGACCATCGGAATGAGAATGTGAACTTCCCCAAAATAGCTTGCCCGGACAATCGCCCTTAGCTGCGTTTTTAAAATCTCGGGAAAGCGGAGCAAAAACCGGATCGCCCGGCACCCGAGCGCCGGATTTGACTCGTGGCCAATCGATGCAAAATACTTCGCGTCGGGACTCGTCGGAGGAAGATCGATCTTCTTATCGCCCCCAATATCAAAAACTCGAATCACAAGAGGCCTCCCTTTGAGCGCCTTTGCCATCTGCTTATAAATTGCAAATTGCTCCTCTTCCGAAGGCAACGATTTTCGAGTAAAAAAAAGATACTCAGAGCGGAAAAGGCCGATCCCTGAAGCCCCCGCCTTAATGAGTTGATCGATCTCTTTTGGATTTTCCAGATTGGCAAAAATCCGTACCTCATAACCATCAATCGTCTCCGCCTTCAGGTGAGAGGCGCTCTTCAACATCTTGTAATTTTGCTGCAACTTGCGCTGCATCTCTTGGTATTTCTTCAATGTCGAGCGCGTCGGGTTCAAAATCACAATCCCTTGCGACCCATCGACAATAATAGAGTGAAGCTCCACATTCTTTTTCAGCTGTTTTACATCGACATTGGCCACATACGGAATCCCCTTCGCCCGCGCAATGATCGCCGCATGCGAAGTGATGCCCCCCACCGCCGTCACAAAAGCGCTCACCAACGAGCCGTTCGCCTCCACCGTCTCGGATGGGACCAACTCATGGGTCAAAATGATCGAATTGTGAGGAACTTCTCCCATCTTCAACTGCGGTAAGGGGCGCAAATGGCCTAAAATGCGCCTCGAAACATCGACAATATCGCGTACCCTCTCTTGAAAATAATGGTCTTGCAACGTGCTAAAGCGCACCTTATACTCTTCAATGAGATTGAAAAAGATCGACTCCGTGTTGCGCTGCGCATCTCGAATCCGCCCCTCCATCTCACTCGTTAAAAGAGGATCTTGCATCATTTCGAGATGGGTCCCCAAAATCGAGACAATTTCAGGGGGGCCCTCACTCATCGAAAGCCTTTGGAGCGCCTCCACATCTTTGCGACTTAAGTCAAGTGCCCTCCGATACCGATCGATCTCAATATCGATCTCCTTTTTCGGAATAGCCACCTCCGGCACCTCATCTTCAAGACTGGCAAAAAAGATGGGAAGACCAATGCCGATCCCTTTGCTGATCGCAAGTCCCCTTAAAATCACCTCTTCTTTGCCCGGTGACATCACTTTTCTCCAAATTCCATTTCAAATGCCTGTATCAAATGCTGCATCGTCAACTCCGCATCCTCCCCATCGATCGTCACCTCGATCACCGCGTTCTTCTTCGCCGCCAACATCAAAATGCTCATAATACTCCGCGCATTGATCGTCTCATTTTTATGGGTAAAAAAAACAGCCGACTTGCGCGGCTGCAAAATCTTCACAATCGATGCAGCAGGTCGCGTGTGAAGCCCTAAAGAATTTTTCACCTTGATCTTTCGAATGATCTTCATCGCTCATTCTCGTTCATGCACTAGCTCCTTTTTTTGCCTGCTCGCAATCGTATCCAACAACTTAGAATTGAACTCCCGCGCCGAATTGTATCCCATATCCTTCAGCCGATGATTCAGCGCAATCGTCTCCAAAAGCAAAACGACATCTCTCCCCGGTTTTACCGGAAGAAGATGATACGGAATACTCGCTCCAAGAATATCGATAAATTTTTCATCGAGCCCCACTCGGTCGTAAAAATGTTGATCGTCCCACTCCTCTAGCTTCACCACAATATCGATCCCCTTATCTGGCCTTACACAAACAGCCCCATACAGATGGGCGACATTGATAATCCCAATCCCCCGAATCTCCATTAAGTGGCGCGTCAACTCAGGCCCAGAACCGACAAGATACGACCCCTCTTTCTTCTTGACCCGAACCACATCGTCCGAAATCAACCGGTGCCCCCTCTCAATCAGCCCTAAAGCTGCCTCGCTCTTCCCAACAGATGATTCCCCCTGAATCAACACCCCAACGCCAAACACCTCCACAAGAGTCCCGTGTAAAGTAACGCTCGGACAAAACTCTTCGAGAAGCAAAAAGGTGATCTTGCTCAATAAATTGGTCGCCGTCATCGTCGCCCGAAAAAGGGGCACCCCCAACGCGTCACAAATAGCAACCAGCTCCTTCAACGGGATAAGCCCCCTCGCAATGATCACGGCTGGAGTTGAAGGGGTCAAAATCGCCTTTAAAATTTCTGTCCGCTCCGCAGACTCCTTCTCCCGCAAAAATTCCATCTCCTGCTTGCCAAAAACCAAAATGCGCGCCGAGACAAACCCCTTCAAATAACCGGTCAAACTCAAACCAGGCCTGTGCACCTCTGCCTTGCTAATCCGGCGAGTGAGCCCCCCCACTCCCGCAATCAAATCGAGCCCCAACAACTTCCTGTGCTGCTCGTACAAATGCTGCACTAAATACACAAATTCATCCCCTGTAAATAGGTGCTCAGCCACTCTGAAAAGGTCGGAAATGCCAGATTCTCTCCCCACGTTTTTTTTTGCGATACATCCGATATCGTATAGTCAATCCCAGAAAAATAGACGTTTCCCATCTCGCTCCCCGGATACCAATCCGAATAAAAACACTGAAAAGAAGAGAGCCCCAAAAACTCAAAAAAAGGAACCAGCGCCCCAGGATCGACATCCACTTCTCCCGACTTGATCCTCCGATCCGCTTTCAAAATGAGATTGATGACTCTCCTCTTCGCCTCCATCACGTCTTGCAACTCTAAAAGGCCCATCTCTGATAATTTCCCAAAACCGTTGTGAATCTTTAAGAATGCAAGATAATCTCTCGGCAAATTAAAATCGAATTCCCCTTTACATTCAGCTAACGTCTCTTCATTCAAAGGAACTTGCCCCCTAAAAAAGGAACTGTTATCGGCCAAACTGTAGACAAGCTCCGCATCCATCGGCTCTCCACTCATCCTTTGCAATAAGACAACTGCGACATCGTCCAACCTTTCGAAAAATTCAAAAATGGCCGGATGGACACTGGGATGATATGGGATCCGATCCAACCAAAAGTCGCGGGTGAATTCTACACGATCGCGCGGCATAATTCTACTCAATTCATACCAACCCCTCGGAATGTCGAGCGCAATCTGATTCACATCGTCCCAAGTGCTCTTCGGCTCTTCAGACAAAATGCGAACCGAATTGAACCGATTTTCCTTATTTGCCGTAAAAAATTGCCGACAGAGAGAATTCATAATGTTTACTCTGACATAATTAAAAATTTCTTTCCTCAGAATTTTTTTTTCGTCTAGACTTAAAGGTATGGCACACACAAAAGTTCTCATCCTCGGCGGCGGCTTCGCCGGAATTAATGCAGCCAAAGCTTTAGGCGGTTCAGGGATTGACGTTTGGTTGATCGATAAGACAAATCACCACCTTTTTCAGCCGTTACTATACCAAGTGGCAAGCGCCGCTTTATCTCCTGGAGATATTGCAGTTCCGATCCGAGAAATTGTGAGGCCGTATCCCAATGTCACCGTGATCATGGGTGAGGTGATCCAGATTGACAAAGAAAAACATGAAGTGGTGCTCAAAAATGGCGATCGGGTGGGCTACGAATTTCTGATTGTCGCGCTCGGGGCAAGACACTCCTATTTCGGAAAAAATGAATGGGAGGTGTTTGCACCGGGACTCAAGACTTTGGCCGATGCAGTCAAAATCCGAGAGCGGATTTTGATCTCGTTTGAAAAGGCAGAGCGGTGCGACAGCATCACAGAGGCGAGAAAATATCTCAATTTTGTGATCATCGGAGGAGGACCTACCGGAGTTGAGATGGCAGGCGCCATTTCTGAAATTGCCTATCACACGATGCTCCAAGATTTTCGGCGCATCGACACGAGCAAGACAAAAATTCACCTTGTGGAGGGCTCTCCCCATGTCCTCCCTGTTTATCCAGAAAAGCTCTCTTTAAAGGCGGAAAAATACCTCGCCCATTTTGGAGTCAATGTGATCACTGGAAAGCGGGTGATCGATGTGAATAAAGAGGGCGTTGCGATGGATGGACTTTTCATCCCTGCAGAAAACGTCGTCTGGGCAGCGGGCAATCAGGCCTCTGCCGTATTAAAAACGCTCGGTGTTCCTCTAGATCGGCAAGGGCGCGTCAATGTCGCGCCCGACTTGAGCGTCCCAGAACACCCCGAAATTTTTGTGGTTGGCGATGCGGCGTGTGTGATGGACAAAAATGGAAAACCTCTTCCCGCTTTGGCTCCCGTTGCGGTACAACAAGGGCGCTATGTGGCCCATCTTTTGCGCAAGCAGATCGCCAAGGTAGCGCACCCCCCTTTTGTCTATTTCGACAAAGGGACGATGGCGACGATTGGAAAGAGCAAGGCAATCGGGATGTTTGGAAAATTGCAGTTTAGCGGACTTGTCGCTTGGCTCGGCTGGTCTTGTGTCCATATTCTCTACCTGATCGGCTTTCGCAATCGATTGATGGTGTTGATCCAGTGGCTTTTTGCCTATTATTCAAGTCAAAGGGGCGCCCGTCTGATCAACCACCCGATTGATGAAGAGTTGCCGAAGAAGAGTAGCGACTGAATCACACGTATTTCTGGGAGCGGCAACCGGCGCTTCTTTTTGGAATTTCCCTTTTGATTGGGACGAGCGCACCTCTTTTCTGGTCTTTTCCCTGGAATTTTGTCCTTTTTTTCGCTTGGGGATTTTATCTCATTTTTTTGCGCAAATGGATTGTTATCCTCTCCCTTTTTGCCGCCTGCATTTATGGATTTTACACCAAAACGGAGGTGAGTGACGCAAATCTTGTCTATTTTTCTCCCTCCAGTGTAAAACCGCACCAATCGCCCTTTATGAAGGGGTTGATTTATGAGGGCACTCTCATTGCCAATGGACAAAGCGTGCCCGCTTCTGTCTACCATCCGCGAAGTGCCAGTCGCCCGAGTGCGAGCGCCGATTACATTTTGAAAGGGCAACTGAAAAAACGGGGCAATACCGGCATCGCCTTCAAAGCAAAGGAGTGGATCTTTGTCAAAAAGCGGATGAGTTTTGTCGAAATGCGTTTTCAGATGAAAGAGAAAATGCGCAAAGTGTTGGAAGAAAAACTGAAAAAGCCCCGCGTCGCCCCACTTTTAAGCTCCCTTATCACGGGCGATGTGGAGGAGCGCTCTTTGGTATTTGAATTTAGCAGATTGGGACTGCAACATCTGCTCGCTATTTCGGGATTTCACTTTGGAGTGTTGATTGCATTTTGCTCCTATTTCCTCAGTCTATTTTTAGATTATAAGCCCAAAATTTTTTCGCTGATCCTTCTCATCAACCTCTATTTCCTCTTTGTCGGGCCTCTTCCGGCGGTGCAAAGAAGTTATATGACGGCCCTCTTTTTCCTTTTGGGAAAATGGATGGGGAAACGGGCGACGCCGCTCAATCTTTTAGGGACCTCTTTATTGGTTGAGGTGACGCTCAATCCACTCATCCCGAGCAACCTCGGCTTTCAACTCAGTTTTTTAAGCTGCGCTGGGATTTTCATTGGCCGCCCCCTCTTTATGCCGTTGTGTCTTAAGCTCTTTCCCAAGCGCGCAACCCTAATCGAGCTCACGATCCCGGCAAAGCACGGCTATCTCCTCACCTCTTTTTTGAGGGAAGCGCTCAATGTCACTTTGAGCGTCAACGCGGCGATTCTCCCGCTCCTTTTGTTCCATTTTCACACCTTCCCCCTCCTCTCTTTTCTCTATAATCTTTTTTTTCCTTTTCTTTTGGGCGCCTCCCTTTTTCTCCTCCTCCTCTCTCTTGCTCTATATCTGCTGTTCCCCCCTTTGGCCTCTCCGTTTTTTTTTCTCACCGATTTTTTGACAGGAGAACTCCTCGACTTGACCTCCTATCCCCCCCTTTTTCTCGACTATTCGATCCGGTGCACCTGGATCCCCTCCTGGAGCATCCCTTTTTACCTTTTCGCCCTTTTTTGGTTGTCCATAAGGGTCAAATTGGGTAGAATTCCAACCGCTTATCTATATGGCGACCGTAGCTCAGCTGGTTAGAGCGTTGGATTGTGGATCCAAATGTCGCGGGTTCGAGCCCCGTCGGTCGCCCACTTTAAGAAGGGGAGGAAAACAAGGAGGTAAACGCTTTCTGATGCTGATTGCGATTCCATTTTTCAATAGGCCCAAGCAACCATGTGTTTTGAAGATCGAAGCGAATATCATTCCTGAAAGCAGCCATGCCATTACTCAAATTCCTCCCCACGCTAGAGAACAATTGGAGGAGCGAACCGTTTCTCGCATGATCATACATCGAGATCAACTGGTTCCGATTCACATTCCAGTGGATGAGATCGTGTGATATCACTGCAAAAAAGGTCATACTGATTAAGTGTAGTAATCCTGCAACTGCACTCTTTACCGCAAAAAAAGCCACGGCTAATTTCAAGGTGATAATGACACTTAAAATGGCAAAAATGCCAATGGCAATATTCTTAACTCTCTCCACTACGAGTTCCTCTGGATCTTTGCCTTGTACCGAAAGAGATACATCATTCGCAAGTCCATTAACAAATTTTTCTAGCAAACGTATTGTCATAAAGTCCTCCAAAGGGTGGAAGTTATATACAAAACTGATATTTTTAATCTAGAACCTTCTCAGAAGGTTTCGTTTTTAGGATGAAAATAACTCTTTAAAAAGCTATATTGCGGAGCTGTGACTTTTTTTCAGGCGATTCTTCTCGGCCTTGTGCAGGGGGCCACCGAATTTTTTCCCATCAGCTCTTCTGCTCATCTCAAGCTCGCCAGATGGCTCATGCAGATTCCGGACGATCTTTTCTTCGATCTCGTCTGTCATACGGGGACTTTGTTTGCGCTACTCATTGTTTTGCGCAAAGACATTTGGGAGACGTTGAAGAGTCCCAAAGTTACATCCTTTTACTTTCTTGCGCTTATCCCGCTCATTCCCGGCTATTTTTTTCTCAAACCTTTAAGAGAGGCTCTTTCAGCGCCTCAGTATTTGGGCTATGCCCTCATGGTCAGCGCTCTTTTATTATTTGCCGCTGCGAAGAAAAGAGATGTAATTGAGAAGAAAAAATGGCAACATGTGCTATGTATTGGAATGATGCAGACGATGGCTCTCATTCCCGGGATCTCTAGGAGCGGCTCGACGATTGCCGCTGCGAGGCTCTGTGGGTGGGATTGGATGCAGGCTGCAAAATTCTCTTTTTTGCTCGCCATCCCGACGATTTTAGGGGGCCAGCTCCTCGAAATTATGAGGGGCGAAATGGCTCGGATAAATCCTTGGGGCTGTTATGTGGGGGGATTTTGGGCTGCATTTGCTCTTGGGCTTTTAGGAGTTCGGGCCATCTTCTGGGTTTATGAAACTGGAAAAGTGAGGCCCATGGCTTGGTATTGTTTAACCATTGGCCTTTTTGCTTGGATCTATTTGCATGGCTAAAATGGCTAAAAAGAAAAAAGTCCCCTTTAATCCGGAAGCGCAAGGGCTCTTCTTCTCCCTTTTGGGATTTTTATCCCTCGTCTCCCTTTGGAGCTTTTCTTTTTTGTATCCGAAGGCCAACTACCTCGGATTTTTAGGCTATTTGAGCGCTTTGGGGCTTGAATTTCTCTTTGGCCTCGGCGCGTTTTTGATCCCCTGTTATTCTCTCTGGATGGGGGTGCGCCTTTTGAAAAAGCAAAAGGTGTTGTACACCGATCACATCTACTTTGCTATTTTGCTCTCATCCACCTCCATGCTCCTCACTGTGTTTGCGGAGAGTTATCCGCTCAAAGCGGCCCACTGGGATGGAAAAGTCCTCTCTGAGACACTCGTTTTGAGCTCTCCTTATCCCCACACAATCACCCGCTATTACTTGGGGGGATTTCCCTTCTACTATCTCTTCGCCGATTTGCCTTGGATCCATCTTCAAAAAACATTTAGTCCTGTAGGGACGACCCTTCTCTCTTTTAGTTTTGGGATTGTCTCTCTTTTACTTTTGAGTCGCATGCGCCTTTTTAGCTACATCCAATCTTTGGCTAAAGTGGCGAAAACCGTTTTCCTTTTTGTGAAAAAAAAGAATGCCACGGGAATCAAAATCAACCACTTGCCTGAAGCCCCTTCGAAAAAGTTGGTGGAGGTATTAAAGGCTGAAAAAAAGGAAAAAATCCCTTTAGCTAAAAAAGAGAAAGAGGCTCCCCTTTTAAGAAAAGAGCCTGTGACGGTGATCCCAAATAAAAGTCTCATGGTAACCTTAAGCGGCACTTATAAACTCCCTCCCTCATCTCTTCTTTCCGATCCGAATCGGAAAATCGATCAGCCCACCTTGAAAAAAGAGCTGATGCACCAGGCGGCGGTACTCGAAGAGACGCTGAAGAGTTTTGGCATTGAGGCGAAGGTGGGGGAGATCCATAGCGGTCCTACCATCACCTCTTTTGAAGTGCACCCATCGATTGGGGTGAAGGTGCAAAAAATCAAGGCGCTTGAAAACGATATTGCACTCAACATGCAGGCCAAATCGATCCGGATTGTCGCCCCTATTCCGGGGAAAGCAGCTGTCGGAGTCGAGGTGCCAGCCCTCCATCCGCAAGAGGTCAACTTCAAAGAGATGCTCCTCTATTACCAGCAAAAAAAGCGGCTCGGCATCCCGATTCTTTTGGGCAAGGCGATCAACGGCGATTGGGTCTTTGCCGATCTGACAAAAATGCCCCACTGTCTCATCGCGGGGGCGACAGGGTCGGGCAAATCGGTTTGCATCAATACCCTCGTCATGTCGATTTTGATGAATGCGCGCCCGGAAGAGGTGAAACTCCTCATGGTCGATCCCAAGAAAGTGGAACTGACCCAATATTCAAAACTGCCCCACATGATCGCCCCTGTTATTACAGAACCGCATGGCGCTTATGGTGCGCTCCAATGGCTCGTCAAAGAGATGCAGGTGCGCTATGAAATTTTGAAACAGCTCGGTCTTAGAAATATCGGCGCATTCAACACGAGAAAACCCAACCTGGAATGGGAAAATTCTCTCGGAATGCCGATTCCAGAACAGATGCCCTTTATCGTCGCGATCATCGATGAGTTTGCCGATTTGATGATGGTGTCGAGCGCAGATATCGAAACGCCCATTGCCCGGATCGCACAAATGGCAAGGGCGGTTGGGATCCATCTAATTTTGGCCACCCAAAGGCCGTCGCGTGAGGTGATCACCGGGATCATCAAAGCGAATATCCCAACCCGCATTTCGTTTAAAGTGGCAAGTAGGGTCAACTCGCAGATCATCCTCGACGACACAGGAGCAGAGAGCCTTCTCGGCAATGGAGATCTCCTCTTTTTACCCCCCGGCTCTTCCCAACTCTTAAGAGCACAAGGGGCCTACATCAGCGATGAAGAGATCAACCGAGTGGTCCAAGAAATCTGCATGCAATGTCCGACAAACTATCTGATCCCCTCTTTTGACTCCTTTCGCTCGTTGGATGTGGGCGCAGATGAGAGCAAAGGAAAAGATCCCCTCTATGAACAGGCACTCACCATCGTCTCGGCATCTAAGAGCGCATCGACCACCTTTTTGCAGCGCAAATTAAAAATCGGATATGCGAGGGCGGCGAGTTTGATGGACGAGCTTGAGCAAAATGGGGTGATTGGGCCTCAAGAAGGGGCAAGGCCAAGAAGAGTGATCCACTCGGGCGCTTCACAGCCGGGCCTGATGGAAGAGGAAGAACTGGATGGAGACGAAGTACCTTAAGTTTTGGGGCACGAGGGGATCTTGTCCTGTGAGCGGAGTCGATTATCTCCACTTTGGCGGCAATACCCCCTCCCTTGAAATTCGCTATGGCGAGCAAATCGCCATCCTCGATGCCGGTACCGGAATTCGCCCCCTCGGCTTGGCATTGCCCAAAATTGACAAAATCGACCTTTTCCTGAGCCATTTCCATTGGGATCACATCAATGGGTTTCCCTTCTTCGAGCCGATCTATAGAAAAGAGGTGAACATGACGATTTGGGCACCTCATTCGGAGGGGAGATCGACGCAAGACCTCTTTGAAGATCTCCTCGCATTCGAGTTTTTTCCGATTCACCTCTCGCAAATTCAGGCAAAACTCAACTTCGAGCTCTTCAAGGCAAAACAGCCGGTGCAATTGGGAAATTTAACAATCGATTTTCACGAGACGATCCATCCAGGTCACTCTTATTGCTTTAAAATCAAAACCCCAAAAATGACGATCGGATATGTCACCGATAACGAGATCGATTTTGAAAAACAAAAGAGCTTCATCGAGTTTTATAAGGGGGTCGATCTTTTCATTCACGAAGCGCAGTACACATCCGAAGAATATAAATCCAAGAAGGGGTGGGGCCACTCCTCTTTGAACAAGATGTGCGAGCTAATTGAAAAAATTGGGCCCAGCAAATGTCTCGTCACCCACCACGACCCAAAACACTCAGACTCGGACTTGAGAGAGATGGAAGAGATCGCAAGATCGAGACCCCTTCCCTGCCCCATCGAATGGGTCCACGACGGATATTCCCTTCCGATTTTGTAGACACCTCTATCCCCAAAAAATGGGCTTGGAGGGGCGGTCCTGGTAGGCGATGGAGAGGGGCACCGAAAAGTTTTCCTCTTTTAAGATGTTTGCCACCACTTCGAGCGCCATTTTTTCTGAATTGCACTCTGAAGAGAGGTGCGCGAGATGCACATGTTTTAAACCGGGATGAAATACCTCTTTGAGAAGCCGTCCACACTCCTCATTTGAGAGATGTCCCTGTTTGCCGAGAATCCTTTTCTTCAAACTTTGCGGACGATTGGATGCGTGCACCATCGATGGCTCGTGGTTGGCCTCTAAATAGAGGTAGTCGCAATGCAAAAGGTGCTTTTTGATGAGCGATGTGACGTGGCCTAAATCTGCGCAAATGCCGAGCTTGATCTTTTCGATTTGAATGGTGAATGCGACTGGATCGAGAGTATCGTGAGGGACGCTAAACGGATGGATCGCCATGTCGCCAAATTGGAATGGCTCTCCGGTTGTAAAAATCTTAAATTTGGGGAGTTCGGAGATTGCTGCGCAAATGCCTTTGGCCGTCTCTGCATTGGCAAGAACGGGGATTTTGAGTTTTTTGGCCAAAAGGGCGATTCCCTGAATGTGATCGGAATGTTCGTGAGTGACTAAAATCGCCTCAATTGTCCCCGGATCGATTTTGGCCTCCATCAATCTCGTCAATACAGCCGTCATCGGAATCCCCGCATCGATTAAAATGCGCCCCTTTTTTCCTCCCACATAGAGGCAATTCCCCTTCGAACCTGATGCTAAAGGCAAAAATCCAAACATACTGAAAGGATTTTACTCAATGATCCGATTTTCTTTGATGAGAAAAAAAAGAGCGAAGGAGACGCCGAGGTTTAAAGTGCCGAGCCAGCTAAAACTAACTCCAGGGGAAACTCCGAGAACGACATTGACAAAATAAAAGAGAAGCGCTGCGAAAAGTGCCAAAACAAAACTCAAAAAATTGGCCGTTCCAAAATTGCGCCCTTTGTGCGCTGCAGGGCTTTTTGCCATAATGTAGGTTTGTGGCGGAACGAGAAAGAGCCCTCCGAGAATCCCAATCCCAATCAGCCAAAGAAAGTTGAGCCAAATCGGCAATGGAAATAGCGTGAATAGATAACAGCCGACCGACATTCCAGATCCATACCAGGGAAGGTGGGCCAGTGTGCCCGAAAGTCGCGATGCAATGAGAGCCCCAACCCCCAAACCAACCGATAAGATGAGAAAAAGATATCCACCCACTGCTGCACCCATTTTGAGTGTGTCAATGCTGTAGGGGATGATGTTCATCTGCATATAGGCACCTAAAAAAAGCAAGTAGCTGTAACAAAACATCGCCGTTAACATTCCCGGCTTTCCCCTCATATCTCTCAAAGATTCGACAATCTCTCTATAAACAAAAAAAGACCACTTTTGATTGGGAGCCGCAACGGCTGTTTTTGAAATCCCCAAACTCAAAAGCGAACCCAGAAGAGAAATGAAAAGGGCAATCTCCACCATCCCCACATAATCTTGCTTGAACAATGCATCGGTCCACGAGGCAAATGAGGTGCCAAAAATAATTCCGAAATAGGTTAAGGCGGCAACGATTCCATTGGCTCTGATGAGTTTTTTCGATGTCACAATTTCCGCGATAATTCCATACTTCGATGGACCAAAAATCGCCGCAGTCGTTGCGACGAGAAAAAGGATCACATAAATCAATCCTCCCCCATGAAATTTCACGAAAAACCAGGCCAAAATCATGAAAAACACTTGCGCAAATCGGGTCCCGCAAATAATGCTCGTCTTCCTCCATCGATCGGCAAAATCCCCCCCAAAAGAGGAGAAAAAAATGAAGGGGAGAATAAATGCCGCCCCCGCAATCGATGTGATCATCGATGTGCTTTGCTCCCCATCAAATACAATCAGATAGTAGATCACCAAGTATTTGAAATAATTCTCGTTGAACGCATCGAGAAATTGCACAACCGTCAGAAAAGAAAAATCTTTCCCCATAAAGCCATCTATTTCGGAAAAAAACATTTTAAGACAACAAAAAATGTTTCACAAAATAATGCTTTTCATTTATTGAAAGAATTGAGAGGTGAATATGGTTGGCGAAGACATCTTGCTCGAAATCGATCATACGCTCGATCGGCTGATCCGCAATGCGGAGGCGATCGAACATGTCGACTTAAAAGATCTGACGGAAGTGGAGATCGACTATTTCCAAAAAACACAAGAAAGCCTCTTGCAACACCTCATCCACATGGATGAATTTTTCGTCGAAAAGAAAAATAGTTTGAAAGTGCCAGACAAACGGTGCGCCCGTTTTAAAATCCAAGAAAAACTCCTTCGCTTCGAAAAAATGAAGGAGGCCTATCACCCAAATCTGACAAAAGCCATCGGAAAATTGCAAGTGCTCTCCAAAAGAAAGTTCAAACGATTTTTGAATATTCAATAATTGCTGAGTTGTGCATACTTCACCCCATGATTTCTTCTCAACATCCACTTGTAAAGAAAATGAGTTGCTATTGGGATATTAAAGAGAAAAATAATTTCATTTCTATGGGCGCGAAAACAGATGAGATTCAAAAAGAGGCAAAACAGGCATGCAAGAGGGCAGTTAGAGCGCTTTCTACAACCAAAATGAAGTTTATTGAACAAAGAAATGTCCTTAAATCTTTTGTGAAAAAGCTGCGCGAAGTGGAAGAACAATTAAAACCGTGCCAAACCCTCGTCGATAAAGGGTACAAACTTTGCTTTCCTGGAACAGATCAGGGGGACTTTATTTTTTTCGCAACTCAAGTAGATAAAACAAAGGTGCGAATTTCTGAAGTCTATAAAGAGGCTCTTTATCCTTTTTTACTTGTATTGCAGTGTGCTAAGGATGGGTCGGATCCTTCTTCGATCCTCAACCAAGCCTACATCTCTTGGAACCAATATTGGACTACTGATCCAAAAGATGAGATCGAGCGAGAGTTGTTTCCAACTCCCCTTAAAATTGCGCAAGAGCAAAAAGAGCCGCCTCGAGACGCTCCTGGCTAGGGAGAACTTCCTCCTCCAATATCTTAGAGTAGGGAACAGGGCAATCTTTGCCGGTGATTCTTTGGACGGGGGCGTCGAGGTAGAAGAAGGCTTTTTCGGCGGCCCTTGCGGCAATTTCCGCTCCAAAACCGCAGTTGCGCGCAGCTTCATGGACGATGAGCAATTTACCCGTTTTTTGGACCGATCGCAAAACCGTATCGAAATCAAACGGGACGAGCGTGCGCGGATCGATCACCTCCACTGAAATCCCCTTGTGCAAGAGATGGTCGGCGGCGGTAGCTGCCATCAAAGCAGTCATCCCCCACCCAACCACGGTCACATCTTTGCCACTGCGGACAATTTCGGCCTGGCCAAAGGGTAAAAACTCCTCTGGTCCCGTCTCAGGTCTTGCGCAGAAGAGTCGTTGGCGATAGAGCGCCTTGTGCTCGAGAAAAATCACCGGATTGGGATCTCTAATAGCCGTCTTGAGAAGCCGCTTTGCATCGGCAGCATTGCTCGGAATCACCACTTTAAGACCCGGACAATGGCTCAAATAGCTTTCTGTGCTCTGCGAGTGGTAGGGGCCCCCTTGAATATAGCCGCCATAAGGCATTCGAATCACAACAGGGCAATTCCACATCCCATTCGAGCGGTAGTAAATACTCGAGAGCTCATTGAAAATCTGATTCATCCCCGTCCAAGAGTAATCGGCAAACTGGATCTCGGCGACAGGTTTATGAAATCCATCCTGAGAAAGGCCGATCGCAAGTCCGACAATGGTCGACTCGGCAAGCGGCGTGTTGAAGCATCGGTTGGGTCCAAAACGATCTGTTAGAGTGCGGGTAATTCCAAAAACTCCCCCCTTGCCCCAAGCCACATCCTGACCAAATACAACGACTCCTGCATCGCGCTCCATCTCCTCAATCAGGGCATGATTGAGTGCATCCATCATCACAACCGACTCTTTGGGTTCACTCGCAATCGATGGGGGGACCTCAAAAGGGGCAAATACTTTATCCGCCGCGCTTGCCGCATTTGGGAAAGGGAGCTCCCCCGCCGTTTGCGCCGCCTGCTCCACTTCCTGCATCGCCTTTTGTCGAAGCGCGGAGATCTCTTGTTGCGTCAAAACGCCCCAATTCAAAAGATCTGCTTCAAATTTTATGATTGGATCGCGCTTCCCCGCCTCTAAAAGCTCGACCTCTTCAATGTATTTTTTCGGATCATCACTATTGCTATGAGGCCCTAAACGGGGAACATTCGCAACGACCACACTCGGCCCAAAACCGCTGCGGGCCTTTTCCACCGCAGCCGTGAGAGCTGCCGATGTTTGCAAATAGTTACACCCATCTACTTCGAACACTTTTAATCCCGCATACCCCTTCGCCATGTGGGCAATCGTTCCCCCCGCCGTCTGCTCTTTAACCGGCACCGAAATCGCCCAGCCATTATCTTGAATCACAAAAACAATCGGAAGATTGTGGATACAGGAAAAATTGAGCGCCTCGTGAAAATCGCCCTGGGACGTCGAGCCATCCCCCCCAGAAACATAAACTACTTCCGATGCATTGCGCAAAGAGGCCGACTTCGCCGTCCCCACCGCCTGCAAAAATTGGGACCCAACTACGCTTGATTGACACGGAATCCTGAGCTCTTTTTGCGAAAAGTGCTCCGGCATCATCCTCCCCCCAGAATGGTTCGGGATCTCCCTCGCTAAAAACGTCGCAAATAAATCTTGCACTGTACAGCCAAGACCAATCGCAAAAGCCCGATCTCGGTAATACGGATAGGCCCAGTCGAGCCCCCTCGTCAAAGAAAGAGCTGATACAGCCCCAATCATCTCATGGCCCGTCACCGATAAATGAAAAGTCGCCCCTTTGTTTTGACGGACGAGTTTTCCCATTTTATCGTCCATAAAACGGGTAAGGTACATAACCTCAAGGACTTGCAGTAAATGCTTCTCCTCTTGGCTTGAGATTTGTCGGCAGGTTTCCACGCTGGGAGTATACAGAAAAAGGGGCAATTCCCACCAGCGAAATCCGAGAGACTATTGTATAATCAAAATTTTGTTTAACTTTTTGGATTTCTAGTTTTAATTTGAGTCACTTTTTTGATGGCAAAACGGCGCCGTTTTTGCGGAGCAAACTCTTCAGCCTGCTCATCTTTGCGAGGTCTGCCCCGTTTTTTCGGCAAGATGCCTGTGGTTGCCGACTCGACTTTGGGGGCTTCCTCTTCGTGCATTTTTTCAATCGACTTGGTGTCTTTGAATTTGGGCTTAAAGAAGGGCTGAAACGGCCCTCTCCCTTTTTCCACACCCAACATTTTTTCAGAGCCGGCCAATCGGTTGGAGAGGTGGCGCAGCGATTCGAGTCTAGCCGAAAGGGCTTCGAGTTTTTCGTCGACTTTGAGGCGAGGACTCCCTCGGAGTGAGGCGAGGAGGTGCTCTTCGGTTTCGAATTTGGAGGAGAAGGTGACCGACGCCGCGGTGGCGATATCGGGAATATAGAGGAAGGGGCGGCAAGAGGAGGGAACTTGGGTGTAAATGTCGACGCTCATCTGCGGTTCTAACTCCACTTTGGCCACCTGTTTGGGGGGTCTTCCCCGTTTGGGCCTCGGGTTGAGCGCCTCGCTGGAGTAGTAGGTCTTTGCTTTTGCTATGAGGAGCTCTCTTGCACTCGAAATGTCTTTGGGGACTTTGGTTTCGAAAAGAGCCCTTTTCAATTTTTCTACGGTGCTCTTGCTGACTTCTAAGTCCTCTTCAAAAACAAAGTGGATATTGAACTGCCGGAGCCACTCGATGATCCGAATGCGGGAGCGCTCTTGATAGTAGAGTTGCCACTTTTCGAGTTCGGCGAGATGGTCGTAGATGAATTCGAGAAAATTTTCGCGCGCCTCTTTGGCCCCGATTAAATCGAGCAGCTTTTCCTTGGTATCGATGTCGTACACTTTTTCATGGACAAACCCCTCCATAAATTTTTTTATTTCATAGAAGGTCATTTTGGGCAAAAGGAGGTAGCGCTCTCTATTTTCGAAGAGCTCTTTGTCGATCACCCCGATCTCCTCGAGCCCCTTGTCGAGGTCGACGTAGATGAGAAACCCCTCCACTCGATCGAGGTAAAAATCTCTTTCGTCGTCTGATTTGGCGAAGGCATCCATGAGGCGATGATAGCGAAGAATGAGCGGATTCTTTGCCTGCGGGTGGCTCGATTTCATGGAAATCAGGATAACAGGAATTTGACTTTAAGGCAAAGAGAGATCTATATTTTTAGGCAAAAGGTAGTTGTTATGTTAGATTTAAAAAATCTGCGCAAAGATCCCCAAGCCATTGAAGCGAAATTGAGAACGAAAGTGGAAGGGATCTCCCTATCTCATACGCTAGCCCTCGATGAGCGGCTTCGGGCCTTGAAAACGGAGGTTGAAGAGTTCAAATCGAAGAAAAACAGCGCCTCCAAAGAGATCGGACAAAAGCGAGCTCGAGGCGAGGAGGTCTCCACGCTGATGGATGAGATGGGCGCTCTTGGTGAAAAAATTGCTGTGCGCGATCTCGAAATTGCCAAAGTCGAAGAGGAGCTCGAGCGCTCGATTGCCGTTTTGCCCAATATTCCGATGGATGAGATCCCTGTATCGCCGAGCCCCAAAGACAACGTCTGCATCAAGACGTGGGGGGAGATGAGGGAGTTTTCCTTTCCCTTTAAAAATCATGTGGAACTCAACGAAAACCTCCACCTATTTGACTTTGTCCGGGGCGCCAAAATAGCGGGCTCTGGGTGGCCTCTTTATGTGGGTCTTGGGGCAAGGCTCGAATGGGCTCTTTTGAATTACATGCTCGACACCCACCGCAAAAACGGCTTTACTCAGGTGATCCCGCCGCTCCTCGTCCGCCCTGAAATCATGTATGGATCGGGCCAACTTCCCAAATTTGAACACCAGCTCTTTAAAATCTCTGATCCCGATTATCACCTCTATTTAATTCCCACTTCTGAGGTATCGATCAATGGGATGCATTTTGATGAGATTTTAGACGAGGGGCAATTGCCTTTAAAATATACGGCCTACACTCCCTGTTTTCGGAGGGAGGCGGGCGCTGCGGGCTCTCAAGAGCGGGGGCTCATCCGGATGCACCAGTTCAATAAAGTGGAGATGTTTTGCATCACAACGCCTGAAGAGAGCGAAAAGATGTTTGAGGAGATGCTTTTGAGCGCGGAGGAAATTTTACAAGGGCTTGGCATCCACTATCGGAACATGCTTCTCACGACGGGGGATATGTCTTTTGCCGCGGCTAAAACTGTCGATATCGAGGTGTGGCTGCCAGGACAAAATCGCTACTATGAGGTCTCATCGGTCTCCCATTGCACCGATTTTCAGGCGAGGCGCTCGCGGATGCGGTTTCGGCGTGGGCAAGATAAGCCCCACTTTGTCCACACGTTGAACGGTTCTGGGCTTGCAACCTCGAGGCTCATGGTCGCTTTGCTCGAGAACAATCAGCAAGAAGACGGCTCTGTCCTTGTGCCAAAAGCGCTTCACAAGTATTTAGAAGAAGAGATTGTGAGGATTCAAAGGTGAAAAAGATGTTAGAGCCGTTGATCAATTTTTTAGACCGCTCCCCCACTCCGTATCATGCAGCTGAGCAGATTGAGACTCTTTTGGCTGAGGGCGATTTTACGCCGCTCAAAGAGGGGGAGAAGTGGGAGTTGGAGGCGGGCAAAGGGTATTTTGTCACTCGAGAGGGGGCCCTTGTCTGCGCATTTCGCCTCCCGAAAAATGACCCGAGCCACGCCGTTTTGCTCGCGAGCCACATCGATAGTCCCGCGCTGAAAATTAAGCCGCAGCCCGAGATGGAAAGTTTGGGGGTGGGAAGACTGGGGACGGAGAGTTATGGCGCGCCTCTTTTGTACAGTTGGCTCGATCGAGATCTGGCCATTGCTGGGAGGATTTTTGTCCTTAACCAACGGGGAGAATTAGAGGCAAAAACGGTATTTTTGGACGATTACCCGGTGATTATTCCGAGTGTTGCAATCCATTTGAATCGAGAGGTCAACGACAAAGGGCTTATCCTTCAGAAAGAGGAACATTTGCGGGCGATCACCTCGATTCACAGTCAAAAAAATCACTTAGAAGCGTGGCTTAAAAAGCACCATCCTTTCCAAAAGGTGCTCAGTTCGGATCTTTTTTTGGTCCCTTTGGAAAAAGGGGCCTTTGTCGGGTTTGAAAATGAGCTCATCGCCTCCTATCGACTCGACAATCTCACCTCGGCCTACGCCGCTTTAGTTGCGCTGCTCCAATCGAAAGGGGTGAAGGATCGGATACAGATGTCCATTTTTTGGGATCACGAGGAGATTGGATCCAAAACGCACAAGGGGGCCGACTCGGTTTTTGTGAGCGAGATTTTGGAGAGAATTTGCCAAAATTATCAGATGGACAAAGAGGACTTTTACCGAATGAAGAGCCGTTCGCTTTGCCTTTCTTGCGATGTGACGCACGGCTATCATCCAAATTACCCTGAAAAATACGATGTGCAAAACGCGGCTATTTTGGGGAAGGGGCCTGCGATTAAATTTAGCGCGCGCTATGCGACGACGGGGGCGACAGCTGCGCCGATCATCCACCTAGCTGAAAAGAAAAAAATTCCGATTCAGACGTTCACATCGCGCGCCGATCTTCCATCGGGGGGAACGGTGGGGGCGATGATGGGGGCAAGTTCAGGAATTGCGACGCTTGATTTAGGCATTGCGTGTTGGTCAATGCACTCGATTCGGGAGACAATTGCGGCAAAAGATGAGCTTTTATTGGTCGAGTTATTAACAGCGGCGCTCAACGAGCCGATATTGAGAGAGCTCGAGTGAACCATTTTAAAGGAAAAGATCCTCTTTCCCATCTAAAAGAGGCGAGACTCAAGGGGAAAATCGCGGCCTCTGAGGTGCATGGGGTGGAGATGCCGGGCCACTTAAGTGCTGGGGCAGATGCGGCCAAGGAGGGGGCTTTTTTGCTCCTGCTCTTATGGACCCTTTTTGGGGGCCATCCCTCCCATTTTTTCATGCTCATTTTCCTCATCGCTTTGGGCGTTTGGAAAGTGGGGCGCAGCGCCATTTTGGGTTGGGGCAGGTTGGATAGGCTCCACCGGCTGATTGAGGAGGAGCGCTACGAGATTGAACACCACCGCCCTCAGGAAAAAGAGGAGCTAAGAGCGCTCTACCGCGCGAAGGGATTTTCGGGAAAACTCCTCGATGAAGCGGTGGAAGTGCTCATGGCCGACGACAACCGTTTGCTGCAAGTGATGTTGGAAGAGGAGCTGGGGCTCAATCTCGAATCGGAAGAGCATCCGCTCAAGCAGGCTGCCGGGGCTCTTGTCGGCGTTTTTTGCTCAGGGCTCATCGTGTCGGTCGGCATTTTTTGGCTCCCTCCATGGGGCACCCCCGTTTGCGCCTTTTTGGTCGTAATCGTTGCTGCGGCTCTCGTTGCGAAATTTGAAAAAGGGCAAATTCTCCCCTCGATTATCTGGAATTTAGCGATTGCGGGCCTCTCAACGGGTGCTGCCTATTTTCTCGCAAAAGTGTTGTTATGAAAACGCCTTATATTTTTGATGAGTTTTTCTCCTCTGGTCTCGAGGATGCGATCAGCCCATTTTTGACAAAAAATTCCCGACAGTGGGGAGAACACTTGCATATGAAAAGGGCTCTTAGCGCCGCCTGTTTTCTCTTTTGCGCGTTTATTTTCTCTTTTCTCAATCCCCCTTTGTCTTTTCTTTTCCTTTCCGTTGTCTATTTCCTCTCTGGCATCCCCGCTCTCATCGCCTCTTTGAACGATTTAAAAAATTTTGAGATCAACATCGATGTGCTCATGACGTCGGCCGCCTTTTTGGCCCTTGCGATCGATAGTGGGCTTGAGGGGGCGCTTCTCCTCGTCCTTTTTGATCTATCTCACGGGATGGAAGAGAGCGTGACGAATAAGGCGAAAAGCGCCCTTTCCCATTTGAATGAAATTGCCCCCAAATTTGCCCATTTGATCGATTCTGAGGGCATTGAATATGAGAAGTCGGTTAGAGAGATCCAAGTGGGGGAAAAGGTCCTTGTGAAGCATGGAGAGATCGTGCCGCTCGACGGCAAAGTCGTTGAGGGGAGCTCTTCTTTGAATCTCGTCCATTTGACGGGAGAGAGTGCCCCCGTCTTTAAAACGGTGGGAGATGGGGTTGCAGCGGGATCTAGGAATTTGGAATCGGCCCTCGTCATTCAAGTCGATCGGACGAGTTCCAATTCAACTTTGGCAAAAATTGTCCAATTGATTACGGAGGCAAGCGCTGCAAAGCCGAAATTGCAACAATGGCTTGACCGATTTGGAAAATCGTATGCAACCACAATCATTTCACTCACCTTTCTCTTTGCCATTTTTTTCCCTTTTGTGTGGAATATGAGCTATTTTGGCCATGAGGGGTCACTCTATCGGGCGCTCGCTTTTCTCATCGCCGCCTCTCCTTGCGCGCTCATCATTGCGACGCCGACCGCCTATTTAAGTGCAATTAGCGCGTCTGCGCGCAAAGGGATCTTGCTCAAGGGGGGGATCACTCTCGATGCTTTGGCGAGCTGCGAAGTGGTGGCCTTTGACAAAACGGGAACACTCACAACGGGCAATCTCGAATGCGTCGAAACAGATGTTCCCAAAGACGCGCTCGCCGTTGCCTATGGCCTTGAAAGGCAGGTGACCCATCCAATCGCGTCGGCCATTTGCCGCTATGCCCGATCTCAAGGGGTGAGCCCTGCTCAGGTTGCGTCGTTCAAAGTGGCGCCAGGTCTTGGCGTCGAAGCTGTTTTTGAAGGGAAAAGAGCGGCGATTGGAAAGCCCAGTTGGCTTGGGATCCAAACGGAAAAAGAGGGGGTTTTTACCTCCTTTTTGTATGGGGAAAAAAGCTACTTTTTCCGATTTGCCGACGAGATCCGAAAAAAAATTCCAGAACTTTTGAAAAAGCTCCCTTTGCGCTCCATCATGTTGACAGGGGATCACATGGAGATTGCGTCCAAAATCGCAAAAGAGCTGGGCATTGATGAATTTTATGCCAACTTAAAGCCCGAAGATAAACTCGACAAAGTGGCAAAACTATCTGAACAGCTCGGCCTCGCCATGATCGGAGACGGCATCAATGATGCTCCTGCTCTTGCGAGAGCCACAGTGGGGATTTCAATGGGGAAAATTGGGAGCGCAAGCGCCATTGACGCATCGGATGTGGTGTTTCTCAATGACGATCTGCACCTCCTCGATTGGCTCTTCAACAAATCGAAACAGACCAGGAACATCGTGAAACAAAACTTGACCCTTGCCCTTTGCGTCATCGTTTTCGCCACCACTCCCGCCCTTCTGGGATGGGTCCCTCTGTGGCTTGCGGTGATTCTCCACGAGGGGGGGACGGTTCTCGTCGGCCTAAATAGCCTAAGGCTTTTTAGGGATTACTGACACATTAGGCAAATCGGGGGGGGGTGTTGCATAACCCCTGTTGCTCATAGAGACGACCTTCTCCCAACTATCCAAAAAAACGGTGGAACGATATAACGATGTAAACGATAAAAATATTTTGTAATGCACTATCGTTCATATCGTTACATCGTTCTTACCGTTGATACTGTCTTCACTACACAAAAACGTGGATGGGGGGTTATGCAACACACCCGCAAATCGGTATAGTTTCGTGAAACATAACATTTAATTAAAAAATTAATTTCTATATAATTAGTGAAACAACAAAAAATGGTTACAATTATGATTAATCCCAATATCACCAATTCCCTCCCTCAGGAGGACCACGAGAGATTAAGGCTGTTGGCCCATGGGCAAGGACAAGTTGGATATGGTTCAATAATAGAGAGAGCTCTCCCTGTTGCCCTCCCTGATGTCGTAATCCCTATTCCTCCTAGGCCAAATAGGACATTGGCTCTCCGCTTAAGGCGGGTCGATTGGAAACGTCTTGCTAAAAAACTGCACTCCGCCGCTAGTTATGGAATACTCACGTCTTGTTTATATACCTTTTTACTAGGGACGTTGAGTGATGGGCATTTAATGAACACCTTGCCTGTAGTCGCCGGAATTATCCCTGGTGTTCTAGCCGGATCCATTCAATGGCATTATGGTGAGCGCATTGCTGGGAAGGTTCGTGAGTTGGTTACGCCTATCAGAAGTTGGCTCTGTCCGCATCGAGAAAATCAGACAGAAGATCCAATGGCATTGAGCCCAGCTGAAACAACTTCCGAAGAAGAGGATACGTCTTCTTCTTCCCCTTCCGCCCTCTCTTCTTCCGAAGAAAGCGATGCTTCCGCTATCTCTTCTTCCGAAGAAAGCGATTAAAGGATAGGTTCATCTTCCCCAAAACAGTTCTCTCCTATTGCTATGCACATGGCTTTGAACAACTTAAATCACTTAAAACAAATAACTTACATTATATGACTTGATTTTTGATGACCAAATGTGCAAAAATCAAGTCATGAAGTATAGAAAGAGATTTCTCGAAGAAAAGCTCCGCAGCGCAAGCGATCATTTTAAAGCGATCATGATTCTAGGAGCGAGGCAAGTGGGGAAAAGCACTCTTTTGAAACATTTTCATCCCAATGCTGAGGCGTTCGTTTTTGACTCTATATTGGATCCTCTAGGGGTGAGGACGGATCCCGATTTCTTTCTAACCTTACACCCACCTCCCCTCATTCTGGATGAAGTTCAATTTGTACCTGCTTTGCTGTCAGCCGTTAAAAGAAAAGTTGACTTGTCTGATGAACCGGGGCGTTATTTCTTAACGGGTTCTCAAAACTTTACAATGCTCAAGAGCATTTCCGAAACTTTAACTGGCCGAATTGTGTTATTTCATTTGGAGGGGTTGAGCCTTCATGAACGACAAAGCATGGAAACAAAAACTTGGCTGTGCCGCTATTTAGAAGATCCCTATTCTTTCCTACAATCTAATCCAACAAATATTGCTGGATTACCCCCGCTACATGAGGTGATCTGGAGAGGCTCTTTACCAGCAGCATTGATTTTGGACCCCAATTTAATAGGGCCATTTTTTACTAGCTATATTCAAACTTATGTAGAAAGAGACTTGCGATTGATTGACAATGTGGAGAACTTAGAACTTTTTGGAAGATTCCTTGCATTATTGGCTGCCTTAACGGCAAGTGAAATTAAATATAATCAATTGGGAAGGGAGGTTGGCATCTCCCATCAAACGGCGAAACGGTGGACCTCTGCGCTTTTAGCGCTGTATCAATGGAGACAATTAAGTCCCTATTTTGCAAATTCAATTAAAAGAATCAGCGAAACACCTAAAGGACATTTTACAGACACGGGGGTCTGTTGCCATCTTCTCAGAATTCTTTCTCCTCAAGCATTGGCTTTGAACCCTTTATTAGGAGCTCTCTTTGAAACCTGGGTAGTCAATCATATTCACCAACTTTTTTCTTCCTGTAATATGACTCCCTATGTTCACCATTGGAGAATACATAGCGGTGCAGAAATCGATTTAATTCTTGAAGCGAATGGTTGCTTTTATCCTATTGAAATCAAATGCTCTCAAAACCTTTCCCGGAATGATCTATATAGTTTTAAGGCTTTTCGTGAAACCCATCCCAAAGCAAAGGTGATGCCCAATTTAATCATTCACGCGGGAGAAAAAAACTATTTGTTGGATCACGACACTTTGGCGCTTTCATGGAAAGCTCTTTGAACTCGACCCATTTTTCTAGACAACCTTTAGGAGAACCTATAAAAGAAAAATTATGCGTTTTGACTGGCATTGTTGCATAAATCGCCGAAGCCCCAACAAACTTAGTACAAATATTTTACCACCGAGCTCACCGAGAGCTCCGAGGCGCGAGACGCGCATTCTTCCCTTTTTCTCGGTGTGCTCGGTGGTTATTAATTTTCTTGCTGTCAATGACTTATATATATGCAGGAATTATGCCACAAAACCGTTTTGACTCGAACTCTTCTTTGCCTCCAGAGGATCTGAAGAAAGCGATTGATGTCGAAATTAAAGCCTTTCAAGAGTCTTATTTGTGGCTGCAAAATCAGTGCCCTAAAAGTCTCCTCGAATCGGTAGATCAAGAGACGAAGATCTTGATATCGAGAAATTTGATGAGCTATTGCCAGCAGGGGCATTTTTCGGCGATTTATTTCAAAAACAAGATCATTGTCCTTTGCCAAGATGGACCCGACGCCGATTTAAAGATTTTTAAGAAATTTCGCAACTACGTCATCCGCTACTATCGGGCATTTGTCTCCATCAGCCCTCCTCCCTGCGATGCAGATGGGAAAAATTTGCGCATCGCACTCCTCTATTTTTACGACCTTTCAAAATCGGAACCACTCCCCTCAAATAAAAAAGAGGAGCTCTTTTCCCTTGCAAAAGAGCAAAACCCAAATTTAAAAGATGAAGAGATTCAAACGTTAGTGCACGGGATTACAAGCAATTTTCTCAATTCAATGGCAGGCGAGCGGCTTTCAGTTGCCCTATCGCTCTTTTTTAAAGCGAAAAATGTCGAAAAATGTCAGTTCGAGCTGAAGCGAAATGAAGATTGGGAAAAAAGAGATGCACCTTCTTTGCAAGTGATTTTGGCGTGGCGCAATGTCCCAAAGTCGGGATTTTTATATCATTTGGCCAAAGTGATCCATACACATCACCTGGCCATTCGCAAAGTGGTTGCGACCTACATTGATCTCTCGAATACAGAGACCATTTTGATTCTCTCTTTGGGCCTTCATGGAAAATCGGGGAAGGCGGCTTGGGAAGAGGCCAACATCGAAGATTTTTTGCGCGAGTTTGCCCTCATCAAGTATTTTGATACCGATGATCTTGTCGGATCTACCTTTACCGACCAGCACCTTTTGACGGGCAATGAGTCGCATCTCGTGAGAAATTTGATCTCCTTCGTCCACCAAGCGCTCCTCTACTCCGATCCCAATTTCTACTCCTTTGAAAACATTGTGGAAGGATTTTGTCGCCACCCAGAACTGACTGTGCTGCTGACCAAGGCTTTTGCCGCCAAATTCGATCCTGAAAAAAGGGATCTCATCCATTTTGATTCGATCCGCAAAGAATTTACCCAAATGGTCGAAAAACTCGACACGGGGCAAGTGGTGAACGATCTTCGCCGAAAAACGATCTTAAAACAGGGGCTCAACTTCATCGAGCACACTTTAAAGACCAATTTTTATAGGGGCAATAAGAGTAGTTTTTCTTTTCGCGTCGACCCAAAATATATGGATCATCTTCCCTATGATCGGAGGGAAAAATTCCCCGATTTGCCCTACGGCATCTTTTTCATTCGGGGTATGCACTTTATCGGTTTTAATATCCGCTTCAAAGATTTGGCAAGAGGCGGAGTGAGAACGGTCATCCCTGAGCGGATGGAGCAGTTTTTACAAGAGAGAAACAACATTTTTTCCGAAAGCTATAACCTCGCCTACACGCAGCAAAAAAAGAATAAAGATATCCCCGAAGGGGGAGCAAAAACGGTGATTTTGCTCGAGCCGTTTGAAGTGTTTAGCGAAGAAGAGGAGATCTTTAGAAAAGAGATGAAGGCCGATGGGATCGAGCCATCGCTTTGGGAAGAAAAGCTCAAAATCTACCGCAAAGATCACAAGCTCGATTACATTTTCGCATCTCAAAGCTCCTTCATCGACAGCCTCATGACCCTCATCAACTGCGATGAAGATGGGACGCTCAGAGCAAAAGGGATTGTCGATTATTGGAAAAAGGCCGAATACATTTACCTAGGGCCCGATGAAAATATGTTCAATCCGATGATCGTTTGGATCGCCGACTTTGCCCACAAACACAACTACAAGCCGGGAAGATCGTTTATGAGCTCCAAACCGGGCGCCGGAATTAACCATAAAGAATTTGGCGTCACCTCCTACGGCGTCAACGTCTATCTGGAACAGGCACTCCTCTTTCTCGGCATCGATCCCAAAAAAGACCCTTTTACAATCAAAATTTCAGGGGGACCTGATGGCGATGTGGCGGGAAATGAGATCCTCAATCTCTATAAATACTACCCGAATACTGCAAAACTGCTCGCCCTCACCGATGTCTCCGGCACAATTTACGATCCAAAAGGGCTCGATCTCAAAGAAATGGCCCACCTCTTTCATGAAGATCTCTCGATTCGCCACTATCCTGTGGCCAAATTGAATGATGGGGGATTTTTACTCGACCTCAAGACGAAACGAGAAGAGAGCGCTTTTGCAGGCCAAACTCTCATTTGGCGAAAAATGGATGGCAAGGCGATCGAAGATTGGATCGCGGGCAATGAGATGCACAACCTCTATCGCAATAACGTCCATCAAGTGAAGAGCGATGTTTTCGTCCCAGCTGGCGGGAGACCCAAAACATTGAATGACACCAACTACTTCAGCTATTTGGATGAAACGGGCAAACCAACCTCCAAAGCGATTGTCGAAGGGGCCAATCTCTACCTCACCCCCGTTGCCCGAAGAGCCCTTGAAAAGCTCGGCGTCCTCATTTTCAAAGATAGTTCCTGCAACAAAGGAGGAGTGATCTGCTCCTCTTTTGAAGTGCTCGCGAGCCTTTGCATGAGCGAGGAAGAATTTTTAAAGGAAAAAAAAGAATACGTCCAAGAAGTGCTCGAGCTGATTGGGACAGCCGCACTCAGCGAAGCGCGACTTCTTCTCGACACACACCAAAAAACAGGGAAGTTTCTCACGGAACTCTCCGATCTCGTCTCAGAGAGGATCAACCTCTTTAAATATCAGCTGCTCGACTATTTAGAAAAAACGACCCTCGAAGATAAGGCGCTTATCCACTGTCTGATGCAGTACTGCCCTCCCCTTTTGCGCGGGCGCCATAGAGAAAAGATCTTGGAAATGCCCGATATCCATAAAAAGGCGATCATCTCCTGCTACATCGCCTCGCATCTCGTCTATAAAAAAGGGCTCGATTGGAGCCCTATGATCGCAGACGTCCTCCCTATGATCGCTCAAGATCGCGATATCGTCGGGTAAAAAAATTAAAATGCCAAACTTGTCTCTTGCAATCCACCAGAACTTTGCATCTGAGGTACCCACATCTCATTTGGCAAATTCCTCGAATAAAATTTGGTCCCTTCTCTCGACTGTTTCTTTTCCCAAACACCTGGCATCAGTCGGAGAACAACATCATAGGATGCTTCGTAAGAGTCTGTCCTCCTTTCACAATCCGAATCCTTGAGCAGCTTTAAATTGTGGTCGAACCTTCTTGTTCCTACAATCGATTCTAGGTTGTCCATAAGACGGACCTCCTCCTCCTTATCCTTGGAAGGTGTATATGCGAACTTTTTTGTTCCTACAGTCGATTCTATTTTGGCCACAAGATGAACTATCCCCTCGTCCATCACTCTTTTAAAATCGGGACTCTCTTTGATCAATTGAACCACGGGCACTTTTGATTCAGGGGTGGGCCCGCACCGGTGCTGGGCTATCCTGAATGGAAGAAAAACGAATCTAAAAGGCATCGTAACTATGTCCCACGCAAAAGCACCAATGGAGGCAATAATCCTCAAAAAAAGATTGTTGACCCTGAGAGCGTGATTGATAAAGGTCGGCACCAATAGATCCTTTGCCAAGTCTTTACAAGAATCTACCCGCATCGGGAAGAAAGAGGCCTTGAGAATCCCCCACCCCTTCACTGAATGGGAATGGGCCTCCATCCACTCCGTAGCCTCCTTTTTCGAACCGACCTCCTTGCGCCAGAGCTCTTTGCCACTTTTGTCTTGAACCGCGACATACCCAGTCGTGCCTAGTTTGACCTGAATGCCCATTTCTTCCTCCTTGTGTTATGCGAATGGAGAAGCATTGTGCCGTATCCCAAAATTTGGATCCACTCTTTTTTTTACTATACTTAAATAATTAATAATAAGTAAGATATAAAAAATAACCAGCAATCAAACCTAAAGATTGCTAAAAAATATTGCTCCTTGGTATATTTCCAGGTATAATGGTTAGCAGGTCATCATGAAGAGTGCTCTTTATAAAAAATCCCTCCTCGCTAAAAAGCTCCCGAAAACGGACCGGGAACAGGCCGTTTTGCTCGGGCTCATCGAGCTCTACCTGAAGACGGGAAAGCCGATTGGCTCTCAAACGTTGCAAGAGAATGGCTTTGAATCCCTTAGCTCGGCAACTATCCGGAATTACCTGGGTAAGATGGAGGAGAGGGGGTATTTAAAGCAGCCTCACACCTCTGGGGGTCGCCTTCCGACGCAAAAAGCGTTTCGGCTCTACGCCGACGCCTATTTACGGGAAGGGGTGCTTGAGAGGGATCAAGAGGAGGCTTTGGAGACGGTTTTTGCAAATCAAAGGGGCAAAGAGGTGGCGACTTTATTGGGTCACTCGGCAGACGTTTTGAGTGAACTTGCGAAGTGCGCGGTATTTGTATCAGCGCCCCGCTTTGACCAAGATTTTGTCCAGGATGTGAAGTTAGTGCGTCTTGGAGGCGAAAAAGTTTTAGTGGTGCTCGTCACCGATTTTGGCCTTGTGCGAACGGAGACGATTTATCTAGAAAAAGAGGTCGATGCCACCTTTTTAAGGACGACGGAGGAGTATTTTCTCTGGAGGCTGAACAAGGGGGAAAAGCCCCTATTTAAGAATGAAGGGGAGGCGAAACTCGCCCAACGCCTCTACAATGAGGTGATGGTGCGCCATGTGGTGGGTTACGCCAATTTCCCTGAAGAGGATATCTTCCGCACGGGGCTATCGAAACTGCTCTCTTACCCTGAATTCAATGACGCGCTGACTCTCGCGAGTAGCCTTTCCCTTTTGGAGGATGAGAATCAGATGCGATCCCTTTTGCAAAAGTGCTCTAAAGAGAATGAGATCTCCCTTTGGATTGGCGATGAGCTCGTCCCCTTTGTCCCTGAAAAGGCCGAATGTACAGTGATTGCGATCCCTTACCGGATCAACCAGACGATTGCAGGGAGCATTGCGATTTTAGGGCCGATGCGCATTCCCTATCGGAATCTATTTGGACTGATCCAAATTTTTAGCGAAAATTTGAGCAAAGCTCTCACAGAGAGCATGTATAAATTTAAAATTAGCTTTAGACAAGCATCATCGATGCATCAATTAGAGGTAAAATGACAGAAGAGATAAAGCCAGAACAGCCCAAGGCAGAAGGCGCAGAAGAGAATTGGAAAGATAAGTATTTGCGCACATTAGCTGAGCAAGAAAACATGCGCAAGCGGATGCAAAAGGAAAAGCATGAGATGATCTCTTTTGGGATTGAGAATGCGATTTCTGAATTTTTGGGTGCGATCGATCATTTTGAAAATGCGCTCCGCTTTGCCGAAAATGGTTCCAAAGAGGTGAAAAATTGGGCTGTTGGATTTGAGATGATTTTGTCCCAGTTCAAAGAGGTGCTCCACAACCACGGGATTGTCTCTTTTCACTCCGAGGGGAACACGTTTGACCCCCAATTTCACGAGGCCGTTGAAATTGTCGAGACGACAGAAGAGCCCGATGGGATCATCATGCACGAATTTACAAAAGGGTATAAAAGCTCCACCCGCACAATCCGACCTGCGCGAGTGAAAGTGGCAAAACACCCTCAAACAATCGCCGCTGAGGCAGTGGCTGAAGAAGAATCAATAACAAAAAGAGAATAATTTTATGGCACAAAAAAAACGAATTATCGGTATTGACCTCGGAACAACCAACTCCTGCGTTGCAATCATGGAGGGGGGATCGACCGTGGTGATCGCGAATGCGGAAGGGGCAAGAACAACCCCCTCTGTCATCGCATATAAAGGCAATGAGCGGCTCGTCGGTATTCCGGCGAAGCGCCAAGCTGTGACAAATCCGGACAAAACCCTCTTTTCTACCAAGCGTTTTATCGGTAGGAAATACAACGAGGTACAATCGGAAATTGCCACAGTTCCCTACAAGGTGACCAAAAACGCCAATGGCGACGTCGTCTTCGAAGTCGAGGGGAAAATAGTTTCCCCAGAAGAGGCAGCAGCCCATGTTTTGACCAAGATGAAAGAGACAGCAGAGAGCTATCTCGGCGAAAAAGTGACTGAGGCGGTGATCACAGTTCCTGCCTACTTCAACGACTCGCAAAGACAATCGACGAAAGACGCGGGTAAAATCGCAGGGCTCGATGTGAAAAGGATCATCCCTGAACCGACAGCGGCAGCCCTCGCTTATGGTTTGGACAAACAACACACCGACAAAAAAGTGGTCGTATACGATCTCGGCGGCGGTACATTTGACGTCTCTGTGCTCGAAATCGGCGACGGGGTCTTTGAGGTGCTCGCGACCAACGGAGACACCCACCTCGGAGGAGACGATTTTGACAACGTGATCATCCATTGGATGCTCGACGAATTTAAAAAAGAGGCTGGAATCGATCTTTCCAAAGACAAAATGGCGCTCCAAAGGCTGCGCGATGCGGCCGAAAAGGCGAAAATCGAACTCTCAGGCGTTTTGACTACTGAGATCAACCAGCCGTTCATCACGATGGATGCGAGCGGCCCAAAACACTTGAGCCTCACCTTGACTCGGGCAAAATTGGAAAGCCTTTGCCACAATCTCGTTGAGAGGACCGTCGGCCCTTGCCAAAAGGCAATGAAAGACGCTGGCCTATCCAATAGCGATATCGGCGATGTGATTCTGGTCGGAGGGATGACCCGAATGCCCATTGTCCAAGAGAAAGTGAAAGCGATTTTCGGAAAAGAACCGCATAAAGGGGTTAACCCCGATGAAGCAGTCGCAATCGGCGCTGCCATCCAAGGGGGAATTTTTGCAGGAGATGTGAAAGATGTCCTCCTCCTCGACGTTGTACCTCTCACCTTAGGAATCGAGACCTTAGGGGGTGTCATGACGCCGCTCATTGAGAGAAATACGACGATCCCATCGCAGAAAAAACAGGTCTTTTCTACCGCAAGCGATAACCAGCCCGCAGTGACGATTGTCGTATTGCAAGGGGAAAGACCCATGGCAAAAGATAATAAAGAGATCGGCCGGTTTGATTTGACCGATATCCCCCCAGCACCTCGCGGAATGCCGCAGATCGAAGTGGCCTTCGACGTTGATGCGGACGGGATTTTGCACGTCTCTGCCAAAGACAAACAGTCGGGCAAAGAACAAAAAATCAAGATCGAGGCCAAATCGGGTCTTACCGACGAGGAGATCAAACGAAAAATCAAAGAGGCTGAACTCCACGCTTCCGAAGATAAGGCGCGCAAAGAAGAGGTCGAAGTGCGCAATGAGGCAGATACTCTTGCCTTTAGAGCGCAAAAATCGCTCGATGAGTACAAAGATAAACTCCCCGCCAACGTCACCGCCGACATTCAGAGCCATATCGATGGCTTGAAAAAAGCGCTCGAAGGGGGAGATCTAACGCTCATTAAGACAAAAACTGCTGATTTGCAACAACACATGCAAAAAATCGGCGAAGAGCTCTCTAAGGCCGGCGCAAATCAGACGCCACCTCCCGGATCTGGCCCCCAGCAGCCAAAACAAGATCCAAAAGCAGATGTTGTTGAAGATGCGGAAGTTGAAATCTTAGATGACGAGAAAAAATAGTCTCAGAAGGTCTCAGTTCTTGGGGGGACTCAAAGTCCCCTTTTCTTACCTATTTGGACATTGAGTCAAAGTGCACGCGTCGATCGCTTTAGAATTGGGCTTTTTACTGTAAGTGGTAAATACTAGGCGGATTGCTGAGTAGATACTGGTGTTGGGATTCTGCTCCGCCATCAGACGGTCCCGATCAAAATCTTTCTCAATGATCAGTTCTTGGTACATGTTGCCGTAAAAGCGTTGATTTTCTGGCACTTGGTTCGGTTTGGCAACCAAAGTGGTATCCATCGAATCAATCGTGAAATAGCGCCCCCCTTGATCGACAGTGATTTCGGCCGCCCTTTTTTTGGCCCACTCCTTGGCCTTCGATTCTGTAAGTCCATCCATTGCAACCACAACCACATACTGATCGCCCTGCAGCTGATATTCGATAGAACGGTTTTGCATATCGGCATAAATCGCTGAGTTTGAGTTGACACAACCCATAATGACAAGCAGAGTTAATAACACTAATAGAGCAGATTTCACAAAACAACCAATAATAAACAGATTAATTCTATATAAACATTATTGTTTATTTTTATCAACCTATTTAATTAACAGAAGGGAGGTAAGTGACCATTGGAAGATCAAAAAACCTTTAAGATAATCTTTCGATCTTGTAAAAATGTCCTCACTTATAAATTTTTTAACCTAAGGAGGTATACCGATGGCAAGTAACGTAGGGGCAATTCCACCAAAAGCGGCAATTCAACCAAAAACATACGATGAAGTCGTTAAAGAAGCACTTCAATGCAAAAAAGACAATTACAAGGTAGCGTATTTCCAGATTCCAGAAGAGATGAATGCAGTTAAAAAGAACTGGGAGGCCCTTAAAGGTAAAGCGACGGATGCCGATTTAGATAGAGAAATCGATATCTACATACATTGGAAAAAAACAACAGACGCGGCTACTACAGCCCTTCAAAAAATCGTGAATTGTTACCAGAAGACCATTGTGGAATGCCAACCGAAACCATTGGACAAAAACACCCTGCAAGAGCTTGAAAGATTTGGCGCTAAACTTGATAAGATTGAGAAACGGGGGAGTGAATTGGTAAAAAAAATGGAGGACTTCAAACGAGAAGCAATGGAGATTACATCTCTCATGACAAGGATTGGGATGGCTTTTTCTGATGCGAGATTAGCACTAGATTACGTTGCCTATCCTCTTAAAGGGAGCTTTTTTTCGTATTTTGGTTCTACTGTCGATCAACTTATAGAAGCGCGCAAATCACAACCCATTGAGGGAGAAAAAAAGACCAAATAGAAAGTCCAAATGGGGGACGTCCCCTGTCCCCCAGAAACGAAAACGGCTGACTTCTAAAAAAACTTACTAAAAAGTCTTGTGATGTCGTTGTAGGTGACAAAGATGAAAAAGCCGATCAAAAATATGACAACCGGGATGATCAGCCGCTCCATCGTCTTTGCCCTCAGCGGCCGTTTCGTAAACATCTCCACAATCGAAAAGAGGATATGCCCCCCATCGAGCACAGGGAGGGGAAGCAAATTGATGATCCCGAGATTTAAACTGATGAGCGCCATCCAAAAAAACGCCTCCTTGACCCCAACCATCCAACTGTGATGGACAATCTGGATGATTCCGACTGGCCCCGCCACATATTTTGGATTGGCCGAACCGCTAAACAGCGAGGTGAGTGTCTGGTAGGTGTCTCTCAACACCTCGACAAATTGACTTTGCGGCGGCGGGTTGTATCTCACTTCTCGATCGGCAAGGGGTACTCCCAATACAAGGCGCCCTCCCCCCTCTTTCACCTGCTGGGGCCCATACAATTCTGTCAAAGTTTTAGGGACAATCGGCTTCAATAGATCGAGATCGCCTGCCTCTCCTATCTGATGATCGGTCCCAATAGAAGAAACAATCGCCTGCAAATCGCTCGCGCCAAAATGGTCAAACTCCTCTTCCGCCTGCGTCCAGAGCACTTTTTCTTTCAAGCTAGGATCCCGTTCCACAATGACGAGGACTCTTCTCTCTTGAAGATTTTTCAGCAGTTGATAGGGAGCATCGACCCGGATTCCGTCGATTGCAACGATATGATCCCCCTCCTCTAGAGGAGTGAAATAGGGACAGCGCTCGCAAGGCAATGAGGCCTTTTTTTGATCCGCATCATCGATGAAGGAGATCTTCCCTTCTATGTCGAGAGTCGGGGAGACATTGTAGGGGATAAAATAGAGCGATCCAAAGGGGACTTTGAGCATCGCCTCATGTTGCCAATCGTCGATCTCCCCCCTCTCCGGAGGCGTTAGACGAAAATCGGCAATCAGCACCCGCGGCACTTTTGTCTGAAAAGTAGCATCTCCCCTTTGCACTGTGAGAAAGGCGCTCGATTCATTTGTCAGCGCGCTCAGCTGCTGGTGCGAAAAAAGGAGCTCGCCATCGGCCCAAAGAAGCCGATCTCCCTCCATAACGCCGCTCCCCTGCATTGGTGAATTGGGCGAAAGTTTAGGCCCTTGATAAATCAGATAGCTCGCAGGAGAAAGGACCCCAATCGTGTTGAGCTTGTCTTTCCCCAAAAGCTCCGAGCCTTGATAGGTTTTGAGCGTGTAATCAAAATGGCTCTTTTGATGAGTCAAATAATTGATCTTCGTCCCGCTGATCTGGAGGGTCTCTTTTTTCATGAGCGAAGAGACGAGAAGATCCTTCACCCCAGTAAACGGCTTGCCCCCATAGGTGTCAATCCGGTCCCCGGGCCGCACTCCTTTCGCATAAAGGGCTGAATGGGGATCGATCCAGCCGATCCGATGGGTAAAATCAAAAAAGGGCTTATCCCTTCCCCCGGAAAGCCAGATCAAACTAAAAACAACAAGAGCAAAACAGATGTTGACGAGGGGGCCTGCCGAAGCGACACAAATCCGATCTATCGGCTTTTTCCCATAAAACCCATCTTCAATCTCAAAAGGCTCGCGCGAGCCCTCCTTTTGCATCCCGGCAATCTTCACATAGCCGCCAAAAGGGAGCATGCAGATGTGCCACTTCACCCCGTCCCATTCCCAGGTCCAAATCGGCTTTCCAAAACCGATCGCAAACGCCTCGACCCGCATCTTCTTTCGCCGAGCCACAATATAGTGCCCAAGCTCATGGATGAAAACGAGAAAACCAAGACCTAAAATCGCGAGGAAAATATATAACAAACTCATACCTTCAAGCCACACTCGCTTTCTTACGCGCAGTCGCGTCTACTTCAAGAATTGCCTCTAAGGTTAGCAGATTTTGAGGATCGTGTGAAGAGATTAATTTTTCCAGCTTTTCCCCAATCTCATTCCAGGAGATTTTTTTCTTTAAAAACCGCTCGACCAACACCTCGTTTGCCCCATTGAGGAAACAGGGAAAACTTTTCCCCTCCCGCATCGCCCCAATCGCGAGGGAAAGACACCGAAATTTTCCGAGATCCGGAGGGAAAAATTCGAGCTTTTGATTCTTAAAAAAATCGTAAGGAGGCAAAACCCCCTGCACCCTCTCAGGATAACTCAAAGCATATTGGATCGGGAAGCGCATGTCGGGCTCGCACATCTGCGTCAAAATCGAACCATCGACAAATTCGACACATGCGTGGACCCTTTGCTGCGGATGGATCATCGCCTCAATGCGGAGCGGATCGATCCCATAAAACCATTGCGCCGCGATCATTTCGAGCCCCTTATTCATCAATGTCGATGAATTGATCGCCACTTTCGGCCCCATCTGAAAATGGGGGTGGACCATCGCCTCTGCGAGCGTCACTTGAGCCAAGCCCCCTTTTGGCCTTTGGAAAAAAGGGCCTCCAGAGGCAGTCAAAATGAGCCTGCGCACACTTTCTTTTTTTTCCCCTTTAAGACACTGAAAAAGAGCGCTGAGTTCACTGTCGACCGGAATCAGATCGACCCCCTTTTCCCGCGCCCGCCTCGAGATCAGCTCCCCTGCCGAAATCATCGCCTCTTTGTTCGCAAGCCCAATCTGCTTGCCCGCCTCAATCGCCCCAAGCGTCGGCACAATGGCACAACTACCCGACATCGCGAGCATCGTAAAATCGACAGGGCCAAATTGGGCCACCTCTTTGAGCCCCTCAACGCCCGAAAGGACCGGGATATGGGGCAATCTCCTCTGCAATTCGGCCGCCCTCTCTTTGTCGAATACAGCGATGAGCTCTGGGGAAACTTGCGCCGCTTGCACCTCGAGTAAATCAATATTTGATTTGGCAGCTAAGGCTGCAACTTTCAATTGAAGGTGTTTTGCGATTTCAAGTGTCCGGGTCCCGATCACACCTGTGCTTCCTAGGACTGCAATTGTCTTTCGCATGAGCGGATTCTAATGGAAATCACCCATTTTGAAAATAGATAAATCAGCCCGATCACCACTGTCACAACTCCCCCCGTTGAAAGAGGCAAGGAAAAAAGCTCAAAAATCAGACGCGAAATCAAAACGCCTAAAAAGGAAGCGCCCACTCCTAAAAGAGGGGTGAGAATGAGCAGGGTTTTAAGCCTATGAGAAAATATGCGCGCGGTCAAATAGGGGCCAACTAGATACGCGAGAACTAAAATAACTCCAATTGCCCGAAATGCCCCAATGCAAAGCGCTGCCGTCAGAAAAAGGAGGACAAAATTCCAAACCGTGGGGAAAATGTGCACCGTTTTAGCAAAGCTCGAATCAAAACTGACGATCTGCAGTTTGCGATAAAAAAGCAAAACAGTTCCCACTAAAAATGAGGCGAGAGCAAAAGAGAGTTTTAGATCGGAAACACTCAAAATATCGGCGTTTCCCATCACCGCTTCAATGCCAATATGGACATTTTTCATGTAAAGGGTCACAAGAGAGATCCCAAGGGCAAACATCGAGGTGAAAACGAGCCCAACACTCGCCTCTTCTTGGAGCCGAAAAAGGCCGATGAGCCCCCTTGTGAAAAGGGCGCTCGCAATCGAGGCAAAAAGAGCCCCTATGAGAAGCGTCGGCAAAGTGATGAGCGATCCCCCCACTATGAGAAAAGCGAGAGCAATCCCGAGCAAAATCGTGTGGGAAAGGGAATTTGCAAACATCGCCATCCGATTCAAAACGAGAAAAGGGCCAATCACCCCGCACCCCACGGCAACCGATGCAAGGACTGCAAACTGTAAAAGATCTCCCGCCATCAATACTCCTTCGCCGGAATCGGCTGATCGTGGGGATCCCGTTTCGGATCTTCTAATAATTGGGTGAGCCGCTCTTCCATCTCTTTTGTCAAAATGTGCTCCATCTCCTCCGCTGTCCGATGCACTCTCTCTGCAGAGAAGCCCAACTCTTCCGTGAGATAAAGCTCCCACAGCCGATGGAGCCGGACAATGAGAGCCGCCTTCACCCTCCCATCCTGCGTCAATCCACCGTCTCGATCCACCCACCCGGCGCGCCGCAAAGGAAAAAGGGCCATTTTTTCTATCAGAGTTAAAGAAAAGTCCTTTCCCCCTCTCTTCCACATCTTTTTCAATAGATTTTCCTGGGCACATTTCATCCGAAAAGCGCCCATCCGATAGAGCCGAAATAGGAGGCCGCGGCTCGGGGAAAACAAGAGGCCAAAAAGGGCAAAAAAGCTCCCCACAAGGACAATGGATGGGCCCGTAGGAAGATCGAAATGCACCGACAAGATACTGCCTAAAAAGGCACTGAGAGCCCCAAAAAGGGCCGAAAGCTGAAGTACATGGTCCAGCCGGTTAGCAAATGAGCGGCCAGCCACCGCAGGCGCAATCAACATCCCCGACATGAGAATCACCCCGACGCTCCGAATGGATACCACAATCGACAAGATGAGGAGCCAAAAAACAATCTTTTCAAGAGCGCGTACCGGCACTTTTGCACACCTTGCAAAGTGGGGATCAAAGAGAAAAGCCTGCAAGGGACGGTACATGCAAAAAAGAAATAGGATGATCGCAATCCCAAGAAGTCCATAAATCCAAATGTGCATATCGCTCATCGTCGCAGCTTGGCCAAAAAGGAGCATCTGCACCTGCTTTGCCACCTTCGGACGCACTGTTTGCATCGCACTGACGACGACCACGCCAAAACCAAAAAAAAGGGCCAAAATCAAGGTGAGTGCGGCGTCAGCCGTAACTCTTCCCCTCTTCAAGTGCTCAATTGCTTTGAGCCCCAAAAGCGATGAAATAAATGCGCCCAAAAGAACTCCCAAAAACGCCCACTCGTTCAAATCGGGAAAAAGAAGAGAAAAAAGAAATGCTCCGAGACAGGCCCCCGGGTAAGCCGCATGGGAAAGCGATTCGGAAAGGAGTGTCTTTTTTTGAAAAAAAATGAGCGTCCCCATCAGGGCACTCGCAACACACATGAAGATCGAGCCCAAAGTAGGCCCGCGCAATATCGGATCGGTAAAAAACTGGAATATCACAAGTGGCCACCCGTCTTCTTGGCCGTCAAATCGGCCGCCTCTAAAAAGAGCGATCCATTCTTCCCAAACATCTTGGCTAAATTTTTCTTGTTGAATACTTCTTTTACAGGGCCACACCCATAAAGGCGCGTGTTGAGCAAAAGAGCCCAATCGAAATACTCTTTGACGCTCGGCAAATCGTGATGGACGACGAGAATCGTTTTCCCGAGCTCTTTTTGCTTTTTTAAAATCTCCACAATCGCCTTTTCACTCGCCAAATCGACTCCGACAAACGGTTCATCGAAAAGGAAAAGCTCGGCGTCTTGCACAAGAGCCCTTGCGAGAAACAGCTTTTGCTGCTGTCCCCCAGAAAATTGGCCGATCTGCCGGTCTTTCATCTCCAATAGCCCCACCTGCTCAAGCGCCGATTCTGCCCTCTCATAATCAGCCCGCTTCAACCCTTTGAAAAGGCCCAGTTTCCCAAACCTCCCCATCAAGACGAGCTCCCCAGCTGTGATCGGAAAATCCCAATCGACCGTCTCCCGCTGCGGCACATAGGCAATCGAGGCAGAGGTAGTAATCTTCCCCGAAAGGGGTTTGATGAGCCCGAGCACAGCCTTTAATAGGGAGCTTTTCCCCGCCCCATTTGGACCAATAATGCCCACCAAAAGACCCTTCGGAATTTGAAAAGAGACATCCCAAAGAACCGAGGTCTTCCCATAGTTGATATTGAGCTCTTCAGCCTCTATTGCCCACATAATAAGTACTTCGCTATTGTCTGTCCGTTTTTTTGCATCATTTCTAAATAGAGATGACCACAAGGGGCATCCCCATAAAGAGGCTCCGAGCAGATCTGAATCTCGAGCCCCATTTCAGCCCCCGCTGTTTGCACCTTGCGAATCGAATCGTGCGATACGTTCGATTCAGAGAAAAGGACACCGATTCTTTTATCCTTGAGATATGCCATGATCTCTTGAAGAGTGCGCAAAGAGAGCTGCCCTTCCGGCGCAAGCCCCTCTGGCGCCGCAACTCTTCTTTCCCAACCCTCTTCCCCCGCTTCCGCTAAATAGCTGCGGGTAAAATAATGAAAGGCGTCGTGACTCGTCACTAAATAGCGCCTCTCTTGAGGAATGGCTTGCAATTGAGCCTTCAACTCAAGGTGCGCTCTTTCCATTTTCTCTAAAAGGGCCTCTCCCCTCTTTCGATAGTGCTCTTCCCCTTGAGGATCTTGCAAAATGAGCGCCTCAACCATCGGCTCTACCCCTTTTTGCCAAAGAGAAATATCCATCCATATATGGGGATCCACCACCTGATCGCGCATCAAAATCTCCTTCGGAAAACGCTCCCGGATCTTTTCCCCAATAGCAACCCCCTTCGGAGATTTTTGGAGCGCCGAAAAAAGGCTCGCCCCATGCTCGAGGCCAAGGCCATTGTAAAAAATCAGATCGGCCCCCTCAAGAAGCTCCGAATCCCCCTTCACAATTTCATAGCTGTGCGGATCGAGATCCCCTTGAATCAATACCCTCGCCTCGACCCGCTCCCCCCCAACCTCTTTTGCCAAATCGCCAATCTGGGCAATCGTTGAAAGGATTTTCACCTTCCCTTCTGCCCCTCGCCAATTTTTTTGAGACCCCAAACCCATTTGACACCCCCCTAACGCAAGGGTTGCCAACAAGCTCAAAATAACTTTTTTGAATCGCGTCATAATTGTATATTTCTCGAGTAGGATCTAGATTAGAATGTTCCAAAAAAGAAAAAAAGAAAAATCGTAGTTTCTTGCACAAAAAGAACAACCGCACTATAATCCACAAATAATTTGGGCTTTTCTAGGGAAATGTTCAAAAAATCTGAAAATGAAATTGCGTATAAACCCGTGAATCGGGTAAAAGAAGTATTTTCATTAAAGAGAATTTTTTAAGAAATTCCGAGGAGTTTTCCTCGCAAATGAGTAGGACGGAACAATGGTCGCAACAAAAGAAGAAGTGATAACAAAACCGACAAAAACTTTGAAAGATATTGAGGATGTGATTGCCAAGGCAATCAGAAAACTCGGCGTTAAAAAAGAAAATGAGCTTTGTAAATACCTTCCGATGAAAACGGGCGGGTATATGCATCATTTTACTTTGAAGAAGATGAAGTCCAAGCAACCCCAAGAACTTTCTGGAATTATCGAGCGCTTTGTGATCAATGCGGATCGCCCCGTTGTGATCGCTCCGAAGCAAAGAGCTGCACGCGGTTCTCGCAAAAGAAAAGACCATATGAATTTCACCCGTATCCAACTCGAGCGGATGCTCAACATCGCCCGCCTTGCCGGAGATAAAGAAATTATTACTATTTTGAGCCCCCGCAAGTCGCTCGCGAGCTGCAAAAGAGAGCTGATCCAGTCGGTTAGACACAATAAAGTGGAGCCGGAGCTTTGGACTAATTACTCTGAAGCTGTTCAGACACAACAGATCATGAGCGAAGCGGCCCTCGCCTCTACTCATAACTAAAAATTTTCCTCCTTTGTTTGTAGCCCCCAAAATCTCAATAATCTTGGGGGCATTTTTGAACCTATCCGATTCTTTTCCTTGCCTTTTATCCCCAATCGTTTATCATGTTAGCTTGGTTAACGAGGCCAATTGCAAAATTCGTTTGCCCGTTAAAATCGCCCTTTTGGGCCACGTTGCGTCCATTCTCCTCAGCCAACCCACTGGGGGTTGGCCTCGTCGAATGGACCGTGGCAGCTTTGCTGCCACTCGCAACGTAGCTCAAAATCATCGATTTTTCCGGGCAAAGCAGTTCTGCAACTGCCTCTAACATTAGCAACTTTAACTTGGAAAATCGATGTCTCAAACCACAGTGAAAGAATTTGGGAAGTGGAGATCAATGCTCTGGCCGATCCACGGCTTTGAGCTGAAAAAGTTCCTTCCTATGTTCTTCTTATTTTTCTTTATTAACTTCAATTACACCATTCTCAGGGATACAAAGGACAGCCTCGTCGTTACGGCGTCGGGTGCTGAAACGATCCCCTTCTTGAAATTTTGGGGGGTTGTTCCTGGCGCGATTATTTTCATGCTGATTTTCAGTAAACTGAGCAATCACGTGAAAAGGGAGCGGCTCTTTATGGGAGTGATGGCGGCATTTGGCCTCTTTTTTGGCCTTTTCGCCCTCTTTTTATACCCGAATAAGGAACTTTTATCTCCTGTCGCGCTGACCGACTGGATGAGCACCCACCTATCTCAAGGCTTTCATGGGCTGATCGGGATGATCCGGGGCTGGCCATCGTCGCTCTTCTATATTATGTCTGAGCTTTGGGGCTCTGCAGCTGTATCGCTCCTCTTTTGGGGGTTTGCGAATCAGATCACAAAAGTGGGCGAATCGAAGCGATTTTACGCTCTTTTTGGGCTTGGAGCGAACCTAGCGATGCTCCCCTCTGCGTGGCTTTTGAAAAAATTTGCGAACCTCAAGGCGATCTTGCCCAAAGAGGTGGATGCTTGGGGGGTGACTCTCAACTATACCATGGCTGCGGTTGTCGTCGCCTGTGCTTGTGCGATTGCCGTTTACTGGTGGATCAATAAAGAAGTTTTGACAGATCCCCGTTTTTATGATTCAAATGAGATCAAAAAGGCGAAGAAAGAAAAGCCAAAAATGTCGATTAAAGAGAGCATGCTCTATCTCTTGCGCTCTCCTTATCTCGGCTGCATTACGGTTCTCGTGATGGCCTACGGCATGTCGATCAACCTAGTCGAAGTGACCTGGAAAAAGCAGCTCAGCTTGCAATACCCAAATCCGAACGACTATCAAAACTTTATGGGAAATCTCTCCTATGCAACGGGAATCACGACGATGCTCATGATGCTCTTTGTGGGGGGGAATGTGATCCGAAGGCTTGGCTGGGGAGCGGGAGCTCTCTTTACGCCGGTTGTCTTGGCTCTATCGGGCCTTGCCTTCTTCGCCTTTGTCCTTTTCCCAGCACAATTGGCCCCCATTGTTGGGGTTTTTGGAGTCACGCCGCTCATGTTTGCGGTGGTCTTTGGACTGATCCAAAACGTGATGTCGAAAGCGTCGAAGTATTCGATGTTCGACCCGACCAAAGAGATGGCCTATATCCCGCTCGATCCTGAGGTAAAACTCAAAGGAAAAGCGGCGATTGACGTCGTCGGCGCACGCCTCGGTAAATCGGGCGGAGCCGTCTCTCAGCAGGTCCTCTTAATTCTCTTCAATGCGGCGAGCATTATCGAAGTCGCTCCATGGAACGTGGCCCTTCTGGTCGTCATGAGCGGAGCTTGGATTTTCGCAGCTAGAGCCTTGAGCCGAAGGTACAACAATCTGACGGCGCAAAAAGAGGCTGAAAGGATTGCTGACGAAGCGATTGCCGCGCAGGAGAAAAAAGGGGCGATTGCAGGTGCAAAAGCCACTGCCGAAATCGGAAACTAATTAATTATAGTCCCGGGTTTTTTCTAAAATCCGGGACTTATCTTTTTATAGTGGGAAAGGATTCCCCTTTGAAGAGCCAGTGTCAGCCCATCTGAGCGCACTTGGGTGATTCTCTCATCATCGCACTGATACCAACACCCGTCGATTTTCACATAGGCGTAGTAATTGACTTTAGCCCCATCGGGCCTCTTTTCAATGAACAGATCCAAATCATAAAATTGGCCTCGTTCCACTTTGAGTTGTTTTTTTACACTTGCAGTGGCGATGAGTAGGTGGGAGCTCATCAGATCATGGGGAATCTCACCCCACTTATAACAGAGGCGCCACTCCGGTTTTAACAAAAAGAGGACAGTTTCAAAAATTTCAAGGAGCCCTTGGTGGGGAAATTTGGAGTGAAATAACTCGAATATCCTTCCTCCATTTGCGAGCGAGACCGATCTCCCCTCCATCTGATCGAGGTGATACTGATCGATAAACTCTTGAATGGGGAAAAAACTGCGGGGAGCAAAGGTAAAACTCTCAGCGAATCCCGGAACATAGAGGAAAAATTGCATCAGCGCATTGAGCCACCCCTCGCTATCCGACGAGATCAAACCGATCGGCACTCTTTTTGGCAAGGGGGCTTTGCGCAATTTCGAGCGTTTTTTTTGCACCTGCCTATTCTCAGAGCGGTGGAGAATTTTAATGGGGCCAAGAGTCAAGTGGGGGGCATTCACTGCTGCGAGCAATCCCCCCTTTTCTGGAGTGATTTTTGCAAGCACGACTCCTCCGATCTTTTGATCGACAGGCCGCGAGTTTTCTAAATTCCCCTCTTTCCGATTCCTCTCTTCGACCCGAAAAACTGGAGTTACTTTCACATTCATCTGCAAAATTTTAAAATTAAGATTTTTTAAATGAATTGTGAATTTTATGCAAGGAAAATTTTCCTTGGGCAGTTGCAAAGATCTCTTGAACTCGGGCTTTGCAACTTTCTAGGGCCGGAGGCCTCGAGATATTTGTCCTCGGGGGAGTTATTTAGAGCGGGGAGGGGTTAAAAACCCCTTCCTGCTCTAAATAATCCTCCCAGTTCGACCTTGGTCGAACGTCCGGGGGCAAATAGACGAGGCAGGCGGCCCTAAAAAGTTGCAAAGTCGAGTTGAATCGACTACACTGGATAGGTATGTTTGAATACGACCGGAAATATATACGCAATTTCTCGATCATCGCCCACATCGACCATGGGAAGTCGACCCTTGCCGATCGGCTCTTGGAGCTCACCCACACTGTTGAAAAGCGGGAGATGCAGGAGCAATTTTTAGACAACATGGACCTCGAAAGAGAGCGGGGCATCACCATTAAGGCGCGCCCCGTGACGATGCTCTACCAGAGTCAATCGGGGCAAATCTACCAGATCAATTTGATCGATACGCCAGGACACGTCGATTTTGCCTATGAAGTGTCCCGTTCCCTTTCGGCCTGTGAGGGGGCTCTTCTCGTCGTCGACGCTGTTCAGGGTGTGCAGGCGCAAACACTGGCGAATGTTCACTTAGCTATTGAGCGGGATTTGGAGATTTTGCCTGTGATCAACAAGATCGATTTGCCCGCGGCTGATCCGGAAGGGGTGAAGAAGCAGATCGAAGATGTGATTGGGCTCGAGGCTTCTAAAGCGCTATTGATTTCGGCCAAATCAGGTCTTGGAACGGAGGCGGTATTGGAGGCCATTTTGACGGCGATTCCGGCGCCAAAGGAGCCCGTCGACGATTACTTAAGGGCGCTCGTATTCGACTCTCATTACGATACTTATAGAGGAGTGATGGTCTATGTTCGGGTGATGAGCGGGGAAATTTCGAAAAAGTCGCTGATCCGATTCATGGCGAATGGGGGGGTATTTGAGGTAAATGAGGTGGGGATTTTTTCTCCTGGGGAAAAGCCGACTGAAAAACTTCTTCCGGGGGAGGTGGGCTATTTTGTCGCGAACATCAAAAATACAGCGGATGTAAAAGTGGGCGATACGGTGACACTGCAAAAGCGGGCGGCGCCGAATGCTTTGCCGGGCTTTAAATTGATTGCACCGGTTGTTTTTGCAGGGATTTATCCGGTCGATTCATCTGATTTTGAGCAGGTGAAGGATTGTCTTTTGAAGCTGCAGCTCAACGATTCGGCCCTTCACGTGGAGCAAGAGAGCAGTTTGGCCCTTGGCTTTGGGTTTCGATGTGGCTTTTTGGGACTGCTTCATTTAGAGATTGTCTTTGAAAGGCTGACGCGGCAATTCAATCTCGACATTATTGCGACAGCGCCGAGTGTGGTCTACCGATTTTTGTTGACGAATGGGGAGTTCAAAGAGATCGATAATCCGGCTCACTCTCCGGACCCTGCGTTCATCGATACGATTGAGGAACCGTGGGTGAAAGTGCATGTGATGACCCCTTCAGAGTATTTGGGTGCGATCATGAGTCTTTGTTTGGATAAGCGCGGAGAGCTGCTCAGGACCGATACAATGAGTCAAACGATGCTCCTTCTCACCTATCGATTGCCGATGAATGAGATCATTACCGATTTCAACGACAAGCTCAAATCGGTGACCCGCGGATATGGCTCTTTTGATTATGAACCAGACGGGTACGCTGAGAGCGATATTGTGAAGCTGGAAATCCGGGTGAATGAAGAACCGGTCGATGCTTTTTCCTGTCTTGTCCACCGCTCGAAGGCGGAATTTAAGGGGCGGGCGATCTGCGCGAAACTGAAAGAGGTGATTCCGCAGCAGCTATTCAAAGTGCCGATTCAGGCAGCCATCGGCGGTAAAATCATCGCCCGAGAGACGATTAGCGCCCTTTCGAAGAATGTCACTGCGAAGTGTTATGGGGGAGATATCACCCGCAAAAGAAAACTGTGGGAAAAGCAAAAAGAGGGGAAAAAACGGATGAAAGAGATTGGAAAAGTGAATATCCCTCAAAGTGCATTCATGGAAGTCCTCAAAACCTAAAGAACCTCAAGCGTTATACGAGCTGGAGCTGACATCTCCTCCCTTCCCGGTCCAATTTGTGTGAAAAAATTGACCGCGTGGTTGATCAATCCTTTCGTAGGTGTGAGCGCCGAAGAAGTCGCGCTGCGCCTGCAAGAGGTTGGCTGGCAGCTGGGCGCTTCTGTAGCCGTCGAAAAAAGAGAGGGCTGTGCTAAAACAGGGAAGAGGGATTCCCGTAAGAGCTCCTTCTGAAACGACTTTTCTCCAATCTAAAACACAATTTTTGATCTCCCCACTAAAAAATGGGTCGATGAGAAGGCTTGTCAATTTTGGATTTTTGGCAAACGCCTCTTTGATTTTCCCCAAAAACTTGCTGCGGATAATGCAACCGCCGCGCCACATGAGGGCAATTGAGCCAAAATTGAGCTCCCATTTGTTTTCCATGGAAGCTGCGCGCATCAGCATAAACCCTTGTGCGTAGCTAATGATTTTCGACGCGTAGAGCGCTTTAGAAATCTGGTCGGGATTGGCTTGCAATGTGTGTTTAGGAGCTTCGTACTGGCGGCTCATTTCGACCCTTTCATCCTTCAGTGCGGAAAGACACCTTGCAAAAACCGCCTCACCAATCAAAGTGAGCGGCATGCCCCGATCGAGAGCGTCGATCCCGGTCCATTTCCCCGTCCCCTTTTGCCCCGCCACATCCAAAATCTGATCGAGAAGAAGAGAGCCATTGGGCTCTTTCTTTGCGAGGATTTGAGCGGTGATCTCGATGAGGTAGCTATCCAGTGGGCCCCGATTCCATCCGTTAAAAATGGGAGCCAAATCTTTTTGTCCCCCCTTCTTTAAGAGATCGTAAGCCTCACAAATTAGCTGCATATCGCCATATTCGATTCCGTTGTGGACCATTTTGACATAGTGACCTGCACCTCCGATACCGACCCAGTCACAGCATGGCTCTCCATTGTCCGCTTTTGCCGCAATGTCTTGGAAAATTTTCTTTACATGGGGCCATGCGTCGGGGTTACCTCCAGGCATGATGGAAGGGCCGTGTCTTGCCCCTTCTTCGCCACCAGAAATGCCGGTGCCAATAAAGAGAATCCCCTTCGCTTTGAGCGCCTCATAACGCCTTTGCGTGTCGGGAAAATGGCTATTGCCTCCATCGATGATGATATCCCCTTTCTCTAAGCTGGGGAGGAGGTGATCGATGAATTCATCCACCGGATCGCCCGCCTTGACCATCAACATCACCCGCCTTGGCCGCTTCAAAAGAGCGACAAACTCTTTGAGCCCTTGAGCCCCTGCGATGGTTTTCCCCTTGGCAGGCCCTTTTAAAAACGCATCCGTTTTTGCAAAAGTTCGGTTGAAAACAGCAACTGTATAACCGCGATCAGCCATGTTCAAAACGAGGTTTTGCCCCATGACTGCGAGTCCAATCAATCCAATATCCGCTTGCATATGCAAAAAATGTAGCATCTCAAGCGCAAAAAAACAACCCTTGAATCGGTAACCTCGACTTTGCAACTTTTTAGGGTCGAAGGCCCCGAGATATTTGTTCTCGGGGGAGTTATTTAGAGCGGGAAGGGGTTTTTAACCCCTTCCCGCTCTAAATAATCTCCCAGTTCGACCTTGGTCGAACGTCCGAGGACAAATAGACGGGACAGGCGACCCTAAAAAGTTGCAAAGTCGAGGTAATTCTCAAAAAATCTATATCTTGTAACAAACGGCGACGAAAAGCTATACTGGTGCGCCTTGTCCTTGTAGCTCAGTGGATAGAGCGGTCGCCTCCTAAGCGACAGGTCGCGGGTTCGACTCCCGCCTCGGACGAATTTTATTGGCCCGCTAGGCAAAAATGAGATAAAGTGCGCTCGCGAGGCAAACACGGGGCCCCCAACGACGCTTCGTCGGAAGGGGTGTGAAAGTCAGATTGAAGCGAAGCGCTCCGAAGGAGGAGCTCATGGTAAAACCATGGCTTTCCCCCGGGGGGGTCCCCGAAGACGCACCGTCTTTGGGGCGGGGCGATGGAGGCTGCGGAATCGAGAAAAAGGTCCGGGGCGACCTTTTTCTCGCGGAGCAGATGAGCGAAGCGAATCGGCCCCGAAGGGGAATATGGCAAAGCCGCAGCAAGCAATTTGTCTCATTTTTGCCTAGCGGGCTAATAATCGTGCTTGTACTGAATTTTAGATAGCATGGACAAGAAGAAATCCCTTGACCATACTTCAATTTCTCTAGGGTTCGAGATAAATCGCCGAATATCTTCTTTAGCAGCCTCTATGTTAAGAGCGGAAATTTTTTCCTGTATGAAGTCTAAGAATTGCCTTTGTGTGAGCGGCTCAGCAAGAGCGTAATGACCCGATTGTCTCATTCGCTTTTCCAAGTGAATCAAATGCAATCGGAAACCTTTGGATACATACCAAATAAAATCATACCAATCCCTCCCCTTGACTCTTACTTTATAAGGACGGCAAAGAAGTGCATGCATTTTCCCAGCAAATAGATCTTCAGGGGCGTATGTACGCACAGAAAAGGGAAAGGGTCGAGCTAGATAGCGAATTTCAGTTGTAAAACCTGATGGTGGATCAATATCGACTTCCAATTTGATTTTGATCACCTCATTGGATTGTGTATGCTTTTTTAAACTTTCATCTAAACCAATCCGAATGAAGGTTTCCAATGTTCCTGTTTTTAAAAATGCCGATCGAATTGACTCTTCAGCATGGCGGATATGATGATCTACTCGAATGTTCAATCCAGAAATCTCCAATTCTTCTTCCACAGCTTTCAGGAATGGACTCAAATCGAACTCAGGATCGGGTTTGAGAAGAGAAAAATCAAGATCTTCGCTAAACCGGCCCAAATCATGCAAAATTCTGAGAGCCGTGCCACCATAAAATGCTGCATGTTCAAAAAATTTCGACCTCCATAAACCCATCAGCGCAATCTCTTGCATGATCTCTTGAATAGCACCTTCATATTCGGATTTCGATTTAGGATTATAACTTTTTAACATCGATTCAATTGTGCTACTCATACTTTCTCCAACATATTCACGCTATTTTTTTTGTATACTCGAGCAAGTTCACGTAGTTTATCTCTATTTAATCGACGGAACATCGTTTCATCGATTCTCATTTCTTCAAATAAGAAATAGCGAAGCTTTTCAATGGATCGAATGCCTGGCACTCGATAGATAAAATCTACAATCGCCTTTTCTTTAGATGCGATTAGATAGCCCCCCTCTTCTTGCAGATCTCGGTATTCTATTCCCACTTTAAACTTTTCCCGATCAATAGCCCTGTACTCGAATACCCCAATTGGAGTCTCAAATGATTTTGAGTCACCTATAGTCAAAGATGTTATGGCCACCGGGCGCTCAGCCATCATTCCGTAGCGATCAAGGGCATATTCAAAAGAGATGCATGATGGGCCATAAATTAAGTTCGCGACTACCTCCAAAGTAATGGGATTTTTTCGCCAATTTTCACCAAAAATATATAGCCCCTTTTTGACTCTAATAATCTTACCTTCAGCTACTAGGGAAGATACTTTGTCTCTCGGTTTCTTCAGCCCCGATAGATGTTTTGCAAGAATCTGATAATCAAACACTTCCGCCTTAACTTCCCGTCTAAACAATTCAAAGTTCATAAACTCTATTATGCATATTTTCCTGAATATGTCCAGAAAAACTGGACATACTGAGTAAAACTTGACGCCAGGCCTTTAATCCTTAAATTACTAGTTTTCAATAACCCGAATATTCCTTTGGAATACAATTAAAAAAAATTAAGATTGCAAGAAAAATTATACTAATATAAAATATAGTATCATTTTAAATTAACTATAAGGATATTTGTGGCTATTAATTCATTCGAAGAGTTTAAAAGAAGCCCATCCCAGGAATTGCCTCCTTTGCAAGCGAGGGAAGGGGATGGAAACCATCCCGAAAGTGGTATTCATACTAATTATTTGAATTATATACAGGGGGCTCCAAATACTTTAACAAATAGGCTTTTGCTAAAAGCGCTTAAAGGGAGAGACTTATCTACCTTGAATCTGGGGGAATTAGTTAAAAAAACCTTTGATAATGCTACCTCGCTGGTGAGTGCAGCAATGCCCATTATTAAAAACGATCCCAACTACGCTGATTATAGTCGCATAATTAACAGCAACAATCTGCAAGCCTATCCAAAGATTGATGAAATTGCAAATGTCATTTCCGAGAAAAGAGCCAAGAACGTGGTAGAGTGTTTTGAACACCTTCAGAGAGAAAGATGCCTTCCAAATCTTCCCATCTTCGAAGGAACAGATAAAGAAAAAGCAGCAGGGATTCGGCGCTGGCTTAAAAATAACGAAATTACCATGACCCGCGAGGATGTGTTCCTCGGAGATTTATCCTCAATTCCAAAAGAAGTGCTTTTAATACGGAATCTCGGATTAGAAACTCTGGATAAAGCCTTGTCGAGGGCGATGACAATCAAAGACGTAGAATTCATGGGAGCGCTCATTTCGAACGAGGGTAAATTGAACCAAATTCGGTTAGAGAAATTGGAACACTTCTTGAAGTCTCTTGCTTTGGTTGGCAATGAAAAACTGGTACAGAGGCTGACACGTTCAAATAGGTGGCGCGATATTACACCCCGTTGTGCGCTAGCAGCTTTAATGCTGGCTACCCCTAATCATCCCAAAGTAGCCCGGATACTCATTGAACTTGATATTATTCCTCCATTTCAGTTGGCCTTTGTTCTGGAGGACGCTGTTTCTTCAGATACTTCAGAAATCCTAAGGATGCTCATCCCTCGCCTTTCCAATATGCCAAATGGATATAGAGAAGATCTGGATAAAGCCCTGAAAAAAGCGGCTTCCACTGGCCACCAAGAAGCAGTACATGCATTGATTCATTCGCGTCTCCTTCCCAAGTTTTCGGCAAATGGGCTGGGTAGGGCTTTGCTGGAGGCCACCTACGGAGAACACGAGCCTGTGATGCAGACGTTGGTGGATTCGACGAGAGCCCACGAAATCCCGCTCTATTTTCTAGTTAAGGCTAGGCTCTTTGCTCTCATTATCAAACGCAATCCAAGAATGGCGGGTATTCTAACAAACAGCCTGGTGGACGCAGTAATGAAAATATCTCCCATCCGGGTTATGGACATCTTATCTCGAATCGCAATGACACTTATCATCCAATTAAATACCTCTGAAGGGACATTGAATAGGGTGATTGGATCTGGCGGTGTTGCTTTTCTGATTACTAGTATTTGGTCTTCTCTCTTTACTCTAGAAGAACCTGAATAGAATTAGGCGATCACTTCCTCAAGCCCAGCTATTCAAGTAATGATTGCGCTAAAATAGAAAAGAAAATACCATCCTGCCCCGTCATTAACCAATGGAGGGAATATGGCAAACAACGTACCAACAGGAGTTCAAAGAGCAATAGACTGGTCTGAAGTAACGGCGAGCGCCAATGTCCGTTTTCACAAAGAAACCGGTCATCCTAAAACAGCAGCAGCGCTAGATGAAGCTGCCCAGAAGCATAAAGAGGGTCTGGAGAAATGCAAAGAACTTTTTAGTGATTTTACAGCATTGTCACAGGCAAGGAGGAGTTCTGATGATCAGAAGGCAAATGAGCTGAGGGAACAGATAAAGGGAAAACTAGGAGATCTTCATCAACGGAAGGCCGATGTGATAGAATCTGATGAGAGAGGTAGAAGTAAGGAAACATCGGCTCGAAGACAGGTTGCCGTCAAAGATGCTGCAAAGGATGTGACAATTGTTGCAGCCTACGTGGCAAAAGACGTCGCGATAGATACGGCCATAGGGTTTGGTGCACCTGTACCATTTACTACTCCTCTTGGTGCGGCGGCAGGTCTGGTTGAGGGGGTTTATGATGGAGTCAAAGCGGCAAAAGAAAACAGGGAAGAAAGAAACCAAGACAGAAGCAAACTTCGAGAGAGATTATTTCAAGAAGAAGCTAGAAAAAAGGTTACAAATAAAAAGAATAAACCTCTTGCATACCGCTCAGGCTATGCAAGAGGACCACTCTTCAGAGCTCGACAATTCGATCGACAAGTTTACAACTTCTTCCCTTTCTTCCATCTCGCCTTAAAATACTCATCGATCCCATCGGCAATCCCTTGGGCGATCTTCTCTTGATAGGTGCGTGTCTTTAAAAGAGCTCTCTCCTTCGTATTAGAAATGAATCCCCCCTCGATGAGAACCGCCGGCATGCTCGTTTCCCGAATCACATAGAAATTCCCCTTCTTCACTCCTCTGGATGTAGCCGAGGTCTTTCGAATCAGGCGGCTCAAAATAGAATCGGCGAGTTTTTTCGAGGCCTTTGCCCTCATTTGATTTTCTTTAGAATCAAAGAAAAATACTTCGATCCCCTTCGCCTCAGGACTCCGCGAGGAGTTGTAGTGGACGCTTACAAAAATATTGGCACGCGCCTGTTTTGCGATCTCCACCCGTTTTGGAAGTGGGATGAAATCATCGGTGCCCCTCGTCATCACGACGTGATAGCCGAGCTGCTCTAAATATCTCTTCACGAGTCTTGCCGTTAAAAGGCACACCCTTTTCTCCTCACAAAAAGGGCTGCGCGCCTTGGCTCCCTCGTCTCTTCCTCCATGTCCCCCATCGATCACAATCGTCGGCGCATCCAGCGAATTGATCAGCGATCCCGCAGGAGCGGCCTCAAGAGGAAGCAAAGAGAGACAAAAAAGCAAGAAGAGCTGCATCATCATTAAAATTGGTACCCCAAATAGATCGATGCCTTATAGGTGACCCACTTGACCGACCCCCTCGTATCGATATTTGACAAGATGAGAGTTGTCGGATTCAAAAGAGCTCTCTCCTCTTTGCGCCGAGAGAGGTAATTCACCTTATTCGAATGGGCTCTGGCCACATCGAAGTGGATCCCAAAATTATAACCTAACCGCCCATGAAAGCGAAAATTAGTCCCAATCACCTGTTTCGGCACCACGCGCCCTTCATACACCGCATTTGCCCGAAATAGATTCACTGCAGAAACCGCACCCGCACTGTTGTACAAATAAAGATCGATCTCCTCTTTGAATTTTGAGCGCATCATCGGCGCCATATATTGATAGAAGAAAGTCCACTCAAAATCTTCTAAGAAAATAAATTGCAAATCCCCCTCAGCATAAAAGCCAAACCAATCTTGCTGATTCGGATTTGGAAAACGGGCAAGTGCAAATCCACTCGTCCCCGCCGCGAGCAATCTCGGCGGACTCGGAATCGCAAACCGCTCTTCCCCCTCGACAAAATTCATGATGTGAGAATACATGTATCCGCCGAAAGGGATGAAACTCACCTTGAACTGCTTCAAAGAAAGGAGGGAACAGGGAATCCCAACCGCCATGGCTACATCTGCCGTGTATCCAGCTCCCAAATCGTAGGTGCCAAATCGGGTGGGCTCTCCCACAAATCCCCCCTTCAATGCATCGCTAAAATGCCCATTGACAAGCCAGCTATAACTCCCTTGAAGATAAGAGACAAAACGGCCCACCTCAAAATGGGATCTCACAACCAGCTCCACCGCGTTTCGATCGGTGAACCTCGCTACCCCATCGGGCTCGTGAAATTGCTCTCGATCCCTTCGATAACCGATCGCAACTAAATGGTGATAACGCCAGTAGAGTTTCTCCGTTTCAGAAGGGGTAGAAAGGGACGGTGCCTTCTCCTGGGCAGGCGCCTGGGTAGGTGCCTGAGTAGGCGCCACAGGAGGATCTGCCAAAAGCGCGCCGACTACACACAAACAAAAAATGACCTTCTTCATCCTAAAATACCCCTCACTATTTCAGCGTCGTCAAACGGCACGGTCTGATGGGCAAAAATTTGTACCCTCTCATGACCCTTGCCCGCAATCAGCACGCAATCTTCCGGTTTTGCCATTTGAATAGCCATCTCAATCGCTTTTTTCCGATCGAGCTCTACCTTTGGCCTCTTCTTTGCAAAGGCGCTCTGAATCTGTCTGATAATTTCCTCAGGATCTTCTTTGCGCGGATTGTCGTTCGTCAAAATGGTCTCGTCTGCCCACGCTTCCGCCGCTTTTGCCATCCCTGTCCTGCGCTCAGGATCGCGATTTCCCCCACAGCCAAAAACAACGATGATTTTTCCTAGGCTCACTTCCCTCAAAGTCGCAAGGACATTTTCGAGCGCCTCCCCATTGTGGGCAAAATCGATGAACACATTGCCAAATCTTTGCAACCTCGCAGGTGGCGATCGAAAAAAACGGAGCGCCTCCTGCATCGCTTGCAACGAGGCCCCCCTATCGAGCCCCACCGCAATCGCCGCAAGGGCATTGTAGACGTTGAACTTTCCGATCAAAGGGAGATAAAAAGGGACCCCTTGCACTTCAAACACTGTATGATCCATCGCAAATCCGATCTTTTCAGCCCTCACATCCCCTCTTTCAATGCCAAAGGTGACCCCTCGGCCCATCTCATTTGCCCAAGGACTATCGGCGTTTAAGATCGATCGCTTTGCCCTTTCAAATAACTTTCTTTTGGCCCTGGCGTACTCTTCCACGGTTCCGTGATAATCCAAATGATCAGGAGTCAAATTGGTGAAAATGGCAAGATCAAATGCAATCTCATCCAATCTCCCTTGAATAAGCCCGTGCGAAGAACACTCCAAAACGCACCCCCCGCACCCCTTTTGCACCATCTCCCGAAGCCACTTTTGATTCGAAATGACATCGTGTGTCGTCAACGTTGAGGAGAACCGATTTTCTCCAATGATCGTCTCGATCGTCCCCACAAGAGCGCTCGGCATTTGGATCTGATCTAAAATATGCTTGATCAGATAACTCGTCGTCGTCTTTCCCTTCGTCCCCGTGACCCCGACGACAAAGAGCTCTTTTGAAGGTTCACCGTAATAGCGGGCGCCTAATTTCGCCTCAATTTCTTTAGGCGAAGGGCAAATCAATTGAACTACTTTCAAAAACGGATCGAAAAGGTCGCTCAACACAGCACTTGCGCCCGCATTGATCGCATCGGGAATGAACGCAGCCGCGTCAAAAGAGCCCCCCTTTTTGGCAATGAATAGATTGCCGGGAAAAATTCTTCTCGAATCGGAAGAGATCCCCGTGATCTCCACCTCTTTACTCCCTTTCACTTCGAGATTTAGGTCCTGAATGAGTTTCTTTAACTTCACGGACAATTCCACTTTTCGTAAAGGACTTTGAGGTTTTCCACCTCATTTGCCCAATCGGCTCTTTTGGGATCTCTTCTCGGATCTCCAATACTCAATCCACACGGATCATCGGGGGTTTCCCCTAAATATTGCAAGGCCCTTGTTGCAATTTCTCTAAAAATAGGCGCCGCACAAGTCCCCCCCATCTGCTGTTTTCCGACGCCGGGAATGATTTTTCTTTCAGGATCGTCGATCGAGATAAGCAGCACAAAACGGGGGTGATGGGCCGGCGCAAAACCGATGAAAGAAGAGATGTTGTGATCGGTCGCATAATGGCCGTCAACAATTTTTTCCGCCGTCCCCGATTTGCACGCCTCAGTATATCCGAGAACATCCCCCCTTTTCGATGTGCCCCCCTCCTTTGTCACAAATTTCAGCGCCCGCACACATGTCCGCGTAATGCCCGGACTGATCACCTGCTTATGAGCTCTATATCGGCTGTTGTCGATGATCGCTTTCCCATTTTTCTCAATTTTGCGCACCAAATGGGGCTGCACATCGAGCCCTCCATTGGCTAAAATCGCATAGGCCTTGACGAGCTGTATGCTCGTGCAAAGAATGTTGTGGCCGATCGCGAGCGAATAGGGCGTCGGAGTCGACCACTCGAGTTTTCCATTCGGATGGAGTTTTCCAGGAGTGGGGAGAAGTCCTCCGCTCTCTGCCGGAAAATCGATCCCCGTTTTTTTGCCAAACCCAAAAACCTCCTCAAGCGTTTTCCGATACCACTCATCCCCCATCCTCTCAATCAGACGATGGGCGAGTCGAGCCATGTAAATATTCGACGACTTTTGCATTGCCATATCGAGATTCAAATAGGAGTGGACCCGAATCCCATCTTTTAATGGCGCCGATCTGCCAGGGAACCAGCCATTGCTGCACGGAATTTTTTCATCGGGCGTAAAAAGGGGCCTTTGCCCCTTTTTTGCAAGCTCTTCCCCCGCCTTAAGAGAGACCGCCGCCGTAATCGCCTTGAGAATAGAACCGGGCTCAAAACAGTCGGTCAGCGGCTTCACCTTGGTCAGCTCCGTCAAGGAGGGGTCGTTGTAATACTCATTGAAACGGGCTGGCTCAAATGAGGGAGTTTGAGCGAGCGCTAAAATCTCCCCCGTATATGGGTCCATCATGACAGCCCACCCCCCCTTCGCATTCACCGCCTTGACCCCCTTTTCGAGCTCCGATTCGCAAACGGCTTGCAAATAGTGGTTGATCGTCAGATAAATGTCGGCCCCATGGTCGGGAGGAGCGAGCACTTTGCCCATGCCGAGTGGATGGCGCGGCGAGCGGACAATCAGCTTTTTCCCCTCTTTTCCCTTCAAATAGGAGTCGAGAAGCATCTCTAGCCCGCCTGTGGGACTCACCTGATCTTCTTGCACTGTGTGCAAAATGGCCCCGAGCATCGCACCAAAAGGATAAGAGCGTTTGAAAGCCGGGACAAAATAGATCGCATTGCGCACGATCTTTTCCCTCCTGCAAAAACCGCTCCACCACGCCTCTATTTTCCCCTTTTGCTCCCTTTCAAGCCACGTCGCCACCTTCCGACTGCGGCTCTTTTTGTAAAATTCCCCCTCTTTCCCACCTTTTGGCAAATGGGCGAAGAGCTCTTTCGCCATTTTTGGCTTGATCGCATCGGGGATCGAATCGGGATCGATATAGAGGTGGAATTTCAACACATCGAGTACAAAGGGCTGTTTGTCCCCCGGATGGCCTCTTTTGATCGCGACATTGGAGAAAAAAGAGCCGCGCATAAAAGGGATCTTCTCTACGTACTGATGCTGCGCAAGAGCTGCTGCTGCCCATTTTTCCCCTTCGACAATTTGGACCTGGTAAAAGCGGATGATCAAGAGACAAAAAAGAAGTGATAGAAAGACCGCGACAAAGGAAAGTCGCTTTCGGTCAGAAGAGTGGATCGGAGACATCAATTCCTTGCAAATGCCTCCGGAACTGTGAGTATTTCTTTAATGAGAGGATGTTTTAAATGGGCATATTCAGGAGAGACGGAAAGCTCAATGAGATGCGCCGGGTTTTCAAACTGCTCAACTTCATAACTAAGGCGCCGACTCTCCTCTTGAATCTGCCGAATTTCCCCCTCTACTTCAGGCAATTTGATTTTTAACTCTGTCAAATCATTTTGCACGTTAAGATATGAGTAAAGACAATAGGCCAAAAGCCCTAAACAAACTCCAAGCTTGATCAGTAAGTTCTTCATAGTATTTCCACTGCCCTCAACTTCGCACTGCGCGCTCTCGGATTGGCCCGCATCTCATCCATCTTTGGAACGAGCGGCTTTTTCGTCAAAATGCGCACCCCTTTTGCCCCTTTAAAGGTTTGTTTCACAATCCGATCTTCCAGACTGTGAAAGGAGATCACCACTATTCTCCCCCCGGGAGACATTTTTTTCAGGGCCGCCTCAAGCCCCCTTTTGAGCTGCCCTAGCTCATCATTCACTTCGATCCGGATCGCCTGAAATGTCAGCGTTGCCGGATGGAGCCTTCCCCGAGTGGCCACAGGGGCAATAATATCGACGAGCTCGCGCGTCGTCCGGATCGCCCTTCTCTTCCTCGCCTCGACGATCGCTTTAGCCACCTTTCGCGACCTCGTCTCTTCGCCATACTCAAAAATGACCCGGGCGAGCTCTTTTTCCGAGTAGCGGTTCACCACTGTGAACGCCGTCAATTCGCCCTCCGGATCCATCCGCATGTCAAGCGGTGCATCGCTTTGGAAACTGAATCCCCGCTCCTTCTCATCGAGCTGCATCGAAGAGACCCCAATATCGATGAGAAACCCATCGAATTCCTCTTCCGCCCCCGCGATCAGATCCGCATAATTGCCCTGGATGAACTCAATCTTTTTCAACCAAGGTTTTAGCGTTTCTTTCGCAAGAGCATGCGCCCTTGGATCCCGATCACAGCCGATATAGCGCTCAATCTCCGGATGCGCCTCAATGATCCCTTTCGCGTGCCCCCCTGCGCCTAACGTCCCATCAAAAAATCGACGCAGCTTTTTTTCTTCAAAAATTTCGAGGACCTCCCGCAGTAATACGGGGCAATGTCTCATGGTGCAGGAGTATCAAAATAGAGGGGGTTCATCTCAGAAGTGGGCTCTAAAGGAGCCTCTTCCTCATCGTGCAGTAGAGCAAACGCCTGCTCCGTCATCTTCGCTAAGTTCAGCTCGGCCGATTTGCCTTCCAAAAGATCTCTCAGTTGCCGCTCATAACCCTCTTTTGGCCAAAGTTCAATCTTATCCATCACCCCAGCCACGACAATCTCTTTCCCAATCCCCACAGCACTTCTCAAATTCGAAGGGATCGAAATCCTCCCCACCTTATCGCACTCTGTCGGAAAGAGCGTCGAAAAGAAAAGGGTGAAAAATTTCTGGAACTTCGCCGCGTGTTGACTCCTTTTAAACTTTTCCACAATCCTTTCAATCACGCTTTTCTTGTAGATCGCTAAACAGCCACCAAGACCCAACCCAATCACAAATGCGCACTTCCCCTCCTCAACAAGCCCATAACGCATCTCTTGAGGAAGGACAAATCGCCCCTTCTCATCGAGCTTTGCATTTGTAGATCCGCTGAAGAAAAACCCGCTCATGTTTACTTTCCCACGTTATCCCACATGTTAGCCACGTTGTCGAAATCTGCGCAATTTATTTTCTAAAATCACCCCCAAAGCTTCTCTTAAACCATCTAAAAATTAGATCGTTGCGAGTAGAAAAAAAGATTGTGGGAAATTGTGGGAAACTTGTTCAAAAGTGGGGCGAAATCGGTTGTTGCAGGCGGTTTGAAAGGCGATATAACCATCTGATTTTAAATTTTTTAAATCTCGACTCCAGAGAAATGCGGAAAGTTGTCGACAATTTGTTTCTAGTGCTAAGAAAATCGGCCATTGGTAGAATGAAAATATGAGTATAAAATCGCGCACAATTGACAATTTGGGAATTGAGACCTCTTCTCGCTACGCGAGAGATCAGGCGACCCTCGATACCAAACTGATTGAGGAGTCTCGCTTCATCCCGCAGAAAGCGGAAACCGCGGTCCTAAGGCCCTATGTTTCGAGCGATTTTGAAGAATATCTGATGTCCGGCAAACTGGTGTTGTGGGCCTCTTTTGAGCCTCCACCCGAAGGTTTTATGGGGACAAAGCCACTCTTTAGCTATCAATTGATTCCGAGCCTTGGCGGGTATGAAAAACAGGAAGAAGACACGACTAAATTAGAGGCGCTCGAAGATACAATCAATAAGCAATTCAAAGAGGGCAAGCGAGATCAAAAGCGGGATCAGCAAGAGGGACGCGAAGAGGAAAAAGAGAGAAAAGTTCTCTTAGGACTCTTGCAGACCATTGAAAAACTCGATCGGACCCTCACCCTCATCAACTCCAGACGCAACCAATATCAAAGGGGTTAAAGGGTGAGCGGGCTCAATTGGCTAGAAATTCTCGAATGGGGCGACGAAGAGGTGAACGATCTTCGAGTGGTCGCCTATTCCTATATCAAGCAGGGGGTTTATGATGTAGCCCTCACCTTTTTTGACGCTTTGAATGTGCTCACTCCCCCAATCCCTTACGATTTACAGACGCTCGGGGCGCTCCATTTGCAGATTGGCAATGGACTCAAGGCGCTCGATTTTCTCGATCGGGCACTCAGGGCAGAGCCAACACATCTTTTGACGCAGCTCAATAGAGCCAAAGCGCTCTTTATGTTAGGGTATCGCAAACAGGGCCTTGTGCAGGCTGAGCAGTTGCTCAAGTGCCCTGACGCAGTAATCGCGTCGCAAGCCTCCGCTTTGATCCTCGCTTATGAGTGAGATGCGAACTATGAACGGTTCATTTTTTGAAGCTTTGGAATGGGAAAAATTTAAATTACAGGCTCTTGCCCACTTATCCGATATCTTTCCTCGGTGTTGTTATTTTGAAAAGGCCCTTAAAATGATGGATTTAATTTATCTTACCCGCCCAACTCTCTGTGTTGAAATCGGAGTGTATGGAGGGGGATCGATTTACCCTACGGCTTGCGCTTTAAAATATTTAAATTTGGGAAAAGTGATTGCGATCGATCCTTGGAGCCTTTCACATTGTCTAGAAGGGTATTCTCCTGACCAGGAAACTTATCAATGGTGGGCAAAAAAAGATCTCGAGCTCATTTTCTGGGCCTTTGTCGACATGATTGCGAGATATGATTTGGGCGATTATTGCAGAGTCATCAGATCCGATGGCGCTAAAGCAGTGAGCGGATTTCAGGACAAGAGCATTGATATTCTTCACATTGATGGAAATCATTCGGAGGCGATCGCCCTACGCGATGCGAAAATATATCTGCCCAAGATCAAAAAGGGAGGGTATATCTGGTTCGATGACATCGATATGCCTGCAACTGAAATGGCGGTCTCCTTCCTTTCTAAAAATGGCATATATCTTCCAGATTTTTCTGTAAAAGGTAAGTGTCATCTCTACAAATTTGAGCTTTAATCACTGTTTTGCCATGACAGCCGTGCCAATGCTGGATGATTGCGTGAGGATTTTCCTCCAAACACCTGCTCCAATTATAATGAGGGGGAATCTCATCTATTTCTATCCCTTTTTCTGAAAGCATATATGCAAACACATCGTCATCTGCGCGGAACTGGGTATTGAGACTTAAACAGGTATTTGCCCATTGCAGAATCAATGGGTGATTTTGGCGAAAAGCAATGACTCCGGAATTATAGGCCTTGTAACTTCTTGAAAAATCTAGCTGCTCCATTGCCATGGCCAAGCCCCCGGGTTTACTTGCATATTCAAATAGGGGAATGATTGAACCGCGTATTTCACAATCAACATCAATCCAAAGGGTTCTATCGAAGGGAGATTTGAGACAGGCAAAGGGTTTTTTAAACCAGGCGCCTCTGCTTTCCCAGAACGATTTACCCGTCTTTTCTTCCCACTCTTGCGCTTTTTCTGGAGCCACTTCTTCCGTGAAATCTCCCACCCTCAGAGGAATCAGAGGGCCACGCCGTTTGCACCACCTCTTTTTTTCAGCGGTAAGGCCCAGGTCCACAAACGCAACGGGATGCGAATTATGCTTCCTATAATGCTTCCACCACCAGGGTAAGGCCCATTCCAGGGTCAAATCAGAGCCAATCAGAACTCCATCCATGAAATCAGAATATACCCCTCTAACCCAAAAATTGCGACGAAAATTGGGGTGATTCCCCCCCCTCCGAGGGAACCCGGCCCTAGGGCAAGGGGGCCAAAGAGGTTGTGATTATACGTAAGTCATTCACTTTAAGCGTTATACGTATTTAATATAAAAGAATTTAGTTGAAAAATAATTATAATAATGTTACTATATATGAAAGGGAGACATTAATTATGTTAGAATGTACAAGTTTTGGGACTGGGAACGTTAACGCTACCACCCCCCCGTCGCAAGCGACGATCAATGCAATGAATTACCTCTGGTTTATGACCTATCAATTAAAGCAAGAGGGTGGTAATCCCAACGATCCAGTCAATTTACAGATGCTTGCCAAAGCGATCGGAGAAGTGGCAGCGATTACCCCTGTTTTCGGAGACAATTTTACTGGTAATATTTGGAAGACTTTAACGGGTGGTACAACTCCCCCAACTGCAGGCTCTCCAGCAGCTCTTGCCGCAGCATACTTAAAGGACCCACAAGACCCAATTGCAGAAAAAAACTTCATGAACTGTGTGAGCCCGCTGAATAATAATATAGATGACACTGTAAATTCTTGGTGGGGCGAGGAAGGATTCTCTCAGTCTGAAGCGACCATTGCTCCTGGTTCACTTGTTCAAGCAGATGTGCAAGCATTAGATGACGCGATAAATGCTTATATGTCCGCTTCTTCTCCGACAGACGCACAACTGCAGGCAGTCATTGCAGCAGTCAAAAAAGTTCAATCAGAATTGCCTACAAGTAACCTAGATCCATATAGTCAAATGCTAAGTGACATATTAAACACCCCAACAGATCTACCAATGGATCAAGGATCCACTTTAGTTAACCTTGCCAATCAACCGACGGATACTGCCTTTGGACAAGCTTTAAATCAGTGTGGCAATGAACTCTATTTGCAGATTCAGACAATCATAAATAAAGAATGGGAGAAAGGCTAAAAAGTCGCTCCTATGTCTTATTTTTGTCTAGCGGGTTCACAATCGCCCTGGGACATTTGCTATTTTCCCTTGCACCCATCCCCTTTTCCTTGTTAGATTCATGACATGCTTGATTGTGAAGTGAAAAACGGCTGGGTCCAGTTCATCGAATTCGTCGGATCGCGCTGCTCCACTGCCGAATTTCAGAACTGGATTGCCCCCATCCAACTCATCGAAGCGGCACCCGAAAAGATTGTTTTGGAAGTACCCAACGTCTACGTCCAAGACTATCTCTTAGACAATTTTAAAGAGGTGCTCTGCAATTTTTTACCCCTCTTTCCCTCCGGAGAGCCGGCCATTCAATTTCTCATTAAGGCAGAAAAATTGGCGCCAACTTCAGCCCCACCCCAAGAGATTTTGGAAGAACCCCCCTCTAATGAACTTTGCCTCAACCCCCTCTACACTTTCGACAACTTCATCGAGGGCCCCTCCAACCAATTTGTCAAATCGGCCGCCTTCGGAATCGCGAGCAGGCCAGGAAAATCATACAATCCCCTCTTCATTCACGGCGGCGTCGGCCTCGGAAAAACACACCTCCTCCACAGCATTGGCCACTACGTCAAAGAGCATCACAAAAAATTGAGAGTCCAGGCAATCACAACGGAGGCTTTCGTCAACGACATCGTCGATCATTTAAAAGCCAAATCCATCGATAAAATGAAGCGCTTTTACCGCACACTCGATCTCCTCCTCGTCGACGATATCCAGTTTTTGCAAAATCGGCTCGGCTTTGAAGAGGAGTTTTGCAATACCTTTGAAACCCTCCTCAACCAAAATAAACAGATCGTCATCACGAGCGATAAGCCCCCAGCCCACCTCAAACTCTCCGAAAGGATGGTCGCCCGCCTCGAATGGGGCCTCGTCGCCCACATGGGCGTCCCCGACCTCGAAACAAGGGTTGCCATCATCAAACATAAATCAGAAAGGCGCGGCCTCAATATCCCCAACCAAATCGCCTTCTTCATCGCAGAGCACATCTATAACAACGTCCGCCAAATCGAAGGGGCCATCAACCGCCTCTGCGCCCACTCCAAACTCATGTCCGAAAGCCTCAATGAAGAAGTGGTCGAAAAAATCTTGTCCGAACTGTTCCAACATAACTCCCCAGGTAAAAAAATCTCCGTCGAAGAGATCTTAAAAAGTGTCGCCGCCGTCTTCGAAGTGCGCATCTCCGAAATCAAGGGAGAATCCCGCCATAAAGAGATCGCCCTCGCAAGACAAGTCGCCATGTACCTCGCCAAAGAAATGATCGACGACTCCCTCATGAAAATCGCCTCCTCCTTCGGAGGAAAAACCCACTCCACCCTCCTCCACGCATGGAAAAAAATCACCGATCAGATCCAAATCAATGAAATGCTCCGACGCCAAGTTCAAATGGTTAGAAAAAATATAGAAACTATTTGAGTTGATTTAATTACCCGTCAATTCGATAATTGAGTTTCTTTTTCAATGGAGGTTATTATGAAGAAGAAATTTGCAACCACATTTTTAACACTTGCTACTGCATTTGGTTTTGCTCAAGAGGCGAGAACTGAAATGCTGCCGACATTTGCACAACGAGAAGGGCTATCAAAACTCTCTTCTATTGATGAAAAGATCCAAAGCAAATCGTTTGGATATTTGAGGATGGGAGTATCGGACACAGAGCTCAACAACGGGGACGTAAAAGTACTTCCGGGCTTTGGTCTTGGATACAGGCTCAATGCGGGCTCGTCTGCGATCGACTTTTCTGCTGGTTTTAACCGAAGAAAAGCGATTTTGGATGAGGGGAGAGAGGAGACTTTTCACTATACGGTGCCTAAAGTCAACTATCTCTATTATACAAATGCGCAAAGCAGTAACAGTCTCTATGCAGGCGCTGGAGTTGCTTGGGGCGTTGTTGAGACAAGACGGGTCGACAGCACCGAAGAGAAGTTTATGGGGCTAATCCCGAACATTGCGTTGGGCTATGAGCTTAACCGGATGGGATCTTTGCGCAGTTTCGTGCAACTCGACGTGAGCCAACCGGCGATTGCAGCAGTGAAAGAGGGAGCATTCCCAAAGCCATTTGCTGAAATTTCTGTCGGCGCTGGTTTCTAAGAGAGACTCCAATGTCAATGGGGGGATTCTTTTCCCCCCTATTTTTCCACTGCCAGTGGATAGGAAGCTGGCCTTTTTTTCAAAGCGTCATACAGGCTCATCGCCTCGACAACCATGGAACTTGGGTGTTGCAGGTTTGCCGGGAGAACAATGGTATTTGTCTCCTTAGCTAGTTGTCTAAATGCCTCGATATATTTTTCTGCAATCTGCAAGGAAGCGGCCCGATCTCCTCCGGTCGTTTGGAGTGCTTCAGCAATCCGTTCAATTCCTTCCGCGGTTGCTTGGGACAATGCGACAATTGCTGAGGCCTCCCCTTGTGCCCGGTTGACCCGATCGATTTGGGCAGCTTCAGACTCATTGATTTGGGCTTGTCTATGCCCTTCTGAGGCATTGATCTGAGATTGGCGCATCCCTTCTGATTCGAGAATACGGGCTCTTTTTTGTCTCTCTGCCGTCATCTGCAATTCCATCGCCTTGCGAATATCTTCCGGCATTTTGATGTCTTTGATCTCATATCGCAAACACCGAACGCCCCAAGTGAACGCCGCCTCATTGATCGCCTCGACGATTTTCGCATTGAGCAATTCTCTCTCCTCAAAGGTTTTATCGAGGGGAATTTTCCCAATTTCTGAGCGCATGGTCGTTTGGACGAGTTGGGTGAGGGCTTGAATCGGATTTTTAACGCCATAAGAGGCGGCGACGGGGTCGGATACTTTGATATAGACAATGCCGTCGAGAATGACACTCACGTTGTCTTGCGTGATGGCGGTTTGTTCGGGGACATCGATCGCCTCTTCTTTCAAAAACACCCTGTTCGCGATCTCATCGATGAAGGGCGCAATCCAATTGAGCCCCGCTTCGAGTTGCTTTGAAAATTTGCCAAAGCGCTGCACAACCCACACCTGCTGTTCAGGGACAATTTTCAACCCCCTAAACAGGTAAGCGAGCAAAACGAAAGCCGCCAAAAATCCAATCCACATCATCCCCAGAGTTTAGAGTGTGTCGGTAGAAATTGCAAAATAATTTTCCAACTAAGTTGAGAAAAATTTCGTCAAATCTAGGAAGACTAATGCATAGGCCCCAATGAGAAAATGAGATAAAATCGGGCCGACAATTGACTTTTGATGGGCATATAAAATTCCCCAAAAAATCCCAACCAAAAAGGCAATAAGAGAAAACGCAGGCGAATAGTGAGCATGCACCGAAGCAAAAACTAAGTTCGATAAAATAATTGAAGAAAAAGTGGTGTGTTTTCCAGAAATAACAGCCTTCAAAGCACTCTGAATTGTCCCCCTCACAGACAGTTCTTGCAAAGGGACAAAAATGAGATAGATGATGCTAAAAGCAATTTGCAGCTGAGGTGACAAAGCAGAACCAGGGTGGACAAAAGAAAACTCAAATAGAGAATCCGTCTCGTAAATGTGGGTGTACCGAATCGCAAACCACTTCATCCCCGTTACAATGAGAAGGAAGGGGATAGACCAAAGAAAAGCCTCGAAAAGATTTTTCTTCCACCGCTTTAGTGTTAATCCAAAGAATTCAGGGGAAAAAGGACTCCGAATCACATAATAGACGCAAATCGCAGCTATTATGAGAACTGCCAAAGCAGAAATAAAAGTATTGCTCGATTCAGTCAAGATCCTCTTCACAAGAAGGCTCAAAAGAAAGACCCAGGCAGAGAAAAAAATCAAGATGTGGAAAAGAAATTGGCCCGATATAATTTGAACTTTTGCAACTTTCAATTGCTCCGTTAAAGCCCTCACAGTCACTTCATTTGTCTTGCGCAACCGCTCTGTCAATTTTTTCGAGATGTTTTTTGAGATTTGATCAAACGCCTTTTCTTGAGAGGCCATTTGAGAAAGTTTTGCAACAGAGAAAAAGAGAAATTGGGCGTTTTTAAGTACCCTAACCGATGCAGAACGGGGCGCCGAATGGATAAAAGCCATTTCACCAATCAATTCTCCCGCCTTTAATATCGCTAGCCTGGTCTGTACCTCTGTCCCCTCCTCATTTTTCAAAACTTCCACTTCCCCCTCAAGTAAAAGATAGATTTTGTCATCTACCTCCCCCTCTCTAAGAACAAATTCGCCCTTCGGAATGTGGGCAATGTTCGAAATTAAGAGAACTTCTGAAAGCTGTTCATCGTTTAGTCCCTGGAATAGGTAGTTCGATTGGAGAAGGATTTTTAAACTGCTCGTATCCATGGAAAAAAAACTCATCGGTTGATCATAAATAAGGCTCTGAAGATAAACTTAATAAATAGATCTTTTTTGGAAAAGTCCTAAATAGGCTTAAAGTGGCTTTTTGCAATGAAGAAATCGGATTGCCCCCATCCAAAAGGAGGATGATTTGCCCCTCTTCCAGGCGATCTTCTCGATATTCGAGTGCTCGAGAAAGGGCGCGCACCAGAGGAAAATCCATCATTTGCGCTATCTGGCTTGCAACCCCAATCGAAATCGGATCTGGCATTGGGACAATCGCACCCGGAATCATCCAATCGAGCCGCACCCACTGAAGAAGCGCAAAAGCAGCCCATCCCATGAAGTTGTCCATCCCCAACAAGAGGAGTGGAGATTCGGGATCAAAGAGATAGGCCCTTTGGATCGGGAGAATCGCCCCCTTGCGGCACTGCAAACAGAGATCCCCCTTTTCACCCAGCTCTTCAAAACAGTGACGGCACCGATCTACAGGGTCGATCGGATCGGAATTTTTCCAACATTCGGGGCAAAGAAACTGCATTTCCGAAGGCTCCTCGCATCCAACGCAGTAGGGCGAATAAATGAAGCGGATAAAAGAGGTTACCCAGCGCACCTTCACATCAGTCCGAAAAATCGTCTCTTTCTCAAATGGAATTTTGGGTCGTCTAAAACCCCTTCGACAGAGATTAAAAACGATTCGGTGATCTTGAATAAGACAAATTGCTTCATTTTGATGAGTATTTCTAAATTCCCGTCGAGGTCCATCTTTGGCAAACTATCTGCCTCGAGGAAAAATTGCGAGCGCTTCCCCTCACTATAGGCATTTTGAAGCTCCAAAAGATGGACGTAACCATCTCTGATTTCAAAAGTGAGATCGCCCGTCACGGGGATCAAAAGCTCGAGATCGATCCCCACAATGCGGCCCAACACATTGGCCGGCAGATCAAACACTGTCTCTTCTCTTTTATAGGAATTGATAAAATGGAGATCCCCCTTTGCAGTGTAGGTCTTCCCATTTTCGAGCTCCCCCTTAAAATCATCCATTTTTAAATACCTGACGACGAGCGGATCGATCGGCCCCACTTTTCCCCCTGGACGGAGCAAAAGACTCGGCCGCATCTCCAAAATCGTCAGATGGGGAATCGCAATCATCCACGGAGAGTGATCCTCAATCAAAATTTCATCGACCTTGAGACTGCCCGCACTATCGCTCACCTTAAGATCGCGGATCCACACCTTTTGCAGACTCAATTCCGCTTGCGCAAGAAGGGTTCGAAATTGAAAACCGAATAGCTCGATCGCCTTCCCACTCAAAATCCCTTGAAAATAGGGCAAATTCTCCTCGATCTTGAGTCTCCCCTTCAACTCATACCCTTGCCCCATCTTCAGCTCGTGAAAGACCCTGGCAACATCGATCGGCAATAGCGGTGAAAGAGCTTTAAAATCAATTCGGGCACTCCCCACAAGCACATTGGGACTCTCAGCATGAAATGAGGCGTCTAATCCATGAAATGTCCCCTCTATCGATTGCACCAAAACCTTCTCATCGTACTCCCAATCGAGGGTCAATGGGATCTCCTCTTCGCCAAAAATGAGGCGGCCCCCCATTTTATCGCCCGTTTGTAAATAGACTTTGACCGGCTGATTAAGGTAATGTAAAGCGGCTTTACATTTGCCATTATTCCAGACGAGATCGAGGTCGTTGATCTGGTGAAAGGCCCCTTTATAGGGGAGAGCGAGCTCTTGGACAGTGCAGGCAAACAGCGAAAAATCGGTAGAAAAATCGAAATTGGCTGTCAAATTCAGATCCTGGCCCAAGTCGAACTTTTGTAAAAGTGGGTGGGAGAAAAAATGGGGAGGGAAATGGATTTGCCCGTTGTGAAAAATCCAGTGGTCCTCCGCTATGTCGTATTCCAAAAGATCGACGACGCAATCCAATGGGCCATGGAGGTGGAGCCCTTTGATCAGCACCCCATCATCTGACCGATAGGAGAGGTGGATTTGCCCCTCGTTTTCCAACTTATATGATTGGACCATGAATGAGGCGATATCGAAGTCAAAATCGGCCTCGACCCTCTCGTTATAGATAAAATGCCCGCCGCCAAAGGCTTTTCCCTTGAGATCGAAAGCGGGGATTGTTTGAAGGTCCAATGAGGCGTTCGCGAAAGAGAGTTTACAGGAGAGGGATGGATCTATTTTCCCCTCGAATTCAGCCTGGATCGCCTCCTTCCATTTTCCTTCTCCTTTAACGCTCCCGTCGGGCTTGAGATGGGCTGAGAGGTTGAGATCGGAGGAGAGCTCGATCTCCCAATCGTCCTCTTTTTGTTGGGCCTTAAAAGTAAAGGGGGGGTTGATTCCTTGGGCCATCAGAGCCACCTTGCCCGATTGATATTGGACTCGGATCTCGGTATTTTCAGAAGGGGGAATTCGGTGAAGATCTACTCCCCACTCTTTTAGAAATGGGGCGGCGCTCAGGGCCGATTTCCAGGGAAGATTGAAAGAGAAATCGATTTCACCCAAGGAGCCAGAGTGAAATGCGAGCGGCTGTCCAAGGAAGTGGCTCACCGGTTTATAGCTCATCTCTTTGCCATCGTAGGTCCCTGTTAGGCGAAAGAGATCCCAAGTCTTTCTCGAACACCGAAAATCGAAGGCCCAGATCCCGTTTTGTCTTTTGATGAGGGGACAGTAAAAGGGGATTTTTCTCTTTAAAAAGGTCCAATCGCCCTCGATCGCAAAGGAGCCGTTCAAATGGGGATCGATCCACCCTTTTCCTTGAAATTGGAGATCTCCCATTTTCCCCACCTCAATCTCAATGGGCGATTTTTCCCCATCCCATCCCCCTTTGAGGTCGAGCTCAATCGAGCCGAGCCGCGCTTCTCCCCTCCAATCTTCCCAAAGCCCTGCAAATCTCACGCTGTATTCAGAATCTTCAATGGAAAAACTCCCTCCATCTTGAGAAAAATTGGCAAAGGCCCTTTCGCATGTGAAGTGGTAATCCCCTTTTTTCACTTTGAGATCCTCAGCCTTCAGTTCGGTCTCCCAACTAAGCTCTGTCATGATCGCCTGCCCGCTGATGATCCCTTCCTCAATGGCATAGCTCGCAATCTCGGGCCACACAACTCCTAGAGCGGCTTGGAGCCAGGTGGCCTCATGGGCCGAAATATCTTCGCAAATGAGACTCCAAGCCCCCTCTTTGCTCACTTTGCAATGGGAAGTATCGAACCGAATTTCCGATTCGAGCCACTCACTCCTGAAAAAGCCCCTCCCAGTCGAGGTGAATGGGAATTGCTTTCCCCCCGCCTTTCCAAACCCTTGTGCTTCCCATTTCCCCCCCACCCCTTGGTTGTAGCTCAAGGTGGCAGAAAAATCTTCGACAGCCCCCCCGGGAAGGGCAAAAGCTCCTTGAGCTATTTCTAAATGGGCTGAAAGAGGGGTTTTCTCAAGATCCATTGCGATATGCCCTGTGATATTGCCATCCAAAATCTCCCCAAATGAGATCCAAGGTTTTAGGAGCGTCAAGTCGAGATCGTGGAGGACGGCATCCACTCTTTCCCCCTGCAAAGTGATGAGAGCGCTCGCCCCTTTCCACTCCAAAGTCAATTGACTCGCGCTCGACGTATGGTCGAGGGAGAAATGGAGCGGCCCTCCCCAATCGCTCACCCCATTTCTCACGCTGAGAGAAAAGTCGAAAAAGCCAGCTCGCCCCTTCTCAAAGGAACGGAATTTCGAAAGGGTCAAATGGGGGGCTTCGACCGTCAAATGCCCTTTGAGCTTTCGGGGAAGCGCCGAATAGTCAAAAGAAAGCCTGGCCTTTTCCATGTGGGTGTGAAATGCGGGGTCAAAAATGACCAGATTTGAAAAGACGAGCTCCCCCTCTTCCCATTCGATCGATCGGTAGGCTAAATCACAATCGTATTTGAGCTTGAGGATCAGTTTGATCCCCTCTCCAATGATCCTTGTGGAAAAGAGCGAGAAAAAAAGGGCCAAAACGCCGATGCATATAAAAAACTTCTTCACCACTTCATCTTAACTAAAATTCAAATTTCACAACAGTTCAGGTCCCGCAGGGGACTGAACTATTACCAAATTTCTTATCCAACGAGAGAGCGATACTCTTTTTCGCTCATTAAAGAATCCAGCTCTTTGAGATTGGCGCACTCGATTTGAAAAAGCCACCCCTCTTTTTCCGCTTTTTGGTTGATCAAGGTGGGCGTTTTTTTAAGTAAATCATTGACGGCAACTACTTTACCTGAAACAGGCGCGTAGATATCGACAGCTGCTTTTGTCGATTCGAGCACACACATCTCCTCCTTCGCCCGGACTATCTTGCCCAAGGGGGGAAGCTCGACGTAGACGATTTCGCCGAGCTCTTTTTGGGCATAAGGGGTGATGCCGATAGTTGCAATATTTCCCTTGCAAAGGACCCATTCATGCGACTCGGTATAGCGCATCAATCAGAATCCTTGAGCAGTTTGAGTGTGCCCCAAGTCGCTGGATGTTGCTCGATATTATATTCTTCAGATGAGACGGCAAAATGTTGTGGGGGCTGTTCGAACCGGTTGATCCGGTAGGTAAACCCAATCCGGGAAAAGCTCAATGGATCGTAGCCATGCAGGCAATGGGCGGGGATTTCAATCGAGAGCTCATAGGACTTTTCATGCAGATCAACAGCCACTTGCAGATCCTCCGGGTGGCAGAGCCGATGGGTATCTTCATTGCGGAAACGGGTGATCTCCTGGCCTAAAAAGTTCTTCACTTCGACAGGAAAAAAGACAAAGTGGTGGCAAAAGCGGGTCACAACCCCTTTCGTCTTCAGATCTCTTGTATCGATGAAGAGCTCGATGCTGTCCCCTTTGCGAAAATCGGGCTCCACCGTCTTTTGATAGGGCCGGTTGACAACAAAATGGAAGCAGAGCTTTTCAAAGTTCCACGCGGCGTAGACGTCCGCAAAACACTCTTCGTCTAAAAGATCGTTTGTGCAAGGGAGCATGGTCCCCTTCTCTTTTTTCAGAGAACCTCTTAAGAATTGGCAATCTGCACTTAAGCCAAAAAATTGCACCGGTGAAAGAGCGGGAATATCCTCAAATAGATCTTCGAATAGACTCATTCATCCTCCTTTTGGAGTGGGATTACAATGGTATTTTTTTCATTCATCATTTCGATGAGCTTTTCTGTTAAGTAGAGCTTTGCATCAGCGGCCAGCATCTCCTTGCCAAACATGAGTCGATCGATCACGGGAGCCGGATCGGTGCGCCACTCTTGGACAAAGAAAAACTCTCCACTTTCATCAATCGGAGACCATGTGTCTGGTTGCATCCAATCCTCCTTTGATCCTCTTTGCATCTTCTTTTCACTGCGCTCGAGTTTAAACTGGTCTGTAATGGGATCGGTGCCACTTTGAACCCAAGTCTCTGAAGTGTTGGGCCCCTTTTGAAGCGCAAGTCTAGCAAGGGCGCTCGCGCGAGTGAACGGATTTTTTTCGCCGCTCAATTCCCCTTCTACCTTAGGGATCCACTTGGATAAGAGCTCTTTTGCCTCGTTGAATGTGAGTAGATATGGACCCTTGACAATTTCCGCCTCTTCAATCCGGAAGTAAATCCCCTCTTCTTTCAAAGTGGGCTCCAGATTGGACTGTTGGGTCCAAGTTCTCTCCTCGAGGGGGGCAACCGCCAGCGCTTCATCGATCCAATCGCAGTGCTCATCGACCATTTTTCCCCTCGCCCAAGCGTCGATTTGGGCGCGGTTTTGAAGCCCTCTTAAGAGCTCAAATCTCTTATCTGCACTCTCAATTCCCTTCGGCAAAGAGAAAGAATTTCTCAAAACGGCCCAATTGCGATCTTCGATTTGCCACTCCCAAACCTCTTTTAAACTGAAGCGGAGACCCAGCTCTTTTTTGGAAATAGCGGCGACCTTCGCCTTCACCATCTTTTGGACGAGCCCGGGTACTCTTTCTCCCACTTCAGCAAGGCTAAACAGCTCTTGCGGAAGCTCTTTTCCATCTTTTCCAATGGCACTCACATAAAATTGAAACTGAGCCAAATCGTGCGCTGTTTTCAGCTGAATGGGCCAACGATAGGTCTGAATGAGGGCCGACTCTTTCGCATATTTGGCAAAATCTTTGAACGCGAGTTGATCGACAAATGCCGCCTCTCCCACATCTCCAAAATATTTTCGAAAGAGCAATACTTTGCGCCAAACTTCAGCCCCCGATTTCTCCCCAAGCCCCAAACTTCTCAAACAACCTTGGAAACTGATTTGCGGTTTTGCCTTCCCTTCATATTGATCCATGACCCGCTGGAAGTTGTGAATCAAATCCCCTTTCGCCTCTTCCAATGTGACTCGGTATCCCTTCTCCTCAGCTAAAAGGGCGACATTCAAGATGAATTCGGAAAGGAGGTGGACAAAATTCTTCCCAAACCAGTCGCTCGCCGAATGAAAACCAAAAAGGGCAAAATCGTCGTATTTGAGCCGCTCATCGATCGGAATCGAAGGGTCTTGCTGGTGTTGGTAGATCAAAATTTGCCGGAGCATCTCCGGCTGCAGATGCGATTGGTAGCGATACATCTTCTCAAATCGCTCGAAAGTGGCAAAACTGATCTCTTTTTCCTCTTTCAACGAGGCAAATTCGCGGCTAAAATCGGGGAAAAAATAATCCCACACTTTTGCAGCATTTAAAGAAGGGGCCGACGGGTGTGTATAGAGGCGAAATTTGCCCGCCTTCTCCTGTCTCGCTTCAAAATCGCCCTTCAAAAGATCAAAATAGCTCGAGACAAAAAGAGGGGCAAGTCCCCCTTGAATAAAATCTTTCCGAATCACCCCATCGTTACAAAGGTTCGGCAGCTCCCCTCTCCTTTGAGGGGCATCGGTCTGATCGGTATCGATGAACTGAGCCATTTTTTCCACCTCGGAGAGGAGTAAATCCGACCCATCGATCTGTTTCCCCAAAGTCCGATCCACTTTTCGCTCTTCATCAGCGGTGAAGGTGCTAAAAGTGCCAAAAAAGACGAAAGAGGAGATCACCATGAAGGTGACTCCGATAAAAAAGATCTTCTGATACTTGCGAAAAAACTCTAACATTTCACTTTGCCAATTGTGAGAGTCGTTATCTTACCAAAAAATTCGGATATGCTCAATAGGCTTTTGCAAAAATCACTTTGCAAGGGCTCCTTTCTCCAGTGAAAATACATTTCCCTTCCTCTAAAGGCACATCGAGCGGAATGCAGCGAATCGTCACGTTGAGATCCTCTTTCACTTTCGCCTCGATTTTGGGATCGCCATTCCAATGGCAAAGGGCAAATCCACCGCTCATCTCGCCGGGAGCGCTGAAAAAATTGTAAAACTCGCTTTTCGTCTTAAAGGTATGCGTGTGCAGGTCTCTAAAAGCGCTCGCTTTGGCCAAAAGATGCGACTGGATCTCTTCGAGAAGCATCACGACCTCGCCCTCCACGAATGGGAAAGTTTCCTTATGCGGCCGATCTCTTCTCGCCACTTGCAGTTTGCCCGCTTCAATCTCGCGCAGCCCCACTTCGAGTCTCAATGGGATCCCTTTTTTGATCCAATCCCAATTTTTTTCGCCCCCGCGCATTTCGCGCGCATCGAGGATCACCTTTAACGGCTCCCCTTGATAGGAGATCTTTTTCAGACGGGAAGAGAGCTCTTCGCAAAACTGCATGACGCGAGAAGTGGTCTCTTCGCCGTGGATGATGGGGATGATCGCGAGATGAGCCGATGCGATGCGCGGCGGCAAAACGAGGCCGTCGTCATCGCTATGGGTCATGATCATACCGCCGATGAGGCGCGTCGTCGCCCCCCACGAGGTGGTCCACCCATATTCTTGTTCCCCCGCCTCATTGCGAAACTGAATGCCGCACGATTTGGAAAAATTTTGCCCGAGAAAATGGGATGTCCCCGACTGGAGCGCTTTTCGATCTTGTGTCATCGCCTCAATTGTGTAGGTATTGACGGCGCCTGGGAACCGTTCCGACTCCGTTTTTTCTCCGCGGATGACCGGCATCGCGAGAAACTGGTGGCAAAAATCGGAGTAGATCTCGAGCATCCGTTTCGTCTCGATCATCGCCTCCTCTTTCGTCGCATGGACCGTGTGCCCCTCTTGCCACAAAAATTCGGTTGTGCGCAAAAACATCCGGGTCCGCATTTCCCACCGAACGACGTTGGCCCACTGGTTGATCAAAAGGGGGAGATCGCGATACGATTCGACCCATTTTGCAAAGGTGTGGCCGATGATCATCTCTGAGGTGGGGCGGACGATGAGCGGCTCCTCCAGCTCCCCCGCGGGGATCAGTTTTCCATTGGGCCCCTTTTCCAATCTATGGTGGGTCACTACCGCACACTCTTTGGCAAATCCTTCGACATGCGCAGCCTCTTTTTCCATGTAGCTGAGCGGGATAAAGAGGGGGAAATAGGCGTTTTGGTGCCCCGTCTCTTTGAAGGCGCTATCGAGCCTTTTTTGGATATTTTCCCAAATGGCATACCCCCAAGGCTTGATCACCATACAGCCACGCACCACTGAATGCTCAGCGAGATTCGCCGCTTTGAGCACCGACTGGTACCACTCTGGATAATTTTCCTCGCGCGTGGGGGTGATCGCTGTTCGCACTTTTTGCTTCGCCATGACCTTAAGATTTTAAAGCCTCTTTGAGTTTGACGGCAAGGAGTTTCTGCAACTCCGCCCGCGTTTTTTGAAGCAATTTTTTTTTAATGGGGGCAAAAGTGTAGGTGTTCATGGCGCGGATCACCTCCTCTTGAGATAGGAGGAGCTCTTTCAAGAGGTGCTCATCGGGGGAACATAAAGAGATGGTCCCTTGATGCAAATAGCCTAGCCTCGAGCGCCTTTGCGCTGCGCCCGCAATCTTCACCCCCTCAAAAACGACATCGTACTGCGTCGGTTTCGCCATACAAAAATGGCGGCACGCCTCCCCAATCGACGGAACTTCCTCCAAGATTAAAGAGGGTTTTAGAGAAAAATAGCTCTTCACCACCTCCAAGACAACCCGGTTGACAAATTCGTAGTTTTTAAGGGTCGATAAGGAAAAGTGGGGGTGTTCTATCGGCATTAAAAAGGAGAAGGCGAGGTCCCAAATGTGAAAAATGATTCCCCCTCCAGTGGGCCTTTTCGCCAGATCGATTTGCCCCCCGTTTTTGAGATTGAGATGTTCTTCGGGCCGAATAAAATAGCCAAATGTCGCCGACGGTTTTTCCCAATCGTATAAATGGAGAATCGGATCTGAATAGGGGTCTAAAGTTTCTAAGAGCTTCGCGTCAAAGCTCATATTTTCATCGGCCGAGGAGATTCCTGTATCAAAAATCTGCAACATAAAAATTTCTCTTCACAAAGAATGTTTGAGTCCTTATTAGAAAGATCTTTAACAGGGTATCAGGAACCTTCAAGGTGAGTCGAGAAAAAAACGAGGATCGATTATAATAAGGAAAAGGGAAATCTCATGTTTGATAAATTCACCAATCGCGCCAAACAGGTCATCAAGCTCGCCAAAAAAGAGGCGCAGCGCCTGAATCACAACTACTTAGGAACCGAACACGTCCTTTTGGGCCTATTGAAGCTGGGCCAAGGGATCGCGGTAAATGTCTTAAGGAACATGAATCTCGACTATGATGGGGTCCGCACAGAGGTGGAGAGGATCGTCGGGTTTGGCCCTGAGATCCAAGTATATGGGGATCCTGCGCTCACTGGGAAGGTGAAGAAAGTTTTTGAATTTGCCAATGAAGAGGCGACGAATCTCAACCATAATTATGTGGGGACAGAGCACCTATTGCTCGCCCTCCTTCGCCAGACCGACGGGGTGGCGGCGCAAGTACTGGAGAATTTGAATGCGAATCTGAAAGAGGTGCGCAAAGAGGTATTGAAGGAGCTCGAGACGTTCAATTTGCAATTGCCGCCGATGGGGTCGACCCCGCCGCCGCAGGGGGGAAACCAGGCAGGAAGTGGCAGAGGGCAAGCAGCGGCGCCGCAGGAGCGGGCATCGGTGCAACCCGGGGTCGATAAGATGCCGGCACTCAGGGCATATGGACACGATTTGACCGAACTTTGCCGCGATGGAAAGATGGATCCGGTCATTGGCCGTCGGGATGAGGTGGAAAGGCTCATTTTGATCCTTTGTCGCAGGCGCAAAAACAATCCGGTTCTCATTGGAGAGGCGGGCGTTGGGAAAACGGCGATTGTCGAGGGACTTGCCCATGCGATCGTGCGGGGAGATGTGCCCGATAATTTGCGCAAGAAAAAGCTGATTTCGCTCGATTTGACTTTGATGATCGCCGGGACGAAGTACCGGGGACAATTTGAAGAGCGGATCAAAGCGGTCATGGACGAGATCAAGAAAAATGGGAACGTCCTTCTATTTATCGACGAGATTCACACCATCGTAGGAGCAGGCGCTGCAGAAGGGGCGATTGATGCCTCCAATATTTTAAAGCCCGCGTTATCTCGGGGCGAGATTCAGTGTATCGGAGCGACGACACTCGATGAGTATCGCAAACACATTGAGAAAGATCCCGCTCTTGAGAGACGATTTCAAAAGATCATCGTCCAATCTCCGACGATTGAAGAGAGCATTTTGATTCTGAACGGGCTGAAGCCCAAGTACGAAGAGCACCACAAGTGCGTCTATACAGATGCTGCTGTGAAGGCGGCTGTCTATCAGTCGGAGCGCTATATTTCGGGGAGATTTTTGCCCGATAAGGCGATCGATCTTCTCGATGAGGCGGGAGCCAAAGCGCGCATTTCGATGATGCATCAGCCCAATCATTTGACTGAGCTCGAAGCGAAAATTGAGGAGGCGCGGGTTGCCAAAGAGGAGTCGATTGGAAAGCAAGAGTATGAAAAAGCGGCCAAGCTGCGCGATAATGAAAAGAATTTGAGAGAAGAACTTCAAAAGGGGCGCGCCGAATGGGAAGCGCACAAAGATGAGCATCAGCCGATCGTCGATGAAGAAGACATCGCCAATATCGTCGCAAAACAGACCGGGATCCCTGTGACGAGACTCACCGAGGGAGAAACCGAAAAAGTGCTCAAGATGGAAGAGGAGCTCAAAACCAAAATCATTGGCCAAGAGGATGCGCTCGGCACCGTTTGCAGGGCGATTCGCCGCTCGCGGGCCGATATCAAAGATCCAAACCGGCCCATCGGCGCCTTCTTATTCTTGGGGCCCACAGGAGTTGGAAAAACCCACTTGGCAAGACTTCTCGCCACCCACATGTTTGGCGGAGAAGATGCCCTCATTCAGGTCGATATGTCCGAATACATGGAGAAATTTGCGATCAGCCGCATGACGGGATCCCCTCCGGGATACGTCGGATATGAAGAGGGAGGACAACTCACAGAACAGGTGCGAAGAAGACCCTACTCAGTCATCCTTTTCGACGAGGTGGAAAAAGCGCACCCCGATGTGATGAATCTCCTCCTGCAGATTTTAGAGGAAGGAAGACTCACCGATTCGGTTGGTCGCAAGATCGATTTCCGCAATACGATCATCATCATGACCTCGAATCTCGGGGCCGATCTCATCCGCAAGTCGACCGAAGTGGGCTTTGGCGTGAAAGAAAATTCCATGGACTACAAGACAATGCAGGAAAAGATCGAAGGGGCTGTGAAAAAACACTTCAAGCCAGAGTTCATCAATCGACTCGATGGGCTCGTCATCTTCCGCACCCTCGAAAAAACTTCTCTGCGCTCTGTCGTCGATCTCGAATTCGGCAAACTTAAATCAAGACTCGAGAAAAAAAGGATTTTTGTCACAATCGACGATGCCGCCCGCGATCTTCTCGTCGAAAAAGGGTATTTGCCAGAAATGGGAGCAAGGCCACTCCGAAGGGTCATCGAGCAGTATCTCGAAGATCCACTCTCTGAAAAATTACTGCAACACCCGAATGAGGAGAAAAGATACCTCATCTCGGCAAAAGAGGGCAAAATCATCTTTACCGATCAGCCGCTCGAACTTGTCGAGAAAAAAGAAAAGGCGCTCGCGAAAAAGTAGACCGATCAGGCGTGAGCGAGTTGCAGGCCTCTCACCGTAGCCGCTTCTGTTTGCTCTTTTTTTGGCCTTCTTTTAAAGATGCCTAAAGTGTACAAGTAGAGCCTCCAACGCTGTTTAGAAAAGTGATGATCTGCTATACTTTCTACCGTATTGCGAAGAACCCCTCCCAGCAATTCCTCTTTTTCAGCTGGCTTTAAATGCCCATTCTTTTGCACCCAGAGCCTCAAGTAATCCAAAACTCTATCGGGGCCTGCAATCCGTACTCGAATTGCCTCTCTAACCTCATCAGGAATTCCTTTAGTCCCTACCCCCTTTTCTACGGCAGAAATCCATTGATTTCGTTCACCTTCGCTATATTTACTGAGTGCATCCGGATGTTCTGAGTAATATCGACTTCTTTCTGGTTCAGGTACTTTTGCTAGGTGAGCTAAATAATCATCCAACTTTCGCTGATATTCTAGCAGAAAATGGTGCCGAATAATTAAAAAAATCCCTTCGTGATCCCATATTTGACCGATAGAATATCTTAATATCTCGTCTTTAGAGATCGGAAAAAGAGTTCGCTTAAAGACTTCGTAAAATGCATCGTACAAGTGGATATCACTTGCGATGTTTTTGAATTGCGGTAGCGTCCTTAAACCTTCGGTTATTATATGAAAACCTTCTTGAAAAAGGCGCAATCTTTCTTCATAAAGTTTTCGAAATGTTTCCCGCTTAAACCGCGTTGAAAAATCCAACCCTTGCTCTTGTTCTTGAATCGTTTTGAAAATAAATCCTCGGAGCGACGCATCTGCTGCTCGTTTGGCCCCAAGATTGCAATATCTCCCCCCTTCAATGCCAAGGTTCTTGAGAATATCTTCCAAATCTATTTGCGAAACACCCGGGTCTTTCAAAAAGGGAATGATCTTAGCTACACTTTCCATTGCTCCATACAAAAGCCTCGTTTCCCCTTCTCTTTCCCCTCCTCCCTGCAACTTTTTCACAAAATATGCGAGCTCTTGTCTGACCCAATTCGCCGTAAATTGTTCTGGAGAAACGTTTTTCTCTTTCGCTAAAAATGCAATCGCTTCCTCAAAGTCACTTAGAGGAGACTCCTTTTGTATATGGGCGAAATTTTTCATTCCTTTTAAATGTTCGATAAAACGATCGTCGTCGGCTAACCGTTTCAAAAGCTCTTTGTAACCCCTAAGCCATTTCCCGTTCTTGCCAATTTTATCCCACGCAGTGAGCAGGAAGCCAAAATCGCTCTCTTTTCTAAGCTTGCAATCCATTCCGAGGTCTTTCGTCATAAAAGCCGGATTGAATGCATCTTCTTTTGGCTCTGCATCGAGAATTTCTCGGATCTGTTTTGCTTCGATCTTTGAGGGTGGGCTGAAAGGAGCATCAAATTCTTCGAGGGTCGGAGCCTCATTGATTGTCTTAACTAGTTCCTGGGTTCTTTCGCTCGAAAGAGATTCCCTCCCTCCGGTAAAGGCCTTCACCAACATCTGCATGGATGGGGCAATTAGCTTTCGGGACAATTTTGAGGTCGTATATTGCATCCATAAATTGACCGAGGGGATATACATGAGAAGGGAGATACCCGCAAAAATCTTAAAGAAAATGGAGCCTGCGATCAGCATTCCCACGTTAGAAACTACAGGCATATACTGTTCCATAAACAGGCTCATCTTTAAGGGGATGATTCCCAAATCGTGATCGAGGTACTGATAGACTACAGCTACTAAAATACCCGCCGCCATTGCCATAGATCCCAAATAGGCAAAAATCAACCCTGCAACGAAAATCGTCGCCCTGATCACATTGCTAAAATGTCGATGGACAAACGTCAGAACCTCTTTTGTCCGTTTCCCTAGCCGCGTTGGAAGAGGAGACATTGAAAGAAAACGCTTCGCAGGCACATTGATAGCACCTGAAAGACCTATAAATGGGTCTTTGACGTGACTCGCACTCGCAAAATGTCTCTTTTTCCCATCGATCACAAAACTTTTCGATCCAGGTCTTGGCTGATCTATCTCCACTCCCGTGTTATAGTGGAGAGTGGTGTTATTCGCTTTTATGGTGAGCGTCGCCTCGTCCGGACTATTGACTTCCATTAAGGGAAAATAGTGGGTCTGACGGAAGCGATCTACTTCAAAATCTGTGCCAAGTACTGGTTCTGCGACTTCTTGACCGAGTAAGTAATAACTCGTTTTCCCATTCTTTGTTTCGACGATATCGTATTTCGGCTGGTTGTCTACCTCCCGCAGCAATTTAACATTTGTTCTTACGCCCTGTTTCATCACAGTTTCAACACCAGGATCTGTGGCACTCTCCCCAGGGGAAAAAGGACTCCCACGGAAAAGAGGACGGGTGAGATACCAGCTCTTTTTCCCATCTTTCTCAATTTCGAATGTGTTCTCTACCACGCCAGTCACATCTTCCCCTTGCAGAAAGTGGCGCTCTTCTCCATCGATGATCACTGTCACAGTTCCTTGGATGGCCTCGCGTAACTCTACCGCTCTCCTTTTAAAATATCTCTCCTTTATCTCTGCTTTAACTGAGAGACTCCCCTCATAAGTATTTTCCCTCACCGCAGCGGAAATAATCGCCAATGGGTATCCAATGAAAAAAGAGAACGCGATCTGAAAAAGGCGGGCAATGAGAGCTAAAGGCCCCGATACAGCTTTGGCCACAAGACCCAAAATGGGACTTGCCCAAATAGCTTGTTGACCGAGCGCTCCAGCACTTAAAGAGTTATTCCCTCCCCGCTGTATATTTGCAGCAAGGTCTCGGTTGATTGTGCTTTGATATGTCGGCGCCCACGTCGACATGAAACTTACAACAGACTGTGTCATCGCTTTAACTCCTAAGAAAAATGGAGGCAAAGCGTATCAAAAATTAGATAATATTTGCAAGCTCTCGATTGCGCGGTTTGATATTCGCCTCCCAATTTTTCAAAAGAGCGAGGAGCTGCACTTTCGTCGGCTGTTTTTTTAAGAAGGCGAGATTTTCTGGATTGCTGCTGAGGTGTGCGAGTTTTGCAAGAAGGTGCAAATGCCTCTTGTCATCGCAAGCAAAAAGGAAAAAGAGTGTGTGGACCAATTCGCCATCGAGTGCGCCATATTCGATCGGCTTTTTAGGAAAAACCACTGCGATCACATCGTACGATTCTTGCAAAAGAAAATCGCGCGTGTGGGGCACCCCAATTCCGCTGGAAAGGGCGGTCGGCATTAAATTTTCTCGATCGAGGAGAAGCTCCGTAATCACTTCGGCATCGAGGTGTAAGTCCATCGCAATTTTCTCCATTGCCTTGCGGATCACCTCTTCTTTCGTATCCCCTTCAATCCCCGCATAGACGCCCCCTTTATGGATCGCCCGAAAAAGGCCAAACTGCTGCGTCCCCAATTTTTCCCTGTGGGACTCTTCCTCCACAAAAGGGGAAAAGTCGCCTCCTTGCTTGCAGCTCAAAACCCAATTTTCGATTTCGCTTCTGCTGAAACGGTATTGATTGTGGAGTCGATAGTAGGGAATTTTTCCATCGGAGATCCACCGTTTGATCGTCGTCTCCGAAACATTGAGCAGTTCTGTCACATCTTTAATTTTTAGATCCATAAAAAGTATCTCCCACAATCTATTCTAAAAAATAGGAAAACGGGGAGAAAAGTTCAAGGGTTCTTTTAAAAAGTAGAAAATAGTTGCATCACCTCTTCGGCATCTTTTGCGCTCAACAATTTTTTGCGCAAAGAGATGTCGCGAACGGCCGATGTGAGGAGCGATAAGATCTGGAGGTATTCGGTCTGTTTATCTTCGGGCCCGCCGATCATAAAAATGAGTCGAACGGGCGCTTTGTCGAGCGCATTCCAATCGAGCCCCTTTTTTTGTTGGATCCCCACGGCGATGAAAAAGTCTTCCAATCCCCCCATTTTTGCATGGGGAATCGCAACGCCCATTCCAATTCCGGTAGAGACGAGCTGTTCTCGATCAAAGATCGCTTTGCGAAAAGCCAAAGCGTCTGGAAGGTGGTCCTCTTTTTCGAGAAGATCGACAAGCTCTTCGATCGCCTCATCGCGATTTTCTACGTTGAGAAAAGAGATGAGACGAGAATCCAGGTAATCAGAGATCCTCATGACTTGCCTTTTTCTAAATGTTCCTTGAAAAGGATTAATTTTCGCCAGTATGGCCAAACTTGCCCTCTCCTCTTTCCGTCGCCGCAAGACTCTCCTGCCGAATAAACTCGGCTTGGATGACTGGGGCCAAAACCAATTGCGCAATCCGCATCTTCGGAGTCACTGTAAAAGGTTCTGGGCCATGATTGATCAGGAGAATGCAAATCTCTCCCCGATAATCGCTGTCAATAGTCCCAGGCGTGTTGAGTACTGTCACCTGATGTTTTGCCGCAAATCCGCTCCGCGGCCGCACCTGAATCTCATACCCCACCGGCAGCTCCACTTTAATGCCGGTCGGGACGATCCCCATGCTGCCAGGCAAAATCACAAGAGGCTCAGCAATCGATGCCCGTGCATCAGAGCCCGACGCCAAGGGGGTCGCATACACCGGAATCAACTCACTGTCCAACACCTGGATTGGAACGGGAACTCTCTTCATGTTTTACCACTTAGGCTGCGCCTTGCTCCGTTCCTTTTAACGCTCCAGACCTATTTTTGGCAAGCAGATCTTTATAAAGAGGCCTCTTTGCGCTCATTTCCGGTAAAAAAGTCGATGAGAAAAACGAGCCGATTTTTGAGCTCTGATCGCTTCACGATGCAATCGAGCATCCCCTTTTCCAAGAGAAACTCCGATTTTTGTGCATTGGGAGGTAGTTTTTGCCCAATCGTCTGCTCCACAACTCTTGGGCCCGCAAAGGCGATGAGGGCGTCGGGCTCTGCCAGCACAATGTCGCCGAGCGTCGCAAAAGAGGCGGTCACTCCGCCTGTTGTCGGATTGGTCAAGACTGAAAAATAGGGGACCCTCTTCTCGTGCAGTTTCGCAAGCGCTGCAGAGGTCTTTGCCATCTGCATCAGCGATAAAATCGACTCTTGCATCCGCGCTCCGCCCGATGCCGAAACGATGATCAGGGGCAATTTTTCGTTTCCCGCAAGTTCGATGAGAAGCGTCAATTTTTCCCCCACAACAGAACCCATTGATCCGCCCATATAGGCAAAATCGAGTACCCCAAGTGCCGCCTTCCTCCCCTCAATCTGGCAAACCCCAACGGATGCAGCATCATCGCGCCCCGTCTTCTTCTTCGCCTCTTCGATCCGCTTCACATAGGTCTCTGTATCGACAAATTCAAGCGTATCGACAGGCCGAATGTCGTTGAAAAGCTCTTGGAAAGTCCCTGCATCGGCAATCAGCTGCAACCTCTGATCCAAGGTGAGCCGGTAATGGTAGTCGCACTTCGGACAGCAGTTGAGATTTTGCGACAGCTCATTGGCATGGATCAGCTCACTGCAGCCAGAACACTTGATCCAACCGCTAAAACCATCTTTTTTAGTGGTTTGTACTTTAATTTTTGGTTTACTGCGAGAAAACAATCCCATATCTTCAAAACATCATAGGCGAAAAGGGGCAATGAATCAAGCCCCAACCGCTTTGGAAAAGCGCTCTTCAATCGCTTTCCAATAAAAGATTTGCCATAATGCTTTGACGTAGTCTGCCCGAACATTCTTATATTGAAGGTAGTAGGCGTGCTCCCACACATCGACTCCGAAGAGCGGGACAAGCCCTTGGGTGCTCAAGGGATCCTGATTTGGGCAAGTGGCGATTTCGAGCCGTTTATGCCCTTTATTGTAGCCGAGCCACCCCCAGCCCGATCCTTGGATGGCCGTGGTGATCGCGTTAAATTTTTCTTTGAACGTCTCGAAGGAGCCAAAATCCCTTTGGATCATCTTGGCAAGCTCCCCCCCTGGAGCGCCTCCCCCTTTGGATGGGGGGGTCAAAATGGTCCAAAAAAGGGTGTGGTTGATGTGGCCACCGCCGTTGAACTTGATCGCCGACTGAAGGGCAATCATTTGCGCCACATCATTACGACTTTCAGCCTCGTGGTATTTTTCGAGTGCTGTATTGAGATTGGTTACATACCCTTTGTGGTGTTTGGTGTAGTGCAGCTCCATGATTTCAGCTGAGATGATGGGTTCAAGTGCATTAAAATCATAGGGAAGTTCAGGAAGTTGGTAACTCGTCTGCGCAATCATAAAAACCCTCTCTTGCTTAATCATAAGAGAACCACTATATCTTTCTCGATCTTTTTCTTCGAGCGAAAGTGCTTTTTTTGTGATGGGTCCGATCGGGGTCAGTTTTTTATTTGAAGGCAAAGTTTTATAAATGCGCAAAAACCCTTCCACTGTCGAGGGGCTTGTGAAAACGATCTCCTCAAAATCGGCCAAATTGGGGATCGGCTTCGGGCATTGAAAGTGCGTCTCATAGAGGACAAAGGAAAAGTGGGGGATTTTTTTCACTTTTAAACTCTCCACTAGACCAATGCGAGATCGATGAGAGTGGGGTAGAAGAAAAAACCCATGCAAAGAACGGATGAGCTCGAAGACCCCTTCCTGTGTCGGTTCGGGCGCCAAAAGTGGTTTTAGCCCTTTTTTTCTTAAAGCTGCGGCTGTTCCCTCTCCAATGGCAATTACCTCCTTATCCCAAGGGCCTGGCCAGTACGCAACTGCGGTTTGGCTTGTGAAGACGATATGGGTAAATGATTGGGGAAAGGGGGGCAAAATGGCTCTTTTTTGAGTGCCAATGACCGGATAGTGAAAGGTCCCTTTTTTGGCCCTAAGCCCCAAATACAAAATCTTCACGGCACACCACTGCGAGTTTCCCCTGCATAGGATTAATTTCTCCTGGCAAAATCACCCTTTTTAGATGGGTCAATTTGAGTCGAATCAGCGCACACTCGGCAATCACCACTCCATCGACCTCTTTTTGCAATCTCTCTTCGATAGTCCCGCGCAAATCGACAAATTGGCAATTAGGAAATAACTTGCGCACCTCCTCTTCTCGCCTTACACTCGATGTGGCAACTGTTTGCACTGGCTCTTTGTGAATCACCAAGCTATCTCTCGGATCGAGTCCTTTGGTAAGCATTGCGATTTTCAATCCCTTCGGGAGCGGATCAGGGAGATCTTTAGCTGAATGGATCGCCGCATCAATTTTTCCAAGAAGGAGCATTTCGTCGAGCTCGCGCGTAAAAAAATCGCTCTTTTCTGCCCTGCGCAAAGAGCTTTGCTGATCTTTATCTCCTAACGTCTTAACCCAAATGACACCAAATGAAAGAGTGCATTCGCGCCTTATCTCTTCCACTTGCGCGCGAGAAAGGGGAGATGAACGTGCGCCGATCAACATAGCACATTTTCGATGGCTTTTTCGACGAGCTCAACGCCGACGAGTTCGATTTTGTCTCGGATGGATGGCGAGATCCCTTTGAGATTTTTTTGGGGAAGGAGACATTTTTTAAATCCCATGTGAATCGCCTCTTTGAGCCTCGTTTCAATGCGACTCACTCCCCTCACCTCTCCGCCAAGGCCCACTTCGCCGATCAAAATGCAATCGGGCGGAATCCTTTTATTTGTGAATGATGAGGCGATGGCAAGAGCAATGCCGAGATCGATTGCCGGCTCGACAATTTTGAGCCCTCCGGCCAAAGCGACAAACACATCGCTATGGTGCAGCTGATAGCCGACCCTTTTATCGAGAACGGCCAAAAGCAGTCCCAATCGATTTGAGTCGAGCCCTGCCGATTTGCGAGAAGGGTTTGGAAACGCCGTTGGCGTTACGAGCGCCTGAATTTCTAGAAGAAACGATCTTGCTCCCTCCAATCCGGGCACAATGGCAGAACCGGGGATCTCTTTCATCCGCTCCTCTAAAAACGCCTGCGATGGATTGGGCACTTCCATGAGGCCCGTCTCCTTCATTTGAAAGATCGCGATCTCATCGGTTGCCCCAAAGCGGTTTTTCACCGCCCGCAAAAGGCGAAATCCATGTTGCCGATCCCCCTCAAAATCCAAAACGGTGTCGACGAGGTGTTCTAAAACGCGCGGACCTGCCAAATCGCCCGACTTGGTCACATGGCCAATGAGAAAAGTAGTGATCCCGTGCCCTTTCGATAGGTGCATGAACTCCGTTGCGATTTCTCGCACTTGGACGACGGAGCCGGGCGATGAGGGGAGCTCCGATTTGTAGACGATTTGCACCGAATCGACGATGGCCACATCGGGCTTGAGCTGATCGATCTGATGTTTGATCGCACTAAAGTGAGTCTCGCTCAAAAGATAGAGGTTATTGTGATTGATTTTGAGCCTTTTCGCGCGCAAAGAGGTCTGCTCTGCCGATTCTTCGCCGCAAATGTACAAAACAGTGAGCCCTTGGGTTGCGAGAGAATTTGCAATTTGGAGCATGAGAGTCGACTTGCCAACGCCTGGCTCTCCCCCGACGAGAATCAAAGAACCTTCGACGAGCCCGCCGCCGAGAAGTCGATCGAGCTCTCCCATCCGAGTGGGGATCCTTTTAAACTCATTCGCATTCACCTCGCTGATCCGGACTGCTTTTGCCTTTTCGCTTTTTTTTGAGATGAAGCGCCCCTCTGCTGCTTCAACGATCTCCTTTTCCTCGATGAGCGTATTCCAGTTTTTGCAAGTGGGACAACTCCCCGTCCATTTCAGCTGGGAATGACCACACTCTTTACAAGCCCAAATCACCTTCATACATTCCTCTTGGAGAGAGCGTCAAAAGCGGCCCTTTGCTCCGCCTCTTTTTTGGAAGTGCCGATCCCGACGCCCGCCTCTTTTTCATTGAGATAGACCATTACGTGAAAGAGCTTTGCATGGGGAGGCCCCGACTCTTCGACCACTTTGTACAGAGGGATTTTTTGAAACTCCTTTTGCGATAGATCTTGCAATTCGGCCTTGTAATTGCGCGAAGGAGAACCGATGGCAGCTTCAAATTCGGCCTCAAAGTGAAAAATTAAAAACGATTTTGCAACCCCGAGCCCGCCGTCGAGATAGATCGCCCCCAAAAGGGCCTCAAAGACATCGGCGAGAATGGACGGCTTTTCCCTCCCTTCTGCCATGATTTCCCCTTTTCCCAAGAGGATATGCCGGTTTAAAGAAAGTTTTTGTAAATAGGCCGCACAAGAATTGGCATCGACCAGCTTTGAGCGCAGCTGCGAGAGCTGCCCTTCAGGATAAGCGGGGAGCCTGTGGTAGAGATAATCGGCAACGATGAGACCCAAAACCGAATCGCCCAAAAATTCGAGCCGCTCATTGTGCTGCAACTCCCCTTCTCGGTACTCGTTGACATAGGAGCGGTGGATGAGCGACTGGACGAGAAGCTCTCTATTTTCAAATACAGTCCCCAGTTTTTCTTCAATTGCAGAGACTTCAGAGAAAAGTTTTTGGAGTGGATTAGCCATTGTCTATATTTTGTTTCACTTGTCTGTTAAGGACAAGCAGTTTATCATGTCCTCTATGACAAAATTGAATCTCAACTACCACAAGCTTACCGGTAAATACCTTTTTTCAGAAATTGAAAAACGGCTGGATGCCCTGAAGGGCAAACACCCGGCTCCATCCTTTCTCAATCTCGGGGTGGGAGATGCGACTTTGCCGCTGTTTCCTTGCGTAACGGAAGCTCTCACCTCGGCAATTCAAGAAATGGGAATCAAAGAGACTTTTCGCGGATATGGCCCATCTCAGGGCTATTCTTTTTTAAGAAAAAAAATTGCCGAAACCGATTACCGCGATATCTCTCCCGATGAAATTTTTATTTCTGATGGCGCAGCTTCCGATTTGGCCGATTTGCAAGAAATTTTTTCCCCTGATAATCGGGTGGCAGTGATCGATCCAGGATATCCGGCCTATGTCGATGTCAATGTGATGGCGGGGAGGACAAGACCTCTTTTAAAGACGGGCCGCTTTGGCGGCATCACCTATTTGCATTGCAAAGAAGAGCATCAATTCCAGCCCCAAATTCCCGAAGCACATGTCGATCTCATCTATTTGTGCTCGCCGAATAATCCGACAGGCATTGGATTGACGAGGGATACTTTGAGCCGTTTTGTCGAATACGCTAAGGCGAATAACTCTGTGATCATTTTTGATGGGGCCTACGAGGCGTTTGTGACGAGTCAAGAGGTCCCCCGTTCGATTTACGAGATTGCCGGGGCAAAAGAGGTGGCCATTGAAGTGCGCAGCTTTTCAAAATCGGCCGGCTTCACAGGTCTTCGCTGCTCCTACACTGTCGTTCCTCACGCCCTCAAAATCAGGGATGCGGGGGGGATCCATCCGCTCCATCCTCTCTGGGCGCGAAGGGTCGATACAAAGACGAATGGGGTCTCTTATCCCGTTCAAAGAGGGGCAGAAGCTCTCTTCGCAGAAGAGGGGCAAAAGGCGATTGCAAAAGCGATTGGGCAATACCAAGAGCGGGCCAAAAAACTGCTCTTTGGGCTCAAATCAATCGGCTACACCGTTTATGGCGGCGTCGATTCTCCTTATTTGTGGTGTAAAACACCTCCTAAAATAAGCTCATGGGCATTTTTCGATTTTCTTTTGGAACACGCCCATATAGTGGCCATTCCGGGATCGGGATTTGGCCCGAGCGGCGAAGGGTTCATCCGATTTTCCGCCTTTGCAAATCTAGAAGTGATCGATGAGGCGCTCATGAGATTCCAAAGACTCGCCTAAAAAATATATCGACAATTTTCTCTTTGAACCTATACATTGAGCAGCTGAGCGGAAAATGTATAAGAGTTTTTTTTTGCTGAGCGTTCCTATTGTGCTCTCGCAAGGGATCCAGACGATTTTGCTCCTCCTGGATCGGTATCTATTGTCGACAAAAGATCCCCTTTTTGCTGCAGTTGCAACGACGAGCGGGTTTGTTGCATTGAGTTTCAATCAGCTTTTTTCTTACGCTCTTTCGTTTGCCTCTGCGCCCATCGGAAACAGTTTTGGAAAAAATGATCTCCAGGGGTGCTATCGCACTTTAACGCAGTGTTTCGCAATCTCTACGCTCTTCGTGCCAATCATTTTGCTTTTAATCCCGCTGGGACAGTATTGCTTTTCCTATTTGCAGCATCCCACTCACTACATAGAGCTAGAAAATTCCTATTTCCGCATCGCGATGATCTCCTATTTACCTCTTTTGTACAAAACGAGTCTGGAAAGCTATTTGATTGGAGTGAAAAATTCTCGACCGATTCTCTTGTCCAACCTTGTCGCCCTTTTGTCCAACACTTTTTTTTGTTACCTATTTGTGCTGGGCCCTTTTCAACCCTTTTTTCACGGAGCTGATGGAGCAGCGTATGCCCTCCTCTTTTCCAATGTCATTTCGACGATTGCTTTGATGGCCATTTCTTCATGGAAACTTTCGCGAGCATCTCTCAGAATGGGGATAAAATCCCTTTTTATACAGGGGTTTTATGTCGGTTCAGAAAAATTTATAAACAATTTTTGTTTTGTTCTTTTTGTCAATATGTTGGTCGTCTATGGATCTGAATTGAGCGTCGCAGTGAGTATCGTTTTTAGTTGGGATCGGATCGCCTTTTTGCCCTTGATGGGAATTTCTGGATCTCTTTTGAGTTTGTATAGTCATCAACTCGGGGAGAAAAATCGATTCGAAGCCAACCGCTCCCTTCACGCGGGACTCCAAGTCACCCTTCTTTTGATGGGAACAATTGCCCTTTTTTTCTGGACCTGCTCCGATTTTCTAGTCCAACTCGCCCTCAGGACAAAAAGCGACGGACTCGATGTAGTAAAAGTGCAAATCATCGCCAAATCTCTTCTGCGCACAGCCTGTTTTTATATCGTCCTTCAGGCGTTCATTATCGTTTATAAAGCAGCTCTTCGCTCGTTGGGATTGGCCGCTTGGTGCTTTCGGTATTCTGCACTGATCCATTTGTTGCTGATCGGAAGCAGTTATATCGGCATTTACTACTTGCACGTCAACCCTTTTCAAGCGTGGGGGTATTTTATGGCAATGTTGATCGCTTCAGCTCTCCTATTTACCCTCAAGTTCTACCTATACAATCGGCACTTGGATGGGGAGGCGAGAAAACGGCCTAAAATGGCTGAATTTACATAAATTCGGCCATTTGATAGGCTGAATTTATGAAAACACGGCCTGCCTACATACCCAGATTAGCTTTAAAACAGTTGAAGATGAAGGCCATACCTGGAAAGGTTGCTGTGATCCAGGGGCCGAGAAGGGTGGGGAAAACCACCCTTCTCGAAAAATTCCTTGAGGGAGAGAAGAATGGGCTTTTTGTCACTGGAGAGGATATTTTTATTCGCGAGTTCCTTTCAAGTCACTCCATTGATCAGTTAAAATCTTTCATTGGGAAAAAAGATCTTTTAGTCATTGATGAAGCGCAATATATCCCCGATATTGGCGCAAACTTGAAGCTCATTGTGGATCAGATTCCGGATGTTCGAGTGATTGTGAGCGGCTCTTCCACCTTTGATCTTGCTCATCAGACAGGGGAGCCCCTTACAGGCAGGAAATCTGTCATAAAAATGTATCCCATTTCCCAAATTGAGCTAAACGACATTGAAACAGCCTCTCAGACTAAAGCTCTTTTAGAAACGCGTCTTATCTATGGGTCCTATCCTGAAGTGATCACTCACGAGAATAACGATCTTAGAAAAGAATATCTCCACGAGCTTGTCTCGTCTTACCTTCTCAAAGATATCCTTGCTTTTGATGGAGTGCGAAAATCTAAAAAATTGATCGATCTCCTCATTTTATTAGCTTTTCAAATTGGCAAAGAAACGTCTCATAATGAATTGGCAACGCAGCTCTCGATGAGTAAGGGAACAGTCGAAAAATATCTCGATTTACTTGAACAGGTTTTTGTTCTTATTAATATCCGAGGATTCAGTCGCAATCTGAGAAAAGAAGTGAGTAAAACATCGAGATATTATTTTTGTGACAATGGCATTCTGAATGCATTATTGAATAATTTCAATCTGTTGAATCGGAGAAAAGATGTTGGTGAATTATGGGAAAATTATCTCGTAGTAGAGCGGTTAAAAAAACAAGAATATAAAAGGATTTGGAGTCACAATTTTTTTTGGCGCACCTACGATCAAAAAGAGATCGATTGGGTGGAAGAACGAGAAGGAGATCTTTTTGGATATGAATTTAAATGGGCTCAATCAGTAAATGCGCCAAAACTTTGGAAAGAGACCTACCCAGAAGCTGGATTTTCATGTATTCATCAGAAAAACTACCTCCCTTTCATCACTTGACGCCGTAGAACATTTTCACCATTGCCTTGTGCATCATCAGCTCGTCGGTCATTCTCCGATGGTCGGGGTTTTTTAGGCGAAAATGGTAATGGTTCTCAGGGATCCGATCCTTCCATGCAGTCCAAGTGAATAGGTCCAAGATATCCATTCTCGTCGCGATCCGAAGGGGCACTTTTTTCTCATGAAAAAACCACCCAAATAAGACGTCATCGATGAGATCTTTCCCGATGAGTTTATGCTTATCCTTCACCATCATTTCGACAACATCGGGTGAAAAAATGAGCGCAGCGCCCGAACCAAAGGGGATGTAGGGTTCGTCTTTGCGAAGAATTTTGTTTTCACACGCGTAGTATAAGCCTGTCTTTGGCAGCGTCTTTAAAAACTCCAAAAGTCTTGGGAAGATGATGAAAGAGGAGAGGTTTGTCCGCAAAACGAAATCGAACTCCTTCAATCTCGGCTTCAATACTTCCATTGCCAATACCGTTTTATCGGCAATCCCTGGAATGTAGGTCTCTTCCCCACGGAACCAGATCACACTGTCTTCAATTTTATAAGGGACATCTAGATTGGGATCGTATTTTAGAAAATAGGACTCCACATGCTCTGGATCGTAGTTCATGTAGGTGCGCCAAATTTTTTGGAGCTCCACGTAATAGGGGGCGCCATCTGCAGCAATGTTTAAGACGAGCAGCTTCATCTCTTTGGCATGCATCGAAAGACAAACAATTAAAAAAAGGAGATATCTCATACACCCCATCGTAACCTTCAAAGATTTTTTTTGTAAACCCAAAATAGAAATGTTCCCTTTAAGAAGAGAGCCCTTTTGAAAACTGCTCAAAAGCTTCTTTGGCGGATGGTCTATGGTCATGGCGAGGGTCCAGCATTGCATCGATTAGGTCTAAAAGAAATTGGGGAGTTTCTGGATCCGTTGGATACTTCAAAATCCAATGAGGACTGAGTGAAGCGGTCCATAGAGCCATTTTCTCCTCAGCAAACTCCGAACAAGGAAGCCATTGCTTTGAGAACATTTCGTGTAAACAAATCCCCATTGCCCAAACGTCCTGTTTAGGCGTAACCATCTCCTCTGCAAAATACTCTGGCGAGCCAAAAAGGGGTGTTGTGAATCCATGTTCTTCCTGGCCGAATGGACGAAAAGCACCGAAATCAGCAATCACTGCCTCCACCTTCCCTTTATCTCCTCTTTTTAGAAGTAAATTCCTATAAGAAAGGTCCCCATGCACTCCCTTCTCAGAAATAGTCGCTAATCCCTCGAGCCATTGCGATATCATACTCAACATTTCATCTATTGCTAAAGGCAATGGACGCTGGCACAAACATTCGTACAAACTACATTCGTAAATCGGCAAAAACAGAGCATATTTATTATCATAGTTTCCTCCAGCAATAAGAGAAATGATCCCCCTTTTATTAGAAAAATTCTGAAGAGCGAGTATTTCGTTCTCAAACTCCGAGGAATTGCTTTCTTCAGCCTTGTCTTTGAATACTTTTTTGACAACAAGCATCGAACTTTCCTCGGGGGCTGATAGCCATAAAACCTTTCTTACTTTCCCAAATGTGCCAGATCCCAGATAAGGAGTCTTTTTTAAATTGATAAATACATCTACGGAAGATCCCTTTCGGTGGAAATACATCCCAGGAACGCCTTGTATTCCTGATGAACGCTCCTCCCCTCCGTATATAGAGCTATTGATTACGCGATTTGCGAATGTTCTTTGATCTGTAAAAAACGTTAAAAATTGAGGAGACAAATGCTCTGAGGCAACTGCAGCTGCCCTTCCCAGCAGACTATCGATTGCAGCAGCATTCCCAATCAATTCGGGTAATTTTTCAGGCTTGCTGATTGTCAATTCCTTCCAAGTCGTTAGAGAAATCCCGATGCGCCGCAATTCAGTCCCTTTCATAAATACTGAAAATACTTTTCCAGTTTGCTTATCAGTTACCTGGAAATAGACTAAATGGGAACCCATACTTGGATATTCCAGATAATCTAATGGCGTATCTGGAAATTTTTCAAAACACAGCTGCTTGCGATGACTATCAACATTGGTACACGGAACCATTGTCCATCCAAAAAATCAACGCGGCCTAGGATACAGACTGACTCCAAAAAAATCAATAAGCCCACCAGCGGGAGCTGCTGACAAAAGAATTTTTCTAGCTAGGAAATATTGAAACCTCTGTTAAACTCGGGGGCCAATAAAATGAAAAAAATCATTGCCGATCCTGAAGCCTCCTTTTTTACTCAAAACGGGTTTGTCGAACTCGAAATCGACCATGAAAAAATCCCCTATTCCCCTGACAGAGACCAGTGGCGCACAGACAAGGGACTAGAAAAATTTCTCATCAAGGCGATCGGCCCTATCGCATTGGAGCTTACAGGGAAAAAACGGCTCAGACTCGGGATGAGCGAATGGGTCACACAAGAAAATAGGCCCCCAAAGAGCGGTTCTTTAAAAGAGCTTTTCAGCATTCAAAATGTGACTCTGGCAGTGGCGATGGTCTCCAATCCTAACCCTTGCGATAAAAAATCTTCGCTCGGCATTCTCCCGGTCCCGGCCTCCCCTTCAAATATCCTTTTTTTTAGGCCCAACCTCCTCCTCGATTGGCCCCATGTTTTGACAGATCTTTTTTTGATCCTTTTTACCCTCCCAAATGCTGTCTATATCCGCAATCCAAAAGACCCCCGCTCAACGTACCTGAAAACCTTCGGATATCAGTATGGAGATCTACTCAAAACCGAAACCCATCCCCTCATTTTCGCCTATTGATTCCTCATGCAGTCCCATCCGCTCTTCTAAGGAGTGCATGATCGCAGCTGCAATCAGTCCTTGCGACTCCTTTTGCGTCGGATCTACCGCCCCCCCTCCTGCAGCCTCCCAGATCAACTGATCGATTTTGAGCCGCACATCTTCGGGCAAGTTCCAAAGCCCCTCCATCCCTTGCGCGAGTCTTCCGAAAAAAAAGGCCTCCGCAACGGCAACTTGGGATTTGAGCGCATCGATATACTCCTTCATCGCCTCCGATAACACCTCTGGACTCATCCTCCCCCCTTTGCTTGGCGCATGATCTCTTTGATTTGTGGCGAATTGAGCTGCTTTAACGGCTCTAATGACTGCGTTTTAAAAACTCGCTCTGCCACTTTGCCGATCACTTTTGCAAACGATGCAGGCATATCCGCTCTCGGCCGAGAATCGAGCTCTTGCGAAATAGGAAACACAAATTGAAAATGGAGCCTTTCGGCTGCCCTTTTCACCTGCGTCACTTTTTCCGATGTTTGAGAAAGTTTTGTCACCCTCTCCTCTAAATCGACAATTTCTCCCGCAAGATCCTCCAGCGGCAAAGAGTTCCAATTCTTTTGAATCTTTCGAGAAAGCTCCCATGCGGCCTCAATGGCCTTTCTTTCACTCGGAAGCAGCGGTTCCACCTTTCTCCCCCCTTTTTTGATGGGGCTAGCTTCCCCTTCCCCAATAGAACGGGGACCAGGGCGATTGACAGGACTTATAAAAAAACCCATAAAATGACTCCAACTTTTTAAGTTATTATATTATTAGGAGTTTGCGAGTGAATCCAATTCACCCTTTTTAATACTAACACAGATTCGCTTATTAATCAAATTATAGAGATTATTTTATCAAGCAATTTATTTACTGATCGAAGTGAGTGCCACGCCTCGCGACAGATACAGCGAAATTGTGAGCAAAAAGGCAATCAATTTTATGTGTGCAAGATGTATTGTGGACACAAGGGAACTTTTTCCAGTGTGGATTAGGAAGTGCTTCTGAACAATGTTGGAACAGATCTTTTGCTTTTTCCACCGCTCTGGCAAAGATTTTTGGATATTTTTTTGCTTGCTGGCGTTGTACGTCGATCGAGCGCTGTTCAGTTCCTTGAAGATCAAATGCGACGATCTGAGCAATCGTTGTCTTGGGTTGTCTAGGCGCCTCTTCTAACGCTTCTAGTTCAACATCCAATGAACCAAAGAAAGGTTGCAATTCCCTTTCTCGCCTTAAAGGGGAGGGCTTAACAATCTCTTGAGCCCCTTCATCTTTTTTGACGTCTTCATCCGGGAAATAAGTACTCCCTCCCCAAATGTTTTCTGAATGAAAAGAGGGATGTTGTGCTGAAATGTCTAGTCCCTCTATTTCAAGCAATAGGCCTTCCCCCAAATAAGCAATTGTTTTAGGCGAATATACAGCGCGAATCGTTAGCTTTGGAGGCTCCGGAGGCGCCCCCTTCTCATCAGATGGGGATGGGGATATTGGACGCTCAGGGGAAAAAAGATCCTCTTCTTCTGGATCATCCACATCAATGGTCGCTTTGAACTTGTCTCTTTGAGCAAGCACGTGTTTTAAAGATCGATCCTGGACATCACTTCTCTCAGGATCCCCCTCGTGGTAAAAATGACAGAGCAATGCCCCAGGACAAGAGCTCTCTTGACGACATGCTACTACTTTATAATTTTCTTTCAAAATGAGCTTTGCCGCCATTTGAACAGGAATTGAATGGGAAAAATGACATCGATCTCCATATGCACATGAATCCTTAAACTTCTTGTTGTGGCACAAAAATTGCAGCTCGGATGGCATGGAAATACGGCTCTCTTGATGTACCCTTAAAATTTTGGCTACTACCGCCCGAAGCTTCGTAGGGTCTTCCGCATAATCTTCCCCTTGCTCCTCCAATGCTCTTTTATCTATATTTTGCAATTCCGCACGATATTCGTTTGTTTTAGCGATTTTTGACGCCATATAATTGTCCCATTTAAATATTTAGTAGTATTATACGAAAAAATTGGATTACCGTAAACACAAAAATCGCTAAAAAACCGATAATAATTGGATAAGACCCTATTATCCCTTAAACTCGGGCTCAACAAGGTTCAGTTGATTTTCATTTTTCCCATTGGATCCACAGGGTATCCCGATTTGGGATGATGTCTAAACGACCGACCGAAATCTTGCCTTGCTCTACTTCTATTCCCTTAATGCCGTTGTAATAATCTTTAATTAGCAATTTTACATTTTTCTCTGTAAGGGCCCTCATAGAAGTGCCCTCAATAGTGAGTGCACCTCCCATCAGATCCAAAAAATGGACGATATATTGATTAGCGCCAGATCGCAAAAGTCGATCGATCTCTATCTCTTCGCCCTTAGACAGAGATTGGTAGGCAATCTGGGTTTCCCCTTTCAAACAGGCCTGGAATCCGAATAAATCCGATCGCATTTTAAAACCCTCCGGGTCATCAAGAGGCTATCTTTTAACATACAAGGGACCAAAAAATCAAGTCAGAATTGAATTTTGCTCAACTTTTCTCCTCTTTGCACACAAGCATCGACCGAGACGCCTTCAAAAAAGCCAGACCCCACTTCGGGTTGGGGGATCGCCTCTTTGGCAAAATGGACGGCGGAGTAGATCAGGGGATTGTGGATTTTGAGGTGTTTTTCGAGGGCTCGCTGCGCCGTTTCGAGCGGCTGCGACTCCTCTATGCGCACCATAGCGGTAATACAGCTCGTCCCTTTTGGAAAATGTTCGGGGAAAATCGCCGAATCAAAAAGGGCTCCCAACAGCATCTCATTTTCCGATGTGGGGACGAGGTATCCAAACCCCTTTTTGGGGAAACAGTTGCCAGAGTAGGCGAGGTGGACGATCGAAAGAGATTTTTTGGGCAAGAGGGGCGGAAGGGCGGAGATGATTTTATCGCCATGCCAAATTTTACCGGCGGCGATCAGCGAATAGTTTTCGATTTTTTCAACTGCGCAATTCAGTAGAACCTCCATTTGGAGTTTTTTTTCGAGCGCATGGATGAGTGTCTCCATCCCCCCTTTCAGAGTAAAAAGTCCTCTTGGAGATTTTGGCGCGCTCAAAAAGCCCCTGATCACAGAGCCTTTCTCTTGCTCCCATTTGTGTAGAGCGGGAAAACAGGAGCGAAGGGACAATTTTCGAATATCGCCCGCATAAATGCCCAAAGTGAGCGGATCAAACACCAGTTCAGCAACCTTTGGACTGAATCTGCGCACCGCAAAATCGAAGATCGACTCGTCCTCTTTTTGCGAAGGAAGAGTGAAATATTCCCGGAGAATGGGAAACAAAAATCTTGGCAAGAGGGAAAAAGGAGTTTTCAGTTTTCCCCCACAAAGGATATATCTTTGCTTCGCCAACGGGTTCGACTCCAAAATTTCAAGACCTAACTCGGCAATGAGTTTTAATAAATGGGGACTTTTGGAAATGGGGAAAACGCGGGGACCTTTTTCAAAAAGAAAACCGTTTTGCGCGCTTGTCTCAACCCATCCACCCAGTCGATTTTCTTTTTCGAAAAGGGTGATTTTTGCACTTGGGTGTTTTTTTTGAATGAACCAGGCAGCGCTCAAACCCGTAATCCCGCCACCCACAATCAACACTCTCATAGGCCCTATTGCATTAAAGGCGGTAAAATAACCACCGAGGACACCGAAAACACCGAGACGAAGCCTAAACAATTATTCTTCGAAGTCCTTTGCATTAAAGGCGGTAAAATAACCACCGAGGACACCGAAAACACCGAGGCGAGGCCTAAACAATTATTCTTCGAAGTCCTTGTTTCAGATACCTAACGTTAAAATTCATGAGAAGGCCCACTTTACATCCACATAACTTGAGATAGGTCACCAATTGAGCCTCGTGAACTTTTGTTAATTCAGTCACCGCCTTGATCTCCAGAATGACTTGCTCTTCCACTAAAATATCTAGCCTGTACCCACAATCGAGCTTTATCTCCTTATATTCGATTGGAATAGCCTTTTCCCATTCAACTTTTAGCCCTCCCTGCTTGAGCTCATAAATTAGACAAGCTTCATAGGATGATTCCAGCAGGCCTGGGCCAAGTATTCGATGGACCTCAATCGCCGCTCCTATGATCTTTTTCGTCAGGTCATCATGGGGGCGATCTGCATAATCAACCGTTGTTGGATCTTCCAGCTCGAACATATGGCTTCTTCAGTTAAAGCATTCGGCAGAGTGTAACAGATCGCTCATTCAAATGTCATCGGAAAACGGGTACTTCCAAATGGAGGTTAGACAATGTTGAAGTAAAAACCTTCCCCTCGGTGTTTTCGGTGTCCTCGGTGGTTATTTTACCATCTTATGCAACAAGACCCTTTCATACAGCCCTCGAAAATTGCCCCTTTTTTAAGTAAACGTCAAAAGCAGCGGCGATATTGCGGATAAAGAGCCGCCCCAACGGAGTGGCAATCAGTTTTTTATCCTTGATTTCCAAAAATCCCTCTTCTAGTAAAGGATCAATGACCCCGAGAGGCGCAAATGACTCGTCCACTTCAAAATGGCACATGAGAGAGAGGATGATATTGCGGCGCAAAATGTCATCTGCATTCAATACATATCCCTTGGAGATGGGAAGCTGTTTTGCCGCTCCCTTTTGCTGATAGATCTCCAGCTCTTTTTCATTTTGAAAATAGCCATTTTCCAAAAATCCAATCGAAGTGAGGCCAAATCCAATCATATCTTCTGCTTTTGCAATCGAATACCCTTGAAAATTGCGGGTCAATTGCCTTTGCTGGTAAGCCATGGCAATAGCATCTGTGGGAAGCGAAAAGTGATCCATTCCAATGGCGATATATCCCCCTTCCATAAACTTGCGCCGCGCATCGACATAAATCTGAAATTTTTCCGACACCTTCGGCAACGTCTCCTCGGGAATAGCCCTCTGATGCTTTTTGAGCCACGGCACACTCGCATAAGAATAAAAGGCGATCCGGTCGGGCTTCAATTCGATGAGCCTCTCTGCCGTTTTTGCGAAACTTTTTACGCTCTGGTGGGGAAGCCCATAAATCAAGTCGATGTTGATCCCCTCAAATCCGAGCTCTTTTGCCTTGAAAAATGTCGATACCGTCATCTCTTCGCTTTGCCGCCTGCGCACTGCCTCTTGCACAAGAGGATCGAGATCCTGAACCCCAAAACTGACTCTCGTAAATCCAAATTCCTTGATCGCACACAATTTGTCCCCCTGATCGGCAAATACAGTGCGCGGATCGATCTCAATTGAAATTTCAGCCTCTTTCGAAAAGACAAAATGGGCCCGAATATGCTCCATGAGCTTTTTGAGCTCTTCAATGGAGAGCGATGTGGGCGTCCCTCCCCCAAAATGGAGCTGCGTCACAGTGCGCTTTTGCGAAAAATAGCTAGCGATCTTTTCAATTTCCATGTGCAGATGTTGCAAATACCGGGTTTGTCTTTCGGGACTCCGGTTCAAAACAACAGAACATCCGCAAAAAAGACACATCGATTTGCAAAATGGGATGTGAATGTAAAGGGAAAGGGGTTTCTTCGTCGTTTGATCAAATCTCTCGATATGTTGGATATAAGTTTCGGGCCCCATCGACTGGAATTGCGGCGCAGTCGGATAACTCGTATAGCGCGGTACAGCACAATTCCACTTTTCCAAAACTAGAGGGTCTACGTAAATCAGATCTTGCGTCTTATCCATTAGCAAAGTCTTTAACCGTATCGATGAGACATTTCACCCCGTCGATGGGGGTATCTTTTTTTACGCCGTGGCCCAAATTGACGATGAATCCAGGATCACCTCCCATCGAATGGATGAGTTTTCTCGTCTCATTTCGAATCACAGCATGGGGTTCGTATAAAAGATCAGGATTCAAATTGCCCTGCACTGCCATCGGAACTTTTTTGCGCATTTCAGATAGGGGCATTTCCCAATCAAAACTGATCGCTTTGGGCCCTAATTTTACAAGTTCATCGACATAGCGGCATGCCCCCCTCATAAAGAGGAGGGTCGGCACTCGGGTAGAGGCGATCAATTTTTTAAGATAGGGAGCGCAAAAACGATTAAAATCGGTAGGAGAAAGCTCCCCTGCCCAGGAATCGAAAATTTGGATCGCATCGACACCAGCTTCTTCTTGCATCCGAATATATTTCATCGTCACTTCCAAAAGGGGATCCAAGAGGCGCACATCGCCATTGATGTAACGGGCAACTGTATAAGGGCCACCGCAAAAGCCGATGAGAGGTACCTTCACTCTATTTTTAATGAGCCGGATCGCCTTTGCAATTGGCTCTAAACAATCGATCGAAGTGGGGCACAGCTCTCCCCGAATGAGAGGCCCTTCTTGAAAATCGAGAGTCATCCCAAGGGCGAGAGCGACCACTGTGATATCGGAAAAGAGGATCGCCGCATCGACGCCGAGCTGTTCCACGGGCATCAAAGTGATTTCGGCTGCCAGCTCTGGAGTGAAAAAAAGATCGTATAGAGAATATTTTTCCCTAAGTGCCCGATAGCTCGGCATGTACCTCCCCGCCTGGCGCATGAGCCAAACGGGGGGGCGCATCCGATTTTTCCCTTCAAGTGCTGCTTTGAACATTGAGTAGCCGCTCGATAATTGCATCCGGAGTAAAGCCGAATTCTTGTGCCAAATCTGCCGCCGGTGCAGAGTGACCAAATCCTTCCATGCAAATCGCAATTCCGTGCCGCCCAATGTATCTGTGCCAGCCAAAATCACTCCCCGCTTCAATGGCGACCCGCACCCCCAAATTCCCCTCGACAACCGATTTTTTATACTCTTCTGGCTGCTTTTCAAAAAGGGCCCAACAGGGCATTGACACAACGCGCACCTGTTTGCCCAATTTTTCGAGCCCGCTCGCCGTGTCGAGTGCCAAAGAGAGCTCCGATCCAGTCGCAAAAAGGGTGTAATCGGGCCTCCCCTTTTCCCTTCTGACAATATATCCCCCCCTTCCCATCCCCTCTTCATAAGGGACATTGGTCTCTTTGATCTCGGGGAGCCCTTGCCTTGAAAGGACAAGCGCCGTCGGCCCCTCATATCTCAACGCAGCGAGCCACGCCATTTTCACCTCATGCGCATCGGCAGGGCGAATCAGGTGAAGCCGAGGCATTGCTCTGAGCGAGGCGAGCTGCTCAACCGCTTGATGCGTCGGCCCATCTTCGCCGAGAAAAATCGAGTCGTGAGTAAATTGGTAGATCACATGATAGGGCGATAATGAGGCCAGGCGGATCGCGTTGCGCATATAGTCGCTAAAGGTAAAAAATGTCCCGCAAAATGGCTGAATCATCCCCGTAAGAGAGAGCCCCGCTGACATCGCCGCCATCGCAAATTCCCGAACGCCATATTTCATGTTCCTCCCGTCAAAATTCCCCGGAGTGACGATCGGATACTCCTTCATCATCGTCTCATCAGAGCCCGATAGATCCGCTGAGCCGCCGTAGAGCTGCGGCAAATTTTTGGCAAGCAGCTGAATGCAAGCGCCAGAAGAAGCTCTACTAGCCATGGGCGATTTGAGCTTCATTTGTTTGAGCCGCACTTCCAAATCTTCCGGCAATTCCCGCTTTTGCATTCTTTCAAACTCGACAGCCAAATCGGGGTATTTGCCCGCCCATTTTCGAAACATCTGATGCCACTCGGCCTCCAAAGCAGCCTCTTTCGGAAGTTTTTGCTCAAAAAATGAGATCACCGCTTGCGGAATATAAAACTCCTCTTGAGAAAGCCCAAGAGCCTCCTTCGTCGCAGCCACCTCTTCTGGGCCTAAGGGTGCGCCGTGCACTTTGTGAGTCCCCGCTTTGTGCGGCGAGCCCTTGCCGATAATTGTGTGCAATACGATGAGAACGGGCCGCTCCTGCGAGGCGCGAATCTTCGTGAAAATCGCATTCATCTGATCGAAATCATAGCCGTCACATTCAAACACGTCCCAGCCATACGCCTTGTAGCGTTGGATCGTCTCTTCGGACATGCACTCCGAAAGGGGCCCATCGAGACAGATGTGATTCGAGTCGTAGATTAAAACGAGATTATTGATCTTGAGATGCCCGGCAAAAGAGGAGGCTTCCGAAGAGATTCCCTCCATCATGCACCCATCGCCCGCAATGCAATACACTTTGCTGTCAAATAGGGGAAATTCCTCTCGATTGAATTTGGCCCCGAGCAATTTCAGCCCAAGCGCCATCCCCACTGCATTGCCGACCCCCTGGCCCAAAGGCCCTGTCGTCGCCTCCACTCCATCTGTGAGCCCATATTCGGGATGCCCCGGCGTCTTTGAATGGAGCTGCCGAAAGCGCTTGATCTCGTCCAAAGATAAATTGAAACCAGACAAATGGAGACAGGAGTAGAGCCACATCGAACCGTGGCCCGCTGAAAGGACGAGCCGGTCCCGATTCAGCCACTTTGAGTTTTTCGGGTTGTGTCTGAGGAGTATGCCGTAAAGATAGGCACCGAGCTCCGCACACCCCATCGGCATCCCCGGATGACCTGAATTAGCCCTTTGCACTGCATCCATTGAAAGTTGCCGGATCGTATTCGCAATTTTACTCAAACTCTTCTTCAGATCTTCTTCCATGAATGCTCACTTTTAGAATATATTGTGGGGAAGAGCTCAAAATCGTTCAAGAAATAAGAAGTATCCTTGTGCTTTTACCGGCCCAATGAACCCCCGTAAGGAAATGACTTGCTGGGCTTTTAACAGTCTAAGCATATGCTTAAGGCATTCTCTTCCAATCCCTTGGTCGTAAATGGTACCAACCCAATGAGGATTTTGTTCTGCTAGGACACTCTCAAACATCCGGAATGAACTCCGAGGTTTTGCTCTTTTATCCGGAGTGTACTCCGAATAATCTGTGGATTTGATGGGATAGTTTCATTTATTCTATTGAATAAAACTCGTTACTTCATTTAAAATCTTTGTTAAAAAATAAAGGGTAATACACATGATTACGACCTCTCATCTAAATAATCTGTTTCAAAATACAACGGATGCCTGTGACAATTTAACAGATAGGTGTGCTGCTAATCCCGAAATTTTTCGCCTGAAGACAGCTAATGCTATTAAGGAAATTCAGACACTTCATGAGGCTTGTACTAAGCTTTGGGGTCCAGCAGATCCGGACATTAGTAAGCGGAAAATGATGGAGTGTTACATATTGGCAGATACTGCTCAAAAGACACATTTTTTGGCGAGTCAGTTCTCAGAAAAGTTCGCTTCGGGATTAGCAAGCATGTTACTTAGTGAACAAGAAATAACTCCCCTTCATAAAGATTATTTTGTGGAGGTTTTTGCTGCTATTAGTAAATATCTCGAAATTTACTCCGTTCGAAAGGACATGCTTAAAAAGCAGGGCATAGATCTAGCCGATTCTAGCCACCATTTGGCGTTTACTAGTTACCAATTCTTCCATCAGATCGAGGATTTAAGCATCAGCGAGTGCTCCTCCATTCTCAGAACTATTCTCAATGATGCGATAAAACTTTTATCAAATCTAGGGGAGAAGGCAGGCAATCCTCTACCAGACTCCAAATGGCTCAGGACCATTTTTGCGCAGGCCGGCAAGGCGATCGGGCATGTATCTGACGCGTTAAACGACAAATTTCCCTCCCAAGATACTGTCCCCCCAACAATTGAAAACGTACTTACGACACTCGAAAAAATAGCTACTTTTTATGCATCTGGGAAACATTTTTTATTCAGCAGAAAATTCAAAGAACAGTTTCTAGCGCTTAAAGAAGAAGTTAGCAGGCTGAACGAAGCGCTCAAAACTCAAACTAGCGAGCAGAAACAAAATTAACTCAGTCCCCTAGTATTGTCCCTTTCGCCACCTCTTTTATTATTCGAATTTGATTGCTATCTACCTCTATGCTCAACGTCACTTGTACGACCCTCCTATTACCTACATACCGAGGAGCGGGGGGCGTAGTGCTTTGTTGTTTTTTCATCTCACATAATAATTGAGCAGCCCTTTGTTGGCTTAAACGGGGCGCATTTGGCGCGCAATGAAGCCAGTAGGACACGTCTCGGTAAATGCAAATCATAGTCAATCCTTTGTTTAAAATCCGGAGCATCATATGTCTTACCGAACTTAATTTTCAAGATATGTGCACAAAGGTCGTGTGGAAGATTTGCAGGTCCCCTGTTTCTAAATCAGACCAGACCTATTCGATTTCCGCCTACAATGAACTCAATCGACTGATTCAGTTTTGCTTCAAAGACATCATATGTTTCATATTTGGGTAGATCCATGATAACAAGGATCATGACACAATATATGCTGAGTTAGATCTAAAACCTGTTTTTTATCGTTATTATCGATTGCTGCTAAAGCGGAACCAATCTTCAATTTTTCTCTGAAAGACTTTCCGCTCAATAATCCTCTTGTTTCACTGTCAGCAAACGCTTTAATTGCACCGAAAAACGAACTCACAACTATTGCCTCAAATTTTATTAGTAATTACATACAATTGTAGCCCAAGTAAATTTTTTATTCCATTTTTAGTTATAAAATTTTACTGGAAACGAAAAATATACGTTAAGTCACTGGTTATTAGCATGTAAAGAGCAGAAAAAACCCCTTTGACTGGAGTTTGGACTAATTTCACTCGCTGACGCTCGCGAAATCAGTCCAAACTCCAGAGCCACACAATAAAAACCACAAGCGACTTATAATCAATTGCATGTAAATCTAAATAAAAAAATACGTTTTATATTTAATTACAAATTTAAATTAATATGTTAAAATTGTTTTTATTAATAACAGTTATTTTGTTGTGATTTAATTTAGGGATATTACGGATGAACTGGAGTCAATTCAGCAAAATATTGAATGATAGGATCTGATTTATGATTTCCATTTTTAAAACCATGTTTCCTAGGGCAGAGACAAAAAATCTTCTTTGGGGAGAGAAAACCTTCCATGAAAAATTAAAAATTGTTTCAGCTTTGGAAGCGATTTCTGAAGATAAAAAAAAAGAAGTTTGTGGATTTGCTTCGAATATATTTGATTATTCTCATGGCGTTACAAGTAAAAGCGAGGTAATAAAAGAAGTTGCCTTTTTAAACATGTATTTCGGGTTCTCAAAAGAAGATTGGATGAATCTTATCGAAAGTGGGCGGATCGCTAGTTGTGGGCTCAAGGATGGTAAGGCAGTAGCTATGGTCTATCGAGCTGTTGCCGGGCTTCCTAAAGAAAAGTGGCTCATGATTGTAAAAACCAAGTCACTTTTTAAGTATCAGATGAGCATTGAGGATAGGTTTATTCTTCTAACTGCGCTTCAATCTTTAAATCACGAGCCCGATGTAAGATTTGCAGAAGGACTGTGGAAGAGCGAAGAAATCGCGGATATTCTAAAGGCTCAGGATGAAGTTACTGCCTCAAGCGATTTTGGCAGAAAGAGGATTCTCGATGCAGCTAAAAAGGGAATATATGAGCATATGTCTGTAGCCGAAAGAATACGGTGGCTAGATTGGGAAGAATCTTCTCAATGGGACTGCCCGTTGAAAGATAATGTTATTTCCCATGATCAAGTAATTCCGCTGAAGAGAGTTGTCGAAAAAATCGTTAAAGAAATGTCTGTAATAGAAAGATATCACTTCATAGAAATGGCAAAATCATTGCTCAAGCGCTATGGAAGCCTTGAAAACCAAATTGCGATATTGAACGCAATTGCTAAGCTGCCTGCTGACAACCTCAGCGATATCCGCGATCAATATAGGGCTCTGCTTGGAGAAAGAGAATATGAAAGCGATCAGAATAAAATTGACTTATTGAATGCGATTGCAGCCCTTCCTGCTGATTCAATGAGCTATATTTGCACCCAATGTCGCTACCTTTCGAACGAAAGAATGCTTGTTCAAGATAGGATCGCCCTTTTAAATGCGATTGCAGCCCTTCCTGCTGATGAAAGAGAGGACATTTGTACTCGATATAGACACCTAGAAAATACGAATAGGAATGTTCAATCGGCGATTGCCCTTTTAAATGCGATTGCCGCTGTACCTAGTAGACTGAGAGATCAGATACCACGGTTACATTCAATTAGAAATGTTGATGAACTCATCCAGAGGATGCGGGCTTTGCAGGATCTGCCCCGCCCAGCAACTATCCCAGCTCCCGCTATGAATCAATCTCTTTCAGAAGGGAAGAAATTATGGAATTTAAATGAGAAATTTAACCGATTAGGAAGCATTGAACTTGCTGAAATCGCTCTTGTCATTGCTGCAAAAGGGGTAACTTCTGTCTATGTTATCCCTGAGATTAGGGATCTTATCCAATTCATAAATCGCCTTGTAGAAAACCCGACAAAAAATTCAATACATCGGTTTCAGTTCGTCAGAAGAGCTGGAGGACACTCGTTTTTTGGAGAGGTGACCATCGATAAATCGAATCCGCAACCCAGAATAAAGATGTTTGTCTGCGATCCTTTGGGGAGCCATGATGTACTCTTATATGGAATTGCAAATGCTCTTTCGAAAGATGCTTTATCCGAATTTTTTGTCCCGAAGAGCGAGGAAAAATTACAGAAAGGACTTGGCTGTTCTTATTTTTCATTAGATGGAGCTTTTATGTTGCGAAATCAAGAAAAATATGAGGATATCTACAAGTTATCTGAGCCTGCTATGCCCTTAACTCGAAAGGTCCATTATATCTCATTGCCTATTAGAATGAAGAGGGCCTGCCAATATTATGATGCCATCAAGCCGATTATTGATTCGCCACAAAGTGTGGTTGTGAATAAAAAAGGGCAGTTAGCATCAGAATCTATAAAAAATGATCTCAAAGAAAGTGTGAATATGGAAAATGAGACAAGAATACTCAACATGCGAGTCGAAAGGAAAATGAAAACTTACGGAAGAAAGGTTCAACGATATCTTGAAAGCAATAACATCACTGCAAAAAGTCAGGTTGAAGAGATCGTCCGAAAGCATTCTATTCCAGGGATCCAAGAGTACTGCGATAGGCAAGTTATTAACCCGAGATCCAAATAGGTGGCAATCTGCTTGCTGCGGCCTTCTCATATCAACCCTCCTCGAGGACCAATAGTTTTACTATTGAACCCCCCCCCCACTCGGTCGGAGGCGCCTTCGCTTTGATCTGGCATCCTCACCCCTTCCGACGAAGCGTCGTTGGGGACCCCCCGTGTGCCGCGCTCGCGCACTTTGTCTCATTTTTGCCTAGCGGATGAAATAATCCGCATTTCCGGGATAAGAGGATGTCTATACCGGAAATGATTATATTTTACGTTGAATAAAACCGATTAATTTGTTTATAATTGTTTTAAAAAATAAAGGATAATATACATGATACCGACCACTAATCTCAATAATAATCCGTTTCAAAATGCACAGGGTATGGATCTAGACGATCCCCGCTGCCGTTTGATGCTTTCCCGCCAAGATTTGATACTTGCGTGTCGCCAATTCGTCGAGGAGATGGATAATTTAAGCCCCAGCAAGTTTTTCTCCACGCTCGGAACCATTTTCAATGCTGCGACAAAACTTTTATCGAATCTGGGACTCGCTTTTCAACAAGAACCCAAGCAGCTCATGTCCATTTTTGCCCCGGCTAACAGGTGGGTCGGAGGTGTATGTACGGCGTTATCCTACAAATTATCCGCCCCAGATAATATCGACCCTTCAATAATTCAAAGGGCGCTTGACACATCCGATAAAATAGCTAGCACTATAGCTAGTATTTATCTAACTAATGACTTTTTTACCAGAAGGTCCTTTGATAAGGTCCAAACGCTTATGAGAGAAGTTACTGTTCTTGTCAGGGCCAGTAGATCACTTTCTGATGCGCTTGGCAGTTCTGAACAAAACGCGCAAAACTCAAACTAGTGCTTCATCAAGCCCAAAATGAGGAGTTAGACCCACGCGAAAGCTCCCGCGATTGAGTTGTCGGAGAGGGGGGTTGTATTGCCTCGATACTACCCCCTCTCCGACAATCTCAATCCCGGGGCTTTGGCGCGGTCCAACTCCTCATTTTGGGCTTGATGGAGCACTAGCGAGGGGTGTGTTGCATAACCCCTGTTGCTCATAGAGACGACCTTCTCCCAACTCTCCAAAAAAACGGTGGAACGATATAACGATGTAAACGATAAAAACATTTTGTAATGCACTATCGTTCACATCGTTACATCGTTCTTACCGTTGATACTGTCTTCACTACACAAAAACGTGGATGGGGGTTATGCAACACACCCACTAGCGAGCAGAAACAAGAGCAATAACCTGATTGACTTTTCCGTAGCGCCCCTCTACAATGTTCGGGAATTGACTGAAGGAAAACCCGTATGTTGTCCCAACAGATTCGAAGGGCCTTTTTGAGCTATTTCAAAACGCAAGGCCACTTTGTCGTCCCCTCCTCCCCTGTCGTTCCGCACGACGATCCGAGCCTCCTTTTTATCAATGCGGGGATGAACCAATTCAAGGATGTGTTTCTCGGAAAATCAAAAAGAGACTATACGCGGGCGACGACGACCCAAAAATGCATTCGGGTGGGCGGCAAGCACAACGATCTCGAAAATGTGGGGCACACCTCCCGTCACCTCACCTTTTTTGAGATGCTCGGCAATTTTTCCTTCGGCGACTATTTTAAAAAAGAGGCGATCGGCTACGCGTGGGATGTGACGCAGCACGTCTTTGGCCTAGACCCCGAAAAAGTGTGGATTTCCGTCTACAAAGAGGACGACGAGGCCTTTGCCCTTTGGGAAAAACATGTCCCTCAAAAGCGGCTCGTCCGCTTCGGGGAAAAAGAAAATTTTTGGGCCATGGGCGATACAGGCCCTTGCGGCCCCTGCTCTGAGCTCCTCTATGACCGAGGAGAGGCATATGGCCCTGCCAAGAATCCGAGCGAAGATCTTTCGGGAGAGAGGTATCTCGAGTTTTGGAATCTCGTCTTCATGCAATACTCCAAAGACGCTTCGGGGAAAATGGAAGACCTCCCCAAACAATCGATCGACACTGGCGCTGGTCTTGAAAGGGTGGTCTCTCTCAGAATGGGGGTCGACGACGTATTCAAAACGGACATTTTGCGCGCCCTCATTGCCCAAGTGGAAAAGATCTCGGGGAAAAAATATAAAGGCGAGGCTCCCTTTCACGTGATTGCAGATCACATCCGGAGCCTCTCCTTTGCAATCGCCGATGGGGTGCAGCCGAGCAACACCGATCGGGGCTATGTCCTTAGAAAAATTTTACGAAGAGCCGTCAGATATGGGCGAATGCTCGGGCTCCAAGATCCATTTTTGGCAAACGTCTTTCCGACCCTTCTTTCGCTGATGGGAGAAGATTTTCCTGAACTTCAAAATTGTGGCCCGCGCATTCAAGAAATTTTAACTCACGAAGAGGAAGGGTTTATCCGCACTTTAGTGCGGGGGGGCCAACTTCTTTCCAACGTGATTGAGCGCTCCAAGGTCACTCAAAAAATCAGCGGGGAAGATGCCTTCAAGCTGAAGGACACCTACGGCCTTCCGGTAGAAGAGGTTCTCCTCATCGCCAAAGACGAGCACTTGTCGGTCGATCTAGCCCTCTTTAAGGCGCTCGAAGAAGGGGCAAAAGAGAAATCGAGAAAAGCGCAAAAACTGTCGGCGCAAGAGTTCGATCCCAACTTTTTTGCCGATTTTGCGAAAACCCACAAGCCCTCTCTTTTTGAAGGGTATCAGAAAACCTCTCTCGACGCCCACGTGATTGGGATTGTCGTCGATGGAAAGTTCACAGACGAAATTCACGAGGGGCAAGAGGGGCTGATCATTTTAGACAAAACCCCCTTTTATGCGGAAATGGGGGGCCAAGTGGGAGATACGGGGACGATCGGCCCCTTTCACGTGAGCGATTGCAAAGCCCCCTACCCAGGCGTGATTGCTCACCTCGGCCAAATGGGAGCGGGAACGATTCGCAAAAATGCAAATTTGCGCGCTGAGATCAATCAGACGAGGCGCCAAGAGATCCAAAACAACCATACAGCCACTCACCTCCTCCACTTCGCCTTGCAGCGGGTGCTCGGCCCCCACATCAAGCAGGCGGGCTCCTTGGTCGATGAAAAGCGGCTCCGATTCGACTTCAGCCATCACAAGGCCGTCTCATTGACCGAGCTGAGGGCCATTGAAAACCTCGTCAACGAAAAGATCCGCGCAAATGAGCCGGTGGGCACCTACGAAATTCGCTATGAAGAGGCGCAAAAAAGGGACGATATCAAACAGTTTTTCGGGGAAAAGTATGGGGAAAAAGTGCGCGTCATCGACATCGACTTCTCCAAAGAGCTGTGCGGGGGCACTCATGCGAAAAGCACCGGAACGATCGGCCTTTTTAAGATTTTTAAAGAGAGCAGCATCGCCGCAGGGGTCCGAAGGATTGAGGCGATGAGCGGCAAATATGCAGAAGCTCATATCCAACAGGAAGAGGATCTTTTGCAGCAAGTCGCCTCCACGCTCAAAGCGCCAATATCGGGGGCAATGGAAAAATTGGAGCTGTTCCTCGAAGAGAACAAGAGGCTCTCTCAAGAGTTAAAAGCATTTCGAAAGCGAGAGCTTAAGGGGCTGATCAAAATCTGTCTTTCAGGCGTGGAGAAGGTAGGCAAAATCTCGCTCATCGCAAAAGAGGTGAATGTCGATTCAGATGAGCTCGCCGAATTTGCAAGCGATCTTCTGCAAGAGCTCAAATCGGGTGTCGTGGCGCTCGGGGCGAAAGTGGGCGAAAGGTGTCAGCTCCTCATCGCTGTCAGTGCCGATCTCGCCGAACACAAAGTGAGCGCAGCCGGGCTCATCAAAGAGGCGGCGCCGCTCATTCAGGGAGGAGGAGGGGGCAAACAGACGCTGGCTCAGGCAGGAGGGAAAGATCCGCTCGGCCTTCCGAAGGCGCTCGATAAAATCCGGCACCTGTTGCAAAATGCTACCTGAAGGCTCCCTTTTAATCGAAGGGCTTTGGGATGCACCAAAAGCCCATCTCGCAAGTGAACTTGCCAAAGAGCGCTCACTCCTCCTCATTACGGGAGGGATGCGCGAAGATACGCTTTTCGATAATCTCAGCTATTTTTGCCCTGGCAAAGCCGTTGAGTTTCCCGCTTGGGAGGCGATGCCGGGAGAAGAGATCCCGCCGAGTCCCGACATTTTGGGAAAACGGTTTGAGGCCCTCCACGAGCTCACATCGGCAAAGGGGCCCAAAATTGTCCTCTGTCCGCTCCCTTCCCTTTTGCAAAAGGTGATCCCTAAAGAGGCCCTTGCTCCCTTGTTCCACACCTGGGAAAAAGGGACGCGGCTCGATTTCGATGCGCTCCCCCAATTTTTGATGGATCTCGGCTACAAAAGGGCTGCAGTCGTATCGGACAAAGGGGAATTTGCGATTCGGGGAGGCCATTTAGATATTTTTCCTATCAGCTCGAGTGATCCTTTTCGGATCGCCTTTTTTGGCGATGAGATTGAAGAGATGCGCCTCTTTGATCCTGTGGGGCAAAAGTCGATCGGGAAAGGGGAAAAATTATTCTTATGCCCTGCGGGAGAGCTGCATCTCATCCAAAAGGCAAAACGGCTCGTCAATATTGCCGATTACCTCGATGATTTTGTCATTTTTTGGGATGATTTGCTCGCGATCGAAGACCTTTACGTCAAACTCAAATCGATGCCGGCCGCCCAATCGCTCTTTTTTTACTCGCTCAATGACCTTTTGAAAAAATGGAAAAATCAAAGACACATTTTTTGCACCGATCTCCATTTGGAAGAGAAGTTTGAGATGTTCAACCACCCGTTCCATGCAAAGCGTTTTAAACACCGCTTTTTCCCGGTGGAGAGCTGTTTTCATCCGGGCGAACCGCTAGATCCCGATCTCAAATTCCTATTTTTGAGCGCAAATGAGAGCGAAGAGGAGGAGGTGAAAAAAGGGCTCTTTCAAGGAAAAAAAATCCCTCCCAATGCCAAATTTGAAAGGGGCTATTTGACCCACGGGTATTGCTTGAATGGCCTTGTCGTCATTCCCAACTCCGAAATTTCCCATCGGAGCCACATCCGGCGGCAAAAATGGCGCAGCACAAGCCATACGCCCGCATCTGAATTTCACGAGCTGACGCCAGGCGATCTCGTCGTCCACTATCACAGCGGAATTGGACGCTTTGTCGGCATGGAAAAGCAGACTAATCACCTGGGCAAAGAGGCCGAATTTTTGATTTTGCAATACGCAGAAAAAAGCAAACTCTTTGTCCCCCTCTCGCAGGCGCACCTCGTGTCGAGATACATCGGCGCCAGAGACACCCCCCCCTCTTTAAGTGAACTCGGCAGCAAGCGCTGGCAAAAAGTGAAAGCGCAGGCGCAAGCGCAAATTGTGGGCTATGCAAATGAACTTTTAGAGCTCTATGCAAAGCGGGCCGTGGAAGGGGGATTTCGGTATCCGAAAGATGGGAGTGATTTTGTCCAATTTGAAAGCGATTTTCCCTACGTTGAGACAGAAGATCAAAAAAGGGCAATCGAAGAGCTCAAAGAGGATATGATCTCAGATAAGCCGATGGATCGGCTCATTTTGGGCGATGTCGGATATGGGAAAACTGAGGTGGCTATGCGGGCCGCATTCAAAGCGGTGGCAGATGGGAAAAAACAGGTGGCTGTTTTAGTGCCAACAACTGTTTTGGCGTTGCAACATTTTGAGACGTTTTCGCAGAGGATGGACTCTTTTCCCATCCATATTGCAGTCGTTTCCCGGTTTCACACGCCCAAAGAGGTGAAGAAGACTCTTGAAAAAGTGGCCTCTGGCACTATTGACATTTTGATCGGCACTCATAGACTCCTTTCGAAAGACGTCCACTTCAAAGATTTGGGTCTCATCATCGTCGACGAAGAGCAGCGCTTTGGGGTCAAGGCGAAAGAGCATTTGAAAAAATTTAAAGTGGGGGTCGATTGTTTGACCCTCTCGGCAACGCCGATTCCGCGCACTCTTTACATGTCACTTGTCCATGCGCGCGACATGTCGGTGATCAGTACGCCCCCGCAAGATCGGCTCCCGATCAAGACCATTATCGCTGAGATGGATAGTGAAGTGATTCAAAACGCGCTGATGCGAGAAATGGCCCGCTCAGGCCAGGCATTTTACATTCATAACCGGGTTGAATCGATCTATTCTCGGGCAAACCAAATCCAAAAGCTAATCCCCTCTTTGCGCATCGGGATCGTGCACGGCCAGATGGATCCCGACGCCGTCGACGAGGTCTTTCATAGCTTCAAGCAAAATGGGATCGATCTTCTCTTTGCAACCACCATCATTGAAAACGGGATCGATATTCCGAATGCAAATACGATTCTGATCGATCGGGCAGATACCTATGGGCTTGCCGATCTCTACCAGCTCAGAGGGAGAGTGGGGCGGTGGAATCGGACAGCATACGCCTATTTTCTCATTCAAAAAAATGTGAACCTTCCAGAACCTGCACGCAAAAGACTGAGCGCCCTTGTCGAGGCGAGCGGCTATGGCGGAGGGATGAAAATTGCAATGCGCGATTTGGAAATCCGAGGTGCTGGCGACATTCTTGGCCTTTCCCAATCGGGACAGGTCTCTGCCGTCGGATTTCACCTCTATTGCAAAATGCTCAAAAGAGCCATCGACGCTTTGAAAAAGCGAGCGCCCATCTCGTTCAATGAGACAAAAATGGAGTTTTCTTACGACGCGAGACTCCCTGAAGAGTACATCAATGAGGTCTCTTTGCGCATGGAGATCTATTACCGATTTGGCGAGGCGATGAGCTTCAAAGAAGCGGATGCGCTCTTAGAAGAGCTCCAAGATCGATTTGGCCCCCCGCCTCCGCCCGTCCTATGGCTTTATCACCTCACCCGGATCCGCACTTTTGCGAGTGAAAAACAGATTTCTCTTCTCAGATTTGCCAATCTTTCGCTCCTTATAGAAAAACAGTGCGGCAAAGAGACGCAGAAGAGGACATTTATTTTGCCTCCAAAGATCAAATCACCTGATGCACTCGAACAATTTGTGATTGAAAAACTCTCCCTTGCAAAGTAGATAGACTTTCTTTTAAAATCCCCTCCATTCAAAAAAGCAGGAGGATTCTATGTCTTTGAGTGCAAAATTTGATGGACAACGGGTCCTTTTCTCCCCCCTAGAAGAGCTCTATTGGAAGCAAAATCTGGCCATCAAATATGTAAAAGATGGTGGAGGGATCCCCGTATTGAATAGGCAAACTCAAGAAGTTGTGAACATCAAACTCGATGAGAACAGTCTTCGCTTTCGCTTGCATATGCCTCTCGGAGACGATTGGCATTCAAAAGTGGCTCAGATCGTAGATGTTTTCAGCCATTTTCATTCACAGCTAGAAAAGATCCTCGCAAATAGCAAAGAGATGAAGGACCGCTATCCAAAACTGTCTTTCATACCTCTCACCAAAATTGCTCAGGTGGCAGGGGCAATCGCTCAAACTATCCTCTTTTCTAATGAGCCCCATTCCCATGTGAAAAGAAAAGACTCCGGTGCTCCTGTGGGGTTTCATCTATTTAGAGCCAACGATCCGAAAGAATGCTCTGTTTTTATGAATCTGAAAGGGAGCCCGCCCTTAGGAGAAGATGGCGATCACAAATTCAAACTTTGTGTGGAACTCAACTCGAGGAAATGGTGTTGCAAAGAGATTGTAAAAGGAGATTCGGAAGAAGCTCAAAAGGTAGTTAAGATTTTAACAAAACTCAAAGGAACAAGGGGGATCATCCCCATCTATTTTATGAGCGAAAGTCAAGAAAAACACCCGGTTTTTTTCCAGGAACTCTTTGAAGCGGACCTATGTAAACTTGAGTGTGATAGACCCATAACGCTAGAGGAGCGGATCCAGATCATGAAAGATCTTCTCTCAGGCCTTATTTATATATCCAAGTATGGGACGTTCATTAATCTTCACGAGAAAAATATTTTGGTCAGCGGCCGAGATGATGAAATGAGAGCCGTCTTCACCTGCTTTGGGTATTTTCGTTCGCATGGAGAAAAGTGCGGCGACTCCTACGTTCCGTATTATCCTCCTGGATTCAATGGTACCCCTTCTCCCCCCTTTGACGTTTGGAAACTTGGGCTTGTTTTCTATAGTCTGGTGATGACCAGAGATTGGCCTCAATTTCCAGAATATGATGAGGGGATTTCAGTGCTAAAATCTAAATGGGTTGAAATGAGAAAAGAGGTGCCAATCAGCCTCCAAAACCTGATCCACGGAATGACCGAACCAGACTCTGAAAAACGATGGTCAGCTGCAGAGGCCTTTCTTTTTTTAGAAGAGGCCTACCCATCGAAGATTCCTTCCCCCGTTCCAGGCGAGGAAAAGACAGAATGAGAGTAGTCTCATAAGAGACAAATTGAAATGATCTTTTCGATATCGATGCCAAAAACCGGGAGATCGACTGTGGGGCCAAACGTCTCTTTGGCTTTGTTCCAACCTGTCGATGGTTCCCAGCCGAAGTAGTTCAGTTTTCTGAGTTCGGCAAAAATTTTGTATTCGACCCGGAAAGTGTTGGGTGGAAAAAGTTCAATGAGCGTCGCTTTTTCCGGTAAAAAAAGAGCATGGCTCAAGCCGTTGCCGTGAACGCCAATCAACACATCGGTGTTGGCGGCGATCTGAATCTGCTCTTTGAAAGGCATTTTTGCAAAATCAACAATGCAAAGTTCTACACCTTCGAGTTGCCCTATTTTCTCCAAAAGAGTTTGCTCCTCTTCTTTTGCCAAACAGCGAGGGGCGCTGCGCGTCACATAGGTCACTTTTTTCTTCTTTGAAAGTTCCTTTTTCCTTCCCGCGTAATCCCAGACAGCTTTGCTTAAGCGATCGATCCTTTTTGGTTCGAGCTTTTGAAAATAGCCACCCATGTAGCGCTCCGTTGGATAGGGCTCCTCTTTTTTTATCTCCATGGCCCGGTCTGAGCTGAGCACTTTTTCAAAGCGGATGAGCTGATGGCGGCGCTCTTTGATGAACTCTTTCCAATGGGCGATTTTCGCATTTGGAAAAAGGGCCTGAACGAGGTGGATCGATGTCTGATTGACCCCTTCCCATTCAAACTGCCGGGTCCCATTGCCGACAAAGAGAAACAGTTTTACATTTTCTCGACATGCTTCTCCTCCAAAACTCCAAAGGCCGATGAGGTGTTCAAGAAAATGGAAAAAATGGTGGCAGTGGTTGGGCGTTGTGTTGCGCTCAAAGATGAGCACAGTCGTGTCGGGTATGACTTGTGTTCGGAAGTGAAACGGCAATTTTTGCACCTGCTGCATGGAAAATTTTCTCGTCTCAAGGGGATCTATTTTCTCAATTCCCAATTGATAAAAGGTGCGACTTTTCGGCTCTAAGTAGAGGTTTTCAGTGTAAGAAAAGCCGTTTGCGAGGAAGATGTGCTCCGTTTTGGGAGGGAAGAGGAAAGAAAAAGCGCATAATAAAAGGATCATTTGGGAATGGTTACCTCGGGGCGGAGCCGTTTGATCTCATCAAATTTGCGAGCGAGTTCCAAAACCTCTTCTTCGCTGCAGGTGCCGCTAAAAATTTTCAACTTGATCTCTTCTCTTTGATACATCCAGCGCCGCTCCAAAATTCTTTGCACCGTCTCGATAAAGCAGGCAAGAGCCCGTTCTCGGTTGACCCTTTTTTGCAAAATTTCCGCTAGAAAAAGCTGATGCTCTGGATTTTCCAAATCGATGGCCAAAGAGAGGAGATCGCGGGGGAGATTTTCTTCGATTGCCTTGAGAAATTTTTCGTAGAGCAAACGGGCAGCTCCAACACGAAAATATTCCTCTTTTAAGTTAGCTTTTGCAACAGCGATCAAATCGGGCAAACTCTCCCCCATCAAAAAGAGCCACCTCAGAAGATCTGCCTCTAAAACCCGATCGGGGTCGATTTCGGTCGAGGAGATATTTCCCACCCGTTTGATGTAAATTTGGGGAGTGTTGTGCTCTGGAGTGCCGACAATCGATTCAGGGGTTTGGGTAAGGCGGGCCAATTTCCTCAGCGATTCGTGCACCATGAGCGGGTGATCCCACTCTCTGATTTTCATGGCAATGATCTGCACGAGTTCATTTTTCCCAGCGGGAGACTGGGCATTGATTGTCTTTGAGAGGTGTTCTACGAAAAAGGTGAGGTAATCGATCGCGCGGTCGATCAATTTTTGCCACTCTTCGGGCCCTTTTTCTTGCAAAAAGAGATCGGGATCGCACTTGTCGGGTAATTTGAGGACAAAGACTTCGATCCCCTCTTTTTGGAACAAATTTCCGATTTTAACGGCCGCCTCTTGCCCTGCGCTATCTCCATCAAGGCCCAAATAGACTTTTTTAGCGCCGAGATGGATCAATTCTTTTGCTTGAGGCTCGCCAAATGCGGTTCCCTGGCCTGCAACGGTCCAATCAAAGCCCGAATAGATGAGTCTCAATGCATCGATTTGCCCCTCGACGATGAGCGCTTTTCCTGTTTTGGCAATCGTTTTTCTCGAAAAGCTCAACCCAAAAAGGACTTTTGATTTTTTAAAAAGGGGTGTCTCTGGGCTGTTGACATATTTGCCCCCAAACGTCTCCGCCTTGTATTTTCTCGCGGAAAAGCCAATCACAAACCCTTGCGCATCTCGTATGGGAATCGCAATCCGGTCGGAGAAAAATTCGCGCTCCCTTGTGAGGAGCCCCGCCTCCTCTAAAACTGCCTTTGAGATCTTTTGCTCTGCCATCGCCTTGAGAAATAGCCCCGCCTGTTTTGGGGCAAGGCCCAACTGAAACTGCTCGATGAAATCGAGGGTGATCCCCCGGTTGTACAAGTAGTCCAAAGCCGCATGTCCTTCGAGCGTGTGCAAAAGATAAAACTGATAAAACTGACAGGCCCTTTCGAGAGCCTCTTTGAGCTGCGCTTTGGGCGGGCCTTTATATTCGCGCTCGCCCTTCACCTCTTCGAGCTCCACGTGGAACCGCTCGGCGAGCATTTCAATGGCCTCGACAAAGCTCATCTTGAGATGGGTCATCAAAAACTGGATCGCATCGCCATGCGCCCCGCAACCAAAGCAGTGGTAGTGGCTATCTCCCCGATTGATGACAAAGGAGGGGGTTTTTTCTTCGTGAAAAGGGCAAAGCGCCTTGTGGGCAGATCCCGCTTTTTGCAGTTTTAGGTAGGGAGATAAAACATCGACGAGATCCACGCGCGAGCGCAAGAGTTCTAAACTGTCTTTCGAGTAGGTGCCCATTAAGGATGATTTTGGAGCGATGCACTACTTTTGTGCAAGCTCAGATCCGCCGTTGAGATTGCGGTGATAGGCCCCTTTGACATGTTTTGACTGCATCACTCTTGCGTGCTTGAGGATTCTGATCCCCTTTTCGATGTGATCGGCAGTACAATTGTCAAAAACCCATTGAGAGCTCTGTTTGGTTTTTATCCCATCTTGGTTTAAGGGCAAATCGGAGACGAGAAGGAGCGCACCTAAGGTGAATTTGCGCTTATAACTCGCTGCAAAAAGGGTGGCACATTCCATTTCGATCCCTTGCGCTTTTGTCGCTTTGAGCCGGGTTTTGAACTCCTCATTAAACTCCCAAAAACGCATGTTGGTCGTGTAGGTAATCCCAATGTGATAGAGCGATTTTTCCATATCGAGGATCTCGGTTGTCGCCCTTTGCATCAAAAAGTTGGCAAGCGCAGGCACCTCAATCGGAAAGTAGAAATCAGAAGTCCCCTCTCCTCTAATCGATGCGACGGGGACGAGATAATCTCCCACTTTATAGCGCCTTCTTAACCCTCCGCACATCCCGAGAAGAACGCTCGCTCGAATGGGCAAAAATGAGCAGACATCGACGACGAGCGCCGCCGCGGGCGATCCAATTTTAAAGTCGAGGATGGTCACATCGTCTTCTTTGCTGTGCGCCACTTTGAACATCGAACCTTCAAAGATCGGCACACCCCGGCTTTTTGAAAAATATTCTACATAGAGAGGGAAGTTTGTTAAAATTAAATTTGAATGAAATCGACCCACTTCGCAACCGGAGTAGCGCTCTAAAGTCTGACGGGCAATCTCTGCCTCTTGGGTTCCTGCTTCCATAACGCTCCATTTTAGTCTATTGTATTTAAAAATGACAATGGTATAATCGACCCTTTAATTTAAGGTGGTTATGCCCTCAGTTAGCACGAGTGAAGTTCGCATTGGGATGAAAGTGGAAGTCGATAAGGAACCCTATCTCATTGTATCCAATGAATTTGTAAAGCCGGGAAAAGGGCAAGCCTTCAACCGGATTAAAATGAAAAATATGAAGTCGGCCCGGGTCATTGAAAGAACTTTCAAATCGGGCGATAAGATCGATTTGGCCGACATTGAAGAGGCCGAAATGCGCTTTTTATACAAAGAGCCCGATGGCGCCGCTGTGTTCATGGATGATAAGACGTTTGATCAGATTACTATCCAGAGCGATCTGATTGGCTCAAATCAGCAATGGCTCATGGAAGAGGTCGTTTTCCACATCATTTTTTATAAGGGAGAGCCGATTGAAATTGCGCCGCCTACATTCATGGAGATGCTCATCAAAGAGACAGCTCCTGGAGTCCGGGGCGATACTGCCTCCGGGAGGGTGTTGAAGCCAGCTGTCACTGAAACGGGCGCCAAAATTCAGGTCCCCATTTTCGTCGAAGAGGGAGAAAAAGTGAAAGTCGACACCCGCACGTGTGAATATGTCTCGCGCGTCGGTTCTTAAGGATCGGGCAAAAATGCTCGCTCGGGCCCGCAACTTTTTTCAGGAGCGGGACATTTTGGAGATCGATTGCAATGCGATGGTGAGACGCCCTCCGATTGACTCACATATCGAGTGCATCCGGGTTGATCAAGATAGCAGCTTTTTGCACACCTCGCCGGAGTATGCTCTCAAAAGACTCCTCGCGGAAGGGATCGGCGATTGCTATTTTTTAGGCCACGTTTTTCGCAAAGGGGAAATCGGCTCCTTGCACAACCCCGAATTCACCATGGCCGAGTGGTATCGGGTGGGCCTCTCTTTCGAAGAGATGATTCAGGAGAGCGCCGCGTTTCTTTTCCTCTTTTTTGGGGAGAAAAAAATAGAACTTCTCTCCTTTCGGAAAGCCTTTGAAACCTACATCGGCATCGATTACAAAAAAGAGCCGCTTGAAAACTTGCAGCGCCTGACCCAAAGCAGCTGGGATCGACCCACATGCCTTCAGGCACTCCTCACAGAAGAGATCGAACCTAAGCTCGGCCGGGGAAAACTGAGCGCTTTGATTGAATATCCACCCGAAGAGGCGGCCCTTGCTTGCGTCGAAGAAAAAGGGGGGGAGCTCGTTGCGATGCGCTTTGAGATCTACTATGAGGGCGTTGAACTGTGCAACGGCTATAAGGAACTTGCCGACCCCTCTGAAATTGCAAACCGATTCGAAAAAATCAATCTCGAAAGACTCACCGCCAATCTCCCCCCCTATCCCCTCGATGAGAAATTCCTCCTCAGCCTCCAAAAACTCCCCCCCTGTTGCGGCGTCGCTTTGGGCTTTGATCGGGCAATGATGCTGCGCCACAAGGTAGCGGCCCTTTCCCAAGTGCTCCCCTTCGCCTGGAGCGAATGCTAAGGGAGCAGTGTGTGTTGATAATTTGCTGATAATTTCTTGACAAAGCACCAACGTTATACTTAAAATCTCCCCGCGAGATTGGAGGTATTATGTCTGTTAACGTGCGGGATATGTTGGAGCTTGGCTTGGCTGCGGAGATCCTCTGCAGGGAGTTTGGCCCGTTTAAAGGCTTATGTAACTCAGTGGGGGATTCTCTTACCACTAAGGGACAGGTAGAGGCTGTACAGGATTTTATATGGAAATATCTTCCTGAGGTCGAAAAGCCTCACATCGCGAATCATAAACAATTCCAAGAACTGTTCGACAAGGCCATGAAGAACATGGTTCAAAGTGAAGTTGAAATAGCAATAAAATTTAAACAAATAGCGGAACACTCTTTGGCAACTTTGGGTCGTATAGTGGACCTTGCAAACAAGTTAATCGAGCCTCAAAAAACGTGGAAAAACTACTTGGGATTTGGTTCCGAAAAAAAAGAGCCTCCAAAAGAAGCTGCTTTCGTAATTGAGGAAGAAGAGTGGCTTGAAGTTGAAACACCTAGGTCTTATAACAGAAGGGTCTCCTTAATTTTATGCAAATGGCGAAAGGATCCTTCCCTGCTCCTAAAAAAAGTAGAACCGCAGATAAACCGTCTAAAAGAGATATGTTTTAAGAAAATATGTGAGTTGCAAACCTAACAGACCGTTGTATAAGGCAGCGGGTTCTATATATTCTTCCTCACTTGATCTTTTTTTTGCCTTCTGCTAAAAATGGGCCCCGTTTTAATGAGGCTTTCCATGGCTGACAACTCTCGGAGCGTGCAGTTTGCAGTTCATTTTTCACCCGACAGCCTTCTCTATGAGTACCCGTTACCCCAAGAGAATTTGATGAAAAATTTGACCGCCTCTCGGGTTCATGATTATTTCTGGAGTTTTTTAGAAAAAACCGAAGGCTCCTTAATCGTGAAGGGCACCTCTCCAAACATGTGCTGTCAAAGGGTTTTAAAATTTGCGATCAAAATTTACTATAATATTATTAAAGACCTTTTTCCAAATCCCAATAATTCTATCCCAATTATGCAGCTATTTAGTGGGGCCCATCGGATGACTATTGTCTGGAAAAGACCTTAAACATTTTCTCAAAGTCGCTAACAACAAGACGCTTAACTTTTAATGGCTCCTGTTTTTTCGCTTGCAAATAATTATATGGTCCCTTCACACCGCACGGAAGGTGGCCAGCGCCGTTATTCAGCGGCTCAGTTAAGACCTTTTGATTTCTGCGATAAAACTGCTGAGCGTCTTACCGTTGCCTATGCTCGAGTTTCTAGCCATGATCAAAAAGAAGATCAAAAAGAAGATTTACAACGCCAAGTCCATATGTTAGAAATTTACTGCTCTTCAAAAGGATGGTCGTATTCTATCACTAAAGACCTGGGTTCTGGAATGAACTACAATAAGCGTGGGCTCAAGCAACTGCTCGAACAGATTATGAACGGCCAAATTGGTCGTTTAGTCCTCACCCATAAAGATCGGTTGCTCCGCTTTGGAGCAGAGCTTGTGTTCTCCCTTTGCGCAGTCAAAAATGTCGAAGTAGTCATCATCAATCAAGGCGATGAACCTTCCTTTGAGGAAGAACTTGCAAAAGACGTTTTAGAAATCATCACCGTTTTTTCAGCTAGACTCTACGGATCTCGCAGCCATAAAAATAAGCAGCTCCTCGCAAACCTCCAAAGTGCGGTAGCCAATGTCTGAAGAAAATCTGGTGTTAAAATTAAAGATCGAAGCAACGCCTCTTGCAGCGACTGAACTCGATGGACAATCGAGAATTTGCAACTGGCTCTACAATCGTCTATTAGAAAAGAGTCAGGAACTCAAGAATGAATTTATTCAGTCAGGCAATCCTGGTGCATCGAAAACTCTCTATACAAAAAGAGGGCTTCGCAATGAGCTGCCTCTACTCAAGAAGGTGCACCCCTTTCTAAAAGTTGTTCACTCATCCCCTCTGAAAAATACGGCATTGAGGCTGAGTGATGCCATTCAGTCTCATCAAAAATCGAAAAAGGGAAAACGAAAAGGCAAAAGAGTCGGGTGGCCCAAATTTCGGGCCTGGAAGCGGAGCTGGTTTTCTCTTTTTTATGATGAACCTGAAAAAGGATTTAAGATCCAAGGTCACACTTTGATCTTATCCCTCGGCATAGGTGAAGATCGAAAACGCCGCTCTGTTCTCCTTGGGCTTCCCGAAGCTCATCTACTCAAAAGCAAAAGCATCCGCAATCTTCGGATCGTTTCCGAACTCGGGGACTACTATGCCATTTTCACGGTTCAAAAAGAACTCCCCATTCGGAAACCCATCTCAAAAGTTTTAGCGCTAGACCCTAATCATAAAAATCTCGCCTATGGAGTCGATACAGATAGGACCGCCATTGAAATCGCATCTCCTAAATGGCTAAAAAACTATGATAAACGCTTAGATGAACTCAAAAGTAAAAGAGATAGCTGTAATAAAAAGTCGAAAAAAGCCCTTGTTTTAGACACAAAAGGCGACCCTACAGGAAAAGAATTCTATCTTCCCTCTAGGAAATGGGCAAAATACGATCGTGCACTCAAGAAAGCTCTACATAAACGACGAGAACAGACCAAGACGTTTATGTTTACAAGCGCCCACCGTCTTTTCCGACAATATGACTGCATCGGCATCGGCGACTATACTCCCAATGGAGAAGAGATAGAGCCTTTCATGCGGCGAGCAATGAGTAACCGATCCCTCATAGGACGTTGGAAAAATACCCTTGCCTGGGTGGCTCGAAAATCGGGGAAGAGCTTTATGGAATTTGATGAGAAAGGGACAACCCGAACCTGTTGTCATTGCCTCCATGTTGAAGAGCAGGGGATTCCTGTTTCTGTAAGACAGTGGCGATGCCCGCAGTGTCAGACCGAACATGTCCGCGATGAGAATGCCGCGATCAACGGTCTGAGGAAGGTCTTGCGAGACCTCCCACAAAAAAACGAGGGAGGATATCCCTCGATAGTGTCTGGCTCAGACCCCGCTTTTGTCAAAGAGCGGTGGGCTTGGTGTGTTTTGCCTAGTGGAGTGCGAGTCACTTTGCGGGGGCCGAACAGCGAAGAAATTCGCAGCCCCAAGAAATTAAACCGAGAACATGATAGTTCTCGATCAAAAATTGATCACTTGGCTATCTACGACCATATTTGATCAAGTTTTGAAGAGCGGTAGCGAAATTCGCAACAATGATCCTTGGGTTCAACAACCGCTATCGAATATCGAAGAAGATCGAAAAGACAATACAACCCATTTAGGGCAAGAAGCTGAGGCGCCAAACAAGCCTGTGCATAATCAAAAAGCGCTGATAATTAGAATGATAGAATGAATTTCAGGAGCAATCAGAGAATCTGTGCATAATCGAACTCAAGCCCAAAAAGGAAGGTAGAAAGCACTTTTGCCCATATAGCCCCCTTCGAAATGATCGTTTTCAAGCTATTCCGTATCCCATTAAAAAAATATTTGACAAATCATTCTATTTTTGATAAAATCAATTGCATGAAGAACAAACATATCTTATCACGCTCTTCTTCGTTATTTCTCCGCTCGTGGCGGATGTATACGTTTATGGGGAAAACCTCCCCTTCAATTTTATTTATTTAATTTAATTTTTTTCAAAAGATTTAAGTGGGCGAACCACCCATAGGATCTTTGTAATTTGAACAGTTTTCAAGCGGGGCTTGAAAACTGAGAAGTGTACTACATAACGAGGTCATTTATGACAAACAGAGTTGTATGGAACGGAACAACCGTTCTCAATTTTTCTAAAGAAGATCCCCTTGGCGAGAGGGGTGTGACAGGATTCGCCTATTGTTGGAGTTTGCCGCTGAAATATAGAGGGCGTGAACACCCACTTTTTTTTAACTTGAGCAATGTCGCTTTAGTTGGGGAAGGTTCATCATGAGTGCGCGAGTCAACTATAGAACTCTTTCTACTTCAACAGTGAGGAGAGGGAGAATCAAGCAGGGACCTGGCAATCTGAATGAAGATCTATTTCTTTACTGTGTTGCCCCATGTCTTAAAACGGTGGAAAAGATCGGGCTGTGTAAAGAATTCAATTCGATATTCAGTCGCGAGCAGTCAAAAGTGGTGCAAAGACTTAAAGCCTATCGCCCAATACAGATCCTTTTCCAAAATCATCTGGAGGAAGGTGGATCACCTGGGGCCTATTTGAATCGTTTGAATGGGCAGATCCAAGAGCTTTGGGGGAAATTCTTTCTAGGCGGTTATTTGGAGAGAAGAAAAATTGAGCGTGAATTTCAACATGTCGATAAGGCCGTCTCAGCGGAAAGACTCGAAAAACATGTGGATGAGCTTGCACAAAGGGTTCTCCAATTGCGTCCGGCTACTCTGAGTGCAAAGAGCCATCGAGGAGTCGAAGTCGCAAGAAACATAGTGTTGGTGTTGCTATCCCTACAAATCGTGATGGGCATTGCCTTGCTGATACTCGGAATTTCGACTGGAATGCTGCTTCTGTTCGCCGTCCCTTTTGGCTTGTTTGTGGCAGCCATAGGTTGTGTACTAACACTGGGCAATGAGAACCCCCTCGTTGAGGAATATCTGGGAAGATCCTTGCTGGAAGTACAGCAAGAGCTCTCCCCTACTGTTATTTTGCCGTGAGGAGGTGGGGAATGCTCCATTTTTGGACGATGGGGACAATGCGCCCCTTGCTAAATGCTTTTGGACTCACTCGGATGCCGATGGGGGCTTGCCGCCTTTTGTACTCCGAAATGTGGATTTGATGGGCGATTTTTTGCACCAATGCAATGGACTGATTGCGATTTTTCGCAATCTGTTCAATGGGCAATCTCTTTTCAACATAGTCCTCAATAATGGGATCTAAGATTTCGAATGGGGGCAAAACATCCAAATCGGTATTGCCGCAATATTGACGACAAGTGATTTATGAACCTGAGTTTTGGGTTTCTCCGGCAGGAAATTCAATGCTTTTCTGGAAAGATTTTTGCTCTTGGAGGCGAGGGCAAGGGTGGGCCGCCCTCCTTGCCGAGGCGAAAGAGCAAAAAGATTCCAGAAAAGCATTGAATATCCGACGGATAAACCCAAAACTCAGGTTATTAAGAAAGTGATAGGTGGTTTTGGGGAGAGCCATTTGCAAGAAACTCATCCCCTTTGGGACGAGAGTGTCACCACGGCCCAAATGCTAAGCCAAACTGATTTTTAGATGCCTACCAAGAGCGCGAGCTGCTTTTGCAAAAGTACGAAGGGTCGATGGAGACTCAGGATCTAAAATGCGATCAACCGCAGATCGGCTTGTTTCCATCCGTTCGGCAAGTTCTACTTTGTCGATGCCCTGTTTTTTCATCTCTTTTTCCATTTGAAAAACAAAAATCTTTTTGGCGACTACTTCTTCAATTTCCTCCAAGATCCCCTCTTCTTTTAAGAAATCATCAAAATTGGAGCCAATATGCTTGTTTTTTTTCATATTCATCCCCTCCAAACCTCTTTTGCTCTTTTTAAACCCATTTCTAAATCCTGAGAAGGGGTTTTCTGTGTTTTTTTAATAAATCCATGCACCAAAACTATTTGCCCCCTATGCATTACAAAGAGAACCCTGGCAATCGCATTCGGAAAAGTGCTGCGCACTTCCCATAACCCTTTTCCTAAATTCCCAACAAGAGGCATACCCAGAGGCCACCCTTCCTGCACCATTTTAATGTCCTCTCCGATCGTTCTCCGTTCTCCTTTCTTTAAAGATTTTAACCATTCCCTGACTGGTTCCTTTCCATTCTCTTGCTTGTAGAAGTCAACGGAGATAATCTTTCGAGGCAGTACGTCAGTCACAATCTCTTGTACCTTCAAATTCTAATGTTTATTTTACCAAATTTGGTACAAAAAGGCAAGGACCAGGGATCTCGGGAGCCTTTCCCAAGTGCTCCCCTTCGCCTAGGCAAATGCTGAGAGGTCTTATCCCATTAAAAAAACAAAGACATAATTAAAAAATATTTGACAAATCATTCTATTTTTGATAGAATCAATTACATGAAGAACAAACATATCTTATCACACTCTTCTTTGTTACTTTTCCGCTCGTGGCGGAGGGTTACGTTTACGGGGAAAACCTCCCCTTCAATTTTATTTATTTAATTTTATTTTTTCGAAAGATTTAAGTGGGCAAACTACCCATAGGATCTTTGCAATTTGAACAGTTTTCAAGCGGGGCTTGAAAACTGAGAAGTGTACTACATAACGAGGTCATTTATGACAAACAGAGTTGTATGGAACGGAACAACCGTTCTCAATTTTTCTAAAGAAGATCCCCTTGGCGAGAGGGGTGTGACAGGATTCGCCTATTGTTGGAGTTTGCCGCTGAAATATAGAGGGCGTGAACACCCACTTTTTTTTAACTTGAGCAATGTCGCTTTAGTTGGGGAAGGTTCATCATGAGTGCGCGAGTCAACTATAGAACTCTTTCTACTTCAACAGTGAGGAGAGGGAGAATCAAGCAGGGACCTGGCAATCTGAATGAAGATCTATTTCTTTACTGTGTTGCCCCATGTCTTAAAACGGTGGAAAAGATCGGGCTGTGTAAAGAATTCAATTCGATATTCAGTCGCGAGCAGTCAAAAGTGGTGCAAAGACTTAAAGCCTATCGCCCAATACAGATCCTTTTCCAAAATCATCTGGAGGAAGGTGGATCACCTGGGGCCTATTTGAATCGTTTGAATGGGCAGATCCAAGAGCTTTGGGGGAAATTCTTTCTAGGCGGTTATTTGGAGAGAAGAAAAATTGAGCGTGAATTTCAACATGTCGATAAGGCCGTCTCAGCGGAAAGACTCGAAAAACATGTGGATGAGCTTGCACAAAGGGTTCTCCAATTGCGTCCGGCTACTCTGAGTGCAAAGAGCCATCGAGGAGTCGAAGTCGCAAGAAACATAGTGTTGGTGTTGCTATCCCTACAAATCGTGATGGGCATTGCCTTGCTGATACTCGGAATTTCGACTGGAATGCTGCTTCTGTTCGCCGTCCCTTTTGGCTTGTTTGTGGCAGCCATAGGTTGTGTACTAACACTGGGCAATGAGAACCCCCTCGTTGAGGAATATCTGGGAAGATCCTTGCTGGAAGTACAGCAAGAGCTCTCCCCTACTGTTATTTTGCCGTGAGGAGGTGGGGAATGCTCCATTTTTGGACGATGGGGACAATGCGCCCCTTGCTAAATGCTTTTGGACTCACTCGGATGCCGATGGGGGCTTGCCGCCTTTTGTACTCCGAAATGTGGATTTGATGGGCGATTTTTTGCACCAATGCAATGGACTGATTGCGATTTTTCGCAATCTGTTCAATGGGCAATCTCTTTTCAATATAGTCCTCAATGATGGGATCTAAGATTTCGAATGGGGGCAAAACATCCAAATCGGTCTGATTTTCCTTGAGTTCGGCGCTCGGCACTTTTTGGATGATCGGTTCGGGGATTTTGATTAGGTGAGCCAGTTTATAGATTTGCAATTTGCTCACGTCATGAAGCACCCCAAGTCCCCCTGCCATATCGCCATAAAGGGTGCAATAGCCCATCGCCATTTCACTTTTGTTGCCCGTATTGAGGAGGATAAAGCCAAATTTGTTCGAAAAGGCCATCAAAATCATCCCCCGAATGCGCGATTGGAGATTCTCTTCGGTCTCATCCATTTTTCTTCCCTGAAAATGAGGCTCGAGGAGTGACAAATACTCTTTAAAAATGGGCTCGATCGAGATAGTTTTTAGTTCAACCCCGAGCTGTTTTGTGAGGGCAATCGCATCTTCAATGCTCCCTTTGGAAGAAAATCGAGAGGGCATCGCAATCGCCAGCACATTTTTTGCCCCGAGTGCCTCTTTTGCAATACAGGTGACAAGGGCTGAATCGATTCCCCCAGATAGTCCCACGATCGCTTTGTGAAATCCTTGCTTGAAAAAATAGTCGTGCACCCCCAAAACAAGGGCTTTATAGAGATTTTTGATCGGATCTTCCCTCTCGCAATGGATGGGCTTTTGATCGAGCTGGGCGATCAGATCCTCTTCCTCGAATCCTTTGGCCATTTGAAGGATACCCCCTTTTGCATCCATGAAAAAGCTGTGGCCGTCAAAAACAAGTTGATCATTCGCCCCCACTTGGTTGCAAAAGGCGATGGGACACTTCACCGTTCGGGCCGCGGCGGCAAACACCTGCTCTCTCGCATATTCCCTCTGAAAATAGTAGGGCGATCCAGAGAGGTTGAGGAGAAGATCGAGCCTTTTCCCCTTGAGCTCCTCTACAGGATCGCGCAAATAGTCGCTGTAGCCCTCCAACTGATGCGAGTGTTGCCATACATCTTCGCAAATGCTCACCCCAATTCTTAAGCCCCGATATTCCCAAATCGGCTCCCCTTGCCCAGGCTCGAAATAGCGCCTCTCATCAAAAACATCATAGGTGGGCAAAAGGATTTTATCCTTAAAACCGCAAAGTTTCCCATCCATGAAAATCGCGGCGCTGTTGAACAGCGGTTTTTCTTTGCCCGATGCATTGACTCTAGCAAGCCCCAAAGCGACAAAAAGTCCCTTCGTCAGGGGGGCAATCTGGTGGAGTTTTTTTTCCATTTGCCGAATCATTTCCATGTCGAGGAGCAGATCCTCTGGGAAATAGCCGCAAAGGGTCAACTCCGGAAAAACAACGACCTCAGCCCCCTTTTCCTTCGCCCGTCTTAGAGCATCGATCACCCTTTGGCTATTCTTTTCTATGTCTCCAAGGGTTGGGTTTATTTGAGCAATGAATATGCGCATCCTCTTTTGTTCTTACGCAAGTCCCTATTTTTCCTCAAATAGATTGACAAAAAACGGACGTTTTTTTTAAATGGAACCCTATGAGACAAAACACCTTATCCATCCATTCTGAAAACATTTTGCCCATCATCAAAAAATGGCTCTACTCCGACAAGGATATTTTTTTGCGCGAACTCGTCTCGAATGCGTGCGATGCTCTGAATAAGCTGCGCATTGTGCTTGGCGATGAGGGGAAGTTTGCCATTTCGATCGAAGTGAATAAGGAAAAAAAAGAGATCGTCATCTCCGATACCGGCATTGGAATGACCGAAGAAGAGGTGGAAAAGTACATCGCTCAAATCGCCTTTTCTGGGGCGGAAGAGTTCGTCCAAAAGTACCAGTCGCAAACGGAAAAAGATCCGATCATCGGCCACTTTGGACTCGGATTCTATTCCGCCTACATGGTCGCATCGAAGGTGGAGATCGATACGAGATCGTATTTAACTCACTCTGAGCCCGTTTTTTGGAGTTGCGATGGGAGCTCTTCCTATTCCATCGGCGTAGGTAATCGGGAAACGCGAGGGACCAAAATTACTCTTCACATTGACGGTGAAAGTCTCGAATATCTCGAAGAGTCGAAACTTAGAGAACTTTTGCACCGGCACTGCGCCTTTATGCCCTTCCCAATTGAGCTCAATGGAAAAGCGCTCGGCAATCAAGACCCCCTTTGGCTCAAAAGCCCTGCCGATTGCACAGAGGCAGAGGTGTTGGCCTTCTACCGCCGCCTTTTCCCATTGGAACCAGATCCGATCTTTTGGATCCATTTGAATGTCGATTACCCCTTCCACCTCAAAGGGATCCTCTATTTTCCGAAATTGCATAGAAAATTCGATTCCAATGAGAGCACAATCAAACTCTTTTGCAATCGGGTGTTTGTCTCAGACAATTGTAAAGATATTCTCCCCGATTATCTGATGATTCTCCGCGGAGCCATCGATAGCCCCGATATCCCCCTCAATGTCTCCCGCTCCTATTTGCAAGTCGATAAGAATGTCAAACAATTGAGCGCCCATATCTCCAAAAAAGTCTCCGATCGCCTGCATCAGATCTATAGACAAGAGCGGCAAAAATTTGTCGATTCTTGGCCCGACATCGAAATGATTGTCAAATTGGGCATTTTACAAGATGAAAAGTTTTATGAACGGACCAAAGAAATTTTGGTTTGGAAAAATAGTTCTGGTGAGATGACGCCTATTCCTTCCGATGCGAAAAAAATCTTTTATTCTACTGTGGAAAATTCCCCCCTCTTGAAACTTTACAAAGAGGTCATTTTTGCCCCATCCCCTCTCGATATCGCCGTGATCCAGTTTTTAGAAGACAAATTGTCGATCCCTTTTCAAAGGATCGATGGCGCGCTCGACGAGAGTCTCATCGACTCTTCCCGAGAAAAAACCCTCCTCGATGCAGAAGGGAAAACCGAGCCAGCGCGCATCGCCGACTTCATCCGAGGTGCACTCAACAATGTCGAAGTGGAAGCAAAAAGCCTTTCGAGTGAAGAGCTCCCCGGCCTCGTCGTCCTCGACGAAAATCAGCGGAGATTTCGGGATTACATGCATCTGACCCACGGGAAAAAAGGGGATACCAAACGGAAATTCATCGTCAATACCAACCACAAACTCATCCAGGCAATCAGCCGCCTTTATCCCAAACAGCCCGAGCTCGCCGCATCGCTCGCCAAGGGAGTATACGATTTATCCCTATTGTCCCAACGAGAGGTGAGCCCCGATGAACTCGGAAATATCGTCCAAAGCCAGACCGATATTTTAGGGACCATCGCCTCTCTTCTGCAATAGAACGCTAACACTCTTATTATCAGCAACTTAAGTCTTTTCTAACCCTCTCTTAATTTGTTTTATTTTAAAACCAATTCTATAGTATAATTAATGAAAAACAAATGAAAATAAAATGGCAATAAAAAACGATAGGAATATACAACAGCCACAGCACCGTAGTTTTGTTTCTCAAGGTGGAAAAGCGGGATTTATAGATGACCCCAAAAAGAGTGAGGAAGTGCGGCAAGCGGTGACCAACGTTTTGCAGTCTCTGGGGGAACAGAGACTCAAGGATGCGGGAATTAACCCTAAGCAAATCCAGAGAATCTCTTTGTGGGTCAATCGCGATGAGACCCAAGAATTACAAGTTGTAACGCCTGACGGAATCACCTCATTTTTGTTACCCCTACAATCGGAGAGAAACCACCAGGAGATCCGATTACCACCTTCAGATGATGAAAAACATAATGAAGTATCTGCGAGGGAAGCGGAAGAGGAAGCAAGGACAAGAAAAGAGGTTCAACAAGAAAAAACAGAATTAGCCGAAAGCGACCCCCAAAACGAACCATTTGAGCCTGACAGTCTCCCAATACAACAAACGGTCCCCCATCATCAAAATTCTTCGGAAGCCACTCGCCTCCTTCAAACAATCCTCATACAAGCTCAAGAAATGGCGAAACGAGAAGAGCATTTGCAACAAATCATTGAGGGCCAACAACACCAAATTGAGGAACTGGGTCAAAAATTGAGTGCATCACAAGAACAAAATGGAAAAGAAATTTCCTCTTTAAGAGACACGGTAATGTCACTTCAGCAAGAAAAAGAGAAAACATCTGAAAAGTTTGCACTAGCAACTTTGAATTCCTCTCAAAATTTAGAGGATCTGTGCCATGCCCAAAGAGAATCTGCAACCAATTCTGCAAGGAAGATGGAAGAACTTGAGCATACAATAAACAATATCTCCCAGAATACTGCCAATACGCTCCTCCTCTTTGGCAATCGAATAAGATCGGCGGAAGGAACGATCTCTTTAATGACGCAACAAACTAAAGAACTTGAGCATACAATAAATAACGTCTCCTGGAATACTTTGTATACGCTCCTCAGATTCGACGATCGAATAAGATCGGCGGAAGAAACTGTCTCCTTAATGGCGCAACGAGAAGAACGTTTGGAACAAATAATTGAAGCCCAACAACGCCAAACTGAAGAACTGGAGAATCTAATAAACAATATCTCCCAGGATGCTGAGACTGCGCTCTTCAGATTTAACGATCGAATGACTTCTGCGGAAGAAACTGTCTCCTTATTGCGTGGAGAGATGACTACTCAAAATCAACTCTTGCTAAATACCGTAGCAGTGGTGTGCCTCCTCTCCTTATTTGTAGGAGCATCTTCTATAAGTCAAAGGGGAGAAAACGGAAGAATTGCGAATGCCATTGGAGAAATAAATACGGGCCTAGAGGAGATAAGAAATGCCCAACCCGCCCAAAGAGAAGAAATCGCTGAGGCCCATCCTCCAATCATCCACCTGCCACCCCATCTGCCACCACTAAATCCAAGGATCTACAATTCCTTATTTTCTTCAGCAGCCCCCATTTTTAGGTTTGAATCTTTCCCCAATTTCGCCCCTCACCCACAGCAGAGTCGACAACTCATCTTGTGGAATCAAAGTCAGCTCCCCTCATTTTGGATGACCCCTTTTGTCATTACGATGTTGCAGGCCTTGCGCCGTAGGAGACGATGATGACGATCCAACTAGATCGATTAGCAACCCTGGATCTTTCTCATTTGTCCCCGCAAGATCTCGAGCTGATGCGCCAAATCACCAAGGTTCTCGGTGCCATGCTAGAGAAACCCTTGTCTAACCCAATGGTTGAAAATGACGATGACGAAAAGCATCGCTATCCTTCTACCCCGCGTGAAATCGAATGGATCAAAGAAGAAGACGAAAGCTCCGCCTCCTCTGCAGAGAGCGACGAAGAAGAAGCCCCCATCACCCCAGCCCTCCTCCCGGTCAAAGCACCGCCCCGTCGATGGAACTATGCCCGACAGATTGCAATGATAGGGATTCTCGTTGTAGGACTTATCGCAAGCGCCTATTTCCTTTTTTCAAAAAGGGAGACGCCCACCGTTTTTTCCCTCAAAGATCTATTGTGATTCAGATGCCGGTTCTTTACTCGGCTGCTCGTCTGTCGATGCTTGAACATCTGTAATCGCCCCTTTGAGAAACTCGATCTTTGCCCCATCGACCATTTTGAGAATCACCGTTTGGTCTTGGATTTTTTCTACTTTCCCAATGATCCCCATCGCTGTGACCCGATCCCCTTTTTTCAAAGAGCTGCGCATTTGCTCAGCCGTTTTACGCCGCTTTTGCTCCGGACGCCATAAAATAAAATAGAAAAAAACTAGCGCAATTCCAATCATAATGAGGGTCTGTGTGAGCCCCCCGCCAGGTGTCGTAGACCCCTCTTGGGCAAACACAGCAGCGACAGGTGCGAGTAATAGTAAAGATTTTCCGAGCATAAAAAATTCCTTTTGTTTTTCAGGTCTAGAATGCCTGAAATACTCCTTTCTAGCAAGAATTATGAAGGGTTTGACCCTTTTTCTAATAAAGCGATATTCTCTATGTGATAGGTATGGGGAAACTGATCGATAGGTTGTAATCGTTTTAATTCATATCCTGCTTTAAAAAGTTCTTCGACATTCTCAGCTTGCGTAAGCGGATTGCAAGAGATATAGACAATTTTTGAAGGGGAAAGCGTTTTCAAATGAGAAAGAGCTAGCGGATCGAGCCCCGCTCTCGGAGGATCGACAATGGCGAGGTCGGGCCTTTGAAAGGAGCTCTCCCCCATCAAAGCGGTGATCGTTTTCCCCACATCTCCTTGAAAGACAGTCATATTTTGAATTTGATTGCGCTTGATATTCTCTTCAGCATCGATCACCGCCTCGGGGCTCAGCTCAATGCCGATCACTTGCCTTGCTTTCGATGCGACCCCCATCCCCAAAGCTGCGGTTCCACAGTAAAGATCGTAGACGAGCCCCGCTTTTGGAATCATCGAAAGGGCGGTATTGTAAAGGATTTCTGCAGCGAGGGTATTGGGTTGAAAAAAGGAGCTCGGGCTGATTTTGAAGGTCAGTTTTCCATTTTCGAGATGGAGCTCCTCCATGATGTGATCTGGGCCTTTGAGATGCATTTCAAAGAACTGGGTGGGACGCCCCTTTTTTGTCTGGTGAATGCGCAAAAAAATGGAAGTTTCTTCCCCCAGCTCCTTTTGAATCGCTGCGCAAAATTGATCGAGCTCGGCGCGAGCCAGGGCGTACTCGGGATTCCCAGAAACATTGAGGATGACCATTTTTTGATCGGTCCTCACCCCTTCTCTCAGGGTCAAATAGCGCAAGGCGCCTCTATCTGCCGGGGGAAAATAGGCTTGGAGTGTCGAGGCCTCCCACCATGCGCGCACGGAAGCGACGACCCTTGCAAACCAGCTGCTCGTGAGGTGGCATTCGGCGAGGTTGAAAACGTAGGGCTCCGCTTGGGCAATCATCAAGCCTAAAAACTTTTGACCCGCCCGATTTTCCGAGAAAGTGAACTCCATTTTATTGCGGTATTCAAATATTTTCGGGCTCAAGAGCATAGGCTCTACCTCCCTTTGAAAGGCGCTTTTGACCCTTTTTTCTTTCTCCCGGATCTGGGCAGCATAGCCCATTTGTTGCCAAGAACACCCCCCACACATATGGGCATGGGCGCATTTTGGTAAGACCCGATCCGGAGAGGGGGCCAACACTTCCAACAACCGCCCCTTTTGGGGGAGCCTTTTTTTGCGGGTCAATTCAAAGAGAATCCGATCGCCCGGAACAGTATGGGCAATCTCCACTGCATCTGCAACCCCGTATCCTTTGAGAGAAAATGATTGAATGGTAGCTTCCACGGAGGGCGATTATAGGGGATTTAGCGCTTTCTTTTCCTCGCTTTTTTCATGCGAGACGCTTTTTTTTCAGCCCTGACCGATTCCTTGCGAAACCGCTTTCCCACCTTCTCAAGATGGAGGGTCCCCACTCTGGCTCTTTGCGCTGCCGACTTATTTCCCTTAACCACTTTCAATAAATCTTGACTTAAGGTGTGAAGGAGCGTTTCCAATTTCCCCATTGTTTCGCCGAGCGACATGATCGAATCCCTATCCCTTGTATATTTTGTTCAATAAAACAGCTGAATTTATTGCACAACAATTTTTTTCCAAGTATACAGACCCCATGGCCATCCGCTGGATTCGCGCGCTCTTTTTCTCCTTTTGGGTTTGGAAGCCCTCTTACGCATTCCTCATCGGCAATCCAGCAGATCCAGCCCTTTTTGAAAAGGGCGTTTGGTTCGAGACGTCATGCGTCACCGGCCGAATCGGCTATATGGAAGATTGGACCTACAAAGAGCGGTTCCAAAATAAATTTCTTTTAGCTGAAGAGACCCATACCAAAAATCAACTAACCTCTTATTCGGGGATTGCGACGATCAACGCCATCCGAAGAGTTGATGTCTACGGAATTTTGGGCTCCTCACAAATGCAGATCGATGAGCAAATCTTTTCCGAAAAAGCCTTTTCTTGGTGCATGGGACTTAAAACCGTCTTCCTAAAGCATAAAGATCTGTTTTTTGGGGCCGATATCAAATACTTCGAGACCAATCAACATCCCACTTTTTTCGCCATTGAAGAGCTCCCCTACAACGTGGTCAATGACTATCAGTCCAAATATGCCAGTGTTCAACTGGCCTTAGGCGTCGCTTATCGCATCTATGGGTTTGTCCCTTATATCAATGGCACCTACATCGAGGCGCAGATCATGCCCGCACAATCAAAAGCGCTTGTCAGGTTTCCAGACACAACTGAGATGACCGACATTTCCTTGCCCGTTCTCTCTGGGAGAAAAAAGTGGGGAATGGCTCTCGGCTTTTCCCTCTTTGATTTGGCTAAGGCATCTCTTGCCGTCGAATGGCGCACCTTCAACCAAAACGGGATCAATGTCAATGGGGAACTTCGCTTTTAACCTCTTCGGGAGGAGGGAAAATAAACACTCTACTTCTCAATTGAGTATGCGCCTTAATAACATCCAGATCTTCTTCGGAAAGTGAGGCTAAGATCTGATCGACAGCAATTTCACTTTTTCTATTCTCCAGCCTGCGGTAGAACGCCCCCGCCCCTTGAAACAATCGTTCAAATCCTTCCATAAATTGGGTCGGATTTTCGAAAGGCCTTTTAAGGAGGCCATCTAAAGCTCCATAGGCGGCTCGAAAATTGCTCAAAAATCGATTCGCAATCTCCTTCCTTGTATCTTCATAAAAAGGATGGAGCCGAAACGCTTTGACCATTTGGAAAACTTTTTTGTAGATCTCTTGTAGGCCGAACCCGAGCCCTCCACGAATCTCAAGGAGAATCAAAAATTGCTCATTCTCAAATTTCTGTTCAATCCAGTCGAGATCAAACTGCTCCATCAAAATAGAAGAGATCAAAAGGGAAGGGGTGTGAAAAAGGTAAGAAAATTGAGTTTTTTTGCGAAGAAAAGCAACTGTTGGAGAGACAATCCTTTGCTTTGCAGCCGCTTGAAGAGCTCCCCAAGCTTTTTTTAGCGCTTTTGTATCTGGGAATACCTTCTTAAATCGATCTAGATTCAGTTCAAGGCGCGGACCCCACTTTATCGGATGGGCAAAATCGGAATCACAAAGCAGTTGTTCCATGGGTCCAATCGGTTCTAATGAGACAAACCCGCCCATCTCCACCTCGTGATCAATAGGAGCTTCCACCACGTTTGGAAATCCATCATTGACCAAACTTGCCCAACTTCGAATCCTTCTCCAGTGGGTCAATATGTTTGACTCTATTCCTCCCCCTTTAAATCCGGGCTCCTCTAATTCAGCCCCAAATAGGGCCACTAATTTACCCTCATCGACCCCCTTTTCTACTCGGACGCCAAGTCCGGCAGGCCCCTCATTTGACAATAAAAGGGGAGGTCTTTCCTTGCAATAATCCCCATAACACTCTTTAAAGCAGCAAAAAAAATTGTGGATCCCCAAATCTTTGGTATACCAATTTTGGAACAATGCATCGGGCGCCCCTATAATCCCATCAAAAAATCGAGCTCCCCCATTCATCTGCATGAATTGCCGTTGTGTCAGATTTTCTATTTCTCCTTTCGAGTTAATCATCCGAAGAACAACTTCGTCCCCTCTCTTGGGACGATTCGTCAATATCTCCCTTAAGGAGGGATGCATCTCTTTTGCCGGAATTTGATTTCCTTGAGAGGCCATAACGCGATCATACACCTCTTCTATGCGAGCTAAAATAGATGGATTTCCCCTGGCAATTGCATGTTGAAGACTATCCCACCCCCGGTGATCGACAATGGAAGGGTCTACGGGTATTGCGCAAAGGGCCTCTACGACAGGCAATTGTTCAGTCAAAACAGCAAGAGACAAGGGCGTCAAACCGGTTGGGCCAAGCTCCGAGCGGGCTTTGTTCTCGTGAAAGTAGACATGGGTCAAAGTATCGGTCGCCGTCAGGTAGTTTTTATTTTTTTGAGTGCATTTTTGAATCCAATCCTGAATAGCCTCAAACGGTTGAGAGCAGGTAATGAGAAAATGCAAGGCCATCTCCTTTTTACGGCCGGTCACACTTTTATATTCGTTAGGAGAAAAGTGTTTTTTTAAGGTGGTCCCTACAAAATCAATCGACATCGTACCTCTGAAAAATTTTTGTGCGAGAATATATGAATGAAAGAAAAAATGCAAAAAAAAACCTCAGCTGGGTTGCCCCAACTGAGGTGATGAAAAAAATCTGGCAGCTACCTACTCTTCCAGTCTCTTGTGACTAGTACCATCGGCGACGAGGGTCTTAACTGCTGAGTTCGGAATGGGATCAGGTGTTTCCCCCTCTCTATGGCCACCAGAAAAAAATTAGAATTACAGGCAAGGCAGCTTTGCAACTGCCTCTTTTCATTTTATGAATTTGAATCGGCTCTTGAAGATGGCTCGAAAAAAATGCGTCAAGTCGTTGGACCGATTAGTATTGGTTAGCTAAATACATCACTGTACTTACACACCCAACCTATCAACCATGTGATCTTCATGGGGTCTCATTGGGAATTCTTATCTTGAGGGAGGCTTGGCGTTTAGATGCTTTCAACGCTTATCCTTTCCGAACATAGCTACCCGGCTATGCACTTGGCAGTACAACCGGAACACCATTGGTTCGTTCACTTCGGTCCTCTCGTACTAGAAGCAACTCCTCTCAAAATTCCTACGCCCGCAACAGATAGGGACCAAACTGTCTCACGACGTTTTGAACCCAACTCGCGTACCGCTTTAATAGGCGAACAGCCTAACCCTTGGGACCTCTTTCTGTTTTCCTACATTACTGCAGGTGCCAGACTATGCCTTCACCATATTTACTATTGTCACCAATAGAAACTTAGGTGCGAATCGTGTGATAGCTACTATTTCTCTTACTATCTCACATGGCTACTGAAATAACCATGATCAGTCGTTACGGGAGGATATTTTCTTTGACCATTGCCGCTGTGTTTAAACGACGCCTCTCAGAGCGTACGTTAAACTTCGACAATGAATCAGCAATTTCTGCCATTCCATATACATGGATGCATACATTGCTTCAAAAAACTCCTTTCCCACGGCATTAACCGCCATAATCTCTTATGGTGGCCTTCACCGTTTTGAACTCGTTTATTACTCTAAAGTTTCCCTTAGAGAGAGAAGTTATGTTTTCTCCAGCCCCAGGATGCGATGAGTCGACATCGAGGTGCCAAACCGCCACGTCGATATGAACTCTTGGTGGCGATAAGCCTGTTATCCCCGGAGTACCTTTTATCCGTTGAGCGACGGCGATTCCACTTTCAACCGCCGGATCACTAAACCCTACTTTCGTACCTGCTCGACTTGTTGGTCTCGCAGTCAACCTGCCTTATACTTTTACGCTCGATTCGTGATTACCAACCACGATGAGGCAAGCTTTGGGCTCCTCCGTTACTCTTTGGGAGGATACCGCCCCAGTAAAACTGCCCGTCTGACACTGTCCGTGCTCCAGCTTCATGGAGTCACGTTAGATTCTCAACTTGTTAAAACCAGTATTTCACCGATGGCTCTGCCCTGCCTGACGACAGAACTTCAAAGCCTCCTGGCTATCCTACATATAACAAGTCAAGAGCCCATATCAGAGTACAGTAAAGGTTCACGGGGTCTTTCCGTCTTATTGCGGGTAAACAGCATCTTCACTGCTACTACAATTTCACCGAGTCTCTCGTTGAGACAGCGCCCAGATCGTTACACCATTCGTGCAGGTCGGAACTTACCCGACAAGGAATTTCGCTCGATTAGTCCCCCATGTTTCCATGGAAGTCGGACTCTATCTTAGTTTGATTGTGATTCATCTGACCCTTCATGACCCGAATTTGCTCTAAGCCTTGGTCGGTCAAATGCTCACCCCTTTCCATCATCTTCAATACATCCCTAAACTTCAAAAAGTTCATCCGTTTTTTTGTCTTCAACAAATGCTTCTCAAAAAAAGGGAGAATGATCTCTCTTAGATGCCCCTGATCTCTTACGCGATAACACATACGATCGCCGTGGTTTTGTCTGACAACACCACAACCAAAATATGCCTTTAACGCATGCAAAATCTGAACATCACTCTCATGTTGAACGACAGTAAATTCTGGAAGTACTTGATACCCCATAGTCACCTCATCGTGCCTGTTAATTGACACATGAAAACAACCTTCACCATCAACAAATCCAACAATCCACTCTGGACTTAATTTCATTATCAAACTCCAAACATCTGGTCTCTGAGGATTCTAGATTTTCTATCTAGTCTTTCCTGCGGATTGCCCCCCTGTCTATCAGATTTTTACTGCCAAAACTCTTTGACGAGTACTGAATAGTTTTTGAGGGTTTTCCCGCATATGGTTTGGTTTTACTAAAGCTAGCTGTTAACCTTAGGACCGTTATAGTTACGGCCGCCATTCACCGGGGCTTAAATTCAGCGCTTTGCCTTACGGCTGACGCCTCCTTTTGACCTTTCGGCATTGGGCAGGTATCACACCCTATACGTCTTCTTAGACGAATTAGCAGAGTGCTGTGTTTTTGTTAAACAGTCGCCTGGGCCATTTCACTGCGACCTCGACGGGCTCTAAATGTTCTTCATCACCCATCGTGGTGCCTCTTCTCCCGAAGTTACGAGGCTAGTTTGCAGAGTTCCTTAACGTGAGTTCTCTCGCGCGCCTGAGAATACTCTTCTCATCCACCTGTGTCGGTTTTGGTACGGTCGCCATCGACAGCTAGAGGTTATTTCTTGAAAGCTTCGCGCTACGTCATCGGTTCCCCCGAAGGTTCCCCTTGTCAACCCTCTGACACGCACCGGCGGGTTTTCCTGCCGGCAAGTCTCGGAGCTAAACGGACATCCAATAGTCCGCACGCTTAACTTACTTTGTCACCCCTTTGCCTTAAGTCTTAGGCGGCGCAGGAATATTTAACCTGCTTCCCATCACCTACGCGTTTCCGCCTCGGCTTAGGGTCCGGCTAACCCAGGGAAGACGAACTTTACCCTGGAAACCTTGGATTTTCGGCGAGAAGGATTTTCACCTTCTTTATCGTTTACTTATGCCATGCATATTCACTAGTATGCGCTCCAGCACTCCTTCCGGTATACCTTCGACGCACATACTACGCTCTCCTACCGCTTGCATCTTGCGATGCAAACCCGTGATTTCGGCTCTATATTTTAGTCCCGGATATTATCGGCGCAGAGTCCCTCGATTGGTGAGCTGTTACGCACTCTTTAAATGATGGCTGCCTCTAAGCCAACATCCCAACTGTTTTAGGAACCCTACTTCCTTACCCACTTAATATAGAATTTGGGGCCTTAATCGACGATCTGGGCTGTTCCCCTTTTGACTATGAAGCTTATCCCCCACAGTCTATTTCCCGAGCGCTCTTGCAGTATTCGGAGTTTGGTTCCCTTTGGTAGACCGGTAGGTCCCCGCGTGGATCCAGTGCTCTACCCCCGCAACAGTTATGCTCAAGACTAACCCTAAAGTTATTTCGGAGAGAACAAGATATCTCCAACTTTGATTGGCCTTTCACCCCTATCCACAGCTCATCCAAAACTTTTTCAACAGTTACTGGTTCGGTCCTCCACAGAGTTTTACCTCTGCTTCAACCTGGCCATGGATAGATCAGTTGGTTTCGTGTCTAGAACTTATGACTTAAATGCGCTATTCACACTCGCTTTCGCTACGGCTTCGCAACGTCATTGCTTAACCTTGCCATAAATCCTAACTCGCTGGCTCATCATGCAAAAGGCACGCCGTCAGCCATTCCCCCTAAAAGAGGGCATAGGCCTCCGACCGTTTGTAAGCTGCTGGTTTCAGGTTCTATTTCACTCCGCTCACAGCGGTTCTTTTCACCTTTCCTTCGCAGTACTGGTCTACTATCGGTCATCGATGAGTATTTAGCCTTGGAGGGCGGTCCCCCCAGATTCAGACCGGGTTTCACGTGTCCGGCCCTACTCAGGTACCAACCTAACTGATTCCTCTTTTCGCATACGGGGCTTTCACCCTGTGTCGCACTTTTTTCCAAAAGTTTTTGCTAAGATTCCTCAGCCGTTATGGCTGGCCCTACAACCCTCAGGGATAAATCCCCGAGTTTGGGCTATTCCCGCTTCGCTCGCCGCTACTAAGGGAATCTCGTTTGATTTCTCTTCCTTCCGCTTACTGAGATGTTTCACTTCAGCGGGTCTCGCCTCCAAGTCCTATGTATTCAGACTCGAATACTAGAATATTACTTCTAGTGGGTTTCCCCATTCGGATACTTCCGGGTCAAAGCCTCTCTCCGACTCACCGGAACTTTTCGCAGGTTAGCGCGTCCTTCTTCGCCTTTCGATGCCAAGGCATCCACCAGCAGCCCTTACTAACTTGACATCAATATTTATTGACATCCTTTTGTCGCCTTCTTCAAGCGCCGACTCAAATTAATAAAATGACTCTAATAAAAATGACTCTTGATCTACTGATCTATAAAATTATAATTTTCGTGTTAATGCCTGTAATTCTAACTGTCTAGTCTTGTACAGCAGAAAAAGAGAAGAGTGAACTTAGACTTAAGTTTCCAACCTAAGATGGCAAGACCCTAAGGTCTTGCGCTTGTCTTTAAAGGAGGTGATCCAGCCCCACCTTCCGATAGGGCTACCTTGTTACGACTTCATCCCAGTCATCGGCCTTACCTTGGGCACCTCCCTCCTTTGCAGGTCGGGTCAGCGACTTTGGGTAAAACCAACTCCCATGATGTGACGGGCGGTGTGTACAAGGCCCGGGAACGTATTCACGGCGTTGTTGCTGACACGCCATTACTAGCAATTCCAACTTCATGTAGCCGAGTTGCAGACTACAATCTGAACTGAGATCGGTTTTGTAGGATTTGCTTCACCTTGCGGTTTCGCTGCCTTCTGTACCGACCATTGTAGCACGTGTGTAGCCCTGGACATAAAGGCCATGCGGACTTGACGTCATCCTCACCTTCCTCCTGGTTAACCCAGGCAGTCTCGTTAGAGTTCCCGCCATTACGCGCTGGCAACTAACGATAAGGGTTGCGCTCGTTGCTGGACTTAACCAAACACCTCACGGCACGAGCTGACGACAGCCATGCAGCACCTATATAGAGACCCTTTCGAGCTATACCATCTCTGGTATATTCCTCTACATTTCGAGCCCAGGTAAGGTTCTTCGCGTTGCATCGAATTAAACCACATGCTCCACTGCTTGTGCGGGCCCCCGTCAATTCTTTTGAGTTTCACCCTTGCGAGCGTACTCCTCAGGCGGCATACTTAATGCGTTAGCTCCGGTACAGAGGGGGTTGATCCCTTCTACACCTAGTATGCATCGTTTAAGGCATGGACTACCAGGGTATCTAATCCTGTTTGCTCCCCATGCTTTCGCGCCTCAGCGTCAGTTACAGCCCAGTAAACCGTCTTCACCACCGGTGTTCTTCCACATATCTACGCATTTCACCGCTACACGTGGAATTCCGTTTACCCTATCTGCACTCTAGCCAAGAGAGTTTCAAATGCAGCTCCGGGGTTGAGCCCCGGAATTTCACATCTGACTTTTCTAGCCGCCTACGCGCCCTTTACGCCCAGTAATTCCGATCAATGCTTGCACCCTCCGTATTACCGCAGCTGCTGGCACGGAGTTAGCCGGTGCTTCTTTACCAAGTACCATCAAATCAATGGGGTGTTATCCCATCTCTCTTGTTCTTTGGCGAAAGAGCTTTACAACCCGAAGGCCTTCTTCGCTCACACGGCGTCGCTTCGTCAGGCTTGCGCCCATTGCGAAAGATTCTCGACTGCAGCCTCCCGTAGGAGTCTGGGCAGTGTCTCAGTCCCAGTGTTGGCGGTCAATCTCTCAATCCGCCTAGACGTCTTAGCCTTGGTAAGCCTTTACCCCACCAACTAGCTGATATCCCATAGACTCTTCTCCAACCACGAGGTCTTTCGGTCCCCCGCATTGATAAATGTAAGATGCCTCACACCACCTCATCCGGCATTAGCGGCCGTTTCCAGCCGTTATTCCCGAGTCGGAGGTAGATTATCTATGTATTACTAACCCTTGCGCCACTATATGGAGTTGCCCCCATATCGTACGACTTGCATGCCTCATCCACGCCGTCAGCATTCGATCTGAACCAAGATCAAATTCTCATTAAAAAATAAAATTACTATTGACGAGTAAGGTCTCTTTTCAGAAGCCTTACACAAACTTAAGTTCTTTTTGAACACTCTTCTCTATTTCTACTGTCAAGATCGGGCAGATGGTCTCGCCATCTTTTTTCTCTTCTCTTCGGGTTTTCCGATTTGAAGGAAGTTAACAACATACTAAACCTAAGGATTTTTAAGCAATCCTTTTTCAAAAAATATTCCACAACTAACTAAGAATCAGTAAATTTCGGAATTTTTAATTTTTTGCACGAAAATTTTAAAGACTTCAAAATGACCCGTTTTTCGCCCCACTTTTGCGTGAGTCTATCCGCAATGTAGGTGGAAAAATCTGGGGGATCTTTTTCCACCTACATTGCGGATAGGCTCATGATTTTTTCACTCTTCCAGTTCATAAATCCTCTGCGACAACACAAATTTTTATTGCAACATACTACTTAAATATTTATTGTGAGTGAAAGCCTTTTGTGTAGTATGGGTAAATTGAGGTGAGCATTCACCGAGCCCAGCCTACTCCGAGGTTTTAAAACAAGAGGTCTGGCGAGGTTCGCTACCTCTAAATAAAGAAAAACTGGAGAGACTTATGCATTTGAAGTGGAACATGACGTTCAACGGGGTGCTAGCGTCCTCTGTTGCCGCAGTCCTTGCGACAACAGGTTTGAACGCGATTCCAAGAGACCCTTGCGAACCCCCACCGCCCCCTGTATGCTGCGAAGAGCCAAGACCTGGACCTTTCGCTTTTGCGTACCCTTTTGATATGGATCTGAATTGCCCAAGAGACTTTTATCTTAGAGTCGATGGACTTGCATTTCAGGCAAAAGAAGATGGTCTAGACTTTGCGATCCGAGATACATCTACTGTCGGTGCCAACACTCCTATCACCGGGGGTGAGGTCATTGGATTTTCTAGTGATGACAATGACTATGATTACAATCCTGGAATTCGCGTTGCGTTCGGGTTTTTCCTCGATCACGATGCCTGGAATCTCGATTTCGCTTGGACTTGGTTGAATTTGACCAATTACTCCAGGGAACACATAGGCACTTCTTTGGGAGCTTTGCTGCCATTGCAGGCCCTTGGAATCGGGACCCCCCTTGTGAATATTGGGGAAACGGCTAGCTCCAGATGGGATGCCCACTACAACACAATTGATGTGAAATTGGCCAAACCTTACTACGTGAGCCGTTATCTCGTCCTCAGCCCTCACTTCGGCGCTCGAGGCGGATGGATTGATCAACACATTGGTGTTGACTACAGCGGTCAAACAAGTGCTCCCAATAGAACCATCGCCAAAGCGGAAAATGATTTCTGGGGCATTGGAGCAAGAGCGGGACTTGATTCTGATTGGATTTTGGGCAAAGGCTGGTGTCTCTTCGGACAAGTCGCAGCTTCCATGCTTTTTGGAAAATTTGAAATCGATCAAAGTTATAATCTCCCTGGCTCCGCAGCCGATGGGTATACCATTGACTACGATTTCTACCAAAACGTCCCCAATTTCGAGATGGCTCTCGGGATCGGCTGGGGCAAATACTTTAACAAAAAGAGAAACCATGTCTCTGTTAGAGTTGCCTATGAGTTCCAAGAATGGTGGGATCAGTTGAATATCCGAAAATTCCACTCAGGGAGTATAGGCCTTCCAACAACTACTGCTGCAGGAACCGGCATCTACGACAACGATGTCGTAAGCCGCGGCAACTTCACGTTGAACGGATTTTCTTTGAGAGTGCAATTCGATATCTAATCGATTGCATCTCCCTTTCGAAGGCCTCGCTAAAAGCGGGGCCTTTTCTTTTGCCTCCTTAGGCAAAAACCATCTCCTGCAAGACCAGTACGCCCACTCCGACAAAATAGCTCAAAAGCGCAACTAAGCTGACCCGCCTGAGATACCAGATAAAATTGACCTTTTCCAGCCCCATAAAAGCCACTCCTGCAGCCGATCCGATGACGAGAATACTTCCCCCCGTCCCAGCACAATAGGCGAGCATCTGCCAAAGGAATGCGTTTTGCGGATGTTCGCTCAAGCTATACATCCCCATACCCGCTGCGACGAGTGGGACGTTGTCGATGACGGCCGAAATGAGCCCGATGAGAGTGACAATCACCGAGAGATTGCCCACAGTTCGATTGAGAAAATGGGCGAGCGCGTCCAAAATCCCAGCCACGTCGAGCGCGCCGATACAAAGAAGAATTCCGAGGAAAAAGAGGACGCCAGAAGTGTCGATGCGAGAAAGCACTTGAGGCAAGCGGAGATGTTCCCTCTTTTCATACGGCGCATGAATGATATCAGTGACTAGCCATAAAACCCCTAAAGAGAGGAGCATCCCCATGAAGGGAGGCAGCCCTGTAAGCGCTTTAAAAATCGGGACAAACACAAGAGCGCCAAGGCCAAGAAAAAAGACAATCCGCGATCCGGGCTCCACCTCTTCCTCATGCGCGCGCGCGGCAGCGTAAGGGTAAATGCCGTCGAGATTCCAACCGATCAGGACCAGAGCGACGATCAGGCTGATGAAACTTGGGAAAAATAGATTTTTCATCACGGCGAGTGTCGAAATATTTCCATTGATCCAAAGCATCGTCGTCGTCACATCCCCAATCGGCGTCCACGCTCCCCCCGCGTTGGCCGCAATCACAATCATTCCGCCCAAGATCCAGCGCTCTTTTTGATCGGGGATCAATTTCCGAAGGAGCGAGAGCATCACAATCGTCGTCGTCAAATTGTCGAGAATCGCCGAGAGAAAAAAGGTCGTCACTCCCATGATCCAAAGCATCTTTCTTTTCGAGCTCGTCTGAATCAGATCGGTGATCACCTTAAATCCCTTATGCACATCGATCACCTCAACGAGAGCCATCGCCCCTAAAAGAAAAAAAATAATCTGGCTGATTTCGTTTACCTTTTCACCAAGAGCATGGGGGTTTGGTAATAATAAAAACAGAAACATCCAGGTTAAAACCGCCATTAAAAGAGCTGATGCAGTTTTATTAACCTTAATGTTATTCTCAAAAATGATCGCTAAATACCCTAAAATAAATACAACAATAATCATGAAAATTCCTTTTGCAATATGTCATGCATTCGTATGAGTCCAACCACCTTTCCCTCATTGAGAACCGGAAGAACTGTGATGAGCCGAGCGGGATCCTCTTCCATTTTTTGCACCGCCTCGAGGGCCAATGTTTCAGTGCCGATCCATTTTGGATTTGGAGTCATGAGCTCACTCATCGCCATTTTGAGCGAGGTTTCCCCTTTGGATTGAATCGCTCTTCTCAAATCGCCGTCGGTAAAAATCCCGCACAATCGATTTTCCTCATCCGCGACGATGAGACAACCGCACCGTTTTAAAGAGAGTTCGTGCAGCACATCGACTAAAATATTTTGCAGTTTGCAGCGGGGAATTTCCTCTCCTTTCAGCATTAAATCGGCCACTTTCAGTGTGATTTTGCGCCCCAAAATCCCCTTTGGGTGGTTGAGGGCGAAATCATCGATAGAAAATTGCTTTGCCTGCATGAGGGCGATTGCGAGACAATCGCCGAAAATGAGCTGCACTGCAGTCGATGTCGTGGGGGCGAGATCGTAGGGACAAATTTCCCTTTGGACGGGGAGAAGGATCGAAAGATCGGACATTTTGGCCAATTTTGAATGGGGAGATGAGACAATGGCGATTGTTTTCGCTCCTTTTCTTTGGATGTGGGGCAAAAGATCGATGAGCTCTTGGGTCTGCCCGCTTTTACTCAATGAGAGAAATAGGTCCTCTTTGCCGACAAACCCGATATCTCCATGGAGGGCATTGGAGGGGTTGAGAAAAAAAGAGCGGGTCCCAGTGGAAGAAAAAGTCGTCGCAATTTTCTGTGCGATGTGACCGCTTTTTCCGACACCTGATAGGATGATGACCCCTTTACACTCGAGAAGAGTTTTTAAAATTTTTTCCGCTGCAAGTGGATCCACTGCATCGAAAAACTCATTGAGATATCTCCTCTGCTCTTCGAAAAGACGTTTCAGCATAACGCTTAAATTTTACTTAAGGCTATACTTAAACGAAAAGGATTATTTATGGCGAAGGTGTCTATTGCTGTTGCGGAAGGGGATGGAATCGGCCCCGAAATCATGAAAGCGACGCTTCATATCCTCAATGAAGCGGGGGCTCAAATCGAGATCCACCCGATTGAGATTGGAGAAAAACTTTATCTCAAGGGATTTAAAACGGGGATGGATCCGCAGATGTGGGATCTGATTCGGGGGACAAAGGCCTTTTTAAAGGCCCCGATCACAACGCCCCAAGGGGGAGGGTTTAAGAGTTTGAATGTGACCATTCGGACGACCCTCGGCCTCTATGCAAATGTGCGCCCTTGTGTCTCCTATTTCCCCTTCGTTTCCACCAAACACCCCGAGATGGATGTGGTCATTGTCCGAGAAAACGAGGAGGATCTCTATTTGGGGATTGAGTACAGACAGACCCCCGATGTGTGTAGCTCGCTCAAGATTATTTCTCGTCCCGGCAGCGAAAAAATTGTCAGATATGCTTTTGACTACGCAAAACGGCATGGGAGGAAGAAGGTGACCCTTTTCATGAAGGATAACATCATGAAGTTTTCCGACGGCCTTTTTCATAAAGTTTACGATGAGATTGCACAAGAATACCCCGATATTTTAAGCGAGAGCTGGATCGTCGATATTGGCGCGGCAAAGCTCGCCGACACTCCCGAGGTATTTGATGTGATTGTCATGCCCAATCTCTATGGGGACATCCTCTCCGATGTCGCCGCCCAAATCGCCGGATCGGTCGGACTTGCAGGCTCTGCCAATATTGGTGAACGGGGGGCCATGTTCGAGGCGATCCACGGCTCTGCACCGAGAAGAGCTGGGCAAAATGTGGCCAACCCGTCGGGGCTTCTCCTCGCAGCTATATCAATGCTCGACCACATCGGTCAGCCAACGGTGGCCTCACTCATTCACAACGCCTGGCTAAAAACTCTTGAAGAGGGGATCCACACATATGATATCTTCAAGGAAGGGGTGAGCAAAAAAAAGGTGGGGACACAAGAATTTGCCGCAGCCGTTGTCAAAAATTTAGGGAAAAAACCGGGACAATTAAAACCTGCGGTTTACGGGGAAAGCAAAGGCCCTCTCGTCCAAAAATACACTCCGACCCACTCTGATCGAAAACTCCTAGGAATCGACGTCTATATCTACCATCGGGGTTCACTCAATGATTTTTTAGCGAAAATTTCCCATATCAACATCGGCCCCTTAAGGCTCAAAACGATCTTCAATCGAGGGGTGAAAGTGTGGCCTGAAGGGAGATCTGAAACTTTTTGTATTGAGCAGTGGCGTTGCCGCTTCCTCTCCGATGATGATCGGGCCATTACCCAGGATAGCGCGATCAAAACCCTCCAAGCCTTTGACCACGTGAACATGGATGTGATTAAATCGGAATTTCTCTACTCTTTTGATGGAAATGCAGGGTTTTCTTAAGTGACAAAAACGTATCGCACCTATCCTTTGAGAACATCTTTGGTGATCGCAGTCATCGCCACTGCTCTCACCATTGTTTTGATCCTCTGTTTAGGATCTGGAGTGTCCGCTTATGCGAAAACCAGAACGACGTTCCGGCTCCTTTGGATCGATATCGCCAAAGGGGTCTCCGATAGCGCGAGCGAAAAAGTGATCAACTTCTTTCAAAATGGGCCGATTGCCCTGAAAATGATTGAAGGTCTTGTCGTCGAAGAACAGCTCTCTTTGAATTCTTACGAATCGATTTTCGATATTTGCCATCGCGCTCTGAAAGAAAATCCGCAGTTTATGACGGTCTATTTCATAGATAAAAACAAAACGTTTTATGGAGTTTTTCGAGACGAAAAGACTTTCGGGGCAAGTTTAAGAGATCAAAAAGAGGGAAAGACTCTGATCCGAAATTTTAAAATCGGCGATGAGCATACCTGGATACAAACGGGGGAGCTCACAGGCGACTATGACCCCGAAAAGCGCCCCTTTTGGGAAACGGCGATCGCACATCCCAAAGGAGGGTGGTCCAATCCTTACAGATTTGCGACAAGTGGAAAAGAGGGCTATTCGTATGTCCTTGGACAAGATAGTCCCCAAGGGATCATCGGTTATTGGGTCATCGATTTCCCAATCGATCAGTTGCATCAGTTTTTAAAGGGGTTTCATTTGGGTCAGCAAGGGATTGTCTCCCTTGTCACCAACGATGGAGAGTTGATTGCCCAATCGCAAAATGAAAAATCGACGCTCCCGCCAGAACTCAAAATCGGGATGAGCAAACTGGGTAAGAGAATTTACTATGTAAATCCTTTCCCACAAGGGCTCCAAATTCCTTGGAAAGTGATTACGAGTATCCATGAAAGCGACTACTTAACCCCGATCCGCAAAACAGCTCTCTATTCCCTTCTTTACGGCTTAATCCCCGTCTTTTTCTTCCTCATATTGACCGCTACATTTTTTGGAAGGATGTCTCGCCGTTTAAAGGAGATTGCGTGGGAGCTCGATGAGCTCGGCCATCTCCATTTCATTGACCGTCCTTCAGACTATCTCCCTTCGCGCATTCGAGAAGTGAATGTGATGAACTACTCGATTCGAAAAATGAAAGCGGGACTCCAATCTTTTGCCAAATATATCCCTGTCAATCTCGTCAAAAAATTGATTCTCTCAGGGCATGCCGCAGAAGTGGGAGCCGAAAAAAAAGAGATCACTGTTCTTTTTGCCGACATTTCCGGTTTTACGGCGCTTGCCGAACATTTGAGTGGCACAAGTGTGGCCAAGATCATCGAGGAGTTTTTCACCGTTGCGAGTGCGGAGATTCACAAAGAGCAGGGGATCATCGATAAATTTATCGGAGATGCGGTGATGGCCCTTTGGGGAACTCCTGAACCTTTGGAAAATGCGGCGCTGTTTGCCTGCAAAGCTGCTCTCGCCATCCAAAAAAGGCTCCAAGACAAGCCCGATCTCAAATACAGAATCGGAATCAACACAGGCTTTGCAATGGTGGGCAATTTTGGCTCTAATGAAAGACTCGACTACACGGCCATTGGAGATGCTGTCAATGTCGCCTCAAGACTTGAAAAACTCAATAAAGAGACGGGCACACAAATCTTAATCGGCCCAGACACAGCAGCACGCGTTGAAAAGTGGATGCAGTTGCGCCCCATCAAGGTGGTCACCCTTGAAGGGAGAGCCGCGCCCATTCAGATCTATGAACTGCTCGGCCCGAGTTAGAGAGGGTCCTCTTCGAGATGTTTTTTGAGTTTGTTCAAAAAGCTGCACCCATAAATCCCATCGAGCACTCGATGGTCAAAAGTGAGGGAGATAAAACAGACCTGGCGAATGGCAATCGAATCATCCGGCATTGCTGCCACTTTTTTCGTCACCGCACCCACTCCGACAATCGCCACCTCGGGATGACGAATGATCGGCACCCCAATCATCGTCCCAGTCATCCCAAAATTGGTCATTGTGATCGAACCTCCCTGAACATCCTCTGGAGATAAACTCTGATTGCGGGTCTTTTCAGCAAGCGAGGCGATTTCTTTCGAAATTTCGATTAAATTTTTGTGCTGACAATCGCGAATGACCGGCACCATCACACCCTGATCGACACTTACGGCAACGCCGAGATTGACATAACGCTTCATGACAATGGTGTCGCCATCCAAAGAGGCGTTCAGGAGCGGATATTCTTCAAGAGCGCGGGCAATCGCGCGCGCCACAAAACCGGTGATCGTCAATTTCGCCCCATGCTGATCGAAAAATGACTGCTTTTCTTTTTGGATCAATTTCAATATTTGAGTGACATCCACCTCTGTGATTAAAGAGGCGTGCGGCGCCTCGTAAAACGATTTGACCATATTTTCGGCAATCGCCTTGCGCATCGGACTCATCTTCACCCGCTCGGTCCCTGAAGAGCACTGTTTTTTGATCTGAGCTGGGACGTAATTTTCTACATCCCTCTTCGTTAGCCTCCCCCCGTCGCCCGTGTGTGAAATTTTGTCGATCTCACTGAGGGCAATCCCCTTTTCCCGAAGAAGGCGGACAACCGATGGAGATAAAAACTCTTCCATTCCAGCGCCTATTCCTGAAGGAGCCGAAGAGGAGGCGGGTTCAACAGCTGAGCTCCTCGGAGCGGCTGTCTTACTCCCCACAAGAGCTAAAGGGGCCCCAACGTCCAACTCTGCATCGACTTCTGCATAAATTTCCTCCACAACTCCCGCTACGGGAGAGGGAATTTCGCTATTCACTTTGTCAGTCGACACCTCTAAAAGAGGCTCGTCGAGCGCCACCGAATCCCCCACTTTCTTAAACCACTGGACAATCGTAGCGCTGACAATGCTCTCGCCGAGCTTCGGTAAAGTAATTTTTATAGATTCACTCATAAATCCCAACCATTTTCGATCTTCTGATCGATTTTTTCAACCACCTTTTCAAACCTCTCAAGCCCTTGATTCATATCCATTTGCATTTTCAAATAAACAATTGGCAAATGGGTTGGAGAGAGTTTTACGGCGTCCTTTTCAGTGCAGACAAAAAGGGAGCCTTCGGGAAGGGTGTCGAGATCGATCTGGGCGTGATCTGCAAACCGCTTTTCTCGGACAATTTTGGCCCCCAGTTCTTCTACTGTTTTTTTGAATCTCCTTGGGTTTGCAATGGCGGAAAAGAGGACCACATTTTTTCCTTTGATGGAGTCGACCTGGTTCCCCTTTAAATCCAAAATGGCCTCCACTTTCATCTGAAAATCGGTCTCATCGAAAAGGGCATCGATTCCTTTTAACCTTTTGGGGCTATCGCGCAAAAATCCCCACGGAAGGTAGTGCCGTTCCCCTTTCTTGTGCAGAACAACTTCAAAATCGCGAAACAGCTTTCTGTACTGAAATCCGTCGTCGAGCAAGATAAGATCGGCCTCTTTGGCTGCAATTTGCGCCAATTTCACCCGATTTTTGCCCACAAACACTTTGACCTGGGGCAATCTTTTGCTGAGGAGGAGCGCCTCGTCTGGCATGGAGCCGTAACCGCGGGAGAGAATCGCCACCTTCCGATGGGGAAAAGAGCTTGCCAAAAGATGGACGAAGGGGGTTTTGCCGACGCCCCCTGCGACGATGTTGCCGACGCTCACCACTGTGCAAGGGACTTTTGTCACAGGAAGAATTTTTAGATCGTAAAAAAAATTGCGCACCAAAACGGCCAATGCGTAAAGCCAACTGAACGGGGCTAAAAAAGGAGAGTCGGATTCGATTAATTTTTCAGCGAGGAGGCGCGTTTTATCTGATAGCATGAACCTGTCCGAAGGCAAAGAGATGCTGTTCAACTGCTTCGATGATAATGTGAATCGCTGCCATATGAGCCTCTTGGATCCGATCGGAAAAAGAAAATCCCGATACGATCCACTCGAGATCGGCAAGCCCTCTCATTTTCCCCCCTGTTTTCCCGAGAAAAGCAATGGTGCTAAGCCCCTGTTCTTTGGCCTGCATCAAAGCAGCGCAAAGGTTTGCGGAATTGCCACTTGTCGTAAGGGCGATGAAGAGATCTTTGGGATTGCCGAGCGCCTCGATACTGCGGGCGAACACCTGCTCGAATCCCATATCGTTGGCGACGCAGCTCATATGGCCGGGATCGGCCAAAGCAATGGCAGCGAGAGCAGGCCGTTTCCTTCGAAATTGTCCCGTCAACTCTTCTGCAAAATGGATCGCATCGCAAAGACTTCCCCCATTGCCGGCGATGAGAAGTTTATTTCCCCCTTGAAAACAGTCGGCAATTTTCGCAGCTGCTTGCTCGATAAAGGTGAGACTTTCGGGGAGTTTGAGCATTTGGGCAGCCCGAATTGCATCATCGACCGATTGCGCAATGAGATTCTTCATGCTACTATCTTAGCCCAATGGGTGAAAAAAAGAAAACAGTTGAGACAGTTGCCGTGATCGGCGCAACGGGCGCTGTGGGGAGCGAGATTGTCCGCCTCCTCATCGAGCGCAAATTCCCGATGGAAAATTTACGCCTTTTCGCCTCTTCGGGAGGGAAAAAAATCCATTCGCTTCCGGTAGAAAAGTTTGACAATTTAGAAGGGGTGGATCTCGCTTTTTTTGCTGCAGGATCCAAAGTGTCCAAAGAGTGGATTCCAAAAGCAGGATGCCTCTGTATCGATTCCAGTTCCGCTTTTCGCAAAACCCACCCGCTCATCATCCCCGAAATCAATCCGCATGCAATTGAGGGAAATATCCTCACATCCCCTAATTGCGCAGCGACAGTGCTCTTGATGCCCCTTTTTTCGCTGCACCGATTGTTTCGGGTCAAACGGGTCGTGATGTCGACTTATCAGGCGGCAAGTGGCGGTGGCGCTCGACTAGTGAGCGAGCTGAAACAAGAAACCCATTCCTATTTAGAAGGGCGTTCCTATCCGCACATTTTGCCGTTTCCCTACGCCTTTAACCTTTTTCCCCACAACACTCCCCTAGATGCGAGCGGCTATGTCGAAGAGGAGCTCAAAATCGCCTTTGAGACACGCAAAATCCTCGAAGATGATTCGATCCACTTAAGTGCAACCTGTGTGCGGGTCCCCATTTTAAGAGCCCATAGTATCGCTGCCAACGTCGAATTCCACCGCCCTTTTTCGCTCGAAAAAATCTACGAAGCGCTCCAAAGCGTTCCAGGATTGAAAATTTTCGAAGATCGAGCCCATAACCGCTTTGCAACTCCCTTCGATGCAACGGGGAAAGAGGAAGTCTTTTGCGGGCGAGTGCGGATCGATCCAAGCCAACCCAACACCCTTGAATTTTGGGCCGTCGGAGACCAGCTCTTAAAAGGGGCCGCGCTCAATGCAGTTCAAATAGCAGAAGTGGCAGGCACTAACGTGAGACTCTCGCCCTTTCCATCGCCTCCCGAAAATCATCTGGGACCTGATCCGGCGGCTGGTAAATAAAATTGATCTCAATCTTCGGAAATGAGGGCGCCCTGAAATACTTGCTCGGATTGAAGGGGGGTTGGTTGTAGGAGATATTCTCATTTTGAGCAGCCTGAGTCGCACTCACGATCTCTTGTGCATAATCGTAGTAAGGGCTAAAGGCGCTCTCCTCTTGCCGATCGATTTCCTTGAGGACCTTTTTCAAAGACTCTTGCGCCTCTTTCACTTTTGAAGAAAAGTAGAGCGTAATCGGCAAAATGGCAGCCGCATAGATCACCTGATACCGACGCACCGACGCATCGTATTCCGCTTCAATTTCCCTTCGATTTCCCCCCGCTCGCAATTTCTCTTCGCGTATAGATGAAGCCTCATTCAGTTTGTAGCTCAATGCAAGACTTGGTACAGCGACAGCGAGCTTTCTTTGAGAGTTGATCTGCTCGATCAGCTCTTTGGATTCTCTCTGTTGTTCTTTCCGCGAAGAGCGAAACTCACTTTCAATATTTTTTAAAGAGATCGCAAGCCCCTCAAAATTGTGAGTGATGCTGGCGTAGCGCTCTGGAACATTTTGATAGACGTACTTGAGGAGATCTCTAGAAACCGGATTTAAGTTTCTAAATTGATCGAGCCACACTTTTTTTTGGCTATTGCTCACACAGGTTTGATGAGACAGATTTTGGCATGTTCGCTCTAAGTAGCGATTGAACAAATACTCTATCTCAAAGGGGAGAAGGACCGCGTGTTGCGATTTTTCATTTAACTTCAAATCGTTTTGATACGCATACGCGAACCCCTTCGCATAAGCCTCTTTCCGTGTGGAGGCGAGGAGCTCAGCAGGATCCATTTCCCACTTCCTCATCTGATCCGCAGCTTTTCCATATCGTTTGAATTGCACTCCCGCATAAATCGCGCTAGCCAAAGCGGCTACCGCAAAGTAAGGAGAGTAGGCGATCGCCATTCCAACGCCAATCCCAGTGAGAGCCACTGAGCTCCAGGCCCAAGTCCTATGTGAAGAACTCCGCCCATTCCATAATTCAACAGCTCCTTGGCGAAAGGCTAAAGAGGGGACCCGCGCTCGAATACAGCGATCGATTTCATAAACCGCCTGTTTCTGATTTTCAGAAATGAGAGTGATCCGCTCTTTGAGCGGCTCGCTATTCACTGATTCATCAATGAACCTCACATCGGGCAAGTAGCCTTCGCCCCGCGGGGCAATCTCAGGAGGATATGTCTCAAAATAAAGATCGCTGTCTGAAATACCGTCTAGATTAGCCATACTTTTCCCTCTTGTTTGATAAAGAGGGAGGAGTCTACTCTTTTGCCGAATTTTAGGCTATTCAAATGGAGCTGGCGAATCGAATTGGAGCTCCTCTTTCGTCACCGGATGGATGAAAGCAAGCGTCTTTGAGTGGAGATGAATCCCCTCCCTCTCTTTTTCGGCGGCCCCATAGAGTGAATCCCCTACTACGGGATGGGCGATCGCGCCAAACTGCGCCCGGATTTGGTGATAGCGCCCCGTCTCCAGCTCGATCGCAACCATCGTCGTGTGCTCCTTGAAATTGAGAACGCGATAGGTCAATCTTGCGTGTTTCGCCTCCCCTTTTTGCGACTTTGTGATCATAGCCCTGTGATTTCCGTGAATCAAATAGTGATCAAGTCTCCCCTCTTTCGATGGCAAAATCCCCTCCACTTCAGCGACGTAAATCCGTTGGATTTCTCTATTTCGCTGCTGCTCATTGAGTCGACTCAACGCCTTACTCGTGCGGGCAAAAAGGACGAGACCGCTCACCGGTTTGTCAAGTCTATGAACCGCATGCAAAAACACATTTTTGGGCTTATGATACTTTTCCTTCACCCACTCCTTGGCAAATTCTTCGAGCGACTCACCCCCTTCAGGAGCGGGTTGCGTCGGAAGAGCGCAGGGCTTGATCGCCACGAGGAGATGATTATCACAAAAGAGCACTTCGCTGTCTGACAACTTCATAAAGCAGTAGGGTCGTTGCTGTTGCGACATTGAGCGAGTCGGCAACTCCAACCATTGGAATGCGCACAGCAATGTCTTTTTGGTTCATCCAAAGATCACTCAGTCCATATTGCTCTGTTCCGACAACAATCGCAAGGGGGAGTTTGAAATTCACTTCCGTAAACAGCTCTTTTGCGTGAGGCGTCGCCGCAACAACAGCGATTTTGTGCTTTTTTAAAAACTGGAGCGTCTCGAGAGAGCTCGCCTCAATCACCGGCACAGTAAATAGCGTCCCGACACTCGAGCGGACCACGTTCGGGTTGTGAATATCGGTCGTCTGATCTGAGACGATGACCGCATCGACACCAGCCGCATCGCAAGAGCGCAAAATTGTTCCCAAATTCCCCGGTTTTTCGATGCTTTCGGCGATGAGCAAAAAGGGATTTTTTTTCAGTTTTAGACAAGAGAGTGTTAAATGGACTTGCGGCGCCACTGCGACCAGCCCATCGGGCCGGTCCCGGTAGGAGAGTTTTTGGAAAACTTCCGGTGTGCAAGCCAAATGTAAAGCGGCTTTACATTGATTCTTTAAACTCTCTTCATTCTTTCCTAAAAAAAACTCGGGGCAGTAGAAAAGAGTCTTGATCTCGCGCTGCGCATCGATGGCCCGTTTCAACTCGCGGAATCCCTCAATGAGAAAGAGCCCACTCGCGTCGCGCTCCCGGCGGTTTTTCAGTTTCACCGCCTCTTTGATTTTCGGATTTTGAAGACTTGTGATCAGGGTGTCCATTTTGCAAAACTTCCCGATGGAATGGAGATGGCGCCCGCAGAATGGAGCGCCATTTCGCCGGTTTCGATGTGTCCTTTGGGCATGGTTTGCCCGAGCAAATGGTGCAATGTGAGGGGGGTAAATCCAGGAGTATGGCAGGAGAAGAGGACAAAGAGCGGCTTTTGGCTCAAAAGCTCTCCTACAAGTTCGAGGAGCGCACCAATATCCCGTTCTATTTTAAAAACTTCTCCCTTGCTCCCCCTCCCAAAAGTGGGGGGATCTAAAACAATCCCATCATAGAGAGAATTTCTCTTTTTTTCCCGTTTTAAGAATTTCACCGCATCGTCGATGATCCAGCGGATGGGCGCTGTTTCTAGCCGGTTGATTTTCGCATTTTGCCTTGCCCAATCGATCATCCCCTTCGCCGCATCTAAGTGGCACACTTCAGCCCCCTCTTGGGCGGCTGCCAAAGTCATCCCGCCAGAGTAGGCAAAAAGATTGAGGATCCGGCTCTTCTGCTTTATGAGGGGGCGCACCCCTTCCCAAAGATCGCCATGTTCTGGGAAAAGTCCCAGGTGGCCAAATTCTGTCGGCGTCACTTCAAATAACACTCCTTGATGGAGAACATTCCAAGTTTTGGGGATTTTTTTCGCATAGACCCACCGCTCTTCACGGGTGAAAGTGGCGTCGGGCTTCACGCTTAAAAGGGGGCGCCAAACAGCTGCCGGACAGGGGCGACAAAGGGTGTAAGGGCCAACCCTTTCCCATTTTTGCCCATCTCCGCTGTCGAGAAGTTGATAGTCGTTCATGAAAATGTCGCCGTGTTGTGGACGAGGCGCCTCCAAAGGGCTCCCAATGTGAGATGCACTGCGAGATCGATCGCCGATTGCCGATCCCCTTTCGCAAAGACAACGCCTGCATCGATCTTTTTCCCTCTTTCGCCAATTCCGATGTAGATCGTCCCGAGCGGCTTTTCTTTGCTCCCGCCACTTGGGCCCGCAATACCGGAGACAGCCGCAGCAAAATCGGCATCCGTTTCCTTAAAAAGCCCTTCGACCATTTCAATCACAACTTCTCTACTCACGGCCCCCTTTTCTTTCAAGGTGCTTCTCGAAACTTGTAAAAACCGCTCTTTCCATTGGTTCGAATAGGCGACAATCGATCCGAGAAAATAGTTCGAAGTCCCCGGTGTAGAGGTCAATTTGGCTGCGATAGAGCCCCCGGTGCAGCTCTCCGCAAGCACAAGAGTTTTTTTCCTCGCGATAAACTCTTTGTGCAAGCTCTCCTCAACACTCCCCTCCCTTAAGAAAAAGGTTGAAAAGCGCTTCTCTACTGCATCGAGAGGCCCTTGGATCGGAAAGTCGCTTTGAAACATGAGCTCTAAAATCCCCACTTTAGAAAACAGCGCCATCTCCACTTGCGGATATTTTTTTTTGAGCTCTTGCAAAAAGGGGGCCACTTCCGATTCATTCACAAGACAAAGGGAACATTTTTGCACATATTCAGCCTGCATATACGCTCACCATCTTCAATTGCGGGTGATGATGAATCCAAGAAAAGCACTGTTTCCCCAGGCGAATGGGGACATTTGTCCTTTTCCCATCTGCGATAAAGGGCGTTGCTCTCGTCTCATTGCGGACCCACAGTTTAATCTTTTGAAAAAGAGTGAACTCTTCTGACTCTTCCACTTCCATCAGCTCTTGGGTTTTCGGATCTTGGTAGACTTGGGGAAAAGAGAAAAGAAGCCCCCAAAAAATGCTGTTTGGTCCCATGGTCATTGAGCGAAAAACGCCATCGAGCGGCGAATAGGTGAAAAAGTGGGCCTGAACTTGCACGAGGGGCCGCGACACTTTGACGATGTAGCGACTCTGGGGGACAGCCTGCTTCCAAAGAGCCTCTGGGTCGGTTACAAAAGCGCAAGCGAGCAGCCTTTTTAATTCTCCGTCTTCCGGAACACTCCCCGCTTTGAGCTTTGCAATCCAAGAGCCGTATTCATCGATGAATTGTCCTTGTGAAATGGGATTGCCATCGCTTAGGCCGGTCAATCGATAGATGTAAAAGGGGGAAATTTGCTCAAACAAATTGCGGAGCTCATCGGCATCGCAAAGGAGCGGGTATTTGAGGTATTTTGAGCCTTGATAAATCCCTTCTTGCTCTGGAGTTGAGGTGCGCAGTGTCATAGAGGTTGCACAGCCGGGCGTTTCGGGAGAAGAAGGAGAAGAAAAACGCCCACGCTAATGCACGCATCGGCCACATTGAAAATCGGGAACGAGTAGCCCCAAAAAGTGCAGTGGATAAAATCGATCACATGACCGTAAAGGCAATAATCGATCGCATTTCCGATCGCCCCTGTCAAAATGAGCCAGAGGAAAAACCGCTTTTGCATGAAAATCAAAAGCCCTCCAATGATCGCAATGCGCAACGCAAAAAGAAGTCCCGCATGGCCTTTGAAAAATCCCCACGCCGCCCCACTATTGACGGCGCAGTTCAAAGAGCAGGTGATCTCTCCTAATGAAAAAATAGGGATGCCGCCAAAGGGATAAGGGGCATAGCTCAAGGGGGGGATCCATTGGATTGCGAGGCTCTTAGTCCATACGTCGAGCCCCAAAATAAGGGCAAAAAAAACGATCCATTTGCGCATCAAATCAGTCCCTTCTCAAATTTGTCTTGCGCCTTCACCGTCATCGTCGCGTAAGGAACCGCCTCAAGGCGTTTTGCCGGGATCTCTTCCCCAGAAATGTCGCAAATACCATAGGTCCCCTCCTCAATTTTCTCAAGAGCCCGATCGATTTGTCGAAGCAGCCCAAACTCTTTATTCGTCACTTCGAGATTGATGTTTTTGACAAAATCATCCGTCCCCTCGTCAGCAGAATGCTGCGAATATCCTTTGGCATCGTCAGGTTGGGTGACAGCCTCTTTTGTCCCTCGGACCGACCTCATGATTTGCGAGCGCATTTCTTGAAGTCTTTGTTTAAATTGTGCTATTTCAGTTTTCTTCAGCGGCATAATTCGTTTCCTCGTTTTCCAACTCTCGAATTGCCTCGAGCAATTCTCGAATATCTTTAAACCGTTTATATACGCAGGCAAAGCGGATATAGGCGACCACATCGGTATTTTTAAGTTGAGAAATCACAATATCCCCCAGTTCTTGACTGGAGATTTCTCTCACCCCTTTTGCGACGAGATCGGATTTGATCTTGTAGGCAATGGCCCTCACCTGATCATGGCTCACTCTCGTATGTCTACAAGCAGCATCCATTCCCTGAATCAACTTCTCCTGTTGAAAATCTTCATAAGTCCCATCCCGTTTTTTTACTTGCAAACTCAAATCGACTGTCTCAAAAGTCGTAAACCTTTTCATGCACTGACAACACTCCCGCCTCCTGCGGATCGCATTGATCTCCGCAGCATCGCGCGAATCGGTCACTTTTGACTCTTCATGAGCACAAAAAGGGCATCTCACAAAAAAAACTCCTGGACGTACATAAGCCTATTTAGGCGGCTTAAAAGATTTTTGTGAATCTCTTTCTAAACCTCGGCAGTGTACCAGATGGAAGAATTGAAAAAAAGCGAAGAAAAAACTTTCTAGGCAAATTCTTCATGGAGAACGTAATACTCAATTCGCTTCCGCAAAGAAGAGAGCATCTCAGGGTTGTGTTGGGCAATATATACGTCGTTCTTAAACTCTTCGAGACTGAAGCGGTCCAATCCCCGCTCCACTTTCGCTTGGATTTCCTCTCGAATCATCCAGGAAAAGACAAACCAGTGGGCGCTCTCCAATGCACTCACTGCAGCGTCGACCCCTTTGCGAATCAGCTCCTTGCGAATCTCTTCTACAGACGGGATTACAGCCCCAGGTTTGGCATATTTTTCTAAAATCTTTGTCCAAACACGCACCAGTTCTTCTCGAACAATCTCGTCATCCTTCTTTTTCTTCATCGGATGAAGAGCCACTTCCCGCTTCGCATCAACAAAAATTTTCATATACCCCTCTATTTGTTAAGATAATAGCAAATAAAGGGCTTTTGTTAATGGATTAAAATTATTCTTGTTTGTTTGGTCCAATGAAGAAACTAAACCACTCGCTTTTGACCTTGTGTTGAATTTGTCTCACCCTTTCAAACCAGTAGTCGGCAAAGAGTTTTTCTCGCTCCCACTTTAGGTCCTTTAGTTCTTCGGCTTTTCCATTCAAAAATTCTTTGGTTACCTCATCCCAACTTTGAACCACGACGACGGGGAGCCCTTCAAACAGGGGGTCGAGGGTGGAGGTGAGGACAATGGGGAAAGCGCCCATCAAAAGAGCTTCCCAGGTCCGGTGGCAATCGAGGCCGTTTCCTGGGGGAGAAATGACAAATCTACTTTTGGAGAGGTCCTTTAAGTACTGATCATAGGTGCGATTTGGGGCAAGAGTGCTCCAAGGTTGTTTCATAAAATAGTCAAAGCACGGTTTTCGCTTTTTTTCATTCGTGCAGATGGCGAAATTGACATAGGCGAAAATCTCATCGTGGGACGAGGGGCTCTTCAGCGCCTCTGAGAGAATCTGAATATCGCCATGATCCCAGATCTGATTGGCAAGGCCAATGGGAAGGGGGATCAGTTTTTTGGAAGGGGCGCAATCAATATTTTGCAAAAACCAAGCGGCCACTTTGCGGCTCTTCGCAAGTTGAATGAAGGGCCCGGGGAGGGGGGCGTCGGAACCGGTTTCCGCATTCGGAGTGATGAGGATAAATTTGGCCTTGATCTTGGGCAAATATTTCCGAGTAAAGCGTTTGAGCCGTCCATACTCGACAAAAATCGTATCCCCCTTTTTCACCTCCTTGGGGTCAAACCCCCGCTCCTCAGAAAGGACCCAATCGCAAAAAAAACGCCAGGTATCGCCCGAAAGATAGGGATAACTGGAACACCTCTCTTCGCAAAAGAGGGTTGAGATGAAAAGCAAGATAAATAGGACCCTATTAACCGGGGCGGTTGCAGAATTTTTCATAGGGAAGCCACTATTCTTTGGCATGAAATTCTCGCATCAATTGAATCATTGGCAAATAATCTCCTCGGTCAGCAGCTTTCAAACTTAATATGTATCGATCGCGGATCTCACCATTGATTCCTAAATGTGATGGCCAAATCGGATGAGTGCACCTGTAGGCGAGGAGGTATCGATCGGCCACAAGACGGGAAAAGCGGCCATTCCCATTTTCAAATGGATGGATGCTGACCAACTGATGATGAATTCGTGCTGAACGCTCCAGATAAGTCATTTTAGCAGATCCCGTTCCCCAGGAGATGACCTGAGCGCATAGCTCGGATAGTTTCATGGGAATAAACTGCGGCTTGATCCCGATGTTTGTGATCGATTTTCTCCACCGTCCAGCCCAATCCCATACATCCCCAAACATTGTCATATGAATTTTTCTCAGAAAAGTAGGATTGAACCATTTCGATGGATCATCGATTGACTTCTCCAGGTATTTTTTTTGTGCTTGGGAGATATTTTCAGCCTCAGCTCGATTCAGATCCCTTAGTTGCTGAACCCAAGAAAGTTTGAGTCCACTGATATCATCGAGCGGAGTTGCCCCTTTGGGGAATTGAAATCTTCCACCCATACTAGTGCTCCCATAGCTTTGCTTTTGAACGCAAAAGCTCTTCTTCTTTCTCGGTCAAAAGTTCATTGAGAAAATCGGAATCGGGTTCCTGCTTTTCCAGACTCATCGTTCCCTTCAAATAGCGTATGTGCTTTTCTGCAACCCGACGAGCTTGTCTGCGACGCTGTACATCGATTGGCTCTCTTAAAATGGGAACTAAAATGAGATCGCAGGATAGAGCATTCAGAATTTTTTTTACGGTGGCAATATTCTGATCCCCCTTTCCCTGCTCTACTCTCGATAAGGTAGATTGAGGAATTTTAGCTTTTGAAGAAAGGATTTTTTGAGACATCCCTAATTGCTTACGAATAATGCCAATCAACTGCCCAATAGAAAGTCCCCGAAGAGGGGGGACTAGACGAGCCCCCGCCCGTGAGATTTCTTCAACCATAAGTTTTTCAGACTTAAAAGCCTTTCCCATATACCCCCCCTCGTCTATTGTCTTTGCCTATCTATTTAATAGCATTGATGCTATATTTATAGCAACATTTAATAGCATTGATGCTGTATGCAAGGCTTGGCGAGAGGATCCTGATTGAAATACTGGGGCGAGGAGAGCTCCCTTAAGGACCCAATCGCAAAAGAGTGTTGCAACGAAAAGCAAGACAAATAGAACCCTGTTCACTTCACTAAAACTCTTTGAAGAAACATATTAGCATTTTACGGAATTAGGTTGCTCCTAAAGAGGAATAGATGGGAAAATGGACCTGAAAAAAAATGATTTGGAATTATCCTGAATATCAATTCTTTTTCTTGTTCTTTTGGGGGCTGATGGCACTCATCGGTTGCGCAATTGCAATTCTGAACTGCCTATCTCTTCCTATGAAAGAAAAAGCCCGCTCGATTTGGAAGGCCTACAAGTCTTGGTTCGTCATGGGGCCGGTCATTTTTGTAGTCGTTGGGCTTGGGCGAGATTCACTCATCATCTGCTTGGCTCTCCTCTCAATTTTTTGCACGAAAGAATTTGCAAAAGCGACAGGCTTATATCGCGATTGGTTTTTCATGTCGATTCTTTATTTAGGTATTTTGGGAATCTATCTGTCGGTTTGGTTTGATTGGTATGGGCTTTTTACGGCTATGCCAATCTACGCTATAGGAGCTCTTTTCATTCTGCCGATTTTGCGCAATCGCTATAAGGGGATGGTTCAAAAAGTGGGGCTCAGTACCATTGCCCTTATCTATATTGGTTGGTTTTTAGCCCATCTCGCCTATTTTGAAAAATTTCCTGCGGGTGTGGGGTTCCTACTGTATCTGATCATTGGGACCGAATTGAATGATGCTGGGGCATTTTTGACGGGGAAGCTTTTTGGAAAACACAAACTCGTCTCTGAAATCAGTCCAAACAAAACAATCGAAGGGAGTTTTGGAGCTCTTTTAGTGACTGCCCTCTATACTTGGGGGGTCAGTTCTTGGCTCTATCCCCTCAGCCCCTCTCTCTACATCCTCAGCGTCCTCATCATCTGGATTGGGGGGACATTTGGCGATTTGGTGATTAGCTTTGTCAAAAGAGATATCGGAGTGAAAGATATGGGGACTTTGATTCCAGGGCACGGAGGTCTTCTCGATAGGGCTGATAGTCTGATCTTTGTCGCGCCTCTTTATTTTCACATGTTGAAGTATTTTCTTATACCCGCGGGGACTTTTTTATGACTGAGTGGAAATATGAACCTTTTGATTGTCTTCAAAGACCCATTTCAGAGTCTCTCACTGTTTTCCCTCGGGAAAAAGATATCTCCTTTTCAGCGATCCGCTTTTTTTGGAATGGGGTAATGCGACTTTGGCTCAAGCTCTATTTTCGCCTCAAAATATCGGGCAAACAACACCTCCCCAAGGTGGGAAATTTTGTCCTCATTTCCAATCACTCAAGCCACCTCGATGCCATATGCCTTTTGGCATCCCTTCCCTTCCGTTCGATCAGCACCACTTTTGCGCTCGCTGCAAAAGACTATTTTTTCTCTACATTTTTTCGCAGTTTTTTTGCCTCAATTGCCTTCAATGCTCTCCCTTTTGAAAGAGAAAAAAATCCCCGCCGTAGCCTGGAGCTTTGTGCCGATGTATTGGGCGCTTCTCACTCAGCCCTCGTTATGTTTCCCGAAGGGACAAGATCGCTCGATGGCCAAATGCAGCCCTTCAAGAGCGGGCTCGGCTTTTTGGTAGCTGGAACAGATCGCCTTGTCGTTCCAGCCCATATTTCAGGAGCGCACCAGGCTTGGGCAAAAGGCTCTTTTTTTCCAAAACCCAAGAAAATCCGGGTCCAAATCGGGCCTCCTCTTCTCTTCAAAGATGTTCCGAGAACAAAAGAGGGGTATGCTCACATTGCAAAAACCACACAACAGGCGGTAGAACTATGTTCTTTGTCAAACTTTTCTTTCACACCCTAGGTCGTTTGAGCAATGGAATTGATCTTTGCATCAAAGAGGGGCTCACCTCTGGGAAAATGCTCGACTACATCTATGAAAAAAGAGCCTCAGGGAAATGGATCATTGGAAAATGGATCGATCAAATGTTTCTCTCCCATCCAGGATGGGAAGCAGTTCGCATTCGAAGACAAAACCTCGAATTTCTTCTCAAAGAGGCCATTTCCACAAGACAAACTCCTCTGAAACTCGTAGATATCGCCTCTGGTCCTGCCTCCTATATCCTCTCCGTAATCAAAAAAGAAAAACAGGTGGAGGCGATTTGCCGAGATCTCGATACTCGTTGGCTGGAGGAGGGGGCAAGGAAAGCCCAATCGGAAGGGATAAAAAATGTTCTTTTTGAAAAGGGAGATGCCTTTGATCGAAAAGCGATGATCTCACTCAAACCTCACATCGTCGTCTCTTCGGGGTTTTACGATTGGATCAACGAAGATGTGCAAATTCAAAAGTCGATCGAAATGATTTTTGAAGCGCTTCCTTCCAATGGCGCATTTATTCTTTCGATTCAGACATCTCACCCAAACCAAGCTCTTGTACAAAAAATTTTTACAGACTTCAACCATAATCCCTTGAAAATGACTATGCGCTCTGTAGGTGATGTGAGCACTTGGCTTAAAACAACCGGCTTTTGCGTGGAAAAGGCCCTCTCTGATCCAAAAGGGTATTATTCTGTCATCAAAGCGAGGAAACCGTGAATTTTGGACTTTACAATCTCAAATACAGCGCGAGGAAATGGCTCTTTTGGATTTTGCCCTACATGGAGAAAATCAATCCCAATTGGGTGAGCCTTCTCCTTCTCCCCATCGGCCTTTGCATCGCCTATTTCTATTGGGCTGATCGGTATATTTTGGGCTCGGTTTTCATCCTTTTGAGGCTGTTTTTTGGAACTCTCGATGGTCTCATCGCGGAGCACTTCAAAAAAGGGACGGCTACAGGGGAAATTTTAAATCGCCTCACTCCAGAAATTTCCGATTTACTCCTCATGGGCGTCCTGGCATGGAAAGACCCGAGCTGGGGTATTTTAGCTCTGATCGTCGCTTGGCTCACAACATTTAGCGGGCTCATTGGGCTTGCGGTTAAAAAGCCGATTCAAAGCGTGGGACCCGTGGGGCAAACTGATCGATTAGCCGCCCTGATCCTCTGTTCTTTGATCCCCCTTGCAAATCCGATGCGTCTATTTCTCATTTGGACGATTTTCGGCGGGCTACTCACAATCGTTCTCCGGTTGAAAAGGCAATTTGCCCGATGATGCGCGATCTTCTCCCCCAGCTCAATGAGATCGTCTATCTAAATTACGGGGCGACAGCTCCCCTTTTGCTCCCTTCTGCTGAAAAAATGCGCGCCCTGATCTCTCAATCAGAAGAGCCGTTTCAATTTCATCGAAATGAATGGTTTTCCCATTTGGAACGAGCGCGTCTTGTCGTCGCCAATCTCATCCACGCCTCTCAGAATGAGATTGCGTTTGTCCCCAACACCTCCAGTGGGCTCTCACTCATTGCGAATGCAATCCCATGGCAAAAGGGGGATCGGATCCTCTTTCCAGCTGACGAATTCCCCTCCAATCGATACGTGTGGATGAATTTGCAAAAAAAGGGAGTTTGTCCTGAGCCGATCGAGCCAAGCGGCTCTTTTCTAAAGCAGCTTGAGGCGCTCGATCTTTCGAATGTCCGCCTCATCGCCCTTTCAGCAGTCTCTTATTGCGATGGGCGGCGAGGGGAAATCGAAGAGATTGGAAAATTGTGCAAATCCAAAGGAATTTTACTTGCAATCGATGCGATTCAAGCCATCGGCGCGATTCCAATCGATGTCCGCTCATTGGAGTGCGATTTTTTAGTTTCTGGAGGACAAAAATGGCTCTTCGGTCCCATTGGATCGGGGTTTATCTATATCAATCAAAAGAGAATTGAAGATCTTTTTGTCCCTCAAGTTGGCTGGGCAAGTGTTGAAAACATTCGCGATTTTGAAGGGGGGCGCTTGGAATTTACTACAGGAGCTCGGAGATTCGAACCTGCACTTTCCGATATTCCCGCAATCGCCGCCCTTGCCACTTCAATCGAGACGATGGGATCTATTGGATGGGAGAAAATTTATTCCCGCATTGCTCAGCTCACTGAAACTGCAGCAAATGAACTCACCTCTCTGGGATTTTCTGTGTTAACACCTCCTAAGCGGGCGGGAATCATCACGTTTGAAACTCCAGATGCGGAAGAAATCCAACAAAAACTTTTGGGGGAAAAGATCTTTGTAACTCATCGGAAAAATCAAATTCGCCTCTCTTTGCATGCACCCGTGTTAGAGGACGATCTTTCCAAACTCTTTGAAACGCTGTCCGGTACCCAAAAATCGATCCGATGTGTATTCATCCCCTCTAGAACTCAAGAAAAACCGGCGGAGCGAAGAAAAAAAGCTCTTGTGACAGGGGCGGGGCGAGGCCTTGGTGCCGCGATCTCTACCGCTCTTGAGAAAAAAGGTTATGAAGTGCTCCCCATTACGAGAGCTCAACTGGATCTTTCCAATGCAGAAAATGTGAACGATTTTCAGCCGGGAGAAATCGATCTTCTCATCAACTGTGCCGTAGAAGCAGCTGCCGATCTCTTTCATGAGTCGATAATGGACAAGTCTCGTCAAAACTTCGAAGTCAATTTTTGGACGCCGCTGATTTTAGCGCAAAAAGTGATCCCAGGAATGCTTCAAAGAGGAGATGGGACCATTGTCAATATTGTGACCACAGGCGCCCGCTGCGCTTTGCCCCTTTTTTCTATCTATTCCGCTTCAAAAGGGGCCCTTTGGAGCTGGAGCGAATCGCTCCAAAGAGAACTCCAAGGAACTGGAATCGATGTCATCACTTTCTTGCCTCCCCACATGGACTCTTCCACAGCTCTTCGCCTCGGGCGAAAAGCGCTTAGTTTTTACAAATTCAAAAAGCCAGAAAAACAGATCGGTCCAGCCGATGTTGCCGAACTCGTGATGCAGGCAATCGATCGCAAAACTCCTTTTGCATGCTCTTGGAAAACAAGAATTAAACTTGCTTGGAATCAATTTTGCCCCTCAAGTGTCGCTCGTCTTATGAAAAAAGTTTTTAGCAATTAAAGAGTTTATTAATATCGTTATAGTAAAATTATACTTGTTATTATATTGACTTTAATATCGATAATGTTATTATAGTTCGCAAATGAATTGTATAGCGGATCCAATAGGTGAAGTAATTGTTAAAATTCTGATTCCTGTGACGGCTCTCAATGCTACTGGGGCTGCAATCGAGGCAAGATCGGAATCTCCCACAGCGCAAGTGGCTGGAAGAATTTTGCAGATGGTCCCAGCTGCATTCTGGAGTTTTGTTGCTGATAGTTCTCATTTCCACGGCTCATTAGTAGGAGCATCAGCGGTTCTATTTGCTCCCCTTTTGATTCACGGTGCGAAAAAAATCACGGAAATCTGTAACCTCCCCAGAGCAAAAACCGCTCTGAATATTATTGAAAAAGTTCTGATGGTGGCTGTAAAAATCGCGAATTTAGCTTTGAATATATTTTTACTTTACGCAGCTGTGTGCGAGTCGTGTTTTCTGATAGCTGGAGTTTTTTTAGCGATTCTCGCAGTGAACCTCCATTCGTGCCTTTTCTCGAGTACAAGGCCGATGTTGCCGAACTCGTGATGCAGGCAATCGATCGCAAAACCCCCTTCGCATGTCAATTGCTGATAATAGGGGAAAAAGAGGGCAATCGTTTGAGTAGAGCCTCGATCGATACGGCCGTCGGACTAAATGTCCTATAGACCCGCTCAACCTGGGGAAAGAGCTCCCCATCTTGAGGATCTCTTGTGGCCACCAAAACAACGGGGCGCCCTGTTTTGATCAATGCATCAATCTTCCCTTTTTGATCGGGATCCTTCCAAGCATTGTAAGAAAAGACAACCAGCCAATCTGCTTCACTAGCAGCCTCAAGTTGATCCAAGGGATGAGCCAAAAGAGACAAAGAGGCAACCTGGGGCGGGGCAAAAAGGACCACCTTCTTGTCTGGCATGGGAGGAAAGGCAATCTCGGGCCCTTGGATGGCTCTTTTGGCGATCTCTTCGGCAACAGCCTGATGCTGGGCTCTATTGAACGAACCATTCGAATGACGGCAAAGAGCGCGCGATTTGAGATCAAGAACTCTTCGAACGGCCTCATCAATCCTCTTTTGGGGAATGATTCCCCCTCTAATCGCGTTGACGATGGCTCGGTGGATCCTTTCAACATCTTCAACTTTGAGCTCTAGATCTTTGTTTTCCCCTTCAAGAAGTCTTCCCCCTAAACATAAAAGATCGCACCCGGCATTTAGCGCCCGGATCGCCGCCTGATCAACCGAGCCGGCGATTTTCAGTACTCCACCCATGATCAGTGAATCAGTGATCACGACCCCATCAAATCCAATTTCTCTTCTCAAATAGCGAATCACCTTTTCAGAAAAGGTGGCACAGGTAGATGGATCGATTGGAGATAAAAGATGGGCGGTCATGACCGCGTCGGCCTCTTTAGCGAGTGCCCTAAAAGGGGCGAGATCACACTCCTGGAATGCCTGCAAAGATTTTTCAACTACAGGCAAATCGAGATGAGAATCTCTCTTTACATCGCCATGGCCCGGAAAATGTTTCAGGGTCGTCACCACTCCCGCTCGCTGGTATCCTTTTAGAGCTTCTTTCCCGTATTGGGTCACTATGACAGGATCATCCCCGAAAGATCTGATTCCGATGACCGGGTTTTTGGGATTGCTGTTCACATCGACCACTGGAGCCAGGTTCATATTGACCCCAACACTCATCATCTCTTTTCCCATGCAAAGGGCCGCCTCTTGCGCAAGTTTTGGATCCCCCGTCTCTTTCACCGCCCAATTTCCAGGAAAAACGGTAAATCCCCCCTGATTGAGCCGCGACACAATTCCCCCTTCCTGATCGGCCGCGATCAGCAAGGGAATGCCCTTTGGAGTCTCTTTTGCAAGTTGTTGAAGGCCATTGCTTAATTCTGCCACCTGCTCAGGGGAGTTCAATTCATTTGCCCAGTTGTAGTAGATGATAGCTCCAACTTTTACTCCCTGGACGAGCCGCCTTGCATCGTCATTCGCTTCTATCCCCCGAAAGTGAACCATCAGGAGCTGGCCCACCTTCTCTTCAAGAGTCATCGGGGACCCAAAACAGGCAACCGAATAAAAAAGAAAGAGACTTTTTATCATTGTAAAATTCCTTTTTTTGAAAATGGGGGGATCTTTCTCAGCCGGGCTTACCATTTTGCAAATAAGAAGAAGGGAAAGCCACTCAATAGAAACTCCTCGAAAAACATCCTTGGCCGCTCTTGCAATCTTTTCGCAAAGTTTGAAAGAGATATTGGAAAGACAAGCCCTCGCAAAGGGGCGAAGAAAGGGAAATCGATCGAGGAAACTTGGAAAAACCATAGTGGCCGCAAACTGTAACAAAAAATTGCTTTCTTCGCAAAAAGTTTTTGGATGAAATTGTGGGTATCTGGTAAGTCCTAAATCGCATCCCCCTTTTTCACCTCATTCACTTCACTGAACTCTTTTTGAATCTCTCTCGGTATGGCATAGCATTTTACAGAATTATTACCTCGACTTGAACTTTAATATTGCTTCTAAAAAGGAATAGATGGAAGAATGGGCCGAAAAAAAATGATTTGGAATCATTAGGTTCATGAATAGACATCTGATTCGGTGGTTGGCAGGCCTATTTCTCTTATTTCCCGGTTTCATTTTTGCCGCCTCCGGCCATCGTAAACAGACAGTTTGTTTAAATATGATTGTCAAGAATGAGAGCGTCGTAATCAGAAGATGTTTGAATTCAATCAAACCAGTGATTGACTATTGGGTCATTGTCGATACTGGATCTACCGATGGAACTCAAGAAATTGTTCGAGAGTGTTTGAGCTCTATTCAAGGCGAATTATATGAACGTCCCTGGAGAAATTTCGGAGAAAATAGGACAGAAGCACTGAATCTGGCTAAGGGAAAAGGACATTATCTCCTTTTCATGGATGCAGATGACACTTTAGTCTTTGACAATGAAACTAAATGGCCTTCTTTGACGAAAGACGTTTACATGTTTTGGCGCGGAACAGAAGAATTTTCCTATCTAAAACCTCAGCTTGTTAAAGGGAGCTTGCCCTGGAGATGGGTGGGTGTAACTCATGAATATTTAGACTGTGCTAAATCCTGCACGTCAGAGGTTTTAAATGGAGTTAAATATCGCTCTGGCGCTGGAGGCGCTAGATCTCGGGATCCGCAAAAGTTTTGGAAGAATGTAGAATTGTTAACAGAAGGGTTAAAAAAAGAGCCTAATAATGTTCGCTATATGTTTTATCTTGCTGAAAGTTATCGAGATGCAGGAGATAAAGAAAATGCATTGCATTGGTATAGAACACGGGCCGCTGCGGGAGGGTGGGGAGAAGAAATTTTTTGCTCAAAATTACAGATTGGACATCTCCTGCGACAAACGGAGCATCCCATAGATGAGGTGATTCAAAGCTATCAAGAAGCTCATAGAGAACGCCCCCATCGAATCGAACCTATCTACTATTTAGCCGCGGTCTACAACAGCGAGAAAAGATATAGCGAAGCATATTCCCTTCTTAAAATGAGACAAAGCACTCCTATTTATAAAGATACCCTGTTTAATGAAGAGTGGATTTCTCAATATGGCCTTTCTTTCCAACTGGCTATTTGTTCCTATTATGTGGGATGCTATCAAGAATCGTTGGATTTATGCGACCAATTGCTTGCCATGAAAAATCTCCCAGAAATATGGCGTAAGATGACAAAATTCAATCGGACATTTCCCTTAGCAAAACTTAACTGAGATCTACATGTTTTTGAAAAGAATGATTTTATTTGTTCTCCTTTTCTCCCAAATTCTCAGCGCAGAAGTCAAACTGTGTCTGGTAATGGGAGTTAAAGATGATGAGGCAACTATTTTAAGCTGTCTAAATAGCGTTAAGGGGATTATTGACGCTCTTGCAATCTGCGATTTAGGTGCTGCAGACAATACCTTGGCTCTCATCGAGCAATTCATGGAGGAGAACAATATCCGAGGAAAGATTTGTTCCCCTATGTATATATCGGATCCTTCCTATCGAATGTCTACGCAACTAGCTCAAGAAGCAGTAAAAGAATGGGGGTTTTCTCCCGCTGATACCTATCTCCTAGCTCTTGATCCCTACATGGTCCTAAATATTGGGTCATCTTTTAATAAAGATAATCTAACCGAAGACGCCTATTTATTGCTTGAGAAATCGACTCTTTTTTCTTTGTATAATTATAACCTTCATATTTTTCGATCTGATATTACGTGGCAAAATAGGGGGACTGTTTATGCCGATTGGATCTGCCAGAATCAGGTTCTTCCGACTAAATTACATACCCTTGCGATTGAAGATCCCAGAGACGATGTAGCAAAAGAAAAGCATTTACAATCGAATCTTGAAGCTCTTTCCCAAGCCGTCATTGATGAACCCATGAATGTGCATCACTTATTTTATCTTGCCCAGACCTACAAATGTCTCAAATATTATGATCAGGCAATCAAATGTTATAAAGCTCGTATCGAAAAACCGGAGAGTAGAGAAGAGGTTTGGTTTTCAAAATACATGCTAGGGGAATGTTATCAAGAACTCGGCTCCTGGGAAGATACAGTTTATTGGTATCTGGAAGCCTATCAAACCAATCCGGCCCGCACAGAATCTTTGTGTAAATTGGCTACCCATTATCGCCTTTTTAATAAAAACGATCTTGCCTATCTATTTGCAAGGCATGGCTCCCGACTTCCCTATCCAGACGATCCCATTCTTATGCCTATTCCCCACCTTTTCGAGTATCAATTTGATGAGGAACTGTCAATTGCAGCCTATTACACTCCTTTTGCTGAAGAAGGATATACAGCCGCCGATGAGATCATTTTAAGAAAAAAAGTCCCCTGGTGGGTGAAAAATCAGGCTTATAAAAACATCTTATTTTATACCCCAAATCTCCCCAAAACAGAATTTAAATCGATCCAGTTTCATTTGCCATTGATCAGACGGGGAACAAAAAAACGGTATTATCCGATGAATCCCACCATCCTGAAAACAGATGATGGATATCGAGTTATTTGTCGGAGCGTGAACTACAAACAAAGCAACGCTGTATCTTACACTCCACTAGAGCCAATTTCTCGAACAAAAAACTTTCTCCTCCATTATGATCGCAATTTTTCACTTCTTTCGCAGCATGAAATTGTTGAGGATCTTCCTCGCGATAAATACCCGAATGGCCGGTTAGAAGGGCTGGAGGATTGTCGTATTTTTTCGTTTGGTCATAGTTTGTGGTTTTCTTGCACGACGGTAGATACCAATCCATTGGCTCCTCAGATATCGCTCTGTAAATTATCCCCAACACCTTCAGATAAAACCATCAGAGTGGAAAGCCTTACTCCATTACAGGGCCCTGATTCGAAACGGTGTGAAAAAAATTGGCTTCCCTTTGTCAAGAATGGGGAGCTTTATTTTCTTTATTCTTGCGATCCTTTTGTCCTCTATAAACCAGACATTAAAACGGGTGTGTGTAAAATGGCATTTTGCTATCATCCGGCGCATGATTTCTCCCGTTTTCGTGGCTCTGCCTCCCCGATTGCTTTTAACGATGGGTATCTGATGATTGTTCATGAAGCTGTTGATTTTTTTGATCGACGACGGTGTTATTTACACCGTTTTGTCTATCTGGATCGCGATTTCCTAATTAAGCAGATATCAAAACCCTTCACTTTCCAGCATCAGGGGATTGAATTTTGTTGTGGTATGACGATGGATCATTCAGAGACCAAACTCATTCTATCTATTGGCATAGAAGATCGAGAGGCTTGTCTTTGTTTCGTGGATTGCGAGACAGTACGATCTTTATTAACTCCTCTGCCTGCTCTTCCTCCTCACCCTTCCCCCCCCAAAAAAAATTGACAACAAATATTGAAAAAAAATAGTATCTCTCAAGACACAGGGAGTTAGTTTTTATGATTTTGTCGAGGCCATATTTTTTACCCATTTCAATCTTTATATTCCTTGGGATGATCAACCCAGATACCTTATACGCAAAAAGAAATTCTAAAGAGAGTTGGTTTGACTTGCCCTTCTTCGTTGATGAGGAAGAATCTTTTGGTCCTATGGGGGCTATGGGACCGATTGGAACAACTTGGCCTGGTGAACTTTTGGGAGCTACCGGTCCAACAGGAGCCACAGGACCTGCCGGATTGGGCATCTTAAAATCAAATACGCTAACGAATTGTGCTACACATAATATTATCCGGGTTCCTTCTTTGAGCAAAGAATCTCATGGTCTTTTGAGTCAAAGAGGAGGTGGAATGCAGGTAGCTGCTGTATTAGACGAAGGCCATTTCTTGGCTCAAGCTAAATCAAATCGCTCTCCTTTGCCCTATGGAAGCACGACAGCTATGGCTCGCGAAAAGGAAAAAAATGATCTTTGGGTTGATTGGCTTGCGAATCAAATTGTGGTTCCTCCTCAGGGAGGGGCTTTTCAAACCACTTTTACTGCAGCGGGTGTTGTGGTGGGTTACGACCGATATTTTTCTTCGGGGATGGTGACTGGGGCTTTGGCATATAACTATAGCTGGGTTAAAGAAGCGCATGATGCAGGCAAAGGCCATACAAATTATGTAACGGGAATTTTTCATGGGACAGCCTATCTGCCCAGTTCGTTCTTTTTATCCTATGGTCTTGTAGGATCTTTGAATCTCAACCATTTCGATCGCAATATTACGGTTACTTCTCCTAGGGTAGTGGCAGTCAGTGATTTTACATCGTATGCCTTAGATCCAAGTGTGCGGGTGGGGTGGGACTGGACATATGATGGTTGGTTGGTCCTAGAACCTTTTATTAGCGCAGATTTTGTATTTGCATTTCAAGAAGCTTATACCGAAAAGGGCGCTCCTGGATTCAACCAGCATGAAAGCGCTGTGAATTCTGGCCTTTTCCGTTTAGAGCCTGTCTTGAGCATTTATGAACATTGGACTTATGACTGGGGTAGAATGATCTTGAAAGAGAGGATTAGCTATATCCGAAGACAGCCCATGTTTGGAGACTCAAATACAATCACCGTGGTTGACAGCGGGAGTAGTTTTATTGTGGGCACTAATTTAGAAGAGGCTAACCTCTTTGCTTTCGGGGCCCAATTTTTTATTCGAGCGAATCGTGGAATGTTTCTCTCTCTCACTACCAAGGAGAATGGGGAGGAGGACTCATGTTGAACGAAGGGCATTTAAGACTTGGCCATTTTTTCTAATCGATCGAGGAAACTTGGAAAAATCATAGTAGCCTTGGATAAAGTTATGGATATCTGGTAAACCCTAGGATTAGAAAAGAGAGGATTGGACATGTCTTATAAACTCAATCGTCAGCAAACAGAAGCAAAAATCAATGTGCGAGCATGGAAAGACCCTGCATTTAAAAAGAAGCTCGAGAACAACCCTCATGACGCTCTCAAAGAAATGGGGATGAAAAAAATTCCCACATCTCTTACCATTCAAACTGCGGAAGAGGGGAAAAATCAATGGATTATTCGCCTCCATGAACGACCTTTGAATTTCAGTGACTTGTCTAATGAAGAATTAGAAAAAATTGCGATGGGAGAACCTCAAGAGGCTAAGTGTTGTCCCAAGAGTCCTGTATAAGAGATCTCGATCTCAGATATCTGGAAACAAGATTAGTCGATAAGCTAGGCTGGCCTTTGGAAGAAGCAAAAGAGGCTGTGAGGAGGTATAAAAACTTCCTCACTCTTCTTTTGAAACACCCAAATCAGGTTCTGGCACCAGCTCCTGATATCGATGAAGCCTGGCATCACCACATTTTATTCACCCGTGAATACATGCGCGATTGCCAAATGATTTTTGGGAACTATCTCCATCATTCCCCATCTCGCAATTCTGGCCCCACAGAGAAACGCTCAATGGAAGAGGCTCAATCCCGCACCTCCGATCTATATATTCAAGAATTCAATGAACCTTTTTTTCGCGAGTTGAATGTTACTTCTTTTTGGTAAGAGAACAGTTCTTAGCGAAATAGATTGGTCTTAATAAGCTCTACAACCTGATTGCCTTTTCCATTTAAAATAGCCCGCATCATCCAGACATTAAACCCAAGGGCTTGTTTGAGATCGATTTTGGGAGGCATGGAAAGTTCGTGCCGGTTTATGACAACATCGACAAGGGCCGCCCCCTCGTATTCGAAAGCCTTTTTCAGCGCTCCCTTAACATCTTTGGGATCTTCAACGCGGATTCCCAAAATCCCTATCGCCTCTGCGACTTGGGCAAAATTTGGATTCACAAGATCTGTTGCATACTCCAAAATCCCAGCGGCCTTCATTTCCAATTCGACAAAACCGTAGGCCCCATTATTAAATACGATCACTTTGATGGGAGTACCCGTTTGTTTAAATGTGAGGAGATCCCCCATAAGCATGGAGAGCCCTCCATCTCCAGAGAATGTGATGACCTCTCGATTGGGAAACGCCTTTTTAGCTCCGATAGCCTGAGGCATTGCATTTGCCATCGACCCGTGGTTAAACGATCCGAGAAGGCGCCTTTTCCCATTCATCTTCAAATAGCGAGCAGCCCAGACAGTAGGAGTCCCGACGTCTGAAGTAAAAATGGCATCCTTGGACGCAAGCTCATCCACACATTTAGCAAGATATTGGGGGTGGATCGGCTTTTTGCCGGGCGTTTCTACCGCAAGATTCTCCAGTTCCCCCCTTACTTCCCGATAGTGCGCAAGCGCTTTTTGTAAAAACCCATCTTCTCGTTTTGGAGTTAAAAGTTTATTTAGAGCAAGAAGTGTCTCTTTTACATCTCCAACGACCCCCAGATCGACTTGGCATCTTCGGCCGATGTTCTGGGCCCGGATATCCACCTGAATGATCTCAGCCTCTTTTGGCAAAAAGGGGCGGTATGGAAAATCTGTGCCGAGCATCAAAAGAGTATCACAACTCATCATCGCATGATACCCAGAAGCAAATCCGATGAGCCCTGTCATCCCAACATCAAATGGATTGTCAAATTCAATGTGCTCCTTTCCTCTCAGCGTATGAACAATGGGAGCCTTGAGAAGATCTGCCGTTTTCATCAGCTCTGAGTGCGCACTTGCGCATCCGGCTCCTCCCAAAATGGCCACTCTCTTCGACCGATTGAGCCGTTTCGCCGCCTCTTTAAGCACCTCATCATTGGGACAAACCCGCGGTGGCTCAAGAACCAAAAAGTTTTCTTTGGCAATGGACGGCGCATCTTTAAAAGAGGTGTCGCCAGAAAGGATCACCATTGAAACCGTTTGTGAAGAGATCGCCGTCTGTATTGCAATCTCAAGAACGCGAGGCATCTGATCTGGATTAGAAATAGTCTCACAATAGTGAGTACAGCTGGCATAGATTTTTTCTGGATGCGTCTCTTGAAAATAGTCGGTCCCTATTTCAGAGCTCGAAATGTGCGCTGCAATCGCAAGAACCGGAACTCGGCTCTTGTAGCAGTCATAAAGTCCATTGATCAAATGGAGATTTCCTGGGCCACAACTCCCTGCACAAACAGCCAAAGAGCCTGTCAAGGCTGCCTCTGCTCCCGCCGCAAAAGCCGCAGTCTCTTCATGGCGAACAGAAACCCACTCAATTCCCCCTTTTTTTCGAATCACATCCGTAATCCCATTGAGAGAATCCCCAGCCACTCCATAGATCCTCTTCACCCCAGCTCGAACCAGACGAGCCACGACCATCTCTGCTATATTTCCCATACTGTTGCTTCTACATAAAAAGGGAAATATCTGCAATCACTGGTTCACCACTTCTACACTAGAAGTTTACGGCTTACCTCATTTGCCTTTTCGCAAATGACAGCCTCATCATACCCGACCAATCGATAATCCTTGATAACTGGGACTCCCTGGATCAATACGGTGTGAGGCTTGATATCAGGTGCGTTGTTCACAATAACCGAATCGAAATTGGCATACGGAACAGGGACAAATGCCGGCTCCTTTAAAGACCACAAGAGCAAATCTGCCGGCTCCCCTTCAGCAATGATCCCCTTTTGCTTTTTCCCGAGGATTTCATACCCATTCACCGTCAGCCATTTCAGTAATTTCTTAAGAGGGATTGCCCTCGCATCTTGGTGGAGCGCATTGTGGAGGAGCGATGCAAAATAGGCCTCATTCAAAATGTGATTCGTATTGTTATTGCTGCATGCATCAGTGCCAAGCCCAATCGTCACTCCTGCAGCCTCAAGCGATTGAATCGGGGCAATGCCGACCCCCGTTTTTGCATTGCTAACAGGACAATGAATCACCTTTGCCCCCGTTTTCGCGATCAACGCAACTTCCCCCTCATCGATATTGACTGCATGGATTAAATTCCAATCCGCTGTCAAAACCCCCAAATCGTAAAGGAGACGAATCGGGGTTGTTCCTCTTGATTTTCTGCAAGATTCGACAGATGAAATCCCCTCGCTCACGTGAATGTTCACTTTCGTCTTGTATTTCTTGGAAATATCGGAAAGAGCGAGCAGCAATCGATTGGAAGCGCTCTCAATTGAAGCAGAGCCAATGTGTATGTCGATCTGATCTGTCTTTTCTCGATAGATTTTTGCAAAACTCTCTTCAATAGCTTGGGTAAAGGCAGGGGCATCGCCATACCCTTCCCACTGATCGTTGTAAAAACAGGTAACCGCACCTTTGGCTCCCAATGCTTTAAAAGCCCGGATTACAGGCATAGGACTGCTCGCTACTGCATAAATAGAAGTCGCTCCCGTTCTAATCGCCTCCATGAGAACAAAAAACGCCTGCACGTACCGATCATCGTCAGTCTTCTTATAGTCGCCATGCATCTGATGCAATAGCTCAGTAATGCTCAATTCATCCATGAGACGGCGATCTAATAACTGGTTCGGATGCAAATGGCTATTGACAAACCCAGGAGTCACATAAAATTTTGCCTTTTCAAGCACGTCCCCGCAAACTTCAACTTTTGCGATGATCCCTTTGCCCAATGTGAGGTTGGACAAGCAATATCCATGCACTGGATGATGAATCGCTACACTATTTATCTGCATTGCTACCTAATCCTAAACCACGCAGGTGGCTTTCTTCTCTCCGAAATGACAAGGCCCCAGCAAAAGCTGGGGCCTTGTCATTTCGGAGAGAGTGGGATTCGAACCCACGAAACGATTTCTCGTTTACACGCTTTCCAAGCGTGCTCCTTAAGCCACTCGGACACCTCTCCTCAAAGAACCCCAGCAGTATACCCCAACCGCTCAAAAAAATCTAGCGAAGGCTATTCCCGCAGCTTCAACACCTGTGCAAACGGCTCACTCTTCAATAACCGAGCGAAGAAAAAGAAGCTCAGTGAAAAAGTGAAAAAAAGGAGAGTGAAATGAAAAATTTGAGCCCTAAATCCCCGAATGAATTCCCCCCCCTCCCCTAGACATATAGAAAGTGTCGGATCATGTAAAAAAATAGATCCCACCGAAAGAGTGATCGCCCCCGCTAGGAGAGCACAACCCAAAGTTTGAATAGAGGTGCGCAAAAAACGAGGCGATAGGGTCACACCGAGCTTCTTATAGAGAAAAATTGCATTGAAATAGGCCGCCAAACTCGTCGCAACAGCAAGACTTGCAGGCCCCATCGAAAACCCCCAAATCAGTAAAATATTGAGCGCCATATTGATCCCAATCGAAAGAAGCGCGCCCACCATCGGCACTCGATACTCTTTTCGCGCATAAAAAGCGGGCGCCAGTAAAAGCGATGCCACCATTGGAATCAGCCCCAATCCATACCCCCACAAACAGAGCGTCGTCTGATATGTAGAGAAAGAATTAAACTCCCCCCGCCCAAAAATCAGATTGATGCATGCCCCCCCCGCTACAAAAATGCCAAGGGCACAGGGAATCACAATGAAAAAAGCCACATTTAAACAGTATTCAAGAAGAACTTTATAATGCTCCAACTGATTTGAGCGAATCGAGCGCGATAGCGGCGGCAAAAGAGCCGACGACACCGCAATTCCAAAAAGAGCCAGCGGCAATTGCTGGATGTGAATCGCATAATTCAGATACGCCGGCCCCTCCAAAGAGGCAAAACGGGCAAAAACCGTATCGAGCGCCGTGTTGATCTGCGCCGCCATCACCCCAATCACCCCCGCAGAAAGGGAAAACGCCATCGCCCGAATTTCCGGTGGGAAAAAGCGGCACCTCAACAGCTCTTTCACGGAAAAGAACGGTCGCAAAATCGAAATCGCCTTCGGCAAAACAAGCAGCCACTGCGCTAGAAAGGCAAGTGTTATGCCTATCGAAAGACCTATCACCGCCTTCTCAGGAACCTGATTTCTCAAAAACCAAATAGATCCAATCCACACACCATTGAACGCAATCGGCGAAATCCCCGTCAAAAAAAAGGCCTTTTCACACTGCAAAAGCCCACTTGTAAGACTAAAAAGACAAATGAAAATCACCCCAGGTAAAATAATCATCATCAGCTGCAAAATTTGGATATTTTCTGCCGATATATTCGGAGAGTTCGCCCAGAGGTAAAGCCCCATTTCAATGAGAGCGACGATCAGGACGAGGGCCGCACTGAGCGAAAAAAAAGTGTCCCGAAAAAATCGAGCCCCTTGCCCCAGATCTCGTTCCCGATGCGACTCAAAATGGGGAATAAAACTGTTGAGAAGCGCCCCCTCTCCAAAAATCCTTCGGAGCAAATTGGCCAAACGAAAGGCGACTAAAAACGCAGCGATCGGTGCGCTCGTCCCAAAAATAAAGGCCATGGACATGTCCCTCGCCAGGCCAGCCACTCTACTCAAAAATGTCCCCGACAAAAACCGGACGGCCGATCGGGCCACCGTATGGGGATGATCTATACTCGCAGGTTCCATCGAAAATATCTTCGCATTTCCCAAGAAAAAAATCCCGTCTTGCATTTTTCCCCCCATATCTGGGATACTTTGCCTACTAGTATGTCCTTTCCAAAATTTTTTTTTGCGCTCGTCCTTGCCCTTTTCGCTTTCGCCTCTTGCCATAAAAAGGAAAAAGCCGACCAAAAACCGCTCATCTTAGTCAGCATCGCACCGTATCGCACCCTCGTTCAGCAAATCGCCGGCCCCTCATTCGACGTCCAAACCATCGTCCCCTCCAGCGCAAACCCCCACTCCTTCGAGCCCATTTTGAGCCAAGTGACTCAAATGGGAAGGGCTGATGTTTGGTTCTCGATTGGAGAGCCCTTCGAAGCCAAAATCGCCCCCATCTTACAAGCGCGCAATCCTCAATTTATGGTGACCGATTTGCGAGAAGGGCTATCCCTCATCGAAGAAGTCCCCTCATTTGGGGGCCACAGCTGCCTTGCCGATAGACACATTTGGCTGAGCCCGAAGCTCACCAAGCTCCAGGCCGAAACCATCGAGAAGGCGCTCAGCCAAAAATACCCAGAAAATAAAACCCTTTTTTTGAAGAATCGCCTCGCCCTTTGTGAACAATTAACCGCTCTCGACGAAGAGATCCGCTCCATTCTAAAAGAGACTAAAAACCGAACTCTCCTCGTCTCCCACCCCGCATTTGGCTACTTTTGCAAAGAGTTTAACCTCCATCAGCTTTCGGTCGAGTACGAGGGAAAAGACCCCCGCCCCAAACACTTAGCAGCCATTTTAAAACAGGCCACTGAAGAGAGCGCACAGATTGCACTCGCACTGCCCCAATACAATAACAAGGGAGCCCAGCTCATCGCAGAAAAACTCCATAAGCCAGTCCGCTATATCGACCCCTACTCGGAAGGCTATTTTGAGATGATGCGAAAGTTGGCCCTCTTGATTGCAGACCCCTATGCAAATTGATATTTCTCACCTCTTCTTCTCCTACGACAATATCGACGTCCTTCAGAAAGTTTGTCTGAAAATCCAAAAGGGGGAATTCATCGGCATCATGGGCCCCAACGGAGGCGGCAAAACCACCCTCCTCAAGCTCATCATGGGCTTTTTAATGCCCACTAAAGGCGAAATCAAAGTCACCGGAACCATCGGCTATGTCCCGCAAGTGCAAAAAACCGATCGCGAGTTTCCCATCACTGTCAATGAATTGGTTTTGCTCGGCGCTCTTTCAAAAACAGGCTTTTGGGGAACCTATTCGATGGAAGTGAAGGCAAAAGCCCTTTTTCTCATGGAAATATTGGGCCTCATTCCTCACCGTCACAAAGTGTTTGGGGCCCTCTCTGGCGGCCTCGCCCAAAGAGCCCTTTTGGCAAGGGCGCTCCTTTCCGATCCCGATCTCTTGCTCCTCGATGAACCGACCGCCAATATCGATGCCCATTCCACTCAGGTGATATTCGAAATGCTCCAAAAATTGAAGGGGGAAAAGACCATTCTCCTCGTCACACACGATCTCAAAACCATCATCGAAAGAGTCGATCGGGTCGTTTGCGTCCAAGGCGATGTCAATACATTTTTGCCAAAAGAGGTGTGCGAACACTTTGCCCTCGGCCTCTACCACACGCCCCTCATGCAGAAGGGAGGTCACCTTGCCATTTTTTGAAAACCCCTTCGTCCAAATGGCCCTTTGGGCAGCTCTTCTCACCTCGATCCCCAGCGGCGTCATCGGTTCCTTCGTCGTCATCAAAAGAATCTCCTTCATCGCAGGGAGTATCTCCCATTCGATTCTGGGCGGCATGGGCCTTTGCCTTTGGCTCCAAAGAACCCAAGGATGGCTCTTTTGCGATCCCATCTTCGGCGCTTTTGCAAGTGCCCTCGGATCAGCCCTCCTCCTCGGCTGGGTCCATCTCCATTACCGCCAAAGAGAAGACGCCATCATCGCCGCCATCTGGTCGACCGGCATGGCCATTGGCATGATTTTTCTCTCTCTCACCCCCGGAAATAACGTCGAACTCCTCAATTATCTCTTCGGCAATATTCTATTCATCGGAAATGGCGATCTGATCCGCTTAGGACTTCTCAATGCCCTCATCCTCGGCGTCGTCGCCCTCTACTACAGGCGCTTTTTGGCCCTCTGTTTTGATGAAGAACAGGCCCTTTTGCAAGGAGTGGCCGTAAAAAGACTTTACCTACTCCTCTTGAGCCTCGTCGCCATCTCCATCGTCCTCTTGATGCAGATCATCGGGATCGTCCTCGTCATCGCCCTCTTGACTATCCCCGCAACCCTCGCCAGCCTCTTCACCCATCGCCTCTGGGTCATGATGGCTCAGGCCGCCATTTTTTGCGCCCTCTTTGGCTCGCTCGGCCTCTTCGGCTCCTTCGCCCTCAATTGGCCCCCAGGCCCCACCATCGCCCTCTTCGCCGCCGCAACCTACCTCTCCCTCCTCCCCTTAAAAAAGAAAAAATTTTCCTTGAGAGCCGCTTCCAAAGAATCGCGTTGACATTTCCCCTCTTGCTCGAGTATCATCTCTTCCCAGAATCCAAAACCCTTTTTGAGGAATTATGCAATACGCGATTATCGAAACAGGTGGAAAACAGTACCGAGTCCAAGAGGGCGACGTCCTCGACATTGAACTTTTGCACCAAGAGGGCGAAGTGCTCTTTGATAAAGTGCTCTTGATCCACGACGGGCAAACCCCTAGAATTGGCCTTCCCCATTTAGAAAAATGCTCTGTTCACGCAGAAGTGATCAGCGAGGTCAAAGGACCTAAAGTTATCGCTTTTAAATACAAAAGGTGTAAAAACTACAGACGCACTGTTGGCCACCGCCAAAAGTATTCCCGTGTAAAGATCAAAAAAATTGTTGCAGCTTAAAGAGGATAGATAATGGCACATAAGAAAGGACAAGGCTCCACTCGCAACGGACGCGATTCTCGCTCGCAAAGACTCGGCATTAAAGCAACTGCCGGCCAATTTGTCACTGCTGGTAGCATTCTCGTAAGACAGCGCGGTACCAAGTGGCATCCATCTAAAAACGTAGGAGTGGGACGCGACTTTTCTCTTTTCGCGCTCGTCGACGGCGTCGTCTCCTTCCGCAAAGGCGACAAGACGTTTGTCTCTGTTGCCCCACAAGGCTAAATAGGACCCCATGTTCGTCGATACAGTTGTCTTAAAATTATCGGCGGGCAGAGGGGGCAATGGCGTCATCTCATGGCGCCGTGAAAAATACATCCCTAAGGGGGGCCCTGCTGGCGGCGACGGCGGCGACGGCGGCTCCATCACCTTCAAGGCCGATGCTCAAGTCCACTCCCTCGAAGACTACCGCAATTGGCGCCTCATCAAAGCCGAAAAGGGGATGCCCGGCGGTTCAAACAACTGCAAAGGGAAAAATGGGAAAGATCTCATCTTAAAAATCCCTCTCGGCACCCTCGTTAAAAACCCTCTTACGGGGGAGATTCTTTGCGACTTCTTGGAAGAGGGGCAAACTTGGAAAATTTGCATAGGCGGCAAAGGGGGAAAAGGGAATACCCGCTTTAAATCGGCCACCCACCAGGCCCCCTTTGTCTGTACGGAGGGGACCTTAGGAGAGGAAATTGAGGTGGAGCTCGAGCTCAAATTGATCGCCGATGTTGGATTTGTCGGGATGCCCAATGCGGGAAAATCGACTCTCATCTCAGCGCTCGCCCATATCCGGGTCAAAATCGCCCCCTATCCCTTCACCACCTTGCGCCCCAATTTGGGCATTGTCGAATTTGATGATTTTAAGCGGATTTTGATCGCAGACATTCCCGGAATTATCGAAAATGCACACGAAAATCGGGGGCTAGGATTTGCGTTTTTAAGACACATCGAAAGGACCTCCTCTTTGCTTTTTTTAATTGAACTTGCGCCAGATCAAGATCGAAACCCCTTCGAGGAGTTTTTAATGTTGCGACGCGAACTGGAAGCCTACAACCCAAAAATGCTCGAGAAACCCTTTGTCGTCGCCCTCAATAAAATCGATCAGGAAGGGACAGTAAGCTTGGCGCGCGACTTTCAGTTGCGCTATCCATACGATCCCGCAACTCTTTTTATCATCTCGGCTACCGAAGGGGCAAATCTCATCGCATTAAAAGAGGCTCTTCGCAATAATTGCCTCGTGTAAACAACTCTCGCCTAAAGGCGAAAGCTTTATCGTCTGCTTAAAGCAGCGATATGCCGGCGGTTTACATCGCCAGTTGACGGGTCGGCAGACTCGCCAAGCCTCAGTAAGTTCCGACTTGCATTCAAGTCGCTGTGCTGTAGGCTACCACAGTGAGAGCAGAAAAAACGGTGTTTAGTACGAGAACCCAAAGAGAGACAGTGAGAACAGGTTTTAGAAGTATAAGCAGGACAGACGTAGAGAGTTTGGATACCGCTCCCTGCAGCTTTATATTCGACAAAGATTCGCAACTGGTCGAACGCCCAACGATGCAATCGAGAGCGCTCTCTTTTCTTGGCTTTGATCCGTGTTCGAATATTTTTTAGGTCTTCGAGGACGATCGCGCCACACCCTTTCTCTCGAGCCTCAGACACAATCTGTTTAGCAACACAGTGGTTCGTATGTCGAACCACACGCTCTTCTCTGCCGGAGATTTTCCTCAAGCGTTGTTTAGCTGCTTGGGTACCTTTGCTTTGAAGGCGCTGTCGATGGGCCAGAAATTGATCTCTTTTGGCTCTAAGAGGCCCCCCTCCCAACAGCTTTCCTGTAGAGAGAGCAGCCAACACACTTTCTCCAAAATCCACGCCTATCTTGCGATCGGATGGAACCAATGGGGGATCTGGAAGATCCAGAACCAGGTGAAAAAACCAGCGCTTGCCCTTACGGACCAGCTCTGCTTCACGAGCTTTCCCCTGTTCCAGAAAGCTTTGGTGAAAAGTGCTGATGTCAAGCTGAAGACGAAGTCGTTTCTCCAAAGTAAAAAGAGAAAGGCTTTGTCCCTTCAGAGAATACGTCCTCTTATCAAAATGGACAGAGCCCCCTTTTTTAAAGAGAAGTTCCTTTGGCTCTTTCAAAGCCCGCAGCGCCTGCGCCGTTTTTGCAATTGCATTGCATGCCATTTGAGCACCCAGCTCGGGAAACTTCTTTCTCACAGCATAATAAGCCAGATGGTGGAGTTTGACCCGATTTTTCTCTTTGGCCTGAAAAGCAATCTGGCCAATGTAATTGCAAGCTGCAGAAAACTGAACCTCGAGCCGTTCGAAAGCTTGCCGCTCAATCTCAGAAAGAGTAAGCTTGATTGCAATGGTTCTTTTCACAGAAAAGAGTATACACATTTGTTTAATTTTAAACCATCAAAAGAGGAGCGGCAGTTCCTCCCAGCCCTAAAGGACTGGGTTTCTCTGCCGTCAAATGGATGATGAGGATACTTCTCTTATTTCTTCTCGCCTGCGTTCCTTTGCGATCTGAGGAGAACAATATCCCCGACGATCAGCTCCTCGTCATTTTTGGCTCAAGCGGCTACGTCATCTACAAGGTGCTCGATTTCGCAAATGATCACGGATTCAAATATGTGAAAATTTTGTCGTATACATTCAACGCTTTTGAACATGAGGTTTCTGCGATTTGCAAAGGGGATAAGAGCCATGGAGGGCGCTATTTTGAACTCAAAGATGAAAATGTCTACATCTCCTTTCTCTGCTTTGAAGAGCCGCCGAATGATCTTTACATTATCGATTTGGAAAAATACCGCTCTCTTCTCAATGACGCTCATGCGGCAGACGATAATTGATAGATAGTGTACACTCTTGATTTATGATAAAGGAATTGATTTATCTCGCTTGCCCATTTCGCCATGAAGACCTTTCTATTCAAAAAAAAAGGTGCGCTGCAGCCCATTACGTGACGGCGCAACTTTTTTTAGAGGGGAAATTCGTTTTTTCTCCCCTGACGCACAACGAGCTTCTCATCGATATCATTCACGATAAAGTGCCCCCAGAGCACTGGATGCAATTTGATTTGGCGATTTTGAAGATCGCACAAAAACTCTACGTATTGAAAATGGATGGTTGGGAAAAATCGAAGGGAGTCGCAAGAGAGATTGCGTTTGCAAGGGCCCATGGGATTGAAGTGCATGAGATCGACCCCCCGGATGAGACCCTCTATGGTTTTTTGAGAGATTCTGTCAAAACGATGAGCGCGCCGCAAATGATGAGAAGGGTGCCGACGAGAACGAATTGATCGGGGATCTCACCTAAAATCCACCAGCCTAAAAGACCGCCAAAAACGACCGATAGATAATTCATGCTCGCCACCTTCATAGAAGGGAGATAGGCGCACGTTTTTGTGTAAAAATATTGAAATCCGAGAGCAAATGCACCGGCTAAAAAGACATAAAACCACTGTAGCGAGGAGTGGATCGGTTTCCAGTCTAAAAAAAGGGGGAAAAAACTTAAAGCGGCGCCGATGAAAAAATAATAGGTGAGGATGGTTTGGGTATCTACCTCTTTCGCCAAAGTGCGGATATTATAAAGGGCAACCGCTCTACAAAGTCCACTAAATAGACCAAAAAGACTCCCCAAGACAAAAAATTCGGTGGCTGATGGACGTAAAATAATCAAAACGCCCAAAAAGCCTACGACAACGGCTAAAATACGCCTTTTTGAGACGAGCCTTTGCCTCCAAACGAGATATAAAATCGGCATAAATAGAGGCGCCGTGTTCGAAAGTGTGATCGCATTGACTAAAGGCAATGTGTGCAGGGCGAAATAGTAAGAATAGAGAGCCAAAATCCCAGCTATGCTCCGAGTTAAGTTTTTGGGAACTTTTTTCCAGGAAAGATCGATCTTATTTCGCTTCACTATCCATAAAAAAAAAGGGACGCCCAAGGCAAAACGGGCAAACACTAACGTGGCAATGGAGGCCGACGTGCTCAATTTGACAAAAAGGGACATCGCCGAACTGCATACAACCGAAATGAGGGCTAAACAAAATCCCCGGAGCTGCAGACCCACCACTAATAACTCAAAATCATTCCGAAATTGTAACGCGAATCGCTGATGTGATCAAATCCGGAATGCCAAAGCTGAAAACCATAATCGAAGCGCGCCGTAAAATAGCGATCGATTTGCCAGCGAACACCAGGACCGACCGAGGCCAAATTCTGAAATGAGCTTTCCCCAATGGATGGATTATGATTCCCACCACAGCCACCATCAAAAAAGGCAAGCAGGTAAAACTCGTCGTATTTCCTGTTCCACCCAAAGGCTTTTGCTAAACTCCAGTGGGGTGTTTCATAAGTCAAAGTCCCGATAAAAGCGTTATCCAAGTTGAGGATCCGCTCCTCAAATCCGCGCACCGCCTCATGTCCCGTCATCGTAAACTGCTCGCTCGGCAACAGATTCGTCGAAGCGATTTGCCCCCGAAGATCATAAGAGAACCAACCGGCGCAAAATTGCCACGCCAACGAGTGGGCCAACTTCAAGTAGACGTACTCGCTATGCGCATCATAGCGCAAAAATTCGTAGGCTTGGTTATTATTCGCGTGCGTCATCCCCCCAGGATTGCCATAAACTTCTGTATTGAGGGCGATGCGCACCTTTTCGCCCCTAAATCCGAGTTCATAACCGAGCATAAATTGATTGATATCGGCATCCACATTGAAGATCTTCACCGACCTTAAATACATGTCGTTGTCCGTCTCTTTAAAGTCGTAGCCGAGAACAAACGTCTGCAACAACCCCTGAGAAATAAACATAGGAATCCGATAGCGGGTGGCGACTTGCCAGCTCACTCCATGATTCTCCATCCCGGACAAACTTGTGGTCGGTTCCACTTGAGAATAGCCGCCCCAAAGAACCCAAACATGTCTCCAGGGCAATGGAAGTCTTGCACTCGCCGTATGTGAATAGAAACGGTTCCAGTTCGGAGCAAAGGTGAATTGATATGAAATTTGCCCGTCTTTTAAGACCGATTTTCCAAAATTAAAGCCGAAAAACATCCGGTTGCGATCGGTCGAAATCGTCCCCGTATTGTCTCCTCCAAGATAAAGACGCGCAGGCCACCGATCGATCGTGATGAGCTCGATGTCGGCAACGCCCGGTTTGTCCCCTGGCTTGTATCTCGCATCTGTTCTTCGAAAAGGATTCAAATTGAGCCAAGCGACATCCTCCAAGACCGTTTGCGCATCGATCGGCTCTCCCGGAATGGATCGCATCGCATCGGAAAACCAACGGATGGGGAAATAGCAATTTCCCTGCACAGTGACCTTTCCGAGCTTAGCCTCTTCGACGACGATTTGCAAGATCCCATTCGACACATTTTGTCTTGGAATAGTCAAGGTGACAGAGGGCTGATTTTTAGAGCGATAAAAATGGGCAATATCACGCTTGATTTCCCAAATCAATCTTTGGGTGAGCGGCTTCCCCACATAACGGTTGTAAAGAGTACGGACAAAGTTAGGGTGCTGGCGAAGTAGCTGAACCCCCTCTACTTCAATACCGTCAAATTCATCTACGGTCTGCTTGCGCACCTCTCCCCAATTGCCGAGAATCAAAATTCCCTCGAGACAATCGACAATCACCTCATCTCCCGTCGTCCCAGAAGTTCGGGCCACATCAACAGCGGAAATAGACCCCGCAAAAAAGGAAAAAAGACAAAAAAGGAGCCCTACTCGCAATCGCACTCGCATTCTTCCTCGCATTCCAACCACTCCAATCGCTCTATATCATCGGGATTGTCCCAGAAAACACCCTGTTCAAATTCCTCATATCGATCTATCACCCGAATCGGCTCGCCAGACATCGTCGAAAACAAAAAGTACTCTCTCGATTCTGCAATGCAAAAACTGGGTCGAATCGTCTTTTCGCGCCTCTCATTTTCGAGCAAAAGCCTTTTGGCATTTTCAGCAAAACCCGACTGGTCCACTAAGATCGAAAATTCTTGCATCCAGAGCCTTTCTGGCATGAGAGAATCGATCTGCTTCAAGGAAAAAAGGGCCTCGTTGATTGCCGTTTCTGCCGAAAGAGAGAGAAAAGATAAGATGAAAATGAAATGTTTCATATGAAACAGTGATACACAATTTTTTTTTATTGAACAAGAATTTAGTTTGGAGGTCCCACTTTGTAGACACCTTCTGAAGGTTCACGAACTTATTGGCGGTCCCGGCTTGATCGAAAACGTCTACGAATCGGCCCTTTGCCCACGAGCTCACTCTTCGCGGCCTGCTCAACCAAAGGCAAACCTCTGCGCCCGTCATTAGGATCAACGGCGCAAAAAAATCTAGAAAAAAACTACCGTCTTGCCAATAATTGCCGTTCAAATAAATCAACCCTAAAATTAGGAGGCTATTGTGAATTTATTAGAAAAATGTGCCCCATCTAGATGGACCGACTTCCTAAATATTCCAGATGATGCCATGGGCAGAACCTCAGGTGAAGATACGGATCTTTTTGTAGGAAAAAATAAAATCTTAACACTTACTCTTGTAAATGGAACAGAAACAAGATTCAGAGATGTAGTTGTTTTAGGTGAGTTAATCATTCGATCTTCTAACCCTGAAAACACAGCTGTTAAACCTCGGCTAGCGGCTCGAGATTTTTTTGCTCCAGCAATACTATCAACAACTAATATAAACATTCGATGCATAAATTTCTATCAACCTAAAAATACAGAAGCATTTCGTCGCGAGCTTCAAGAACTTTTTCTGGAGTGGCTGCATATTCAAAAGGAATCCGCAAAACAGATTGGTCTAAAATCTATAGCAATCTAAGTCAACTTTAGGAAATTGGCAACTCCGTGGACGCGAATAGCCGCGCTCTTCCCAAACCCGGAATCGGCGCTTTGGTCTTTGCCAGCATCGGATGGCCACCAAATTTGAGTTCACCTGCACCTCACCCCAAAGAGGACGCGTCTCCGTGGGCCCCGGCGCTAAACTTTTTAAGTTTAGCAATGGAAGTGGGTCTCAAATTCGGTGGCTGCCCGACGTCAGCAGATTCACACTTTTTGGACGGGAGCAGTATATTTAAATCAAAAAAATTCTGCATTAGCGTTTTTTATACATAATAAATAAGAAACAGTGCTATAACAAATATGAATAAACGGCGAATCTTAATATGATTACAGAAAATTATTACAACTCTCACCGAGCTTTAGCCCTCGGTCAAACAGGGCTTCTCGGAGGAGCCATTGGCACCGCGATCTCCAGTGTTGCTTCTTGCGCTTTAGCGACTGGAGCAAGCTGGGCATGGATGACTGGAATCGGTACCACGGGCATAGGAGCGGTATACGCTCTTTTTCTCGCAGGTGGATCAGGCTTGATACAAGGTGCGACCCGATATCCAGTTCATTATTACTTAAATGGGAAACTTGATACGACTACAAAAAAAGTAATGGGACTGGTTTTGGAATTCCTCGTATCGACTTTTGTTATATGGCTAACTATCACAAATTCTTGTCCTCGCCCGCTTAATGCTGCTTTGACTTTTTCCGCAATGTCTTTTCCCATTTCAATCATTGCATGCACTATTCTCGGCACGATTTTTATGGGTCTTTGCAAGCGTTATTGCACAAATAGCTGCGGATGAGGTAATGGCAAAGCGCAATAGTTTCTGTTGCTCTTAAATTCAAAATTTTCCTATAATCACACCCCTTAAATGACCGAAGAAGAGTTAACCCACCAAGTGATAGGGGCGGCGATTGAAGTCCACAAGCTTCTTGGCGGTCCCGGCTTGATCGAAAGCGTTTACGAATCGGCCCTGTGCCACGAGCTCACTCTTCGCGGCCTGCTCAACCAAAGGCAAATCTCTGTACCGGTCCTCTATAAAGGCTTTGCCGTTCGGGAACCCCTTTTTCTAGATATTCTGGTCGAAGATAAGATGGTTGTCGAAATCAAAGCCCTCGGCAAAGAAAATCCCTACTACCAGGCCCAGGTTGCAACCTATTTGCGCCTAACAGGACTCAAAATAGGCCTCCTCATCGATTTTGGTAAAAAACTTCTGAAAGACGGCGTCTCAAAAATCACGTCGGCCTGAGATGAACCCTCTCCGAGCTGTCCGCCGATTCAGCGCCAAGCCATTTTGCAGATGGAGCTTGACAGCCATACAGAAAAACTTATACAGTCTTTCCCAATTTAAACTTCAGCTCGCTAATAGAGCAGACTGAGAACATGGCACGAAAAAACCATAAAAGGGAAATAACGAAATGAAAAAGCTGCTTATTTTGGGTTTGTTTTGTTTCCAGAGCATCTATGGAAACCAACCGCTTGAAGATTATTTCTCGTATCTCAAACAGCTCGCCCAGCCTAACGGCAGTCATCAAAATGGAGAGATTGAAATTGTCACTGATCCCACGGAAATTTCTCGGGTTCAAGAAGTGCAAGAAAACCGGTTGCTACGAAAGGGTTTTTCCGCAGCTGATGCTATAGAATTTAGCCGCATAGGTATCGTTCGCGAGGATCAATATTGGATTTGGCTCCGCGATGCCGTTTACTTTCCCAAAGGAATCCCAGGAACCTACGATCGACTCCTTTGGAGAGGTCAATTAAAGGGTAACTCTTCTGGTGTCGCTGTTTTGCCAATTTTACCTTCAGGGCATGTAGTATTGAATTTGAACTATCGACATGCTACGAGATCATGGGAACTTGAACTTCCCAGAGGTGGGGTACAGTTAAATGAAACCATCGAAGAGGCGGCATTACGCGAGGTAAAAGAGGAAACAGGATTGATAGCGTCCTCCATAACTTTCCTAGGGAATATGGCGCCAGATACTGGAACTCTTTCTTCTGTAATTCCAATCTTTATGGGCAAAATTTCTGCTCGAGAAGAGTCCAGTCCCGAATATTCCGAAGCCATTGCTGATGTGATTTCTTTTACAAAAGAGGAACTTAAGGAAGGCTTAATACAGGGCTTTTTGGAAGTGTCCATAGAAGGCAAAAAACAACGAGTTCCGCTTCGCGATTCATTTTTGACTTTTGCTTTGCTTCAGGCGGAATTTCGTAAATTGCTCTGATACAGTGGCCCCATCTGTCTAAACAAATGGGGCTACTATACTTTAAAACTTCAGTCTCTCCCCTTGTTTGGGGAAAATAAACTCTATATCTAACGAATTGAGCTGGGTCAATTCACTTTCTATGATTTTTTGCGAAGAAACTCCTTTCAAAAAAGACTCTTTAATATGCGTAACTACGATTTGCAAGTCTTTGAGAGATGGATTGATAGGATCGACTAGAAGGGCGAGTTTTTTGAGCTCCTCTACCAAATATTTTGCATTGAGATGGCCAAACAACTCCCTTTTCTCTTGCTCATCGGTATAGGAACACTCTAAGAAAATACATTTCAGTTTTTTTCCCCGAATGAGCGGAGCTACTCGTTTCCAAACTATCTCCATTCGTTTTTGAGGTTCTAAATCATCGGGAGAAGTATCTCCGAAATATAGAACATACGATCCTGCTGATTCGATTAAAAATGCCGTAGATTGATAACCCCCGGGATGGTTTAATAAAAACGGCTCAACAGTCATTTGTGTATTGGGAATAGAGACTTTTTTCCCCAACTGCATCCTCTGATAGCGATAGAGATTGAGCGGCTTTAGTCCTTCCGATCCAAAATTAGGCCAAATCTTCCAGTTGAATAAATGATCTTTAAGGAAGTTAATAGTCGAATCAATTCCAAAAATCGGTTTGCTGGAATCGATTGTTGAATTAATCACCAATCCCGCAACGTGATCAAGATGCACATGTGAAAGCAAATATGCCTTGATATGTTGTCTTAAAATTTCTGCCTCGAAATTCCATAGACTTTTCGCGTCGACCTTGATGTGATCAAAACTATTTTTTTTGCCGCTAGATCAATCCCATGAAGCAAACTCCCGGCATCAAGCGCAATAAAACCATCAGCCCCTTTTGGAGCAAGCAAGTATCCCGATAAATTGCTTTCTTTCGGCCCTCCGTAGGCGCCTAAGACCACTACCTCAAATGCCTGCGAGCCAATGAGAGATTGAAAACCCAAAAACAGACAAAGGATAAGGGATCGTAAGGAAATAAATGTTACACTTATCGAGGAGAAAAATCGTTCAGATCTTGAGGATTTTCCCGCAGCAGGTATCACTTCGAATACCTGCAAGGGGAAATCGTCTAGAGATGAATGGAATTTTTCCTCGATAAGTGTAACATTTATTTCCTTACGATCCCTAAGCCGACTTTTCATAACGTCTCTCCCAAGAACCTGTGTACATTATTAGTTATTGAAGAGCAATCTCCTTATTTTGAAGAGTATTTGAAAGAATATCACTCCAGAAAGGAAAAACATGGCAAAAAGTAAAAAATACCAAGACTGGCTCCTCGAAAACCTTAAAGACCACGATGAGGCGGTTGCATATCTAAATGCAGCTTTAGAAGAGAGTCTCAAAGGTGATGAAGAATCTCAGTATCTTTTCCTCATCGCCCTTAAGAATGTCGCGGAAGCGCAAGGTGGAATTGGCAATTTAGCTAAAAAGGCTCGCGTTGGAAGAGAAAGCCTGTACAAAACGCTTTCCGAGAAAGGCAACCCTAAATGGCATACTCTCGTATCGTTAGTAATTGCCCTTGGATTGAACTTAAGACTAACGTGATTGCTCAGGAATAGACATGAAAATGACTTTTTACATCTCAATTACACCGCGATTGTTCCGAGAGTGATTCAAGAATTGGGAGACGGCAAGGAGGTGCCCTGAATTTATGTCAGGCTTTGGCCGATTATAACCGCCCGGACAGACATTTTTGTGCATTTTCGATAATTCTATCGACAACTTCTTGAACCATGATTGGCTCCTCTTCCCCATGCTCATAGACACCACCAAGAATAAGCCGATCATTCCAAGGGTAGATGGAAACCCATGAGGTGGTACTATTGGGAACATTCTGATAGAGCAAAAAATTAACCCCTTCTTGTGGGAGAAAATGGATTATTTGCCCACGAACTGGCATGAACTCTTGATCATTGAAAAGTTCCCGAGATCCCATACTGGTGCAGTTGATGATCGTCTTCTCTGACAGACTGAGGATATCATTTAGATTTTCAAAATGCCGTTGAATCAGCGTAGCCCCTTTGGCTTTTACTTTAGAAAACAGGTCCTCAACAAACAATTTCCCATCTATGCCAAGTTCATGAACCTTTCTTCCGGTTTTGACCACCCCATTATCAAGATGAACAATTACTTCTTCGCCTCGATGTTTTGTCTTGATTGCCTCTTCAGAAATGGTTGTTTTAAAACTATAGGATTCGATGAACCGAACGCCTGCAAATTCAGGATGATCCCCGATACTATTGAGAAAACGCTTCTCCGAGGTTGCCAACATTCGTTGGTTTAACTGCTCCTTTTCAATAGAGGCATCTTTGGGGAGAACAAGCGGGCTCCAGATTCCTGCTGCGATATTCGAAGTAAGATTGGGACTCCATTCATCGGAGTAAATATGAACCTCATAACCTTGCTCTAAAAGATCATGTGCACAGGAAAGGCCAGCAACACCAGCACCCAAGATGGCCACTACCCGAGAAGTTGGATTTTGCGCATTAAGAATATCTAAAACCTCTTTCGCACCGCCAAGGCATAGAGTCAGCCCAGAACCGCCGTAGCCATAGTTATGGACAACCAATTTGTCTTGCAGAACCTCGGCCTCTAAGCGAACTCCCGTTCTTCTATAAGGTCGGATTCCGACTTTTGTCCCCATCATATTTTCTCGCGACAGATCAGGAGTCTTGAGATAGATGTGCTCAACACCAAAAAGAGATAGGCAAAAAAGAACAAAAAAACCGATTTTATACTGCACAGTAACTCCTCGTTTGTCATTCATGAATGGGAAGAATCCTAAGCTAAAGTCTCCCTTTTCGTCATTTAGAATCTCGTTCTTCGTGTGACAAGAGATCTCTTATTCGACTGCCTGTCTTAATTTTTCTACAGTTTCACGCATTTCATCTTGCGAAATTGGTTGTTTAGCATTGGCGATGTACATTTTTACAATGAATTGAATTGTAGAATCGTCCCCTGCTTTTCGAGGCACATAATGAAAATGGACATGTGGAACAGATTGCCCAACTTCAAGACCATTTTTTTGCATAAGAAGGTAGGAAGAGGTCCCAAACTCCTTCATTACCGCTTGGTTAACTTTTTTAAGACTTCTACCTATTTGTGTGACCTCTGCATCTGTTAGCATTTCAAAGCGTTCTACATGCCTCTTTGAGATAATCAGGCAGTGGCCAGGCAAAATAGGTTTATGGGTGTATAGTGCAAGAATAAGATCATCTTCGTAAAATTTTTGATTGTTTAGGACGGTCTGATCGCAAAATGCGCAGTAGTCGTTAAAAGAAAAGTGGGAAAATGGCTTTATGAAGAGAAAATAAGCTCCCCCCATTAGGCAGACAAGTACAACTGTGAGTAGGGACAATTTTTTACGCACGCTACTCCGCAGCCTATTTCTCCGGTCAATTTTGTGCCAAAATTGGCCAGAACTGGAATCCGGGCTTCCCGCCGCCTCGAAGCACAGCTTCTCGGTTCGATTGCCAGACGAAAGCCGATTCAACGGCTTTCTTTCTGCCCATTTTTTTGGACAAAAAAATTGGCCAGAACTGGAATCGAACCAGCGACACAAGGATTTTCAGTCCTCTGCTCTACCAACTGAGCTATCTGGCCTTAAAAACCTGATAGTGTAGCAGGTGCCCAACTTTTGGATCAATTTATTTAATCTGTTCCCGTGTCGGGAAGATGTGCTTCTTGCTCGAGCCCAATCATATCTTTGACTATATGAACCGCCTCTATCATCTGCAAATCCTCTTTGCCCACTTGCAGCTGCTCATCGATTGTATTCGGGGGCAAGGCGTCTGCCCGAGTTGCAACAGATGCAACTCTTTTATTGAACTCTCGAAAAGCAGGATTGTTCATAATCCGCTGCGCGCTACTCTCCTTGAGCACCGGCAACATCTTTTTCCAAAATGTAACCACCCTTTGCGTATAAGGCATGTAGCGCAGTTGAAATAACTTTTGCGTCTTCTCATCTAAATCGCTCAATGGATCAACAAGAGCAGAATGGGTACTGTCTTGCTTTAGCGGATACTCCAAATATTTTTCCCCTATCCTATAAGGCGCATATTGGCTCGGCACTACGATGTCCGCGATCACCCCATCAATCTGCGTGCTCTTCCCCGACGGCGTATAATATCTGCCCACCGTCACCTTAAAAAACAGATCCGCATTCGCATCGGTCACCGTCTGGTACTGAATCGACCCCTTCCCAAATGTCTGCGTATCCCCCACAATCAAAGCCACCCCATAATCCTGCAGCGCTTGCGCCACAATCTCAGAGGCAGATGCCGACATCTTCGACGTCAGAACAACTAAAGGCCCATTGTAGTAGGCTTTGGCCACGATATTGCGCAAATAGTGGACCTCCCCTTTCCCATATTTCGAGATCACAACTACCCCATTTGACATGAAAAGACCTGCCACCTTCACCGCTTGGCTTAAAAATCCCCCAGAGTTGTTCCTCAAATCAAGCACCAACCCCAAAAGCTCCCCCTTCTCCCGAAACGAGCGGATCGCCTCCTTAATGTCCTTTTCACTGCTAATCCCCTCAGAGCTCTCATAAAACGAGTGAAGAGCGATCTTCCCAATAATCCCCCCTTCTACCCTCTCGTAACCCACCTGCATCCGCTCCTCGTTCATCGAAATCGCCCGCTTCAAAAGAGGAACCCTGAAAAATTGCTGGTTTTTAGACTCAACCCTCTTAAATCCAAGGATAATCTCATTTCTATCTCTCTTCTTCAACATCTCGAGCACCTGCTCAAATGGCGCTGCATCGGTCGATACCCCATCAATCTCCACCAAAAGATCGTTCACCTGAATCTGCCCCGACTGCTCCGCAGGACTCCCCTTGATCAAATCCGCAATCATCACCCCATCAATCCCCTCAGATAAAACAACCCCAACTCCCTCAAATTGCTTCTCCAGGGTCATTCGCATCTCAAAAGCCTCTTCTGGACTGAAAAAACTTGTATGAGTATCAAGACTTTTCGCAAAAGCCTTCAAGATCCGCATGGTCAATAGGTTCTCCACCCTCTCCGGATTCATCGGCAAATCGTGCCCCGTTAAAAAAAGATAGTTGCCCTCAAGCCGTTGTACCTTCCTCTCAAATAACTCAAACACCTTCGCCTTGCGCTCCATCGTGTCAAGCTGACTGCGCGACTTGTGGTATTGATAAAAGCGAACCATCCGCCCCTCTTGCCGCTCAACCAACTCCTCGTTCGACACCGCATACCCATTCGGAGGAACTCCCCCTCCTTCCCTTACCCCTATATCCGATTGATGACTCAACTCCCTCGCCAATAAAACACGGACCGCCTGCCCCCTCACAATCGACTCTTGAATCACCCCATTTAACTCCAAAAAATCTTGGTAGTTTCTCGCCTTCAGCCGCTCTACCACCTCCCTCGCACGCTTCTCACTCATCTTTATGTAGGGCGCTACCTCCCCTTCCAATAAATAGACCTTCTCAGGATCAAAATTCTCAATGTATAACTTCATCGACCGACGGACGATCGTCGTCGTTAACTCCTTATTCTCAATATGAAACACGAAAAACCGCTCCATCACCTTGGGAATATCGTCAAATTTTAAAGACCTGTTCGCTGCAAAGACCGGCGCCACTAAAGATAGGCAAAACAAAAGTACTAGGATCGCTCTCTTCATATGTCCAACGTTTTGCTTCAGCGCTAGTTTTTTAAAGAAAATTGGGAGGTGAAGGAATACAAGGACCTTAAACTTTCCAAACTTAGCGTCGTAAGCTGCGCCTTGTTCCCCCAATCCTCCCAAACAAAATATACAATAAAAATATTAATTAATCAAACTACACGTAAAGAAAAACGCATATCGCTAAATAGTATGTACTTATTTTAATTAAATTAACAAAAGTCAGCTGGGGCAAGTGAGGGGTAAGGAGAGAAAGTAATTAGGACTTTTCTTTAAAAGAGCTTCTCCCTATACTTGCACACTATCGTATACCATATAAATGGAGACTGGCTTCATGCCGACAGTAAATCAGCTCGTAAAGACGGGGCGAAGGGAGAGGACGAAACGCCGAAAATCCCCAGCTCTGATGCAATGCCCGCAAAGGCGCGGTGTATGCCTGCAGGTCAAGACCAAAACCCCAAAAAAGCCAAACTCAGCTTTGAGAAAAGTGGCTTGGGTCCGCTTGTCCAACGGCCAAGAGATCATCGCATACATCCCCGGCGAGGGGCATAACCTCCAGGAGCACAGCATTGTCCTGGTCCGCGGCGGTAGGGTAAAAGACCTTCCCGGCGTCCGCTATCACATTGTCCGAGGCGCCCTCGACTGCGCAGCGGTCAAAGATAGGAAGAAATCGCGATCCAAATATGGCGCGAAAAAGCCTAAGTAATCCCAGGATACAGCCAAAATCTGTCTCCTAGCCCTCGATTTGTTCTAGCGATCTAGCATAAATCCAGGCGCGAGGGAAGGTGAAAAAAACCTTCCCGGGTGATGAGGAGCTAAAACTTTAAGCTCCGGGCAAAGAGAAACTAGAGGCAGCTGAGCAAAACGGCTTTGCTAAGGAAAAATCGATGATTTTGAGCTCCGTTGTGAGTGGCAGCAAAGCCGCCACGGTCCATTCGACGAGGTCAACCCCTAGTGGGTTGGCTGAGAAGAATGGACACAACGGAGCTCAAAAGGGCGATTTTAACGGGCAAGTGAGTTTTGCGGGTGCCTCACCAGAATAAGGAAAAAAAATGTCTAGAAGACGAAGAGCCACAAAGCGCCAGACTGAGCCCGATCCAATTTACCAAAGCGTTACGCTTGCGAAGTTTATCAACAAGCTGATGCTCGGTGGAAAAAAAGCGGTCGCAAGAAACATTGTCTACCGCGCACTTGACAATTTTGCACAGAAAGTAAAAACCGATAATCCCCTCGGGGCGTTTGAGCAGGCATTAGAGAACTCCAAACCCGCTCTCGAAGTGAAAACAAGAAGAATCGGCGGAGCCAACTATCAGGTCCCTGTCGAAATTCCAACAGACCGAAGAACTGCGATGGCGATGCAGTGGATTATCATGCACTCTAGAGCCAAACCGGGAAGAGCCATGGAAGAGGCCCTCGCCTCTGAGCTCGTCGATTGCTACAACAATCAAGGGTCGACCATTAAGAAAAAAGATGACACCCACCGAATGGCCGAAGCGAACAGAGCATTTGCTCATTATAAATGGTAAGGATAAAAAATGGGCCAGCGACCAGAAACTGACAAATTAGAAAATGTGCGCAACATTGGGATTATGGCCCATATCGATGCGGGCAAGACGACCACGACTGAGCGTATTTTGTTCTATTCGGGAAGAGTTCATAGGATCGGAGAAGTGCATGAAGGGGCGGCCACCATGGACTTCATGGAACAGGAGAGGGAAAGGGGCATCACCATCACCTCTGCTGCAACCACTGTCTATTGGAAAGAGTGCAAGATCAACATCATCGACACTCCAGGCCACGTCGACTTCACCATTGAAGTGGAGAGGAGCTTGCGCGTTCTCGACGGCGCAGTCGCCGTATTTGATGCCGTTGCCGGAGTGCAGCCGCAATCAGAAACGGTGTGGCGCCAAGCTGAGCGCTACGGAGTGCCCCGCATCGCGTTCATCAATAAAATGGACCGCGTCGGCGCAGACTTTTTCAACGCAGTAAAAACAATGCGAGAAAAGCTCCACGCCAATGCGATCCCTGTCCACTGCCCCATTGGCGCTGAATCGGGCTTCAAGGGAATGGTCGATCTCGTCTCGATGAAGGCCTACCTCTTTCACGACGAGACCATGGGAGCTAAATACGATACTGAATCGATCCCCGCAGACCTTCTCGAGCAGTGCAGAAAAATGAGAAATCACCTTCTCGAAGAGATCGCCACCATCGATGACGCGAATGACGCGTTCATGATGAAGGTGCTCGAAGATCCCGACAACATCCCGGAAGAGGAAATCCACGCAGTGATTCGCAAAGGGGTCATCACCAACAAATTTAACCCGGTCCTTTGTGGATCCGCCTTTAAGAATAAAGGGGTGCAACAGATTCTCGATGCAGTCGTCCGATGGATGCCATCGCCGATCGATCGAGGCCTCATTAAAGGACACGCGCTCTATTCAGATGAGATCTTGACTATCCCGCCGTCGGATGATAGCCCCTTGTCGGCGCTTGCCTTTAAAATCATGACCGATCCTTACGTCGGTAAATTGACCTTCATCCGCATCTATAGCGGTAAATTGGCAAAAGGAACAGCCCTTCTCAATACGACGAAGGATAAAGATGAGAGGGTCTCAAGACTCCTCGAAATGCACGCAAACCAGAGGAAAGACCGAGATGAGTTTTTCACTGGCGACATTGCCGCTTGCATCGGCCTGAAATACACAACGACAGGCGATACCCTCTGCTTGCCAGGCAAACCAATGATTTTGGAAAAGATGAATTTCCCCGACCCAGTGATCTCGATGGCCATTGAGCCAAAATCAAAGGCCGATCGGGAAAAGCTCGCCAAGGCGTTGGGCGCCCTTTCTGAAGAGGATCCGACGTTCCGCGTCATGACGAATGAAGAGACGGGGCAAACGATCATCATGGGAATGGGTGAACTCCACCTCGATATCTTGAGAGATCGGATGTTCCGCGAGTTTTCTGTCGAGGCAAATGTCGGCAAACCAGAGGTCTCCTATAAAGAGACAATCACGGCACCGGCAAATACCGAGACGAAATACATCAAACAATCGGGCGGACGGGGGCAATACGCTCACGTATGTCTCGAAATCGAACCCAATGAGACGGGAAAAGGGAATGAGATCGTCAGCAAAATTGTGGGCGGCGTCATTCCAAAAGAGTATGTTCCCGCCTGTATCAAGGGAATTGAGGAAGGGTTGCAGACGGGCGTTCTCGCCGGCTACCCCCTCATCGATATAAAAGTCGCCATCACCTATGGGTCATACCACGAGGTCGATTCGAACGAGATGGCCTTCAAAATTTGTGCGTCGATGGCCCTTAAAGATGCCGCGCGCAAAGGAAAACCAGTTCTCCTCGAGCCAATTATGAAAGTTGTCGTCGAAACACCGGAAGGAAATATCGGCGATGTGATTGGCGACCTCAATCGGCGCCGCGGAAAAATCCTCGGACAAGAGTCTCTGAGGGGCGCAGTCGAAGTGAATTCGGAAGTCCCGTTAAGCGAGATGTTCGGCTACTCGACACAGCTTCGCTCGATGAGCTCGGGAAGAGCCACCTACACCATGGAACCTAGCCATTTCGAGCGGGTCCCAACCAAAATTCAAGAAGAAATTTGTAAAAAGTAAAAGAGATTATGGCAAAAGCACCTAGAAAAAGAATACGGATCCGACTCAAAGCATTCGATCAACGGATGCTCGACCGATCGGTCCAAGATATCGTCGAAACGGCCAAGAGGACCGGGGCAAAATATGTGGGCCCTATCCCCTTGCCGACAAAACGAGAAATTTATACCGTTTTGCGCTCGCCCCACGTCGACAGAAAGTCGCGAGAGCAATTTGAGATGAGAACCCATATCCGCGTCCTCGATCTCCTCGATCCGACACTCGACACCATCGACAAGCTTAAGGTTCTCCCTGTGGCTGCCGGTGTCGATATCAAGATCAAGGCCTAAGGCAAGGCCCAAAGAAAGAGCGACCCGCGCAAAGTTCCTAGGACCAAAAGAATCCGCTGGCTCGCCCAGCGGACGCCTCTGGAATTGGGATCTTATTTTTCCAAAGAACAAAATCGGCAAAAATAATCTCGTCGCACACCCACCCTTCAGGTTTTGGCAATCTCACATTCTCAAAAATGTTCCTCGCTGTCTCATCTTCGGCGGCAGCCCAAGTGAAGTAACGGAAAAATTCTTGGACATTATTCGATCGCTGATTGGATGGAACTGAGTATTTATGAATCTCTTTTTGTGCAATCGTTCGCAAAAAAAGTCCAAATGCGAGAAACACACCCGATGTAATAAATGAGAAAAAAAGGGCAAATACCGCCGCTGCAACGAGCAAAATGCTCGACACATTAAATCCCCTGATGAGCAAGTTGTATTTTGTCGCTGGCAAAATTTGCACTCTCCTCTCTTCTGTAAGATTTTGCCGATTTAAAAGAAAACGGGCCGCCTTCTCTGCAAGCGCATCTAATGTAATACGAATGGGCATCATTCACCTCCTGCTTTTGAACGGTGAATCTTAAATGACGCCCATTTAATTTTCGAGAAAAATTCGTTTTTTTTACCCTATAATTTCATAGAGAAAAACGGACATTTTTTGCGAAATGCAAAAAAAAATTTCTGGATGAAAAACAGATCTTTTGACAAATTGATAACCAAGTCTAACCTTTTACCAAAGGAAGCAAAGATGAATCGAATATCTAAAGTGATAGGCCTAGGTCTCTGCCTGCTGATTGTGCACACAGCACACGCGGCAGCGGGAGACTCGGGCCAAACAAACCAATCATGCCAACCGAAGGTGTGTCCTAAGCCTTGCCCGCCTAAGCCATGCAAGCCACCATGCCCACCAGTTTGCTTTGAACGGGGTTACCCCGATGCGCAGTGTTGTTTGCCATCCGCTTACAACGAACCTGCAGACTACGAATTAAGCCCATGCCCATGGAATTTCTGGTTTGATGCCAGCTTTACCTATTGGACAGCTTACGAAGATGGACTCGATTTAGCGAATTCTGTTTCGACCATTGCTGGTCAAACAGGGGCGGAACAGATCCCGCAACATTCCCACTATCTCTTCCAAAAGACAGAGTGGAAGCCTGGTTTTAAAGTTGGATTGGGGCTCGACCTCGATTTCGACCATTGGAGTGGATATGCCGAGTATACGTGGTTCCGTTCAAGAACCCACACCTCTGCAGGTCTTCCAGGGGGAGCTCCTGCTGGAAGCTCGAACCCTGCTTGGTTAGTTCGAGGCTGGGATTTGGGACAACGAAACGGCAATACGCTCGTTCTAAATCAGCTCGATGCAATTGGTACACAAGCAAGTGCAATCAGTTCATCATGGCGCACAAATATCGACTTGCTCGATACTGCAGTGACTCGTCCTTATTATCAAGGAACTCACTTGATTGTAGCTCCATTTGGAGGCTTTCGAGCTACTTGGATCCGTCAAAGTTTGAGAATGGCGATTACTCCATTTTCACCTACAATTAACAACGCTCTTTCGACCGCTGTATTCCACAACAGATCAAGCTCTTGGGCTGTAGGTCCTCGCGTTGGATTTGGTGGACAATGGCATCTCGGATGGGGCTTCAGATTTGAAGGGGATTGCGCAGGAACTATCGCGTTTACTCGCTACACAAAAGTAGCAAGTAGCGCTGGTCCTGTCCTCATTTCTCGTCCCTACACCCGTTCGGCTCACTGGGCTGATGTGAATACCGTTCGTTTCAACAACGATATGAATTTCGGTATCGGCTGGGGTAGCTATTTTGATTGCCGCAACTACCACTTTGACCTTCTCGCCACCTATGATTTCCAAATTTTCTGGAATCAGAACATGATGAGAAAGTTAACAGATGCTACATCGACAGGTGTGAGTGGTGCATCAAATAATCTCTACCTGCAAGGGTTGACGATGAAAGCTCAGTTTGATTTCTAATCAGACAGTCTAATTTTTGCTCTTTCTATTGAGGGGGCCGCATGAAAATGCGGCCCCTTTTTCGTTTTGGTGGACCATGTTGCATCAAGATGGTAAAACAACCACCGAGGACACCGAAAACACCGAGGGGAGGCCTAAACGATGATTCTTCGGAATCCTTTGAGGCAGTTGCAAAACTTATTTCCTGACAACTTAAGTTATATATACAAATAAACTCAAAAGTTAGTTTTTGCCGACGTCGGACAGCCACCAAATTTGAGTTCGCCTGCATCGCTAAACTTTTTAAGTTTATTAACCCGGCATGCAAATAGGTGTTTCGGCGTCGGCTACACCTTCCTCAAATTTGGGGCGCCTCCTTGACAAACTTCCAACTTTTGAATTCATTTGTATATACCACGCACCGTTTTGGGGTAAAATCTTCCCCTCGGTGTTTTCGGTGTCCTCGGTGGTTATATCGCCACTTACTCGGAAAGTTCGGTTTGGGTCGTCTGCATGTCGTAGCTATCAAAGCCGTAGGGCAATGGTGAGCTCTGCTTGACCCTTTTTGAAATGACAACGCCGTCGCGCATCAAGATATAGTAGTGCCGCTCTTCCGCATCGCGCCCCCCAATTTTGATCCGCTCGATGTATTCGTACTCAATACATCCGTCCCCTTTGTTGTGAACTGCGTACGGTTTCCCTAGCGCCTCAACGACTTGAGGAGTCGTCGCGCACAAATCGATCCCGTAAAAGGCATCCATCGAGACAGCTCTTCCTCCCATTGAACAGGAAACACAAAGAATTAAAGAGACAAACTTTTTCACTCTTCCTCGTTTTCTTGAGATTCATCAGGAGAAGAAACCTCTGTCGAGCGAAGCCATATCCTCGCCTCAATCAGAGTCCGGAATTGATCTGACGTCACATACTCCCCCTTCATGCGGTAGCTGCCATCAGGCTGCAAATTGTAGGTCTCGTACCCCTCAAAATTCATGTCGTTGTTCCGAAATTCCCATCCAATCATCTTGTCGTCGTAAACCCCATTCCCAACAATCCGCCCCACATTCTGGTTCTCCATATCGACCGCAAAACTCTTACCTTGAAAGTCGTAAAACGAAAGCTCATTGCGCATGTTTTCAGAAAGGCCCTGAATCTGAATCTCTTGGGCACACTGCACCTTGCCAGCAAAATCCTTGTTCTGCACCGCCCATTGAGTGTTGAAAACCAACTCCTCTTCCACCATATTCAAGAGGATTTTACCCTCGCCTTGCCAAGTCCCCGGAGAAAAAATAAATGAGTGATTGAACATGGTATGCACCCCCCCTATACCTTTAAAATACCCTAAACCGAAAAAAAGGAACAGAGCGAATATAAATTACGTAGGTTAAAGAGTTTATTTACGCGAGCTCGGTATAACTAAGTCATCTCCATCGCCGCCATATTGGAAGTTGCAGGTTCATCAGGAATCCTTTGCAGTAACCGCTGACGTCGCTCATGGAGATGGCTTTGGTGGTCTTTATAGATGTAATATATCCAACAAGTTGCCAAAAATAGAGAGCCTGTCCAACCAGTAAGAATCCGGCCGAGTTCCTCTGCACCACCGCAGTTGATTTCATACTCCATTTTCCTGCAGGCAAAACAAGCCGCCATTGGGTAGAGAGCTATGCTGCATCCTATTTGAACGCATGCTACCATCCAATGTTTCTTGTCTATATCGTCGCCATATCTTCGGAAGGTTGCTTTGGTCGCCAAATATCCTGTAGAAGAAAAAAGAAATCCATTCATACAAAAAAATAAGGCTGCCGCCTTCTCTTGAATCCGATCAACGATTCCAGTCTCATTCATGATCAGACCTCCAACAAGAAAAAAACCCGTTATAGAAGAAATAGCAGTCAATCCATCTCGTCCGATTTCTCTCCAACTTTGCGCTCTGGTCATTTCAAACATAAATACCCCTTTTTGGAATAAATTGGCGGGCATGCTACACAGTCTCTTCAGAAGAAGTCAAGCCAAAAGAAGCAGCTTGAGCAAAACTGCTTTGCTAAGGTGGCGTAAGGAAAAATCGATGATTCTGAGCTCTGTTACGAGTGGCAGCGAAGCTGCCACCTTGACTTTGAGATCAATATGACCTTTTTCGTTCTGCCTCTTCGTAGGTAGACGGCAGTTTGAGTTGTCTTTTGAACTCTTTGACTGCTAGAATATCTCTAGCTAGAGGCGTGTATAGGAAATCGTGAAAAGATCCTTCCCACTGCTGTTGTTTTTTAATTTTATCCATTCTGGTTTCAGCAGGACGAATGTCTTGGGCATATTTGAATGCATCAAAATAACGTCTGTAATCTTCTACTGAACCATTTACTCCTAATAAATTATCCAAAGTCATTTTCGTAAAAGGCACAGATTCATCCATCGCATCGAGATCATCTGGATTCATTGCACCGACCAACTGACCCACCAAATACATTCCGAAGGTAAATGGGAAGACATCGCCTTGGTCTTTCGCGACTTCTCTAACTTCTTCTTGAAAATCATCATATTCAGAGCAATAGTCAGCGGTTTCCTCAGCTTCTTTCATCCACTTAACATCTGATGCTGTTTCTGAACAGCTGATTAAGGTGACTGGATTATCTTGAGGAACAGGACGGTCTTTTAACATTTGAGTGATTGCCTCCTGAGCCTTTCCACCTCCATCAGGGACTCCATCGCAGAAGAGATATCGAGCTACTTTTTTCCCTTTACCTGCTGCAAGGGAATTTGTTAGATATTCTAAAATCGGTGTGCTTCCTCCAGGAGGAGATGCAAAGGCTTGATCGATTAGTTTATAGGCTTTCTCAATAAAACGTTCGGGAGTTTCTTTTTCATGCTCTAAAATGAGCTGTTTTACTTCCTTGCCTTCTATTTTGAATTTTCTATTTAGAAAGGAGATCGAGATGAGAGGTATCGGCACATAAGCCATGATTTCAATCATCATTTTCAGCCGATTTTTTGCCTCTTGCCAACGAGATATTCCAGTGCTAGGATCTATTGTACCCATTGATCCGCTGTCATCAATTTCAAATTCAATTTTATCAAATTCAGAAAATGCTAAGAGTTTGTTCATCATGCCAATTGGAATTTCATATTTGGCAAATACTCCTCCGAGAGCTTGGGCGATAGCTTCTGGAGAGAGTCCAATTTGTCGAAAAGTCTCATCATCTTGGAAGATTTCTAAGGTCTCTTCGGTAGAGGGAGCTAAGGAAGGAGGAGATTGTTTCTCTGATTTATCTTCCTGAGCTGCCTGTTTTAGTTGTTCGAAATCGCCCATTGTGCAGACGGTTGGCAACGCTTTGTCGGCATGCAAGGCTGTTGTGGTTTGTTTTCCTTGCCTTGCCATGAATGCTTTGTAATCCGGATTAAAACGTCTGACACCATCCTTTACAATATATTTCGATGGAACTCCAATGACATCTACTTGTCGCTTCATTTCAGAATTCAGTCTAACTTCCATAGCCATAATACACCTTTCATGTATGAATTAATACGAGTAAAGAAAATTGCACCGCGCAAATTTCGAAGAAGGTTTTATCAAGAAGATGGATTTTTTGGAACGTTAAAATGACAAGCCAAAAAAAGTTATTTCCTGACGATCCCTAAGGAAAAATCGATGATTCTGAGCTCTGTTACGAGTGGCAGCGAAGCTGCCACCTTGACTTTGAGTCATCGATCTGAATTTACACAATTATATGAAGAGATCTCTCTTTCGTTCTGACGGTTCGTAAGCAGGCGGCGGTTCGAGTTGTCTTTTGAACTCTTTGACTGCTTGAATATCTTTAGCTAGAGGCGTGTATAGGAAATAGTGAAAAGATCCTTCCCACTGCTGTTGTTTTTTAATTTGATCCATTCTGGTGTCAATAGGACGAATTTCTTGGGCATATTTGAATCCATCAAAATAACGCCTGTAATCTTCTACTGAACCATTTACTCCTAATAAATTATCCAAAGTCATTTTCGTAAAAGGCACAGATTCATCCATCGCATCGAGATCATCTGGATTCATTGCACCGACCAACTGACCCACCAAATACATTCCGAAGGTAAATGGGAAGACATCGCCTTGGTCTTTCGCGACTTCTCTAACTTCTTCTTGAAAATCATCATATTCAGAGCAATAGTCAGCGGTTTCCTCAGCTTCTTTCATCCACTTAACATCTGATGCTGTTTCTGAACAGCTGATTAAGGTGACTGGATTATCTTGAGGAACAGGACGGTCTTTTAACATTTGAGTGATTGCCTCCTGAGCCTTTCCACCTCCATCAGGGACTCCATCGCAGAAGAGATATCGAGCTACTTTTTTCCCTTTACCTGCTGCAAGGGAATTTGTTAGATATTCTAAAATCGGTGTGCTTCCTCCAGGAGGAGATGCAAAGGCTTGATCGATTAGTTTATAGGCTTTCTCAATAAAACGTTCGGGAGTTTCTTTTTCATGCTCTAAAATGAGCTGTTTTACTTCCTTGCCTTCTATTTTGAATTTTCTATTTAGAAAGGAGATCGAGATGAGAGGTATCGGCACATAAGCCATGATTTCAATCATCATTTTCAGCCGATTTTTTGCCTCTTGCCAACGAGATATTCCAGTGCTAGGATCTATTGTACCCATTGATCCGCTGTCATCAATTTCAAATTCAATTTTATCAAATTCAGAAAATGCTAAGAGTTTGTTCATCATGCCAATTGGAATTTCATATTTGGCAAATACTCCTCCGAGAGCTTGGGCGATAGCTTCTGGAGAGAGTCCAATTTGTCGAAAAGTCTCATCATCTTGGAAGATTTCTAAGGTCTCTTCGGTAGAGGGAGCTAAGGAAGGAGGAGATTGTTTCTCTGATTTATCTTCCTGAGCTGCCTGTTTTAGTTGTTCGAAATCGCCCATTGTGCAGACGGTTGGCAACGCTTTGTCGGCATGCAAGGCGGTTGTGGCTTGTTTTCCTTGCTTTGCCATGAATGCTTTGTAATCTGGATTAAAATGTCTGACACCATCCTTTACAATATATTTCGATGGAACTCCAATGACATCTACTGGTCGCCCCATTTCAGAATTCAGTTTAACTTCCATAACCATAATACACCTCTCATGTATGAATTAATACGAGTAAAGAAAGTTGCACTGCGCAAATTTCGAAGAAGGTTGTATCAAGAAGATGGATTTTTTGGAACGTTAAAATGATTAAAATAATTTGCATCAATTTTTATTCATTTTTGGGGACAGTGAGATCCAAAAACAAAGAGATGAGACCCGTGAACGCGATAGTTCCTGCAGCCAACCGAAAGTGGGCAGCTGAGGAGAGGACCGGATGGATTGCGCTCAGTTCCACCCAAAGATCGATCAGGCCCACCCCAATAAAATAGCCTGCGATCATGAGAGAGATGCTCTTTTCAATGTAGGGGAGAAGTTTCGATCTCGCAATGAAGGGGAGAAGCTCTTTTTCCATCTGGGAAAGGAGGATCGGAAAAACGGCAGAGCAGCCAAAACCGGCAAGGCATAAGGAGACGAGAAATCCCGCCAAGTGTTGCTGCGACGGGAAAGCGAGCGCCACCGATATCGTGAGAACGACGAGAAAGTAAAAAATGCGCTTCGCTGGGAAAAAATAGAGGGGGATCAGCAAAATGATCTGCCCCACAATCAGAAACATCCAAAAAAAAGGGATCGCATCATCTGCAATAGACGCTCCCAAAACCCCTTTGATTTGGGTGTATCCCCAAAGGCTAAAAGTCGATTCGGTAAAGCCGTAGGCGATGATCGCAACCACAAAAAGAGCAAGGCGGTAATGGAGCTGCTTCCAAATGAGGCTCCCCTTTCGCAAATGGACTTTTTCTGGATCGATCGGCGCGTCGAAGAAATTGGCATGGACGTACCAGATGCTGACCAGCAGCAAGAACATCAGAAAAAAATAGAGAATCGAATGATCTTGAAACGTCTGAAAATAATCGACGAGAATGGGGGCGATCATCGGCCCCAAGTTAAAAAAAGCAAAAAGGGCGACGATGCCAAGACCCACTTTCTTTGGAAATTCAATCGTAATGTAGGTGACAAGGACGTTTACGACCGAAGTGAGCGCCATGCCAAAAAAGATCATATCCAAAAGAACAAGGGCAATAAGCCCGTCCCCTTGGGAAAAATATGTATTGAGAAAGAGCGTCGCAATCCCAAAAAAGTTGCAAAGAAGACCGAAATAGAGGGTCTTTCTCAAACCCAACGCTCTGCAAAGAGTCTGGTGCTTCACAGATACAAAAATGGCAATTGTGTAGAGAATCAATTTACAAATGAGCGCGAAAGTGCTCGACTCGTGTCCCATAAGAAAGTTTTTCGGAATTTGAAAGATCGCCAAAATCATCGTATGAAGGGTTCCGATAAGAAAAAGGCCGAGCGTCAAGATCAACCGCTGTGACATCGACTGATTTGCCCAAAACATCAGAACATAAACCTTCTGCTATAGATACTCTGTAATAACCCAAGCGCCCCCATTGTCGTCAATGTCGAACTCCCTCCATAGGTAATGAATAAAAGCGGCACCCCCGAAATTGGCAAAAGAGCGCACATCATTCCAATATTGATCAGCACGTGCGTCGCAAGATAAATCGACAGCCCCGCCGCAAGAAGCCTCCCAAACGCCTCTCTTGCCACCGCTGTCACCTGAAAACTAAAATGGATGAGTCCATAAAACAAAAGAAGAAGCGCCCCGACGCCAATCAGCCCAAATTCCTCCGCAAAAGCGGCAAACACCGAATCCGTATGGGCCGCCGGCAACCACTTGCGCCCCGAAAATTCCCCCTTATGCCACCCACTGCCCGTAATGCCACCAAGCGAAATCGCGATCTGCGACGCCTTTTGATGGTAGGTATTTGGATTCAACCTCTGATACTGATACTCCTTCAAAACTGTCGTAAAAACAGGACGCATCTTCTCATGATCAAAAATGTTTAAAAAAAGGAGCATCACCAAAACAAGAAGAGCAAGCCCCACTCCCGATATCAAGCGCATTACGCCCCGATGAATATCGCCAAAATAGCCTAAAGTCAAAGCGATCGGCAGTAAAATGAGCGCAGTCCCCAAGTCGGGCTGTTTCACAATAAGCAAAAATGGAATGCCAACAATAATCCCCATTTGTAGGGCCGTCTTTAAAGACGAAGCATCCCTTTCGCGCCGCTCCAAAAAAGCACTTAAAAAAAGGACCAAAATCAATTTCGCCTGCTCCGACGGCTGAAAACTCGCAACCCCCGGAATCTTATACCAGCGGTGGACGTTTTGAATCGGACTTACAAAAAATAGCCCGATCAGAAGAATGAGAATCAAAATGTAGAGGAATAAACTCCAATCGCGCAAATACCGATAATCAAAATGGGACACGAGAAAAAAAACAACCCACCCCAGACAAAACCACCGCAACTGCGTTTTCACAAGCGGCGTCCAAAATCCCCCATCCCCCATCTCACTGGTCATTGAAGAGATGACAAAAAGACTCATCGCCATCAACCCCAAAATGATAGGGAAGATGCGATAGTCTATGCGGGATAAAATCCAAGGTTTCCACATATTCTTAAATTTGAATATACTCTTTTGCATGCATGAAATCCATTTAGATGTAATTGACTCGACCAATACGTACGCCAAAAAGCACTACCGCTCATTTCCAAAAGACGAAATGAGTTGCGTTGTGGCAGAGGAACAGAGTGCCGGACGGGGAAGATACCAAAGAAAATGGGTGTCGCCTAAAGGAGTTGGACTCTACGTCACCTTTTACCTCTCTTTGCCCATCAACACACTCCATCTCGCTGCCCTTACCCAAGTATTGGCCCTCAGCTTCGCTTTGTGTCTCATAAAAATGGGGCTAAAACCCCTTCTCAAATGGCCCAATGATGTCCTATTGAACAATAAAAAAATCTCGGGCGTCCTTTGTGAAACTGAATTTGAAAAGGAGTGCGTCCACCTCTTTCTCGGCATCGGCATCAATGTGAATCTTTCAGACACAAAGCAAATCGATCAGCCCGCAACCTCCCTATTCATCGAGACAGGTAAAACGTGGGACAAAAATAAAGTGCTCCAAGAATTACAAGAGCAGTTCGAAAAAGATTTAAAAACATTCAAAAAAAAGGGCTTTTCCCCTTTTCATCAAAAGTTTGAAGAACTTCTCGCCATGAAAGGAGAGAAAGTCCGTTGCTTTGACGGGAGAAAAATGTGGACCGGTATTTGCCACTCGATCACCGAAGCGGGATACCTCAATCTCCTCATGCCCGATCAGACAATCCACTCTGTTTTGTCCGGCGATGTTACGATTGACAGCAAATCCAACAAATCATAAAGTCATTTCATGAAATTTTTCTTTTTCCTCCTTTTTGGCGCCCTTGGGCTGTACGCCGAGCCCGACAACTACTCTTGGTCTGTGCCAACGACAGTCTATTCATCGAGTGGAGTCAACGCAATCTCTCCGAAATTAGCCCTCCATGCAAGTAATCAAAGCGCAATTTTGAGTTGGGTTGATTATTCCAGCGGAATTTATACTACTCGTGCGGGTTCGTTTAATGGGGTGAGCTGGTCTGTTGGACCCTCTTTCACTTCAAGTACAGCTGTGCCTACGACGCAAGTTGGGATCGACAGTTCGGGCAAAGGGCTTGCCATCTGGGATAATATCAATGGAGTGCTTCTTTCCATTCGCTCCTCTCGTTTTGACGGGGCAAATTGGTCAGAGCCCGTTTTGGTCACAGCCACTGATTCAGCTTATTCTTGTTTTCCTCAGCTCGCTGTCAATTCGTTGGGCAATGCCGTTTGCATATGGCAAGATCAACTTGCCCGCATCCTTTTGGCAAGGGATTTTAATGCGACTTCTAATAGTTGGGGAAATCAGTATGGGTTAAAAGTTTCTAGCGTGAATTTAAGTGCAGTCCCTTCCCTTGTAGGGCTGAATACGTCAAATGTGGCCAATGTGATCATGTTCGCACAGCAAGGCGTTTATGGGGCTTCGTATCAGGCGCTTACCTCAAAACCTTCTGCAACATTTTCCTCCTTGGAGAATTTCGCAACAAATGTTGCACCTCAAATCTCTGTAAATCCAAATGATGGGGCGATCCTTTGGGTGGCACAATCTTCTTCAGGAGGGAATCTCAAATCAGGGCGAAAATTGGAAGGGGGCACTTGGTCACTCGCCCAAATTGTAAATATGACCTCGTTTGTCGTCTCCTCTCTCAGTATCGCGCTGGATCGAGTAACGGATGGGGCTGTCGCTGCATGGCAAACGACAGGTGGATCGATCCAAGTTTCCCTTTACAATGGCGACAGTTGGACCGCGCCTCAGGAGCTCAGTACAAATGGCGCATCTCCTACAGTTGCTGTAAATGGACAAAATAACCACGCCGTGGTTGCTTGGGTCGATCTTACAGCCGGAGGAACTTCCAATACAATCAAAGTATCTGAATATGGATCCTCTTGGTCCTCCCCCTCTTCGATTTCTGCTACGAGCTCGACCTTACAGTCCCCTTGTATTGCAATCAATGATAACGGGTTTGCTCTGGTTGTTTGGAGTCGTTTGGTCGGGTCCAATCAGGTGTTGGAGATGGCAACTTCGAGTAATTGACAACAGACCAACAAAATCATAGAATCATTTCATGAGGTTTTTCCTTCTTGCTGTTGTATTTTCGTCGGCTCTTTTTGCCAATCCGGAGGCGTGCTCTTTGGAATCTGGCACTATCGAACACTTTGTCCGCGATAGCAATCTCCTCGAAGTCAAACTCTCCGATCGAGCGGTGCTCAATTGGGATTCGTTTTCTATTGCAGAAGGGGAAACGACCCGTTTTATCCAACCTTCAGCCGATTCTGCCGTCTTAAATCGGGTCATCGGGAATTTCCAAAGTGAAATTTTTGGAACTCTCACTTCGAATGGACTAGTCTATCTCACAAATCCGAAGGGAATTGTCATTGGCAAAGAAGGTCGCATTGATACCGCCGCCTTCATTGCTTCCACTTTGGCTCTTTCCACCCAAGAATTTTTGCGAGGGGAGTCCCTCTCATTTCAAGGGGATAGTAAAGAGGCGATTACAAACCTTGGAACCATTGAAACCTCCACAGGCCCGATCACTCTGATTGCACATAAAGTGGAAAATCGGGGTCTTTTAAGAGCCCACAATTCCGAGGTGAATCTCAACTCGTGTCACGAAGTTTTTTTCGATCCAACGGGCGACGATCTGATCTATATCGCGCTCGAAATGCCTGGAGAGGGGATCGAACAAGAGGGGATCATCGAGGCATTTCAAACCAGGCTCATCGCCGTTTGCGATCCCACTGCGATTGCAATCAATGTTTCTGGAACCATTGAGGCAAATGCGATCGAAAGGATCGGCGGCGAGATCCACCTCGTCGCCAAACAGGGGAAAACAAAATTAACAGGTTCTCTTTTAGCAACTCATGATCAAGGGATCGGAGGGACAGTTCATGTCCTTGGAAATGAGGTCGAACTTGCGAATGAAGCATTGATCGACGTTTCAGGCAAAAAAGGGGGAGGTACCCTTTTGATCGGAGGCGATCTTCGGGGAGAAAATCCAAACATCCAAAATGCCAAAACCGTTTTTGTTGGAAAGGATGTTTTGTTAAAAGCCAATGCCCTTGAAGAGGGCGATGGAGGGAAAATCATCGTCTGGGGGAATAAAAGCAATCTGTTTTACGGCAATGCAGAAATTCGGGGGGGCTCTTTCGCCGGAAATGGAGGATTCATAGAAACTTCAGGAGCCTATCTCGATTTTCAAGGCAAAGTCGACCCATTTGCCCCAAATGGGAACTTAGGAAATATTCTCATGGATCCTTCAGATATCACCATTAGCGCAGCCGCCGATTCGGGGGGGGCTTTTTCCGCCTGTCCGGGAAGTTCTTACACCCCATCTGCTGCTACCTCTGTGATCAATACAACGACCCTTAAAAACCTTCTCGAAAGTGGGGGAGGGTGCAACGTGACCATCAATACTTCCTCAGGAGCCGGCGGGACTGGCTCCATTCAGATCACTGGAAGCTTAACATGGATCACCGCAAGCACTTTAACCCTTGTTTCAGACAGCTTCATCTCTATCTCATCAAGTGTGACAAATACAAGCGCCTCCACCGGATTTACTGGAATGCATTTTACAGCCAGTGGAACAGTTACAGGAAGTTATCATGGAATCACAATCAATACGACAGTGAGCACCGTTGGGGGCGACATTTATATGAACGGAACGGGAAAAGGCGCTTCTCAAAGAAAGGGGATCTTAGTAACAGGACCACTCACGACCACAAATGGAAACATGACTCTCATAGGTCAGGGATCTTTAAACTCCTCGAGTACCGAAAACGTCGGAGTGTCGGTCGAGGGGGCTTCCGTCAGTGCTACAGGCTCAGGGACGATTACAATCAACGGAACAGGTGGTGGCCCTGACGACAGTTATTGCTTTGGGGTTTATATCACCGATACCGACGGATTGATCTCTGTGGCTAACGGCAATTTGTACATCACAGCTCAAGGGGGAGATATTATTCTCCATCAAAATAATTGCGGGATGAAAGTAGAGTTTGAGGGGATTCTTAGAACGACAGGATCGGGGAATATCATAGTTACTGCCACAGCAGGTCAATCGATCGATACAGCGAATGGTTTTGAACTCTCAGGTGTAGGATCCATTCTATCAAGCTCCACAGGCAATATCACCATCAATGGAACCGGATCGACTGGGACAAGTTCTAATGGCATTGCTTTTACATTCGGGCCAGGGGCCATTATTCAATCCACTGGTTCAGGAATTTTGACTTTCAACGGTTTTACCGCAACCTCTTCTACATCGAGCAATTATGGCATTTTAATCGATAATGAAATCGGTTCTGCTTCAAACACCGGAAATTTGGTCTTCAGCGGAACAAGTCAAGGAACAGGAACAGGAAAACATGGAGTTGCGATCGTCAATCATGCCCCAGCCATTCGAACTTCCAGCGGAAATATTTCCATCACTGGGCAGGCGGGATCTGGAACAGAAGCTGCGGATGGGGTCAATATCAGCACGAGCGGGACCGTTGTCAGCGGATCGGGATCCATTACCATCGCAGGCACTGCTTTAGCCTCTGGGACGAGCTATGGGATCGATTTACAGACAGCTAATGGCATCACTTCTACTACGGGTGCTATTAGCCTGACTGGGACGGGCGGCACCGGGCCAGGTTCCGATGGGATTAATCTCGCCGTCGCCTGGTCTCCAGCGACAACCGCTGCCGTCACACTGAATGGAACGCGGGGGAGCGGCGCGGGAAGCGCAGACATCGATTTCAGCACGAGTTTAACAGCAGCCGGCGCCCTTTCTGTCAGCGGAACAGAGCTCATTTTGAGTCAAAACCTCTCAGGAACTTCGGTCTCTGTCTCTTCTACCGGAACGATCACTCTCAACGCAGCTGTCACCGTCACTTCTCCAGGTGCGATCACCTTTTCATCGACAGGAACCACGGCTCTCTCCAACACATCGGCCATTCAGATCACTGCAGGGGCAAACCAGACCCTCTCCATGCAGGCCGCAACGATCCAACTCGCCACGGGAAATACGATCTCTGGAGATGGAACTATTCTCCTCATCGCGAATGACAATTTCACCTGTTCAGGCGCCTCAGGAACGATCCAAAATACCGCTGCTGGCTACAATGTGACGATTGTCGCCGACCAGGCCAATAACTCGCCGAATATCGGAGCGGGGGTGATTACCATCCCCACTGGGTACACCCTTTGCGCAAACAGTTGCGCTGGCGGCAGTGGACAGGTGCTCCTTTTTGCCGGAAGCCCTACCGCCCTCAATGTGTTCCCATCGACCATCAACGGGACCGCCTATGCTTCTGGGACCAATGAATTTTTGGGCTATTGGTACCCATCAAAACCCGCTAGCTCCGCCCCTTTTATGATCATGTTTAAACAGGTTACTCCAGCTGCGCCCGTACCCAGCAGTGAAGTGGTCGCCGTCGCCACGACTGAAGCTGTCACCAATCAAAACCAGCTCCCCAGTTTGACCCAAATCACTGCCCCAACTTCTGCCCCTCAACCGAGTAGCTCCTGCAAAACACCCTCTGTCTCAGTTCAGGCCCTATAAGGAGGGTGTGACAAAAAGGCTCGGATGGACGCGGGCCCTTAAAATCTTCTGGATTGCGCTCAAGGTAGAGCCTGTGGCCGAATGGCAACTCGTACAGGCCCCCTGGTAGGAGATCACCACTTCTGATGTCTCTTTAAACGCGACCAATTGGACCCCTCCCGCATCGAGTTCGATGTAGGGTCGGATCTCTTTATCGATCACCTCTTCGATCATTTTTACCTTTTGGCCGTGAGGAAATCCATCCCATCCGGGAATCCCCCCGGGAATTTCTCCAAAATCGCTCTCGATCGGAGTCATATCGAAGCTCGCAGCAAACGGAATATCGATACACTGGTGTACCGCCTGATCGATCGCCGAAAGGATCTCATTCAGATGTCCATCGCACTCTTTCGGAAAAGCAGGCCACTCTTTCCGATCGCGCACATGCTGATCGATCAGATCGCAGGTGAGCCTTGATGCTTGATCGTAGTTTTTTCGAAGGACCAATTCCATCGCCACCTCCGCAGCCCCGATGAGTCCCGGCGGGCCAAACGCCTGGAATTTCGCATCGGCAATCACTCCGTCTGATTCGTCGACGAGCCAATAAAAGGAGACAGTTTTTTCTCGACCGATGACGAGGCGCATGCCCCTTTCATAGGCCAATTCGGGAGTAAAAAAGCCGATGAATCGGAGTGAGGCGAGTCTTTCTCGCAGTTTTTTGCTAAAAAGTTCTAAGTATTGTGGACGACTCAAAGTGCCTCCGATAAAGCTCGCAACTCTTTCACTGTTCCATTGACGATTTTTGCCGCCTGAATCACCTCTTCTTCCGTCGTCATCCGGCTCAAAGCAAAACTGATCGCCGTCACATCGAGATTCGATAAATGGCCCGCATAGGTTCCCCCAATTGATGCAAAAACCCCTTTGCGATTGAGATAGTAGAGGAGCGTCTCTTGATGCACCTTTTCAAAGGCGATGAGCGATGTATTGGGAAGTCTCAAGGCATTTGAAAAGAGCACCCTCCCTTCTACGAGCGATTCAAAAAGATCGCGTAGCCGCGCCACTTCGAGTGCCATAGTGTCGAGATATAAAAGCGCCTGCTGCGCCGATACGCTGAGCGCCATCCAAGAAGAGACGTCGACGGCCGCCCCCAAAACAAGAGGGATATAGGGAGCGCCCTCTTTGACAAAAAGACCCCCCGAACTTTGCACTGAGTGGATCCGATCCCCTGCAAAAGTGAGATAGTCTGCATCGAATACAATGGGGTATTTCCCGAGAGCATAGGTCGCATCCAAGTGCAATCGGACCTGTTTTTCCTTGGCAAGCTGAGCAATTGGCCCAACGGGCTGAATCACCCCAGTCAAGCCGTGTGCCATTGTGATGGAAATGAGCGCTGTTCGAGGAGAAATTAACCCTTGGAGCGCGTCGAGATCGATTTGCCCTTCTTTGACAGGCGCAATTTTAATGGTGCACCCGAGCGTCTCGAGCCGTTTTGCCCACTGCAGCGTCGGCGCATCTTCCATTTCTGAAACAATAATGTGGGTCTTTCCCTCTTTGCGCACAATTTCGGTAAATACAGACCAAAAAGTGGCCCCCACCGCTTCTGCAGCCGATGCGGTGAAGACAAATCGGTCACTTTCTTTGGCGCCCGCAAGATCGTAAATCGGAAAAGAGCGAGGCGTGGTTGTGGGGATAAGCCCCTGGCCCACCTGCTCTAAAGCGCCCTTGCACGGCATCGCCACAGAGTGATTGTCAAGATAAAACATAGCTTCCCTTTTCAAACGTGTAAATGCGCGGCTCACCCGTCGGAAGCTCGAGAGCAACCACCTCTTCTTTGCTCAAATGCTCGATGTGCATTGCAATCGAGCGGAGTGAATTGCCGTGCGCTGCGATCAAAACAGTTTCCCCCTTTTCGAGATGGGGGACAATCTCCTTTTTAAAATAGGGCAACGCCCTTTCAGCTGTCATTTTCAAGCTTTCTCCCTCGGGCGGTCTCGTATCATAACTGCGCCGCCAACTGTGCACCTGCTCTTCGCCATACTTTTGGGCCGTTTCAGCCTTATTCAGCCCTTGCAACTGGCCGTACATCCGCTCGTTGAGGGCAGATGTCTGATAGACCGGGATAAGCTGTTTTTGAGCCTCTTCGCTATACACCCTACCCCACTGGTCGAGCTCCTTGTCATCCGGGTGGAGAAAGACCGGGATCTTCCCGCTCTTGTGGTGGAGAAGCGCTAAGGGAACTGTCATTTGCGCCCGAATCAAAGAGGAGGTAAAAACCAGATCGATCGGGATATTTGCAATTTTTTTCCCCGCCTCGATGCACTCTCTATTCCCCTCTTCACTCATCGGAATGTCGACCCACCCTGTAAAGAGATTTTTTTTATTCCAAATCGACTGGCCGTGGCGCAGTAAAATCAATTTTGGCAAAGCCATAATGCCTCTTTTTTTAAAAGTTTAACAGAAAAGGCCCTTTCCTTTATAGTGTAGCTCCATGGAAAAGAAAAGATTGAGCAAAGCCCTCGCCGCTGCCGGTGTCGCCTCTCGAAGGGCTTGTGAGGAGCTGATTTTTGCAGGCAGAGTGCAGGTCAACGGCGAGACGATCCGCCTTCCCCAGCACCTTGTCAATTGGAAGCTCGACCGATTGACCCTCGACGGGGAAACCGTCGCAAAAGAGGAAGAAAAAGTTTACTATATGCTCAATAAGCCGACAGGCTACATCTGCACGAGCATTAGACCCGGCAAGAAAAAAATCGTCCTCGATTTCTTCCCAGAAGAACCAGAAAAAAAGAGGCGCCTTTTTACTGTCGGCCGGCTCGACAAAGAGACCTCTGGACTCCTCCTCGTCACTAATGACGGCGTATTCGCAAATCGGGTGATCCACCCCTCCTCCAATATTATCAAAGAGTACGTTGTCAAGACGGGACAAGAGATCACGCCAGAGCACCTCGAGACGCTCTCTCAGGGCGCGCAGGTCGATGCAAAGTGGATGAGGCCCGTTTTAGTCAAAAAGGTGCGCAAAGGGACCTTTCGCATTTTGGTCAAAGAGGGGAAAAAACACGAGGTGCGCATCATCGCAGAAAGGGCGGGGCTCAAAATTTTAGAGCTCACACGCGTGCGGATCGGCTCGCTTCTTCTCGGCTCGCTTCCCCTCGGAGAATACCGGACTCTTACCGAAAGAGACAAAAATCTCCTCTTTAGCTATGCTGCAAGTGTATGACCAGCGTCCCTCCTACTGACCCTTCTCCTACCGACCCTTCAGAGGGTGCCCCTTATAAGTCCCAGTTCCATGTCTCTCCCCAGTTCAAAAAATTTTGGGAGACGCTCTTTCACCACACTGAGCTGACCGATAAACAGGTGAGTCAAATGACTGATCAGTTTATCCGTCAAGTTTGGGATAATATGAGCCAGGTACTCAATTGGGCCTTACAGCAGCAAAAAAAACGGGACGAAGACGAAAAAAAGGGAGACTAAATAGATCTCTTTTCGCTAAACTTTTTTCAGTATGTTGACGATCGCAAAGCTTTTTGGCAAATCGCCGTTCGCCCCTTTGCAAACGCATATGGACAAAGTCGCCTGTTGCGTCGGTGAGCTCCCCGCCCTTTTCAACGCCTTGGTCGAGAGGGAAATGGCGACCATCCTCCGCATCGCGGATGAGATCTCCTCGCTCGAACACGAAGCCGATCTTACGAAAAATGACATTCGCAACCATCTTCCCAAGAGCCTTTTTTTACAGGTCGATCGGGGCCAACTTCTCGAGATTTTATCGCTCCAAGACGCCATCGCCGATCAGGCTGAGGGGATCGCTTTGCATGCGGGGATGAGACAAATCCCCCCTATCGCCCAGATGAGAGATGATTTCCTCGCGTTTTGCTCGAAAAATATCGAGGCCTTTTGGCTTGCGCGCAAAGTCATTCAAGAATTGGAAGGGCTGCTCGAATCCTCTTTTGGGGGGATCGAAGCGCAAAAAGTGAAGGGGATGGTCGAAGAGATCGCCTTTTGCGAATATGAGATGACCACCATTCAGCACAAACTGATGAAGCGGCTCTATCAAGAGGGGGATGAAATTCCCCCACCGGTTTTCCACCTCTTTTTGAAATTGATCGAAGAGATTGGAGGGCTTGCTCGTCTATCGGAAAAATTGGGCAACAGAGTGCGGATGTTGCTGGAGATTAAGTGAGGCGAAAGACCTGACCTCAATGGAACCACATACTTTGATGCAAATCGGCGTGCTTATTCTCGGCTTTTATATGGCCTGGAATATTGGCGCAAACGACGTTGCCAATGCGATGGGGACATCGGTTGGATCCAAGGCCCTCACCCTTAAAAAAGCGGTATTTTTAGCAGCCATCCTCGAGTTTTCTGGCGCCTATTTTGTTGGGGGTGGCGTCTCAGAGACAATTCAAAAGGGGATCGTCGAGCCGAGCATTTTTCAATCCGATCCGATGATTTTTGTCTTTGGGATGATGGGAGCACTCCTCGCAACAGGGGGCCTTTTGCAGCTAGCCTCCTATTTTGGCCTTCCCGTCTCGACCACCCACGCCATTGTGGGCGCGGTGCTCGGGTTTGGCCTTTGCATCGGAGGGGTTGGCGCCATCCATTGGGACGGCTTAAGCTGGATCGTCTCGAGCTGGATCTTGTCCCCCCTCTTAAGCGGTGTCATTTCCTACTCCATTTTTAGCCTTGTCCAAAAAAAGATCTTATTTGCCCTCGATCCGATCGAGGCATCGCAACGGTTGACCCCCTTTCTCGTCTTCGCCTGTTTTGCGATCTTAACCCTCAGCGTCGTCTACCACGGCCTCAATCTCAATCTCTCCTTATCGAATGCCGTTTGGATCGCCTCTTCCATCGGCCTTTTAGCAGCCCTTGTCAGCCGCCCTTTCGTGATGCGGATCAACGCCCCCCAACTTCAGCTGGGCGGCGCCTTTCACCCCTACCAAGCAGTCAGCTTAGAAAAAGCGCTCCATCACCTGCAAAGAGTCCACCTTTCCAATCGGAATACCTCCTACTCCAAGGAGATCTCTCAGATCCTCATCCGCGTCCAATCGCTCAATGACACGGTTAAGAAGACAACGCCGGGGCTCTACTCTTCGAATCACTACCAGGGGGTTGAAAAAATTTTTGTTCTGCTCCAAATTTTAAGCGCGAGTCTCGTCGCTTTTGCCCACGGCGCAAATGATGTGGCAAACGCCATTGGCCCCGTCTCTGCCGTACTCGGGGTTTTGAAAACCAATACAGTTGCAAGTACATCGACGATCCCCTCTTGGCTTTTGGCGCTCGGCGGTGGCGGCATCGTCATCGGTCTTGCCACCTGGGGATGGCGCGTCATTGAGACCATCGGCAAAAAAATCACAGAACTGACCCCCACACGGGGCTTTTGCGCTGAATTTGGAGCTGCCCTCACCATTCTCCTCGCATCGAAACTGGGCCTTCCCATTTCGACGACTCATGCGCTCATTGGCGCCGTGTTTGGCGTTGGAATGGCCCGCGGTTTAAAGGCGCTCAATTTGCAGATGATTAAAGAGATTGTCATCTCTTGGATTGTGACAATCCCCCTTTGCGCTCTTTTCAGCATCATCGCTTTTTATTTACTCAAGTTTTGTTTATCTTGAAGAAATGGATATCCAGACGCAGGCGAGCATTCTCGTTCAGAAAATCAGACACTTGATTATCACGTCGTCGGGTCATACGGCAGCCGATGCGACCATCGAAGAGTTTTATCAGGCTTTTTGCTACGCGCTGAGAGAAGAAATTTCGGTCAATTTGACTGCGTCCATTGAGACTTACCGGCAAAAGCAACCGAGGGTCGTCAACTATCTCTCGATGGAGTACATGCCCGGAAGGCTTCTCGGCAATAATATCACTAATATGGGAGCCAATGAGCTCGTTCAAATCGTCCTCAAAAAGATGGGGCGCAATTTCAGGGATCTCATCTCTTGCGAGGCCGATCCGGGGCTTGGCAATGGGGGACTTGGAAGACTTGCCTCCTGTTTTCTCGACTCGCTCGCCACTTTGAGTTTGCCCGCAAGGGGATATGGCCTCAGATATCAGTACGGAGTGTTCGACCAGGAGATTTGGAATGGGGCGCAAGTCGAAAGGCCCGATTGCTGGCTCCTCAATGAAGATCCGTGGGAGCAAAGGCGCGATCTCTTTTCGGTCAATGTCCAATTTCAGGGCCGCCCCATCGAATCACAAAACAGCCACGGCGATAAAGTCTATCTGCTCGAAGATTATGAGGAGGTGAGAGCCCTTCCCTATGACATTCCCATCTTGGGATACTGCAATAAGGCCAATTACACAGTGCATATTTTGCGCCTTTGGTCGACCAAAGAATCCCCGCGCAACTTTGCCCTCCAGAGATTCAATGCCGGCTTTTTGGGAAAAGCCTCTGAAAATACCGCGCTCACAGATGTCCTTTACCCCAACGACAACAACGATCTCGGCAAAAGAGTGCGGCTCAAGCAAGAATTTCTCCTCGTATCGGCCTCTTTACAAGACATCATCCGCAGACACTTGAAATCTTACGGCGATTTGCGCGAGTTTGATGACAAGGTGCGGATCCAAATCAATGACACCCATCCCGCATTCATGATTGCCGAGATCGTCCGCGTTTTGACAGAAAGTTTCGACTACTCTTGGCAAAAGGCGTGGGAAACATGCCAAACTGTTTGCAGTTTTACAAATCACACCGTTTTAAGGGAATCGCTCGAAGAGTGGAATGAGCAAAGGGTTTCGGAATATTTGCCAAGACAATGCCTGATCGTCCAAAAAATCAATCAGCAGCTTTGCGATCAGGTGAGACAAAAATTTCCCGCAGATGAGGAGCGGGTCCGGCGCCTTTCCATCTTGGAAAAAGGGCAAATCCGGATGGCCAATCTCGCCATTTTTGGCTCTCACAAAGTCAACGCCGTCTCTCAATTGCACTCAGAGTTACTGAAAAAAATCGTCTTCCCCGACTTTTATGCCCTCTTTCCCGAAAAATTCACCCACGTCACAAACGGGGTAACGCAACGGCGCTGGATTTTGCACGCCAACCCTTGCCTTGCCGAATTCATCAAAAAAAGGATCGGCGATGGGTGGATTTCCAATTTTACCGAGATCCAAAACTTGGCCCCCTTTGCCAGTGATCGCGTCGCCCAAGAAGAGTTTTTGGAAATCAAACGGAAAAATAAAGAGCGACTCACGACGTTTTTGACGAAAGAAAATACCATCCGCGATGCGAAAGGAAACATCGTCTCCCACTCGCATATTTTGGGAACAGATGCCCTTTTTGATGTCCAAATCAAACGGATCCACGAATACAAAAGACAGCTCATGAATGTCTTGCACCTCATCATGATCTCTCAAGAACCCGGGTTGCGCAAAATCAAACGCTTTTCCATTTTCGGCGGCAAAGCTGCCCCCGGTTACGCGATGGCAAAAAATATCATCCAGTTGATCTGCGCTGTCGAGCGAAATTTTCATGAAAAGGAAAATCTCAAAGAGCACCTTTGTATCGCCTTCATCGAAAATTACAACGTGTCGAGAGCCGAAATCATCATCCCCGCAGCAGACCTTTCAGAGCAGATTTCAAGAGCCGGATGGGAAGCCTCCGGTACCGGCAATATGAAACTGGCCATCAACGGCGCCCTCACCATCGGAACTGAAGATGGCGCCAATATCGAAATGCACGCGGCTGTAGGCGATGCGTGGTGGCCCTTCTCCTTTGGCGACAAACCAGACCAAAATGGGCACTCGTATCACCCATCAGAAATATTGCAAAAAGATGAACCCATTCGAAGGGCAGTTGAATCGTTAAAAGATCACACCTTTGCCAAAACCATAGAGGAACAAACAGCCTTTTTGATGATCTACCACAACTTAACTGAGCGCGATCCCTACCGAGTCTTAAAAGATCTGAGAGCCTATTTTGAGATGCAAAAAAAAGTGGAAGAGCTCTTCGCAAACCCCCTTGCCTGGGCCGAAATGGCCATCCACAACATCGCAGCTATGGGGAGATTTTCCGCAGATGAATCGGTGAGAAATTACGCTAAAGAAATCTGGGGATTGCAACCATGCCCTGTCGATTCGGAAATCCTCGCGAAAGTGCGCGAGGAATACTCAGAACACAATCGATGTAAAATCCAACTTTGAACCTATCCGAATTAAAATTTTCTGTTGATTTTTTTGACTTTTTGGCAAATTTTCGATTCATTGAGTGGGGGTCATATCCACTTCCGCATATTAACCCCCACCCAATGAATCGAAAATTTGCCAAAAATTCTAAAAAAAGCGACGAAATATTTTTATTCGGATAGGTTCTTAGGAACTGTCTAAGCATAGCGCGAAGCATATTTGTCAATTAGCATTCTAATCATTGTTTGATAATTTGTGTGGTATTTTTCAGCTTCATTTTTAAAGAATTCAATGCTCGACTTCGTTAAAGAAATAGTAATTTTTGCAGTTTCCTCTTTCAATACCAAGTCTTTAGGTTGAGGTAAGAAATCATCCACTATTTTAATTTTACCAATGAATTTGTCTGTATATTTACCTTTGCGCTTTTTCATAAATTCTCCTCCCTTGTCTCCAATATCCTGCACCAAAAATACGAATGGTTTGATCCCTGTAAGTAAATCGAACTGTCATGACCGCTTTGTCAACTTTACCAAAACAGTAGTAGCGAACCTCATTTCTTGAATGTTCGAGATCTTGGGCAATAATACGATTCGGATCCAAAAAAGCTCTTTGAGCCTCAAAAAACGAAACGCCATGCTTTGCTAGATTCACTTCATTTTTTCTTGAATCCCATTCGAATGCTGCCTTGTCCACAACACCAAATATTACAAGAAACCCATATATTTAGCCATATACTTATGCATACGATTATCTGTACAGAGAAAATTAAGGATATCTCCCCGCCTCTCCGTGGCGTGTTAGTCCCAGCAGCCTGAGCCTTCTGACACTTCCATGAGCACTACAATTGAATATCAATTACTTGAGAAATAAATAGACTTTTTTGGATACTTTATGGTATCCTTTTAAGTAGAGGGGTATGCATATGGCGGTGCCGGCGAAGATCACGAGCAAATCAAAAAAAGTCATACAGGAAATTGTTCACGAAACGGGAGAAAGTCAGGTCTCCGTCATTGAACACGCCGTATTGGCTTACCACCGCGAATGGAGGCTGCAAAAAATCAACGAAGCCTATGCAAAGTTAAAGGGAAATAAGAAAGCCTGGAACGAGGAATTGAAGGAGCGCTCCGTTCTCGAACAAACTTCAGAAGACGGTTTAGAAGATGACTGAAATTCTGAGAGGAGACGTTTGGCTTTTTGATCCCGATCCTATCCGAGGAAGAGAAGTCGGGAAGAAATTGCGGCCAGCAATCATCATATCGAATGACACTTTCAACAATGGACCATCTGGTTTACTCATCGTAATCCCCTTAACCACCAAGGATAAAAAAATCCCTTGTCATATTTCCATTCTTCCCAAAGATGGCGGGGTAAAAGAGCGCTGCTTTGCCATGTGTGAGCAAATTCGGTGCATTAGTAGAGAGCGGCTTATTTCAAGATGGGGACACATTCACAACCCCAAAATTTTAAAATATATCGCTGAATGGCTTGGCAGCCTTCTTTCCCTGGATGAATATTATTGATTTTCTCCTAATCGCCCGGCACGCTTATAGGCTTGGCCAGCTAATATGGAGAAATTCATAGCAATATACAAAAGGAAGAGTTCTGCGATTTTTGTTCTGCCATCTGGAGTCCCCATCTCCCACCCGAGGGCATAGAAAATACTAAAACTAGCAATGACGCTACTCCCTGACCATATTAACTGCCGCAACAAGTCTTCTTTGACAGTAATGGACAAGCCCCTTTTGAAAGTGTGTCTCTCATCGAGTTTTGCCTGATACAGTGCGGCAAGTTCCATTTTCCCCTTGTCCCTGCACAATTGAATACACCGATTCAAATACGAAGTATGGATGACATATTGCCCCTCGTTTCGTTTACTGAAAACGTCGGGTTGTTCAGCAAAAAACCGCAGCGCATTTAGAGATCCCAAATGCGTAGCAGCCTCAAAAACGCTGCTCATCTGACTGGGGCCTAAACTACCAATCTGCCCTTTGCACCACTCTCGTTTTTTTCTTGAGCCCATCATCTTTAGCATTATATCCCAATAACCCAAAGGAGGCGCCGGCACGTACCCGTATGAGAGAGCTGGGATCATATCATTCAAACCTACGAGTTCACTTCTAAAAATCAGATTCACTTTCCGACTAGAAGAGAGTCGAAAGGGTTTCCCAGGAATAGAAAATGCTGTTTTCAAATCGGGTTTGAATGGGCAATCAGGCCCCAACATGAACTCAGTCGCTTCGTCTCTGGCAACCCAAAAAGCCTCGTCGAACATTTCTTGCGTGATGTAGGGAGCAAATCGAGGATCCGTTACTAAAAATCGCAACACTCGACTCTGCCTTTTTCTTGCAGCTATCGATAAGGGAGTTCCAAGCTGCCCTTCTATAGGTTGGGGATTAGGACCGACGTTGTCCTGAAAGATCGTTTCATGTTCTAGCTCACTCATCCCAGAAGAGAACCAATTAAGCGTCTTCACCACTCCTTTCTGAACCAATCTTTTGAAACAAGCCAACTGGGCTATCGGGTCTTCAAGTATCCTTGAGTTTCTCATCATGAGAAGACCTTTCTCATAGCGACTTTTGTCGGCCCTAGACATCCAGAATCCCAAGAGAAGACCTCTTTCAGATTGACTAGGGACGTCTCTAACAACCCTTACCAGCGCTTTCCTTAAAAGAAGATCGTTTTTGTCCTGAATTGCAGGGAATGAAGACTCTAAAGAAGATTCGTCCAAATATTTTTCAAAGACTTTCCTTACTGAAGTTCTTAGAGAGCGATGCTCATTGAGCGGCTTTTCTCCAACCAAAGCAGTATAGAAATTTGCCCTATCTCTTAAATCCAACTTATCTGCAATGAGCGAAATAACGTTTGGATCAAACTGCCGATGGTTAAATAAATAATTAATAGAGTTACTCATTGGGAAGCATTATACTAAAGCGCCAGAATATTTAACCACCCCTATTCACCCCCCTATTCACCAAGGGCAAGCTCCCATTTTTTCTTCAGATTTTCAAGCACCTTCTTTTTCCGAAGAGACTTGAGAGCGGAGTTGAATCCACCGATTCCTCCCTTCGGCCCTACGAGATGAACCCCAGCTTGAGTCAGCGGTTTCCCCTGAATCTCTAAAACACCCGCGTAGAGATCGGAAATGTAATTGACTGCAGGGATCTGCTCCAAAAGCGCCCCATCGATCTGCCTCGCTACGACAGCATTTAGAAGATCGGGAATAGTGGGATACTGCCGGATCACAATCGTCGGATACTCGGCAAGGACCTGCTCGGCGGGAGCATTGGCGATAATCCCAATAAGATCGTTTTCTAGCTTTTCCAACGTATTTTTCTTCGCTTGATAAGGGACGATGAGCACAGGTCCCAAATCGAGAATATTTTCGGAAAAAGTGTATTTTGCCAGATTATACTCATAAGGGGGCAAAGTGGTCATCACCGCGTCGTACTTCCCCTCATGTATCCCATCTAAGAGATTGTCGGAGTTCGCCCGAACCAGTTCAAAATGGATCCCACTATACATCGACATCTCCAATAGGAGATCCTCTGTATAGCCATTGACATAGGAAGTTTGAGCGCCAAAATTGGCCAGGTACCAATTCGGATCAATCCCCACTCTCAGCACCTCCCGAGGAGACATCCCACAACTACAAAGCACAAGCGTCAACAGCAAATATCTAAGAGACATCTAGAGACCTCTTTTAGAGGTAATCTAAACGATATCCCCTATTTTTCGCCTGAAGAATATTTATCCAATTAATAAAGCATAAATGAAAATATTAGTTTAATAAAATAAATATATACAGTATAATTTTACATAAACAATAATAAAGGAACGTCATGACAATATTCCGTAAAAGCGAAAGTATCCCAGAAATCGTCCATTTTTCAGCCTCCGAGGAGATGTTGCATCATACCCTTGCGACAAAAGCAGAAAACTCATCCTGTGCTTGCAAAGCGAGATACTACACAATTGCGAACTGTTTTTTCCGGTGTTGCGGCGCGAAAGGGATTGGATCTATGGGGAGAAGACAGGGGCGATGCATGAAACCCAAAATTTGGACGATCAGCGCTGTGTCCTATTGCTCTTCCTCATGCATCTCTACCTGTTGTTGCGCTCTAACACTGGGGCTTCACACCTACTGCTACGAATACAAAGGCTGGAAAAAAGACCAGGTGCGCGTTGTTCCCCACGTCCAATATTGCACTCCAGTAATCCCCGCCCGCCAACAGATGGCATAAATATATGCAAAAAATATCCTCATCCTGATACAATCGTCGCCGCCAAAACAACATTTTTATAATTATGATTAGGAATTGCACGAATAACACAAATCAAATTTTATACCCTGAATTTAATGTGGATTGCGATTTCAACCCACCTACTGAAATAGAGACATTTTTCATTGATTCTATGAAAACCCCACTATATAAATTATCTACAGCAACTAATGGTAAATTATATACATTTGATCTTAACCTTTTTATCGGAACCTTGGAATCGGAGGAAGATTTTTTCTCTCGTTCTGGTCTTTCAATAAGGGTTCGCGATAACGATGCATTAATTAAGAATCTCACTCCTTACAATGGCCTCTCCTTCGGTATAGAAATGATGCGCTATTTTTTCTGGGATTGTTTTTGTGCTCATAAATTCAGCCTTACACCCGATGATTACTTGAATTTTTCCGAATTGACAAAAAACGCTCTCGCAAAAGCATTTGATGAAGTCATAAACTCCCAACCAATGTATGAACCAATTAAAGAGCAAACCGAATCAGACAACACGAATGTAACTGGGAAGAAAAGAACGGCTACTCAGGTTGGGTTGGATGAACCTACCCAAAATCAAAAAAGAGTTAAATCTGATGAAATAGTAAACACCCTTCTTTCTCAATATAATAGTAATGTTCATCGTTATAGCTGCCAAGATCCCACTCCATTTCTTGGTGGATCTGGCCAGCCTGTGGGGGGCACCCCCCTCCTAATCCCAGAGGAAATAGATGTTATGAACGATATATCAGCGAACCTTTCTCCTCCCCTTTCTTACTGCCTTAAAAATCAGTATTCTACTGAAACCCGAAATCAATTAGTTGAACGGTTTAAACAGCGCAATCGCAATCTAGACCTTAATCTGGGTTTTACAGATTTTTTACCTTCGCGAATTGAGAACTGCTTAACTCAGTGCATTCTTTTTAAAATTTTCAAATTAGATGAAGAAACCAACCAAACTCGATCCGTCCAATCCCTGAAAAAACTTATCCAAGAATTGGACCAAAAACAGTCTGCAAAAATGCAAATTGCAGCCCTAATTTCAGACAAGGAAATAAGTTTACCAGATTTATTTAATTTAGTTTCATCAACTATTTTAAACTATTTTCCAGAAAAATCTCTTCGTGATAATTATTTATCTGTCACAGGAGTTGTCCATCTTCTTGTCAAAATAGCTCTCCTTCGTTCTGGAATATTAAGGAACCCATCCGAATAAAACGGATACTACCAATTCACATTTAATCACAAAATACATATAATACACGCACGTAACAATTAAAATAATTATGAGTATACAAAATATTTCACCAACTCATATTAAAGGACTTGAGTTTCTCTATGAAAAACCTCTAAACTCAAAACTTTACAAAAGAATTTCTGATGCTGCCAAAGCAAAAATAAAGGAAGCCGTAAGTGGGACTGATCTCACTCCAGAGGCTATTTCTGCCTTTCAGAATAACCGATTTTATGCCCCTATTTTTTCAACAAAGACCTGGGTGGATTCGCTTTTAAAAGCCCATTTGGAAGGGAAAGTCGATTCTTCAACTATGTATCGGGCGCTTCTTTATAACGCGTGTCATCATGAGACAAGCGGACACGTCTTTGCTCATCAAGTCTTTGATGCAAATGGCGCAGTAAACAAGCTAGCTTTTTCTCACCTGAAGGACGCGATGCGATACTTTCTTGCGTCGCCTAATGAGGGAACAGAACACCAATTTTTGAATGAAAGCCAAATGAATGAATGGATCGAAAAATTGAGAGCAGACCCTAAAGGAGCCGTTTTTTTTCTTCTTCCCTACCAAAAACTTTCAGAGGATTCAAAATACATCTTAGATAACTTGAATATGGCTCTTGATACAAACCGATTTTTACATAGGTTATATCGGCATCTTGTGGTCATATTTCCCCCGGAAATGTTTCATGAAGCCCTGAAGATCAAATTCGGTGAGGAAAATGTTTTGAACCCTCTATATATTTTTGGGCAAAGAGAGTGGGAGCTCCTGACAGGAAAAACAAGACCCATTCGAATCCCTTGTCCTGGCGTAGAGTGCCCTGAATTTATTCATGATAACTTGGGGGCGACCGATCTCTCCTATTATCTGCACGACATGTTTTATCACATGCTCATTGAATCTGCCATTGGAAAAGAGCATCGCTCTCTTTGGAACGGGATTGCAAAAGAATTTAAACGGTTGGGTTGTACTCAGCTCTTTGAGCTTCTCATAGATCGGGAAATGATGTATTACCCCCTGAGAAGAGATCTAGACTTAGTTAAGCGCTTTTGGCTCGCTTTCAATTACACTGTGGCCAGATGGAAAGACGGAAAGTCTCGATCCTCCTCTTCTTTTCCTCCCTTTGCATTTGAGATGGTAGCCATTCGCTACATACTAGAAAACAAGCAAAGGTTTGCAAGACACGGGATTTCGATCGAGCAATTTGAGGAAGTTGGAAAGACAATTGCAGACTATCTGACTCGAGAGAAGTGCAATCATTTGAAAGAGATTGCGGATGCTATCGCGATCAATTTAGAATTCCCCTCGGAAAAACAATTTCTTCCTTCAGATGAAAAAAGCGCCACTACTTGACTATTGCAGCTTTTTTTCTATTGTCTTGATGATCCCATCTATCGCAACTTTGCACGCGTCTTGAACTATCTCGTTGACAACCCACAGTTCTATTTCATCTTCGCAGCACCTCATATATTCTTCTAACTCGCTGTTCCAACAACGATCATCTCCAAACTCTTTAGCAGCTTCGCTATCTATCCAACGACGAAAAGTTCCTTTGTATTTTTTCGCATTTATTCCAAATAGTTCCAAGTTTGCCCAGGGGGCTCGGCTCATACCATCTTGGCCAAGCAGTGGAGGAAATAATGGAGGTGATTGAATTGAGGCTAAAAGCCTTTCCGCTGATTCTACAATACACCCCCCGTAGTTACAAAAAGAATCCCGAAAGAAAAACGCTGATCCTCGAACGGCAAATTCGTAATCGAATCCTCTATCCACGCTGACCGAAATCATTTCGCGAAGAGAGGAGAACAAGTAGGATAAATTTCTGCTAGTATTAGTTTGAATCACACTCAATTCTTTTTCTAATTCTTCATTTGTCTTAAAAGTCTTCTTGATGAGAGCATTTAAGATCTCGATTTTCCACCCATACACAGCATCCTCCTCAGCCCCCTCTTCAACGGCATCGAGTAGACTGTTTGCAATCCCCTTATCGACCTCGTCATTGAGCTTTGCCAATACCCCACCTTGCATCTCTTGCCATTCTTCTAACGATAGGGGACCGCTATCAATAATTCGTTTTAAAATGTTTGTTTCTAAAGTTTTTTTAACATAACCACATAGACTCGGATGCAGTTGCACCGGCCACCTACCTTTTTTATTAGGAGTACCGGGGGTATCAGATTTTCGATCATCCTTGAAAGGAGACCTCCTTAAATCTATTGATCCCCGAATTAGTGAGCCTCGAATGAGTAATCCCCGGATTAGAGTATTGGGATCGAAATCCTTATGCACAAGACCTACGAGCTCTCCCTCCTCCGACTCAAATTCATTTACCCTTTCAGGGGCAGGCTCTTGAGCGGAAGTCCCTTGTGATCCAGTGATACACCCTAAAGCAACCCCTTGTACGCGTTGAACAGTCGCTTCGGGATGGGTCCCAGCATCAGTCCTACCTGCAGGCCCACCATATCCGATATAGCCGTTCGATTTTCGCTCCTCTACTGAAAAGTGGGTATTTGAAGTGATCATGTTTTATTTTTGGACAATTTTAAAAGAAAACAATAAATTAAATCAACTTTTAAAGCTCGTTGTCACTATCGTTATTATACCGAGAGGGATTCAAAAATCGGAGTATGCCAAGGAGGCGCCCTGAATTTGAATCAAGCTCTGCTGTCGCCGAAGCAACCCAACTTGAATAAGTTGGGTGATGCAGGCGGATTCAAATTCAGTGGCTGTCCGACGTCGGCAGAACCGATTCTTGAATCACGAGCGGTATAACCTGAATTTCCATTTTCTGGTCTTCGCAAGAGGGAAGGCCCCAATCAGGAAACGGTTCTACAGAAAACTGGAAAGAGGGGAGGGCAGACGGTGCTCGACAGCAACTTGCATCAAGTTGTTGGGAGTGAGCGCAGGCTTGAGCAGAAAAAGATGGGTCAAATTCCTGAAAATTTTTGTGGGAGGGAGCTAGCTCCCTAAACAGCCCCATATGCGCCATTCTAGTTTCTAGTTCGTCATCAGACAACTCTTCTTCGCCATTTTTTTGCGAAACATTTTCCTGATTCAATCCTGCACTTAACCCTTCAAGTGATTGCATAATATGATGGCAACACTCGGTTAAACAGGTCTGATTTAGCTCTTCAAGAACTCGTTCACCAAATTCCCCTAAATTCCCGCTCGCCATGTCGTCAAAAATCCCCTTCAATTCCCGCCTTGAATTGAATGACACAAACCCACTCTTGCCCAGTTCATCAAGGGTACTCGTCAGGTGTCGGGTGATTTTATTTCTGATGCCGGGAGTTTGCCCATCTTCCCAATCTCTTAGCCTTTCTTTCAGATCATCGGACAGCAAATGAAAATAGTATTTAAAAATATATCCAGAAATTTCCAAAAACTGTCCAGAACCCAAAGACCATTGTACAACTGTTTCTACATTCCTAACTGTTAAATCCGGACGTTTGATGATATTTTCGAGCTCAATAACCTTATTTTTATTACTCTTATTTGCATCGATTATCTGATGAATAGTATCGGCTACGGAGAGCGAAAGTTCATTTTTCTTTTCAAAAGAATCTTGACTTCCTTGCTGTCGTCTTCCATTTGTAGCAAAGTAAGAGAAAAATTTTAGAGCAATCCTTGTGATTTCGGGATCTAAACTCATCTGCCCCAAATTCGCTCTTGTAATTGATCGCTGAATCAATCCAATGACATACCTCTCAGCGCAAGAGCCATTTATTCCTGACATTTTTTCAGTAATTTGAGAGGATAATCCCTGCATAAACTCAATGATGCCCTTATGCTCTTCCGGTGATATTTGAGAAAAATTCCTAAGAGCAACAGCCGTCTGCCCAATGAGATGCATATTCGCTCTGTAGACATCAGAAAATGCTGAAACCACATTACCCTCAAATTTAATCATGGAGAGTGTACACTAAAACGCATTTGTTGTAGAATGCTTTTCAAATGAAATTTCTTTTATATTCCTTCTGTTGGCTTTGTTTGCCTTTAGGGGCACTCACTCGGACCTTGTATCCCCTGAATCTAGAGCCGATCGATGTAGTCATTCCGTGCTGTGATAAAGATTTGGAGACACTTGAGCTATGCATTCAAGGAATCCGGCGATATGGGGAAAACATTCGGCGAATCATCGTAGTATCGAAGGAGCGCTATACTGGTTTAGCCGAATGGTTTGATGAAAGTTTGTACCCTTTTTCGAAAGAGTTGATCGCTTTAGAAATCTTTAAACAAAATCAAACCAAGGCTAAGGAGTTTTTGAACCACCCCAAAACGAGAATTGGATGGATTTATCAACAGTTTTTAAAACTTTATGCTCCTTTTGTTATCCCACATATTTCTTCCAATGTCTTGATTCTCGATGCAGATATCATTTTTCTAAATCCGATTGCCTTTATGAATGAAAATGGGGAGCCCTATTTTACGATTGCCGATGAATACCACCTCCCCTATTTTTCCCATATGGCGCGTCTCTTGCCAAGCTCAAAAAGAGCGGAAAAGAAATACTCGGGGGTGGCCCATCATATGTTATTTCAAAAGCCGATTTTAGAGGATTTGCACGAAATTATTCGCGGCTGTCATCAAGTGGAAGTTTGGAAAGCCTTTTGCCGCTGCATTTCTCCGAAAGATTTATACTTTTCCTCTTTTTCTGAGTATGAGGTTTATTTTAACTTTGCCCTGCTCAGAACTACCCAGGCTCATCCTCGGCAACTTCTTTGGGGAAATACTTCAAGTGTAGAAAAAAGTGATTTGGAAAAGTACGCGGCCTTAGGGTACAAGTATGTCGCTAGCCATTCTTACGCTAGGGGACCGTGAAAAAATAAACTAAAAGATTTTGCGGCTATTATAGACGCCCATCTTCGAACGATCCCTCGTCGCCCATATTGAGGCAATATGGGCCTCCTTGGGATCGTTCAAATCTGAACGTCTCTAAAGCCACCAAATCTTCTATTTTATTATTTCACAATCCCTAGGTAGGCCCTTTTTTGCATGATTCGATGAGCTGAGACCAGTATCCAAACTGCAATTTTTCTAATTTGAAAGTCTTTTTCTCCATTTCCTTGTATTTATTTACGAGGAATTTTTCCGTTATTTGATGCCAATCCTCAATGATCACTACAGGTAAATCTGCATAAAGGGGGTCAAGGGTTGAGCTTTTTACGATGGGATATGAACCGAGGTAAAGGGACTCCCATAATCTATGAGTATCGAGCCCATTTCCTCTAGGACTTGCAACGAATTTTGAAGAAGCCATTTCTTTTAGGTATTTTTTAAACGATTGGTTTGAGGAAAAGTAAGTGCACGGAAGTCGACTGAGGAGATGGTAAGCCTGCTGCCTTTCTTCGGGGTAGGTGCCAATTGCGAAATTGAGATAGAGGACTTTTGATCTATTGAGTCTCTTTTTTCTAATTTCTTCGACGAGAGAGCCATTTCCATGCTTCCAACATCGATTGGCAATGCCGATGGGAATTGGGTGGATTTTTGGGTGTGCGCAATCGACATTTTGAGCAAACCAGGCGATTAACTTATCATCCCCTAACAAAGGGATGAATGGGCCCGGAGCAGCAGAGTCGCTGTTATGAGTGACGAGAACATAGGGGTGGGGGAGCTGGGGGTGGATCCGTTCAAAGAAGAGATCTAAGTAGTCGCCTTTGACAAAAATAGCGCTATTAGGGAGGACCGTTTTTGGATTTAGAGAAGTATCTGTTTCATCAAAGATGTAATCGCAAATAGCGCGAAAAGCATCGCCAGAGATGAAAGGAGGCCAAGGGGCCCGTTCAGGTTGAATGGGGACGGCGCCTAAGAAAAAGGGGAAGAAGAGCCAACCAAAAATCCATTTCATCTGTCACCTCTTTGAAAAGAACGAAACCAAATTTTTACTGTGAATATGTAGGTTGTTGATGGGATACGCAACCTCTTTATAAAGGATGAAAGGGGCCCATCTCCCTCTCGGATCTTCTTTCCATACGTATTGGAATTTGGAAGGATCGAAAAGGCAACTTTCATTGATAAAGCCCGGGATAGCGGCTCCATTGCGCGGCGAGATGCCGCCGAGGTATTGCCCGATGGCTGCAGCATCGAAAATCGATTGAAAATCGTCAAAGTTTCGGAAAAATTGATGAGGGTTCTTTGCTGTCGCCCCGAGGTGATTTTTCAAAATATGATCGCGGCAATATTCGGGGGTCACAATGGGTAAGGCATCGATATAACCATCGCCATATTTCGCTTTGAATGCCGGCAATATCTCCATATCGGTTTTCCCCGCTTTGGCCTCAGCTGCCATGAATTTGACAAGTTTTGAAATCGGTTGATGCTGAGAGACGTATAAAAAACCTGGAATGCATCGGTTTTCATTATCGAAAGTCACAGCGATCTTATTTGAATAATGCGTTTTAAAAACGGGGAGCAGGACGGAAAGATCTCTATAGAGCATTACATCGTTTTCCAAATGAAAAATATCTTTCAAATCATACTGCTGGATGAGCTCTTCTAGATAAAAAAAGCGCTCTGACGCGAATGTCCAAAGTCCTTCGTACGATTTTTTATCGAGAGTGGATTGCTTTCGAAAGAGGTGATGGCTTTTGCTGCGGATCAGCGTCTCGCATGAGACCTGCCGCAAGAAATCTTTCCCCATCTGATCTAGCATCGAGGAGGATTTGCGAAGGGCCTCCTTGTTTGCGATGAGATAGATCGTCCCTTCGGGATTAAATAGGCGGGCCTGATCGATCGCCGTGTAGAGGTAGGTGGGCAGCTCGGCGCCGATGTGGACAAACACGATCGAATAGGAGTGGAGTAAAGAGATAAAAAACGCAAAAATACAAAACCATTTCACTTGTGCCTCAGTTCTTCTAAAAGGGGTTCATTGATTGCAAATTTAATTTTGTCAATTTCAGCTATCCCTTCCTTGCGAAAGCCTGAGAGTGGAGCATAGGTAATCGCATAATCGTGGATGAGAGCAGGGATTAGGCTGAAATTGGATTGAGGATGGATCAATATATCGAATTGGAATAGAGAAAAAAAATCTTCCAGAACATTTTGATTGTGGCTGTTATCTGATAATCTGCACTCAAATGTGATAGAGACATCTTGAGGCATAAAACTTTGGATTTGGCTGATGAGCGCATAGGGATCTTCTGCATCGGTGAAGAGGTAACAATAGAAGGGTTTTTTCGGCAATAATTCGATGATGCTCAATAGCCCTTTGACATAAAAATCGAGGGGGGGGAATTTCGTGATGAGCTTCCAGAGGGTGTCTTCTTTGTCATAAGTTCCTCCGTTCCGAAGATGGATGGCGATATTGATTGTCTCTTTTGGAGGAATCAGAAGTTGAAGGAAATGGTTGGGAGCGATGAGCGGTTGAACGGATTCGCGGAAGAGGGGGTCATCCCAGTCTACGTCGAAACATTTCCACGGTTTTCTCTCGGGCCCAAGGAAGTGTTCTCGCTCCCATCGACATTCAGGAAAGTAAGGGGAAACATAGATTTTTGCCTCTTTTTTGGAAAAAGAGGTGATGGAGGACTCATCAATCTCTTCAATCCGAACTTTCTTGCAGCGGTGACGGTCTATGCGCGAGTAGTGGATTTCGCGTTCGTGAATGAGGAGTTCCGAAGAGTATGCAAATGGCTTGTAGAGGAGTGGAAGCTCGTATTTGTAAGCAATCCATTTAGCATGAAGATAGGCCATCAGATTATCCCCAAATCTCCCCCCGCTGAAACGATAAGAGACAAAGTTTTGCTTGGCATTTAGCTCAGGGGAAATCATACTTCCGAGCAAAAAGCAGAAGATGATTAGTTTGGCGCTAAACCAGAGAGCTAATTTGTAGCGAGAAAGGGGCTTTTGGTCTTCCACAGGCACTTATCCGGGGTTGGAAACTTGAAGATTTTACTGTTCTTGGAAAAAAAGAACAGTGTTTTTTTACAAAGAGCCCTTATTTTTTTGAGAACTAGGGGGGGGGTACAATATTGAGATAAGGAGTTAATAGCGTATAATCTTATATTTACATTTAACCACAAAATATATATAATAAACGCAAATAAATTATTATAGACATCCAGTTTTTGAATGAAAAAAGGTGAGTTATAATGAGTTTTAGAGTTCAAGAATCGCTCTTAGCGCCAGTAACGGATCCTATCGAGCAGTCGCGAAAGAGGCAAAGGGAGGGTGCCGATGAAAATGGAGGGCCTCAGCTGAAGAGGGAGAAAATCGAGCGAACAACGGCCGCCGCCGCCGCGGAAGCAGGGCAAAAGGTCCTCAAAAAATTATCGGTACATCTTTTAAAGACGTACGAAGGGATCAATCAGAGATATTATGAAGCAAAAAAAAAGGCGGCTCCTGCTTCTTCTGAAAAAAGAGCGTTAACCCCAGAAGAACTCAAACTAAATGAGGCGTACGAAGAAAATATTAAGATGTGGCTTTCTTCCTCTCCATTGAAACAGCCCTCTGGCAAAGTTGCAAAGGGGGGATATGGATATCTATTAAGGGGAATAAATGGAAAGGAACTCGTCGGGAAAATGCAAAGCCCTCATAGAGCAAAATATCCTGAGGGATTTGCCAGGGCCGCAGAAACCGAAACATCGCTTTTGGAGACATTAACAAAAGAAAATGCTCCCCACATTGTAAGGCAGCTCAAGAGTTTCTCCGCTCCCCCAAGAAGATATGCCCAAATTCTAGAAAATGCAGGAATCAATCTTTATGAAAAGTATTTCAATATCAGAAATCCGGACAAAAAAGAGGCATCCATTGGAGATATCGAGAGGATTGCTAAGCAGCTCTTGGAAGCGCTTGCCCATATCCACACACCCAATAAAGAAACAAACCGACAAGCTATCGGGCATTTCGATATCAAGCCCGAAAATATTTTAGAAAAGGAAAAAGAAATTCGACTCGCCGATTTTGGACTGGCTGAAGAGCTTCCACCGAACGGCGTGACGACCCAGCACAAATTTTCTAGGCCCTATCAGCCCCCAGAAACAATCTTTTCAGGGCGAACGTCCCTCTCAGGAGATATTTGGGCGGCAGGGTGTACACTTTACGAACTCATGATGGGGGAGTTCTTGATACCCCTTGAAAATTCGAAAAAAACAACAACACTATTGTTAGCCATTCGAGATCGATTGGATTTGCCTGATCTGCTTATGAAAAGATGCTTTCCAGGCGAATTTAGAAGCGCACCGAGACGTTTAAAACCATTTTCGGAGGCGATTCTAACCAAAGAAAATAGTCCAAAAGCAAAGCAATTTGTCGATCTTTTAAGCCAAATGCTTAAAATAGATCCCAAAGCAAGAAAATCTGCCTCAGAGTTGCTCACCCATCCATTTTTCACGTCCGATCAAGAGTCGAATAGCTCTTTTTCTGCCGCTGCCTCCACCCCCTCTCAACCGAGAACCTTGCCCCCACCGCCAGTTTTTGAAGAAGTCGTTGACAATCGCCCTACTCCTCAGCCAGATTCATCGACTCCACACCACCCAAGGAGTAAAGTCAAAAATTCTCATCGGAAACTGTTCTAAGAACCCGCCAGCGGATGACATAAATCTAAGTTAGGGCTATCATTTGCCCCATCGCATGAATTACCTCCTTGTCAATTTTGGCGGGCCGAGAGATTTAGAGGAAATTGATCCCTTTTTGACAGCTCTTTTGACAGATCGGGATGTCATTCGAACCCGTTTTCCCCCTTTTTTTCACAACTGGTTCTTTCGGAAGATAGCCCGTAAAAGGGCCTTAACACTGCGCAAAGATTATTTGGAAATTGGAGGCAAATCTCCCATCTATTTCGATACAGAAACCACAAGAGAGCTTTTGCAAAAAAGGCTTAAAACAAATGTCTTCACCTTCCATCGCTATCTCCCCCAAACTCACAGGGACACTTTGCAAACCTTAAAAACTGCAGGCGAAATGATCGTTTTGCCGCTTTTTCCCCAGTTTTGCTATGCGACAACGGGGAGCATCGCCCGCTTTTTAGCCCCTCATTTACCGAAAAAACTCCACTGGGTAAAATCGTACGCCTCCCACAGCGCATTCATCACCTCTTATCAAAACCGGATTCGTTCTTTTCTTAAGGAAAAAAATCTCAAAGAATCGCAAACGGCCCTCCTCTTTTCCGCTCACGGTGTCCCCAAAGCGTTTATCGATGAGGGCGACCCTTATCAAAGAGAGTGTGAAGCCTCGTTCCAGGGAGTGATGAGACAATTTCCCCAAGCGTTGGGGCGCCTTTGCTATCAGTCCAAATTTGGCAAGGGGGAATGGCTAAGGCCCTACACCAACGAGGTGTGCACGGACATCTTGCAGTGGAATGAAGGGCGCAAAGAGATCGTCTTTGTCCCCATCAGTTTCACTTCAGATCACATCGAAACCCTTTTCGAAGTCGAAAAACTCTATTTGCCCCTCATTCAAAAACAGGGGCTCAATGCGTATCGCTGTCCTGCCCTCAACCTCGAAAAGAGTTGGATTGACGCCCTGGCAAAAATTGCACAAAGCAAAGAACTCTACGACACAAATGCGCTAATCCGAGTTGAAAAAAACCCCTTTCTCTCCTACACTCTCCGATATTAACTCGCTAGGCAAAAATGAGACAAAGTGCGCTAGCGAGGCAAAGCCAGATTGAAGCAAAGCGCTCCGAAGGAGGAGCTCATGGTAAAACCATGGGCGACGATGGAGGATCAATATGGCAAAGCCGCAGCAAGCAATTTGTCTCATTTTTGCCTAGCGAGTTAATAACTATGATTCCATCCAAACTCGTCCTGGAGTCTGGGGAAGTATTTCCTGGGCTTTCTCCCGAATGGCAAAAGGAGACCTTCTTTGGCGAGGTGGTCTTTTCCACGGGGATGACCGGGTATGTCGAATCGCTCACCGACCCCTCTTTTGCAGGCCAAATCCTCACTTTCACCTATCCGCTCATCGGCAACTACGGCGTCCCCGAAAGCAAAACTTGGGAGTCGAAGAAAATACACGCCGCTGGAGTCGTCGCCGCTTGGGTCAATCCTACTCCGAGCCACTGGGATTCAAAACTCTCTTTTCTCGATTGGCTAGAAAATCAAAAAATCCCCCTCATTTGCAATGTCGACACCCGCATGCTCACCAAACTCTTGCGCAAAAAAGGGGTTTCTCTCGGCGCTATTTGCATGGGAAAAGCGCCCCGAAAATTCATCGATCCAAATGAGAGCCATCTCGTGAAAAGAGTGAGTCCCTTGGAAAAGAAAATCGAAGCGCAAGGGAAAAAGAAGATCATCGCGATCGATTGCGGCATGAAAGAAAATATTTTGCGCTCCCTCATGAAATTCGATGTGCAAATTGTGCGCGTCCCTTATGATTACGACTATTCAGAAGACGATTTTGACGCCCTCTTTATCTCCAATGGACCGGGCGATCCAACCGTGTGCAAGGAGACCATTGCGATTTTGAAAAAAGCGCTTCTTAGAGAAAAACCGATCATGGGCATCTGTCTCGGAGCGCAGCTTTTGGCCCTCGCCATCGGAGCTAAAACCTACAAGCTGAAATTTGGCCACCGAGGACAAAACCACCCCTGCATCGATCTCGAGCAAAAAAAAGCGCTCCTCACCTCCCAAAATCACGGCTATGCGATTGATGAGGAGAGTTTGCCCAAAAGTTGGAAAGTGCTCATGCGCAGTTTGAACGACAACTCGGTTGAGGGAATCGCCCATAAAAAACTCCCCTACTTTGCCGTCCAGTTCCACCCCGAAAGCCACCCTGGGCCAACCGACGCATTTTACCTCTTTCAAAGGTTTATCGATTCCCTATGAAAAGCGCACTCATTTTAGGATCTGGGGGCCTTCGAATTGGACAGGCGGGCGAGTTTGACTACTCGGGCTCGCAGGCGCTCAAAGCGCTCAAAGAGGAGGGGCTCAAAACCATCCTCGTCAATCCGAATATCGCCACTGTTCAGACCGATCTCGGCATGGCAGATGAGATCTATTTAGAACCGCTCAATCTCGTAACGGTAGAAAAAATCATCGCCAAAGAGAGGCCTTCTGCCATTCTCCTCAGCTTTGGCGGTCAAACTGCGCTCAATTTGGGCCTCGCTCTAGACGAGGCGCACATTTTGCAAAAATATAAAGTTAAAGTGCTCGGCACAAGTGTGGAGTCCATCCGGCTCACCGAAGATCGCGACCTTTTCAAGAAAAACTTGGCTTCGATCGGCATTTTATCTCCCAAAAGCATCGCCGTTCGCAGCGTCAAAGAAGCTCTCCAAGCTGCACGCAAAATCGGCTATCCCCTCATGATGCGCTCCGGATTTTCCCTAGGGGGTCTCGGCTCCGGAAAAATTGGCGATCCGGAGGAGCTTTTAGTCCGCGCCCAAGAAGCACTTCAAGGGGCGCCCCAAATTCTCATCGAAGAATACTTGCTCGGCTGGAAGGAATTTGAGTATGAAGTGGTGCGCGATATTGCAGATCAGGCGCTCACCATTTGCAATATGGAAAATTTAGATCCGATGGGCATCCACACGGGAGAGAGCATCGTCGTTGCCCCATCGCAAACGCTCAATAACGAAGAGTTTCACCGCCTTCGCGAAATCGCCATCCGGTGTGCGAGACATTTCAAAATTCAAGGCGAGTGCAATGTGCAATTCGCGCTCGATCCGAGGACAAGCGAATACCGAGTCATCGAGATGAATGCGCGTCTTTCCCGATCGAGTGCCCTCGCATCCAAGGCAACGGGTTACCCCCTCGCGTTTGTCGCAGCAAAACTTTCCCTCGGCATCCGCCTCGATGAAATTACCAATGCGATCACAGGGAAAACGAGCGCCTTTTTCGAGCCCGCCCTCGATTATATCGTCGTCAAAATTCCCCGCTGGGATATTCAAAAACTCAAAAGCGCCGAAAGAACCATCGGAACTGAGATGAAAAGCGTCGGCGAAGTGATGGCGATCGGCAGAAATTTCCCAGAGGCGCTCCAAAAAGGGATCCGGATGCTCAATATCGGCTCTTGCGGCATCGACCACCCCCCTGAAGTGATGGAAGATCTCATCTCCGATATCTCCAAACCGACCGACCGGCGCCTATTTGCCCTCTATCAGTTTTTTCAAAAGGGGGGAAGTGTCGAAAAAGCCCATGCGCTATCGCACATCGAGCGTTGGTTTTTGGAGCAGCTGTTTTCTTTGTCAAAATTTCAAGAGGCGCTCTCGAAAGCAAAATTTGAGCCCTCTTTGGTGCGCCGAGCAAAGGAGCTCGGGTTTTCCGATCTGTCCCTTGCGAAAATATTCAAGAAAAAAGAGGGCGACGTGAGGCGCTTTCGGATAGAAAACGGCATTATTCCCTACATCAAGCAGATCGATACGCTCGCAGGTGAATTCGACACCGAAACCAACTACCTCTACACCACTTATAACGGCGCCTCTCACGATGTAGCCCCGTCCAGGAAAAAACCGGCGATCGTTTTGGGATCGGGACCCTATTGCATCGGCTCATCGGTCGAGTTTGACTGGTGTGCCGTCAACATGGCCCGCACTTTGCGAAGGCTTGGGACCGAAGTCATTTTGATCAACTCCAATCCAGAGACGGTATCGACCGATTTTGACGAGTCGGACCGGCTCTATTTTGAGGAGCTGACGCTTGAAAGGGTGCAAGATATCGCCGATTTCGAAAATCCAAAAGGGGTCGTCGTCTCCGTCGGAGGGCAAATTGCGAATAATTTGGCGCTCGCCCTTCATAAATATGGGCTTTTTCTCTTCGGAACTCCGGCAGAGTGCATCGACAAGGCCGAAAATCGAGACACCTTTTCCACCCTTTTGAAAGAGCTCGGCGTCGATCAGCCCCCGTGGGTCAAAGCCCACGATTTAACCAGCGCAAAAATTTTTGCCGAAGAGGTTGGATATCCGGTGTTGATCCGCCCCTCTTACGTCTTGTCCGGCGCTGCGATGAATGTGGTCGCAACAGAAATGGAGCTGGAAAAATATTTGAAGGAGGCGACACTCGTTTCTCCCGACTATCCGATTGTGATCTCCAAATTCATCGAACAGGCAAAAGAGCTCGAAATTGACGGAGTGGCCCAAAAAGGAGAGCTGATTCTTTCGGCGATTTCAGAGCATGTGGAAAACGCGGGGGTTCACTCGGGCGATGCGACGATTGTGCTGCCGCCGCAAAGGCTTTATCTCGAAACGATTCGGCGGGCAAAAAAAATCACCCGTTCCATTGTCAAAGCGCTCCAAATCACAGGCCCCTTCAACATCCAATTCATCGCCAAAGACAACGCGATTCAGGTGATCGAGTGCAATGTGCGCGCCTCTCGCTCTTTCCCTTTTGTCTCCAAAGTGACGCACCACAACCTGATCGAAATCACAGCGGAAATTTATCTCGGCAAATATAAAAAACGGCTCTTTGAGACGCTCGAGCTCGATTACGTCGGAGTCAAAACGCCCCAGTTTTCCTACAAAAGACTCAAAGGGGCAGATCCCGTGGCGAATGTCGAAATGGCCTCCACTGGCGAAGTGGCCCATATTGGGGAAAACTATTTAGAGGCCCTTTTTGTCTCTTGGATATCGACGGAACAGACGATCAGCGGGAAAAAACTGCTCCTCAGCGTCCCATCTGAATACCGAAATAAGCTGCTCGATTCGATCACACTGCTAGAGAGCCAAGGGTGGGACTTTTTTGCAACAGAAGGGACGCACGACTTTCTATCCAAGCAGGGGATCGGATCGATTTTTGTCTATAAAGTGGGCGAAAAACATGAGCCCAATATCGCCACTTTGCTCGCAGAGCGAAAAGTCGATCTGATCATCAATATTCCCCGCTCGGGCATCGAAAAAAATAGCGCTGGCTTCAAAATTCGGCGCCTTGCCATCGACCATCACATTCCGCTCATCACCAATTTGCAGCTCGCACAAATTTTTCTCCACTGCCTCACAGAGCTCAAATTGGAAAATCTCCCTGTCCGCTCACTCAAGGAGATGACATGCAGTTAAAAAATCGCCTCATCAAAGCGGCGGTTCGCCTGGGACAGCTGCTCACCCAAAAAAATCAAAAGAGAAACCACTTTTTGATCGTCTCGACAACAGCCTTGGGAGACACTCTGTGGGCAACTCCCGCCATCGAATCAATTCGGACCCGTTTTCCTCACTGCTACATCGGAGTGCTCACCTCTACAGTCGGCGCTGAAGTGCTCAAGCACAATCCCCACATCGACAAGGTGTTCCTTTTAAAAGGAGCCCTCTTTTCCCTTTGGAAAGAGCTCTATAAAGAGCAGTTTGACACGGTCCTTTTATTTCACGCATCGCAGCGCCTCACGCTCCCCCTTTGCTCGCTTTTAGGGGCGCGCCAAATCGTCGGAACTGCTGGCATCAATAAAGGGCTCGATTCTCTTTTGACCCATCCCCTTCCCAATCAAGCGCAGCATGAAATTGTGAGGCGGCTGAAAATTGGGGAGGCGGTGGGAGTGATGCCGACGACGGAGACGCTCTCTTTTTTCTTGAGTGAGGAGGAAAAAATTCCCCCGCGCAGCGGCCATCCTTGGATTGCGCTCCATCCCGGCTCAAATGATCTATTCAAAAGATGGCCGAAAGAAAAATTCATCGAGCTTGGCCAAATGCTTCATTCGGCGCTCAAATGCAAAATTCTCATCACCGGAATAGAGCAAGAAAGAGCCCTAATGGAAGAGGTCCACGCGCAAATTCCGGGCTCTTTCATCGATGAGCCGAAAAGGAGCCTCAGACAATTTGCCGCTCTTTTAAAGGAGATGGATCTCATCATCTCGAACGATACGGGACCTGTCCATTTAGCTTGCGCTCTCAATCGCCCCGTCATTGCGATCTACGCATCGACCGATCCCGCCCTTTGCGGGCCGCACAAGGCAAAACGGGCAAGCACCATTTTTCGAAGATCGCCCTGTGATCCTTGTCTCAAGAGGAAGTGTAGGCTCCCCTTTTGCTTTTTGCAAATTGGGACCAAAGAGGTGTTTGATCAGGCAATTGCAATGCTAAATGAAAAGGTAGAAGATGCAAAAGAGTCTTAAAAAAAGGGATCTCATCTCCATTTCAGATTTGTCCAAAGGGGAAATTGAGCTCATCTTAGAAACAGCCCAAAAAATCAAGAGAAAAGAAAAGCCTCCCTCCTTGAAAGGGAAGATTTTGGCGAGCTGCTTTTTCGAACCGTCGACAAGGACGCGGCTCTCCTTTGAAGCGGCGATGATCCGCCTGGAGGGCTCTGTGATCGGTTTTCACGATCAGGCAATCACTTCGATGAAAAAAGGAGAGAGCCTTTTCGATTCGATGAAAGTGATTGGGAGTTTTGCCGATCTCATCGTGATCCGCCACCCGCAAGAAGGAGCAGCACGGCTCGCCGCAGAAGGGGCCGATGTGCCCGTCATCAACGGAGGAGATGGGGCGAATCAGCACCCAACTCAGACCCTCGTCGACCTCTTCACGATCCAAGAATGCCAAGGACAGATCGAGCATTTGCATATCGCCCTCGCTGGCGATCTCAAATATGGAAGGGCGATTCACTCTTTGAGCCTCGCCCTTGCCCACTATCAGTCGAGACTCTACTTTGTCTCCCCTGAATCGCTCCATCTTCCAGAGGAGATCTCTCAAGAGCTCAAAAGAAAAGGGGTGAAATTTTCCTTCCACGAAAGGATCGAAGAGATCGTTCCCAAAGTCGATATTCTCTACCTTTCACGCATTCAAAAAGAGCGCTTTGCCGAATCTACCGAAAAGGTGGTCAATCCGTGCCGCCTTTTGAAAAAACACCTCGATAAAGCAAAACCCAATCTCAAGATTTTGCACCCACTTCCCCGCGTCGATGAGATGGAAATGGGGCTTGAGACTCTTCCTAGCGCCTACTTTTTTGAACAAGCAGCCAATGGCATCCCTGTCCGGATGGCCCTTTTGTCACTGATTGCGTAAAATAGAGTAGTTTGTTATTAGAATGCATTTAAAGGCGGTGGAGTTATGCGTACTTTGAGAATCCTTCTTTTCATTTGTGTCTTTAAACTCGCAGCAGCCGATCCTCTTTTGGCCCAATATGAGATTCATTGTAGACTCATTTCGGACATCAATGAACATATTCCGAGATTGCGCGAACTTGCGAGCGAATGCTCCTCCGTTGTCGAAATCGGCACAAGGGGGCTCGTTTCCACTTGGGGATTTTTACAAGGACTTGCGGAGAGCAAATCAAAAGATCGAAGCTACATTGGCATCGATCTCAATGCACCGCCCAAAGATAAACTCTCATTTGTCAGTAGGCTCGCAAAAGAAAAGGGGATCTCTTTTCGATTTTGGGAAGCGAACGATTTTTTAATTGATATTGCACCTGTAGACCTCCTCTTCATCGACAGTTGGCACACCTATCGCCACCTCACATATGAATTGGAAAAATTTTCACCCAAAGTTCAAAAATATATCGCCATGCACGATACAAGTGAACCGTGGGGACATCAAGATGAAGGTCTTTACTGCGGATTTGTCCCCGACTACCCAGCTCATATCAATCGAGAAAAAAAGGGCCTTTGGCCCGCTGTTGTCGATTTTTTAAAAACACATCCTGAATGGACGCTCAAAGAACGTAGGCTCAATAACCACGGTCTTACCGTACTAGAGCGAAAGCGATAGGAGCACTAGCGCCTGTTTTTGATACATTCAACTTTGCGATCTTCTAATTCAATACACATTTTGTAATTTCGCGCAGGAAACACCTGGTACATGGGGAACAGATCGAAGAATTCAGCCTGTCCCACCTGCAACT
>CAZVHA010000001.1:0-585855 GCA_964626905.1 uncultured bacterium | reverse complement strand
TTGTAGGGCGATTAGGTTGCCAATTTCTGCCGGGAGGCTCGGGAGCCGGTTTCCTCGGAGGTAGAGCTCTTGTAGGGCGATTAGATTGCCGATTTCTGCCGGGAAGCTCGTGAGAGAGTTGCTCTCGAGGTTGAGCCGTTGTAGGGCCCTTAGATTGCCAATTTCTGCCGGAAGGCTCGTGAGCTGGAGTCTGCTTAAATCAAGTGTTTTACTTTTGGAAACGTAGCAATTTTTGATTCTCTCTGCAGCAATAATCCGGGATGCATGCTCGTCTTGCCCATTTTTTTCATCAACCCATTTTTTGAGACCCCTATCCAAACCTCTACAAGCAGAGAAAACCGATGCAACGCATTTTTTACAAAAGCTTCCCAGTGGCTTCATTTGGTCATGAGCAATCAGTTGGCTCCCAAGGAGTGTTGCCCCATATCCCCACCACGACAGTGGACCAAAATAGCCATTTACTGCGGCTGTTACACAGGTACCTATGACTGTTCTAACTTGGTTTTCGGGATTAGTTATCCAGTTATTAATTACGTTTATAATGATAGCACCAATGTTATTTTAAAAAATTATACACTGAATTTATAAACAAAGCAATTCAAAAAACGCCCACCTAGAGGATGCAGGGGACCTGCAAAGTCCGTTTTACATGATGAGTAGGATATGCATGATACGCATGATAGAGAGAAAAAATTCATCTTGCGTATCATGCATATCTCGTCCATCAAGTTCCTTCGTGCAAGAGACGACTTTGCCAAGCGTCCTGCTAGAGGATGTCGATCGATTTTGGGGATAAAAGATTGTCCTCTAAGGGCATTACCGATGCGCTCACTCAAGGCGAGCGATTATTTTGGGCAGGTTCTATTCGAATCTCTTTGATTATCAATGACTTATAATATTTTGCCTTGTAAAATTTATATCTGACATAAATATTTGCCTTGTAAAATTTGTGTCTGGCGTGATATTTTGGTGGCAGAATGAAAAGAGATATAAAAGCCGATCTTCTGCGATGGAAAAACCAAAAGAATCGGATGCCCCTTTTAGTGAGGGGTGCGAGACAGGTTGGAAAAACCTATATTGTGGCACAATTCGGAAGAGAGGAGTTTGATCATTGCGCTGTCATTAATTTTGAAAGAAATCCCGAATTTAAAACTTGTTTTAAAACATTAGACCCTCAGAATATTACTAAGGCAATCGAGCTTGTTTCTGGAATTGCGATTCAGCCTGGAAAAACTCTTTTATTTCTGGACGAAATTCAGGATTGCCCTGAAGCAATTATGTCCCTACGCTACTTTAAAGAAGAGTATCCTGATTTGCATGTGATTGGGGCTGGTTCGTTACTTGAATTTACATTAAATGACAGCGAATTTCGAATGCCAGTAGGCCGAGTGCAATTCATGCATTTAAGGCCATTATCTTTTGGGGAATATCTTGAGGCGGGCGGGCATTCTAAGCTGAGAGAATATTTGAAATCGATTCACATTGGGGATAAAATTGAATCTGTCGTACATGAAAAATTGCTTTCTTTGGTTCGAGAATATTTTGCTCTAGGTGGGATGCCTGCAGTTTTAGCTGAATATTTAACAAATAAAAGTTTATTGCAATGCCAGGATATTCAATCGGCGATTTTAGCTGCATTCAGAAAGGATTTCGGGAAGTATGCAAATCGAACTCCGCATGAATATCTTCAATCGATTTTTTCAAAAGTTCCTGGACTTATTGGGCAATGGCTCAAATACTCTACTTTAGATCCGAATACTGCTCCCAAGACGCTGCGAAATGCGATTCAAAAGCTATGTGATGCGGGGCTTATAATTCTAGTCCATACTACTTCTGCTTCAGGACTGCCTCTTATTACGCACATGAATGAGAAGAAATGCAAATATCTATTTCTCGATATAGGCCTTGTGCAAAGAGCTTGCAATTTGGGTTTGGAATTATTGTTTAACGAAGACCTCATCTTAATTAATGATGGTGCTCTCGCCGAACAGTTTGTGGGCCAAGAACTTTTAGCATACAATGGTAAAGAGGGGGCTAATCATTTATTTTCATGGGTAAGGGAAGAGAAGAGCAGTGGGGCTGAAATCGATTATTTGATTGCAGTTGATTTTCATATTGTGCCCATAGAAGTAAAGTCTGGGGCAATAGGTTCTTTACGTTCGTTGAAAATATTTTTGACAGAAAAAAATATTCCCTATGGAATAAGAATTGCCGAAAACGCATTTTCATTGATTGACAAAGTTCTTTCGATCCCATTCTACATGATCGAACAGCTACCTCGTTTGGTTAAAGAGTTGTATTCGTATTCTCGATAATAGTGGCCGTTCAAACTTTTTAAGTTGAGCCGATTTTGTATTCGTCTACCTCAGCTCCTCTAATTTTTTTCGTCAGTTCGCCAAGGGCTTGGGGTGGATCGTCACTTGAGAGGGCCTCCTCATATTTTTGAGGGGCAATTTGTTGAAGAGCCTTTCTCCAATAAGGATCATTGGCAAGAAACTTCACCGTTTTTTCTGGGGAATTTCGCTGTTTCAGTATGGAGGTATATGCATCTCTTAAGTCGGTGAAGGAGAGGTTGCTACATGCGAAATAGAGCATTTCTTCTACATCCAGAGGAAGGTTCAATTGTTCTAGGAGTGAAGCAATTATTTTTTTCTGATCTTCAGTGAAGGTGCTTGTTTGAGGGACTAGGTAACCGAGATAAACTTCAATTTCATCAACAAAACGTTGAATTGCAACTTTTTCTCCTGCGATTACTTTTAACAGATCTATCGTCCATGAGCCTGAGATCAATAGTTTCTCAAGATCTTTTATGTTAAGGCAAATTTTGCCATTAGAATCGATTTCCGCAAGACGTTTTGCGATTCCGAGATCAATGACGGATAAGGCTACCCGATCACCGCAAGTAGTCGCAGCCCCATTGATGATCGCAAGGAATAATCCTCGAAACGCAACGTCTTTGTTGGCGAGTTCGAGGTATTCGGTCACTTTTCTGGAAAGGTTGATCTTCTGCTCGCCGCCTTTTTTAAAATCGGCCACCCACGAGAGCCTTCCAAGCCAAGGTTGCAGGGATCCTGCTGCATTAGCTCCTTGCAAAAGCCTAGGGTGCAAGCCTTCTCCTGCATCGGCTGCTTGCAAAGCACTGAGGTCTGGTTTTTCCTTCCCACAGGATGCATATAATTGATCGAGGAGCTCATTGAGAGGGGTGTCTACTAGCCCTGCGTCTCTTTCTTGGATCGAATAGGAGAATCGTGGGCCTTGATAATTTTCTGCATTAACAAGGGTTCTAATTCTTTCTAAGACAGTATTAGAAAGCGCGCAATTTTCTAGATAAATGTTGCACCCTCGACCTAATGATGTAATGGATAAAGGAAGTTCATTAAGCTGCTGGTTGTTCGCGAGGCTGAGTATTCGCAGGGCGATTAGATTGCCGATTTCTGCCGGGAGGCTTATGAGCCGGTTGTTCACGAGGCCGAGCACTTGTAGGGCGATTAGATTGCAGATTTCTACCGGGAGGCTTATGAGCTGGTTTTTCCAGAGATCGAGCTCTTGTAGGGCGATTAGATTGCCGATTTCTACCGGGAGGCTTATGAGCCGGTTTTCCGAGAGATCGAGCTCTTGTAGGGCGATTAGATTGCCGATTTCTACCGGGAGGCTTATGAGCCGGTTTTCCGAGAGGAAGAGCTTTTGTAGGGCGATCAGCTTGCCAATTTCTGCTGGGAGGCTTATGAGCCGGTTTCTCCAGAGGTTGAGCTCTTTTAGGGCGATTAGATTGCCAATTTCTGCCGGGAGGCTCGTGAGCCGGTTTCCCGTGAGGTAGAGCTTTTGTAGGGCGATTAGGTTGCCAATTTCTACCGGGAGGCTTGTGAGGCCGAGCTCTCTCAAGTCAAGTTCTCGATTTTTGAAAGCGTAGCAATCTTTGATTTTGTCTGCAGCAATAATCCGGGATGCATGCTCGGCTTGCCCAATTTTTTCATCGACCCATTTTTTGAGACCCCTATCCAAACCTCTACAAGCAGAGAAAACCGATGCAACGCATTTTTTACAAAAGCTTCCCAGTGGCTTCATTTGGTCATGAGCAATCAGTTGGCTCCCAAGGAGTGTTGCCCCATATCCCCACCACGACAGTGGACCAAAATAGCCATTTACTGCGGCTGTTACACAGGTACCTATGACTGTTCTAACTTGGTTTTCGGGATTAGTTATCCAGTTATTAATTACGTTTATAATGATAGCACCAATGTTATTTTAAAAAATTATACACTGAATTTATAAACAAAGCAATTCAAAAAACGCCCACTAGAGAATGTTGGTGAATTAAAAGTTCATCGATTTTGGGGATAAAAGATTGTCTTTAAGGGCATCACTGATGCGCTCATTCAAGGCGAGCGATTATTTTGGTCGAGTTCTATGCCCCAAGAACAGCTAAGGGGTCCCTTGGCTACTTTGTCTTCAGATTTGACAAGCGTACCCTCTTTTGCATCAAACCACCAATGGCTATGAGATGCGGGCACGTGAGCAAGAAGCCACTGCAATTCTGGGATCGTAAATTCTATTTTGATGCACTCTCGACCTTGGATCTTCTCAGTCCCTATTTTTTTCGCTACGATTTTTATGGCACGGGGGTATCCAATTTTTTTCGAGACCACTGTTCCGATAAAGCCAAATCCTGACGGAATTGCCTCGGATGGGGGAGCGGCGCCCAGAATATAGCAAAATGAGGTTTTTTCATCTTGTGAGAGAACAAACTCTTTAAGGCCGATCGCCCGTTGTTGGATCCAGGGCAGATTGTCTAGAAGGGCAACTTTTTTCACCTCTTCCTGACCCTCTAAACGGACGGCAACCACATTGGGTTCAATCCGATTCAGAAAAGTTGTTTGACTGTAACAGACTTCCGTACATTCTTGGAGAAGAGAGTCTTTATATTGGCCGGTTGAAGAATCCTTATTCCCATCGTCGTTTGGATTGCGATTCGTTGCGTCGACGGTTCCCTTCGCTTTTATAATTGTCCACGGGAATTTTGATATTTTATCTTCTCCCCAGTACTTTATTACCCTTCGACTTATGTAGTTTCTCTCCTCTTTTTCAATAGAGTCAGCCCCCTTTCTTTTTCGAATATCGAACTGAGGTAACTTGATTTTCACTGCCGACATAGGAAAGGCGTCTTCCGGGTAAAAGGGATCGACAAAAACTTCGGGATGGCCCACCGTTTGCCAAAATAGCCAAACGATATTCCGAATTGGACTCAAGAGCAACGCAAGTCCTTGCAATGCCAAAATCACCCGCCTCTTTAATGAGAGCGGGTTTTGGGCGAGCGAACAGTCATGCCCCTTCCAGGCCTGATTGAACAGCTCACACCCTTGCGAAAAGGGCTCGAGGACATAGGTGTGAAGCCACTGGCGATTTACGGGACAAAGATCCATAAGGGAAAAAGTTTAACTTTTCCTATTCCAATCTGGCAAGTCCTTTTTTGCGCGTTTTTTCAAACATCAATCGAAAAATCGCAATCGATACAACCAAGTAGACGACGTTAAGCCCCACACTCGTCCAGAAAAAATGGGTTGGAAAAACTCCCGTTTTCAAAAGGGATCGCATCCCTTCAAAAATATAGGTCGTCGGCATGCAAAGGCCAATCGATTGCGCCCAAGAAGGGAGCGCTGCAAGTGGATAAAATACCGCGCTAAATGGAGCAAAGAGAAATGCAATCATCCACGCAAACATTTCTACTCTATGCCCCCAATAGATGATCATGCTCGAGGAGAGAAATGAGAGCGACCAACCAAAAATGAGCAAGTTCGCAGCAAAGGGCAAAAAGGCCCAACCCACAGTAAACACGTTGAGGGCAAAAAGAATGTAAACCATCAGCGCGCCAAAAGAAATCGTGATTAGCAGTTTACAAAAAGAGAGGAGCAGCATCCCTGCGACCCACTCTGTGATCTTCAGCGGCGTCGAGAAGAGATTGACCAGATTGCGATGCCAAAACTCTTGCAGTAAACTCACCGAAATATCGACCGAACCGCGCCAGGCAACTTGCCAAAAAATGAGCGCCGTCATCAAAGTGAGCGGCAGTGTGTCGATGTGATCTTGGCTTTTGATCCAAAAAGAGGTGAGTCCCCAGATCAAAATGTCGACAAGTGGCCAATAAAAAAGATCAGAGAGTTGATGGATCCCCTTTTTCGCCACGTAAAAATAGCGTAAAAATACGCCGTAAATGCGGGTAATATTCATCGGGTTTTCTCCGCTATCTTAATAAAATAATCATCCAAAGAGGGCTCTTTAATTTGGATACTCGCATATGAGACGCCCGCCTGCATGATGCGATACAAAAAGAGGGGAATCTCTTTTTCATTGAGAGAAAATGAGATTGTCCTATGTTCGCATTGGTAGGAGATCTTTGCCTCTTCAGCGAGCGCTTGCACTCTCTTCATCCCATCGATGATCGTGAGGCGCAGCTGAAAAAGAGAGACGCTTCTGGCCAAATTTTCGGGCAGATCATCGGCGATGATTTTCCCATTTTTTAAGAAAATGGTCCGATCGCAGTTTTCCGCCACCTCTTCCATCTTGTGGGAGGTAAAAAGAATCGCAAGCCCCGTCCGATCCCGCTCTTCCAAAAGGAATTTGCACACCTCTTGCGACACATCGGGGTCAAGCGATGCGGTCGGCTCATCGAGCAACACCACCTTCGGATTTGTAAAAAACGCCTTGACCAGCATCAGTCTTGTGATCTGCCCCGCCGATAGAGAGGCAATCGATGCGTTTTTCTTGTCCAAAATCCCAAACCGCTCCAACAAAGGATCGGTCCTCTTCTCCACATCTTTGATTTTATAAAAAAGGCCAAAACACTTTAAATTTTCCCTCACCGTCAAAATGTAGGGAAGGCTCGTATAGGTGCTCGCAAACGAAACCGATTCGAGCGCCTCAGAGCGGTGTTCAAAAAAATCTTTGCCAAAATAGACAATCGATCCAGAAGTTACTGAAAGAGTTCCCAATAACATTTGGATCGTCGTCGTTTTCCCAGAGCCGTTCGGCCCCAAAAGCCCGAGAATCTCTCCCGGTCTCAGATCAAATGAGATCTGATCCACTGCAGTGAAAGGCTTTTTCTTGCCATACACTTTCGTCAAGTTTTTGACGCTTAAATAAACCATAAATGCCGAGGTAAAAAAGAATTAGATTTTCACGTTGGACTCTAAATTGCGATTCAGTATAATCGAAGGCTAAACTTTAGGTCAAATTTTCATGCATTGGTCAGAGATTGAACGGGCCTTTTCGAGGGCGATCGCATTTTCCTTTTCGAAAAAAAAGCTCCTCCTCACATTTCCCATTCTTTTACTCTGCGGGATTCTCACGGTTTTTTGTCGGGCGCTTGCCTATGAGAGGAACGACTGGGTCGCGATGAGTTTCGCCTTTTTGCCCATCTTGCTCTCTTCGGGAGTTCTTTTGGGGCTCGGGGTTCTTTTGATCCGGATTCACGCGCATGAGGTGAAACACCTTTCCCTCAGTTTTAGGAGACTCATTGCCGGTTCTGCCGATCTTTTGCTCGGCACTTCTTACCTCACCATTCCGCCCCTCTTGGTCTATTTGCTCCTCTGGATGGTGCTTGGGATTTTTTTCCTTTTGAGAGAAATCCCCGGAGTTGGCGATTTTTTTACAGTGGTGTTTGCCTTTGGCCCGTTCCTTCTCATCTTCGGCTCACTCCTCCTTTGTCTCTTCAATTTAGCGCTCCTTTTTTTCGTCGCTCCTGCGGCGGCTTTACAGCCCTTAAGAAGAGAGTCGCTCGCCAAGCGGGCGCTTGGGCTATTTCATGGGAAAATTTTGAGCAGTATTGCCCTTTTTTTGCTTGCGATGGCCCCCATTTTGCTCATCGTTGGACTTTTGACGCTCGCTGCGATTTTGAGCAATGCGGCCCCTGAAAAGCCGTTCGCCGTCGCGATGGAGTGGTTTTTTATCATGATCCCCTTTGTCGCAGTGCTCACCCCAGCGGTGATTTTTTTCTTCAATTTTGCAGCGGAGAGCTATCAGCTTCTCCATCCGAAAACTGCTTCATGAACATTGCTGTTGTCGGGGCAGGGTATGCGGGGCTTGGGGTCACATGGCACCTTTTGCAAAGGGGGTGTTGTGTGAGCGTGTTTGATGGCGGAGTGGGGGCTTCTCATGTCTCCACTGGGCTTTTGCATTCGGCGCCAGGCAAGTGGGGCAAGCCCACTTGGAGGGCCGAAGAGGGAATGAAGGCGGCTAAAGAGCTCCTCGAAGTGGCGGGAGGGGGCTGTTTTGTCCCCAGTGGCATTCTCCGTTTTGCTCCCAAAAAAGAGTGGATTGCGGAAGGGATTACCGTTTTTTCAAAAAAGTATTTACAGGGGCTCAAAAAAGCGTGTGCTCAGGCCCGTTTTGAGGCGCACTTTGTGAAAAGTCTCAGTGAACTGGACTCGTTTGATCAGATCGTTTTGACTGTTGGGGCGGATACTTTGAGTTGGGTGGATCTTCCTTTATCGAAAACGATTGGGCAGTGCCTTGTTTGCAAAGTCAAAGAGCCCCTTCCCTACACTCTTTTGGGGACGGGCCACATTTCAGTGACAGAAGATCCGTCGGTTTGCCTCGTTGGATCGACCTATGAACACACTGAAAAGCCCGATCCGCAAAAGGTGCTCGCCCTTTTGCCCCAACTCGCTGCAATTTATCCAGCCGCGCGCGATTTTGAGGTGCTGGAGATCCTCTCAGGGGTTCGGATCAGTCCCAAAGTGGGGATTCGCCCCGTCGTTCAGAAAGTGGGCAAAAACGTCTGGGTCTTCACTGGGCTTGGATCGCGGGGGCTCATTTACCATTCCCTTCTTGCCAAGAGTCTTTCTGATGAGATACTATTAACAGACTTATGAAAGGTTTTTTTCAGTTTTTAGGTACAGGGGGCTCTGCAGGAGTGCCGGTCATTGGTTGCAAGTGTTCTGTTTGCAGTTCCCATTCCCCTAAAAATCGGCGCTTTCGCCCCTCGGGTTTGATCCAGATTGGAGGGAAATCTCTCATCATCGATATGGGCCCCGATTTTCGGAGTCAGGCGCTGCAGTTTGGCATTGAGTCGCTCGATGGGCTCCTCTTGACCCACACCCATTACGATCACATTGCGGGGATTGATGAGGTGCGCATTTTTAACGTCCGGCAAAAAAAGGCGTTTCCGTGTCTGCTTTCTAGGGAGAGTTTTCAAGAGATCCAGAAGCGCTATGCGTACTTTTTCAATCTGACGGGGGAGAGTGCAAAATTCGATTTTACCGTGCTCGATGAAGAGATGGGGATTTTCGAGTTTTTAGGCCTTCCGATCCAGTATTGTCATTTTTATCAAAGCTGTATGAAGGTGACCGGATTTCGCTTGGGGGAATTTGCCTATATCTCCGATATTCAAAAGTACGAGGAGACGATTTTCGATTTCCTCCGAGGGGTGCGCGTTTTGGTGTTGAGTGCGCTTCGGCCCGAGACTTCCCCTTTCCACCTCTCTTTTGAGGAGGCGGTTGTTTTTTCGAAAAAAGTGGGGGCGAAGGCGACCTATATCACGCATGTGGGCCACTTTCTCGATCACGACGCGATGAACAATTTATTGCCGCCCGAAGTGAGGGTCGGTTTTGACGGGCTCAAATTGGAGTTTTCATGTCCGAAGTAGAGCCTAGAAAGGCGATTCTCGTTAGCACCTATACGAATGATAAGTTGGAATGCATTGAGCATCTCGATGAGCTAGAGGCTTTGTGCGATACCTTTGGCTTAGCGACAATTTTGAAGATCCCGGCTCCTTTGAGAGGAGTGGATGTGGGGACTTTTTTGGGCAAAGGGAAGGTAGAGGAGATCCGTCAGCACATCTTAGAAATGGGAGCAGATCTTGTCGTTTTTGATGACGAGATTACTCCTGGGCAGCAGCGCAACTTGGAAAAGGCTTTGGGATCGGATGTGATCGACCGGACAGAGCTCATTTTGGGAGTGTTTAGCCAAAGGGCGCAAACGCGCGAGGCAAAAATCCAGATCGATTTGGCCACTTTGAGCTATCAGATGCCTCGATTGAAGCGGCTTTGGACCCACTTGCACCGGCAAAGATCGGGTGGGGCTGGCGGAGGCGCGGTCAAAGGGGAAGGGGAAAAGCAGATCGAGATCGACCGGCGTCTCCTTCGGCGCCAGATCGAAAAGCTCCAAGCGGAGCTAGAAACGGTCAAAAAGCAAAGGCAAACGCAGAGGAAATTGAGGGAAAAGACCCGGATTCCGACATTTGCCATTATCGGCTACACCAACGTCGGCAAATCGACCCTTTTAAGGGCGCTTACCCATGCGGAGGTACTCGTCGAGGATAAACTTTTTGCGACCCTCGATCCGACGACAAAAAAATTCATTTTGCCCAACAAGCAGCCCATCTTGCTCGTCGACACAGTCGGTTTTATTCGAAAATTGCCACACCAACTCGTCGCCGCTTTTCGGAGCACCCTTGAAGAGGCGGTGCAAGCTGATATTTTGCTCCATCTCATCGACGTGAGTAACCCTCACGCCAAAGAGCAGGCAGAGGCCACTTTTGCAGTGCTCAAAGAGCTAGGTGCGCTCTCCCACCCGATCATCACTGTCTTGAATAAGATCGATCGGGCACAAGATCCGCTCATCGTAAAGGCGATGCAGATCAAATATCCGAAAACTGTTTTGATTTCGGCGTTGAATGAGACTGGATTTGACGAGTTGATGGCCAAAATGATGCATGAAACTCTCCAATTGCGAAGACGGGTCTTCTTGCGCATTCCGCAAAGCCAATACGCCCTTGTGAGTGAAATTCTCGAAGGGGGGCATGTCTTTCAGCGCGAGTACGATGAAAATGACATTTTGCTCGGGGTTGATTTGCCACACCATTTGGAGCGCAAAGTATTGCACTTTGTCACCGAAGATACAGGCGTGAAATGACAAAGAAAAAGTTTAAAATTGCAACTCTTGGGTGTCGGACGAATCAGTATGAATCGCAAGGGTATGCGGATCAGCTGCGCCAGATGGGATACTCGGCTGCGGGAGATGGGGAAGAGGCCGATCTTTGCATTGTGAATACCTGCACAGTCACAGAAGGAGCAGATAGTTCCTCAAGACATGAGGTGCGCTCTCTTTTGCGATCGCACCCGAATGCAAAAGTGGTTGTGACGGGCTGCATGGCAGAGAGTTCTCCCGATCTCCTTTTGCAAATGGACTCGCGGGTGCAAATCGTCCCTAACCCGGAAAAAGAAAAGTTGATCGACCTCGTTTTTGAGGGGGAAGAAAATCTGCCCGAGTTCAATATCCACGCCTTTGATGCCCATACGAGGGCTTTTGTCAAAGTGCAAGATGGATGCAACTCGTTTTGCACCTACTGCATCATCCCTTACGTGCGGGGGAGATCGCGCTCGAGACAAATTGGCGAAGTGGTCAAGGAGGTTGAAGGGCTGATTGCGAATGGGTACAAAGAGGTCGTTCTCACCGGAATCAACGTGGGCGATTTCGACGGGGGAGGAAATTTGGCAGATCTCGTGAGGGCCATCGATGCGCTCCCAGGTCTTAAGCGCCTGCGCATTTCTTCGATTGATCCCGATGAAATCGACGACGATTTGGCAGATGCCGTTTTAAATGGGAAAACGACCTGTCCGAGTATGCACATCGTCCTGCAAGCGGGCTCGAACGTCACTTTGAAGCGGATGAACCGGAAATATACGCGCCAAATTTTCCTCGATACGGTGGAGAAGATGGTTTTCAAAAATCCCGACTTTACGGTGACGACCGACATTATCGTCGGTTTTCCGGGGGAAACGGAAGGGGATTTTGAAGAGACGCTTGAGATCATCGAAAAAGTGCAGTTTGCAAAAGTGCACATGTTTCCCTATAGCGTGCGCAAAAGGACACGGGCGGCGCTCTATCCGAACAGGGTGGCGCCAGATGTGATGCGGGAGCGCAAGCAGAGGCTACTAAGACTTGCGGAAAGGAGTGCATTCGATTTGAGAAATCGCTTTGTTGGACGCAAGATGGCTGTTTTATTGGAAAACGAGACAAAACCGGGGTTTATTTCTGGGCATACGGAAAATTTTTTGCGCGTCTGGATCCCCCAAGCGGCTCATTTGGAGCCAAATGAGATTGTCGAGGTCCGCTTAATCGCAAATGAGCCCGACGGGCTTTTGGGAGTGGTATGAGCATTAAAATTGCGGCGAAGTTGCGCCCTTTTTCCCACACGCCGGGGGCCTCTTGTGTGATTCCCAAGACCCATTCTATTCTCGAGGCATTTCCGACCCTTCTCCGGATCGATGGGAAAGAGTGGCCGTTGAAATTGAGTGGCCCTGTGAAGGGATTCACCGTGCAACAAGATCTTGAAAAGGATGCGGTGTTTGTTTTTGGCAATGCCAAAGAGGGCTATTTTCGCTTGCGCATTGTTGCGAATGATGGGGGCTTTGACATTGTCTCCGAAAGGGGCTTTTTGAAAGGGGGCAAAATCGATGCGGAAATTCAATACAGTGAAAAAACTTCCCTTGAAATTGAAAAACTCTCTTTGGGCTCTCATAAAGCACAAGACTGGGATCTCATGCAAAGGCGCTTGGATCTCAAGGAGTTGTTGCCGATTCTTTTTTCTTTAGGACAAAAAATCCCTTCCGTTCTTCCTCAGGAATTGAGTGGGACGGCCCTTTTACTTAAGTTTTTTGAAAAGCGGGATGCGATTGAGGAGAATTTAAGCGCATTTTTCCGAGCCGCATTTAAAAGCATGCTCGTCCCGAGGCTCATCGACGATCAGCACCAGGGGCTGGTGGCCGAAGGAGCTGGCCGGGGAAACCCTTTTTTTCTATTGCAAGAGGGGATGAAACGGGTTAGAAGCCTCTTTTTTTCTCAAAATGAGAGAAGAATTGCCTTTTTGCCAAACTTGCCCGTTTCTCTCGACGCGGGAAGATTGATCGGCATCCAGGCGCCCGGGATCGGCGAAATCGATTTTGAGTGGTCAAAAAAAACGATGCGCAGGTGTCTGATCCGAGCCAATAACTCCGGAGAAATCCTTTTCGATCTGCCAAAGGAGATTCGGCGGTTTCGAGTGGGAAGAAAAAAATGGATCCAAAGGGAAGAGCCCCTTTTGATTGAAGAGAAGAAGATATTTTTGCTGGACCGCTTTGAACGGTAGCCGGGTCAACCGAAACAGTTTGCCAATAAATCCTTGCTGGGTGTACAATCTCCCTTCCGAACAAGGGGGCTGTCAAATGTTTTCCATTGAAGCCGTTACGAAAGCGGCGGAGCTAAAACTCCACTATCAGAAAGACGTGCCGAGCGAACTGGAACTCTTCGAAAAATTGGACATGATCACCACAGCGCAATTTGCAGCAAATCAGGCTGTCAAATACATGTATAAGCGAGGTCTAGACAGAGGATTCCGAATTTATGCTTATTCCGAAAGACCTTGGGTCCTGATGGATCAAAAGGCGATGGCTCTGGCTCTAAAAACTTTAAAGGCTCGCTATGGAAAGGTCGGATTTGAAATCGATAGCGAGGAGAATCGCGTCACAGTCAAATGGGTAGGAACCCCGCCGGAGCCCTGCACGAAGGAAGAGGTTCAAGAGAGACATAACGGCAAGCTTTTCGTATACGTTGCCACAAATCAAAGGCAAAAAATAATCAAGCAGATCCAGAAGGGCGCCGACGTCAATGCGAAAGGCCCATTTGGCAGAACGCCTCTTTACGCCGTTATGAAAGACTCTTCTTTATTAGGATTTCTGATCGAGAAAGGAGCCAAGGTGAATGTCGTCGACGATTTTGGAATGAGCCCCCTGGATGTGGCTTGTCTATATAGTGACAGCTCTCCCTTTGTTGCAGTTCTTAGAAAGCACGGCGCAAAAACTGGAAAAGAGATTGCTCCTGCATCGGAAAACAAGGAGAGGAATGAATGAGCTCTCTTTATTGGAGCGGGAACTACTGGGCGGTCTTTGAAGCAATTTGACTTATTTTAATGATTTTTTTACCGTTCTACCATTGAAATGCGGTATAGTCAATTGACATGGTAGAGTTGAAGAAAAATGAGCCTTCTGAGCTGCGCCTTTTAGCTGAGGGGCGCCATGCAGATCCCCACCATTTCCTGGGGCTGCACGAGCTTGCAAAGGGGCAAGTGATTCGCCTTTGGCGCCCTGGTGCAAATGAGACTTACCTCGAAGTGTTGGGGAAAATAGTCCAGGCTAAAAAAGTCGATGAGCTGGGTCTTTTTGAGTATCTGCCAAAAGAAAAGATCGCCCCCGAAGATTACCGCATCTACCACCCGAGTGGCCTCCTCGCTTTTGACCCGTATGCCCAGATGCCCACCATCGGAGAGATGGATATGTTCCTTTTCAACAAGGGGTGTCACTATGATCTCTATGCCGTTTTAGGGGCCAATATCAGAGATGGAGGGACTAGGTTCGCCGTTTGGGCGCCGAATGCGACGAGGGTGAGCCTCATCGCCGATTTTAACCATTGGGATGGGCAGCTTTATCCCATGCGCGGCATGGGAGTCTCTGGGATTTGGGAGCTCTTTGTGCCTGGGATTGGCCAGGGAGAAAAATACAAATTCGAGATCCGGACAAAAGAGGGGTATTTGCGCGTCAAAAGCGACCCCTACGCTTTTTCTTCAGAATTGAGGCCCCTCACCGCTTCCATTGTTTACGATGTGAACAGCTATCCTTGGCGCGATCAGAAGTGGGTGAAGAAGACGCTCGATGGTCCCATGAACATCTATGAGGTGCATATAGGCTCTTGGAGATGGTATGGCAAAGAATTTCCCAATTATCGGGAAATTGCTGTGGATCTCGCAAAGTATTGCAAAGAGATGGGGTTTACCCATGTCGAATTGATGCCTGTCATGGAACATCCGCTCGATGAATCTTGGGGATATCAGGTGAGCGGCTTTTTTGCTGTAACGAGTCGCTATGGAACTCCGAGCGATTTTCAGTTTTTTGTCGATCACATGCATAGAGAGGGGATCGGAGTGATCCTCGATTGGGTTCCGGCCCACTTTCCGACGGACGATTATTCGCTCAATCGCTTTGACGGCACTGCCCTTTACGAACACGAAGATCCGAGAAAGGGGATGCACCCCCATTGGCGAACAGCCATTTTTAATTACGGGCGCAAAGAGGTAGTCAACTTTCTCATCGCAAGCGCCCTTTTTTGGCTTGAAAAAATGCACGTCGACGGCCTCCGGGTCGATGCGGTCGCATCGCTTCTCTATCTCGATTACGGCAGAAAATCGGGCGAATGGATCCCCAATCCCGATGGGAGCAATTTCAATATTGAAGCGATCGAATTTATCAAGCATTTAAACTCCATCGTCCATGAGAGATGCCCCGGCGCGCTGATGATTGCCGAAGAGTCCTCCTCATTTACCGGCGTCACCCACAAAGAGGGACTCGGATTCGATCTCAAATGGAATATGGGATGGATGAATGACACGCTCAGCTATTTTTCCAAGGATCCCATCTACAGAAAATACCATCAAAATAGCCTCACCTTCAGCCTCCTTTACGCATTTTCTGAAAAGTTCATCTCGGTCCTCTCCCACGATGAAGTGGTCCACGGCAAACGGAATCTCATCGCGAAGATGCCCGGCCCCGATTGGCAAAAATTTGCCAATTTGCGCCTCCTCTACAGCTATCTCGTCTGCCATCCGGGGAAAAATTTCATTTTCATGGGCAGTGAAATTGCCCAGTGGAACGAGTGGTATTGCAAATCCAATCTCGATTGGCACCTCTTGGGCTACGCCTTCCATCAAGGCGTTTTCGAAATGGTCAAAAAACTCAATGGCTATTACCTAGGACAACCTGCCCTTTGGAAAAACGATTTCAACTGGGAAGGATTTGAGTGGATCGATTTTTCCGATGCGAAAAATAGCGTCATCTCTTATTTGAGAAAAGGGGAGGGGAAAACTGTCCTTTGCATCCACAATTTCACCCCAGAATTTCACGGCGACTATTGGATCCCTTTAAAAAATGGAAAAACCGTTCAGGAGGTTTTCAACAGCGATGATGCGCTCTTTGGCGGCTCGAACAAATTGAACTCCCAGGTGTCGATTGAAAAAGAGGCCATTTGCATCGCACTCGCTCCCCTTGCAACCCAAATTTTCGAAGTGGAATTTCACGCATGAAACCGAAAAATGAAGAGGACTATCTTCGGCTCGTCGGTGATCTTCTCGAACACGACAAGCGCTATTTCGACGAGGCAAAACCGCTCATTTCCGACTACGAATACGACCAGCTCATGCGCGATCTTCACGATTACGAAAAAGAGCACCCCGAACAGGTGGCGCCCCATTCCCCTTCGAAAAGACTTTCTGAAAAACCGACCGAAGGGTTTAAGCAAAAAGCGCACCTCGTTCCGATGATGTCGCTCAACAACACCTATTCTGAAGAGGAAATTGCCGACTTTATCAAACGGGTAGACAAGCTTTTAGAAAAAAAAGGGATCGATTTTTGCTGCGAGCTCAAAATGGACGGCACCTCGATCTCCCTCTTGTATGAAAAAGGGCATTTTGTCCGGGCGCTCACCCGTGGCAATGGAAAAATGGGCGACGATGTGAGCGCTGGGTTCAAAACAATCCGATCGGTCCCTTTACACTTGAGTGGGCGCGATCTCCCCGAATTGGCGGAAGTGCGCGGCGAGGTATATATGAGTTTATCCACTTTTTTAGCGCTCAATGAAGAAAGAGAAGAAGCGGGCCTCGAACCCTTTGCCAATCCGCGCAACGCCGCCGCCGGCTCTTTAAAATTGCTCGATCCAAAAGAGGTCGCACGGAGAAAACTCAATTTCGTAGCCTACGGAATTGCTCAAGAAACCGAAATCGAAAAGCAAAGCGATGTGCATCTCGCTTTGAAAAAATGGGGTTTCCCAACGGCCAAACAAGAGCATGTTGCCGTTTGCAGCAATTTAGAAGAGATTTTGCACTTTGCTAAAAAAATCGAAAAGCAAAGACATGAACTTCCCTTTGAAATTGACGGCATTGTGATTAAAGTCAATGAGCTCAAATACCGAGAACTTTTGGGAACTACTGGCAAAGCGCCCCGCTTTGCGGTTGCCTATAAATTCGCCCCTGAACAGGCGCACACCAAAATCAACGAGATCACAGTGCAAGTGGGAAGAACCGGCGTTTTGACTCCCGTCGCTGAATTAGAGCCCGTTTTTCTTTCGGGGAGCACGATTTCAAGAGCCACATTGCACAACGCAGAAGAGGTGGCGCGCAAAGATATCAGAGTGGGAGATACCGTCATCATCGAAAAAGCGGGCGACGTAATCCCGCAGGTGGTCAAAGTCGATTTGCAAAAACGGCTTGAAGGAAGCCACCCTTGGCACCCTCCCAAACAGTGCCCCGTTTGTAAGGAGGGCGTCCTTCACAAAGAGGGGGAAGTGGCCCTTCGGTGCCCTAATCCCAATTGCGCCGGACAGGCGCTGCGCCGCATCGTCTATTTCGCCTCCAAACACGCGATGGATATCGAACACATGGGCGAAAAAGTAGCTAAGCAACTCGTCGAAAAAGGGCTCGTCTCGCGCATTTCAGACATTTATCTCCTCGATGAAAAGAGACTGAGCACACTCGAAGGATTTAAGGAAAAATCGATCCATAATTTATTGACGAGTATCGAAAAATCTCGAAAATGTCCCCTCTATCGACTCATCATGGGCCTCGGAATCAAATACGTGGGAACAGAGACGGCAGAACTGCTCGCAGAAGAGGCGGGCGATCTCGAAACCCTTTTGGAAATGGGCGAAGAGACCCTCCTTTCCATCGATGGGATCGGAGAAAAAACGGCCCGAACCATTGCCGCCTTTTTCAAAGATGAAAAAAATCAAGAGGAGATCCGGCTCCTCCTCAAATATGGCGTCGAGCCCCAAAAACTGCAGAAAAAAAGGCTCGATCACCCCTTTTCTCAAAAAACATTCGTTCTGACGGGCGCCCTTGCAAGCTTTTCGCGCGACGAGGCAGCCCACCTCATCAAAGAGCGCGGAGGCAAAGTTTCTGGATCGGTCAGTAAAAAAACTGATTTTGTCTTAGTTGGCGAAGATCCTGGTTCTAAATACGATAAAGCAAAAGAGCTCGGGGTTGCAATCCTATCTGAAGAGCAGTTTCAAAAAATGCTTTGAAATTTTCTCCTGTATTTTATATGAAGGAGTTAAGAATAACCTTTTTGGGAGACCTATGAGAAGCCTAATTTTAGCGGCAGCCACTTTGCTGCTCATGACCAATATGGACGGAAGGGAACATTGGGGGCCGCCACCTGTATGTCCGCAACCCAAAGCCGATTGCTGTCCCAAACCAAAATGTCCAAAACCTTGCCCTCCCAAACCGTGCAAACCTAAGTGTGAACCTGCTCCGTGCAAGCCGAAATGCGAGACTCCCTGTAAGCCGAAATGCGAGCCTACGCCTTGTAAGCCGAAATGTGCACCTACTCCGTGCTGCAAGCCAAAACCTTGCTGCCCTCCCGTCTGTTTTGAGAGGGGGTATCCGACGAGCAATTGCTGTACACCTGCCGCTTATTTAGAGCCTGCCAATATTGATATTCGCTGCGGATATGATTTTTTTGCTACGGCGAGTTTCACCTATTGGGAAGCAATGCAAGATGGGATGGATCTCGGTCTCCCTGCACAAGCGACCAATCTAAACCCTTTGACAAGCCCGACGGTACCTGCAACGGGACACAATGTGCTCGTTCAAGATTTTGACTTTAAGCCTGGTTTCCAATTGGGCTTAGGTTGGTCTGGAATGCGAGATGGCTGGTCCCTTTATGGCGAATATACCTGGTTTCGAAGCAAAACACACACTTCTAAAACGGCTCCGGCTCCAGGCGTAGGCCAGATCAATGGGATTAATGTCGGCAATTTTGGAATATGGATGCCGTCGAATTGGCTCCCAAGCGGCGATTATGCAAACAACAATTTTACGACTTCGATCTCTTCAAAATGGAAGTGTAATATCGATATCGCAGACCTGCAGCTATCGCGCCCATCCTATGTGGGAACTCACTTTATCCTTGAGCCGTTCTTTGGGTTGAGAGGCCTTTGGATTCGGCAACGGATGAATATCAGTGCGTCGATTCTCCCCCCTTCGACGAGCCGCCGTTCAGCTGACTACAAATCCAACTCTTGGGCGTTGGGTCCAAAAGGGGGATTTAATGGAAAATGGCACATGGGATACGGTTTGAGATTTATCGGCGATGCCTCTGCAAGCCTTCTCTATACCCGCTACACTGATGTGAGTCTCGATGTAGGCTCTCCTCTTCCAGCAACTTTATTGCCTATCAAAGTGAAACTCGATGATTACGGCACTTTAAGACCTAATCTCGACTTGTCTCTCGGTTTGGGATGGGGCTCTTACTTCTGCTGTCGCGGTTTCCATTGGGATTTGGCCGCCACTTACGATCTCAGCGTATTTTGGCAGCAAAACATGATGCGCTATCTCGCGGATCTCACTTCGAGCCCGGGCAATCACCCCGATGGAGCTCCATCGAACCTCTATTTGCAAGGACTCACGCTTAAAACAGAGTTCGATTTCTAATTTGCTTCTGATTACGTCTAAGCCGCGCTCCCTAGTTGGGCGCGGCTTTTTTTTCACTTCTAAAAAAACAGGACATTCCAAGGGTGATGAGAATCGGGATAGCGATCATGCTGACCGATGCGAGCATCGGATTTAGGCCAAAAATCGATAGATGGACAAAATCGTGCGACAGATTCCATGGATCAGTTCCGAGCGCTGAATGGGCATAAACAGCGTGATTGATAAAATCGATCACCGACCAAGCGATGAGATACTTCCCAAAGGCCGGGTATTTTTTCAATAGGGCAATCCCAATTGCTAAAAGAATCGATGAGATAAACAGTGTGAAAGCAGGTCCCGCAGCGATGACAAAGCAGGTGGCTCTCGAGGAGCCCAATTTTTGCCCAAAAGGGGAGAGCCCCGTTTTATAAAATTGGGTCATCCCTCTGGAAAATGGGTGGATTTGAATGGAGGGAGAAGGCTTTTTGTAGAGGAGCATCGAGGCAAATGCATGGCCCGACTCATGGATGAGGATCTGCGTATTGAGCCCCGTAAAAGAGGCGAAATTAAAACCGGTCACCCATTCGCACAAAGAGGCAATTCTCGGATAGTATGTTTGAGTCGGGTTATTTTTCGCTTTATAAGAAGCGAAAACTCCCAGCGAATGGAAAAAAATGCTGATGAGACACTGGATCATCGAAGCGCTAATCAAAAAGGCAAGACCTGAGGGCGTTGCGACAAAAAAAGCGACAAGAGAGCCGAGAAGGAGCGCAAGGGCAAGCTCTTTGAACACTTTGATCGCAATTGCCTTTACAAGATCGCAAACGGTTGGCTTTTGCAAGTCGCAAGAGGGGTGAAATGAGGCGCTCCGAGGGGCCGTTACAAACATAGCGGGAAATTATGTTTGACAAACGCGAATAAATCAAGCCGCTAAATAAGCGATATTGATTCTCATTAAAGGTTGGGCCCGTTTTGAGCTCCCCAGGTGCGCTCTCACGGCAATCGCGATATGGAAAGAGTGGCCCATTGGAAGCGGAGGCAAAAGATGGCGGCGGCGAAAATCTTCGAGCTCAGGCGATGTGACTTTGAAAAACCAAACCTCTTCCACCTCGGGCCATGAGTCGGGCTTCATCGAATAGAGCCCCTCAATCTCAAATGAGATCTCTTTCCCAATCCCTTCAATTTCATTCAAATAGTGAAAGGCCACCTCTCGAGGCAAAATGAGTGGAATGTGGGCCCCTTCAGGAGAATTGAAAAGATTGAAATAGGGAGGCCTCATCAATCCCACCTTTTGTAAATAGGGAAACATCATCGTGATAAAGAGGTTATCGATGTCGAGATAAATCATCCCCTGTTTTCCTCTTTTGATCACCCCTTTTCCCCGACACAGAGCACGGAAAATTTGGGTGTTTCCGGGAACGGGTCGCGCTTTACTCCACTCGCTTGTCTCCGTCAAAAGATACGAAATAGCTTCAACTTCTTTTTTGTCCAATCCCCCCTTTGAAAAATAGCGGGGCAAAGAAAATGAGCCGTTCGGAAGGGGTTTTGGCGGGGGGAGTTTGGGCGATGTCGATAGAGATAGGACAATCTCCCTCGGAGATCGAAAGAAGTGGCTCCACCGCTCCCGCGCCTGAAGCAATTGCAACACCTTTTCCCGCCTCGTCCTCGGCCTTGCGCTATTGTGGGGGATCAAAACCGAACCGCCCCAGCCAAGCCGGTACCGCTCCTTCGGAGAGACCACCTCTGGATCCAAATTCAAATAATCTTTGGTTATTCTTGATAGTAGTAGCGAGTTCATAAATTATTCAAATATTTTAGTTAAAAATTTATTAAAAGTGAAGTAAAATAGTTTTTTGTCAAATTTCATATGGTGCAATATTTGGGAATGGTGAAGATCTCTTCCTATCTTAAACAGGAGAAAGATTCTCTAGACAAATGGGTCCTCCATGGATTTTGTCTTGTGAGGAAAACAGGGTTTTGGTAAAACTTCCGGTCGTAAATTCAGGTCTTATACTCGGAGAATTAAATTTTAGGAGGTTCTAAATGTCTGCAGTCAGCAAAGTCTCTAAATTTTGTGAGTGGTCTTCCTGTCCGAATCAATTTCAAGATGAATCAACTCTTCGAAAATGCATGCAGTGTGAAAAAGTTTTCTATTGTGGTGTAGACTGTCAGAGAGGCGATTGGTCTCGCCACAAAGTAGAATGCGTCCCACCACGTGCTGCAGATAGTAAAGATGGCCATGTAGCTCTAAGTGGAATGGAGTGCAAAACAAACTCTCCATTATCAGATCCTACCCCTCCTGAAACTTTGATAGAGGGTTACAAGGCATTGTCAAATAGTTGCGATAGATTAAAGCAGATGTATTCAAATCTGACATCACAAGCTGAAAATTGTGTTGAGTTAGGAGTTAGATATTTAGAACTGGGCACTTTAGGGATTGCGGTTCAAGTGAGGGTCATCTTGATGAGATTACGAGAAAGTGGCCGATTATTTGCTGCTATTGAGAGAGTAAGGGAGGAGATTGACAGGGTGTTTGAAACACAGTCAGATGAGATGAATTCCGATCCATCCCTTTCTGTGCAAATAAGTGATTTGCAAAAAACTGTGAATGCCCAGCAGAAAACAATGGACGAGATGTTAAGAGAGCTTTCCTCTCTATCGGATTACTGGGCATTGTTAAGTAGTTTCGATAGATTAAAACAGACGCTTTCACGTCTGAAATCACAAATTGACAATTGTGCCGATTTAGTAGTTAGATATTCGGAAGTGGGCACTTCAGAGGGTGCGGATAAAGCGGCGGCCATCTTGAGCAAACTAAGAGAAGCTCAGCAGTTAACTGCTGCTCTTAAGGGATTATCGGAGTCGATGGAGAAGATTGATAGGATGTTTGAAACACAGCCAGATGAGATAAATTCCGATCTATCCCTTTCTGTGCAAATAAGTGATTTGCAGAAAACTGTGAATGCCCAGCAAGAAATAGCCGACAAGATTTTAAGAGCTTTCCTCTCCACTCGCTTATTAGCACAGCAGAGTTAGGGGTCGTCCAGCCTTCTCGAGCGCGCTAGCCGTCCGGATAAGTGGTTGCTGTTCATTGGCTTAAGGCTGACTATTGAATTTTGTCCATGTTTATGGCTATAATTACCCCCATAAAGGGGCCGCAAACATGGACAGATCTATCGAAAAGACTCTAAGAGCCTGGAAAGAAGGGACTTTACGCTATCCTTTGCTCATCCGGGGGGCCAGGCAGGTAGGAAAAACCTTTATTATCGAAAAATTTGGCAAAGAGTTTTTTGAATCCTTTGAAAGGATTAATTTTGAAGCTCAACCTGAAGCGATTGCTTTTTTTGAGTCGTTAGATCCTAGAGAAATTCTTCAGCGGATTGAAACATGGACGAAGAGGCCAATACGTCCAGGGAAAACGCTTCTTTTTCTCGATGAAATCCAAGCTTGTCCGAAAGCGATCCTAGCACTTCGCTATTTTAAAGAAAAGATGCCGGAATTGCACGTCATTGGGGCTGGTTCTCTTCTCGAATTTACATTAATTCAAGGCAAGTTCTCATTCCCTGTCGGCCGGGTGCAATTTGCCTATATGCACCCCTTATCATTCCAAGAGTTCACAAAAGGATTAGGCTATCAGCTCGATTCTCATGAAGCGGCAATCCGGCATGTAAAGGAATATTTCTTGGTAGGAGGGATGCCTGCAGCAGTCCAGCATTACAAAGGGAGCCATTCTTTATTAGAATGCAGTCAAATTCAAGACATTCTTCTAGGAACCTATAAAGCTGACTTCAACAAATACGCTACTGAAGCAGAACAAAAGTATTTACGGATTGCATTTGATGGAATCCCCTCTTCTGTTGGCGAACAAATCAAATATTCTAAAATTGACGATCAAGTCAAATCGAGAGAACTGAAAACAGCCATTCAACAATTGGAATGGGCGGGGCTGGTTCATCCCATCTATGCTACATCAGCATCGGGGATTCCGCTCAAGGCGCAAATCAAGCAAAACAAAGTGAAACCTCTATTTTTAGATATTGGTCTTCTTCAGCGGTCTCTTGAAGTAGATCCTGAGCTGATTTGGACGAAAGATCTCATTGAGATCAATGCAGGGGCTCTTGCAGAGCAGTTCGTAGGCCAAGAACTTCTCGCCTACCGCGATGCCTTCCGCGATGAGAGCCTTTACTTTTGGACAAGAGAAAAAGGAGATGCGGAAGTGGATTATATCTTATCTACAGAAAATCAAATCATCCCCATTGAAGTCAAAGCGGGCAAATATGGCAAACTCCGCTCTATCAGGCAGTTCATGCATGAGAAAAAAGCCCCAATAGGGATTTGTATTTCCCAAAAGCCGCTCTCCTTTGAAAATGGAATCCTCTTTATCCCCTTTTACAGAATTGAAGAGATTCCCATCTTAGTCAAAAAATATTTATAGGAAGAAACGAGCTCAAGGATATATACACAAATGAACTCAACAGTTGGTTTTTGCCGACGTCGGGCAGCCACCAAATTTGAGTTCGTCTGCATCGCTAAACTTTTTAAGTTTAGCTGCTTCGACGTCGGCTACGCCTTCCTCAAATTTGGGGCGCCTCCTGGGCAAATTCCCAACTCTTGAGTTCACTTGTGTATACAGGGATACTCAGGGGTGGCTAAATACTTTGGTGCTTAGTATAATATTTCCTAATGAGTAACTCTATTAATTATTTATTTAACCATCGGCAGTTTGATCCAAACGTTATTCCGATAATTGCAAGTAATTTGGATTTAAGGGATCAGGCAAATTTCTATACTGCTTTAATTGGAGAAAAGCCCCTCAATGAGCATAGCTCTTTAAGAACTTCAGCAGGAAAAGTTTTTAAAAGATATTTGGACGACTTAGGGTTTTCATCCCTAGCAATTCAGGATAAAAACGATCTTCTTTTAAGAAGAGCAGTGGTAAGAGTTGCTACGGACATGCCTAGTCAGTTCGAGAGAGGGCTTTCCTTGGCGTTGTGGATTAAGCAGTGCTTCAAAAGTAACTACCCAAAAGGTCTTCGCACAATTGCAAGCACAAAATGGCTTGATAACCCTGAGGTCCTATCATATTGTTTCAAAAGGTTACTTCGCTCTGGAGCGGCGAAAGCGCTAGAATGGGCCGCTTCTATGATGAATGACTTACAATATGAAACAACCGTTCAAGATAACATCGATTATAGCCCTGAAATACCTTCCGATGTGGACGGCATCTCACTAAGGGTAGCTGCGACACATAATCCCAATAATCGAGGGTTGCGATTTTTCATGACGGATCCCCGATTCGCTCCCTATATCACCAAAGAAATGGTCGATGCGGCTTTTTCAGTTGCTTCTGAGAAGGCTACTGACTTCATTTTAAGTCCCAACTGCCCATTCAAGCCCAGTTTGAAGCCCCACTTTTGGTTCCCTAGTAATCGTACAACCAATCGAATCTTCAGAAGTGAACTGGTAGATCTAGGGCAACTTCTTAGAATAGCTTTGGGTAAGGAAAACCTGCTTTTTAAAATGCTGAACTCAAAACAAAAACGGGAGTGGTGTAAAAGGGAGATTGGCACTCTAGATCCCCATGACACTTGGCAAGTTTTTAGAGGAGCCATTGATCATCAATCACTAAATGTGCTGCAAATTTGTGCTGAACAACCCGATGTTTTGAACAGGCGGGAATGGAAACAATATGCCATCCATGCTGAGGATCTACAGCGATGTATTCAATTGTGCATAGACAAGGGAAAAAGGGAACTTGCCGCTCAATATCAGGCCCTACTGGATGAGAGGGGTACTTTCAAAAGAAAGCTCCTCAATCATGTCAAAGAAGAGCTACCAATGGACCTCTTAGCCGCTCTAGGTGGGGCTGTATGTGCATTCGGGATTCTGTCATGGGTGGAGCGTTGTTTCAATCAACTTCACTCCTGGGTGAACCCCGATCTTATACTGGGAGGTCTTGTAGGGAAATTTGTGAGCGATTATTTAGGTTTAAGAATCGAATTTGGCTTCCAAGCTCCTGACTTCCAAACTATAATGATCCTAGCTCTCATATATCCCATTGTACAGTTTCTCCTAAAATCAGCTCTAGAAAGAGAGCCCTAGACAAATGGGTCCTCAACAGATTATCATGTCTGCATGAATTGTTCACTTCCACCTTTACCTGACGATTTGATGGCGACGGTTTCTTCCTATCTTAGTCAGGAGGAAGCCCTTGATTTTAGCCGAAATTATCCAGGGACGTTTTTTGGGGAGAGGACGTATTTAAAAATTACGTCTGATTCAATATATCGTATTTTTGATGAATTAGTCCAAATTGATGAACTAGGCGAAACAAAACCGTTTAAAACAAAAGAAATCACTTCTTTAAAGATTTCCAACAAACAGTTTTCTAACGGCGGTTTTATTTGGTTTATTCAGAAATTCAATAGTCTTAAACGTCTTGATGTTCACGGTTGCTATAAGCTTACAGACCGAGCACTCCGAGCTATTGCGAAATACTGCCCTAAGCTTCAATATCTCAATGCCTACGCTTGCCCTCAGTTTACGCGCCGAGCCATCAAAGATGTTAGGAAAAGCTGCCTCGATCTTGAATGGTTCTTCACCGGAGTTCCAAAATGTTAAATAAAATATTGAAAAACGAGCAGCTTATATATACCGCTCGTGATTCAAGAATCGGTTCTGCCGGCGTCGGACAGCCACTGAATTTGAATCCGCCTGCATCACTTAAGCTTATTCAAGTTGGGTTGCAACGGCCTCACCCCAAAAACGATGCGTTTTCGGGGACCCCGGAGGGCCTTCGGCGACAGCAGAGCTTGATTCAAATTCAGGGCGCCTCCTTGGCATACTCCGATTTTTGAATCCCTCTCGGTATAACTTTTAGGGTGTTTTTTGTTTTTTCGAGATCGCCGATGAGCGTCTCGTGGCTAAAGCTGTGTACTTTGACCTGCTGGAGGGTGCCGATGAGGCTGGCATCCCCTTCAAAAATCACCTTTTTCCAGCAGCGGGTGCGCCCTTTGAGCATTTTCCCATCTTTGTTGAATCTTTCGACGAGCACCTCGTAGGTGTTGCCGAGCATGAGGGCCCGCTCTTCATTGCCGATCTCGTCTTGCAGCGCCATCAGCCTTTGGAGCCGATCGAGCTTGACCTCTTCAGGGACATCGTCTTTCCAGCGCATGGCGGGGGTCCCTTTGCGCGCGCTGTAGGCGAAAATAAAGGCGAGCGAGTAGCGGATTTGGCGCAGGGCGTCAACTGTTTCTTGGAATTCGCTTTCGGTCTCGGTCGGAAAGCCGACGATGATGTCTGTTCCCAAAGAGACGTCGGGGACAATTTTTCGCAAAAGGTCCACTTTTTCAAAATATTGCTCTTTGGTGTAGATCCGGTGCATCTTTTTCAAGATGCGACTCGACCCCGCTTGGAGCGGGAAATGGACGAATTCGCAAAGCGAGGGAAGGTCGCGAATGGCCTCCATCAGCTCTTGAGTGATGTCAATCGGGTGGGAAGTCATGAAGCGGATCCGCTCCATGCCCGGAATCTTATCGAGTTTGTAGAGAAGATCGTGGAAAAGACAGTTCCACTCGGGCCGGTCTTTGCCATAGCTATTCACATTTTGCCCGAGGAGAGTGATCTCCTTATACCCCTGATCTACCAGTTTTTTGCACTCTTCGACGACACTCTCGGGGGGCCTTGAGACCTCAGAGCCGCGGGTGTAGGGGACGACGCAGTAGGTGCAAAATTTGTCGCAGCCCCGAATGATCGAGACAAAGGCCTTGATCGGATTGTCCCTTTTGGCCACCAAATAGTCTAAATTTTCCTCGAATCGCTCATCCGTCTTATAGATCTGCCGCTTCGTGTAGAGCACCTCATCTAAAACAGGGCCGAGGTCGGTGATATTATTGGTCCCAACGATAAAGTCGAGATGGGGAAATTTGCGGAAAAGGGAGTCCTTTTTGGCCATAGCCATACATCCAGTGACCCCGATGATCTTATTCTTTTTTTGACCCCTCCCCATCCGGCCCAGTTTGCCCATCACTTTGCGCTCCGCTAAATCGCGAATGGAGCAGGTATTAAAAATAAGGAGGTCGGCGCTCTCCTCATCGGGAGAGGGGAGTAGCCCCTTTTTTTGCAGCTGCCCCGCCATGATCTCCGTATCGAGCTCATTCATCTGGCACCCATAGGTGCGAATAAAATAGGTCTTTGGCTCTTCCATAAGCGTTCCATACTAGCTCAAATGGCCCTCTTTTCCAAAGGAAAAAAACCCCTTTGCAAAAAATCAAACAGCCAGGTATGATCTCGTTTTCAATATTTTAGGATAGATAAGTAAACATGAACCAGAAGCACAAAACCCCCCTCCTCACGAAAAAAGAGGCCCTCGATACCCGGAAGTGGTATCTCTTTGACGCCTCAGGGAAAACCCTGGGTCGATTTGCCGCTGAAGTGGCTAAAATCCTCCGCGGCAAGCACCGCCCCGACTACACCCCCCACGTCGATTGCGGCGATGGCGTCGTGATCATCAACGCCGAAAAAGTGCGCGTCACCGGGATGAAGCGGGCCCGAAAAATCTACCGCAAGTACACCGGATTTATTGGAGGGATGAGAGAGACCCCCTATTCGACGATGATTGCGAGAAACCCCGAGTATGTCCTGGAAAGGGCAATCAAGGGGATGATGCCGAAGACTCGCCTCGGAGGTCAGCAGGTGAAAAAACTGCGCATTTTCAAAGGGGCAAATCACGATTTGCCTGCCCAACAACCCATCCCAGTGAACATTTAAAGGAAGACGGATCATGGCAAAACAAGAAGAGACAATTGGAATTGGCCGCAGAAAGACCGCCGTATCGGCAGTGAGGCTCAGGAAAGGATCTGGCAAAATCGATGTCAATGGACGCAAATTTGAGCAGCATTTTCCTTTGCCACTCCAAAGAGAGATGGTCATGGCTCCGCTCCAAAAGTTCTCGAATCCAGAAAAAGTGGACCTGATCATCCGCGTGAAGGGAGGGGGCCTTGAAGCACAAGCGATGGCGACCCGTCTCGGCATTAGCAGAGCCCTTGTCCAAGAAGATGATGCGATTCGAAGTAGCCTCAAAGACTTGGGCTACTTGACCCGAGATCCACGCAAAAAAGAGCGCAAAAAGTATGGCCGCAAAGGGGCCCGTAAGCGCTTCCAATTCTCTAAACGTTAATCTTTATTCCCTTTTATTAGGTTTTTCTGTTATGGGGAAACTACGATGGAAGGGAAAACCGTATCAGCTTCTGCGATTGTCGACCAAGTGGTCGAAGTCTTTCCGAACGATCTAAACCCGCATGGCACCCTTTTTGGGGGGAAGCTGATGCAGGTGGTCGACAATTTGGCAGCGATTGTCGCGAAAAGACATAGCGGGCGCGTCTGCGTCACTTTGGGGATCGATTCGGTCCGGTTTCTCAACCCAGCCCATCACGGCGACATCCTCGTCTGCAAGGCATCTGTCAACCGAGCCTGGCGCACCTCCTTGGAAGTTGGGGTCAAAGTCATTGCCGAAGATTTTCGGACGCTTGAACATAAGGACATCTTATCTGCCTATTTCACCTTTGTCGCAATGGATGATGAATTGAAACCGGTCGAAATCTTACCGGTCATCCCCGAAACAGAAGAGCAGATCACCCGCTTTCACGCAGCGGAAAAAAGGCGCGCCTTTCGCCTTGCTCACCGCAAGTAGAGCCCCTCGTATTTTTTCTTGAGGTGGGAGCAAAAGGGTGTCTCGCTAAAGGGCTTTTTCCCCACTTTTTTCGCCAGCTCTTCGAGGTTATAAGTGCGGCCCCACTGGTGGACGTTTTCCTTCAGCCACTCTTTGATGAAAACAAAATCTCCCTCCTCTACTCTCTTTTCCCAATCGGCGTGCTGCTTGGCAAATGCGGCAAAGAGGTTAGCGGCGAGAAGATTGCCGAGAGCATAGGTCGGAAAATAGCCAAAATCTCCAAGAGCCCAATGGATGTCTTGTAAACATCCTTCTCGATCACTCTTAGGCTCAACGCCTAAAAGCTCTTTCATCTTGGCTCTCCAGGCATCTGGCAGATCGTGCACGTTGAGTTTTCCGGTAATTAGCTCTTTTTCAAGTTCAAAGCGCAAAATGACATGGAGACAGTAGGTCACCTCGTCCGCCTCAACGCGAATGAGTGTGGGGGTAACTCTATTGGCGGACCTATAGAAGCGCTCGAGGGGGACACCCTTCAGAAGAGAGGGGAGCTTTTTTTGCAGTTTAGGGTAGAAAAATTTCCAAAAGGGAAAACTTCTGCCGATAAAACATTCCCACCACCGCGACTGGCTCTCATGAACGCTGAGGGAGACTGGCTCAGAGAGGGGAGTGCCCCAAGTCTCTAGCGAAAGTCCCATCTCGTAAAGAGAATGGCCCGATTCGTGCAGAATGGAAAAAATGTTGCTGAGGAAATGATTCGGCAAAATCCGGGTCGTAATCCGGCTATCGTGTGGGTGAAGGGCCAGCGAAAAAGGGTGATTTGAAAGATCGAGCCGGGTGTAGGTGGGCTCGATGGGCAATATCGAAAGGGTCAAATCGCCGATCTCTTTTTGTTTTGCCTCGCCCACTTTGTGGTGAAGAAAGCGGTTATCCACCGCTTTTGCCCCTTTGATTTTGTTTAAAAGGGAGACGAGCTCTTTTTGGAGCCCCTCAAAAATCACTCCCACTTTTTTTGCGCTCATGCAAGGTTCATAGGTTTGCAAAAGGGCGTCGTAGGGGTGCTCTTCGAACCCAAAAAACTCTGCTTTTTGTCTCACGAGCGAGACGATTTTGCTCAAAAATGGGGCGAACATCTTAAAATCGTCCCCCTTTTTCGCATTTGCCCAGATCGGAACTGCTTCCGCACTCACTTGGGAAAATTCTTTCACAAAATCGGTTGGGAGTTTCGTGTGGCGCCGAAAATCTTTTTCCCACTCGCGCACCATCACTTTTTGCTGCATCGAAAGGTTCTTCACCTTCACCTTGCTGCTCGAAAGGCTGACCAGTTTTTCTAAATGGAGCTTAAATTTTTGGCCCGTCTTCTTCTCGTGGATAATAGAATGGAGAAGCCCCACTTGCTCTGCTCTCGGGACATTGCCACCCGGAGGCATGTGGGTCTCTTGATCCCAATACAAAAGGGTTAAAATGGATTGCAGTTGTTGAATCTCGGTAGAAAGTTCGCGCAGAGCTGTGAAGTGTTTCGGCGGCTTCATTCTGCCGGATTGTAGTGGATTTCTCTGTTTCTTCGCAATTCTGTTATGAAATTTGTATATTCTGGCATCCGCTTTGCAATCCAGCGCTCTAAACTCGACAAGAAAAGAAAAATCTCCTCTTTTTGTCTTTGAGGATCAGCGTTTACCTTTTGATAATTGCCAAAATCAATTTCCATCGCCCGCGTCCCTAAAAATCCAAAATTGAGTCCCAAATTCGGATCTGAATTTTGGATATTTTGAGAAGTGCGCTGGATCAGGAGATCGAGGAAGGATTCAATCAATTCATGCATCTTTTCCGGGTTATTTCTCGCAGAGAAAAAGGCCTCTTTGAGCGTCACCCCCTTTTTTTGCAGCACAAACCGGTGCATGTCGAGGGGCAGATCATAGTTTTTCCCATCCACTTGAAGGTGTGCTATGGGCAAAACATCTTTGCTCATGTTGAGATGGCAATAGAGAACGCCCGTAAATGCAGCCCCCTCATTGCAGGCAATATGGGCGGCGTTAAAGGTCTTTTTCACCTTCGCCTCAAAATCGATTCTCGGGCTTCTTTTGTAGAAATTTTTCAGCACATGCATCAGGGGAAAAATCGATCGTTTATATCGAAAGAGCTTGAGCACGTAATTCTTATCTGCGCTCTCAAAGACAAGAGTTTGATTGCCTTTTGTATAGTAGGTAAATGGAGCCGTTAAAATTTTCAAAATCTCTTCGTTCGGCAGCGGCATTTCCCACTTGGGATTTTTCGGGAGCCATGCGTGGATCGGCGGCAATCTAAAATCCCTTTTAAAAAAGAGGGGGAGAGGCAAAACAAGAGCCAAAAAAAGAAAAAGGCGCAAAACAATCATCGCATCCTCACAAAGGAGGGCGCTGTCACACTCAAAACGGCGATCATCGGCGCAAATAGAGCGATGTAGGAGGGGAGCACCAGGTTCTCTCCCAGAATAAGCATCCCGTCGATGATTGTTTTAAAGGCAATGAGGGCAAAAATCGATAGCGCTGTGATGAGAAAAATGGGCTTATTTCGACTGTAATGCATCGCAATCGGCGCAAGCGCAATGAGAACGAGAAAAGGAATGAGGGGGGAAAGGAGCTTGTGATAAAGATGCGAAAATACAATTCTCGCATCGCCCCTCCGACTTAAAGCTTGTTTAATCAAAGTGGAAATCGGCCGATTCTCATAGGGGATAAATCGATCAAATAATGATTCTTCTTTCCAAGGAAGGTCTGTAAACCGAAGCGCCTCAAAACTCTCCGATTTGCCAAACAGGTTCACCTTCGTCCTCACCAAATGGTTCACAAATTTGCCCTCAAGCGTATCGAGATTCAGCGACTTCATATGCCAGATGTCATCTTGAGATCGGATCCAATAGACATCGAAGAGCGCTCTCTCATTGAGATCGATCTCGCGGGCGATGAGTTCTGTTTTGTCTTCGAGAGAAATCGTATGGAGCTTGGCCAATTTTGCCCTCTTTTTTGCCTTGTACGCCGTTTTAAAACCGCTCGAAAATTGCCCTGCACGAGGGGCTATCCACTCGCCGTTGGCGTAACTGATACTCGCAAGAAAAAAAGCAAAGCCAAAAAAGGGAAACAGAAGTCTTTTTTTCGAAATCCCCGCCATTTGCAGTGCTACGAGCTCCCCATGCGAATTCAGATCAATCAATACCCTCAAAACGGCCAAAAGAAAGGTGAGTGTGAGAAATAGATCCAAAAGAGAGGAGAGCGAATGGAGATAAAACAGGGCAATTTCCAAGAGCGTTGCCTTCGAGAAAAACCGGATCCCATGGGCAGAAAGATCGACAATCACGTAAATAGCAAAAAGAAAGCTGAAAAATAAGAGAAAGGTTCTCAGCAGTTTTAGGATGAAGTGCTTTTGCCAAAGTTGCATGCATCAGCAAGGATAGCAGGCTTCCGCTTTCTACGCTGTTCCTTTCGCGATGCGGAATAAGTGGATGGACGAGGAGAGCCAAATAAAAGGGTGGGGCAAAAGAAAAGCGAGCTCCGCAAGAAGGGGAGTCTCCTTCAGCTCTTTGCCAAGAAGATAGCTCATAAGGACAGTGAGGGTTAGAAGGAGGGCGAAAATTCCATTTTTCTTCGTTGGAGTTCTCCCTTGCTCAATTCCAAAAGTGCACCCGAGAAGAGTAAAACTAAAGACCGCAAGAGATAAAGAGAGGCGCCTTAAAATCTCAATGTGGGCCTGTTTTGGCTTGGCGTGGAGGCGGAGCATTTTTAAACTGAGCGCATTGATGTCGAGACGGGGCCGGTTTTTCTTAAGCGCAGTCGAAAGTAGGGGGGCCGATGTCCTCATGAGCTTTTGATTTTCAATCATCAAAGTGTCAAAGCCCTCCTCTTGAGGAAAATAGGAGATGATCGCCAAATCCTTGCCCACGAGCTCCCCCTTTTCGATCCAGAGTCTTTTAGCCGATAAAAGACTCAACCGCTCTGAACTTTCATTCGGGACAATGAGTGTAAGATCCTGAATCGCCTCATCGCCTTTAGCTTCCATCTGCAAAAAAGCATCTTTCAGTTTGACCAGCTTTTGCCTTTGAAGCAGTAGCAACGGATTGGAGGAGGTCGCATGGTAGATCATCGTCTTTCCCTCCCTTCGGCAGTAGGGAGCAATCTCAGCACAAAGAGAAAAATGGACGGCCGAAAGAAGGAGCGATAGAGAAAGGAGGGGGAGGAGGATCCTCCTTAAGCTGAGTCCCGATGCCCGAAGAGCGGTGAGCTCTGAAGACCTACTCATTTTTTGAAAGAGCAAAAATGAGGCGATGAGGGCCGAAATGGGAATTGCAATCGGCAAAATCGCAGGAATATGGTAGAGTATGAACAGTCCCGTCGTGGCAAAATCCCCCGTGAGAGCCGTGAAACGGGCAATCTCCTTGAAACGGGCAATGATCAAGACGGCAATAAACGTCAGAGTTGAGAGCAAAAAAACGCGGGAATAACTGTGCAAAGTGTAGCGCCACAAAACCGACATGTGACGAGTGTAACAAATGCATTTCTTCGCGTCCATTGGGATCGGGAAAAGCCCCTTTTGCTCGCCTATTCCGGTGGCCCCGACTCTAAGGCGCTCCTCTACGCTCTGTTAGAATGCGGCGTCAAGCCCCACATCGCCCACGTCGATCACGGCTGGCGCAATGAGAGCAAAGAAGAGGCCCAATCAATCGAAAAAGAGGCTGAAAACCTCGGCTGTCCGTTTTTTTGCACCCGCCTAGAATGTGAAAAAAAAGGGGAAGATGAAGCGAGAAAAAAACGGTTCTCCTTCTTCTCGAGCATTTTCTCCTCGCATGCAGCACTCCTTCTGGCCCATCAGGCGAATGACTTGGCCGAGACTGCCATCAAACGCCTCTTCGAAGGGGCCCATCTCGCCCATTTAGGAGGGATGGATGAAGTGTCCATAGCCTTCGGAATGCCCCTTTGGCGCCCCCTTCTAAAAGTGAAAAAGAGCGAAATCCTCTCCTTCTTAGAGGAGAGGGGGCTCCCTTTTTTCATCGACCCCTCCAATGAGGATCCCCGTTATTTGCGCGCCCGAATGCGATTGCAACTCTTCCCCTATTTAAATGAAACATTTGGCAAACAGGTACAGGACAATCTCGCCCTCCTCTCTGAGAGGGCTTTTGAACTCAAAAAATTCCTTGACAGACAGATCGAAAAAATCCCCATTCAAACAGGCCCCTGGGGAACCCTCGTGAACCTTAACGGATATGATCCAATCGAACAGAGACACCTCCTCTTGCACCTCATCCCCACCCTCAACCGCGATCAGCTCGAAACCCTCCTAAAATGGATCAACAATGGGGGGAAATCTAAAACTTTGAATACCTCATCAAAAAAAATTTGGGTGGATAACGGCACGGTCTGGATCGATTTTTAAAAACCCAATCGATTCAACATCAGTAAAATAGAGATATGTCAAAGACTTTTTATTCCCATTTTGCTATGAGGACAATTCCAGGGCATTTCCAACCTAGCCTTGCGCTAGCCCTTTACTAAAACGGGAAAAAGTGGTTTAATTGACCCGTTTGGATGAATTTATAAATTAAAGAGAGCAAGTCGTTTATGGTGAAAATGAGACAGTTGCCGAAAAAAAACCTCCCCGGGGGGTTTCTCCTTTTCCTCTTGGTTGCCATTTTGACAATCGTCGGGGTGCAGACGCTCACCTCTTCCTCTTTTGGGCGGGTCGCCTTCAGCCATCAAGCCGAACACTTGACGAATTTGAATCTGACGAAACCAGAAGAGAATCGGAAAATTGCGCAAAACGACAATCTCGTCACCTTTAGCGGGCGATTTAGAGAAGAGCTAACGGAAGAGAGCGCCGATCGATTTCACTATTTAGAAGTGCTCCAAAAAAATCACGAATTGATGAGCGCGTTTAAGCGGCTCTCGTTTGATCTCGACTATTTGCAAAAAAATGTGAACGATGCGGCAACGCTCTACTTGCAACTGAGCGGCCATCTGATTCCGAGATCGGGATATATGGTTGTGAGCTCCCTTTACAATACGCCGCAAAGAGAGGGGGCGATTGTCCTCCACTCTCTTTCAGGAAGAGAAGGGGTTAGTCTCCCCTGGATCCAAAAGAATTTGGCCCTTGCCACACAGGTTCAGTCGATTGAAGCCGTTGAGAGCGTTTCCAAAGAGTTGCGCGATCTCGTTGCCCTTTTGAGATCTCCTGCACTCGGCATTGGCAATGAGGCGATCAAACTGGAACTCAAAGGGATTGCGGGGGGGCTTTCGGCGGCTGTCGATCTTTCTCCAGAAATGCAGCTGCACACCTATCGCAATGTGTTGAGCCAACTCGAGCCGCTCATCCTCAATTTGGGGCGGGAAGTCGATGGAGTGAGGCTCACTTCACTGCGCTCTGTTCGCAATTATGTCGAGCAGCTCGATGAGTTTTCAATCATTTCACAAGAACTTGAAAAGAATAGCGCCCTTCTCGATAAATCGAGGGCAAAAGTGGTCTCTGCCATCTGGTTTTTCAACAACCAAGAGCTCTCGACAAGAGCACTTGAAAAACAGGATCCAGAGGTGTTTAGCCACTGGTTTGCCCAGGCCAAAGAGGAGTGGATCTCTTTCGACGACAACAAAGGGCTCCCTTATCGAGCGCCCGATCAGCCGCGCAACACCGTTTTAGAAAAGACCTTTAAAAGCCAAGAGCCGTCGCCCAACTATTTTAGCTATATTTTCACCATTTTACCGGTGATGCTCGTCATCCTCTTTTTGTATTTCATCTTCTCAAGACAGATGAAAGGGGTTGGCTCCTCTGCGATGAATTTTGGTAAATCGCCTGCTAGGTTGATGACTAAAGAGACCAATAAAGTCACCTTCAAAGATGTCGCAGGCGCCGAAGAGGCGAAAGAAGAGCTCAAAGAGATCGTCGACTTTTTAAAAGATCCGCAAAAATTTACTTCGCTCGGCGCCCGCATTCCAAAAGGGGTCTTGTTGGTAGGCCCTCCAGGGACAGGGAAAACGCTCGTCGCCAAAGCGGTTGCCGGAGAGGCCGATCGCCCCTTCTTCTCGATCTCAGGGTCTGATTTTGTCGAGATGTTCGTCGGGGTGGGCGCGAGCCGCATCCGCGATATGTTTGACACGGCTAAAAAGAGTGCCCCTTGTATTATCTTCATGGATGAGATTGACGCTGTCGGAAGACATAGAGGTGCGGGGATTGGCGGGGGCCATGATGAGAGGGAACAGACGCTCAATCAGCTCCTCGTAGAAATGGATGGGTTTGACACCAAAGAGGGGGTCATCCTGATGGCGGCGACGAACCGCCCAGATATCCTCGATCGAGCCCTATTGAGACCCGGGCGATTTGATCGGCGCGTCGTCCTCGATTTGCCAGATGTCAAGGGCCGCTTGGAAATTCTCAAAGTGCACGCCCGAAAAATCAAAATGGACAAGTCGGTCGATTTGAACGATGTGGCGAGAAGTACCCCTGGCGCCTCGGGAGCCGATTTGGAAAATATCTTGAACGAAGCAGCCCTTCTCGCTGCCCGCATGGGGAGATCGGCTGTCACCGCTGTCGAAGTGAGAGAGGCTGCCGATAAGGTGCGCTACGGAAAAGAGCGGCGCAGTCTCGAAATGGATAACAATGAAAAACTGACGACCGCCTATCACGAATCGGGCCACGCGATTGCGGGATTGATCGTGAAGCACGGCGATCCAGTCGATAAGGTGACGATCATTCCAAGGGGCTTTTCTTTGGGCGCTACCCACTTTATGCCGACAAAAAATCGGCTCAGCTACTGGAAAAAAGAGGTGCTCGACAAACTCGTCGTCCTCATGGGCGGAAGAGCCGCTGAAGAGATTTTTGTCCAAGATATGTCCTCGGGTGCGCAACACGACATCATGCAGGCAACCAAAATCGCAAGAAGTATGGTTTGCGAATGGGGAATGACCGATAATCTCGGAACCGTCACCTATGATGAGAGAAGTGAGGCGGGCCAATACCTCGGCATGAGCGGCTATCACGAGAAAAATTACTCCGATGAGACAGCACAAGCGATCGATAAAGAGGTGAAACAGCTCATCGATGACGCCCATAAAAGAGCGCTCGATATCTTGGTAGAAAACAAAGGCAAGGTCCAACTCATGACCGATATGCTCATGGAATTCGAAACTCTCGATTCGACCGATATCAAAGAGATCATGGATGGCAGCTGGAGTGCCGATGTGAAGCGGGCCAGAATCAAGAGCGCAGATGAGCTCCAAATCAAAGTCCCACCCCCTCCACCCCCAGTTCCAAGCGAGGTGAAGCCCATTGTCAATCCGCAGCCAGGAATTGATCCTCAGGGAGCGGCTTAGGGCTCGTAAAGGAACAAGTTCCCAATCTTAAACTGCGGCCAAAGCCTCAAAAATCGACGATCGCACCTCACCCCATATTGGATGCATATGGGATGAGGTGCGATCGTCGATTTATTGAGAGCTTTCGCGCAGTTTAAGATTGGGAACTTGTTCCTTTACGAGCCCTTAAGGTTATCTTTTTGTTGGGATGAAGAGGACGCCCGCTCCAATCACAATCAAAATAATACCTGCGATCTTCAAGTTGTTTGACATCGCCTCGTAGTGATCGACCTCTCTTTGGCCCGCATCAATCTTTTTCTGTGCGCCGCCTGTAAACGTCTTGCCAAGTGGTTTTGTGTACTTAGAGGCACCAAAAAGAGAGTTGGCCCTATCCACTTGGGACTGGCCCTCTCGGATTTGCATTTGTCCCGCCATTACTTGCTCTGCAATGTAGTGGGAAAAGATGAGCATCAGGGCACCAATCACAATGAGGGCGATCCCGATCGGTTTTTTCTTTTTCATATAGACTTCCTCCGTTTCTTTTCCTCTTCCCATAAAAAGAAATAGTTGTCAAAAAAATCATACTTACATATGGTGTTAACTCTTTTTTATGAAACTTAAGGAGTATAGATGAGAAAACTGAGCTTTTGGGGCCTCTTGATCGTGGCATCCGCAGCAGGATTGTCGGCGAGCGAGGAAGGGAAAAGATACGTTCCATTCCACGAACTTGAATTTGCAGCAGATGGGATTTGGTACAATTCAGATGGCCTGCGCTGTTTGAACCATTCGCTTCATGTCGATGCTAACGGCTATTATTTAAATAAAGGGGATGAGAGTTGGATTTGTCCCCATTGCGGGCATCGGAATACAAGGCCGTACCCGAGATATTCTTGCGAGCGCTGCGACTGGCCTTATGACGGCTGAGGTCAGCTTTTGGAGAATTTTCCGATTTTAGGATCGACAAGGGTGAGCAGGTCCTTTGAGCTCATAATGATTGACTCGGTCGTGAGGCCGCAGTTGAAGGCGGCTCGCTCTTGTCCCCCGATCGCTTCGTCGTAGTAGGTTTCTAGATTGAGCAGATGGCCGAAGGGGGGAATCCCTCCAATTTGGAGACCGAAACGCTCTAGAATGATTGCAGGCTCTTCAAATTCGCACTTTTCTTTGACGAGTTCGGCAACAGCTTTCATGTCGAGCTTGAGGTGGGCTGGGATGTTGAATTGGTAGTTTTTCTTCGTATTTTTCCCTCTCAAAATGAGTGCTTTGACCCCCTCTTCGAGGCGGATATTTCGGGCTCTCGCCGAATCTTCGGCATGGGGTGTGGGCTCGTGGGTTTGGTGGTTAAATGCAATTTTTTTCGACTTAAGCTGATGGATGATCTCGTTGCGGATATTTTCTCCGCCGAAAAAGATTTTTGCCTTGATCCGATTTGCCGCAATCCGTTTTGTATCTGAGGGGAAAAGAGAAGCTTCTCGGATATTTTTGAGTTTGAGGAGGGTCATGGTGAGCCTTTCGAGTCCCATTCCGAAGCCGCCGTGAGGGGGCATTCCATATTTAAAAATGCTCAAGTAGTCGGTGAAATCTTCTGGATCCATCCCCTTCATCAAAATCCCCTCCACCATCGCATCATAAGTGTGGCGCCTTTGGCCACCTGAGGTGATTTCGGTCCCTGCACAAAGAAGATCAAATGTGTTGGTCAATGTGGGGTTTTCCTTTTTGGCCATAGAGTAAAAGGGGCGCTTTTCCACTTTCCAATCGGTGATGAAGACGAGATCGGTCCCAAAAGTCTCTTTGCTCCAAGCGCAAAGCTCTCTTTCAGCAGCAGGGCTTAAGTCGGGTTCCCCCCTCTCATCCACTCCTGTCCGTTGGAAGGCGATTTCTGTCGCTTTTTGAAACGAGATTCTCGGGAAAGGGACATTTTCGGGCGCTTCAATGATGTTGTTCCCAAGAGTCTGGATCTCGTCTTTGCAGTGAGTGTGTAGATATTTGAGGATAAATTTGATGCACCCTTCTTGGACATCCATGATTTCTTCCCAGTGCTCGAAAAAACCCATCTCGAATTCAAATTGTTTTCCCTCGGAGATGTGCCTTGTTGTGTGGGAGGGTTCGGCTCTAAAAAAAGGCATGAGCGCAAAGACCCGCTCGTTTACTCCTACCATAATCTGCTTATAGAGCTGGCTACTTTGAGCAAGTGTTGCCGTGTAGCCAAAATAGTCGACGTTGAAAAACTCTGCTCCTCCCTCAGACGATGCGCCGATGATGTTTGGGGCGAAATATTCACCTGCACCCACCACGTCGTGCATATACAGTTGATACGCGTGGGCAACTTCTCCTTGGATTTTGAAGATAGCTGCGATCTCTCGATTGCGAAGGGCTATCGGGCGGTGATCGAGGATAAAGTCGAGATCCGCCTGCATTTGCGGCTTGTAATATTCGATGGGCGGCACTTCCAAAATCGGGTTTTCCACTCCAATTTTGGGGTGGATCAGTTCCGCTTTGTAAACCGAATTGGAGGAGACGACTTTCCCCTCGATTCTCAAAATCGATCCCGGCTGCAAGGAGGAGACTTTTTCGATTTCCCCCTTATCTTCGATCACCACCTGTGCAAGGCCACTGCGGTCTCTGAGAAGCAAAAAGGCCAATTTTCCCATGGCGCGCAGGTTGTTGAGCCATCCTCGAATAACGACCTGCTTGCCAATGTTGTCTGACAGTTCTTTGGCCAATGTGCGCGGCATCGATCACCTCGTCAATGTCTCTTCTAACACAGCTTTGTGACTCAGGCGAATTTGCCCGCGGTCATTGATGTCGATCACCTTCACCTCCATCCGATCGCCCTCTTTGAAGGGGGCATCATGGATGTTTTGGATCCGTTTTGTGTTGGAGATTTCAGAGATGTGGCATAACCCCTCTTTTCCAGGGAAGATCTCGACAAAAAATCCAAACTGCATCACCGATACGATTTTGCCGTTGTAGATTTTGCCAATTTCGGCCTCTGCAGTGAGGCTGTAGATGATCGCTTTTGCTTTTTCCATCGCATCGGGATTGGTCGAGGCAATATTGACAAGGCCCGTATCGTCGATGTCAATTTGGACGCCCGTCTCTTCGATGATGCTGCGGATCTGTTTGCCGCCTGGGCCGATCACAATGCCGATCTTGCTCGGTTTGATCTTCATCGTCTCAATGCGCGGCGCGTAGATTGACATCTCCTCTTTCGATTTTGGACAGATGGCGAGCATCTTTTCCAAAATGTATTGGCGTCCCTTCTTGGCCTGCTCGAGCGCTTTTCTCATAATGGTAAGGGTGATCCCCTCCACTTTGATATCCATTTGGAAAGCGGTGATGCCGTCGTTATCGCCAGTCACTTTGAAATCCATATCGCCGAGCGCATCTTCGGCGCCCAAAATATCAGAGAGGATCGCAAAGGCGTCCCCCTCCAAGATGAGTCCCATCGCAATTCCGGCGACGGGCCGCTTGATTGGAACCCCTGCATCCATCATTGCAAGACAGCCGCCGCAAACAGAGGCCATCGAAGAGGAGCCGTTCGATTCGGTGATGTTCGACTCAAGGCGGATTACATAGGGGAAATCCTCCTGTTTTGGCAAGGTTGCGGCGAGCGCCCTTTCAGCCAATTTTCCGTGGCCGATCTCCCGTCTTCCGGGTGTCCCCATTCGCCCCACTTCTCCCACAGAAAACGGAGGGAAAAAGTATTGCAGATAAAACTTTTGCGTCCCTTCGCCGTGCAGATCCTCATAGCGCTGCGCCGCATTGCCTCCGCCGAGGGTGCAAACTGCGAGCGACTGCGTCTCTCCTCTTGTGAAAAGGGAGCTGCCGTGTGTCCTTGGCAAAATCGACTGTTCGATATCGATGTGCCGGATATCTTCAAGCCCTCTTCCGTCGATCCTCTTCTTTTCGGCAAGGATCATTTTGCGCATGAGGGATGATTGGAGGTTTTTATAGGAGAGGACGAGATCGGTTTTCGAGTATTTTGCCTCGTTGCCTTCAGGCAATAGAGTTCTGATGACGGTCTCTTTGATTTCGCTGAGCGTTTTTTCTCGCTCTTGTTTTGAGGCGATTCTCAATGCGGAGGCGATGAGGGTTTCAGCGGCAGTGTGAACTGCGGTATTCACCTCGTGCGGAATTTTTCGGAGCGTGCCGAGCTTTTTCTCTTTGCCGATTTTTTTCGCCCAAGCGAGAAGTTGATGGCAAAATCCGCGGATCGCCTGATGGCCCATTTCAATCGCGGTTAAAACCTCTTCTTCGGTTAAAAAGTTGCAAAATCCCTCGATCATTAAAATCGCATCTTCAGTTCCAGCCAAAACGAGATCGAGTTTGGACTCTTTCATCTCGTCTGCCGTCGGATTGACGATGAATTCCCCATTGACCCTCCCGACGCGGACTGCGCCGACCGGTTTGACGAGCGGAATATCGGAGAGAACAAGCGCTGCAGATGAGGCGCAAATGGCGAGGACATCGGGTAAGTTTTTTCCATCGTAAGAAAAGACGTAAGCGAGGAGCTGCACTTCATTGTAGTACCCCTCTTCAAACATCGGTCTTAAGGGGCGATCAATGAGGCGCGAGGCTAAAATTTCCCTCTCGCTTGGGCGCCCTTCTCTTTTGATGAAGCCACTGGCTGTTTTGCCAACGGATGAGTATTTTTCCTGGTAGTCGACTCTGAGTGGAAAAAAGTCGATCTCGCTGCTCGCTGTGGGAGCGGCGCAAGCCGATGCGAAAACAACAGTATCCTCGCAGTGGAGCATGACCGCCCCGTTCGCTTGGCGGGCTACATGGCCGGTTTCAATCCTGAGAGTTCTTTTTCCGACTGGGATCTGGATGGTTTCGCGCTTTAACATTCTTTCTTTCTCCAATTACATATAAGGATAAGAGGGTAAAGAAAAAAGGGTTAAATGGCAAGGGGGAGGCGAGGCTCCCCCATTAAAAAAATCATTTTCTCAAGTTGAGGCGGACGATCAAGTTTTGGTATCGCTTGGTGTCGGTCGAATTGAGATAGTCGAGAAGCTTTCGCCTTTGGCCTACGAGCTTCAAAAGGGCCAGTCGTGAGCCGTGATCTTTTGGAGCGAGCTTCAAGTGTTCTGTTAACTCAGCAATTCTTTCAGTTAAAATGGCGATTTGGACGTCGGCAGAACCGGTATCTTTCTCGTGCAACTGAAATTTTTTTGTGATCTCTTCTTTGGTACCTTTATCTAAAGACATGTTTCAGGGCGTCTCCGGTTTAATAGAATTTTTTGTTGATTGCATTATACCGGATTTTGAATAATCGGGCAATCCCCTTCATCGAAATGCCCTTTTTCTGCTATGCTCGACCAAAATTAACTCTTAACCCTTCAGGCGGCTATGGAAAATCAATTTCTCTCTTTACAAAACTGGACGACAGACGTTTTGAATGCGATCAAAAAAGATATTAAGTCCGAGCACCTTGGATCAAACCTCGCCTTCTATAAGACTTATTTTGGAAATCGGCCCCAAAATCGGCTCACCACTGAAGAAATTTTTAAGGCTTATGACGAAGAGCTGAAGAAGGGGAACCAGGAGCTTGCCGAGTGGGTGGTGAACCGCTGGGTATTTAAAAATGGGGATCTTTATCAAATTTTTGCCGAGCGGTTGAGCGAAATCAACCCCGAATTTGATCAAATTCAGTCGATTTCGGAAGAGGAGAGCGCCAAAGTATTAGCAGGGACTGTGGAGGCTTTTGGGGCGATCCCCACATTTTTGTTTGTCCTTTTAAATGGGGTGGTATTTCCCGAATCGGTCCGAGAGAAGTTGCGAGGACTCGCAGAGGCTGAAAGATCTGCCAATGAAAAAAAAGGGGAAGAGGCGGCCGGGAAAGAGGATTTGGAAAAGAGGATCGCAGCTCAAACAAGAGAAATCGCGCGACTCGAAGATAAAATTGTCGGAGTGCAAAAAAAATACGAACGGGATACGCTCGCACTCAAAAAACAGATCAGAGCTTTGCAAAAACATGGATCATGAAATCTTCATGCGCGAGGCGCTCAAAGAGGCGAAAAAGGGGTATGCAATTGAAGAAGTGCCCGTGGGCGCTGTCCTTGTGAAAGAGGGGAAAATCATCTCCCGCGGACACAATCAGGTGGAGCTGCTCCAAGATGCGACGGCCCATGCCGAAATGATCTGTCTCACTGCAGGCGCAGGCGCCCTCGGCAATTGGCGCCTCGAGGAGTGCACTTTGTACTGCACCTTGGAACCTTGCTGCATGTGTGCAGGGGCCCTTTTGAATGCAAGGGTGAAAACGCTTGTTTGGGGCGCGCCAGATTTGAGGGTTGGGGCGAATGGGAGCTGGATCGATCTTTTTAAGGAAAAACACCCCATTCACACACTCGAAATCATCCCCCGCATCCTCGAAGCGGAGTGCGCGGAGTGGATGCGCAAATTTTTTCAAGAGCAGAGGAGAAAAAAACAACCTTGCCCAACCCATTGATTGAAATTCTCGATGAGCTCATCGCTCATCAAAAAACAAAATTTCTCAAAATGGCCCGCAGAATCGTCCCCCATGTGACTGAGGAAGATCTTTTGCAGCCCAACGACTTCCCCGCCCTCGAGACGAACCCCCACTTTCGCCATGAAGAGGGAGTATTGGATGGGCTCCAAGTCGCAAAAATGGCGCTCCTCGCGCGCGAAAAAGATACTAAAAACAGATCTCTTCTTGAAGCATCTGAGCTCTGATCACCTGTTTGCCGTGATTGCCGTGCCAATGGTAGATCACTGTGCCATCTCGCCCGTCCCGCATCCGGCCCCAGTTATATTGAGAGGGAATTTTCCCAATGGCGATCTTTCTTCTTGCGATGAGGTTGGAAAATACTTCTTGATCGCCGACAAATTGATCATTTTTATCGATGCACTCTTTGGCCCAATCTAAAATTAACGGATTTTGTCGCAAAAAAGAGATCACTCCAGAGTTGTACATCGGATCTTCCCCTTTTTTGGAGAAGGTTCTATCTTCATGCATCCCCAGTTTTGCAGGGCCATCTGCAAATGGGAAAAGGGGGCCGATTTTGCCCAGCACTTCACAGTCGATATCGATCCAAACCGTCCTTTCAAAGGGGGTTTGCAAAAGGGCAAATGGCTTTTTAAACCAGACGTTTCTAAGGGGCCAAAAATGGGTGCCGGAGCTCTCTTCCCAATCGGCTTTTGTGGTCCCTTCAATCTTCCCTTCTTCTGCAATGAAATCCCCGTGCATGCGCAAAGGGATAAGTTCCCCCCGCTTTTGACACCACTCTTTAGCCCTTTTCGACATCCCAAAATCGATCCAAGCGACAGGGTGAGAGTTGTGCTCTGAGTAGTGCTTCCACCACCAAGGGAGGATCCACTCTTGCGAAATATCTGCCCCTGCGATGACTCCATCGCCTCCCCGAATGTTTTCAGTGCGCCACTTTAAAATGGGGTCAAACACGACTTTTCCTCTTGGAGATCTCTTTCATCCTCTTTTTTTCAGCCGTTGTGAGGGAGCCTTCTCCGTGGCGCGAAATCCGATCGAGCATTGTGTCCATGAACTGATCGTCGTCCAGGATCGGCTCGCCCGAGCGGATATCAAAAATTTTAGAAGAGCTGTATTTTTCATGCTTTTTTCGCTTTTCGAGAAACTGAAACAATTTTTTTTCATACCGGCGAAGAAAGAAAAAGGGGCCCGGCTCTTTCCAGACAACCAACGTAAAAAGATAGCTGTAGACAGAGGCAACGGCAAGGCTCACTGCCCCAGCCCAATAGGCGTTTGAAAGATCGATCAAAAGGGTCATCCCGAGTAACCCCAAAATCAGCCACTGCGACTTGAAGGGGAGGGCGAAAAAAAGGAGCAGTTTCGAATTTTGATTGAGGAGCATCCAGGCAACTAAAATCGCATAGACTCCATTGGTGCTCCCCGCTAAGTAGCCGTTCGGAAAGAGGAGTGTTGACGCCCCCCCGAGAAAAACCGCCCCAAAATAGAGGGTAAAAAATAGACGGGCCCTCGACCTCTCTATCAGATGCGTCCCAAACATCCAAAGGAGGTACATGTCGAAAAAAAGGGAGAGAAAAAACGCTACAGAAATGGGCCCTTTGACCACAAAACAGTAGCTGATCAGCTGCCATAAAAACAGGTGTTCAATCCCCATTCTCGAAAGAGCGAGCCACCCAGTGAGCTGGGGAACGAAAGCGGCGATCAGGCTGAGCCCAACCGTGGTGGAAATCAATACCTTTAGGGGGAGTCTCATAAAAACTTTTTTACCAGAAATCCTTGAATTTTTCTACACGCATCCATTATCATTGGTCTCAAAATCTCAAAAGGCACTTTTTATGAAACAGAATAAACATCCCGCTTACCAAGAAGTTCTATTTGAAGACTCTTCAACTGGGTCTAAATTTATCATAGGCAGCACATTGCAGCCAAAGGAAAAGACAATTTTTGAGGGAAAAGAGTACCCCCTCTCCCGCGTCCCGGTCTCCTCGGCGTCGCACCCTTTCTTCACAAAGGCGACCCAATTCATGGATACTGAAGGGCGGGTCGATAAATTTACGAAGAAATACCAGCGCAAAACCGCAGAGGTCAAAGAGACCCAGGCGAAGCAAGAAGAGGCAAAACTCAAAAAGGTCAAAAAGAAAAAATAGATGAAAGATAAGGTTCAGCGCCTCTTAGCCCGCCTGCGAGAGGTCGAAGAGATGCTGGGCCATCCGGAAACGCTTACTGACCAAAAGCGTTATCGGGAGTTGACCCAAGAACATTCCCAACTCTCGCAGCTCAAAGACGTTTGGGATCGGCTCTCTTTTTCGGAAAAAGAGCTGAAAGAAAACAGCGCCCTTCTCGCCAAGGAAAAAGAGGCCGAAATGCTCCTCCTTTTGAAGGAGGAAATTTCTCGCCTTGAGGTGGAAATCCCCGCCCTTCAAAAGGAGCTCGAAACTCTCCTTGTCCCCCCCGATCCAAGAGACTCTCGCAACATCATCATGGAGCTGCGCGCCGGCACGGGTGGCGATGAGGCAGCTCTTTTTGTGGGCGATTGTATCCGAATGTATCAATATTACACTGGGAAAAAAGGGTGGAAATGCGAAGTGCTCTCCACATCTGAATCGGAAGTAGGCGGCTATAAGGAATACATCATGTCGCTTTCGGGTCACAATGTATTTCGGCTCATGCAATACGAGGCGGGGACCCATCGGGTGCAGAGAATTCCCGATACAGAGACGCAAGGGAGAGTCCACACTTCGGCGATCACTGTCGCCATTTTGATGGAACCGGATGAGAGCGAGAGAATTGAGATCGATGAAAAAGATCTAAAGATCGACACCTACCGAGCTTCCGGCGCAGGAGGACAGCACGTCAATCGGACCGATTCCGCAGTTAGGATCACCCACTTGCCGACCGGGACGGTTGTCGCTTGCCAGGAGGAGAGGAGCCAGCACAAGAATAAAGACAAGGCGATGCGCCTTTTGGAGAGTCGCATTGCGGAAGAGATGCGGCGCAAAAGCGAAAAAGAGATATCCAGTTTGCGCCAATCCCAGGTGGGGAGCGGCGATCGCTCGGAGAGAATTCGGACCTACAATTTTCCCCAAAACCGGGTGACCGATCACCGGATTGATCTCACCTTATACAAACTCGACCGGGTCATGGAAGGCGATCTCGACGATCTCACGATTCCCCTTGTCAATCATTTCTATCGGGAGAGGCTCGAAAAGTGAAAACAATCGGGGAGATTTTAAAACTGTCGGGCGATTTTTTAGTCTCGAAAAAAATCGAGCGGGGAAAAAGGGTGGCCGAGGAAATTTTGGCGCACGTGCTGCAACTGAAACGGATGGATCTTTATCTGCAATATGATAGGCCCATGGTCGATGCCGAAATTGCCCATATGCGCGAAAAGGTGCGCCGTTTGGCTCTCGGAGAACCGGTGGAATATGTGATTGGGAGCATCGATTTTTTTGGCTGTCAGATCGGCGTCGACCCTCGCGTGTTGATTCCCCGTCCCGAGACTGAAATTTTGGTTGAAAAAGTGGCCAAAATTGCCAAGAGGGGAGTCTTGTGGGATCTTTGCACAGGATCTGGCTGTATTGGCATCGCCTTGAAAAAGGCAAATCCCGAGCTTCAGGTGACCCTTTCCGACATCTCTCAGGAGGCGCTCCAAGTGGCCCGCGAAAACGCCGAGAGAAATGGGGTGGTAGTCGCATTGGCTCATGGCGATCTTTTGGCGCCATTCCAGGGGAAAAGGGCCGATTTTATCGTCGCCAATCCCCCTTATGTCGCGGCCCATGAGTATGTGAAAGGGTTTGAGCCGGAAAAAGCTTTTCTCGCAGGAGCTTCAGGCATTGAAGTTTATGTGAGATTGCAAAAAGAGATGAAAACATATCTGCAACCGGGCGGATCTGTTTTTTTTGAAATTGGCTCCAATCAAAAAGAAAAACTCCTCTCCCTTTTTCCGGGGGCGAGCATCGAATGCGACTACGCAAATCATCCCCGCTATTTGTTTTTTAATGCCGATTTGCTACCATCGTTTGGATGAAATTTTCTTTTGCAGCTCTTCTTTTTCTCTTTGCGGCAAGTCTTGGCACCTCGATCATTTTCTATAGCGAGCTCAAACACTCGCAAAGGAAGATCAAGACGATTGCCATCGATCCGAATATTTTGCAAAAAAAACTCGCCTCTGAGCCGCCCACTTGGATGTTGAAACAGATCCGCTCCGATCTTTTGCACTATTCTTCTGGGATTTCAAAATCGATGATCGAAGAGGCTTTTTCGGGAAAAAAAATTGAGGAGTTTAGTTTAGTCCGCTTTACGATCAAAGAGGGGCATATCTCCTTTGCCCACGATGAAAAACAACTCAATACGCGCCACTTTAAGGAACTACTCGGGTGCATTAAAAAGTTGAACGACACTGTTCCCCTTCCCGATGTCGATTTTATCGTCTCTTTGGAAGATGGTTTTGGAGGCAATCCTGGACTTGGCCCCTGCTTTGTCTTTGCCAAAAAGGGAGATGTCGACACTCTCATCCTCATCCCCGATATCAAGGCGCTTGTGGGCTACACGAAGCTGAGGAAAATGATCCCGCAAGCCAATGAAAAATTTCCTTGGGAGAAAAAACTTGCAAAAAGTTTTTGGCGCGGCAGCACGACGGGCGGCTACTCGACGCTCACCGCCTGGGAGCATCTGGTTCGGGCGCAGCTCGTCCTTTTGTCCATTGCCCATCCCGATAAGGTCGATGCCCGGTTTCACGCAGCGGTCCAGTGCGATCCTGAGGTGCCCCTATTGCTCAAGGCAAAGGGGATGATGGGCAAGAGCGTCACAAAGCCTGGCCATTTGAAATTCAAATATTTAGTTGACGTCGATGGGAATTCGTGCTCCTATGAAAGGTATTTTTGGCTCCTCTTATCCAATTCTTTAGTATTAAAGCAGATGACCGACAATGTGCAGTGGTATTACGGGGGGCTTGAGCCCTATAAGCACTTTGTCCCTGTCAAAAAAGATCTATCAGATCTTTTAGATCAGATCGAATGGGCCAAAACGCACGATATGGAGGCTCAGCTGATTGCGGAAGAGGCGACCCAGTTTGTCAAGGATCACTTGAGCCCAGAAGACACGGCCCTTTACCTTTATCTTCTCCTCAATGAATACTCCCGTTTACAAAAATAAGATTCTCTAGTACTCTATACTCCAATTATGTTTGGCTCTTTAACCGATAAATTCCAAAATCTTTTCTCCACTTTCCGGGGGAAGAAGACATTCACAGAGGAAAACATCTCAGAAGCTGTCCGGGAGGTCCGCTTGGCCCTTTTGGACGCCGATGTCAACTTCACTGTGGCAAGTGCCTTTGTCAAAAGGGTCAAGGAGAAGGCGCTCGGAGATGCGGTGATCAAATCGGTCACGCCGGGCCAGCAATTTACAAAATTGATCCACGATGAGTTGATCGCCTTGATGGGGAGCGAAGAGGCCCCCTTGGATCTCAATGCGAGACTGTCGGTTGTGATGCTCTGCGGGCTGCAGGGGTCTGGGAAGACGACGACGGCTGCGAAACTTTCCGCCTATATTAAAGGGAAAAAAGTGGCGCTTGCGGCTTGCGATTTGCAGCGCCCCGCTGCGATTGAGCAGCTCAAAAAGCTCGGGGGGGATGTGGGAGTTCCCGTTTTCCACGAGGCGGGAGAAAAAGATCCTGTGAAGATGGCGAAAAAGGCTCTTGCGTGGGCTGAAAAAGAGGGGTTTGACGTTCTTATCGTCGACACGGCAGGACGCCTTCACATCGATGAAGATTTAATGGGCGAGCTGGAGGAGATGAAACGGGTTCTTTCTCCGCGCGAGGTCCTTTTTGTCGCCAATGCGACGACGGGTCAAGATGCAGTGAAAACAGCTGCGGAGTTTGACAGAAGAGTGCAGATCACCGGTACGATTTTGACGATGCTCGATGGGAATGCCCGTGCAGGAGCTGCGATTTCGATTCGGGAAGTGACGGGAAAGCCCCTCAAATTCGAAGGGGTGGGCGAAAGGGTGTCAGATTTGCAAGTATTCAGTCCCCGTTCGATGGCCGATCGGATTTTGGGATTTGGCGATGTGATCAATTTAGTGAAAAAGGCGCAAGAGAATTACTCAGAAGATGAGAGTAGAGAGCTCGAGAAGAAATTGAAAAAGGCGCGCTTCACCTATGAGGACTATCTCAAGCAGATGGGGATGGTGCGGAAGATGGGCTCATTGAAGAGTCTTCTTCGGATGCTCCCCGGACTTGGCGCGATGGGCGATTTGGATTTTTCCGACGGGGAGTTCAACAAGATGGAGGCGATCATCTATTCGATGACGCCTGAAGAGCGACAAGAAAAGGTGGAGTTGGAGCATAGTCGGCGCAAGAGACTTGCGAAGGGGAGCGGCGTTGCCATTGACGATGTGAACCGGATGGTAAAAGGGTTTAAGAGGGTCAAAGAGCTATTTAAAAATATGCCCGACATGAAGTCCCAAGCAAAAATGATGGGCGGCATGCCGGATTTAGAAGAACTGAAAAAACAATTGAAAGGGAAAACATGGCGTTAACGATTCGCATGAGACAACAGGGGAGAGCCTCTCAGCAGAGATTTCGCCTCGTTGTGACCGATTCGAGAAATCCTCGAGATGGCAAATATTTGGAAATGCTCGGATGGTACAATCCGTTTGGAGCGGACGAAAAAAACTATTTTATCGACGTGCCGAGAATCCAATATTGGTTGGGAAATGGCGCTCAGATCAGCGATCGCGTCAAAACTCTTGTTGGGAAATTTGCGCCTGAAGTGGTGCAAGCACTCACTGAAAAAGAGGTGGCTGCGAGAGCGAAGAGGCGCCAGAAGAAGAAAAAGTGATGCAGATCGATCTCCTCTCGCTTTTCCCCGAGTACTTTCGGGGGCCCTTTGATGTGAGCATGATCAAACGGGGGATTGAGGCGGGCCATATTGAGATTCGGCATACGAATATCCGGGATTTTGCTGAAAATAAGCATGGGAGAGTGGATGACCGGCCGTTTGGCGGGGGGCCTGGAATGGTCCTTTGCCCGGGACCTGTTGCGAGGGCAATTCGGAGTGTCCGCAAGCGAGGTTCGCGGGTGATTTATCTCTCGCCGCAAGGGGAAAAGCTGACGGCGGCGAAGTGTGAGGCCCTTGCGAAATGGGACCATCTGATCCTCCTCTGTGGTCATTATGAGGGGGTTGATGAGCGGGTCATTCGGAAAGAGGTCGATGAGGAGCTGAGTATTGGCGATTACGTATTGACGAATGGGTGTGCTGCGGCCATCGTATTGATCGATGCGGTTGTCCGATTTATCCCTGGGGTGATTGGCCATCCGGAGGCTGTCCAGGAGGACTCGTTTCAGCGGGGAGGATTGTTTGATGCTCCGCACTATACGAGGCCAGAAAATTTTGAGGGGATGGAAGTTCCCCCGGTCTTGCTTGGGGGAAACCATGCGCAGATCGAACAGTGGCGAAGAGCCGAAGCGAAAGGAAAAACACGCAGGGTAAGACCTGATTTATTAGTAGGAGAAGATTGTGAGTCGCTCACCAGTAATTGAAGAATTAGAACAAGCGTATTTGAAAAAAGATGTCCCTGAGTTTCGCATTGGCGATACGGTTCGCGTGAGTATGCGAATCACTGAGGGGGAAAAAGAGCGCCTGCAGGCGTTTTCTGGCACTGTAGTTGCCAAGAAAGGGACAGGGTTATCGGAGACATTTACTCTGTACCGAAATGCGTATGGATCGGCGATGGACCGGGTCTTTTTGCTCCACAGTCCGCGCATCGCCTCAATTGAGGTGATTCGGCCAGGGAAAGTGCGCAGGGCAAAACTCTATTACTTGCGCGGAAAATCTGGAAGAGCTGCGAAAGTGAGCGAGCAATATGTGGCGGGAGAAAAGAGTGTTTCGCAACCGATCCTTTCTACTGAGCCGCCCGCAGGAGAGACACCCGAGTCGTAATTTTTTTCTTTTTTAAAAAAGCTCTGAAAGGATAATTTTTTATGCATGATATCCGAATCAGAGCTTTTGCGCCTCCGCGCTATGTCGCAATGTGAAAATCGTCTTCGAGCAGAAGGGTTTACCAAAATTGCCGGGATCGATGAAGCGGGAAGAGGGCCTCTTGCGGGGCCTGTTGTCGCTGCCTGTTGTCTACTCCCCTTAGGGGTTCTTTTTGAACATCTCAACGACAGCAAACAACTGACAGAGGAGATGAGAGAAAATCTCTTCAGCAAAATCACAGCCTATCCAGGTCTTGAATATGGGATTGGGGTTGTCGATGTGAAGACGATTGATCGGATCAATATTTTACAGGCTACTTTGCTCGCGATGCAAGAGGCTGTTCGGGCGATGAAAGTGGTTCCCGATTATCTTCTCATTGACGGGAACCAAATTCCCCATTTTGACATTTCAAGTGAAGCGGTGGTGGCGGGCGATGCCCGTTCTGTTTCGATTGCGGCGGCGTCAATCCTTGCAAAAGTGACGCGCGACCGGATGATGGTGGTTTTAAGTCAAAAACATCCGGGGTATGGATTTCACCAGCACAAAGGGTATGGGACAGAGATGCACTTGCAGGCAATTCACACCCTCGGCCCCTGCCCTATTCACCGCAAATCATTCGATCCGATTAAGTCGATGTTCAAGAAAGAAAAGGAAGAGGGAGAGGGAAGAAAAATAGACGGTCGGGGGGCGTAGCGTGAGCGGAGCAGCCCGACCGTCTATTTTTCTTCCCTCTCCCTCTTTCTTCTCTTTCTCTTTTCCTTAATTAGCGGCTTTCGTATGATTTGTCTATGTTGACGAGTATGACTGGCTTTGGTAGGGCTGTAGGTGATGCTCCGTTGGGGCGTCTTACAGTTGAAATCCATTCGCTAAATCGCAAGTATTTAGAGGTTTTTACCTCTTTCCCAAAAGAACTGAGCTGTTATGAGCACGAGGTGCGCAAAAAAGTAGCCAAAGCTTGTGTTCGGGGGCAAATTTCCATCAGGATCACGCTAGCGCCAACCCTTGGCGCCATTGCCGCCCTTTTGCCCGACGCCGCTGTCTTAAAAGGCCTTAAAAAAGGATGGGACAAGATCGCCAAAGAGGTGGGAGCTGATCCGAAAGAGGTGAGCCTCCCTTTTATTATGGAGCATTTGCCTTCGGAGGTTAAGGGGGCCTCATCTGAAGATCTGGCGATTTTGGAAGCTTGCGTTGATGAGGCAGTTTTGTCCCTTGCCAAGATGAAAAAAGAGGAGGGGCAAGTCCTTTTGCGCGATTTGACAAAAAGGCTCGAAGAGTTGGGACAAAAAATTCAAGAGGTCGAAAGATCAGCGCCCGATGCAGCGAATAAAATGCGGGCAAAATTGCTTGAAAAAATGCATGAGGTTTTTGAATCGAAAGAAGGGCTTGACGAGCGGCTTTTTCGAGAGGTTGCCCTTTTTGCCGAAAAAGTCGATATCACAGAAGAGATCACCCGGTTCAAGAGCCATACCGATCAGTTTCGGACCCTTTTCAAAGAGAGCGGTTCGGGGAGGAAAATGGATTTTCTGTTGCAGGAGATGAATCGAGAGGTGAACACCATCGGATCAAAGTCGATGCAGGCGCAAATTTCGCACATTGTGGTCGAGATGAAAAGCGAGCTTGAGAAAATGAGAGAGCAGGTTCAAAACATCGAATGAAAAAAGGGTTTATTTTTGTCATTAGTGCGCCGGCAGGGACTGGCAAGACAACTCTTGTGAAGATGCTTTGCGATGAATTTCAAAATGTCAAAAAGAGCATTTCGTTTACGACTCGCCCCCCCCGCGCAGAGGAGGTAGAGGGACGCGATTACCATTTCATTTCGAAGCGGGCCTTTGAGGAAAAGATTGAAAAGAGCGATTTTCTCGAATATGCAAAGGTGTTTGATCACTATTACGGCACCTCGAAAAGCGCCTTAGAAAAGGAGCTGCAAGGGGGGAAACATGTGATTTTAGTGATCGATACCCAAGGGGCGATGAAAGTGCAAAAAATGATCGATGGGGTGTTTATTTTTATCAGCCCTCCGAACTTAGAAGAGCTCAAAAAGCGGCTCAAGGTGCGCAAATCGGAAGATGAGAGCGCAATGGAAATGCGCCTTTCTTGGGCGGCGAAAGAGATGTCCCTGATTCCAAAGTATAATTATCACATTGTGAACGATCACTTAAAAATTGCCTACGATGCGCTCCGATCGATTTTGATTGCAGAAGAGCACAAAGTGCGCTAGAATCCTTTGCCAAAGGATGTATTTTCTATGAGCGAACCGTTAACAACTGAGAGAATTCGAAAGAAATTCAAAAATAACTTTGATCTTTGCAACTTTGCAATCAATATTGCCCGAGGGGTTTTACTGGGGGGGACGCATATGACCCTGGAACAGCTTTTAGTGATGATTGAAGAGCGGGCATCCGAAGAGCGTGGCTGAAAAATTTTTGATTACGTCGGCCCTTCCCTATGCGAATGGCCCCCTTCATTTTGGCCATATTGCGGGGGCCTATCTGCCCGCCGACTGTTATGCCCGTTTTCAAAGGTTGATGGGCCGTGATGTTCTTTACATTTGCGGCTCGGATGAGTATGGGGTGGCGATTACGCTGAGCGCCGACATGGCAGGGCGCACTCCGAAAGAGCACGTCGATTATTTTCATCAGATCAACGTCGATTTTTTCAAAAAACTGGCCATTTCTTTTGATCACTACGGGAGGACAACCTGGAAGGGGCACGCGGAGACGACGCAAGAGTTTTACCGCGCACTCGACAAGAGGGGATTGATTGAGGAGAAGACGGAAAATCACCTCTATTCGGAAAAAGAGGGGCGCTTTTTAGCCGATCGGTACGTGGTGGGCACCTGTCCGAAATGTGGCTTTGAGGAGGCCAGGGGAGATGAGTGTCAAAGGTGTGCCGCTTCCTATGAGGCGATCGATCTCAAAAATCCCCGCTCTAAACTGAGCGGCTCGTCGCTCACGCTTGCCCCGAGCGCCCATCTGTACATGCGTTTTGACGCCTTCAAAGAAAAGCTGACCCAGTGGATTGAAAAAAAACCGTGGAAAGAGAGCGTCGTCCATTTTGCGATGCAATACATTCGCGATTTGAAGCCGCGCTCGATCACGCGCGATTCGAGTTGGGGCGTCCCTGTGCCGGAGCATCCGGGAAAAGTGTTTTACGTCTGGTTTGATGCGCCGATTGGCTATATTTCGCTAACGAAGGAGTGGGCTGAAAAGAAGGGACGGCCGAACGCCTGGGAAGAGTATTGGCTCAATCCAAAATGTAAGTTCGTCCAGTTTATTGGGAAGGATAATATCCCTTTTCACGCGGTCTTTTTTCCTGCGATGTTGATGGGGCAAGATCTCCCTTACAAATTGCCCGATGAGATCCCGGCAAATGAGTTTTATCTGCTCGAGGGGAGACAATTTTCAAAATCAGACGGCTGGACGATTGATTTAGAGGAGTTTTTCAGCAAATATACTTCCGATCAGGCCCGCTATGCGATTGCGGCCAATGCGCCCGAGACGTCTGATTCTGAATTTAGCTGGAGAGATTTCCAGATGCGCTGCAATGCGGAGCTGCTCGGCAAGTTTGGCAATTTTGTCAATCGGGTCCTCGTTTTTGCATTCCAACATTGCGAGGGGAAAATTCCGAGCGCGTCTCAGGGAGATGACTCTTTTGAAAACGAGATGAAAAAGCTCATGCAAGAGGCGAGAAGCGCTTTTGAACAATTCCACTTGAGAAGAGCGTGTCAGATCCTGATGGAACTTGCGCAATTGGGCAACGTCTTTTTCGACGCGCAAAAACCTTGGGTTTTGGCGAAAGATCCCCTTCAGAAAAAGGAGCTCGATCGGACGGTTGCTCTCAGCATTGAATGCGTGAAGAATTTAGCGCTTCTCGCAAGCCCAATCGTTCCCGAAAGTGCGCAAAAAATTTGGCATATGCTCGGCTTTTCAGAAGAACTTGCGAAGGGAAACTGGGAAAAAATTGAGTCGAGTTTTGTTCCAGAAGGACAAAAGTTAAACAAGCCTGAAATTCTCTTTCGCAAAATAGAAGATGCCGAAATAGAAGAGCAGATTGAAAACTTAGGAAAAAAGGTGCAGGCGATGAATACGACGGTCTATCAACCGATGAAACCGCAGATTGCGATCGATGAATTTGGCAAACTCGACTTGAGAGTGGCGCAAATTGTAGAGGCAACCCCAGTTCCAAAATCGAAAAAGCTCTTAAAACTGCTCGTCGATCTCGGCTTTGAAAAGCGGACGATCGTCTCCGGTATTGCCCTTTCTTTCAAGCCGGAAGAGTTGATCGGGCGCAAAGTGGTCATCGTGGCCAATCTTTTACCGGCGACAATTATGGGGGTTGAGAGTCAGGGGATGGTTTTGGCGGCAAGTCTTGATTCTGAACTCGAATTGCCCCAAGTTGAGCGGCTCGCTCCCGGCAGCGTCGTCAAGTAAATTCCAATTGTTTGTGAAAATCCTTTGGGTAGGTTTTGGAGGTTTCGACGATTGCTTTTTCCAATCCGGTGTAGCGGGTTTGGACCTGGTTGTTATTGATGGCAATGGCCATTGCTTTGGGTGTCCCCACGAGGTAGACCTGCTTTTTTCCTCTTGTGATGGCGGTGTAGAGGAGGTTTCTTTGCAAGAGTTTGAAATGGGATGTGTGGATCGGCATGACAATGCAAGGGCATTCGCTTCCCTGATACTTGTGGACCGAGGTGGCGTAGGCTAGAATCAGCTCGTCGAGATCGGCAAAATCGTATTTCACCTCCTTGTCATCGAATAAGACTGTGATTCCGCTGTCGCCGATTTCCATAATTCTACCGATATCTCCATTGTAGACGTTTTTATCGTAATTGTTTTTGATTTGCATGACTTTGTCGTGGAGATGGAACCGTTTTCCTGCCCTGAAAATGGGTTGTGAGGAGGGGTTTAAGAGGTTTTGGAGCGCCTCTCCGAGCATTTCGACGCCGATGAGGCCCCGTTTCATTGGGGAGAGGACTTGAATGTCGTCGATGGGGTGAAATTTCCAAAGGCGGGGGATCTCTTTGGAGACGAGTTCTAAAATCACCTGGGTGATGGTTTCGGGAGTTTCGGCTGTGATGAAGTGAAAATCGCTCCTTTCGGGTGTGTAGATGTCGGGAAATTCGCCCTGGTTAATTCTGTGGGCATTGGTGATGATTTTAGAGCCTTTTGCCTGGCGAAAAATTTCTGTGAGCCGCGTCACTCCCACCTGTCCTGACTGGATGAGATCGCGCAAGACGGTTCCTGCACCGACACTTGGCAATTGGTCGATATCTCCGACGATCAGGAGGCGCGCTTTTGCAAGGATTGCCCGCAGGAGATAGAAGAAAAGCTGCGTGTCGATCATGCTCGCCTCGTCGATGATGATCAGATCTGCATCGAGCGGATTGTCTTTGCCCCGCTTAAAGCCGCCTGAGGTGAAATCCATTTCGAGCATCGCGTGGATCGTGAAGGCGAGTTTATGGGTGATTTGCGTAAGTCTCTTGGCGGCCCTTCCGGTGGGGGCGGCCAAAATGATTTTATCGGTCAACTTTTGGGCAATGGCCAAAATGGCCTTCGTGATGGTGCTCTTTCCTGTACCGGGTCCGCCTGTGATGATATGGACTTTGTCGGTGAGCGCTTGGACGATGGCTTTTTTTTGCTCTTCGGCAAACTGAATTGTGAGCTGTTTTTCGACCCAATCGGTCGCTTTTTCGGCATCGATAGGGCGGATGGCCTGGTGGCTGTGAATCAGCTTTGCCAAATCTTTTGCGATTCCTCGCTCATAAGCGAAGTAGATTTTGAGCCAAATTTTCCCCTCTTGTTCGACGATCTCTTTGTCGATGAGCGCCTGGATCTGCCGTTCGATGAGCGGCACGTCGACTTCGAGCATTTTGGCGGCGATGGGGATAAAATCGGTCTTCGGATAGCAGGTGTGGCCATCTCCTGCAAGTTCCCACAAGACGAATTCGATTCCAGCGGCCAGCCTTTCAGAGGAGTGGAGGGCAAAGCCCAACTTGATCGCAATGGCATCTGCCATTTTAAAGCCGATGCCAAAAACTTCCTTGGCGAGTTGGTAGGGGTTTTCTTTGACCTTGGCAATGGAACGATCGCCATATTGCTTGTAGATCTTTTGAGCATAGGCGGGGCTCGCCCCATGGGCCCTTAGAAAGACCATCACTTCGCGGATGGAGTGCTGCTCGTTCCAACAGTCTTTGAGCTGGCGCACTTTTTTCTTGCCTAGGCCCTCAATTTCATAGAGGCGATTCGGGGTTTTATCGATCACTTCAAGAGTCGCCGCCCCAAAACGGTCGACGATCTTTTTGGCATAGACAGGCCCAATCCCCTTGACCAGACCCGATTCGAGATACTTTTGGATCCCCAAGATGTCCGATGGAGCCTCGACCGTGTACTCGGTCACTTCAAACTGTTTCCCATGGGAAGGATGCGTTTTCCAGCTCCCTTTGAGAACCACGTTTTCCCCCGCCTGTAGGCCCGGCAGATAGCCGACAAAGGGGATCAGCTCCTTTCTTTTCGGCTGCTTTAGGCGGGCGACCGTAAAACCGTTCTCCTCTTGTGTGTAGACGATTGCATCGACATAGCCCGAAAGCTCTTCATCCATAGCAAAAAATTTTAACATCTTTCCCCAAGGAGTCGCAAGGAAATTCCCTTGCAAATTAACGGGTTTCAAATATATAATGGCCCTTTGAAACCTGGCCCAGTAATAAGTTTAGCCTCGATTTTCTGGGATAGGTTCTTCAATTCTGATCCGGGTTAGCTCAGTGGTAGAGCAGTGGACTGTTAATCCATTGGTCGTAAGTTCGAATCTTACACCCGGAGTTTTCTCTATAAGAAGTTTTTGTAAAACATGGCTTTATCTGTTCAATTTGAACGTGATCCCAATCGACTCCGTTTCGAAGCATTTCCCAAGGCTCCCTTAGATTATCGAGAAGATAATCCGCAGGCTGATTCGTCCTTTTTAAATGTAGAAGTCACTGATACTCAAACTAAAAAAACAGTGTCTGTTTTTTTGAAAACAACTGATTTGCAAGACATTGGAGTTTCTATAACTACTTGGAAACGACTGTCCTCCAATTCCGAAAAGTTGTCCAAATTGCTTCAAAATGCAGCTGTTATCGAGCACCTTCTGCAAATGGCAATTCCAGTTGTATCCAAGCATTTGGCTCCTAAATATCTCACTTTTTTTAAAGACATATCCTATGCTAATCGTATCATTTGTGCTGCCATTCACGCAGGGAAAAAGTATTTCTCAGGAGTGAAAGGGGTGCCTGGGATGTATTTCTCCCGTTCTAGGTCTTTCCCGAACGTATTCATCAATTTAAGAAAGACTTCTCCTCTTGGCGAGGGGGTGTACGGAAAAGTGAGAAAAGTTGTATGGCTTAATCCTTCAAAGGGGGGGCCGAAAATTGTCGCTAAGAAGGTGTTGGTGAACGACAGCTCAAAATCGGCACCTTTGCAATTCAGACGAGAAATAGATACCCTTCGTACATTCTCTGGAAAAAGAGGGATTATTCCGATGATTTCCGGCGTAATTGATAAAAACGAGTTCGCTATTTTTCTCCCAGTTTATGAGTGTAGTCTGCTCGAATATTTTACTGAACGGCCTTTTCGGCTTTCTTTGGATGAAAAATTAAACATGATTTCGCAATGGCTGGAGGGATTGGCAGTTATTTCCGAAGAGGGGATTCATGGAGATATTAAGCCTGACAATCTACTTCTAAAAAGAGGCAACAAAGGGATAAAAGGAGTGATTGCTGATTTTGGAAGCTATTGTTCTCATGGTCAGGATGACCTCAGAGTAGGAACATTCTCGTTCCTACCTCCCGAGTATTATACAGGGCGCATAAAGACTGTGAAACGCGATGTTTGGGGAATGGGGCTTTCTCTGCATGAAATTTTCTCAGAGCAGTGGCTCCCTTGTTGGCAACTTTCTTCTGAAAGTGAGATGGCTCTGTGGACTTCCAAATTGGCCCCTGATTGGATTCTACAGCGCCCTACTCGTTCTTATACCCCTCCCTTTGTTTTGAAGTTAATCAATGAGATGCTCGATCCCCGCCCTGATCATAGGCCTTCTCCCAAAGAAGCCTTTGAGCGTTTTTCAGCTGGCTATTCTGCCTTCGTTGGGAGTTCGAAAAAATCAGATGCGACCGGACAAATCGTGTGCAACCCCTAACCATCACTAAAAAGTTGAATAATGTGGTATTTGGGTCGTTGGGTCTTATCGAAATGGACCCGCATTGCGACTTTATAGAGAACTTTCATCGCCACTTCATCATACTCAAAAAGAATGGGACGAATTTCTACATTGTAATCCTTCACCAGCCCCGCACAGATTGCGAAATTCGATTCTCCATGAATAGCACAATCAAATTGCGTCATCGAAAAAAAATCTTCCAGTACCTGGTGATTTTTTCTTAGCGCCCTAGCTCCACAATCGAAAATGATATCACACTCCCCAAAGGCTTCTTGGAAGCGCTTCATAACCAGATCTGGACAAGAATCATCAGTAAAAATATAGACATAGAGAGGCTGTTTTTCTAAGAAATTATACAAGTAGCGCAATTGACGGATCAAAAAAGGAAGGCGAGGAAGTTTCAGGATCCACTCATGCCAGTCAGATGTTAAAAAATCTTCATAACCTCCGCCAGTTCTCGCATGCAATGCTACTGACACTCGGTCTGGAGGTGGGACAACGGTATACTGCAGAGGTTTTTTAGGAGCAATCATGGCCCGGATAATCTCTCGAAAACCGGGATCATCCCAATCGATATAAAACTGTGGAAAACCTGGCCTTCCCCATGATTGTTCTCCAAAATAGTCTACTATAAACAACGTGGATTGCTCCCTCTTCTCTATGCTAGGATCATTATTTTCCCCTAAGTGTACACGGTGCTTAAAACCTCCATAAAAGCGGTTTTCGAAATCGCTAAAAACAAGTTGGTCAGAATAGGGAAAAAGATTATAAAAGATGGGAACTCCCGTGCGGTACGAGAGCCACTTGGCATGCAAATAGGAGAGCACGTTGTCACCAAAGCGCCCCCCACTCAATGTATACGTGATAGCTGAGGAGCTTGCTAACAAACCGCCGTACACGCACACAAAAACACTGAGTATTTTTATCACGGTACGGCATGGTACTCCAACACAAGATTAATGGGAAAAGATATTGACTATTGACCCCACTCGGTCGGGGGGCTTCGCTTTGATCTGACTTTCATCCCCCTTCCGACGAGGCGTCGTTGGGGACCCCGTGTTGCCTCGCTGGTGTTATTTGTTCCCTGTTTGCATTCCGAGTTAATAGACCTTCTTGATAGATCCAGCGGGCAATGGAATCGAGAGTAATGGCAGCAGCAGCGGGATGGCTGGTCGAATCAACTCCTTGGCCTACAAGATCAAATAGAAATGCATTGGGCAGGTTTGCCTTTATGACTGCAAATTGATAGCCGCAGAAGGGTTGGTCAGAGACAAATAGAGCTTTGCAAGGTTCGGGAGAAAGTTTAAGCCAGGCGACAATGGTATCCTCTGTGTTAGGGCGCTTTTGAGAAGAGCCTTCTATTTTCATGGGGACTGCAACAAAAACAACGGATAAGGAGCGCATCTCCTTAGGAAGGTTCGTCTCTTCCCAAAGAAGATGGGCTGCTTCAGATTCATTGCTGCAACGATCTGTTAACCCATCGACTCGGTGATCAAGAGGTCTATCGCCTGTGAGCCATACGATTTCATTAAAGCGCGTACCTTCGTTCCAAAGTTGTTTAAGATAGTCAAGGCGCATCTGCATCCGAGAAGTTGTTGCTCCAAGGATTAAGGCTTTATCGTATGTCTTGGAGGCAGGCTTCCAAGGAGCAAATAACCCCTGATCTGTAGCCCAATTCAGTACAAAAAGTCTTTGATCCGGGGAAAGTTCGGCCATTTCCCATCGTTCTTGATTGGGTTTACGCAACCAACGTTTTTGGGTTTCAATGACAATGTCTGCATTTTGCGGGATATCTAAGGCACGCCCAAGTTGAGAAAGAGCAGTTGGATCGATCTTGCGATCTTGGATAGGCGATGCAAAGGTTAAATTGCAAAGACAGATAGCAAACAGGAAAAGCCATTTTTTCATAGATGCCCCAGGTAAAAGCAGGAAAGCCGAACTGTATCACATTTGCCTATAAACTTGCGATTTGTCCGATAGAGATTCACCAGTTCATCCCAGGAAGGAATTTGCTTCCTTTCCACATTTAAAAGCTCTCGATCATTTTCAAATTTTTGGATAAACAGATTAAGAGCCTGCACGTCAAGTATCTTCAAATCCCCATCTTGTAAGACAGCGGCAAGACGCTCCTGCGTTGCCAGGTCATCACTCCAATAGAGATAAAGAGTATCCGCATAGGTGAAATAGGCAGGCATTCTCTGTGGGAAAAGCTTGCCTTTAATGATCGCATCTTCGGGAGTAGATTGATAAAATTTTTGTTCCTCATTTCTATATTGGATGGCCTTTTTTCTAAAGGCATCTTCGCAAGAGCACAGGAGAAGTGTAATGTCATATCCGGCGTCTTTTACTTTAGCTAAAAATTGGGGGGTATGTTCACCCGTCAAAGTGGTTCCGTGCGCAATATTTTTTTTGTGCAGAAAAGAATCTTCTAACAGGGTGAGCGCTATAAAATTCGATGCGCCACGCCATTTTTCATAAGCATCCTTTACGGCCATTGCATAATTTTCATAATCACCAATAGCAAGTGCTGAAAGTGATTGGCTACAATAGGTGTGCGACATGAATTTTAAGGCTCGTTGATCAGGATCAATGTATGTTGTTTTGGAGACCAAGGAATGATCTCTTAGGAACCTTTCCAAAATTGTGCTCTTTCTTGCTCCAGGACCACCTGCTGTAGCTAAGTACAGAGGCTTTTCGATTTTTTCGGATTCAGCTGTATTATACGAACATACACTTCTTACAACATCTAAATCTTTCCCGATTGCCGCCTTTTCGTCTTCACTGTACCCACGTAAATGAGATTCGATAGCTTGAGGAGAAAAGAAAAGATACTCTTGCCCCGCTGAGACAAAAGAGGAGAAGAGCGATGCAGCTCCGAGCGCAAGGGCGAAAATTGATTTTTTCATGTACAAAACTCCTTAAATTTGTAAGGGTCTATTGTTCACTTAAAATGCTTAAAACGCAACGGGCCTATTTCTAGCTTCGCCCATGCACCGCCATTAAAGATTTTGTTGTTTAATACCCCGCCTTAAAAATTTTCAGGGAAGTTGACCCAGATTTTCCCGCCCAGCCTTGCGCTCGCGCTCAACAACTTGATGCAAGTTGCCAGCGCGCTCCGCGCTTTGCTGGACAGAAAAATCTGGGCCAACTTCCTTGTGAAAATTTATAAGTTGGGGTATTAGCCGAAGATAGGTTCAGCATTTGACAATTTAGTAGGTGTTCAGTAGAATTGCTCCCTTTCTACAGGGGTTTTGCCGATGTCCTTTGCTATATCAGCTGCAGCAGTTTGCTTCATCGCTTGTCATGGTGGCCCTGCGGATCACTTTTCAACCTTTGCTGAAGATTTAGTTAGCAAGGGCTATGAAGTGCAGATTTATGCAACAGGACCCGCCTTAAAGAAATTCCAGGATCGAAAAATTGCGATTGTCACCCCTTTTTCCCTAGAAAATAGTTCTGAGGAAGAGGCTGCTACCGAGCTTGCCAAAAGGTGTTCCGGTGCAGATGTTATTATTACAGATGTGGGGCATGTATTTGATGTTCCTCTCCAAGAAGCGCTTAAACGCCAGGCCTCAAAGTCTTTACGATTAGCTTACTATGACAACCCCGAAGGCTATGTTCCTGGGGGGTATTCCGCTGTTGCTGCGAAAGTAATGCTTGCAGCCCAAGGAGTTTTATTTGCCAATACCAATCTTGTGAAGAGGCCTCTTTATCAGGCCCCTTCCGAGGAAGTTTGTTTGGCTCCCGAAAAAAGAATTGGGCTTGGGTATTACCCGATCGCTCAAGCTGAAAAAATTGCCAAAAGGCGAATATCGGATCAAAGTCAAATTCGCGCCCAATTTTTTTCTAAATATTCTTTAGCAGATCAAGGGCAAAAGGTTCTGGTGTACGCAGGAGGAAACAACGATGAATATTTTTTAAAAGCCTTACCGGCTTTTCTTAAATTTTTAAGTGAAGCTTCTCTGCGAGAAGACTTTTCTAATTTTGTAATCTTATTGCAGCAGCATCCAGGAGCAAAGGAAAAAAACCTCGATGTGCAATTTGTCCAACAATGGCTAAAGCAACAGGGCAGGCCAGCAAGAATGCCTCAGTTTTTTATCTCTGAATTTAATTCTGACGATGCTCAAGTCGTTGCTGATGGAATGCTCTACTATCAGACGAGTATGGGGCCTCAATTTGTTCTTGCAGGGATTCCTACGATTCAGGTGGGCCATAACACTTATGAAGATATCCTTGTGAAGAATGGGTTGTGTTCTACTGTAACCGATGTGGACAGTTTAGTGAGCGCTTTAGCTCGTTTACAAAAAAATACATTGGCGGAATCTGGCAACGAAGCAATCATGCAGGGATTAGGTATTAGCCCTGACTGGGCAAGTAGGCTAGAGTGCGCAATTAAAAATAAGGAATAAACCATGAGCACTGTAAAATCTTCGTCTATAGAAACAAAAAAAATATTTGTTCACCATCTTTATAATATGCCTGTTTCATGGGACCTGTTTTGCAAATAATTCAATCCCTAAAGAGGAACGCAAAACTTTTATCATCACTGGCGCTTCGGATGAATTGGGCAGGGCAACTGCAAGATTATTAGCGCATGATTATAATTTAATCCTGACTGGCAGAGATCTTTCCAAATTAAAAAACCTACAGGAAGAATTAAAAGCAATAAACTCTGGTTGTTATGACATATGCAATCTCGATTTCATAAGTAAATCATCTAGAGACAGTTTTGAAAGTTATTTAAATCAAGCACGTACACCTATTGCAGGGCTTGTTTTGATTGCACCTAGACCACAATTTCATGGAAAAGCTTTGATCCATGATGAAAATGTTTGGCTTGAAGTGTTTCAAAATACATTTACAGGTCCAATGGAAGCCTTAAGAGTAGTGTTACCTCACCTATCCAACCCTAGTAAGATCGTTGTCATTGCGGGAACCACTTCGGTTCAATTGCAGTCCGAGTATGGCGCCTCATGTGTGATTCGTAGAATGTGGACAACTTATACTAAAGCTTTATCTCATCAGCTAGGCCCTCAAGGGATTAGCATTAATGCGCTTTCACCAGGCGTTGTTCTGACGAATTTCCATCAGGAAAGAATCCAAAAAAAATCTGATGAAACCGGATTAAGCTACGATGATCAAATGGAAAAAGAAGTGGCTAATATCCCTCTTCGTCGGCACGCAAAACCACAAGAAGTAGCTCAAACGATTAAATTCCTCCTCTCTGAACAATCAGATTTTGTTAATGGAGTTAATTTAGTCCTAGATGGTGGATTTACTTCAAGTTATTAAGAGATCATAGATTGTGAATTTAGGGATCGTAAGGAAATAACTGTTACACTTATCGAGGGAAAATTCCATTCATCTCTAGACGATTTCCCCTTGCAGGTATTCGAAGCGATACCTGCTGCGGGAAAATCCTCAAGATCTGAACGGTTTTTCTCCTCGATAAGTGTAACATTTATTTCCTTACGATCCCTTAGTTGTTCCGAGATGTCCAAAAATGGGTTTGCTTGGCTGCTTGATTCAGAAACATCTTTTCGCCATATACGATGCGGCACTTTTTAAGTAGGGCTGCCTTCAAAAATGGGGTCTTGCGCGGAGCATAAATGATATCCATCACAACCGTTTTTGGCACCATCTCTTCCGGCTTGATGGGCATGGGAATCGATGAGCAGTTGATTAACACGTCATAGTGGTTTGGCAGTTCATCGAGCCCCCCCGATTGGCATCCGATTGCCCTCGCCAATTCTTCGGCCCTTTGAATCGTCCTATTCAAAACCAAAACATCAGCGCCGCGTTTCCTTGCCTCGTAGGCAATTGCGCGAGCAGCGCCCCCTGCGCCAAGGAGCACCACTCTTTTCCCCTGAATAGAGATCTTTTGTTCAATGGCATCTAACGCCCCAATGCCATCGGTATTCGTTCCCACGATCTGCTCCTCTCCCAAGATGAGGGTATTGAGGGAGCCAATTTTTTGGGCCGCAGGTTCAATCTCACTCACAAAGGGGACAATTGCCTCTTTGAGCGGCATCGTGATGCTCAAGCCCCGAATCCCAACCTCTTTTGCAAGAGGTAGAAATTCAGCGAGCTCTTCTAGTCTCACCCTCATTTTGACGTAGACGGCATCGATCCCCCTTTTTCGAAAAACTCCATTGTGATAGATGTGTCCGATACTTTTTTCAACGGGATCTCCAATCAGACCGTAAATGAGAGTTTTTTCATTTAAAGAAGGGTAGTTGTAAATTTTCACTAAATCATCGGCGCTGATCTGTCCGGGCGCGCTCCTCCTTTGAGAATCGATGCATGCATAATCGATCCGGTTGCCCATTAACTTGCCCAATATCCGGGCAAATGCCCCTTCTTCCCCCATGCAAATCGCGCTCACTCCAGGATGTTTTTTAGAAAAAAGGAGCATTTGCAAGGCCTCATTTGCCGAGTGGACTTTCACTGCAATTTTGTAGCTAAAAACAAGGTATTGACTCATGGCGCGAAGAACGGCATCCAAATCGGATGGAATTTTTTCAAAATTGTGATAGGAAAGAATAAATTTTGTTTTCGGATATTTTTTCAATGCACTCTGGATAAATTCAGGCCGCATGTCGTATTCTAAATCAAAAAAAGAGGGACCTAAGTCGAGCAGCCTCTCCATCAGCGCCTCTCGGGCCCCCTCACTTGCCTGAAAATTGCCCCCTTGCGATTTTTTGCGCAGTGTGAGCAGTACTGGATAGGGCGAGTTTCGCAAAAAGTCTTGAAGAGAGGGAAAATCGATCGAAGAAAAAAGATCCAATCGAAGCTCGATCCCATCAACTCCTTTTGGAACCCTCTCTAATAATCCAAAACTGGGAATCGAGACAAATAGCATATTTGGAAAAATAATAAAGAAAAGGATTTTTAAATGGCCTCAAATTTTTTTGGGCAACTCTTTCGGATAACGACCTTTGGCGAATCACACGGCCCCGGAATCGGGGTGGTGATCGATGGATGTCCTGCAGGGCTACCCTTGACTGAGCAAGATATTCATGAACAACTGGCGCGGCGCCTGCCCGGTAAAAACATTTACACTTCTCCCAGAATGGAAGGGGATACATGCGAGATCTTTTCGGGGGTTTTTGAGGGAAAAACTACAGGGGCGCCTATTGCAATTCTCATTCGGAATAAAGATGCTGACAGCACCCAATATGAGGCCATTAAGGATCTCTATCGCCCAGGCCACGCCAACTTCACCTACCTAGAAAAATATGGGATCTTCGATTATCGAGGCGGAGGGAGATCGTCGGCTCGGGAAACCGCAGCTCGTGTCGCGGCTGGCGCTGTTGCCAAAAAGCTCCTTGCACGTTTCAATATTGAATGCACTGCCTTTGTCTCAGAAATTGGAGGCATTCCAATTCGAGAGCCCGATCTATCGGATCTGCAAAAGATTCGTGAGAAAACCTATGCAAGCCCGATTTTCTGCCCTGATGAAATGGCCGCACAGAAAATCATGGAAAGAATAAGTCAAATCAAAGAAGAAAAAGATTCATTAGGTGGCATTCTTGCTTGCGTGGCTCATGTGCCAAGTGGACTTGGAGATCCTGTTTACTGTAAGTTAGAGGCTATGTTGGCCTTCGCCATGCTCTCAATCCCTGCGACAAAAGGGTTTGAAATTGGCTCCGGGTTCCAAGCAGCGCGAATGAAAGGATCCGAACATAACGATGCATTCGACGTTGACGAGCAAGGGCACGTCCATACCGCCACAAACTTTGCAGGAGGCACCTTAGGTGGAATTTCTACCGGTTCTCCCATCTTCTTCAAAGTCGCTTTTAAACCCACTTCGAGCATTAAAAAACCTCAAGCAACGGTCAGCCTCAAGAGAGAAAAAGCCACTTTTCAACTACCAGAAACGGGAAGGCATGACCCTTGCGTCGCCATTCGGGCAGTTCCCATTGTCGAGGCGATGACAGCGCTTGTTCTTGTAGACGCACTCCTAATGGGCAGAGGTTCGAATTGCTCACAACATGCCAGAGAGGTCTTTAAATGTTTCTAAAAGAGAGATGATATTTTTTTCGATCTCATCTGGGATATTCCCATTAAACAGAGTTTGAAAAGTAAGACGTAGTATATTCTCGCATCCTTTTAATCGAATTGCCCGTATCCCTGCCAACAAGATCGTTTCTATCTCCCGCGCTTCTGGTTGAGAAAAGTGGAGGATTTTTGCTACTCTAAGCATTTTCATTAAAACTTTAAATTCTTCCTCATCCAATTTTTGAACTTCGACTCCCACCTTCTCGACTACAATCTTGGAACAATCCACATTTGTCATTTTAGGAAATTCCCCTAGCCCTATAGAAATCATTTCAATGAAGAGTGGCACCATGATATCAACGATTTCTTTCTGATTTTGAGTCAATGGCTTTTCTTCCAATTTTTTCTCCTCAGTCGTTTGAAGGATTTGATTGGGAACGCGATCAGTTATGAGTTGAGCTTGCAAGGACAACTCATCCGAAGTGACTAGAAGGCGATACGTTTTTCCCGTTTCAAACTTTTTAGGAAGCGTCAATGGAATTTCTCTATCAGATCGGATAACAATGCCCATCTTCGTGTTATCTTCAAATAAGCCAGCCTTGAGTGTGAGATTTCTAATTTGTTCGATTGTCAAATCCAACGTCTCTTTTAAAGCCTCTCTTCCCAGTAGAGTGACAGCTCTCCCTTTTAGGACAGGTCTTTCAGTAAAGTTTAGTGAAGATATTTCGAGTGGAGGTAAATTTTCTGGTATTTTTACAAAAAGGTTTGTCTTTTCATCTTTGAAGGCCAGGTCAACTACTCTAATATTTAATTGTCCTTGATACGCGGAGGTAGGTCCAGTCCAGCCAAATGAAATAGGAACAGATTCATTGATTGACATATAAAACTCCTTTTAGTTGAAGTGGGGAGGAGTCTACTGAATACCACTGAAAAAGACAATTCCTTTTTTGAACTATTCGGTAGAAATCTTTTTTTCTGGAGATTCTACGGACAAAGGCTTTGAGATTTTTTTCAATGCCTCTTCGACATCTTGTTCTGATAAAAGTTTATAGCAGTTGATTCTTACAAATCTCTCCTCTGGGAACTCGTGATCATCATCCAAAATCACGTAGCTTTGGATGTTATGTTTTTTTGAACATTCATTAAGCCATAAACGAATTTCCTTCCACCGCCATTCAGAGAGAACAATCTTCTCCATGGCGTTATTCATATATGTAGGTGTTTTGTCGATTAAATATTCAGCAAATTTCCAATCGACAAACATCGTATCTTTAATCGCTTCAATTTCCCCATGGAATCTCCATATAGAAGAGAGGACAATCACTACTTTTGCCACCTCTGAGACCCTTTCTATGAGGGCATGCAAATGTTCAACTGCCTGTTTATTTAAAAATTGGGCTTCTACTCTTTTCATCTGCATGGGAGTAATATCAGAGACGCCAGGATAGAGTTCTTTCTTTTTGGCCAAAAATTTGTCTAAAGACGGAATGCCTTCATTAAGAACCCCGTCAATATCCAGGAAAATAGCCCAAACGGGCTTATCAGAAATGATCGTCATTTTGCCTCGAAGCGGTCTACGGAGTTTTTACCATGGAGGAGTCTACTGAATACCACTGAAAAAGACAATCCTTTTTTGAAGGAGATGAAAATTGCTGATGGTTAACGAATGACTTGTCCTTTTTTGGCCGATGGGGTATCTTTTGGGAATTCAAACGAAAAATGGACCATGAAAAGGAAGATTTTAGTTACCGGGGGTTCAGGCCTTGTTGGAGCCGACCTCGTCTCCTCACTCCAGAAAGAAATTGGGATTGGCTCTGTCATCCCCTTCGATAGACAGGGAGTGAAGCCTCAATATAGTGCACCCTGGGAGTTTGGCGACGTCCGCGATGGGGCGGCCCTTGCAAAGCTCATCGAGAAGCACCAAATCACCGAAGTGTATCATTTGGCTGGCCTCCTCTCGGCTCGGGGGGAAAAAGACCCAGAACTCGCCTGGGACGTCAATGTCAACGGCCTGCGCACTGTTTTACAGCTCGCTGCCAAATACCAGTTCAAAGTCTTCTGGCCCAGCTCCATTGCTGCCTTTGGCCCCTCAACGCCGAAGGAAAATGTCCCTCAACACACCGTTTTAGAGCCGACGACGATGTATGGCGTCAATAAAGTGAGCGGAGAGCTCCTTTGTCAATACTTTTTTAAAAGGTTTGGCGTCGATGTTCGGAGCTTGCGCTATCCGGGCCTTCTCGGTTATAAGGCCCCCCCAGGAGATGGGACGACCGAATACGCCATTCACATGTTTTATGGAGCGATCCAAGAGGGGTATTACCTCTCTTACATCGATCGAGGGACCCTTCTGCCCATGATGTACATGGATGATGCGATCCAAGGGACGATTGCCCTCATGAAAGCCCCTAAAGAAAATATTTCAATCCGGACCAGTTATAACTTTTCCGCCATCCAATTTGCCCCCGAAGAACTCGTGGCTGAAATCCAAAAGATCTCCCCTCACTTCGTTTGCGAATATGAGCCCGATTCTAGACAAAAAATCGCCGACTCTTGGCCCCGAACCATCGATGACTCCATTGCCCGCAAAGATTGGGGTTGGGCCCCCGTCTATGGCCTCAAAGAGATGACCCGCATCATGTATGAAGAAATCATGAGGAAACTCCATGTCGAAAAAACAGTTTATAGCCACGCTGAACCGTGAACTTGAGCGCATCGCCCATGCAAAAACGGCAAAGCGCTTTGAAACAATCATCGACGGCTTTACTCAAGAGCCCTCTCCAAAGGCCATTATTGGAGGTAAGCCGTATCGGATCTTCAACTCAAACGACTATTTGGGACTCCGCTTCCACCCCGTTTTAAAACAGGCAGAGCATAAGGCCTCCTTAGAATTTGGAACTGGCCCCGGCGCCGTTCGCTTCATCTCTGGCACCCTCAAAGTCCACCGAGATTTAGAAAAAAAGATCGCCCAATTTCACGGGCGCGACGATGCGATCGTCTTTTCGAGCGCCTTTGCCGCAAATATGGCCCTCCTTTTTTGTCTCATCAAAGGCCAGGCTGCTGACTCTTGCGTCAAGGGAAACACGATGGTCGTCTCCGATGCCCTCAACCATAGGAGCATCATCGACGGCATTCGGGTCGCTCAGTTGCCAAAAGAGCAAAAATTTCTCTTCAATCACCTCGATCTCGATGATTTGAATCGCATTTTAAAAGAACAAAGGGGCGCTTTTTCGAGAGCACTCGTCGTGACCGACGGGATTTTTTCTATGCTCGGAGAGGCGCAAGATCTCAAGAAAATGAATGAGGTGATTCAAACGCACGAAGAGCATTTTGAAGAGGGGATTTGGCTCATCGTCGACGACGCCCACGGAATTGGCGCCTTTGGCAAAAAGGGGCGCGGTGTGGAGGAAGTTTTTCAATCCAAAGCAGATCTTCTCGTCGGAACGCTCGGCAAAGCCTTTGGCGCAGATGGCGGCTACGTGACAGCAGATCAGGTGATCATCGATTACCTGCGCGAGTCGGCCGCGACCTACATCTACTCCAATTCGATTTCGCCGGGAACCGCAGGCGCAGCTCTTGCCTCCATTCAGCTCGTCGATTCCGCTGAAGGGGAAAAATTGCTCAAAAATCTCCGCTCAAATCGAACCTTTTTTAAAAGTGAAATGGAAAACATCGGCTGCACATTCGCCGCTTTATCAGAACACCCCATTCAGCCCATCCTCTTAGGCAGCGCAACGAAAACGGCTACTTTTAAAAGGGGACTTTTCCAGGGGGGAATTTTAGCAACCAACATCAATTACCCAGTGGTTCCCAAGGGGCGCGACGAAATTCGGGTGCAAATCTCAGCCTCTCACACAGAAGAGGACTTGAAGGCCTTTGTCCATGAGTGGGGAAAAATCGCCGCCCTAGAAGCAAAGAATCCCGCACTGACTTGAGAACAGTCTACTCTGGCTTTGTTGCATAATTCCTGCATATATATAGGTCATTGACAGTAAGAAAATTAATAACCACCGAGCACACCGAGCGCGCCGAGAAAAAGGGAAGAATGCGCGTCTCTCGCGCCTCGGAGCTCTCGGTGAGCTCGGTGGTAAAATATTTACTTAAGTTTGTTGGGGTTTCGGTGATTTATGCAACAATGCCGTTTACTCTTCCTTTTTTAGTTCTTTCATTTCCGGGGTTTCTCCTTCGGGCCGCACTCCGTCGTTTCCTTGGCCCTCTTCCTCAACAACCCTCTCTGCAAATAGGCTTAGGCTGAAGACAGTGACTGCCTCAGAACACCCTTCGGTGAATTTGTGTAACGTCGCAGCAGCAGCATCTTTTGTTTTCAGGGCAGTGGCTGCGGCTTTTCTGACAGCGTTATCTATCACAGCAGCGACAGCGGACTCTGTGGTCAGTTGATCCCAACGTTCCCTAACACTAACAGCATTCCAACTTGGAAAAAAACTCATAAATCCCCCTTTATTTTCGTTGAGCGGAAAAGGTATCAAAAAAGGGATTTTTACACCAGAACATCCATGAATTGGAAGTTCGGATTTTGCTTCATACAGTATTGCTTTTCCCACTGCGTTGTGAAGAGCGCCATCGGCCGTTCATTGCGATCTTTGGCAAGGGTGCAACTCGATGTTCTTTCAAATTTCGAGATCTCCCCGAGAATCCACGCGCTACATTGAAAGGGGAGGGGAGTGAGAATTGTCTCAACTCCATATTCGTCTTTGAGCCGGTATTGCATCACCTCAAATTGGAGTTTTCCAACGGCTGCAAAAATCAGATCCCCCTCTCTTTCATAGGAACGGAGGAGCTGAATTGCCCCCTCATCGGTGAGCTGCATCACTCCTTTGTCAAACGCCTTCCTCTTGCCCACGTCTTTGGGATAGAGTCTTGCAAAAATTTCAGGCTGAAATTGGGGCAACGGCTTGAAATTAAATCCCCCCATCATCGAAATCGTATCGCCAATGGCAAAAAGCCCTGGATTGATCACCCCAATCACATCCCCCGGATAGCCAACGTCGAGTGTCGTCCGCTCTCCTGCGACCATCCCATGCGGGCGTGAAAGCCGGATCTCTCGATTTAGGCGGTGGTGTTTGACCACGAGGTCCCGCTCAAATTTGCCCGAACAGATCCGGATGAACGCCATGTTGTCCCGATGGCGCCGGTCCATATTCGCCTGCAATTTGAACACATACCCACTAAAGGGAGTGTGGATCGGATCGATCGAAATTTCTGTCCCGTCTGCCCGGTCGGCAATCCGGGCATGAGGAGACGGCGCCAAATCGATAAACGCATCAAAAAAGGGCTCTACCCCAAAATTGGTGAGCGCTGAGGCGAAAAATACGGGTGTCACCTCCCCCTTCAAAAATCGGTCCCGATCAAAGGCGTTGCCCGCCAAATCGAGGAGCTCCAACTCCTCCAAAACTTGCCCCCCTCCTTCAGAGAGTGGTTTGCGCATCATTTTGGCTTTCTGCGCGCCGCCAATAGAGGTCTTTTCGAAGAAAATGCACTCTTTTGCATTCCGATCGATCACCCCGCGAAACTCTTTTCCCATCCCAATCGGCCAATTGTAGGCGTATGAATGGATGTGCAAGACATTTTCTACCTCGTTCATGAGATCCAGCGGTTCCCTTGCAGGCATATCCATCTTGTTGATGAAGGTGAGGACCGGGATTTTTCTCAAATGGCACACTTCAAATAGTTTTCGGGTCTGCTTTTCCACCCCTTTTGAAGCGTCGATCACCATGATGGCGCAATCGGCTGCCGTCAACGTGCGATAAGTGTCTTCCGAAAAGTCCTCGTGGCCCGGAGTGTCGAGAACGTTGATGATCGTATTTTTGTAGGAAAATTGCATCGCAGATGAGGTGATCGAAATTCCCCGCTCTTGCTCCATCGCCATCCAATCTGAGGTGGCCGATTTCCGCCCTTTGCGCCCCTTCACCATGCCAGCCGTCTGAATCTGCCCAGAATAGAGGAGCAGCTTTTCGGTCAGTGTCGTCTTCCCCGCATCGGGATGGCTGATAATGGCAAATGTGCGCCGTTTTGCAACGGCATCAGCGATCGATTCTTCCATTTATCTCGCTATGATCCAAAAGAGTGCACTTGCAGCCGCAATCTTGGCGCCTAAAATCATGAAAATTCTGTGAAAGTGTTTGTCGACAAAGAGCTTCACCCTCTCTCCCCAAATCGCCATCATACCCCCAATCAGCGCAAAGCGAATGAGCCTCGCCGTCGCCAAATAGGTGATAAACGCCGGTATCCCTAAGTGAAAAACCCCAGAGACCACACTCAAAATTTTGAGCGGAAAAGGGATCAAAGAGCCCAAAAATACCGCCCAGTTCTCATAATGCTGAATATGACCCGACATCTTCTCAAATGAGGCAAAAGAGATCAAATGGGGCACAACCCATCCCCCAACCAGATCCCAAAGAAAATGGCCCAGTAAATAGCCGAGAAATCCACTTAAGGTCGAAGCAATGGTGGTGATCAAAATGTAAAGAACTATGTTTCTCCTCTTTTGCAGACAAAAAAACATCATTACCGCATCGAGCGGAACAAAGAGAAACAACTCAAGGCTAAAGAGCAGCGCAATCCAAAGGGGGGCCTTTTCCGAAGAGGCCTTGTCAATCGCCCAATGATAGAACTTTGCACTGCGGGTTTTCATAATCGCATTATATCCCCTTTGTGAATAAAAGAAAATCTCTGTATAGGAAAAATTAAAATAGTAAGTGGGGCCGTATGTTTCAGCAGACTTGGAAACTTATCTTCTTGATTGTGTTCATCGTCCTCATTTTTTTATGGATCATCAAGGCCCCCATTATGTCGAGCTATCTGACGAAAAAACTGGGGGTCCCCATCACCCTTCGGACGATTAGCATGTGGCCCCATAAGAGCACGATGCACCACTTCCGGATCGCAAACCCCGAAGGCTATAAGACTCGCACCGCTTTGGAAGTCGATAAGACCCAAGTCGATTATCAATGGGCGACCCTTGTTGGAAATCCCGCCCAGATCGATCTCATTACCTTAGATGGCCTCTTCCTCAACATCTATATCAACAATGTCTCAGGTACCGATAACAATTGGGCTGCCATTGGCGCTGAAATGCCATCCACGAGAGAGGGAAAAGAGGTGATTGTCCATAAGTTACTTTTAAAGAATATGACCGTAAAAACAGAAGGCCCTGGAGCACAGCTTCTCGGCGTTAGTGGCACGCAGCACTTTGATCAGATGGAATTTGATGAGATCAGCAGCAAACATGGCTTCCCAACAAAAGAGCTCATCGCCCAGATTTTCCATGGGGCCGGTTTGAGAAAATACTTGGAGAAATTTCTGAACCCCACGCAGAGGATCAAAGAGGCACTCAACCCGTTCCAAATCTTTGGCGAAAATGATGTAAAAAAGGCCCCCCTTAAAGAGGGGCCTGAGAATTAATAATCCATTTCTGGATGGCCGCCAGCTGCAACTGGGGATTTTTCTTGCTCTTCTTCAGTGATGATCGCCTCTGTTGTGAGCAGTAAGCCCGCAATCGATGCGGCAAACTGAAGGGCACAACGGACCACTTTCGTCGGATCGACGATCCCTTTGACAATCATGTCTACATACTCATCTTCTCTTGCGTCATAAGCTTCGTTTTGACTTAAAGTTAAGACTTTTTGTACCACAACTGATCCCTCTTTGCCCGCATTCTCTGCAATCTGGCGAAGGGGATAACTGAGCGAGCGCAAAACGATCTCTGCGCCGATTTTTGTGTCGCCATTCAATTTGGCAATCGCTTTTTCAAGAACCGGAACGCACCTCAAAAGAGCGCCGCCGCCGCCAGGGACAATTCCCTCTTCAACAGCTGCTTTGGTCGCCTCTCTCGCATCGTCGACTCTGTCTTTTTTCTCCTTCATCTCCACTTCGGTCGCAGCACCTACGCGGATCACTGCAACGCCGCCAGAGAGTTTTGCAAGTCTTTCTTGCAGTTTCTCTTTGTCATAATCAGAGGTCGCCTCTTGGATTTGCCGCTTGAGAAGTGCGATGCGCTCTTGGATCGCCTTCTTGTCTCCTGCGCCATCGATCAATGTGGTGTCCTCTTTCTTCACGAGCACCTTTTTGACCCGGCCCAACATGTCGAGCGTCACTTTTTCAAGCTGTAAGCCAATCTCTTCGCTGATGAATTGCCCACCCGTTAGGATCGCAATGTCTTCCATCATCGCCTTTCTCCGATCGCCAAAGCCAGGTGCCTTCACAGCCACCACTTTGAGCCCTGCGCGAAGCCGGTTCACGACGAGCGTAGCTAACGCCTCTCCATCCACATCTTCAGCAATGACGACGAGCGGTTTGCCCGACTCTGCCGCAGCTTGCAAGACAGGGAGAAATTCCTTCATCGATGAGATCTTTTTCTCATAGATGAGGACGTAAGCGTTTTCATATTCGGTGACAAGCGTTTCCGCATTGGTGACGAAATAGGCCGATACATAGCCCCTATCAAAATTCATCCCCTCAACGATATCGAGCGTCGTCTCAAATCCTTTCGCCTCTTCCACTGTGATGGTGCCATCTTTGCCCACTCGCTCCATCGCCTTTGCGATGATCGAGCCAATATCGGCATCGCCATTGGCAGAAATCGTCGCCACTTGCGCAATCTCTTTCGCATCCTTGATCGGCTTGGAGATCTTTTTCAGATGTTCGACAACGACGCCCACGCCAAAGTCAATCCCCTTTTTCACTTCCATTGGATTTGCGCCCGCAGTCACGTTGCGCAAGCCCTCTTGATAGATCGCCTCAGCCAAAACTGTGGCCGTCGTGGTGCCGTCGCCAGCCTTGTCGGCCGTCTTGTTCGCCACCTCTTTGACCATCTGAGCTCCCATATTCTCGTGTCTGTCGTCGAGCTCAATCTCTTTTGCCACCGTCACACCGTCTTTGGTGATCTTCGGCGGGCCAAATTTCGAATCGATCGCAACATTGCGCCCTTTGGGTCCCAACGTCACTTTCACCGCTGATGCCAAAGTCTTTACGCCCTTCAAAATCTTTTGTCTGGCGTCTTCCTTGAATTTAATATTTTTTGGTGCCATAGTTCTCCTTAAAATTACTCTACAATGATTGCGATAATATCGTCCGCCTTAGCGATCACATACTCTTCATCCCCAAGAGTCACCTCTTGGCCTGAATATTTGTCCATCAAGACAACGTCACCCACTTTCACAGGTACCGGAATCACTTTCCCATCTTCCAATTTCTTGCCATCTCCGACAGCAACGACTCTCGCAGTCTCCTGCTTCTTCTTCGCAGAGTCGGGAAGAATGATCCCGCCCTTTTTCGTCTCAGCTGCCGCCTCCAGCCTTTGGGCCAAAATTCGGTTTCCGAGGGGTTTCAACACTGTTTTTTTTACAGCTTGCTGGGCCATAAGTTATTTCTCCTATGTAGTAAATAGATTCTTAAATCTAACAAGGAATATAGCCGACCATGAGATTTTTTGCAACACAATTTAGCACAATATTATTAGGATTGCTAACCTTGGCCGCTTTTGTTCCAGGGTTTTGTTTTAACATGCTGAAAATTAAAGACTTAAAAAACGAGGAAAAGATGGTGGTTCTCCGAGATGAGGTGCCGATCAAAGATCGGTGGAATGTGGAAGCTTTGTATGGAAATCCCGAGCAGTGGAAAGAGGAGTTGAAGAGGGCCAAGGGAGGGGAGACGGCCCCCAAGTGGCCTGAGCTCGCCAAATATAAGGGGCAGCTTCACGATCCGAAAGCAGCGCTTGGGCTTTTTGACGCCTATCTGAACTTGCAGAGGAGGCTCGAAAAACTGCACACCTATGCTCACTTGCGCCACGATGAAGATTTGGGAAATGACCATTTTAAGGGCGATTTTGGGCTCATTTCGACTTTGATTCACGAATTTAGTTTGGAGACCTCTTGGATAGAGCCGGAATTTTTATCTTTGAAAGAGGAGCAATTTCAAAAGCTGCTTGCCGATAGCACTTTGGGCCCCTATCGATTTCATTTAGAAAAAATGGGGCGCCTCCGTCCTCACACTCTTTCGGAAGAGAAAGAGGAGCTGATGGCTCTCAGCGGCAAAAGTCTCGACACTGCCTATCGGGCCTTTGGAGCGCTCAATAACGCCGATCTCGTCTTCAAAGCGGCGATCGATTCTCAAGGGAAAGAGTTCCCTTTGACAACGGGAAGTTATCTCTCCTACTTAAGGGAAAAGGATCGGGTTTTGCGCAAGACAGCTTTTGAAAATTTACATCGAGGATATGAGGCGTACGCCAACACCCTTTGCGAATTGATTCAAGGGCAAGTGCAAAGCCATCTTTTCGTCGCGCGCGCAAGAAAATTTGGCAGCTGTTTAGAGGCGGCCCTTTTTCCCAACCAAATCGACAAGGCGGTCTATGAGAATTTGATCGCCTCTGTGAGAGGGCGACTCCCTCTCATGCACCAATATGTGGCGCTTCGAAAAAAGGCAATGAAACTCGACGAGATCCACGCCTACGATCTTTACGTCCCATTAGTAGAGGAAGTGGAGACGAAAATGGGGTATGATGAGGCGCGGGATGCGGTGATTGCGTCGGTCGCCCCTCTCGGGGAAAAATATCAATCCCTTTTGAAAAAGGGGCTCCAAGAAGAGCGCTGGGTCGACGTGTATGAAAATACGAGAAAGCGCTCGGGCGCCTATTCTTCGGGATGTTACGACAGCATGCCCTATATTTTGATGAACTATCACGGCACATTGAATGATGTGTTGACGCTCGCCCATGAAGCGGGCCACAGCATGCACAGCCTCTTGAGCAGGTTACATCAGCCCTATATCTATTCCCAATATTCGATCTTTGTCGCTGAAGTGGCCTCCACCTTCAACGAGCAGCTCCTCCTAAGGCATTTGAAGAGAGAGGCGAAGTCGGAAAAAGAAAAAGCCTTTTTAATCAACTACCAGATTGAGGGGATTCGAGCGACCATCCATCGCCAGGCGATGTTTGCCGAATTTGAGCTTCAATTGCACAAGTGGGCAGAAGAGGGAGTTCCTTTGACGCCGGGCCTTTTGAAAAAGTATTATGGAAAGCTCAATCGGGACTACTATGGACCTGATCTCGTCATCGATCCGGAGCTCGAGATCGAATGGGCCCGCATTCCCCACTTTTACTACAATTTTTATGTCTACCAATATGCGACCGGTTTGAGCGCCGCGATTTCTCTTTTCGATCAGTCGATGAAGAGCGATTTGGCAAAAAACCAATACCTCCAATTCCTCTCTTCGGGAGCGAGTAAGTTTCCGATCGATCTTTTGAAAGGTGCAGGAGTGGACATGAAAAAGCCCGATGTGGTCAACTCTGCATTGGATCATTTTGAAAAATTATTGGAGGAACTGAAACGAGTTCTTTGAATCCTTTGCAAAAAAAAACAAAAGCTACCTTTGTCGTCTTGAACGATAAGGGGCTCCACACTCGTCCTTCAGCTGAGCTGGTCAAGTGCGCCGCCCGTTTTGCGGCGCACGTCAGTTTGAGCTATCGCAATTATGTGGTGAGCGCCAAATCGATTTTAGGCATTTTGATGCTCGCCGCAGGAAAAGGGGCCAAAGTGGCCGTTGAAGCGGTCGGCGAAGATGCCGATCGCGCTGTAAAAACACTCGTGGAACTCGCTAAAAACCGCTTCAACGTCAAGTATTAACGGATTTCAGTCTTCCCTTCGGGATAGCCAACGACGACTCTCCCTGCGAGGTTGAAAAAAAAGCCGGTGTCAATGACCCCTGGAATGAGGAGGAGCGCCTCGTTGAGGCTTTCAGGCGCGCTTGGTGCGCTTTTAAAGTGGATATCAAAAAGGATATTCCCATTTTCCGTGATGAAAAGGGTCCCATCTTCATTCATCCGCCACTTTCCTGAAAATCCGAGTTGTTCGATTTTCGTGCGCGTTGCAGGAGAGCCGTAAAAGAGAACTTCGATGGGGAGTTTTTTTTGCCCAAGTGCGCTCACCAGTTTGGAATTGTCCACGACGACGACCATCTCTGAGCTCGAACTTGCGAGAATTTTTTCCCGCACATGTGCCCCGCCGCCGCCCTTGATCATCCTCTTTTTCGGATCGATCTCATCTGCCCCATCCACCGTAATATCGATGCGGGGAACCTCATTGATGTCGAGCACCGCAATTCCACCCCGCTTTGCCATTTCTGCCGACTTGCGCGAGCTCGCCACTGCCTGGATTTGCAGACCTTTGCGCACCTTTTCAATGAGACTTTGGATGAAACATTCTGCCGTCGATCCCGAGCCGAGCCCCACAATCATCCCATTTTGAATGAACTCCACCGCCTTTCGCCCAGCGGCCCATTTTGCTTCACTTTCCATGAAAATTCAGTATATGAAAAATTTGTGGAATTTTAAATCAAATTTTTATATATTGCGAGAGGTTCCGGGAGGTTTTAATGGGGACAGAAGCAATCGCTCCAGAGAGCGACAAAGTTAGAAAGGCGCGAGATAAATTACTCAAAGCGTGGGAAAAGCAAGAAGGGCAAATCACTCCGTCTGCGTTGAAGGGAGCTGCAGGTAAAATAGCGAATTGGATCGCTGACAATGCGCCCAATCGGGCCCCTATTGCAAAAAAGGGAAGTCTCGGACTCTTCAATTGCAACCAAAGCCCCGCTCCAAATAGCAAAAGAGTGGAAACAGTTTTCGGGCAAATAAAAGAGCAGCTAAAAAACGGATCGATGTGATACTCTTCCGAGGATGAGAAATGTCATAGATCTCCTAACCGAGCGGGGCTTCATCGATCAGATGACCCACCTTGAGCTGAGGGAGCGTCTCAATCAACCGATCAGAGCTTATATCGGCTTCGATCCGACAGCCGATAGTCTCCACTTGGGCAATCTCGTCCCGATTATGGGTCTTGCCTGGTTTCAGAGATTTGGCCATACCCCTTTTGCTGTTTTGGGCGGTGCGACGGGGCTCATCGGCGATCCTTCGGGAAAAAGCGTTGAGCGCAATCTTCTCGACGAAGGAACGCTCGCTCACAACGTCCGCAGTTTGGAAAAGTTTTTTAAAAAAATTCTCCAGTTTGAAAAGGGACCTCGCCCTGTCATCTTGAACAACAACGACTGGCTCTCCCAGTTTTCTCTTGTCGATTTTTTGCGCGATGTGGGAAAACACTTTCGGATTGGCCCCATGATGGCCAAAGAGATGGTCCGCACGCGACTCGAATCGGAAGAGGGGATGAGCTTTACCGAGTTTAGCTACCAACTTTTGCAAGGGTACGATTTCCACTACCTTTGCAAAGAGCATGGAGTCACTTTGCAAATGGGGGCAAGCGATCAGTGGGGCAATATCACCGCCGGGATCGAATACAACCGCCGGTTGGGAGGCGAAACCCTTTTCGGGTTGACCTTCCCGCTACTTACGAGAAGTGATGGGAAAAAATTTGGCAAAACAGAAGAGGGGGCTATTTGGCTCTCTGAAGAAAAATTAACCCCTTACGACTTTTATCAATACCTCATTCGCGTCCCCGATGCCGATGTGATCAAACTGTTGAAGATGCTCACCTTTTTGGAAATGGATGAGATCCGGCAAATTGAGGCGAATATGCACGTGCCCAATAGCGCGCAAAAAAGGCTTGCTTTCGAAGTGACCCGTTTTGTCCATGGAGAAAAAGGGCTCGCATCGGCTCTGAAAGTGACGGAAGGGATGGCACCTGGCAAGGAGGTCTCGTTGGAGAGCGCCTCTTTGCAGGAGATGCCGAGTTGTGAGCTCCCCCTTTCCGAAGTGACAGGGCAAAAATTTGTCGATGTCGCGCTCAAAGTGGGACTGATCCCCAGCAAGTCAGAAGGGGTTAAATTGATTAAAAATGGGGGCGCATATCTCAACAACGAGCGGATTTCCGATCCCGCTTTCGCAATCTCCTCTGAAAATATCATCGACCGCGCTTTTGTCCTCCTAAGTGCTGGGAAAAAAAAGCGGATCCTGATTAAAATTGCTAAAAATTGATTTGAAAAATATTCGGAAGGCGTTATTTTGAACTCGTGAACCCCTTTACGCCAGATATATAAGGTGGAAGGGAATTAAATTTTGGGATGATGGTCCCAAAGAAGGAGACAAACACCTTGTCTGAAAATCTAGAAAGTACCCAAAAGAGGAGCGCTGATATGGCGACTATCACAAAAAAGAAATTGATTCATTCCATTTCAACAGCAAAAGGATTGCATCCGAATGATGTTCGAAATGTGATTCAGGCGTTCCTCGATGCTATGACCGAGACCTTATCTCAAGGGGATCGTCTCGAATTTCGCGATTTTGGAGTTTTTGAAATCGTTGAAAGAAAACAAAAGATTGGAAGAAACCCGAAAAATGCCGCAGTGCCGATCATTATCCCTGCGCGCAAAGCGGTAAAGTTTACGCCGGGCAAAAAAATGCGTAAACTCATTGAATAGTTGTCGAGGGCCATTTGAAAGGGGCAAATGCTGAACCGAGGGAACTATTTCCCTCACTTTGGTGTAGAGAAAATGAGTTTCAAGAACGAGAAAAGGGGCCCTTTACCCCTCTGAAATCTAGGGCCGCTTTCCACCACACCCTCATTTGTACCCCCCAATTGGAAGCGGTCCTCACTCTCGATGGCGATAGAACTTCCCTCGGAGTCATCCGCATCGGAGAGGTGGAGGTGAGGGCTTTTGGGCCCGAAAACGGGATTCTCCATTTTGGCATCGAGGGGAGAGGAATGGATGGGTGGGCCCGAAGTGCTGCCGATCCCGAAGTTTGGCTCGAAATGAAGAGCGAAACAGAAGGGGAAGGGTTACGGCTCAATTTTAAATTTGTCGGCGTCCGTCCCGAAAAACCGCTCAGCTTTGCCTTCTACATCAAAGCCAAACTTTGCGAAGTTCAAAAAAATCTACTCTATCCGAAAAGTTTACACCGCTTTGTCGGCGAAGCCCAAGAGGTGTGCTTCAATCAAAAATGTCTTATTGAGACTCCCCATCCCCACAGACTCCAGGTGATCCCTCTGGCAGGGGAGGGGTGTTTTTGGAACACCGACTTCCTCCTCTCCTACCCCATCGGTTCCTTCACCTCTCATCTCCCCCTCATCATCCGCCCCTTATGAGGGGGGGGGGGGGAAGAAAAGGAAGAAGAAAAAAAGTAGACGGCCTCTGCTGCTCCGCTCAAGCTACGCCCCCGCACGACTATTTTTTTCTTCTTTCTTTTCCTTCCTTCTTTTTCAATATTTTCGTTTACGTTCGCTACTTATGAGCGGTTGCAAAATAGTCCCCCTTCTTCGATAATGGTGGGAGAGTTCAAAAATAGTTTTAGGGGTGGACCTTTCAATGAGAATTTTTATCGTGGGAACTGTGCTTCTATTTGGTACGATTGCAGCTCTCGGCCTCTTTAAAAAGGGGAGCGCGCCCAAACCCAAAAGGGTAGTTCAAGAGATTCCCCTCGGAACCTCAGTGGACCCTATCGCGATCCAAAAGGCCGCAGTAGTAGATGCTGCTCCCTTCGAAGAAGTCGATCGGATCCACCAGCTCTTTGCTTTAGATTCCTCTGAATTTCCCATCGTAGAAACAGTCTCTTTTACCAGCCGCGTCCCATGGCTCAAAGATCGCCCCGCTTGGATTGCCGACTACGCATCCCATTATCAGACCTCGCGCCATTTTATTGCGCGAAGTTTGAATAAAAAGACAGATTACCTCACCCAAAAAGTGCACCCGGGAGATCGGTTCAATGTTTTCAAACCAGGCAAAGATCTCCGGTTTCACTTAACGGTCGATCTTTCCCAATCGCGCATGTGGTTTTACTACCTTTCGGGCAATGAAAAAGTGTTGTTGAAGACCTATCGGGTAGGGCTCGGCAAAAAAGATCCAAAACGGTCCTCAGGCTATTTGACACCCGTTGGAAAATACTCTCTCGGCGATAAGATTGCGATCTACAAACCGGGTGTGAGCGGATTTTTCCAAGAGGAAAAGGTGGAGATGATCCGAGTGTTTGGGACCCGCTGGCTCCCGTTTGATAAAGAATTGGAAGGGTGCTCTGAAGGGGCTAAGGGATTTGGAATTCACGGCGTTCCTTGGGTCACAAATGCAGATGGAGAACTCATTGAGGACCTTTCCAAAATTGGGACCTACGATAGCGATGGGTGTATTCGGATGGGATCTGATGATATCGAGGAGATTTTTGCGATTGTAATTACAAAGCCGACAACTGTTGAAGTTGTAAAAGAGTTTCACCCATGACGATCCTTCCCCACGAAAAGCAGATCTTTGAAATGGAGCAGATGGTCAAAAAGCTCAAAGAGCAAAATGGCAAATCTCCCCTCTTGTCGCAAGAGGAGATCCGGAAGATGGAGAAGAGGCTTGAGCTTTTGAAAGAAAAGACCTATTCCCAACTCAGGGCGTGGGATCGAGTGGCGATTTGCCGCCATCCAGCAAGGCCGCATGCAATCGACTACATCCAAAATATCTCCGATGAATTCGTCGAGCTTTTTGGAGATCGGACCTTTCAAGACGACCATGCGATCATCGCAGGGCTTGCGGTGATTGAAGGGCAAAAATTTGTGGTGATCGGACAAGAAAAGGGAAAAGATACGGAGAGCCGCCTTTACCGCAATTTTGGCATGCCCCATCCAGAAGGGTACCGAAAAGCGCTCAGGTGCATGAAGCTGGCCGCCAAATTCAACCTCCCCGTCATCACCCTTGTCGATACGCCGGGGGCCTATCCAGGGCTCACTGCTGAAGAGCGGGGCCAAGGATGGGCGATTGCCCGCAATCTTTGGGAAATGGCCCGTTTGCCGACGCCGATCATCGTCCTCTTGATTGGAGAGGGGTGCTCTGGAGGCGCTTTAGGCATCGGGGTGGGCGATTCTTTGGGAATGCTCGAGCACTCCTATTATTCGGTGATCTCGCCCGAAGGGTGCGCCTCCATTCTTTGGAAAGACCCGTCAAAGAGCTCAGTGGCCGCACAGGCTCTGAAAATGCACGCTGAAGATCTTTTGAAGCTGGGGGTGATCGATCAGATCATTCGCGAACCAGTGGGAGGGGCCCATCTCAACCCACAAGAGGTGTATACGGCGGTAAAAGCGTTCATTAAGGAGCAGTGGAACCTCTTAAAATCGATCTCGCCACCCACTCTTTTAGAAATTCGCTACCAAAAATTCCGGAAAATGGGCAAATTTGATTCTCTAAGAAGAGAGAATCATGAAGTTATTACTCCAAGCAGCCCTTCGCAGTAGCAAGCACCTCACGCTTGCCGTCTTAACTTTGATTTCGCTCCTTTTCTTGACTCTCGCTAACTTGTCTGAAATTTTTTCTGTCGGTCTCATGGCAAATACGGGCGCCGATTTTTTCACTCTCTTTACGCCCGAGGGAAAGAGGGTGAAAGATAAGATCAGCCTTTCCGATGTGACGAAGCGGTGGGAGGCGATCGACGTGAATGAAGACGGGGTGATTACAAAGGAGGAGGCCTCTCGCTATCTCTCGGGGAGAAAAAATGCAAATCCGCTCAGCTGGATCATGCACAAAGTGGGGACCCACTTTGACATCGAGAAAAATTTTTCTCTTCTGATCTCCATTTTGGTCTCGGTTGCCCTTTTTAAGGCGATCACCCTTTTTTTCTCCCGTTATGTGACACAGCTCCTTTCGATCCGGGTGACGCGCGATTTAAGACAGCAATATTTTGAGCACATCCAGTCGCTTCCGCTCAGTTTTTACCAAGAGCAAAATTTAGGGAGCCTCTCCTCGCGTGCGGTCGGCGATGCGGGACAAATTGCCTCCTCGCTCAACTCCTGTTTGACCAACTATTTGCAAACCCCTTTCACCATCCTCATCAATTTAGCTGCCTGTTTTTATCTCTCTTGGAAGCTCTCTTTGATCATTTTTTTAGGATTGCCGCTCATCGCCTTCCCGGTCATCTTTTTGACGAGGCAGGTGAAGAGAATTACGAGACAGCTGCAAAAAAACCAGGAGACCTTTACCTCCGTTTTGCTCGATTTTTTGGCGGGGATTCAGACGGTGAAAATTTTTGCAATGGAAGCCTTTTCCTTGCGGAAATACAAAGAGCAAAACGATCGGATGGCCCATTTGGAGAGCAAGAGCGCTAAGTATGGCCTTTTGGCCCGCCCTGTCCTCCATTTCATCGCGACGGGCTGTCTCGCTGTGGTGATCCTCTTTGGCCTCTATTCACTTCGCATGACGGTCGGGCAACTCCTCATGTTTTGCGGACTTCTCCACCATTTTTATGAGCCGGTGAAAAAATTTGCCGAAGAGAACGCGAACGTGCAAAAGGGGGTTGTGGCAGCGGAGCGGATGTTTGAAGTGCTCCACCTAAAGCCACAAATCGAAGATTGCCAAGGTGCAGTTCAAATTGCCGACTTTCAAAACATTATCGAGTTCGATCACGTCTGGTTCAAGTATAAAGATGAGTGGGTGATCAAAGATATGAGCTTTACTGTGAAAAGGGGAGAGGTGGTTGCCCTGGTCGGTTCGACCGGGTCTGGAAAATCGACCCTTGTGCAGCTCTTGCCGAGGCTCTACGAGGTGCAAAAAGGGGAGATTCGGATCGATGGAATCCCGCTAAATGCGATCACCCAAAAGTCTTTGCGTGAACAGATCGCATTTGTCCCGCAAAGACCCTTTCTTTTCTTCGATACGGTGGCGGAAAACATCGCCTTTGGGAGAAAGTTTTCAGAAGAGGAGATCAAAGAGGCCGCTCGGAGAGCCTATGCGGATGAATTCATCGTCGAATTGCCCAATCAGTACCATACACTTCTCGCCGAGATGGGCAAGAGCCTCTCGGGAGGGCAGCAACAGAGACTCGCTATCGCGCGGGCGCTCGTGAAAAGGGCGCCGATTCTCATCATGGATGAGGCGACTTCGTCGCTCGATGCGATTTCAGAAAATAGGATCCGAAGGGCGCTCATCGATTTTCAAGGGGAGATGACACAGATCTTGATCGCCCACAGGCTCTCTACCATCGAACACGCCGACAAGATCATCTATTTGGAAAAAGGGAGAAAGATTGCCGAGGGGAATTTGACCGATCTCTTGGGGAGCTGTTTGCCTTTTCGCATTTTGTGGGAGACCTATCATCGCTCCGAAGTTGCCCCTGCATAAAAAAAATTTATATTGACAAAGGAGGCAAAAATCGATTATGAGGTCACCTTCATTGAATGGATTTTTGTGACTAAAAAAAAGCAAGACAAAGAGCTCTCACCGTTTCATGAACAACTTCTCCTCTTTCTCAAGCAGACATCGGAAAAGCAGATCGACGACTTAGGGATTGATCCCAAAAGTGACCTGGGGGCGCAAAACCTCTTCAAGAGCATCTCGGAGAAGATGGCCCTTCCTGAGATCATCGAAAATTACCACCATTTTATCGAAAAAGGGGGACAGATCCAAATAGAGAAGGCGCTGATCGATTCGTTTTCTTTAAAAGAGTTCATCGATCTGGGACTAGCCCGCTATTTTCCGAGAGTCTATCGGGGACTTCCGAGGGTTTTTTTAAAGAATTTGCCCACCGAATCGAAAATTCAAAAAGAGTTCACCCATTTGCCGAGTCTCAAATTCCAAGCGCTCAGTAAAACGCTCATGAGTCTTTATGCAAAAGTGAAGTTGATGGGCAAGGTGACCCTCTTCACTTATGTATTGAGCGATGGGATGGGGGATTTTATCGCGGCTGTGGAAGCATTGCGCCTTTTGAAGGGGAGACTTCACGATCTCGATTTGCATTTTGTTGCGCTCGTGCCAAAGTCTCTCCTTTCCTTCCATTTTCCCGAAAATGCGATTGTCGTTCCCTATGAAAAAGAGTGTCCGCTCGATCGGATCCCTCTGGGCGCGCTTCGCTTAATGAGAGAATCGAAACTCATCTTGCAGCTTCCCACCTATTATCCAGAAGCGGAAGGGCTATGGAAGGAGCTAAAGACAATCGATTCAGATCTTCCGTTGCCGAAATGGGAAAGTGTGGGCGAATACGGTTTTGTAGAGTCGCAATGGTTTCATCCGAAATCGCAAAGATATGCGTTGGGGCTCCATTTTCTCGAAAAAGGGATTTTGACGAGGAGGCCTTGTCTTGCGAGTTGGGATGATGTGCAAAATGAGACGTTAAAAAGTTGGAGACGAGAGGAAAATCGGTTCTATTTGGCCTATTTGACCTCTCCCATAGGCGGAGCCATCTATTTGCACGCCCTCTTAAAATCGCTCGAAAATGATCCGCGAGATATCGACATATGTACCCCCGATCTCACCTGGTTTGCCCTTCTTTTGAAAAAACAAAAGGAGGCTGGTAAGCCCCTTTTGGAGTGGGATCTCGGCGTCTCGTCACTGCAGGTTTATTACAATGGCCAGATCCAGGAAGAGGAGATCGGGAAAACGGGAAAAAAGGTGCGCCTCCTTTGTCCAGGGGCTGTGTCGCAAAGCGATTTTCGGGCCCTTTTGGCCTTGAGCGGTGAGTGGGTTGCCGTTCGGGGCAATCAATCTTTTTCCGAGGTTGTTTCGCAAGGAAAGGCCTTTTTCTACGACGGACGGGACCATGCCCGCTATTTTGTCAAAGATCTCGCAGCTGTTGCCGAAAATCGGATTGGAGGGTTTTCGGGAACTTTAGAGTGCATTCGAGGAATGGTGCAAGGATTTTGCTCCCACTTGCCCTCTCAAGAGGGGGAGGAGTGGGTCGATGAGACCTATTTCCAAGATTTTGAAGATTGGACTGTCATCGCATTGAAACTTGGACTGGCCCTTCAAGACCCCGAAACAATTGTCGGCTTTAAAAAACTGGATCGGATTTTAGTCGATGAATTTTCTGCCAATGGCTTTCTTTGCCACCTCGTGCAAAGAGCTCTTTGCCACTATGATCACCCCTACATCGAGCCGTTGGAAAAAGAGTTGGTGGGACAATTTATTAAAAATGAGCTGAAAATGAAAGAGCTGATCCACAAACTAGCGGAATTAATCGATGGATCTATACCAGCGAATGGGAGATGAACTCAGAGCTCTTTTCAAAGAGCTCTTCCACCCCGAAAAAGGGGAGGCGACTTTAGCAAAAATGGAGGTGATTTTAAAGACAGCCTCCAGAATCGGAGGACCCCTTTTCCTCGAGGCCCAAAAGCTCCACGCCGATGTGAGAGGCTATTTGAAAAATCCAAAAGATAAAAAACTCATCGCCCGCCTTAAAGAAAAGGCCCTCAAATTAGAGGATCAAACGCGCGAAATCTAAATAATATCTTATAAGGGATTATGAGGCCTGAACTTGAGGATGTCCTTTGAAGCAGCAGTTCAAATGACCGAAACAAGAACTTGCAGAAGAACTGACTTTATTCAAGCAGGAACCGACCCAATTGCAGGTTTTTGAAAGCCCTTTCTGTGCGCAGAGGAAGACCCGATTCGTTTCCTCAGGACCTTCATCCTTTTTCAACTTTCCTTTCATGTAAGCTTTTGCAGTAAAGGCAAGTGTATCGATTCCCAAGCCCGCAGCAAGAGGAGTTAAATCGACTTGATTCCATATGGATTTCAATACGAGTGCACTTCCGATTGTCGCGGCAGTGACGCAATATCTTCGGAAACGGGGAAATCCAACCATATAGCTCTTGGAAAGCTTTAAGAAACCAAGTGTGAAAAGGACCGAAGTAATCGTTTGGGAGGGAATCGTAGAAAAATAGGCGGCAGCTGCACCGAAAGATAAAATGACCGCATGTCTTTTCCAGGCGGCGGGGAGATTCTTATAGTCGGCTTTTTCATCATCTTCATCAAGGGGATCTTCGCCCTCTTTTTTGGGGTTCTCCAAATCGGAGCTTTCTAAATGAGGTTCGCTCAAAAGTTCTAACTTGTCTGATGAATCCAATACTGGAGTAATCATATTATCTCTTGGTTTTCAGCAATTATAATGCATTCTTTTTTTATTGTATATTAAATTACAATATTAAAAATTAATTAAATAAAAGGTGTGATAGTTTTATTTTTAAACAGAGCACATCTCGGCGTAAAAATCGCGCTTGATGAACCTATCTCAATAAGAAGTTTCGGTAGAAATCTTTTTTTCTGAAGATTCTACGGACAAAGGCTTTGAGATTTTTTTCCATGCCTCTTCGACATCTTGTTCTGATAAAAGTTTAGAGTAGTGGACCCTTACAAATCTCTCCTTTGGGAACTCGTGATCATCATCCAAAATCACGTAGCTTTCGATTTTATGTTTTTTTGAACATTCATTAAGCCATGAACAAATTTCCTTCCATCGCCATTCAGAGAAAACAACGGCGTTATTCCTATATGTAGGTGTTTTGTCGATTAAATATTCAGCAAATTTCCAATCGACAAACATCGTATCTTTAATCGCTTCAATTTCCCCATGGAATCTCCATATAGAAGAGAGGACAATCACTACTTTTGCCACCTCTGAGACCCTTTCTATGAGGGCATGCAAATGTTCAACTGCCTGTTTATTTAAAAATTGGGCTTCTACTCTTTTCATCTGCATGGGAGTAATATCAGAGACGCCAGGATAGAGTTCTTTCTTTTTGGCCAAAAATTTGTCTAAAGGCGGAATGCATTCATTAAGAACCCCGTCAATATCCAGGAAAATAGCCCAAACGGGTTTATCAGAAATGATCGTCATTTTGCCTCGAAGCAGTCTACGGAGTTTTTACTATTATAATACATTCGTTTATTTATTTACAATATTGAAAATTAATTTAAATAAATATAAATATATATATAAACTATCTCAAGAATCGGTTTCTGCCGACGTCGACCAGCCGCCACTTTTAAAGTCTCCCAGTTCTTTGGTTTTTTTCTCGCCAATCCAATCAATTGATTCATCCTGTTCTCTTAAAAATTTTACGATCTCCTCAAAATCTGCAGGAGACTTTCCAAGAGCCAACATGGCGAGGACAATTTTAACAATGGAAGGGGTATATTCCCCCTTCTCTTCATCCGATTTTTTTCTCTCTTTCACGTGAAGGATATATTCATAGAGAAGTTTTTCATCTAGTGGAGAATTGTTATATTCGCTCCAAATGCTTAAAATTAATCGCATGCATCTACCGATGAGTTTGTGATTGGAGGCGCGCACGTCAATCATTTGATTGCCATGCACTTTTTTCATGAGAACCATGGAACTATTTGAGATCGCGTTCAACACTTGCTTCAAAACAAGAGTTTCGGAAAATCCAAAGGGATCGTGAGGGACATTCTCCATCACTAGAAGGGCGTCTCCCGCAATTTCTTCCTTAAAACTGCCTTTACAAAGCGCGATCAGGCCCACTTTTCCCCCTTCTTCTTTAGCAACTGCCAACGCCTGCATTAGGTCTTTTGGAAGGAGTTCTCCTTCATTTAATTTGGCAACTCCAATGACGAAATTCCCTTTTCCCTTCGGCCTTTTCGCATAAGAATTGACCCCGTCAGCTTCAGACGCCAGAACGTATTTGTTTGTTTCTTGATCTGTTGGCTCTTTCCCTAAAAGGGTTTTCCATGACATTTCCTTGGGTCCTGTCATGTAGGTGCGAAACTCTGCCCTTTTCTTATGCAATTCATTTTCTTTGCGAACCGGGTTGGTAGAAAATGTGGGCGCCGACTCTACGGCATCGGTCACCGAATCGCGCGCGCAATTTTCTGAAGCAATGAACGTGACATAGCCTTGATTGCTCTGATCTTTTACGCTCCTAAAATTGGACCTGACATCGGAGAAATTTGCCGTTTCGATCTCTGCAAATTTCGCAATTTCCTCTCTATTTTTTCTAATGAGATCCTGCCCTAGCCCTAGATTTTTCAACAATTCGCGAGGGTAGGCTTTCGCTAGCTCTTCTTGGCCTTGATTCAGATAAACTGCACAGGCTGTAAGTCCCCCAAGACACGCTATAGCGAGAGAAGCGCCTTGCAGGCGAGTCGATCCAGTAATGGCTTGTGGACCGATATCTAGACAAAGGGGGATCACCCGATTTTTTTCTCGATTGAAGAGCCCCTGCGTCCTGGAGGGGATCTCCTTGCTGTTGTAAAAGTAGAGCACATTGGCCCCTTGTTCGGCGCCCCAATGACCATACCCGACATTAAAAGAGGCCGATCCACTCGCAGAGATCAGAATCACTGTATCATTTGCCTTTAGATTAAGCTCTTTCGCGGCGAGTTCCCCATCTTTTTCCGAATCCTCAAACCCTTCGCGCGCGCGGATCAACGCGGAGTCGCCCCCAGCGATGCAGCCAATCACCTGCCCATTTTGACTTTTGGCTGCGATATCTATAGCGAGGCGGCCGCTCGATCCTGAACCGACGAAAATGAGGCGCCCCCCATTTTTCATCCTCTCAGCCAACTGAGGTGCGATTTCTTCAATTGAGGGGATGAAAGATTCGAAGCCGTCAAGAACCCCCTTGTCTACCTCGAGGAGTTGCGCAATTCCTTCCCTTGCGTCCCTCTGCATGGTCTGGCTTAAATTTTTCGTAAGCCCATGGCGCTGTTCTGTAGTAGTGAACTCGAGCGCAAACTTTGCGCTAAATTCATCAAAAGGGATGGATCCCAAAGGTAAATTGGCCTCAGAAAATAGTGCATTATTGGATCGCAGAGTTGTTGGCATCACCATATGTATCTCCAAATTTGCGGGGAGATTTTCAATTTTCCCATCCATTTTGTCAAGAAATTCCCTTTTTTAAAAAAATACATGACATACGAGAGAAAAAATCCGTACACTACAGCTCGGAGGTCTTTTTGAGAATTTGTCACTGGCTTTTTGCGCTCCCCTTTTCCCTTTTTGCCCTTATTAACTCCAACGGAGATTATCAACTCTGGCAAAGGAGCCACTTTCGCCATTACTTCACAAAAAATGGAGCCTTGGTGGTCACTACTGAGGTGCGCATCGGCGACGATGTATCCAAATTCTACTACTGTTATCTTCAGCCCCAAATCCTCTATAGCCTAGCTGAATGGATCTCGATCGCCCCAGGATATCGGCAAGTGGCTAAACGATCTCCCACAAATTCTAACCATTGGATCCCCGAGTACATCCCCATGTGCGATCTCACCTTTTCTTGCAAACGAAAGGAGTGGGAACTCGAAGATCGGAGCCGATTTGAGTATATCCTCTCCAAGGCTTCTCATTACCCATGGCTCTATCGCAACCGCTTCAGAGTCTTTCTACCCATCCATTGGACCCGATGCAATATGACCCCCTACCTCGACAACGAAATCTTCTGGCGCCAAGCTGACGGAATCAAGGAGGATCGCGCCTCGATCGGCCTCAGACAAACCTTCTCCCCGTCTATCTATACAGACACCTCCTATATCGCCCGCTTTTTGAAAGCAACCCCCCACTGGGTCCACCAAAACGTGTTTCTCCTACGGTTCAGCGTAAAATATTGAGGTGATGGCTTGAACGGGCAGCTCGACGCGGGTCCCAGCCCTTCAGGGCTGGGTCGAGCGAGCTATCTGTTCAGTTGCGGCCATGAACTTGCCGCCCGACACCGGAGCGGAGAATCTCCTTCCTTCGAGGAAGGAGTTCTTCAAATTGATGCCGCCTAATCTAAGATGCGATGGGGAAAGTGGAAGGCAAAGCCTTCCGCTTTGATTTTGTGGTTGGAGACCCGCTTATTTCCTGTGTGTAACGGGGTGTGTTCCGGATCCCATTTCACTCGCGGGAGTTTGAATTTATGCGATACGGCATCGTAGAGTTCCTTGCGCGTCGGATGTTCATCGTCTGCAAGGTTGTAGGTCCCCTGCAAGTGGTGTTTCAAAGCGTAGTCGAGTGCGTCAGCGCAATCTTTTTTGTGAATCATGTTGGTGTAGTGATCGCCACTGCCGGGAAGAGCGTGTCCTTCCAATTGTTTCACCCTTTGCGAAAGCTCTCTTCCAGGCCCGTAAATTTCGGCCAAGCGCAAGACACAAACGTCCCACCCGATTTCACTTAAGGAAAGGTAGTGCTTTTCCGCATCAATGAGGATCTTTCCTTGATCTGATCTGGATAAAAGAGAGGAGGTCTCATCGACCCATTGGCCGTGGTGATCGCCATATACAGACGTGCTGCTCGTATAGATCAGTTGCTTGGGCGTATCCATCTCCAAAGCGAGATGCCGAATGATCTGCGATGTGTTGAGATAGGCGCTCTCATAGTGTTCCGGACTGTCTGCTGCAATCGTGACGACGATACAGCTGTTGTTTTTGATCACAAGGGCGAGCTCCTCTTCGTCATTGCCCTTGAGGATCACCGCTTTTTGCGCATATCTTGACAGCTCATCCACCCGATCGGGATTGCGCGTCGTCCCCGTAATTGTAAATCCCTTTTTTTTCCAAAGGCTCGCAGCCTCCATTCCAATATACCCACAGCCGATGATCGCAATGTTCACGATAGACACCCCAGTTTCTCAAACGTCTCTTTCAATTGGGCATTTTCCCTCTTATCGAGCGCCCCTTCTCGAAGCAGCCACTTCACATACTCTTTCGGCACTTCACTCAAAAGTTTGCCCGCATGTTTGCCAAAAGGCATCCTCTGAACTTGGCCTTGCTGGGAGAGCAATTTGAGGATCACCCCCATCTCTAAATCATCCACCATCCGGCTGAAAATTTGATGCAGAACAAAAACATCGTCGAGCGCCCTGTGCGCCTGATTGGCCTCAATTCCATACACTTCGCGCAGGAACTGCAAACTGTGCCTCGGAAGATCGCTCCGATATTTGCGCGACCACTTCAGAGAGTCGATAAATACCCACTTCGGCATCGATAGATTTGCCCTCGCAAACTCCGCTTCCAAAAACAGTTTGTCAAAAGCATCGTTGTTATGCGCAATCAGCACCACCTCCCCCGAACAAAATGCAGCAAACTCTTGCAGCGCCTCTCGAATCTTCGGCGCCCCTTTGACCATCTCGTCGGTGATCTGGGAAATCGCTGTCGATTCAGCAGGAATCGGACATTCCGGATTCGTAAATGTGCAAAATTTCCGATCCTCTTTCGGATCATAAGCCGCAATTTCGATGATCCGGTCTTTGCCAGGTTTTACCCCAGTTGTCTCTGTGTCGTAGTAAATGGCCTTCATAAAATTCTCTAAAATCGGCTTCTTAGTAGATCGAATTTTGACTTTTTCCTCAACTTTTTCTCTCTTTTTTTGTATAATGGCCCTTTTTGAAGGTGTTGTATGAGGTTAACTTTTATCTTAAGTTTTTTGGCTTTAGCGGGTTGCTTTCAGGCCTACAATCCGGATGACGATTTGCGGACAGTTCCTGTGACAAATAACCCTCACGTGGTTCCGAATTATGGCAGTGGTCTTCCCGGAATGGGGAGCAGTGGACAGCAGGGGCCCTATTGACAACGCTCGTAGAATCAGCTATTCTCGGGACGGGTGCCAGAATGACGAACCAGCCGGTCTATCACTTTTATAAGGGGGATCTCCATAAGGTCATTGCTGAAATTGGCAAGGAATCTCTTCTGGACTTCCTGAAAAAAATGCTCCTCATCCGCAATTTTGAGATCCGAGGAGAACAGGCCTATTCCCAAGGGAAAGTGGGGGGCTTCTACCACTCCTACATGGGGCAAGAGGCGATTCAAACGGGCTGTTTTGCCGCCGCAGGTCCCAATCACTGGTACACAACGACCTATCGCTGCCATGCCCTGGCCCTTCTCCTTGGCGTTACCCCGAATGAGGCGATGGCTGAACTCTACGGCAGAACTACCGGCAATGCCGGAGGACGGGGTGGTTCGATGCACCTTTACGCAAAACAGATGCTCGGCGGTCTTGCCATCGTCGGCGGGCATGTCCCAATTGCCACAGGGGCAGCTTTTAGCATCAAGTATCTCAAAGAGAAGAATAAGGTGAGTTTTTGCTTTCTGGGCGATGGGGCTGTTGTCCAGGGAGCTGTGCATGAATCGCTTAATTTGGCCTCGCTCTGGTCGCTTCCTTGCGTCTATGTCATAGAAAATAACCGGTGGGGCATGGGAACTGCTGTCGAAAGAGCCGTTTGTGTGCAGCCTATTGCTGAAAGCATGTCTAAATCCTATGGCATCCAGTCGTATACTGTCGATGGGACCTCCTTTTTCGATTGCTATGCCATGTTCAAAGAGGTTGTGGCCAATGTGGCAAAGACTCACAGGCCTGTTCTCATTGAGGCGGTGACTGAGCGTTTTCGGGGCCACTCCATCTCCGATCCGGGCCTTTATCGCTCGAAAGATGAGCTCGCTACAATCATGCATGACAACGATCCGATCCAACTTTTAAAAAAGGCCCTCATCGAAGCCGGTTTTTTGGATGAGGAAGAGTTTAAAGCTTTAGATAAGGAGCAGAGGGAAATCGTCGTTCAGGCGATGAAATTTGCTGATGAAAGCCCCTGGCCCGATCCGATCACCTTGGAAGAGGGTGTTTTTGCCCCAGAGGATCAGTAATGGCGATGCAAATGGTTGAAGTGCGAGAAGCGCTCAGACAGGCGATCGATGAGGAGATGACCCGAAACTCCAAAGTGTTCATTTTAGGTGAGGAGGTGGCCGAATACAACGGCGCCTACAAGGTGACCAAGGGACTTTTGGAAAAATGGGGTCCAGAAAGGGTCATCGATACCCCCATCTCTGAAAACGGATTTGTAGGTCTCGCCCTCGGTGCGGCCCAAACGGGGCTCAGGCCCATTGTCGAATTCATGAGTTTTAACTTCTCTTTCGTCGCGGCAGATCAGCTGATTTCAAATGCTTGCACAACCTACTACATGTCGAATGGGAGATTCCATGCGCCGATCGTCTTTCGAGGACCCAATGGAGCCGCAGCGCAAGTCTCTTGCCAACACTCCCACTGCGTCGAGGCTATTTATGGGAACCTTCCCGGCTTTATCATCATCTCACCGAGCAATGCCTATGATGCAAAAGGGCTTTTGAAGTCGGCCATTCGCTCCAATAACCCGGTCCTTTTTTTAGAGAGCGAGCTCATCTATGGCGATAAAATGGAGATCCCTCAAGAAGAGTATTTGGTCCCGATCGGCAAGGCAAAAGTGGTGAGGGAGGGGAGCGATGTGACCCTCATCTCCTATAGCCGCATTCTCAAAAACTGCATTGAAGCTGCGGCCGATATGGCGAAGCTCGGCATTTCTGTTGAAGTGATCGATTTGCGCACGATTAAGCCGCTCGATATCGCAACGATTGCTTCCTCTACTAGAAAAACGGGTCGTTGCGTCATTGCCGAAGAGGGGCATATCTTTGCCGGGATTTCTGCGGAAGTGGGATTTCAAATCATGGAGCACTGTTTTGATTTTCTCGATGCGCCGCTCATGCGCGTTTGCCAAAAAGAGACCCCCATGCCCTATTCCAAAGTGCTCGAAAGAGAGACGCTTCCCAATAAAGAGAGAATTTTGGTTGCTCTCAGAGAGTGTCTTGCATAGAATGTTTTTTTTATACACAAGGTGTTTGAATGCCATTCACAGTGACCATGCCAAAACTCTCTCCCACGATGGAAGAGGGGACGATCGCGAAATGGCATAAAAATGAGGGGGAGCGCGTTGAGTCAGGAGAGCTTCTCCTCGAAGTGGCCACCGACAAGGCCACTGTCGAATACAACGCCCTCGATGAGGGGTTTTTGCGCAAAATTTTAGTTCCCAATGGCGGACAAGCAATTGTCAATCAGCCAATTGCCATTTTTACAATAAAAGCAGATGAGAGCATCGAAGGGTATCAGCCCGAGGGGACTTTGCCCAAAGTTCAAGTTAAATCATCTGAAAAAAAAGAGGAAGAATTGCCCTTGAAAAAAACAATGACAGAAGGCGAGCGAACAGCTCCCATGCAACAGACCTCATTCACTCCCGAACTCCCCCTTGAAAAGTATGAGTTCCCCTTCCCGACAGGTGAGGCAAAAAAACGGGTTGCAGCCTCCCCTTTAGCAAAAAAAATGGCCAAAGAAAAAGGGCTCGATCTCACAACCGTCAAAGGAAGTGGCCCAGGTGGGCGCATTTCAGTGCGCGATCTCGATCTCGCACAGCCGAGCACAAGCGTCCATTTTGGAACAAGAGAGATGCCGACTGAGATCCCCGGCAGCTACGAAGAGATCCCTTTGAGCCCAATGCGCAAAGTGATTGCTCAAAGATTGCAACAGGCCAAAAGTTTTATCCCCCATATCTATGTGAGGCAAGAGATCGATGCCGACCCCCTTTTCCAGGTGCGCGAGCAATTGAAAGCAAAAAATGTGAAAATCACCTTCAACGATTTGGTCATTCGGGCCTGCGCGCTCGCCTTAAGAGAACACCCAAATGCCAATAGCGGCTTCGATGCGGCAAAACAGGCGGTTATTTTATTCAAGACGGTCGACATTTCTGTTGCAGTGACCGTTGAAGGGGGACTCATCACTCCCATCATCCGACATGCCGATTACAAAAATGTGGGAGAAATTTCTCTCGAAATGAAAGAACTGGCCGCACGCGCAAGAGCTGGAAAACTCAAAATGGAAGAGTATAAGGGAGGCTCCTTCACGATCTCCAACATGGGAATGTATGGCGTGACCGATTTTGCCGCCATCATCAACCCTCCTCAAGCTGCCATTTTAGCCGTCGGCGGTATCGAAGAGTGCCCCCGCGTCAAAGGAGGTGAGGTGATTGTCGGCAAGAAGCTGAGCTTAATCCTTTCTGCCGATCACAGGGTATTGGACGGCGCTGAAAGCGCAAAATTCATCAAAACAATCCAAAAATACCTCGAAAACCCTTCCTTGCTTCTCATTTGATTTCTTTTAAGGCGGTAAAATAACCACCGAGGACACCGAAAACACCGAGAAAAAGGGGGAAAGTGCGCGCTTCCGCGCCTCGGTGTTTTCGGTGTCCTCGGTGGTTATTTTACCGCCTTTAATGCGACAGGGTTAGCGCTCCATCATAAACTGGGGCAGGGCAAATGAGGCCTTGTGAATCTGGGGTGTGTAGTAGTGCATTTTGCCTTTGATCTTCGATAAGCGCTCCTGCAGAATTTTTTCTGAAACGCGGTATTTCATATCCGATGCCCAGCCAAGCGCCATCAATCCTCCTGTATAACTTGGAACAGATGCGACATAAAAAGTGACGTTTTTAAAATGGGGTTTGCGCCTCTCTTCAGTTAAATGAAGCTCCTCCTTTTGCAAAAAGGGGACTCCGTTTTGATTCACCAAAATTCCGTTTCGATGGAGAATCTTTTTGCAATCCCCATAAAATTCTGAAGTGAATAGCATTTTCGCTGGACCTTCTGGGTCATTCGAATCGACAATGACCACATCAAATCTCTCCTCGCTTGTTTTGACAAAATGGGCGCCATCTTGAATCACAATTTTCGCCCTCGGATCCTCAAACGCTCCATTGGATACACTGGGAAAATACTTCTTGGAGAGCTCTATGATCGTCTTGTCAATTTCCACCTGAACGACTCTCTCTATATTTTCATGTCTCAAAACCTCGCGTAAAATCCCGCCGTCTCCGCCGCCAATGATCAAAACGGACTTTGGATTGGAATGGGAAAGAAGGGGAACATGGACCAGCATTTCATGATAGGCGCCCTCATCTTTTTCCGTAATCTGCACAATCCCATCGATGGCCATCACTTTCCCGAAAATTTTGTTTTCAAAAATAGCCAAATCCCAAAATTTCGTCTTCTCTTGCGCAATCATCTCTTCCACCGCAAACGTCTGCCTCCATTCGGGATAAAGGGCCTCTTGAAATTCTGTAACCACCGCAGCGCCGAAAATCAAACTCGCAAACATCTTTTTCCTCTTGCTTTTTGGGGAAAGGATTATAGATGTTGAAAAAATTTAGAGCCAACGATTTTTTCGAAAAAGCCAAACGGCAATGATCGATGCGCCCAGAGTGATCGCCATGATCAGGAGAAAGGCGTACGGTTTGCCTTGGAAAGGGAGCCCCACGTTCATCCCATAAATAGATGCGATGATCGTAGGGATTGTGAAAATGATCGTGACCGCAGTCAAAAGCTTGATCGTCCGATTCACATCATTTGTGAAAATGATGTGATAAGAGTCTCGCAAACTCCGAATGCTTTTGATATTGACACCGCAAACATCTTCCGATTGGTGCATCGCAATCATCAAATCTTCCAAAAGATCGAGATCGGTCTCGTAAAAATTCATAAACCTGCCCGATGCCATCTTTTCTAAAAGATTGCGCATCGGCACTAAAGAGGTGAGGTATTGGTTCAAAATCTCTTCGTTTTTCGTCAAAACGACAATCGCGTTGCTGTCGACAATTTTGGGCGGCTCTTCTGCCCCTAAAATGCTCGCGCGGACTCTTTTGATGCTATTGGTGTAATCTTGCGTGATTTTTAAGAGGATGTGGAGAATCAATTTCGGTTTTTGTGTGGCGCCTAAATGGGTGTTATTCGCAATCAGATTTTCAATGACCTCACTTTGATGAGGCGAGATCGCAATGATGTAGGTGTTTGTCAAAATTAAGGTGAGAGTATCGGTGTAAAGACCCAATTCTGCGCCCGCCGGATGGCGGAGAAAAAAAAGGACGTTGTCATCGATATGCTCGACGCGGGGCAATTCATATTTATCTAAACTATCTCTCAAGTCGTTGAGCTCGATCTTGGTCACTTCGGCAATCCGCGTCAGATCTTCGAGGTTTGCCTCCTTCGCATAGATCCAACTGCCAGGGAGAAATTCGGCAATCTGTTTGAAAGGGCTATCCCGCTGCTCTTTTAAATAGATCTCAAGCATACCCCCTGTCTACCGCGAAAAGGGCTCAAGAGACAAGAGAATTCTGCGTAACAGTTCAGGTCCCACAGGGGACTGAGCTATTACAATTTTGCAGCTTTTCTTCGAGCTGTTTTAGCCTTTGCGTATACTCTTCAAGCTTGCGCACATACACCTCTTGACGGTGATAGTCGTTGATCGGAATGGCAGGACTGCCCCGATATTTCCCCTTTTTCAAAGACTTGCTCACCCCGCCGCGGGTCGCAATGAGGACGTGATCCTCAAGCTCGACGTGTCCAACGACCCCCACTTGCCCCCCCAACATCACGTACTTTCCGGTCTTCGCCGAGCCGGCAATCCCCGTTTGCGCCGCAATGATGTTGTGTTCGCCCACCTCTACATTGTGGGCAATTTGGACGAGGTTGTCGATTTTGGTCCCTTCACGGACAATGGTCGCCTTAAATCGGGAGCGGTCAATCGTCGTATTCGCCCCAATTTCCACATCGTCTTCCAAAATGACGATGCCCACCTGCTCCAACTTGATGTGCCTGCCAAAAACATCGGGAGTATAGCCAAAACCACAAGAGCCAATGATCGCCCCCGGTTGCAATATGACCCGGCTTCCCAAACGGCACCTTTCCCGGACAACAGAATTGGGGTGGAGCTCACACTTTTCCCCAATCTCCACTTCAAAGCCGATACAGACGCCAGGGCCAATCCGCGTACCTGCCCCAATTTTTACGTCCCGATCGATCACTGCATGTGGCCCGATCGACACATTGGCGCCGATTTTCGCGCTCTCGTGGATCACCGCACTCGGATGAATGCCGCTAAATCCACTGCTCCCCGTCGGGATGAGCAGCTCGATGATTTGCTGAAATGTGCGGGAAGGATCGTCCGAAAGAAGATAGTTTTTCCCCTCAGAAATTTCGGCCTTAAACGAGATGCAAATGACCCCCGCACGGCTCTTCTTCATCGCCTCAGTGTAGCGGGGATTTGCAAGGAAAGAGGCGTCCTGAGGGAGCGCCTCTTCAAGTGTGTTGACACCCGAAATGACGCTACTTGGATCGCCGATCCATTGGGCGCCGAGGAGTGCGCCCAGCTCTTCGAGCGTATAGCTCATTAACCCGCCTGATCCTCAAGCAAAGTTTCATCGAGCGGTTGGACTTGCTCTACATTGTCTGTGAGCTTTCTCGCTTTCTCATCGAGTTCAAAGTTTTTGTCCATCTCTCCAATCACAAGTGGGGTCACATCGAGATCGGGTCTGATGTAGAAACAGGCCTCTTTATTCATGACGTAATCGAGCTTTCTTTCACTCGCAACCATCTCAGATGCCTTTGCGATATTGCTGCTGATTTTTTGCAGCATCTGCATCTGCGCGTGGTTCATCATTTGGTAAAACTGGTTTTGATAGCGGGAAAGATCTTCTTGTCTCGCTTGGAATTTTGTCTTCAGCTCCTCTTCCGCTTTGGGGGAAAGGCTGTCCAAATACTCGGGATCTTCAAATTTCGCCGAAATCTCTCGCAATTCCAGATCTGTGCTTTCAACCAGCTCGGTCAGCTGCTTGCGCATCACTTCTAAATTCTCCTGCTCTTTTTTACCCGCTTTGGATTCGGTGATACAGCTGGCAAAATTGACCACGCCAATCACAGGAAGTTCTGAATCATGGCGATCACTTGCACTCACTGCGCCCGACAGAACTGTCGCCGCCGCAGCAGCTATAAGGAAAAATTTTTGCATATACATGCTCCTTTACATTTTTGTTAAAATTGTCCACCCATTGAGAAGAAGACTTTCTGCCATTTTCGGTGATTTCGGTCTTTTTTGACTAGAGGAATACCATAACCGACGATGATCGGGGTCCGGTTTCCAATGTCAATCCGAATTCCAGCACCCGCTGTAGGTCTGATCTTCGAAATGGAAATCTCTTTAAACTCAAGGCTGCCCACATCGACAAAGCCAAAGATATCCAACATCCTAAAGATCTCCTGATTGTACTCAAGAGAAAGGAGCGATGAGGAGAGGCCCCCATAGGGTGTGTTGGTCGGCTCGCTCTGCCCCGCGTCATTGACGAGTTCAACGGCCGGTCCCAAGAGGAACGGCTTATAGCCGCGCACTGTCGTTTCACCCCCGAGGAAGAACCGCTCACTATAGGGGACCTCTTTCTTCGATGTCCTGCCATAGGCAAAGATATATTTGAAATCGCCTCTCAGCTTCAGTGTCCCTTTGCGCCAGATAGGGAAGTAGATCGAATTGAGATAGCTCGCTTTGAAGAAATCGTAATTCCCCCCAACTCCGACCACCTCAGCCTCAAGGTAGGAGCGCCAGCCTCGATGGGGCTTGAACGCATTGTCGGTCGAGTCATAGCTCAAATTCCCGCTAAAGGCAGAGACAAGGCCCTTTTGATCCAGCGACGTCTTGGCCTCATTGACCGAGTTGATCGCAATGGCAGAATTTCCGAGCGGGTGAAGGCTGAGATCGTCTTTAGAGTGTCTTAAGCGCTGACGCATCCCAGCCGTCCAGTAATTGGTGAGCGGATAGTTGGCATAGACCGATCCACCGTAGGAGACCACAATGACATGTTTTTGCAGTTCGCTAAAGGTTCTACTCAATTCAACGCCGAGCCGCCAAAGGGTATCGTTGACGTAGGGGTTCATCCATGAGATCAAAAGGTTATTCTGCTTTTTACCCACCGTGGCCTTCACGTGGAAAAACTCTCCGCCGCCGCGCATTGCCGACAGTTGCCCTCTCCAAGCCTTGCTCAAACCCCGCAGGTTAAAGTTGCGCTCCGTCAAATCGAGTCCGCCAAAGACATCATCCATAGAGCTAAAGCCCATAAAGAGACTCACATTCCCCGTCGTCGTCTCCTCTACCTCGATATAGACGTCTCTATAAGTGTCCCCCAAATCCTCGTCATCTGCCGATCGAACTGCATAGACGTTGACGCTTTTAAAATAGCCGATTCCCTCAAGCCTTTGCTGTGTCGCTTTCAATTTGCGAGAGTCGAACGTCTCTCCAGGGACGAGGAGCGATTCGCGCAAGATCACATTGCTATTCGTCGACGAGTTGCCAAAGATATGGATCAACCCCACCTTGTATTGTTGCCCCTCATCGATTGTGTAATGGACGTCGAAAACGGGCTCGTCCTCAGTCACATTGGTCTCGTATTGCACGCTCGCATCGATATACCCTTTTTGGCCGTAGAGATCTTTGATCGCTTGCGATGTGTCGCGCACTTTCTCAGGGGAAAAATTGCCCCCTTCAGCAATGAGCGACTTTTTGGCGATCTCGCCGTCCGAGACGAGAGTATTTCCCTCAAAAGTGACCGATCCAAAGTGGTACATGGGGCCCCGCTCGGCATTGATGTCGATGATCAATTTCCCACTTTGGGGATCTTCAATGAGATTGATTTGGACCCGCGCATCGGCGTAGCCCTTATTGTGCAAGAAGTTGAGAATCGTCATCCGATCTTGCTCTAAGGCCTCATCGCGATAGATCCCAGATCCGGTAATCCAACTGAGCAAAAAGTTGTACTTTTTGAGATACATTTGCTCTTCGATATCGCTCTGTTCCGATTTTGTGAAACCGTTGAGGACGATCTTCAGAATGTGCCCAGGGCGCCCCTCTTGCACGTCGACGTGGATGTCGATTTGGTTGCTTCCAGGTACCGGTTGGAGATAATAGGAGAGCTGCGATTCGAAATAGCCCTTTTTAAAGTAAAACTCTTTGAGTTTGTTGAAAGCCTTGTTGAACTCTTGTCGGTTGAACACGGTATTTGGCTGAATATCGAGCTCTTTTTTTAAGGTCGATGTGCTGTATTGCAGATTGCCATTCCAAAGAATCTGGTGGATGATCGGCTTTGGGGCAATGTGAATGGTGATGTAGACACAGCCGTTTTTAAGTTGGATTGAGGGCTCTACGCGATCATATTCATCGGCGAGCGCCTTGAGATCGCTGTCAAACGTAAGTTGGGAAAAATCGTCTCCCTTTTGCGTCTTTAACCGAGACAAAATGGGGCCCGAATCGACACTCGTCCCATCTTTAGAGTCGACGAGAATTTCAATTTCGCAAACCTTCTTTTCGTCATAAACCTCAGCGCCATATATCGGAAATGGAGCTACTGCGCTCGCGAGGAGAATGGAGAGTAGTGCGTAGGATCTCAACAGTTGCATTTTTGGTTATCCGTAGTCGTCTGATTATAGAAAGTGGGGGGATTTTCTGTAAATCAGATCTTTTGTCTTGTCACAAATGCGCGAGACAAGGTCCCTCCGTCAATTGCTTCTAAACTGCTTCCCACAGGAACGCCGCAACCGAGTCTTGAAATGAAAAGATTGGGCCTTTCGAGTTGCTTTTTCAAATAGAGGGCCGTTGTATCTCCCTCGAGAGTCGAATCAAATGCGATGATGATCTCACTCACTTTGTTTTCCTGAATTCTCGATTCAAGAAGATCGAGACGTAAAGTGTGCGAGTGTCTGCCGTCGAGCGGCGAGAGGAGATGTTCGATTACGTGATATAGACCTTTATACTGCCCCGTCTCTTCGATTGCAAAGGCATCTTTGGCTGATGCGAGGATGCAAAGAGATGTGGGATCGCGATGTGGGTGGCAAAAAGAGCATGATGTTCCATTGTAAAGACAGCCGCAAGTGGGGCAGGGAGGGACCTTTTCTTTGAGATCGAAAAGCGTTTTCCCAAGTGCCCGGAGCTCGCTCTCCTCCCACCTGAGGAGCTCAAAAGCGAACCGCTCAGCAGTGCGAGTGCCCACACCTGGCCATTTCTTTAGGTGGGCGATCAGTTTGACGAGTTCTTCCGGGTATCGATGCGCCATAACGACTAATTTATCAAGAGAGCCAATTTTAGGCATGATTAAAATTTGATTTGCTATCAGTCCTCCCTTTCCAATTAAAGGGCGATCGGGTAGACTCGCTCCCATATATGACGAGATGTAAAGCAAAAATTATAGGTACAGGTTCCTACCTGCCTGAGAGGGTGCTCTCCAATGCCGATTTAGAAAAGTTGGTCGACACCTCGGACGAGTGGATTGTGACCCGTACCGGAATGAAAGAGCGGCGCATCGCGAAAGAGGATGAGTTCACATCCCAGATGGGCGCAAAAGCGGCCCTCCTCGCCCTTGCAGATGCTAAAATGACCCCCGATCAGATCGATTTCATCTTGGTTGCGACCATCACCCCAGACTATATTTTCCCGAGCACTGCCTGTCTTATCCAAAGCGCAATCGGGGCCAAAAAAGCGGCCGGAGCCGATATTCAGGCTGCCTGTGCCGGTTTTCTCTACCTTCTTGCCATCGCAAAGTCTTTTATTGAAAGTGGGGTGTATAAAAACATTTTGCTCGTCACGACGGAAAAACTTTCCGCCATCACGAATTACAAAGACCGCTCGACTTGTGTCCTTTTTGGCGATGGGGCGGCCAGCTGCGTCGTCTCTTCAGAAGGGAAAGGCCTTGCCATTGAAAACATTGAATTAGGGGCGGATGGGGACCTTTCAGAGCTGATCATCATGCCCGCGGGCGGTGTGCGCAAGCCAGCATCGCAAAAAACCATCGACAATTGCGAACATTTCATTCAAATGGCCGGCAACGAGGTGTTTAAGCATGCCGTCCGAAGGATGGAGATGGCTTGCAAAAGCTGTCTTGAGGGGGCTGGACTCACAGAAAAAGAGATCAGTTGGCTCGTCCCCCATCAGGCGAATGTCCGGATTATCGATGCGATCGCAAAGCGCTTTGAGCATTTGCCGCCCGAAAGGATCTTTAAAACAGTCCATAAGTATGGAAATACCTCGGCCTCTTCCGTTGTCATTGCTCTGGACGAACTCTTAAAGAGGGGCCCCCTACAAAAAGGGGAAAAGGTCATGTTGACCGGATTTGGCTCTGGGCTTACCTGGGGCGCTGCGATTTTGGGGGCCGAATGAAGTGGGCCTTTGTTTTCCCCGGACAAGGGGCTCAAAAGGTGGGGATGGGAAAAGATTTTTTTGACTCATTTGCCATTGCCAAAGAGACTTTCCAAGAGGCGGATGATCTTCTCGGGGAAAAATTCTCAAAAATTATTTTTGAAGGGCCTGAAGAGACGCTGACAGAGACAAAAAACAGTCAGCTCGCGATCTTTATTGCAAGTGTTGCGATTTTAAGGGTTGTTCGGCAGCAACTGCCGGAGATTGTCCCGAGTGTCTGTTCGGGCTTAAGTTTAGGGGAGTATACTGCCCTTTTCGCATCCGGAAGGCTCTCCTTTCAAAAAACCCTTTTTCTCGTGAGAGAACGGGGGAGGCTCATGAATGAGGCGTGCCAAAAAGCTCCGGGGACAATGGCGGCAGTTCTCGGCCTACTAGCGCCAGAAGTGCTCCTTGCGGTGCAAGAATTAAAAGGGGTGTGGGTGGCCAATTTCAATGCGCCAGCGCAGACGGTGATTTCGGGAACGAAAGAGGGGATTGCTCTGGCGATGGAGCATTTAAAGGCGAAAGGGGCAAGACGAGTTTTGCCGCTCAGCGTCGGCGGAGCTTTCCATAGTCCTTTAATGCGAAGCGCCCAAGAGGGGCTCACCCCTTTTATTGAAGGGGCGAACATCTCTGAGAGCTCTATTGGTTTTGTGATGAACGTGCCGGGATCATACGTCAAAGGGGTGGCCGAGGTGCGGAAATTTCTCATTTCCCAAGTGACCCAACCGGTGAAGTGGGAGCAGGGAGTTTTGGCTATGCAAGAAGCTGGCATCGATCAATTTTTAGAAATCGGGTGTGGAAAAACCCTCACAGGCCTTGGGAAAAAGATGGGAATCTCTTCTGCCCATTCGATTGAAGTTCTCAAAGATTTGGAGTTTGTATATGCAGCTACTTAAGGGAAAAACGGCGCTCATTACCGGGGGGACTGCGGGGATTGGAAAGGCGATTGCCTGTCTATTTGCAGAGCATGGGGCAGATGTTGCGATTTTAGGGACGAATGCTGAGAGGGCGGCGCTTGCTGTAAAAGAGATTGAGGCGTGCCGATTGGATCCGGGGCAAAAGGTGCTCTCCTCTATCGCCAACGTCTCGAAGGCTGCCGAAGTCGAAGAGGCCTTTGGGAAAATCATCCAAGAGTTTGGGAAGATCGATATTTTGGTGAATAATGCGGGGATTACGAGGGACAATTTGCTCATGAGAATGAGCGAAGAGGATTGGAATCTCGTCCTGGACGTCAATTTGAAGTCGGTCTATCACACTTGTAAAGCGATGAGCCGCCCGATGATGAAGGCGCGCAGTGGAAATATCATTAATATTACCTCGGTGATCGGACTTACCGGAAATGCGGGACAGGTGAATTACGCCGCATCGAAATCGGGGATGATTGGATTTACGAAGTCGCTTGCGAAAGAGCTCGCAAGCCGAAATATTCGGGTCAATTGCATTGCGCCGGGCTACATTGAGACCCAGATGACCGATCTGCTTGCCCCGGCAGTGAAAGAGGCCATTTTGTCGAAAATACCGATGAGCCGTATCGGCAATCCACGCGATATCGCTCATGCTGCACTGTTTTTAGCCAGTGATCTTGCCGGGTACGTGACCGGGCAAGTGCTCACAGTCGATGGCGGAATGGTGATGTAAATTTTTTGGAAAACCTTAAAGGGAAATTATGACAATACAAAAAGAAGTGATTGACATCATCGTCGAACAGTTAGGTGTTGATGTCGTCGACGTAACGCTCCAAAAGTCGTTTGTGGAGGATCTGAATGCCGATTCTCTCGATTTGACTGAGCTAATCATGACTTTTGAAGAGCGTTTCGGTTTTGAGATCTCTGAAGAAGATGCGGAAAAACTCAAGACTGTGGGAGACGTGGTCGACTACATCGAAAAGAGAAAAGTGAACGCTTAAAGAAAATCGGGCCAGCAAAATTCCTTTGCTGGCTCTCTTTTTTTGGGACTATTTTGTCGCCGGGCTATTAGCAAGGTAGCCGAGACCGAAAGCGGTGACCGTGAGAATAGATACAGCAACCGTGTAGAGGGTGCTTGTTGTCGTATTCAGCCGCTTGCTGATCTTATCAGCACAACCTTCTTCTTCTTCAACATCAAGAGTAAGGGTCTCATTGTTGCGCAAGAGGCGGAGTTCTTTCAGCTTGTCGTCCAATATCCCCTTTAGCTCTAAAAACTCTTCGTTTTTGTTTTCGTATTTCTTTATATATTTATTGGACAGCTTGAGAATCCTTTCAAGTATAGTTGATTTATCGATAATTTCTTCTTTTAATGTATTGTCACAAATAAAAGAGATTTTATCTAATGGTTTTGGTTCCTTGTCCTTTGTGGTAAGGCGGGTTACTCTTTGGGCGTTTTTAGCTTCCTTTGCTACGGAACGGTCCATTACTTTCAATAGTCTTGTGACGTCTTCGTAATTAATTGAATTCATTTTATTATCTCCTATTATTTACCTTTTCCTTAACATTATAGTTAATTTATGATTAATTATGAAGTAAAATAATTATTATTAGTTATAGTTTTTCGGGATGAAAAGAATTGGGGTTTTGTCCCATGCATATTTAATGGGACAAAAGATGTCCCATGAGGTTAGCTCGAACCCCACCACTTGGATAGCATACGCGAAGCAACGCCTAAGGCCAGGCCTGGGATTGCTTTCCAAGACCAGTTGTAAATCTTTTGTTCTAAATCGGATAGCTCTGGTCTTATCGCCTCCATTACATCTCGACTCAGTATTAGGGGGATGGCGCTAAAGCAAGTTTGTAAGATACCGTTGCGAACAGCATTTTCTGTCTTTTGGAAAAGGCTAAGCCAATACTCCAAACTACCCAGAATCGGAAAAACAGAGACGTAACAAAGCAGAAAAGAAAGATCTGGGGGAGCTCTCAAACCTTTCGCTAACCATGGGAGCATAGTTAAGTGCATCGTTGTTGATCTTATAGTACTCTCTGAGAAGTCTCCTAGATCGGTTTGATGGCCCATGAGTGTGTATACGGCTGCCCACGACCATGCGCCATAGAAAGCCCCTTTAGCAGCCCTTCTAAGTAAATGTTCTGCCATCTGCACCCCTTTCCCTATGCCTTTTTCCATTGGGGATAGCGCTAACTCCTGCGCAATGCTTTCATTACTAAGAATCGTTTCGCAATTTGGGCATTTGTTCCCGCTATGTGGGGTTATAAGCCACTCGCCTAAGCAGGTTTTATGAAAGTAATGATAGAGTGTATTCCCTGGATTTCTTTCAGAAGGGGGAGCCCTGTGGCAGATCATTCGATCTAAGCCAATACAGTTCACTTTTTTTTGTGTATCAAGGCAGATCCCGCACTCCGGGACTTCCTGCAGATCGCCCCTCACTAGGTCGTAGGGGACAATTGTGTTTGTCGGAAGCTCATTTACTTGATTCATTTTATCCTTAATCTGTTTTTAAGATTATATACTGTTTAGTCTTAGAGATTAGCTCGAACCCCACCACTTGAATAGCATACGCGAAGCAACGCCCAAGGCCAGGCCTGGAACCGCTTTCCAAGACCAGTTGTCAATCTTCCGTTCTAAAAGCTCGGCTGTTGCGAACATTTCTGGGATCGCCATCCCCACTACATCTCGACTCAGCATTAGGGGGAGGATTCTAAGGAAAGTTTGGAAGCATATGCGAGCAGTAGTGTTTGTTTCTTGGAAAGAGGAAAGGTAATATTCCAAACTACCCTGAATCGAAAAAGCGGCGCAAGAAGACTTAAAAAAAAGGGCTGGGTTAGCTCTAATATCCCTCCCTAACAATGGGAACACAATTGAGCTCAGCACCGCTGACTTTATAATATCCTGTAAGAGGAGGTCCCCTAGATCGGTTCGATGATGGTCCATGAGTGTGTATACGGCTGCCCAAGACCATGCGCCATAGAAAGCCCCTCTAACAGCCCTTCTGAGGAAATTTTCTGCCACCCGCACCCCTTTTTCCATTAGGGATGGCGATAACTCCTCCTCAATGCTTTCATTACTAAGAACAGTTTCGCAATTTGGGCATTTGTTCTCGCTATGTGGGGTTATAAGCCACTCGCCTAAGCAGGTTTTATGAAAGTAATGATAGAGTGTATTCCCTGGATTTCTTTCAGAAGGGGGAGCCCTGTGGCAGATCATTCGATCTAAGCCAATACAGTTCACTTTTTTTTGTGTATCAAGGCAGATCCCGCACTCCGGGACTTCCTGCAGATCGCCCCTCACTAGGTCGTAGGGGACAATTGTGTTTGTCGGAAGCTCATTTACTTGATTCATTTTATCCTTAATCTGTTTTTAAGATTATATACTGTTTAGTCTTAGAGATTAGCTCGAACCCCACCACTTGAATAGCATACGCGAAGCAACGCCCAAGGCCAGGCCTGGGACTGCTTTCCAAGACCAGTTGTCAAGCTCCCGTTCAAAATTGGATAGCTCTGGCATCACCATCCCCATTCCACTTCGACCCAGCATTAGGGGGACGGCTTTTACGAGACTTCGTAAGGCAAGGCGAGCATCAATGTTTGTCTCTTGAATTCCTGTCTCCTGGGAAGAAATTCCTGTCTCCTGGGAAGGAAAGGACCACAAAATAGCCGCAATTGGAATAGCGGCGTAACGAAGCTTACCCACAAAGTCTGGGTTAGCTGCAATACTTTTTGCTATCAATGGGCATATAATTGAGCTCGTCACCGCTGAGATTATAATATTACTTGAAAAGTCTCCTAGATCGGTTTGATGGCCTATGAGTGTGTATGTGGCTGCCCACGACCATGCGCCATAGAAAGCCCCTCTGACAGCCCATTTGAGTAAATTTTCTGCCATCTGCACCCCTTTTTCCATTGGGGATAGAGCCAACTCTTGCTCAATGCTTTCGTTACTAAGAATGGTTTGGCAATTTGGGCATTTATTTTTGCTATTTGGGGTTATAAGCCACTCGCCTAAGCAGGTTTTATGAAAGGGATGATAGATTATATTCTCTGGATTTCTTTCAGAAGGGGGAGCCCTGTGGCAGACAATTCGATCTGAGCCAATACAGTTCACTTTTTTTTGTGTATCAAAACAGATCCCGCACTTAGGGACTTCCTGCAGATCGCCCCTCACTAGGCCATGGGAAACAATTGTATTTATCGGACGAAGCCCATTTATTTGGTTCATTTTATCCTCAATTTATTTTTAAATATACTAAATTATATACTGTTCTATATTTTAATTAAATGTTTTAGTATGTAAAAAATTTATTATATATTCAGTATTTGAAAGCAGAGGAGGTGGATATCCTCTTTTAGGGATATCCGTTTGGTGGCAAAGGAGAGTTCTTTTTGGAGCATGGCCGTTGTTGTCTCCAGCCCTTCAGAGGCAAAAACCTTAAGCACTTTGGAGAGGAGCTCTGAGAGCTCTTTGGGTCCTTTATAGAGATTAGAGAGTCCTTGGTTGAAGAGGAAAAGGTAGTCGCCTGAATCGACCTTCAAAACCCCTTGCGTGGGTTCTAAAAATTTCTTCTCGTCGAGCGACCAGCAAAAGGGGGTATGGGGCCCTTTGATTTGGAGGGTGGAGGTAGTTTGGTCGAACGACAACGAGGTGCCGATGAAAGGAAATTCTTTATTTTTAAAGAGTTTGTATTGGGTGAGGAGTTGGTACATCCCCTCGAACCCCTCCTCTTCGGCCTCGATCATTTGGATCTGAAAGAGGGTAGGGCTCTCCGTTTTCGGGAAGTCGAGCAGTAGCCCCTTGGGGCTTTCGGAAAAGAAGGTGATCGATTTTGCGGCAATTGTATCCGATCTACAATCGTCAATATTTTTTTGGAGCATCATGTGTTGCAAAAGCATTGCGCACTCGTATTCGCCGTACATTCGTTCACGCAAAAGAGAATTTTCCTTGAGGCGGTTGATGTTTTCGTGGAGGCACTCGCTCATCGTGTTTAGGGTGTTTGCAAGTTCGACGATCTCTTTTGGGCCACTCACCTGGATCGATTCGCCGTATTGCCCCGCCGCGATGGCGAGGGCCGAGTTGTTCAATCTTTGGACCGGTTTTGAGATTTTATTGGCGAGCGGAATCAAGGTGACGACGACGATGGCGATCGTAAGGCCTGCAAAAAGGAGGATGAGGAGCAGACTCTCCTGAAATTTTTTATCGATAAGACTCACATTGATATCGGCTGCCATGAGTCCCATCAGATATCCGTTGGGATCAAAAATGGGGGCGTAACCGGTCATCACTTTTGTCCCCTCTTTGCTTTTATAGATCGGAGTGATGTGAATTTTTTTTGAAATGGTCTCAATTTCGGGGGAGTGGATCGGGACAAAATAGAGGGCTGTGACCTGGAGCTGATCGCGCAGTTGCTCACGCCCTTCGCTCGACGTGCCGCCCGACAGGGCTGTTGCGACAACGGCCGACTTGAGGCGGGTCCGAAACCCCTCGACAATCTCTTTGTACCAGTTGATCGCGAGCAGGGTCGAGATGAGGGCGATGCTCAAGACGAGAGTTGGCAAGAGGAAAAGGAGCATGCGCGTTCGGATTTTCATCGCTCAGCACCGACCATATGCGCATATCTGCAGGGGAGCTGCTGAGAATAGGCTTGCAGCAAGGTGACCGCAACGGAGGGGCACTCTGAGATGAGAGAGAGGAGGTGGCTTCTCGAGAGGGTCAAAAAGAGGGTATCTGCTTTGCAGATGGCAAAGTAGCCCCTCGGGAGTTCATTGAAAAGCGACTCATCTCCAAACGCATCGCTGGGTCCGAGATCGGTCAAATGTCTCCTTTGCGCATCTAAGATTTCGACTCCCCCCGTGACGATCAAATAGATCCGGTTTGCCACTTGGCCGGGAGTGAATACCCGCTCCTCTTTATCGTACTGATCTTCATGCAGTTTTTCGGCGATCGCCAAAAGGATCTCCAGATCGAGGTCTGAAAAGAGGCGCATTTTTTTTAAAAAGAAGGCTTTTTCAATCAAACTTTTCATGTTTCTAGTAACTCGTAGGCAAATTGGTGAAAGGCTTCGTCGGAGAGCTTCATCTGCTCTCTCAATTGTTGGCGCCAGTTAGGCATTTGCAGCTTAGCTTTGAGTTTCACTGCGACAATCCGATCAAATAGGGTCGGCGATTGCTCCAGTTTTCCGAGCAACTCAAACAGGCTCAACTTCGGATAATCTCCTTGCCATCTCAGACAGGCCGCCATTTTTTCCTCCAAAGGTAAATCATCGACAAGAGGGGCAATCAGCTTGAAAATCCGGAGATCGCACGTCTTTTCCAAGCTCTCAACGGCGTGGGAGTGGACTTTTTCATTGCGACTATGGAGGGCTCTCACGAGCATTTCGGGGTCTTCCAAAGAGCCGGCAGCCCCGAGCAGGTGGATGATGAAGTCGATCACTGATTGGTAGCCGCTCAAAAGGGCGCTTTGGAGCATTTCGAGATCGTGAAGGGGATATTGCTGCTGGATCGTATGGCCAAAGTAGAAATAAAAATAGGCCCTTTCGATTTCGATGTCGAGGATGTCGATCAGATTTGCCTGCAATTGGGGCAGGGCGAGTCTCCCTAAAATTTTTCCTGCGAGGAGCCGAGCCCTTTCGGGAAGGGCGATATCTTTGGTTAAACTGATGAGCAAGGGGACGATCTTGAGTCCCATCTGGGCGATGATCTCTTCCGTTTTGCGCCTTTCATTGGGGCGAAAATGGACGCTTGCGAGTAAAATTTCTTTCGTCGTCGTCGAGTCGGCAATTTTCCCGAGCCCCTCCAAAATAGAGAGGCGGACGAGATTGTCTCGGGCTGTTTCACACTCTTCAATGAGCTGCGTCGCGTGGCGAGAAAGGCGCCGGTCTGCCATTTTGGCGATGCAGCGGGCAGAGGCCCTTTTGACGATGATCGCCTCGTGAGAGAGGAAGGGGAGTGCCCGCTGCGCCGCCTCAACGGTGTTCTCTTCAGCCAAAATATCGAGTCCCATGCTGATCTCATCGACCCGTTCCGATTTTAAGAGCAGATCGAGCTTCTTGCTCGCAATCGTCCGGTTGAGGGCGGCGTAGTCGATCGACGTATTGGCGAGCGATTTTTTCATCGTCAAAATGGCCGCTGCCCTTAAAAAGAGATCGGGATCGTCCAGATCGTCTTCCGCCTTTTCGGGGTGGTGGAGCCCCTTTTTCGCAAGGTAGAGATAGGCCCACTTGGCGAGCTCCGGAGACTCATTTTCATCGGTCCAGCTATCGACCATTTCAATCACCCTCGCCTCTTGAGAAAAAGGGGAGTTTTCCAAGAGGCGCAAAAACTGGATTTTGGAGATGGTGCTAAATCTGCGGGCAATCGACAAAATTTGGGGAAGGCCGTCGCCCAGCTGTAAAAGCGATTCGATTCCGAGCAGTTGCGTCTCTTCAGAAGGGGACCTGAGAGCCTCTAAAATATCTTTTTTGGCCTCTTTTTGATCGCGCCTCGAAAGGGAGGCGAGCCACCCTTTCAATCTCCTTTCAAAATGGAGAGCGTTGTCCTTCAAATTGAGCATGATCGCTTGGGAATAAAGGGTTCGAATCGCAAGGGCCAAAATGAGGAAGAAAAGGGTTAAAATAAGCCCGAGCCAGCGGCTCCCCCCGGAAATGGCAAAGAGGAGAAGCGAGCTGATGAGCATCCCAATCGGCTCAAAGAAAGAGTCGTTGATGATCCTCACTTTCGATTTCAGCTTCGTCGGCACCGCATTCGACAGGAGGTTAAAGCAATTGTCTTCGACCGTAAAGAGGATCCCGTCGAGGGCCACAAGGGCCAAAATGGCAAACCCCATCGCATCTTGAAAAACCCAACCCGAATAGAGCCCCGCAAAAAAGAGGGGAGTGATCAAAATGGCATTGTTGATCCCCGTTCTGCGCACAAACCGACTATAGAAAAAGACCCCAAAGACGATGTTGCAAAGAGAGATGATCGCTCGGCATTTTCCTAAAAATTCGGCGATTTCCCCTTGTGCAAGCGCCTGGCCCGACGTTTTGAAAAACCTTCCAAAAGACTCCATGTAGTTGAATTCGGTCACCGTGATGAGGATCTGGACAAAAAGACTCATGAGGAGGAGCAAAATCGTAAATCTCGAGCGGGTGATGAGCCGCACGACCGATCCAAAGGAGTCGCGGCTGGCTGAAAAGATCCCTTCCACCGTGTCGTCATGCACCGCCTTGCCCTTGTGAGCAATCCCCTTGGCCTCCCACATCGCAAATCCAATCGATGCAGCAGAAAAAGCAAGGAGCCCTGAAAAACCGATCCGATCGAGGAATAAATTGATCGCGACCCCCGATATGATCGTCCCTAAAAAATAGGCGGCGCTATAGAGCGAATAAATCCGCTTGGCATCTTGCAGATCGTGATACTGGTCGGTAAAGGTCCAAGAACAGGCGATCATCACAGCAAAAAACATCCGCGAGGTGATCTTGATCGCATACCAAAACCAGATCGGGGGAGAGGCGTTAACGAGGGTCGCCCCCACAAGGCATAAGAGGACCCCCATGGCGAGGGCAGTCATCAAAATGCGGTACGGGCTCATCGATCTTAGGCTGTAGAGGACCAAAGAGGAGACGCCGATCATCCCAAGGGCGATCGAAAGGTAGACCCCAGGGAGACTTTGCGCCCCAATTTTTTCCAAAAAGAGGCCATCGCTCAATGTGTCGAGACACGAGCTCCCAAAGGCCCAAAAAACTGCCAAACGGGCAAAGCGGATCGCAAGGGGACCCTCCCCTTGATAAAGGCCAAATACCCTATGAATTAACTTGAGCAATTCCCCCTCGGATTTTCTATAGCGCCATTGTAAGGAAAGGGACAGAACTTGGCAATTAAATGATTTTTCCCTATTTTAACTTTATGCACCTGTCAGATTGCCATTTGGGCTTCATCGGGTTTGGGTCTATGGCCCAGATTCTATTTAAGATGGTTACGCTTGCAAAATTGGTCTCCCCATCAAAGATCAACTTCATCCAAAGAGATGCCCACAAAATGCGCGAAAATGAGGCCAAATTTGGCCTCACCTCGACCAGTCTCAAAACCCTTGCCGAAAAGAGCGATCTTCTCCTGCTTTGCGTCAAACCTCAGCAAGCAGAAAAAGTCCTCCTCGATTTGAAGGCGCTGCAGCTCGACCCCTCCAAAATGATCATTTCCATCTTGGCGGGCGTCAAACACTCCTACTATCGAAAATTTTTAAAAAATCCCCTGCTCCGCTCCATCCCCAATATCGCCTCCGAAGTTTTCATGGGGATGACCCTCCTCTCCCCGGGGCCGAATGCAAGCGCCGAGCTGCAGAGTCTTGGAAAAATGCTCTTTTCCTGCATGGGCGAGGTGATGCAAGTGCCCGAAGAGCTAATGGATATTTCCTCCGCGATTGCGGGAAGCGGACCCGCATTCGTCTTTCGGCTGATCGAGTCTGCCGCCAAAGCCGGAACAAAAGAAGGACTCTCGTATGAGGATGCCCTTAAACTCGCTGCTCAAGCATTTATGGGAGCGGGAAAACTCGTTTTAAAATCGGGTGACATCCAAACCTTGATCAGTAAAATTGCAACTCCGAAAGGGACGACCGAAGCGGGACTCAAAACGATGGATCATCTGGAGTTATCAAAGCAGTTCCAAGAGGTCTTTTTAGCTTCGACGATGCGCTCCAAAGAACTTTCTCAAGAATTCCATTAGGGTGTAAATGAAAGTGTTACCTATGTTGGTGAACTGGACCTTCCTATCCAGTTTTGTGAAATAGGATCAGCACAGAGAAATAAAAATTGAGGACGAGAGTTCACAGAGGAATAAATCAACTAGAGATTAGACGGGGGCTCGCCCCTGAGTTAAGGAGATTGGCTCCACTCTCCTTAACTCAGGGGCGAGCCCCCGTCTAATCTCTATAATTAACCCTCTGTGAACTCTCGTCCTCTTTATATTTTTTCTCCGTGCTGATCCTATTTCACAAAGTTGGAAGCGGGAAATCCCTCTTTGAAGGATGTGAGTGGAGCAGCTAGGGCCGACTATCGCCTCAACGCTTTTATTTACACCCATTCCATTAGGTTCGCAAAAAAATCAGAAAATCTGTCAAAATAAACCCCAACAACAAAAGAGCGCATCTTCATGGAAAAACGAAAATTAGTCATCATCGGATCTGGTCCCGCTGCGCACACAGCTGCCATTTACGCAGCGAGGGCCAATTTAGTGCCGCTCCTTTACGAAGGGTTTCAGTCGGGACCTCCAGGCGGACAATTGATAACCACGACCGATGTCGAAAATTATCCGGGATTTCCTGAAGGGATCATGGGGCCTGAATTGATGGATCGCTTTCGAGCGCAAGCGATCCGCTTCGGAACAACGATTCTCACCGAAGATGTCGAGTGGGTCGATTTGTCGAAGCGCCCCTTCAAAATTCACGGATCGCAAACAGAAGTGGAAAGCGAAGCGCTCATCGTCGCGACGGGTGCAACTGCCAAAAAACTCGAAATTGAAGGTGCTGGCGATGGGGAATTTTGGCAAAAAGGGGTGAGCGCGTGTGCCGTTTGTGACGGCGCAGCTCCCATTTTTCGAGGTCGCCCCCTTTATGTCATCGGCGGAGGAGATAGCGCGGTTGAAGAGGCCACTTTTTTGACAAAGTATGGGAGCCAAGTGTTTATCGTCCATAGAAGAGATGCGCTGAGAGCTTCCAAAATCATGGCTGAAAGGGCTCAAAAACACCCGAAAATCAAAATCCTTTGGAATAGCGTCATCGAAAAAATCACCGGGGATAAGATTGTGCAGAAAGTGCTCTTGAAAAATATCCAAAATGGGAAAACCGAAGAGCGCGATGCGGGCGGCGTTTTTTTTGCAATTGGCCATAAGCCCAATACCGACTTTTTGAAAGGCCAAATTGAGATGAACGATGTCGGATATATTCGAGTGAAGCCCGGTTCGATGCGCACTTCGGTCGAAGGGGTTTTTGCCGCAGGCGATGTGCAAGATCCGACCTACCGACAAGCTGTTACTGCTGCAGGGACAGGATGCATGGCTGCCCTCGATGCCGAGCGGTGGCTCAGCCACATGGGAATCGAATGAAGAGTGAATTGCAAAATTCTTCGGCGCGAAAAAATCGCCCTTTTGGGCCACGTTGCGTCCATTCTCCTCAGGCAACTCGCAAGGAGTTGCCCTCGTCGAATGGACCGTGCCAGCTTTGCTGGCACTCGCAACGTGGCTCAAAATCATCGATTTTTCGCTGCCGTGGAGTTTTGCAATTCACTCTGAAGAAGCTCCTCTTGCTTTTACTCCCTTTTTTGGGTTCTGCACTCGAAGTGCAGCCCTGGTTTGGCGATTGCTTGGAGTTTCATTTTTTGGGAAGTTACGCTTACAGTTTTTTCGATAAAGTACAAGAGGGCGTCCCCAAATTAAACTATACATTTCAATCGAATGTCGCCTATCTCGGACTCGACTTTTCGCCAACTCCTGAATGGAGCGTCGATGCTGAATTGCAACTGGCCGACACGAGCAAGCAAAACTTCAATTTTCGGAGCTTTGCAGCCCAAGCGCGCTATCTTTGGCTCGACGACATCATTGGCGATAAGATGAGCCTCGCCACAGGAGTCAGTGCGAGATTTACGAATACAGATAGTTTGCACGATATCAGCTGTCCCTATCACGCCAACTGCGACTTAGAGCTCAATTTCGCTTTTGGGAAGGAATTTGACTTTTCCGACGCATGGGCGTGGCGTTTTTGGGGGTTTGGCGCTGTCGGTCACGCAAATAAGGGCTCTCCCTGGGTGAGGGGCATTTTTTCGATTGAGACCAACTACGACGATCGACACAAATTTGCCATTTTTGCCGACGGGATCAACGGATATGGGCGCTACACCACTGTCTCCATCAATCATTTTAATGGATATGCGAAAATTCGGCAAAAATCGATCGATTTGGGCTTCCGCTATGGCTATCGGATCGGTGTCTATGGGACGCTCCGCTTCACCTACGAGAGGAGAGTTTTGGCAAAGTCGTGCCCAGAGCAGGTCAACGCATTTGTCTTCAGCTATCTACTCCCATTCTCATTGTGAGGCACTGAGCAAAACTCATTTGCCCGTTAAAATCGCCCTTTTGAACCACGTTGCGTCCATTCTCCTCAGCCAACCCACTAGGGGTTGGCTTCGTCGAACGAATCGTGGCAGCTTTGCTGCCACTCGTAACGTGGCTCAAAATCATCGATTTTTCCTTAGCAAAGCAGCTTTGCTCAGCTGCCTCATTATGAGAACCAGATGGCAACCGCTGTTGCTGCAGTGGCCGAATGGCTGATCGAAACGGCGATTTTTGGCTGATGCAGCCTTTCTTTGGCATCTATTGTAAAATGGACCGTCGGCTTATTGTATTCATCTCCTAAAATTTCGAAGTCGAGCCAAGAGAGCTTAGCCCCAAACCCGATGCCGAGCGCCTTTGCAACAGCCTCTTTTGCGGCGAATCTGCCCGCAAAGTGGGGCGCTGCATCTTTGTACTTTAGGCAATACTCTTGTTCTTGATGGGTAAATAGCCGATCGAGAAAGTGTTGTCCATGTCTTGCGATGCTCTCTTGAATCCGGGCAATTTCAATGATGTCAGTGCCAAGGCCGAGAATGCTATCCTCCTTCATCGTCATAGTGGTGATGCCCCCCTTCTTCATCGGGTGCATTGCAAAAAATCATTCTCCCCGAAGTGGTGTGTTTGACAGATACAACTGCTGCGTCGATGGTCTTGCCCAAATAATCGCCTCCGCCGTTGACGACCACCATCGTCCCATCTTCGAGATACCCCACTCCTTGGCGCGGCTCTTTGCCAAAGCGCAAAATTTTGATCTTGATCTGTTCGCCCGTTTGCATCAGCGGTTTTAGAGCATTGGAAAGGGTATGGAGATTGACGATCCGCACCCCTTCAAGGGAGGAGACCTGCACACGGCTAATATCTGCTGTCATCACGTTGGCATCGAGCAGCCTCGCCAAGTGGATCATTTTCGCCATTGGGTCCCTTACATCGGGGAAATCGGTATCGTTGTATCGAAGGCCAAGCTCTTTTAGCCCCTCAAGTTTTTTCAGTGTCTCCAAAGAGCGTTTGGCTCGCCCCTTCGTCGATTCATCCTGCGATTCGGAGAGCATGTAGAGCTCTTTCATCAAAAAACGGGGAACGACGAGCAGATGATCGACAATGCCTGAGGCGGCAAAGTCGAGAATGCGGGCATCAGCTAAAACCGATAGGTCGAGGAGCATCTCTTTTTTCTTTTGCTCCCCAGCACTCAAACGGATGAAAGGGATACTGATGTAAAACTCATCTGATGAGCGAATCGCCATCAACGTTCCGAGATAGATCCCAAAGAGAAAAAGGGCAATTTCTACGATCTCTAAAACATCGGGCGAAAGATGGATCGACGCCGCGCTGATTGTTAAAATGGCAGATAGGATCAAAACAAGCGCTTGGCCCATTAAATAGCCGACGAATAAACCGATGATCGCAATGTTAAACGCGCGCAAATTGAAACGGGAAAAAAGACGTCCAAACCCGATCAATAAAAGACCCAAAATGAGCCCCAATCCAATGCCAATCGATATGTTCATCCAACCATGGCCTTCAGGTCTTGAGACCATGTAAGCGGTCATAAAAAAGATGCTGAGAATCATGAATAATATGCGAGTAAATGCCAGGGAGAGATTCATAAGTATTGGCCCTCTAGAGGCAGCTGAGCAAAACTCATTTGCCCGTTAAAATCGCCCTTTTGAGCCACGTTGCGTCCATTCTCCTCAGCCAACCCACTAGGGGTTGGCCTCGTCGAATGGATCGTGGCAGCTTCGCTGTCACTCGTAACGTGGCTCAAAGTCATCGATTTTTCCGGGCAAAGCAGTTTTGCAGCTGCCTCTTCATTCTTAAAAGGTGATTGTAGATCGGGAAAATGATTTTTGTCGACAAAAGTTCTAAATTTTGCTATCATGTCCGAAATATGAAGCACCGCGGTTGGATTCTCCTTTCGGGCGTTATCTGGTTTGCTCTCGGCGCCATGCTCCTTTATAAAGGCCTCAGGTTCATTTCGCTTGGAATCCTTCAACCCACTTCGATCTCTAAGTCGCTCTCTCCCATACTGGGCTCGGCGCAGCGGGCTGGGACGATCCTCGTCGCTTTTGGACTCCTCATCGGCTTTTTTAAAGGGCGATTTGTCCTCAGCAAAACGGTGCGCCGTGTCGTTGGAAGAATTCTTTCGCTCCCCTTGCCCATTCGCCCATCGCAAGTCTATCACCCAACCTATTATTTATTGATCGGCGCGATGCTGATGCTGGGTTTACTCTTTCGATACCTCCCGATTCCGATCGATTTGCGTGGGACGATCGATGTGGCCATTGGTTCGGCCCTCGTCAACGGGGCTCTTCTCTATTTTCGGGCTTCTGCAGCGGTCTCTCCAGTGACATAGGGGTGGAAAAGTAACCACCGAGGACACCGAAAACACCGAGAAAAAAGGAAAAAAAAGCCCGTCCCGGTTCAGTCGGTTGCCTATGTGATCGAACTGGCCCCCCAACCTCCCCCTCGGTGTTTTCGGTATCCTCGGTGGTTATTTTACCGCCTTCAATGCAACAAAGCCTAAATTTTCACTGTCCAAAATAGTTTTTTTTTGTTTCAATGGAGGGGATGTTTTCTGTCATTTACTGGGATCCAAAGCCGGAAATTTTTCGCCTCCCTCTTTTAGACTGGCCCATCCTCTGGTATGGAGCTTTTTTTGCCCTTGGATTTGTCGTCGGTTTTCCCCTTCTCGTTTCCCTTTTAACCCGCTTTTTTGGCCAAAAACGGAGTGAGGCCGTTAAAATCACCGATAGGCTCACCTTTTACATGATCCTCGGCACATTGATCGGCGCGCGCCTCGGCCATTTTCTCTTCTATGAAAGGCCAAGCCATTATTTGAATGATCCTCTCGGAATTTTTCGAACCTGGGAGGGGGGGCTCGCCAGCCATGGAGGGGCCGTCGGGATCCTTTTGGCGCTCGCCCTTTTTGCCGGCCGCCTCCGCAAGAGCGCTCCTGAACTCACCTGGGTTCGGCTCCTCGATCTCGTCGCGATCCCAGCTGCTTTTGCCGGTTTTTGCATCCGGATCGGCAATTTTATCAATCAAGAAATCTTGGGCACCCCCACCGATTTGCCCTGGGGCGTCATCTTTGGCCACCCTGCAGATCGGAGCCCGAGTGTCCCGTTGCACCCCGTGCAGATTTACGAGGCGCTCTTCTATTTGTCTCTCTTCGCCTGTCTTTGGCGTTTCAGCTCTTTTCTTTTAAAAAAACCGGGAAGAGTGATAGGACTTTTTTTAGTGGCCGTTTTTGGGTTTCGCTTCTGTATTGAATTTTTGAAACTTGAGCAGAGCTATCTCCTTTCCTCGTCTCATTTGACCATGGGACAAATCCTCAGCATCCCCCTCTTTATCGGAGGCCTTTTTTTCCTCTTTTACCCCCGCATTCCCTACTTCCAAAAACACTTGACCTGATTGTCTTCTCCTAAGATAATGGAGTATAAATCTATTTATTTGATTGGAGGTGTACGTGAACTTTATCCATATCGCAGGGAATCTCGGAGCCGATCCAGAGGTTCGTTACACTTCGAGTGGCAAGAAGGTGACCACTTTGAAAGTGGCCTCCCGCTCTAGAAGAGGAAAAGGGGGGGAAGATGTCACGATTTGGTGGCGCGTGACCATTTGGGGAGAGCAGTTCGACAAGATGCTCTCATTTTTGAAAAAAGGCTCCGCTGTCATGGTCTATGGCGATGTCCACAAACCAGAAATCTTTACCGATCGCGAAGGCAAACCCCAAGTCTCGTTGGAAATTACAGCAGTGCATCTCGAGTTTAGCCCCTTCGGCGGCAAACCCAGCAGTGCAAATGCAGGTGGTGGCGTAGAACCACAAGCCCAAACAGGTGCTCCCGTTCCTCCCTTTGGGGCCGTCCCCTCTGGAGAGCCCCCAGTGAATCCTTATGTGAAAGCGGGCGCATTCCAACAAGGAAAAGGGGAGACTTTTGACGATGAGGTTCCCTTTTGAAAATTGCTTTTTCCAAGGGCCTTGAGCCGTCCGATTTGTGGGTGTTTCCCTTTTGGGAAGGGCCTAAAGAGGCGGCCCTCTTCCCCATTGAAATGGGAGGGGCAGTTGCCGATTTTCAGGGCAAAAGCGGTGAGGCCACTTGCCGCTATTTCCAGGGGCAAAGGATTTTGCTCCTAGGCCTTGGCAAACAGGAAGAGGCGAGCGTCGAGGCGCTGCGGCGCGGCTTTGCCGCAGCCATCAAAGCGGCAAGAGCTCTAAAAGCAAAACAGATCCATCTCTTATTCCCGAAATGCAAGCAAAAACAGGAGTTTTTCCAAGGGATCGTAGAAGGTCTCTTGCTCACTAACTACTCTTTTAGCTACAAAACCGATCAAAAAGAGGAGCCGCTCATCGAGAGGGCCACTTTTGTCGGAATTGAAAAATCGAAACGGCTCGAGAAAATTGAAGCGGTGATCGATGGGGTCCACTTTGTCCGCGATCTCATCAATGCAAATGCCGATGGAAAGCTCGAACTGCTCTTGAAGGCAATCCACGCGCTGCCATCCCCCATCAAACGGACGATTTTCGACAAGAAAAGACTCGAAAAAGAGGGGATGGGGCTGATTCTCGCGGTGAGCCGAGGTTCTGAAGTGGAGCCGAAACTCGTCCATCTCAGCTATGTTGGGAACCCGAAATCAAAAAAGAAGATCGTCTTGATCGGAAAAGGGGTCCTTTACGACACAGGGGGATTGAGTCTCAAGCCCACCGATAACATGTTGAGCATGAAATGCGATATGGGAGGTGCTGCTACTGTGTTGGGAACTCTCAAGGCCGCTGTGCAGTTGAAACTCAAAGTGAATGTCGATCTCCTCTTGCCGCTCACAGAAAATTGCATCGATGGGAAAAGCTACAAATTGGGGGATGTCTACACCTCCTACTTGGGGAAAACAGTTGAAATCACAAACACCGATGCTGAGGGGAGACTCATTCTCGCCGATGCGATCGGTTTTGCTGCAAAACAATTACAGCCGAGTGCCATCGTCGATATGGCCACTTTGACAGGCGCTTGTGTCGTTGCCCTAGGAGACGATTACGCAGGACTTTTTTCCAACGATGACCCTCTTGCCGTTTCCCTTCTCGATGCAGCTGAAAAAGCAGATGAACTCCTCTGGCGATTGCCAGTCCATGGCGATTACAAGGAGAGTCTCAAATCGGACATTGCCGACATCGTCAACTCTTCTGGAAGAGAAGCAGGGGCGATCAAGGCAGCTCTTTTTCTTCAGGAGTTTACTGAAAAAATCCCTTGGGCCCATATCGATATCGCAGGACCCGCCTATGTCCCAAAACCAAAACACTACAATCCGATCAAAGGAACTGGCTATGGCGTTCGCCTCTTGGTCGAGTTTCTTGAGGGCTTGCAGCTGTGAATTTGCGCGCAGATCAAGGAGAGCGGCTGATCGCCTTTCTACAGGGGCGTTTTCAGGATGTTTCGGGAAAATTTTTGCGCAAAGTGTTGGACGCCAATCAATGCAAAGTCAATGGCCAAGTCGAGCGCTTTGGTTCTCGCATGCTCAAAAAAGGGGATTGGATCGAGCTCTCCCCTGGATGGGAAAATAGAATTTGCCGCAAGTGGACCTTCGACACTCTCTATGAAGATGAGGAGATCCAGATCGTCAATAAACCGGCAGGGTGGATTTGTGATCCAAAATCGGCACTTCTGACCTTCGGCCCCCATCGGTTTTTGGTCCATAGGCTCGATAAAGAGACGACGGGAGCCCTCATTCTAGCGAAGAACTTAGAGGTAAAGAACCTTTTGTTTGAGATGTTTGAGCAGCGGCAAATCGGCAAAGAATATTTGGCCATTGTCGATGGCATCCCGACACAAAAGAAGGGAGAGATCCGCAGTTTTTTGATGAAAAAGGGGTTCTTTGAAGGGCAGACAATCTGGGGATCGGGACCCAAAGGGTTTTTGGCTATTACCGAGTGGGAAACACTTCGCTCTTCCCATGAGATCTCCTTGCTCCGAGTCTACCCTCAAACGGGAAGGACACATCAGATCCGGGTCCATATGGCCGAAATGGGGCATCCGATCGTGATCGACCGGCAATATGCTAAAAAATACTCCTGCTCCCTTTTTGGCGTGCGGACTTTGCTCCACGCCGAGCGGCTCCATTTGAACTTCAAAGGAAGAGTCATCGATGTCAAAGCCCCCCTTTTCCCGGATATGGAAGCATGTGTGCCGCAAAACGGATCCTAATTGTCAAAACCTCTTCCCTCGGAGATGTTATCCAGTCGTTTCCCGTACTCGATGATCTCAAAATGAGATTTCCCGACGCTGAGATCGATTGGGCGATCGACTCCTCTTTTTCCCCCATTGTCTCGGCTCACCCGCTCGTCTTTGAGGCGATTCCTTTAAATTTACGGGAGAAGAAAAACCTCTGGAGCGCTCTCAAACAGCTCAGGAAAAAAAAGTACGATTTCATCTTTGATCTGCAGGGCAATTGCAAATCGGGACTCATCACCCTTTTTGCAAGAGGGGAGGTGAAAGTGGGCTTTGGTTTAAAAACGGTGCGCGAATGGCCAAATATTTTGGCGACAAATCTCAGGTTTGACATTTCCAAAAGACAAAATATTGGCCACTTTTACGTGGAGTTGATCGAAAGGACATTCGGAGAGAAATCGGATACTGAAATGAAGTCAAAATTTAGGATTTCGGATGAGGAAAGAGAAAAAGTTGCAAAAATAGTCACTCTTGGCCCCGCCCCAAGAATGATGATCTGCCCAGGTTCTCACTGGGCCAATAAACAGCTTAGGTCAGACACGTGGATTCAGTTTTTGAAAAAAATCGAAGCGCATTATCGCCCCACTTTTTTTCTCGTCTGGGGAACTGAGGAAGAAAAAAAGGAGTGTCAAACCATTGTCAAATCCCTACAAAGGGCATTTTTATTGGACAAACTTCCCGTGCCCACTTGGCAATATTTGATGAGTGAACTCGATCTTGTCATATCGGTCGACTCGAGCGCGCTCCATTTGTGCGCGACTACAAAAACCGCCACTTTTAGCATTTTTGGCCCCACATCGGCTCAAATTTTTCAGCCGATCGGCGAGCGCCATTTTTCCTTCCAAGGAGGGTGCCCCTACGGGCAAACATTTGAAAAGCAGTGCCCTATTTTACGGAGCTGTCCAACAGGCGCTTGCGTTCGGAATATCAGAGCTGAAGAGCTGTTTGCAGTTTTTCAAAGTCGATGTGATTTTCTACGACCTTGATTGCCTCTGCAATTTTCAATGTGTCCTCTTTGCGGAATTTGGAGGTGTAACTGTTGATCATCTTCATTGCGAAAAAACTGCTCACAGGCGCGTGGAGCATGGGGAGTCCCGATTTTCGAATCTCTTCCACAATCGCCTCTTTAGGAGCTGCTTTCCCCGTTAAAATAAAACCGATTTCCAAATCGTTTTCTTCTCCTGCGATTTTCCGATCCCACACTTTCGTCAAGGTGGCCAAGATCACATCCTCTCTCACAGCCGGAGTGATGATCAGCTCTTTGGGTAACATCTGCGTCCGAAATACCTCCACCGGCCCCGCAGCGAGGCGAATATGCTCAAAATGGCAAAAAGCCTTTTCTTTTCCCGTTAGGAGCTCTGTCTCAAAGAGAATTTCAAAGTCGGACATTGTCGGAGTGCTTAAAAAAGGGGTATAGGGAACACAACCCAATAGAGGGACGTTCCACCGGGCGAGCGCCTTCGGAATATATTCGAGAATCATCTCCCGCTTTTTTTCCAAAACCCGATTCAAAATCACCCCAGCGACCCGCGCCCCATATTTTTCACAGGCAATATAATTGAGCGTCAGCTCGTCAAAACTCGATCCGAGTCCTCCAGAGGCGACAAGCACAACAGGAACCTTCAATAGGGCCGCCACTTGCGCATTGTTGAGATCGACAATCGACCCGACACCCGTATGGCCAGTCCCTTCAATCACCGTCATCTCATTACTCATCTTCAAATCGCGATGAGATGCGAGAATTTTGGCCGTGAGGTGTTTATGATCAATTTGCCCATCGAGAAAATCGCGGGTAAACCCCCTTGGAAATAGGACCGGACTCATTTTTTCATACGGATCTTTCAGCTGAAAGTGATTTTTCAGTAGAAGGACATCTTTATCGACATGAAGCCCCGTTTTCAGCTCAACGTACTCTTGTCCAACAGGTTTGAAAAATCCAACCGAAGAAAATCTCTTTTGAAGCCCCGAGACAAGGCCCAAGCAAACGGTCGTCTTTCCAACATTTTGACCTGTAGCCGCTACAAAAAAAGAGCCCATCCCCTTTGAGGATACCTATTGATTAAAATAAAGACAATCATTACAGGGAGAAATAGATGCCAGTGATGGTATAGAAGGAGCAAAGTATATGAAAAAGATCGTTTTAGCAATCATTGCACTCGCTGCAGCGTTTGCAATCTCATCTTGTTGTGATCAAAGTTATTGTCCCGGAAATATGAGCCGCCAAGATGGGGAAAATTGCCGGCAGCAGCATTACAATAACCAAGAGGAAACCCCCTATCGTTGGGATACGCAAGAGCGGGTGCAGCCAAATCAGGAAAGACAGCACCGCCGCTGGTAGGCGCGGATTTGGTCTTCTTTTAATAAAAGGCGAAGAACTTCAGCGACATCGGGAAAAAGTTCCAGATGCTGAAGTTCTTCGTATTTCAGCCACCGAAATTCGGGGATCTCTTCTTTAAAAGCAATTGGCGTCCCGAGAAAAATGAAATCGATGTGCTGGTGCTGGGGCACTCCGTTGTATTCGGGGATATTTTCCAAAAGACAAAGAAATGGGCGGGGAATGCTCGTGCCATTATAAGCGCTGATTTTGAGATGCTCATCTTCGAGAAAAAGAAAATCGAGACCCGTCTCTTCTTTCACTTCACGTATAGCTGCTTCGGGGGGTGTTTCATTGGCCTCTAGATGTCCGCCGGGAGGGAGCCATTTTCCCAGTTTTTTGTGTCTGTGTAAGAGCACTCTATTTTCGTGAAATAGATAGACCGTTGCAGTAAACTGGCGCTCCATTAATTCGCCTCAGAGCTCTCTTTCATACTTCGGGTCATGAGGGCCTTATAAACGTGAGGATTGCTTGAGATATAGCTATAGCCTTGCTTGAATTTGCCCCACAAAGTGTCAAAGACATAGCGGTGGAACTTATATCTCCCCAAATTCGAGGCTGTTTTCCCGATATCCCAGCTAGCCAAACTTGCAATGCCCCAGTTCAACGGTTCGCTCACTTGGGCGGGGAGGGCTGGAGTGATATATTTGAGGGCAACAAGAGACCCGAAAGCTACTTTTCCGATGCGTCCCATTTTTTCGAAGAGTGTTGCTTCAGGTGATTTTGTCGTGATGTCGGGTTGGGTTGGGTTGAAGTATAAGTGATTTGCCATGCTTGAGCCGAGCGAGAAAAGAGTTGAATAGAGGGGTAGATTCCCCATAGAGGCATCGATCGCCCCCCCGATAAAGGGGGCGGCTGTGCACGCCTTATACCACACCTCTTTAGAAATAAAGGGGGCAAGCATTGGGGGATTTAGATTTGTCCCTTTTCGAAGCGCTGTAACTTCTTCGGAAATAGTTCCGATCTTCGTGAGCATTTGCCTGTGAATCTCTTCCCTTTTTTCAGAATATTTTTGTCCCGTCTCGCTTAAGTAAGATTTGGTTTCGTCCAAAAGGGTGTTGAACTCACGAGTTGCCCTCGCTTTTGTATCTGAATGCGATTCGTAAATTGTTTGAAGGTATCGACTCAGCTCTTCCCGTCGATCCAAAAGAGTCTTCCCAGTGAGACCTATGATACTCTCAATTTTCTTTCTCTCTTCAGGCAAAAGGGAGGTGAGTTGTTCTTTAATCTTTTTAAAACACTCTTTGGAGTGATACTGGGGAAACCACCCTTTGTGATATGCGTAGAGTTGATCGAGTAGCCCTGCAGCTGCTTTTCCATTTTTGATCCTTGGCGGGGAAAGGGCAAAAATAGCATCAAGGGCCCGCTGTTCTTTCGCAATTGCTTGAGCAGATTCTGCGCTTTTCGAAATGAAATCATTCAATATCTGGGGCTGCTCCACTTCGAGCGAAGCAGATGCTCTCATCAACTCTTTGGCGCTGTTGATGGATGCGAGGATCTGCGGGTTGCGCAGGTCTCTATATTGTCCATCCAGCTGATCTTTGAGAATCATGATGTGGCGATCGATCTCTTCGGAGAGTTTCATGATCGAGTAGTGCAGGGGATATTCGTATTGCAGTTGGATGAGCAGAGCCATCTCTTGGGTCACTTTATCCAGACGATTGTAGAGGGGGGCAAGCGATTTCCAAATTTCATTGCGATGGGTAGCGTCGACCGAAGAGAGCTCGTCTGTCAGCTCTTGTCTGCGAGTCAATTTTTCAATGTAGCGCAAAGAAGAGATCAGTTCCTCGTGGATCGAATTGAGTGCTGTCGGGGCGCTCTTGGAACTGAGGAGTTTATTGTGCATTTTTACGTTCAGCTGGCTGATTCTTTCAATCGATTCTGTGATGAGTTTTGTTTGATCTTCAGCTGTATCATTCGCCACTTTCAATTTTGTTTGCTCATTAGGGGGGGCAAGCGCCTTGGTGACGATCTCTTTAAAGAGCGGTTCGGCGACAGTTTCTAGATTATGAAATTCATTTTTGTATTCAGTGGCGAGTGTCTCTGGTGTCTTATCTTCGAGTGAGAATAATTCGAGGATGGATTCTAAAGATTGGACAAACAGCTCTCCTGTTTTTGCCCTTTCATTGAGAAATCCGAACAGTTGATTGCACCCCTCGATCATCGCTTTTTCAAGCCCTTTGAGAATCTCCTTATCTGCCTGTTTATACAGGTTGAGTTTATTCCAAAAACCCTCGTTTTCAAGATCTGCAAATTTCTTTTTCAACTCATCAGCCGTATTTATTCCATGGGTGTGGATTACTTTTAAGAAAAGCTCTGCTGCACCTTCGAGCTCCTTCATATCGTTAGCGGACAAAATCTGCTCGTATGGAATGGGGCTTGCATTTGGGTGCGAGCGAAGATCGCTCAATCGCTGCGTAATGAATTTTGTCAAATTGATTTTAAAGGGGAGTCTACTTGGCTCCGTCTCCTTCAACCCCTTTCTAATTCCGTCGTGGAGTACAAATGGGAGCATGGAGCGCATGTACCGTTTGATAATGAATCGGTTGATCAAGTATTCCAGAGCGATGAAGAGATATTTGATCACTGGAATGTTTTGGAGGGTTTCAAAAAACTTGACATTTGGTCGAAGTTTTTTCATCTGATGCTGCGTGAATTTTTCGCACAATCCCATCAGATTGGATCCGAAAACGCGTTCCACTGCCTCGTCTTGGAGCTTTTCTTTTGGCCCCTCTTGTCCGTTGGCATAGGCTTGCATCACTTTATCATCAGCATCGAGGAATTCTTTTGTGTTTTTAATGAAACTTTGGAAAAAAGCAAGGCGACTCTTGTCATCATCTGTCGTCAATTGGTCTGCGAGTAGGCTGACGTAATCATTGAGGTAGGCATCCACTGTATTATGGATGAGCGACGTCTGATAGTAAAACCAATAAGCAAAGGCGGCGAATAACTTTTGAAAAAACCCAAGTTGGTAGTTTTGGGTAAATACTTTCCAAACCGAAACTCCCTCTTTGACCTGATTCACCATCTTCAAAAGCTTGAAGTTATCTTTTTCAATAAAGCCACATCGATTGCGCATCTCATTGAATATGACGAAAATGCTCACCTTTTCTTTGAGCTCTTTTTGCCGCATTTCTTGCCGACTTTTCCAATGGGCGCGCATCTTTTCATCTTCATCTCGCGGTGCGCTCTTAGGGGGCTGCTCTATCCTATTTCTCTTGTTTGTCTTGATGATCTCGTTGAGTGTAGTGTCGTAGTTGGGATCGCGATCGGCAGTGGAAATCCCCTTTTCTTTCGCCTGAATCAAGGCTTCATTGGCAGCTGTTTTGACTTTTCCCAAAATATGGGAGGGGTGCTCGCTTGGAGAGCGCCAACTATTCAAATAAGTGTAGACCCTCTGGACCGAAGGATAACTCTCTCTCACTTTACTCAAGCCAGAGTTGAACCCACCCAAGCAGGAGGAATAGAGCGAACTGAACGAACTCCTTGACAAACCCATAATAACCCGCCAAAGATTATACACTATTTCCAGTTTTAAGTATCTCGCCAAAAAAACATTTTCCCTATATAGTTTTCTTATGAAAAGTTTAGACTCCCTTTTGAGTATTGCGAATCGCCTCTTGGGTCCTGGTGGGTGTCCTTGGGATAGAGAACAGACAATTTTTTCCTTGCAGCCTTTTTTGCTTGAAGAGACTCATGAGCTCATCGAAGCGATTGATCTTCAAGAACCCAAAAAAATTTTAGAGGAGCTGGGCGACGTCCTATACACTCTTATTTTTATTTCCAAACGGCTCGAAGAGATGGCTGCGGGGTTTAACTTGGAGCAATCGATTGAGAAGGTGAGTGAAAAATTGATTCGGCGCCACCCTCACATCTTTGGTGAAAAAAAAGTTTCTTCGATAGAAGAGGTGATAAGTACTTGGGACGAGGTGAAAAAGCAAGAGGGGAAAAAAAGCCCCATTTCCGATATCCCTCCCGGCTTACCCTCTTTGGCCCGCGCTCAAAAAGTAATTGCGAAGATGCAAAAGCATAAAAAAAAGCTCCTCAAAGAAAAAATTTCAGATGACATTGGACAAAAGCTTTGGGATCTCGTCAAAAAGGCCCAAAAAGAGGGGACCGATGCCGAAGGCGCCCTCAGACGGGTCTGCCTTGCCTACGAACAGAAATTTGAAGGGTAATAAGAAAAAGCCGGAGATGGCTTATGGCATAGGTCAGGTTCCTTAAGGCTGCTGCCTTCCGGCCCTGACCTGGTTCAGACTGACCCATTCCATAAGGTCCCCGGCAGACAAGGGATTCTAGCACTCGGGCCGATTCTTTAACACCTATTTCGGCACCGCATCTAAATTATACAGATAACTTTGGGGGAAGAATTTGCTCAAAATCTTCACCGCATTAGCCCCCCCTTGGGCAAGCGTACTCGCCGAATAGAGGCAAAGTCCCACGCCATGTCCCGCTCCATAGCCTGTAAAGATCACCGAATCGTCCTTCAAGACCACGGTAAAGTCGGAGCTCTTGATGTGAGAGCTTCCCAGCCTTTGCTGCAGGGTCAAAAAGTCGAGATCAAAGCTCTCTTTTTCATCCTTCATCCGCATTCCATATACTTTGGCAGAGTTTTGATCGACGAAAAGTTCGAGAGAATGGATCTGCTTGAGGTTGAATAGGTGCGCAAGCGTTTTCCTCCCAATCTGATAGGTCCATTTCGAGTCTTCGCGCACCAGGGCGGCAAGAGGCGCTTCAACCCCTTTTCCTGGGGCAAAAACCTCTTTGCGGAAAATTTGCGAATAGGCGGCTGTTTTTCCTGCGCTGTTCTCTGTCCAAGTCGCCGCAAAAGGGAGGTTTTTCCCCTGCTCTTCATGGAGGAGAATCAAATGGCGTGTGCTCTCGACTGCCCGATCGATCGGCGAATTGTGGACGACGAGGGCCGATCCTTGGTAGTCGATCTCTTGTGCATCGACGTGCCAATAGCTGCTGGGATTTGCCCGAATAGCGTAGTAGTAGGCGTCGGTCCTCGCGAGAATGGCGAGCGCAGACATCACCTCTGGTTCTAGCGGAGTGAGAAATTGAGAGGTGAGTCTCGACTTGACAAACGATTCGATGTCGATGTCGTTGACGATGTTGATCACTCCCGACACGCCATAAATGGCCACGGCGCCAGAGTATTGGATTCCGTTGATGAAAATACTCGTATCCGAGGATCTCGGTTTAATGTAGATCTGGTGAATGCCGGGAAACTCTTCGCCCCATTTCAGGCCATTTTCGAGTTTGTGTACCATGAACCGCTTTCCCAAAAGACCTGAGGCGACTCTCGATCCGTCGTGGGGATTGAAGATGTAGTAGGGGCCTTTCACCTCTAAAAGGGCGCCCGTCACATCTTTTCCAATCAGAATTTGGATATTGCGCGGCGCCATCGGCTCGGCAATGCGCTCATATGCGTTTGATTCCCCTTCTTGTCCCACAAGACCTAAACTAGTGAAGAGGAGCGCCGCTCCTAAAGTAAATATCTTCATTGCAAAAACTCCAAGTTTTTTGGCTTTCGGCCAAGATGTTCATAGGCAGATGTTGTCGCGACTCGCCCTCTGGGAGTGCGCCGAATCATCCCTTGTAAAATCAAGAAAGGCTCATACACCTCTTCAATCGTGTGGGACTCTTCGCCACAGGCAGCTGCCAAGTTATTGAGGCCCACAGGACCCCCTTCGTGATGATCAATGATAACACTTAGGATTTTTTTGTCCATTTCATCTAACCCTTTTTCATCAATCGCCAACATTTCTAACGCTTTACGAGCAATTGTCAGATCGACCACCTCCAATTTTTGCGCTTCGGCAAAATCTCTGACCCAGCGAAGGAGGTTATTTGCGATGCGGGGTGTCCCCCTCGCTCTTTTAGCCACTTCAAACGAGGCCTCATCGCTCAATTGGACTTTGAGCAATTTTCCCGAGCGGGCGATGATTTTTTGCAGCATCTTCGCTTCGTAATAGTCGAGTCTTAAAGAGATAATAAAGCGGGAGCGCATCGGGGCGCTCAAGAGCCCTGAGCGAGTGGTGGCGCCCACTAAAGTGAAGGGATTGAGATTCACTTGCACTGTGCGGGCGTTGGGCCCTGTGTCGATCATCAGATCGAGAGAAAAATCTTCCATGGCAGAGTAGAGATATTCTTCGGCAGCTCGTGGCATGCGGTGAATTTCATCGATGAATAGGACATCTCCCTTTTTCAAATTGGTCAAAACGCCCGCGAGATCTCCCGGCTTTTCGATGGATGGGCCCGATGTGACGGTGAGATTTGTCCCCATTGTTTTGGCGATGATGTGGGCAAGCGTTGTCTTTCCGAGGCCAGGGGGGCCCGAAAAAAGCAGATGGCCAAGAGCTTCGCCGCGCATCTTTGCCGCTTTCATAAACACTTCGAGCCGCGCGCGCATGAGATCTTGTCCGATAAATTCGGTTAAAAATTGCGGGCGGAGCGGATTTTCAAAAGGGGCATCGGGCTGCGCCCAAGAAGACTCGATAAATCCTTCACTCATACGTTAGAAAAGTGTAGCAAGAAAAGCATTTGAAAAGCTACGCTTAATGTGGACTCCCAAACATTTAACCCCCGAGAAAAAGATGACACTCCGTTCAGACAAATGGATCCGGAAAATGGCTCTTGAACACAAGATGATCGAGCCCTTTGAGGGAAACCAAATACGCGAAGAAAACGGGCAAAAGCGGGTCAGCTTTGGCCTTTCTAGTTACGGCTATGACCTACGGGTCGCCGAAGAATTTAAAGTGTTTACCAATGTCTACAGCACAATTGTCGATCCGAAAAATTTTCAAAAGAACTCCTTTGTCGACATCAAAGGTGCGACCTGCATCATTCCCCCCAATTCTTTTGCGCTCGCTAGAAGTGTCGAATATTTTCGGATCCCGAGAAATGTCTTGACCCTTTGCATCGGCAAATCGACCTATGCTCGCTGCGGGATCATCGTCAATGTGACCCCTTTCGAGCCCGAGTGGGAAGGGTTTGTGACCCTCGAGATCTCCAACACGACGCCGCTCCCCGCAAAGATTTACGCAGGGGAGGGGCTTGCCCAGGTCCTTTTCTTTGTTGCAGATGAGCCTTGTGAAGTCTCTTACGCAGACCGGAAAGGCAAGTATATGAAGCAGATGGAAATCACCTACCCAAGTATTTAGGAAATCCGTTATATAGCTGGAGAAGGGATCGTATGTCATTTTGGATGCGAAATTGGTGGGTGGCTCTTTTTTGTTCTCTAGCTCTATTTGCCCATTTCCATTTTTCCGCTGTGAAAAAGGGGGAAATGTGCCAGCTGACTTCTCGGTTGGAGGAGATGTTGGAGGAGAAGCGGGATGCTGAGAGGGCCAAAGAGGATCTCGAGCTGAGAATCGCCTCGCAAAATGATCCTGCTTGGATCGAAATGGTCTTGATTCGCGAATTAGGGGTTGTGCCAGAAGGCTTTCTCAAAGTACACTTCAAGTAATGATTTTTTTTCTCGTTGTTTTAATCCTTCTTTCTGGATTTCTTTCTGGATCGGAGACGGGTCTTTTTTCTCTTTCGCCGCTCACTTTGAAGGCGTATCGCACGGGAGGGTCTCCGAGACAAAATCTGATTGCGCGGATGATGCAAAATCCGCGGCAAGCGCTCGTCACGATTTTGATCCTCAACATTTTTGCAAATATTTGGATTCAAAATACGGCATCGACTCTCTTTGATGCGTATGAGAGTTGGAGTTTAAAAATTGGAGTGCCTCTTGCATTGACGCTTGTTTTCGGAGAGGTGCTTCCCAAATCGCTCGCTTTGCCCAACAATGAGAAGGTGGCCTATTTAACCGCTCCTTGGATTTATGGAGCTTCTCGTTTTTTGAGTTTTTTGCGCATTCCGCTCACGCGGCTCACCAGTTTTATTTCCCGCTTCCTCTTTTTTTTCTTAAAAGAGGAAAAAGAGATCTCGGCCGATGAGCTGAGACATGTGTTGAAAACATCTGAGGAGAGAGGCATTCTCATGCCGATCGAATCGGAATTGATCGGTGGGACGCTCGATTTACAACATTCGCATGTCAAAGAGCACATGCGCCCTCGGGAAGAGGTGTTGTTTTACGATTTAAATGAGCCTGTAGACAAGCTGATTGAGCTTTTTGTCGAGCAAAAAATTTCGCGCGTTCCGGTTTGCGATGGCGATTTAGAAAATCTCGAAGGGATTTTGTCGGCGCGCCAGCTCTTTTTTCACAAAGGGAAAATTGAAAAAAAAGAAGATTTTTCCCCTCTTTTGAAAAAGCCCTATTATCTCCCAGAATCTACCCGTGCGTGGACCGCCTTGCGCAATTTGCGCGAAAGGGGGATCAATCTCGCGATTGTCGTCGACGAATACGGCTCGATTTCGGGGCTGATTACGCAAGAAGATCTCGCTGAAGCGGTGATCGGAGAGGTCATCGATGCGCGGGGAGCCAAAAGTCTTTACACCCGCTCGAGCGATGATGTGATTATTGCGGGCGGCAAAATGGAGCTTTCGGAGTTCGAAGATGTTTTTGGCATAAGGCTCAAAACAGCTGGAAACGTGGTCACTTTAGGGGGATGGCTTGTCGAGCAGCTGGGCGATATTCCCTCAACGGGGACCAAATATGCAACGGACGACTTTCTCTTCTACATTCTCGCGGCTGACCCAAATCGGATCCGGAGAATCTATGTGAGGAGAGTGAGAAAATGATCCGGTATCTCCTCTTGACCCTTCTCGCAGTTGCCGTCCAGGGCCTTTTTGCTTTTTTTGAAATGGCTTGCGTCTCTTTCAACAAAGTGCGGCTCCAGTACTATGTGAGCATCGGGACGAAAAGGGCCATTTGGCTCAACTACCTCCTCAAAACTCCCTCGCGCCTCTTTGGGACGACCCTGATCGGGATTACCGCGTCGCTCATGGTGGGATCTGAGTGTTCGCGCAGGTTTTATGAGGCGATCCATTTGGATCCCGACTGGGCTCCACTGACGCAAATCTTGATCGTGTTGATTTTTGGAGAACTCGCACCGATGTTTGCAGCGAGACGCCATCCCGAGCAAGCGGCGATGTTTTGCGTTCCGCTCATGATCTTTGTCGCAAAAATTCTCTCTCCTTTGACCATGGCTTTTGAGGCCCTTTCGAATGGGATTCACAAGATGATGAAAAAAGAGAGCTCCACTCCTCTATTTTTAACGAGGGAAGAGGTTAAAATGGCCTTTGAGGAAAAAGATATGGGGACCGATGAATTCAATGCCGCCGCAACCCGTATTTTTCAACTCAAAAACCAGACGGCAGGGGAGTTGATGATCCCCGTCAATCAAGTGCAAATGGCCCCTTCGCAATCGACATTGGCCGATGTAAGGCATCTTTTGAGCGTCCATTTTGCCGGAGTGCTCCCGATTTATCACCGCTATGCGCACAATATTGTCGGCATCATCACTTTGCACGACCTGATCCCCCTCGAAGAAAATAGGCGGGTGATCGATGTTTCGAGATCCCCTTGGTTTGTGACGCGGGGCACTTCGATTTTGCAACTCTTGCAGCAATTTAAGAGAAATAATCAAAGTGTCGCTGTCATTTTGGATCCGACGGGTCAGGCTGCTGGGATTTTGACTCTCGATCAGATCCTCGATGAGATTTTTGGAGTGGAGCTCCACAAACAAGAAGTGGAAGAGAGCTCTCACTATATCGAAAGGACCCTTTTGGGCGAGATGCGTGTACAAGAGTTTAACCGGCAATTTGATGAACATCTCCCAACCCATCTGGGAGAGACGTTGAGCGATCTCATCGTAGCTCACCTCGATCACTTGCCTGTTGCCGGGGAGTCGGTCCGCATTGGCGGACTGGAATTCATCGTCGATGAGCCCACTTTGCGCGGTGCGAAAACCCTCACTGCCCGCTCGATTCATGAATGAGCCCATTGGATTGAGTCGCAACAGACTAATACTTAGTTATTTATCATAGTCTTGATTAATATTTGTACAAATAGTACAATTGTATATAACAAAGAGGTTGTCTATGGCTAGTGTACCATTCTCAGAAGCTAGAATCCATTTGACTGATATTGTCAATGAGGTCGCATACGGAGGCGAAAGGATCATATTAACCCGTAAAGGAAAACAGTTGGTCGCTATTATCCCTTTAGAGGATCTTAGAGCTCTTGAAGCACTGGAAAATAAAATCGATCTAGAGGACGCAAAAAAGGCACTTCGCGACGTTGAAAGACACGGCACTGTATCTTGGGAGGATACAAAACGTGAGCTTGGCCTGTGACGTATAGCATAGAACTAAGCAGAAGCGCCCATAAGGCATTAAAAGATATCCCTCACGGCGACGTGAAAAAAATCAGAGACAAGATTGAAAAATTGAAAAAAAATCCATTGCCTAATGGTTGCGAAAAACTAGAGGGAAATGACACTTTGTATCGCATTCGTTCTGGGGACTATCGAGTGATCTATCAGATTTTTAGCAAAAGACTCATCATTCTGATCATTAAGATAGGTCATAGGCGAGAAGTATATCGCTACTAACCCACCACCCAAATAGTTAGCAAAGGGCGTCAGCGAGGCAAAGCCAGATCAAAGCGAAGCGTCTTCGAATGAGCGGGGTCAATAGTAAAACTATTGGCCCCCGAGAGAGAATTGATATGGTGAAGCCGCAGCAAGCCCTTTGTTAACTATTTGGGTGGTGGGTTAGTGTAATTGATGGGCCATTTTTCTTGAGAGTTTGACGATTTGGGCCGTTTTTTCTATTGCCAGATCGATCTCTTCAAAAGTATTCATCTTCGAAAGGGAAAAACGGATTGAGGATCTGGCCCTTTTTTGGCTGAATCCCATGGCTGTGAGGACGCGGGATGGTTCGAGATTCCCGGAGCTGCAAGCGGTGCCGTGACTCACCGCAACGTTTGCAAGATCGAGCTGCATCAATAGCGTTTCGCCATCGATATCTGGGAAATAAAAATTGGTTGTATTGGCAACGCGGGGGCCGAGGCCGTTGATTTCGAGGCCCGAAATTTCTCGCATCAGTCCCTCTTCTAAACGGGTCCTTAAAGCGAGAAGGTGTTTTGTGATCTGCGGCTGCTCATCCATTAAAATGCGCATCGCCTCAGCCAGGCCCAAAATCCCGGCCAAATTTTCCGTTCCCGCCCTACGCCCATTTTCTTGAGCCCCCCCGGTCATCCTGGCATTGAGCGTTAAAGGAGCGCGCAAGTAGAGGAGCCCAACCCCTTTGGGTCCATGGAATTTATGCCCGCTCAGGGCCACAGCTGAAATGCCGGGATAGAGAGTCCAGCTCTCTTTTCCAATATAGGAGGTAGCATCGATGAGAAGGGGAATCCCGCGGGTTTTAGCCAAATGGGCCATTTTTTCAAGACCATCGAGTTTAACGCCCGTTTCAGCGTTTGAGGCCGATAAGACAATTGCACCCGTATCTGGACGGATCGCCTGTTCCACCTCCTCGACAAGGGGCGCCCCCCACAATCCGACAGGGACAAAGGTGAGAGGGGTCTTTTGCAGCTCCTTTAAAGTCTGAAAAATAGATGGGTGCTCAATTTCAGTGGAAATGATATGCCCCTGGATTCCCCTCAAAAAGGTGTTGATGCTCTCAGTCCCTCCCGATGTGAAAATGAGCTCTTCCGGTTTCGCCCCTAAAAAGAGGGCCACCTTCTCCCGCGCTCCCGCGAGAAGCCCCTTGGCCCTTTGACCAAAAGCATGGACACTGGAGGGGTTCGCAGGGGGGCCCTCCAGCTCCAAAAGCATCGCTTTCAACACCCGAGGATCGAGTGCTGTCGTTGCATTAGCATCGAGATAAATTCTTTTTTGATTCATAAAAAATATCTGTACCCTGTAGTATGGGGGCTTTTCCTGTAAAATGCCAGGGAAATATACCGAAAATGGAGGCAGATTTATGATTGGTCCAGTATCGAATAGTAAACAGTGTTGTAGTAGTAGGGGCACTTGTGAAAGTTGTTGCAGTGCGTGTCCGTGGATCACGACTTCTCTTGCGGTGATAGGCGGATTGACTTGGATGTTCCACGATGAGGTGTTTGCTAAAAAATGCGTTGATGAATGTGCTTACCCTGCGGCATTTGTGGCATCGGTCGCAGTTTTGGCTGTGGCCCTTTGCTGTATCAAATGTGCAGCGAGCGGTTGTAGATAAAAATTCAGGTCTCTTCCACCATGAGGATGGTGATGTTGTCTGGGCTCTTTTTCACTTTTGCCCTTTGAATCAGAGTTTTGGAGGCCTTTTCTAGATCGTCCATGCTGGATAAGACCTCCTTGATCTCTTCGGGTTTGAGGACATCTGACAGTCCATCTGAGCAGAGAAAATAGAGATCGCCCGGCACATGGCGGCAAAGGGCCACCTCTGGATTGGCTCTTGGCGCAGTTCCGATGGCCCGGGTGATCACGTTTTTGTAAGGGTAGGGCGTTTTCGATTTTTTCCCCGTTTTCAGCCACCGGGCATAAAGAGAGTGATCTTGCGTTAAGAGCTCGAGATCTCCCCCTCGAAAGCGATAGAGTCTGCTATCGCCCACATGAGCGTAAATGATCGCGTCTTTTGCCCATATGAAGCAACAAAGAGTCGTCCCCATTCCATTGAGTTCTTTCTCTTTTTTCCCCAGGCGGTAGACCCAGTGATTCGCCTTTTCGATTGCCCGCTTGAGCTGGAGCATCCGGTCCAACGGATCGCATTTTTCTAGATTTTGAACCGATTGGGAGAGCTGAAGAATCGTCTCCTTCGCCGCCACCTCCCCCGCTTTATGTCCCCCCATCCCATCAGCAAGGGCAAAGAAACCAATTTCAGGCATCGCAATCCAGACATCCTCGTTATTCGGTCGGCATAAGCCTATGTCTGACATTCCGAAGGCTGATAACTTCATAATCCGCTCGAAAAGCCCCCAAAGAGATAAAGATTGACCACACTCACCAAATTGAATGTGCCATGCAAAATCATCGGCGCCAAAAGCGATCCCCGTTTTTCGTAGAGAAAGCCGAGGAAAAGCGCCAAAAGAAACAAAGAGAGAATGATCGAAATATTCCCAATCCCTTGCCCCGCAGAATAGTGGAAAAGGGAAAAGCAAACAGATGTGATCACGACCGCCTGGCGCGCTCCCAAATGTTGCCGAATATAACTTTGTAAAAAGCCCCGAAATAAAGTCTCCTCAATCAGCGGCGCTAAAACCACAATCGATAAAAAGGCGAGGATGAAATAGAAGGGGCTTTCAAAACTCGACTTCAAAAATCGGACCGCAATTTGCTCCGGCAAGAGAGTCAAGTGAAACACTTTCATCAAAATCCACTCGAGCAACTGGCTGAAAAATAGAACGAGCGGAAATGCCATAATCCAGGCAGTAAGAGCCGCCCAAACGTCATCGATAATGGAGGGTCTTTGTGGCCCCCTTCTCAAAATCCCCGTCGTCAATAGCGAAGGGAGACTTTTAAAATAGATCCCAAGGAAAATCAATACAGCAAAAGAGAGGGTAAAATTGAGCAGACTCGAATAGGCCATGAAATGGAGCATGATCTGCTTTTTCAAAACGATGACAAGCAATTTGGCGAGGAAAAAAGAGGCGAGAAAATAGATCGCAAATGCCCCAATCACATGGACGAGCCGGATCGGCACCCTCCACTCTTGCGGGGAAAATTCAAAAAATCCAATCCGCTTCCCAATCAGAAACAGCAGGAGGGATAAAACCCCAAATGCGATGGTTCCTCCAAATTCTGAACTCATCGCCCCTTGGAGAGTAGAATGTAATCCTCAATCCGCCTTGCAATTTCCTGAACCAGTCCCGCATGCGCAAGCCCCATCGGAGATTTGCGATACCCATCTGTGCCCCATACATCGAGCGAATAATCGGTCGGGATCAACGTCTTTGGCACAAAATAACTGTCTCGGATCATCTCTTGAAGGACTATGCGAGGGGTGTCAAAGCGCAAGTCGATGACCCGCACCCGAACCGCCATGTTTAAATTGGAAGAGGCCTCTTGCGCGGAGATTCCCCTCACTTTTGCAGGGGTAAATTCGTGCTCGACAAGCTCTAAAAACGCGACGAATTCCTCTCCTTGAAATTCCCGCTTCATCCAACTCAAATCGCCGCCGAACGGATTTTCTGTAAATGGGGATTGATCTTGCGTGTGGACGTAAAACTCTTTCGTCGATGCAATGTGTTGAATGATCCCCTCCGTGAGCTCCTCAGAAAGGCTCCAAGATGTGTCAAACGAGGTCGTATCTAACATTGAGGCAATCGCAACGGACGGCTTGGCTCTCCCGTCTTCGTGAAAACGGCTCATTTGATCGGTTTGATTTCGATTGCAACCCATCATCGTAAGAGTCAGCAAAAAAAGTGAGACGAAGCGCATGGTATTCCTCCGAAAATAATCAGTTTTGAATATACATCGAAGGGAGAAAATTGAAAAGAACATTCACTCGGAGGTGTTGAAAATGGTTTGACTCAATATGTTTTTCTCCTTATTGTCTTGGGCCTTCAACTTTTTTAAAGGAGTGTATCATGAGTGCGTATCAACCATTGGCTTCTGCTCGCCAAGTTCAATTTGTTCAAGTAACCTATCGTAACTCGAGTACAGACGGGTGTACTGGTTTAAAAACATCTGTGCAAATCTTGGAAAAGATCCAACAACTCGGCAATCAGGTGGGGAATGCCTATGATTTTGCTGAGAGGTCTTTTGAAATTATTCTAAAGCCCACAGGAGTCATTTGTGAAACGACTTGTTGTTGCTTTGGCGATGCAAAACCAGAGAGCTACACGGCAACGGGAGAAATCGTTGAAGAAAAACGAATAATCAAGAGAGTTCTGGATGGCGAAGAAATATCGGCGATTGCCAGCAAATTTTTTCTCCAGTTTTCGGATCGTGATGCGTGGAATTATGAAATAGTGCTTTCTTATAAGTTCAGTTAAACTCGGATGGATAAAAGGGCTGAATGCGCTGCGAGCTCGATTTCTGATGCGAGGGGGCTCCCTTTCGCATCGAAATTCCAATCTTCTTGCGTGTCGACGATTTTTTTCCATTTTCCCTCGGGCAGTTTCACTTTTACTGCTTGAAAATGGGCGTTGAATGCGATGAAAAGAGGGGGAGTCCCTTGCAATTTATACGAGACAAACCGCGAATGGGGATCCCAATTGGCAAACCACTGCACCTCAGGGTCCGTTAAAAACCCTTTTTTGCGCAGCTCTGAATGTTTTTTTCTAAAAGCGATCAACGAAGAGACAAAATTGAAAATCTTTTCACTCATCTGATCCCAAAGAAACCAGTTCATTTCGTTATCTTGCGCATAAGAATTGTTGTTCCCTTCTCTCGTGTGGCCATATTCATCGCCCATTAAAAGCATCGGAATCCCTTGCGAAACAAAAAGGGCGAGCAAAAAATTGCGCATCTGTCTTTCGCGGATCTGGCAGATTTTGGCATTTGTACTGGCCCCTTCCGCTCCGCAGTTCCAACTGTCATTTGAGTTATTTCCATCCCGATTATTTTCCCCATTTCGCAGATTATTTTTATGCTGATAGGTGACCAAGTCCCTCAAAGTAAACCCGTCATGCGCCGTGACGAAATTGACGCTGCTCAACGGGGTGTGAGAGGCGCCGTAAATCACCTGGCTCCCCGAAAGGGCCCCTGCAAAGTAGCCCGCGAGATTTTCTGTCCCCTTGATGAAGCGCCTCACTACGTCTCGATACTGTCCATTCCACTCAGACCAGGGTCCCCACTTGGGAAAAAGCCCAAGCTGATAGAGCCCCGCTGCGTCCCAAGCCTCGGCAATCCATTTTACCCGCGCTAAAACGGGATCTTTTGCAATCGCCTCCAAGATCGGCGCCTGATCCACCGGTTTTCCCGAGGTGTCTCTTGTAAAAATGGAGGCGAGATCAAATCGAAATCCATCCACATGCATCTCTTCGATCCAGTAATGGAGCGAATCGAGAATCAGCTTCATCACCATCGGATGATTCGTATTGAGCGTATTGGAGCAGCCCGAATAGTTGAGATACTTTCCATCGTGCCCAATGAGATAGTAGACCGAATTGTCGATGCCTCGAAAGTGAACGGAGGGACATTTTTCTCCCCCTTCCCCAGAATGGTTGTAGACGACATCGAGGAGCACCTCAATCCCATTTTTGTGCAATTCCTTCACAAGCATTTTAAACTCTTGGATCGGGTTTTTGCTCGCGTACCAGTCCATCGGGAAAAAGAAGTGCAAGGGGCTATAACCCCAATAATTGACGAGTTTTTGCCCTGTCTTTGGATCTGTCCTTTGCACCGAATGAGGATCAAACCCGTAAATGGGCATCAACTCCACCGCATTGATCCCAAGCTTTTTTAAGTAGGGAATTTTTTCGATCATCCCCAAATAGGTCCCCGGTTGTGAGACTTTGCTCGATGAGTGTTTCGTGAAGCCCCGAACGTGCATTTCATAGATGATGAGCTCTTCTCGAGGAACGTGCGGAGGGGCGTCCTCTCCCCAATCAAAAGAAGCCACTTCTTCGGCCACCGCACGGCCTCCCCGCACCCTCTTCGCATAAGGATCGATCAACCATACCTCGGGCCTATAAAATTTCTCCGGGGGCCCCTCACACCGATAGGCGTATTCGACCCCCTTGCCAAACTCCGCTATCCCAATATGCCAAATGTCCTTCTCCCGATACATCGGGATCTCATTCGTCAGCTTTTCCCCCTCAAAAAGCCCCAATACCACTTGGGTTGCATGGGCCGAGAATAGGGCAAAGTTTGCCGTATTATCCCTAATTGAAAACCCTAGTGGGTCCGAATTCCCTTTAATTATCTTCATTACTCGTCTTTAAACTTGAATTCAAATTATGTTTCAACTAAAATAGTTCTCCAGAAGAGGGGTCTGAAGCAGGGGCCAAAAGAATTCACTTGCATTCAACGGGTGTAAAGATTTATAAAAGTTTCTGCTTGCGAACCTTTTTTGAATAAAAAAACTGCATTTAGGAGGAAACCCAATGTCCTATGAAAACGCGAAGGCGAACCTTCGAGAGTTTGGCAAGGAGCTAAATCTAGAGGGGTTGGATTTCGATGAAAACAACACCTGTATTCTTGGAATTGACAACACATTTTCACTTCACATTACCTATGAGCCGAATTCGGACCGACTGTATCTCTATTCTCCCATTTTAGATGGGCTGCCCAAAGACGACAGAATTCGACTGAAGCTCTACGAGCGCCTTCTCGAGGGGTCTATGCTTGGCGGTCAGATGGCGGGTGGAGGCATTGGGGTTGCACCCAAGGAAGAGCTGATTTTGATGCACTGTGTGATTGACATGGGGCTCGGGGTCGATGCAATGGCTCTTCGCCGATTTGCCGCTCTTTTTGTTGAGACGGTGGAGAAGTGGAGAGAGATTGTGACCAAAATCATGGCGGGTGAAGATCCAGGGCCGTTCCAATTCCCCGTACCTCCTCCGGATCAGGCAGCCTCTTTTGGCGCTGGGCCAAAACCGGGCGAGCGTTACATCAAGATTTAAGTCTTTTATGCCCCCTGCTTTAGGGGGCATCTATTTTTGGCAATTCGATTGTTTTTTCAGTAGCACCCTTTTCGATTTGGCGCACACTGCTCATTACAGTGGAGTGATCTTTCCCAAAAATTTGTCCAATTTTCTGAAAAGGGAGTTTCAATTTTTTTCTACAAAAGTACATTGCGATCTGTCTTGGGAGGGCGACGCTACGCGTTTGCGATTTGCCCAAAATATCATCGGGGGGGATTCCGTAGTGGATGGAGATCGCCTTGACAATTTTTTCGGGGGTAAGTGCATTTTCTTTTTGCTTTGCGAGGAGATCTTTGAGGAGCAGTGCCGCTGATTCGGGGGTGAGGGGGGCCTTTTTAGCGCGCAATCTCAAAGACTCAGATGCGAGCATTGGATCCTCTGGAAACTGGGTGAGGAGCCATTCGATGATCTCACTTGAAAAGGGCCCCTTTTGTTTCAAAATAGCTCTAAAATCTCCTTGGCCGATTTCGAGAGAAATGCCCCATTCGAAGCGGCTGATGAGGCGCGGCTCCACTTCGGAGAGCCCTGAGGGGGGCGTGTGGGCGCTGATCAGAATCGGTTTTCCTTGAATGTGAAGGGTATTGAACGTGTGGAAAAATTCTTCTTGAGTGGCCGCCTTTTTGGAAAAGATGTCGATATCGTCGATGATGAGGGCGTCGATCTCTCGGTAGGTTTTTCGAAATGTCTGCATTTGTGAGAGGCGGATGGCTTGGACGACGTGTCCCGTGAAGGTCTCTGCCCTGACAAAGAAGACTTTTTTCCCCATTTTTTGCATGAGGAGGGCAGCCCCCATCAAAAGGTGGGTTTTGCCGGAGCTTTTTGGGCCGAAGAGGTAGATCGGATTGAAGGGCGATCCATTTTTTAAAAGCTCATAGGCGATTTTGTTGCTCTCGAAGGGGATGAAATGGGAAAGATCCATTTCAGGATCGATCGGATCGGGGAGGAAGGAGATGGAGGGTTCTTCTCTGGGGCTCTCTCTTTTTTTCTCAGTGAGCAGATGGACTTTGATTGGGCGGCTGTTTTCATTGAGAAGGGTTTTTAAACGGGGTTTGACATATTCATCAAACCAGTGGAGTTGAAAAGAGTCTTGCACATGGAGATAGATGTTTGCGGCGTCAAAATGGCTCATTTTGGGGAGCCATTTTTGCACAACCTCAACTCCGAGCTCTTGTTCGAGATCGAAGGTGAGTTCTTGCCACTGTTTCATGCCTTTTTGGGGAGTTCGCTCTTCATTTTTTTCATCATCCAAACCTGTTGTCCAACTCCTAAAAGAGTGGAGAGCATGAAGTAGATGTTGAGTCCAGATGGGAAATTGTAGAACATCACAGTGAATAGGATGGCCATCATGTTCCCCATGAGCTTTTGTTGTTTTTCGCTATCGGACAATTGCTTCGGATCTTGCGGTGCTTTGGACATGAAGCGCTGCTGCAAAAACATCGTGAGGCCCATCAAGATGGGGAGGAGGTGAAACTCATTGCCGATGAACCAGATGGGCTGGCCCCAGCTGAAGAGGAGATCGGGCGCCGAAAGATCGCTGATCCATCCGGGGATGAAGACGGCGCCTCTCAATGGAAAACTCGATTTCAGAAGGTAAAACATCCCGACTAAAAAGGGCATTTGCAAAAGGACAGGAAAACAGCCGGTGAGGGGATTGATGCCCGATTCTCGATAGAGGTTCATCACTTCCGTTTGGGCTTTGCGCGGATCTTTTTTGTATTTTTCTTGCACCGCTTTGACTTTGGGCGAGATCTCCTGCATTTTGATCGATGAGCGGATCGACCAGTTGTTCAAAGGATACATCATGGCCCTTAGGGCGATGGTGAGCAAAATAATCGACGCGGCCCAAGACCTTGTGACCATGTAGAAAATCTCCATCAGCCAAAAGAGAAATTTTGAAAAGGGCTGAGAGATGAAGGAGAACCACCCTTGAATGCTCATTGCAGAGACGTAGTCTGGGTTGTAGTTTTCCAACGGCTCGTCATAGAGGGCATCCAGCTCCTTTAAAAGGGAAACGTCATAGGGACCTGCGATAATCCGAAATGGAGTCAAGCCACTTTGCAAGGGCAAGAAGGTAGCGTAGCCCGGATAATTGGCCGCGGGGTAAAGATCGTATCTTGGATCGATAAGTGTCAGTCTTGTTGGGACGAGGGCACCATCGATTTTGAGAGCTTTGTAGCCGGGGCTATTCGACTCAAGCGGATCCATTAAAATGCCAAAAAAGCCGTTGCAATTGCTAATCCAATTGGGGGAGAGGTTCATCGACTGAATGGGCCCCTTTTTGGGAAGATCGATGGTCTCTACATCGGATGTTTTATTTTTGGTCATTTGGAAGCGCAAGAGGGGACTGTAGGAATTGGCGACGATTTCGACGTCGGGCACGCCTGAGGTGAGCCATAGCCCTCTCGCATCGCCATCGATTTTGATATCGAGGTTGAAGCAGTAGGGACCAGCTCGCTCTTTGGGGATCGAATAGGTTTTTGTGATCATCGCTTGGCCGATGGAGCCTTGAAACTCGATCAGATTGGACTCAAAGCGGCTCACTTTAAAAGTGACATTTGCGATATTGGGATCATCTCCAACGATGTTGAGTGCATAGTATTCTGCAGGGAGGTGATTTCCACTGAGCGAGCGCCTTAAAAGAGGGTAGTATCCACCGACATTGCCCTCCATCATCGATCCAGAAGATGTTTTGGCTGGGGAAAGAGGAAAGAGGTTGTTTTGGGGGGAATGGGCCGCGATCTCTTGATCAAAGCCTATTTTTTTTACAAGGCTTTTGGGACTTGTGCTCGTGAAGGGGAGATTGATTTCGGCAAGGCTTCCCCCTAAGCTCGAAAAGACGAGCTGCTGGTATTCGTTTTCAAGGACGTAGAGGGTTTCGTCTTGGGAGGGGCTAAATGAAGGGCTCACCTGGGCAATTTGAGGAAGGGGCGCGGGTGTGGGTGCGGGTGTAGGCGCCTTGGCAGAGGCCATCTCTTTTGGTTTTGCATTTTTACTAAAAAAGGTTTGCACGCCAAAAAAAGCGAGGCTGACGCAGAGCATAAAAAGAAGGGTACGTTTATCCATGGACCTCTTGAGAGAAGTTTAATTGGGCTAGGATAGCAAATTTTGAAAATTGGCGCAACCCGAGAACGGTTGAGGGGCATCCGATGCACAAAATTCACCGTTCGTCGTCAGAGTCGTCCATCGAGATATCAAGGTGAGGTGGTCTCTTAATATTCTTAGTAACAAGGTCACCTGGAGGGAGCTCATCTAATTTCACAGGTGGGCCAGGGTTCACACCTGCGTCAAGAGGTGGACTTAATGGAAGCTGCACAACCCTTTTCATTGGACTGGAAAGAGGGCTCATTGGCGGCGGGCTAGCGGCAGTTGGGCGATTGACTGGCGCACGTGCGCTCATTGACCGTTTTCTTGTCGCCTCTACCCGCTTTTTTAATGCGCGCAGATTCTCGGGAGAAGTTGGATGACGAGCAGGAGGTGGGCTAGAGATTCTTTTTCTTTGAGCGCTCTTTGTCCCCGCATGAGGATCGCCTCGGTTTATTCCCCTGATCAACATCCCCGGAGGAGAATAGGGGGGAGAAGTAGGGACTGCTAGAGTTAGAGCCAGTCTTGAATTCAGTCTTTGAGGAGAAGGCCGAGCAGCTGTTTTTTTTGTAGGGCTCGATGGAGGCTTTGAGGCAGGAACAGCTGCCACTCCAGAAACCGCTCTGCGATGGTTTTTAGGGGGGGGAGGGCTTTTTTCAGAGCGAGCCCTGACGTGTCCAATCGGAGCTGTCAGTCGACTGTTTACTTTTTTCTTGACCCCGTTTTGCTTTTTGGGGGTTATCCCGCTGCGAGTCATGATTTGCGATACCCTCGGCATCTCTTTAGCAAAGCGGCATGCGCTTTTGAGGGAGAAAGCTGAAAAAATTCCAAACGGATTTTCATTTAAATCCAACAGTAAGGGGTCATCTTGTTCTTTGATTTTCCGATCACTTTCGCTCTGTTTTCTCTCCGCCGAAGCTATATCTATTTCGAGTTCGAGTTCGAGATAAACATGGTGTATTCCATTCTTTGTTGTCCTGAGAAGATAAAACCCGAAAACTGTATTAAATACGCCTTTATGAATGTGTAAATGCCCTCCTCTTGGGGCAAATAGAACTGTCCAAGTGATGGCTCCGGCGATCTTAGCGGCATCATCTCTAGGAAGGGGCTTGATAGAAGAGTGTCTCCAAAGGTCTTGTGTATAATCGATGACTTTCAGAAGTGTTCCACAGTATTGGCTGCAGAAGAAGACGATTTCGGGAAGTTTTTTTGTCCATCCGGGCGCTTCCATGTCTGGCATGTTCAGACATCGAAAAAGGGCCCCTCTGTCCAAGAGGATTTTTTCGATTTTTTTTGTCTTAATGTCTGTGACTCTAAAATGTTGAGGGGAGTTCCCCGCAGGTGTGAAATCAACCCAACCCTCCAGTCCTTCGAACCGGACCTTGCTCTGACCATCGAATTCTACTCGGATTGACATACCCTTCCCCTTTTTTGGCGTAGAGGATCCTAAAAAAATGATTTATATTTCAAGAAACTTTTTTCTTGCGTTCTTTTTTTTTGTTAAAAAAATCTTGATGAGATAACATCGTCCCTCTTTATTTTAAAAGAAGGGATTGCCTCATGAAAAAAACGCTTATCGGTATATGCTGTTTTCTGGCATATGGAATTTCGGCTGCTGAGTCTCAGATACAGTTTGAAAATAATCGGATTCGTGCCTCTAAAATAAAAATCATGGCTCATGAAGAAATTGGGTTGCACCGGGATGACTATCCGCGAGTAGTCATTTCTCTTAAGGGAGGAACAATTACTCGTCTTGAGGGGGATGGATCAATGATAGATATTGATTTCCCGAAAGGGGAAGCTGTATTTCGGGAAGCCGATCCCCTCGGCCAACTTCACAGAAGCATCAACAAGACATGCAAACCGATAGAGTTGATCGTTATTGAATTGAAAGAGTAGCAACCTGAGTTTTGGGTTTATCCGTCGGATATTCAATGTTTTCTGGAATCTTTTTGCTCTTTCGCCTCGGCAAGGGGAGCGGCCCGCCCTTGCCCTCGCCTCCAAGAGCAAAAATCTTTCCAGAAAAGCATTGAATCTCCTGCCGGAGAAACCCAAAACTCAGGTTAGCAAGTTTTGCTATTAGCCCGCTAGGCAAAAATGAGAAATTGATTTATCCGCAAATCGATCACTCTTCGCGGGTTTGCTGCAATTTTGCTTCAAGGGCAGTGATGAAGTGGGCGAAGGCGGGGGTTGCCCTTAGGTTGTCGAGCCAATCGTCGTCGAGGAGATCATCGATGGGGGGCAAGGAGCGGGCTGAGAGTGCTTTTTGGATGAGTTCCATCGATTCATAGGTCCTTCCCAAAATCGAATAGAGGCATGCGAGGGTATAGTAGGCCCCTTCATTGCCCAGCGTTCCTGCGCGGGTGATTTTGCTCTCCGCATCCAAATAGCGCTGGTGCATGAGATCTGTATCCAGTGTGTGGTGGGCTAAATGGATGAGGCAAATGCCCCAATCGAGAAGTGCCTCATCATTTTCCTCATCCTCTCTTGCTGCCAAGCGGAAGAAGTGGATCGCTCTTTGATAGTATTCCGATTCACCTGCAATCGATCCGAGATGGACATAGCACTGCGCAATTTTGTGATGGATTTGGGGAAAATCGGGATCGATTAAAAGGACATGCGAAAAAATTTCGACCGCCCGGACAAAATGGACCTCTTCATCGCAAAAGTGGCCGAGCCACTCCAGCGCCACCGCATAGTGATAGAGCCAGTGAGGGTGGTGAATCAACACCCCTCTATGCTCTTGCAAAAGCTGCTCAAAGAAGAGGAGCGATTGTTCAAGCGCGGGGAGATCGTCGAGAATTTCGCTGAATTCAAAAAGGGAGATTGCCATGTCGAAAACAAGGGTGGGACAGGCTGGTTTTAAATCCATCGCCTTTGAAAGGAAGCGGACCGCCCTTTCAATGAGCTCTTCATCTTGGGTCATATTGGCATATGCTCTATGAACAAGGCCTAGTTGATGCCAAAGTTCTGGATCGCTCCGGTCCATCGAGAGGCCCAATTGGAGCTTTTCAATGGCGAGTTCGTAATAGTCCACTTCGTCGTAATACTTGGCAAAAGCGCTCATGCAAATGCCATAGGCGAGCCAAATTTCGGGATCGTCGGGAAAATGGCTCCCCGCTTTGATCGCTTTGTTTTCCGCCTCTACAATGAGATCGAGCCGGTTCGTCACCATCCCGAGAAGAGAGAGGCTTTCGATCCATTGAGCTGCAATGAGCGGATCTTCTCGATCGAGCTGCGCCGCCCTCGCACACTTCTCAATGCTGTGGCGCAACATTTTTGGATCGTTTTTTTGCTTGCCCGATTCGCCGAGCAGTTGCCCCCAACCGAGCCACACCTCTGGATCTTGGGGAGACATTTTCGAGGCTGTCGCGTAAGCATTGGAGGCTTTAGTCACATATTTTTCATCGAGCGTATTGATGTAGAGTTGCGAATACCCTTCCGCCAAAGCGACCCACCCATCAAAATATTGAGAAGAGGTCTCGACTGCTTTTTGCAAATATTCGATTGATTGGAGATAAAGCCTTGCATCGTTGATCAAAAGGCCCATTTCGAGATACGCCTTTCCGCAATCATTCCAAAATTCGCAAGAGGGATTTTCTTGGAAATTCTTCGAGGTTTGAAATGCCTCGATCGCCAAACGGACATCGAGTGCCTCCCCCGAATGTTGCGCAATTTCAGCCCAGGCAATTCCATAATCCCAATAGAGCTCTGCCAACACCTCTTTCGGCTGCTCTTGAGAGATGGCAAGCGCCTTTTGGTATTTGTCTTTCGCCTCAATGAGAAAGTGGTGCTCTTCGTGAAATCTCCCCAGCTGCAAAAGGGCGTCCCCCCAAGCGAGCCAAGCGTCGAAATAGTCGGGTTTTAGCTGCGTCGCAATCTTAAAATTTTTCCCCGCTAATAAAAGAGATTTTTCTTTCCCCTCTTCAGAGCCATACTCAAAAAAGGCGAGCCCCTGCCGATACCAGATTTGCGGGTTTTCTCCATCCAAGTTCAGAGCTGCCTCAAAACAGGAGAGCGCCCTCAAATTCCCCTGCAAAAGGGCCATCTCCCCTTCATTTAGATACCGGAGCGCCAACTCTTTTTTTTGCTCCTCCTCCAAATACCCCTCCTCTTTCAAAAGGGGGGCTGCCGAAACAGCTCTTCTCGGGAAAAATCGGGTAAAAATTTTTCGAAATGGAGTCGCTTGCAACGTCATGTTTGCTCAGGATCTGGTTTTACTCAAGGTGCGGATTATAGATAAGCCCTATTTTTTTGCCCAGCCTTGTTCGAAACTAGTTGTTCCTGAATAGTTTGGGACAATAAAAATAGGCCTTGGGAGCTGCGATCGATTTTCAAATTTTTCTTTGGAATTTCGCTTGCGAATCTTAAGGCGATTGGGATCTTGAATTTAGGGAGAAATTTGGCGAGTCGATTTTGCATTTCTTGCAGTGAAAATGGGGTGTGGGCAGAGACGATTGCGATCGGTCTTTTTCCAAATTCTTCGTCATTGATGGGGAGCACAACAGCCTCGATCACTTCGGGAAAACAAAGGAGGTGCTGTTCGATCTCTTCGGGCTGGATATTTTCTCCACCCGAGATGAACATCCAATCTTTGCGCCCCAAGATTTTGAGTTGGTTATTTTCCATCGTTCCGAGGTCTTTAGTGGGAAACCACCCTTTTTGGGGCGGTTCCCCATAGTAGCCTTGGAAAAGAGAGGCGCCGCGGACGAAAAGCTCCCCATCAGAGGCGATGTTCACTTCCGCATGGGGCAAAATTTTTCCATTGAGGGTAACCATGGAGCCCATTTCGGTGAGCCCATAAGTCGTATAGATGGGAAGGTTGGGGGGAATGTGGTGGATTGGGGCGCCGCCGAGAAGAATGCACTTGAGTTTGCGATAGATGGGAGTTGCCCGATAGAGATGGGTCGGGACATAGGAGAGGTGGGTGATGTTGGGACTATCGTCCAAAATAAGGGTTGCCCGGGCGAGAATACACCGGATGACAATGCCAATTCCCCCAACGTGAAAGAGGGGGAGAGTCAGTTTCCACTCGTCGCTCGGACTTAATGCAAGTGCCTCGATGACACTTTTGGCATTTGCGATCAGGTTTCCGAGGGAGAGAATTGCGATTTTTGGGGTTCCTGTGGATCCAGAAGTGTAGAGGAGAAGCGTTTGAGGGGGGGGCTTAACTTTCGCAGGTGGGGCGGGGAGGCGAGGATTGGTTGGAAAATAGGACTTTTCTTTTCTCCAGGCGGCAAACATCTGGACAATAGGGGAGGGGTGGAGCCCCTTTTCCACGAGCTGATCGAGCTCGCCGTAGGTGATCGTCTCTTCTTTGGAGACAATCGCTTTTTTGTTTGGCGCATCGCGCGCCGCCTCTTTGATAATGTCCAATTCCGTTCATCCCATGCGTTGAAGTTTTGAAAAATCGATGAGCGGTTCCTCTTTTTCCCAGGAAAAAAATCCGTTTGCAGTTCGAATTGGGCAGGTGAGGAGGTCCTCTTCAAAAGCGTCGTAAGTATCAAGGCCGATCGGCGGTCCCTTTTTCCACAATTTGGCAATGTGAAGAAGCCCTAAGCCCGACTCATACGCCGAGCTCAAAACGAGATCGAGCTGTTTTGGCACCGCTGGCACTCTGCCGACGAGGGTCGGCTTGACGATGATTGCCTTTAGCGTGGGGATAGATGACCAATCGATCCCAATTGATTCATCGAGCGCAATCGGAAAACCGGTCGTTTTCGAAAATGCGATGAGCTCTTCGGTGGTTCTCACCGGCTCTTCGATATAGGCAAAATCAGTTGCTCGAAAATGGCTTGCAAATGCGAGCGCCTGAGATAAACTCCACGCCCGATTGCAATCGAGGCGCAACACGGCCCCCTTTTGCTCTTTTACAAGGGCCACCGCCGCCTCTACCGTCAAGTGGCCAAGCTTTAATTTCCTATGAGAAAATCCCTCTTTAGGGCCGAGCGCACATAGGGGGAGTCTGACTGAGCGAAGATCTGTTTTTGCACAACTAATTCCAAAGCAGACTGAAGGCAATGAGGGCTCTTTCTCTCCACGCATCCAAAGGAGCGTTTCTCTTACAGCCTCTTCAAGTGTCTCTTTGCTGAAGCCAGGCAAAGGGGCAATTTCCCCAAATCCTTTTCCTATTTGAAGAATGAGCCCCGATCGGGTTTTGCCCTCTTTCATCTTCAACGAATAGCGAAAGAGTTTTTTCACCACACGGCCATGCAAAAAAGGAGTGTATAGAGGAGCAGCAAAAATGCGCTTTGCTGCAGCACCAAAAGCAGCTCCAGTGGATCCTTGAAAATAAACGCAGTTCGGATCGGGTGCAAGGCGAAGATCAAAACGACAGAGGGCAAAAGAGTTGCAAACGGCAGGTTTAAAATGAATACGAGAAGCAAGGGGACGAGCGAGGCAATCAGAACGAATAGAGCGTATTCGACACTCCCTATTTTGCGCCCAAATCGGGCAATCAGGGTCATTTTTTTAGCTGCCCGGTCGCTCTCTTCGTCGCGCAAGTTGTTTGCTGTCAAAATGGCACAGGAGAAAAATCCAGGGGCTAAACTCGCAATGAACACAAAGAGGGGAACTTGTCCCATTTGTAAAAAATAGGTGCCGCACGTCGCAATGGGTCCAAAAAATGAAAAGACAAGAAGTTCCCCAAGCCCCAAATAGCCGAGCGGTTTCGGCCCTCCCGTATAGAGAATGCCCAAGGCAATACACCCGAGGGCCAGACAAAAACTCCAAAACCCCGCTTGGATCATGAGCGGCAATGCGATCAAAAAGGCGAGCCCAAAGGCAATGAGGCTCGCTCTTAACATCGCTCGGGGCGTCACCCACCCCTCTTGCGTCGCCCTCTTGGGCCCTTTTCGCGAAGAGTTATCGGCCCCCTTCACAAAATCAAAATAGTCGTTCGCAAAATTTGTCCCCACTTGAATCAGCAGGGAAAAACAGAAGGTCAAAATGAGGATTAAAGGCTGAATCTCAAGGGCAAGCGCCCCCCCAATTGCAACCGGACTCAAAGAGGCAATCCACGTTTTAGGCCTACTCGCGAGAAAAAACGCTTTAGGGGCGCTTGGGGAATTTTGCGAAATCTGGGGTTCGCTTTTCATTAAAGGCATTGCGCCCCTCCTGTCCTTCTTCTGTCATATAGTAGAGCATCGTCGCATTGCCAGCGAGCTCTTGCAACCCCGCCTGCCCATCGCAATCGGCGTTGAGCGCCGCCTTTAAACACCGAATGGCAATCGGAGAAAGGCGCAAAATTTCTCTTGCCCACTCCAGAGTCGTCGCTTCCAGTTTTTCATAAGGGACAACGCAGTTGACAAGCCCCATTTCAAGCGCCTGTTTCGCAGAATACTGACGACACAAAAACCAAATCTCTCTCGCCTTTTTTTGCCCGACAATCCGCGCGAGATAGCTCGCCCCAAAACCGCCGTCAAATGAGCCCACTCTCGGCCCCGTTTGCCCAAAAATCGCATTGTCTGCCGCAATGCTCAAATCACAAATGACGTGAAGCACATGCCCACCCCCAACCGCATATCCCGCAATCATCGCAATGATCGGTTTTGGACAGGCGCGCATCTCCCGTTGAAAATCGAGCACATTCAGCTGGTGCACCCCCTTGAGATCCATATATCCCGCATCGCCCCGAATCTTTTGATCGCCCCCAGAGCAAAAGGCCTCTTTCCCCTCGCCCGTGAGAATGACCACCCCAATCGTCCCATCATTGCGCGCATCGTTCAGCGCATGGCGCATCTCCTCCACTGTGTGCGGCCGAAATGCGTTGCGCACCGAGGGGCGGTTGATGGTGATTTTTGCAATCCCGTCGATTTTGTGGTATTTAATGTCGGTGTAAGTTCCAAAGGGAATCCAAACAGTCATAATGTTACTCGCTCCTCAATGATTTTTGCGATCGCTTTCGGGTTTTCTAAATGAACCATGTGCCCTGCATTTGGAACGACGATGGGGTTTAGGAAAAGAGTTTTGAACTTCAAGTCGCGCGCTCCCACAACCACATGATCAATTTCAAATCGGGGCTGGTGCGCCAAGCTAAAATGGAGAAGCGCTTTTGCTAATGACACCACATTTTGTTCTCTTCGCATCGAAATACGGGGCCTAAACGGTTTAAAAATCGGTTGATCGTACCACTGTTTTAAAAACTCGTCAATCGGAAGATGGAGCAGTTTTTTCGCCCACACTTCATCGCTTTCGCGCCTTGCATCCCTCTCTTCAGCGCTCGTGAGTCCCGGATGTGTCGATAGGAGCGTCAAAGTGAGCGCCTTGTCCTTAAACTTTTGCAGCGCAATTCTCCCTCCCATCGAGTAGCCGACAAGGTGAAATTGGGGCAAATCGATCGTAAAATCGGGCTCAAACGGGGAGTCGCCATGTCCCGGCAAATCAATCCCGATACAATGGCAAAGAGGAAGAGAGGCGCAAACTTCAAGCCAATCCTCGGACCTCCCCAAAAATCCATGCAAAAATACAATCGGGACTCCAGGCCCCTCTTTCAACACCTTTGTCTTGAGCATGATGTTTGGTAGAGGTAATTTTCTTTTCGATTTGTGATCAGTTCAACAACTCTTGTTTGATGGAATCCTTTTTCGATCTCCTTGAAAGAGACGAAAGGGAGATCGAACATTTGGGCTGCCGCCTCAAAGCGGTATGCGTGCGGAGCGCCCCAAAACCGCTCAAAATGAGGGGATGTTGCCACCGGGAGATGGTGAAATATTCCGCCGCCAAAATTATTCGAGATAATCAAGGTGATTGGGTGGGGCGCATTTTTTACAAGGGGTAAGGAATTTAAATCGTAGAGCGCCGCCTGATCGCCAATGAAGCCCACCATCGGCATTTTTTGTGCAAGACCTGCGATCGTTGCAATATTCCCATCGATTCCAGAAAGGCCCCGATTCGCAAAAAATCCAAGTGCCTTTTTCGGGAAAAAAAAGTGATCGGCATCCCGAATCGGCATCCCATTTCCAAAAAAAACTCCAAAATCAGGAGGCAAAATCGCACTCATTTGCCGCATCGCGTGTACTTCTGTAAAAGTCTCTTTTTCTTCAAAAAACGGCTCTTCGCTTTTCCACTGACAGGGCCAGTCAGGATCAAAAGGGGCAAAAAATGTCTCACAAAAAGAAGAGATGTCGCTCTCGACTCTCCCCGTTAAAATCCGCTCCGGATCTTGCAGCTCTGATGAAGAGCTCACATGGACATATTCAGGGGCTGTGGTTTTTAGCCACGCGAGGATTTTTTTAGAGCTCATCCTAGCGCCGAAATGAAGGACAAATTCGGCCGCCGGTTTTTCAAGCCAGTCAAAGTAGCGGATCTCCTCTTCAATCGGAGTGCACCGCGCATTCGATAAAATATCTGCCAAAAGAGGCCATTTGAGCCTTTTTGCCAAATGCAAAATCGGCTCGATCTCAGAGCGCTTTGACAAAGAGCCAACCAAAATCACCCCTTTTGCTTTTTTTGTCGCATATGGAGGCGCCACCTTTTTCCCGCGACTCATTTCGATTTTTCTTCCCCGAAAAGTAGGGTGGCCATCCGAAAAAGGTTCTCTAAAAGGACAGTTGATATGCACAGTTTGATGGGTAAAAACAGCTTGCGCCGCTATAGAGCGGATCGCATTTTCTTCAGCATCAAGGGGAAGCTCCATCTGCAAATGGACAAAAGAGGAAAAAATGTGGGTTTGATCACAGGTTTGATTCGCGCCACATTTTCTCAACTCGTGCGGCCGGTCTGCTGTTAAAAAAAGAAGGGGAATTTCGCTGTGATAGCTCTCCATAGCACTCGGAAGTAAATTGCCAACGGCAGTCCCCGAAGTGACGATCACTGCGACAGGACTCTCTTGCGCCTTCGCAATGCCGAGCGCAAAAAAGCCAAGCCCCCTCTCATCGTAATGGACGTGGGCTTTTGCCTTCGGATGATTGGCCACAGCGAGTGCAAGGGGAGTAGACCGGGAACCCGGCGCAATACAAAAGGTATCGACCCCTTGCTGGATCAATTGATCAATCAACCAAGATGCGATCATACAATTTCAGCTTTTGGTTCAGTTCTTCCCACTCCTCTTTGGGATCGGATCCCTCGACAATCCCCGCGCCAGAAAAAAGGGTGACCCGTTTCCCTTCAATTTTACAAGAGCGAAGAGCGACGGCCATTTCTGACTCGTGCGCTGTTTCCCACCCAGTCACCCCACAAAAAAACTCCCGCTCAAATGGCTCGAGTTCGCGCAAAAGGGCCATCGCCTCCCCTTGGGGGGCGCCGCAAAGAGCCGGAGTGGGATGGAGTTGGGCTAGCATTTCAGAAAGGTTTGCCCCTTCTTTCAGGGTTGCTTCAGCTTTACTATAAAGATGCGCCACATTCGCCGTGCGATGGACCGAAATCGGAGAGAAGGCGAGCGATGTGCAAAAAGAAAAAAGGGTCTTTTCCAAATGGCGCTGCACCGGCAAAAATTCCCTCATGAATTTGGGATTTGTAAATGCCATCCCGCAAGGAACCGTTCCCGCAACCGCCTCGGTGAGAAGTTGGCCCTCATGCCGATAAAAAAGACGCTCCGGAGTCGCCCCAAGAAAACTCATCCCTTCTACCTGCACGCAAAAAATAAAGGCTCCTTGCACATCTCTTTTGAGGGCAGCCGCAATCGCAAAAGGATCGGGCTCCTCCCCAAGCTCTAAAAAACAAAATCTCCCAAGAACCACTTTTTCAATCTCTTTTTTGTGAATGCAATGAAGCGCCTTTTCAACCCCTCTTTCCCAAGCCTCATATGTGTGGGAAAACGAGCGGCTCAAAACTTTGTAACTCTTCGGTTTAGGAAGCGTGATCCACTCGGCGTCGCCGCTGTGACACACCTTCAAATCAAAGGATTTGAGATGAAAAGTAGACTTTTCAGGAGGGGGCTTTCCATCGCGGCTCGACCAAAAACATTTCACCCTTTTTCCCCTACATAGAGAGTGACGCTGCCGAGATTCATCGGAAGCACCTTTAACCTCGTAAATTGGGCCTCTTTCATCAAAAGACAAAATTCTTTTCCCGAAGGAAAATGCTCAATAGTCCGATTGAGATATTGATAGGCTGCTCGGTTTTTTGAGAAAAATGCGGCGATGTTCGGGAGAATATAGCGCAAATAAAAGAGAAAAAAGGGGCGGATCGGCTGCGGCGGCATCGAAAATTCTAAAATGAGAGCCCTCCCTTTCGGTCTCAACACGCGATAGATCTCATTGAGCGAGGTCAACGGATTTGCGACATTGCGAATCCCAAAGGAAAAAGTCGCCGCATCAAAACTTTCGCCCTTGAAAGGGAGCGCCATCGCATCGGCCCTTAAAAAGCGCATCTTCGCCGGAATTTTGCGCTTGGCAATGGCGAGCATTTCTTCTGAAAGATCGATCCCCGTGATCGAATGGATCGAGGCAGTGCTTTTGATGAGAGCAAGCGCCTGATCCCCCGTCCCCGTTGCCAGATCGAGAATTTTTAGGTTCTTATAAGGAGGGAGAAAATCGGCCACACGGGCGCGCCACCTCCGATCCATTCCAAAAGAGACAATCGCATTCGTCCGATCATAAGTCGAGGAGATCTGATCGAACATTTTCCAAACATTTTCTCTTGGCGGATCATCCATAAACTGGCGTCTGTTTTAACACATTTATTCTTAAATGCGCAAGAGATGCGATGAGAAAAAACATCGCTCTTCCTTGCTGAGATAAAATGGGGTAAAAATCACACAGGCCAATAAAAATAAATGCGCATAAAAGGGAAATAAAAAGAGGGTCTCTTGCCCTCCAAAGGAGGTTCATGAGAAAAAAGAGAAAGGCAAAAAGGGAAATGAGCCCTGTCTCAGAAGCGAGAAAAAGAAAAATGTTGTGGGGCGCTGTTTCCGATACATACAAAGAAGCCTCTTTTGCAAAATAGGGGGAGGCTTTTTCTGAAAATTGGGTAAATCCGAGCCCAAAAAAGGGGTTGTCTTGAATGATTTCAAGCGCCGTTTGGTGGTGGATTTTGCGGATGTTATCCGATCCGTTTGCGAAGTTCGTTCGATGAAAGTATTGGTTGAAGGTGAGTATAGATATTGCAAATATAGAGGCGGCCAAAACAAAAAGGGTCTTTTTTTGCCCCTTTAATTTGGCGAAAAAAAACCAAAGAGTTGAGCCAATCACCCAGCCCAAAAGAGCCGATCTAGAATAGGAAACGGCGAGCGCAAATAGTTGGAGCGGAAGCGTGATGAGCCAAATGCTTTTTTCTTTCGCGAGAAAATAGGTGGCCATGATCGAAAGGACTAAAAATCCTCCAAACACATTTGCGTGGGGCAGTGTCCCTTGCGCCCTTCTTATAAAAGTACTTTTCCCCTGAATTCCTAAAATGGAATCAAAGAGCCATCGACTTCCCTCAGGCATAGAAAAATAACTCATCCTTTTCACCTCCCCCAAAAGGCGTAAGCCTAAAGGCCCTTGATGAAAATATTGGACAGTTCCAATTACCGCTTGAATCACCCCCGCAAAAACAACTGCGATCAGAACAGCCCGGAGCGCTTTTTCTTTTTCTTCCTCTGAAAATGCGTGGGCAATAAAAGAAAAAAGGGCGATCGGCGTAAAGAGCTGAAGGAGACGAAAGTAGGGGATTGGATAGTGAGAAAAGGGGGAAACGAGGATCGATAAAAATGCGCAAATCCAGACGATCCACAGAGGGCTCGCAAACCACTTTTTTAAAGGGATCCGAAAAGAGACAAGCCCGATCCACGTCAGGGCAAGAGCAAGAAAATCACTCAGGTAAAAATAGATCTTTTTTTCGTATTGACCTGTAACGCTCAACCCCTCCGGAATGAGTTTTATAGAAAAAAAGCGAAACCACTTGTCGTATTTGTGCTCAATTGGAATCAAAAATACGAAAAGGACGAGGATCCCAACAGCTACTAAAAACCTTCTCGACATCTATCCTCGACTTTGCAACTTTTTAGGGCCGCCTGCCTCGTCTATTTGCTCCCGGACGTTCGACCAAGGTCGAACTGGGAGATTATTTAAAACGGGAAGGGGTTTTTAACCCCTTCCCGCTTTAAATAACTCCCCCGAGAACAAATATCTCGAGGCCTTCGACCCTAAAAAGTTGCAAAGTCGAGTCATCGAGATTGCCGCTTGCGTTCATTTTCAGTCAAATAGACTTTTCTCATCCGGATAAAATGGGGTGTCACCTCGACAAGTTCATCATCTGCAATATAGTCGATCGCCTGCTCTAACGTGAACTTGCGCGGAGGAGTCAAGATGATGTTTTCATCGCTTCCCGCCGCCCGGACGTTGGTGAGCTGCTTCGCCTTTGTCGCATTGACGACGAGATCGTTGTCGCGCGCATGTTCCCCTACAACTATCCCTTCGTAGACCTCATCGCCCGGTTTGACAAAAAGAGAGCCTCGCTCTTGGAGATTGAATAGGGCGTATCCATTCGCCTTGCCGCCGCTATTCGAGATCAATACGCCTCTCGCCCTTCCCGCCATTTCCCCTTTCCAAGGAGCAAAAGATTCAAAAATCGACGTGAGAACGCCGAGTCCCGATGTGCGGGTCAAAAAGTCGTTGCGATAGCCCATAAGCCCTCTTGTCGGCATCAAAAATTGCATCGTCGTAAGGCCATGCTCAGAGGTCTCCAAGGATCTCATTTCCCCCTTTCGTTTCGAAAGATCTTCAATGACCGTCCCCGAAAAATTTTCTGGAACTTCGATGTGGACCCTCTCCATGGGCTCCATCATAATCCCATCTACCTCTTTGGTGATCACCTTCGGCTTTGAAATGGCCATCTCGTACCCTTCCCGCCGCATCGCCTCAATGAGGACAGCGAGATGCAGCTCGCCCCGCCCGCAGACCCGAATCGCATCGTCTCTTCCCAAAATCTCTTCGATTTTGAGCGAGATGTTGGCCCGCTTTTCCTTGAGAAGGCGCTCTTTGAGCTTGTTCATCGTCACATGTTTGCCATCTTTGCCGACAAAAGGGCTCGTATTGATCGAGAACTCAACCGATACGGTCGGCTCCGCAAGAGTGATGGGAGGGAGTTGGTGGATCTCATTTGGATCGCAAATCGTATCGCCAATCTCAATTTCGGGAATCCCCGAAAGGATGACGATATCGCCTGCCCCAGCGCTCTCCAGCTCCAGCTCTTTTAAGCCAAGGTGCCCTTCGATCCGGACAATCTTGTGGGTCGTGTGATTCCCGTTCCGATCGACCCTTGTGACCATTCCGTTTTTCTCGATTTTCCCCTCCAAAATCCGCCCGCACGCCTGTCTTCCCACATAATCGTCGTAGGTGAGGGTCGCCGCTTGCATTAAAAAGGGGAGATCGAGATTGCCCGAGGGGGCGGGCGCTTTTTTCAAAATGAGCTCGAAAAGGGGAGTCAAACTTTTGGGCGCATCGCCAATTTTTTCTATCGCATAGCCGTTATAGCCCGAGGCGTAAATATAGGCAAAATCGAGCTGCTCGTCACTCGCCCCAAGCTCTAAAAAAAGATCAAACGTGAGGTTGAGCGCCCGATCGGGGTTCGCGTGAGGCCGATCGATCTTGTTCAAAACGACAATCGGCTTTAATCCCATCTTCAACGCCTGCGAAAGGACAAATCGGGTTTGCGGCATCGGCCCCTCTTGGGCATCCACCAGGAGGAGAACCGAATTGACCATCCCGAGCACCCGCTCCACTTCCCCCGAAAAATCGGCGTGGCCGGGCGTGTCGATGATGTTGATCTTGACCTCTTTGTAGAAGACGCAGGTGTGTTTTGCAAAAATCGTAATGCCCCGCTCTTTTTCTTGATCGTAACTGTCCATCACCCGTTCGGGGATTTTTTCGTGGCCTTGAAAAATATTTCCTTGCTTGAGCAGGTTGTCCAAAAGGGTCGTTTTCCCATGGTCGATGTGGGCGATAATCGCAATGTTTCGAATTTTTTCAGGATTGTGCATACAGTGTTTAATATTAATGTTCTTTCGGGTATAGTTTCAAGCAAAATATGGAAGAGCAAGAGAGTGAATCCCAGACCGGGCGCATCGACGATCTTCTGAAAGAAAAGCTCGAAAGGGCCTTTCATAAGCAGACGTCAAAAGTGAGGCTGCACGATATCGCAAAGATCGCGTGTGAGCACTCTCCGATCGATTTGGCCTACGCCGCCTCCCACCTCCCCCCAAATGTCCGCCCCGTCCTCTATGAAAATCTCCCGAATCGCGATGACAAGATCAAGTTTTTGATCAACACCGACAGCGATACCCGTTTGGCCCTCTTTCGCCACCTGGACGATATCGAACTGAAAAAACTCTTTGAGAGGATGCCGACCGATGAGGCGGTCTGGGTCGTCGACGATATGCCCGAAAGGCGCTTTCGCCGGGTGATGGATCTGATCGATTCGAAAAAAGCGAGTCGGATTCGCGAGCTGAAAAAGCACGATCGAAAAAGCGCTGGCAGGCTCATGACCTCCGAGTTTTTCGCCTTTAAAATGGATCTGACTATTGACGAGGCGGCTCGCTATATCCGAGACAACCCGCGCATCGATTTTACCAAGGGAATTTTTATTTTAAATCCGACGGGGGAATTGCAAGGGTATGTGCCGGCCCGAAATATGATGATCAACCCCCCGTCAACGCCGCTCAGACAGGTGATGCGCCCCGTCCTTCACAAAGTGACCGTGGAGGCGACCCGAGAAGAGGTGATCGATCTCGTCGAAAGGTATAAAATTTCATCCCTTCCGGTCGTCGATATCGACAATGAGCTGATCGGAGTGATCGCCCACGAAGATATCGTCGAGGCGATGGAGGATTTGGCTGACGAGACGATTGCCCGAATGGCGGGTACGAATGAAAAATTCACTTCCCACGATCCCATTTTGCGTAGATTTCTCACGCGGGCCCCTTGGCTCACGGTGACCCTTTTGGCAGGGCTTGTGAATATGGGAGTGATGTCCTCCTTCCAAAAACATGAAGGGGGAGTGTTGACCTTTGCCCTCTTTTTTGTCCCACTCATCAATGGAATGTCGGGCAATATCGGCCTGCAGTGCAGTACAGTACTCGTCAGAATCATGGCGCTGGGAGGCCTTTCTGCCGGGAGCCGCAAAGAGACCATTGTCAAAGAGCTTTGGAGCGGCCTTTTTACGGGGACTATTTTTGGGGTCGGGTGCGGCTTTCTCATCTATTTCCTCGACTTTATCTGCGCAGGGGCTATCGCGAATGCCACTCCCGTCGCCGTTGCGGCCATTGTGAGCGCAGGGCTCATCGGGGGTTGTTTTGCCGGGACATTTCTCGGTGTTTTTTCGCCCCTTTTCTTTTCGCGCATTGGGGTCGATCCGGCGATTTCTGCGGGGCCCATTGTGACCGCTTTCAACGATTTTTTATCGATGACCATTTATTTTGTCATCGCTTGGGGAATTAGCAATTTATTTCTATAGAAAATTTGATCCATTTTTGCTATGATTCAAAACATGAGATCCCGCACGAGAAGGAATTATTCCGGCACTGTCAATCCGGCGAAAAAGATATCGGAGATACTGCCGGAAATTGCCTTGGAAATATCGAAGAAAAGAGAGGATCCGAGGGATGAGATTTTTCAATTTTGGTTCACCCTCATGCAAGAAAAATGGGCCCCGTTTACAGAGCCGCTCTCTTTCCAAGAGGGGGTCTTGACGGTGAAAGTGAAAAGCTCTACTCTTTACAGTTTGCTAGCCGCGCATGAAAAGGGGCGGCTTTTAAAAGAGCTTCAAGGGAAATTTTCAATCCGAAATCTCGTGTTTCGGGTGGGGTAAACAATGGCAGAGACAATGGCTGAAGAGAAAAAGTACGATGCGAGTGCGATCACCGTTTTGGAGGGGCTCCAAGCAGTGCGAGAGCGCCCCGGGATGTACATTGGCGACACCCACATTAACGGGCTCCATCAGCTCGTCTACGAAGTGGTCGACAACAGCATTGACGAGGCGATGGCCGGTTTTTGTACGCAGATTATCGTCACTTTGCATTCTGATGGAGGGGTCACCATTGAAGATGATGGGCGCGGCATCCCGATTGAGGTCCATGAAAAAGAGACGAAAAAACAGGGGCGCGAGGTGACAGCGCTCGAAGTGGTCTTGACGATTTTGCATGCAGGGGGCAAGTTCGACAAAGGCACTTATAAGGTCTCGGGCGGCCTTCACGGGGTTGGCGTTTCTTGCGTCAACGCCCTTTCGAAAAAATTGATCGCCACCGTCTATAAAAATGGAGAGGCTCACGAGATGGTTTTCGAAAGGGGAAAACCGACGGGGCCGATCAAAAAGTTGGGAACCACCACCAAACGGGGAACCAAAGTCGAGTTTTGGGCCGACGAAAAAATCTTTTCGGTGCTGAGTTACGATTATGATGTCCTCTTAAAGAGGTTGCGCGAACTCGCCTTTTTAAATCGGGGAATCACCATCTTATTCCAAGATGAAAGAGATGCCACTCGAGAAGCCGTCCGTTTCAACTATCAAGGGGGACTTACTTCTTTTGTCAGCTATCTCAACGAAGGGAAAATTCCGCTCTTTCCGAAGCCGATCTATTTTCACGGCGTCAAAGAAGGGAGCGATGGACCTGTTGAATTTGAGGTGGCGATGCAGTGGAACGACACCTATAACGAAAACATTTTCACCTACGTCAACAACATTTCGACCCGGCAGGGAGGGACGCATCTCACCGGATTTTCAACGGCGCTGACCCGCGTGCTCAACAACTACATGAAATCGCATCAGCTGGTGAAGGCCGATAAGATCAGCGTCAGCGGCGATGATATGAGAGAGGGGCTCACCTCTGTCATTTCGGTGAAAGTGCCCAATCCGCAATTTGAAGGGCAAACGAAGCAGAAGTTGGGAAATAACGAGGTGGCCGGAATTGCGCAGGTGATCGTCGGCGAGGGGCTCACCACATTTTTGGACGAAAACCCCTCCATTGCCAAGTTGATTGTCGAAAAGGCGGTCATCGCTGCGCAGGCGCGCGAGGCTGCGAAAAAAGCGCGCGAGCTCACGCTGCGCAAAACAGCGCTCGACGGGGCGCGGCTTCCTGGAAAATTGGCCGATTGCCAAGAGAGGGATCCAGCCCTTTGCGAGATCTACATCGTGGAAGGGGATTCTGCCGGTGGATCTGCGAAGATGGGGCGCGACAGGCGCTTTCAGGCGATTTTGCCGATCCGAGGAAAGATTTTGAACGTCGAAAAGGCGAGGCTGCAAAGAATTTTGCAAAATACCGAAGTGGGCGCGATGGTCGCAGCGCTCGGATGCGGGATTGGAGCCGAGAATTTCAATTTGGAAAAACTCCGCTATCACAAAGTGATCATCATGACCGACGCCGACGTCGACGGCTCCCACATTCGGACCCTCCTTCTCACCTTCTTCTATCGCCATATGCCGGCGCTCATTGAAAACAACTTCATCTACATCGCAAGGCCCCCTCTCTTCAGGGTGACACGCAGAAAGGTGAGCCAATATATCCACTCCGAAAGAGAGATGGATGAGTATCTATTGAAATTGGGATTATCAGACGTTTTGTTGCGCAAGAGCGGTTCGGAAGGGTCGTACAGCAAAGAGGAGACCGAAGAGCTGCTCAATTTGATTATGGATGTGGAAGGATTTATCGGATCGATTGAGAGAAAAGGGGTCCCTTTTAGAGAGTTTGTCTTTGCCAAGGTGGGGGATCGTTTCCCGCAATATCAAGTGGCGCTCGGCGATGTATTGAAATTCATCTACACCGAAGAGGAGTTGATCGAATTTAAAAAGGAGAATGCCGAATCGCAAAAACTGGTTCACGAGGAGACGCTTCGCTCGATCCCGCCTGAAGAGGTGACGGAGGAGATGAGAACGTTTACGGTGAAGCCGCTCGCTTTCATGGAGCTTTATGATGTGAACCGATTGAATGCGCTAAAAGAGAAGTTGGCCCGCTTCGGATTGCGCCTGGAGCAATACACGATTGCAGATGGGGAGCTTTTCGATATTCTCGAAGAGGGGGGGAAGGCAACCACCTGGCACACTTTACGAGAGGTGATCGATGCGATTCGGGTCAATGGGCGCAAAGGGGTCGAAGTGCAGCGCTACAAAGGTCTCGGGGAGATGAACGCCGACCAACTTTGGGAGACGACGATGAACCCTGCCGTGAGGACGCTTGTCAAAGTGACCCTTCCCGACGCGATTGCAGCAGATCGGATGTTTTCGATGCTGATGGGTGAAGAGGTGGAGCCGCGCAGGGTCTTTATTGAGACGCACGCGCTATCTGTGAAGAATTTGGATATTTGAGGATTGAATTCATGTCATATACGCAAGGTGAGGATATTGTCCCGCGCAATGTCGAAGAGGAGATGAAGGAGAGTTATCTTCGCTACTCGATGTCGGTGATCATTTCGAGAGCTCTTCCCGATGTGAGAGATGGGTTAAAACCGTCACAAAGGCGGATTTTGTATGCGATGCGCCAGCTCAATTTGACGCCGGGGGCCAAACACCGCAAATGCGCCAAAATTTCGGGAGATACATCGGGCGATTACCACCCACACGGCGAAACGGTCATTTATCCGACCCTAGTGCGCCTTGCCCAAGATTGGGTGATGCGCTACTCGCTCATCAATGGGCAGGGGAATTTTGGATCGATTGACGGCGATCCTCCTGCTGCGATGCGATACACGGAGGCAAGGCTCACTTCTGCTGCGATGGCGTTGATGGAAGATCTCGACAAAGAGACAGTCGACATGGTGGCCAACTACGATGAGACCAAACTCGAGCCGACCGTTTTCCCTGCGAAATTTCCGAACCTCCTCTGCAACGGCTCTTCGGGGATTGCCGTGGGGATGGCGACCAATATCCCGCCCCACAACCTATTTGAATTGATCGATGCGACTCTTTTGGTTTTGGACAACCGATCGGTCACGATCGATGAGATCATGAAGGTGATGCCGGGACCCGATTTTCCGACAGGGGGAGTGATTTGCGGCTATCGGGGGATTAAAGAGGCCTATCACACAGGTCGGGGAAAGGTGATCTTGCGGGCCCAGATGCGCGTTGAGGATCTCGCTAACAGCCGCCAGCAGATCGTCGTCGATGAGATTCCCTACAATGTGAACAAGTCGCGGCTCATTGAAAGGCTCGCGGAGCTGATCAATGAAAAGACGATTACCGGTCTTTCTGACATGCGAGATGAGTCGGATAAAGATGGTTTGCGGGTCGTTTTGGAGCTCAAGAAGGGAGAGATTCCCGATGTGGTGATCAATCAGCTCTATAAAAATAGCGACATGCAAGTCACTTTTGGCTGCAACATGCTGGCGCTCGATCATGGGCTGCCGCGCACGATGAACATCAAGCAGTTCATCGCTGCTTGGATCGATCACAGAATTGAGGTGATTCGCAAAAGGACCCGTTATGAGCTCATGAAAGCGGAAGCGAGAGCTCACATTCTCGAGGGGTATCTCAAAGCGCTCGATCATCTCGATGAGGTGGTGCGGGTGATTCGGGCCTCATCCAACCGGGAAGCTGCGCGGGGTGAATTGATGGTCCGCTTCGGTTTGACAGAAAGGCAATCCAACGCGGTTCTCGATTTGCGGCTTTATCAGTTGACGGGGCTTGAAGCGGAAAAGATCGATGCGGAATACAAGGATCTTTTGGAGAAAATCGCCCACTACAAGGCGGTGCTCGCCTCTGAGGTGCTCGTGCGGGGAATTATCCGCGAAGAGCTCGAAGAGCTGAAAAAGGGGCACAAGTCGGAGCGCAAGACGAAAATTGTCGCGGCCGAAGGGGAGTTTGCGATGGAAGATCTCATCGCAGATGAACAGGTGGTGATTGCGATTTCCAATGACGATTACATTAAGAGAATGCCGATCGACACTTTTAGAGAGCAAAGAAGGGGCGGTGCGGGCGTGATTGGGATGGAGATGAAAAAAGAGGCCGACATCCTGAAAAACATCTATGTCGCATCGACCCACGACTACTTGCTCATCTTCACGACACTTGGGCGCTGCTACTGGACGAAAGTGTGGCAAATTCCTGAAGCTGGAAGGCGCACGAAGGGGCGGCCCATCATCAATTTGCTCGAAGATCTGCAGGAAAATGAAAAAGTGGCTGCCGTTTTGAGGGTTAAAAACTTTGAAGAAGCGGGAGCCTCGATCCTCCTTTCCACCATGAAGGGAGTGGTGAAGAAGAGCGAACTTTCGGCCTTTAGCAACCCCAGGCGCAAAGGGGTCTATGCGCTCAATATCGATGAGGGAGATGAGTTGATTGCGGCCCGAATGACCCATCCAACGCAGCAGATCATGCTCTTTACCCGCAGTGGCATGGCGGTGCGCTTTGATGAATCTTTGGTCCGATCTGTGGGCAGGGTCGCTCGCGGTGTCAGGGGCGTTACGCTCAAAAACCAAGAAGATAAAGTGGTTGGCTGCGAAGTTGTCACGCCCGAAGAGACGATTCTCGTCGTTTGCGAAAACGGCTATGGAAAGCGCTCGAAGGTGGACGATTTTCGCCAAACAAACCGGGGCGGGGTTGGCGTTCGCTCAATCATCACATCGGAAAGGAATGGTCGAGTGGTTGCGGCCCTCAGCGTAACTGATTCTGATGGGGTTCTTCTGATGTCGGCAGCTGGCCAGGCAGTCAGAATCCCGATGCGCGATGTCCGGGTCATGGGCCGATCGACACAAGGGGTAAGACTTGTGAACTTGAAAGAAGAAGACGATCTTGTTGTTGGGGCTCAGAAAATTGAGGCTGTCGGGGATGAACCTGAGCCGCCTGTTGAATAAATTTTTTTAAAGGGTTTTTATGGCTACAAACGCAATTGGAAGAATTTCTTTATCCCCTTTCACTCTTTCTTTACCTGAGGGGGCTCTCCACATGGTTCCTTTCGCAGGATTTTTTACGGCCCTTGCCGCATCGCTGTATGGTGAGCGCAAGCTCCGGGAAATGGCAAACCAATCAGCAATTGGGGGCCCTCAACAATATAAATGCCAACAAATTCTTGAGAGTCGGCAGGCGAATCGGGTCGCTTTATTGGCAATCAATGTTCTCATTTCCTACTTGACTGTTTCATTCCTCATCCTGAGGAACATTCAAAATTAAGTTTCCCTAGCTATGAATGGTTAAGTTGGGGCAAAATGGCGTAGCAACTAGAGCAGATTCGATCTTTTTTTCAACTCTTCTCTTTTGAAAAAATTTTTACAAAGCGTGCTAAATGACCCAATTTCATGAAATGTTATTAGATAAAAATCTTTTGAAAACTTTAGAGGAGCTGGGTTATGAAAAGCCGACGCCGATCCAGGAGATGGCGATTCCAAAAGTGATGGATGGCCTTGATCTTGTCGCCTCAGCGCAGACGGGGACGGGGAAAACAGGGGCATTTTTGTTGCCTGCCATTCACATGTTGTCGAAGCTGCCGCAGGATAGGCCGCGGGGTGCGCGTGTGCTTGTGCTTGCGCCGACGCGGGAGCTGGCGATGCAAATTGCAAAAGAGGCGGATAAATTTAGCAAATCGTTTCCCCAAATCAAGACCGTCTGTATTTATGGGGGAGTTCCCTATCCACAGCAGCGAAAGGCATTGTCAAAGCCATACGATATCCTCGTTGCGACCCCGGGAAGGTTGATCGATCATATGGAAAGGGGGCTCATTCATCTATCGAAGTTAAAAATGCTTGTTTTGGATGAGGCGGATCGGATGCTCGACATGGGGTTTATCCAGCCAATTGAGAGAATTGCAGCAGCGACGCCGCAAACAAGGCAAACGCTCTTATTTTCTGCGACATTGGATCCAAAGATTTTGCGGGTTTCTAAAAAGTTACAAAACAATCCCTATGAGATCAGAATCAAAGTCGATAGCGAAGCGGAAGCCAACATTGAGCAGCGCATTTTCTACACAGATAACAAAAACCACAAGATTAAAATTTTGGAGCATTTGTTGGAAAGTGGGGGAATTGAGCAGGCGATTTTGTTTATTGCGACCAAAAGAGATGCCGATGAACTTGCAAGGCAATTGCAGGAGAAGGGGCTGATGGCCGATGCGCTCCATGGAGATATGAACCAAAGACAGCGGACGAGAACAATGGACGCCCTGCGCAAGGGGCGGATTCGCTATCTGATCGCAACCGATGTGGCCGCTCGAGGGCTCGATATCTTAACTTTGACCCACGTGATCAATATCGATCTCCCCTTCCGGGCAGAAGATTACATCCATCGGATTGGGCGTATTGGAAGGGCAGGTGCTAAAGGGTGTGCGATTACATTTGTGAGCCACAGAGATCGGGGTGTTTTATCCCAAATCCAAAAGCAATTTTCAAAACCGATTACATCTCATTCTATTCCTGGGCTTGAGCCGAAAGAGCGCTCTTCGAATCAGCGAAAGAAAAAAAGGAATTTTGGCTTCCACAAAAACCGGGCGAGAAGGTGAGACTGTAGACCGCTATGCTCTCCCATCGGCCCGAAGTTAAAAATGACCTTAAGATAGACAGTTGTGAAAATTCTGAATTTTAGATAGAGTGCGTCCATAGCCAAGGCAAATGGACAAACACACTCCTCCTGTTCAGGATGAAAAAAAAGCGATCTGCTACATGGTCGTTTCTGCTTTTGCAGGGGCTATTACTGCCGCATCGATTAAAAGCCTTTCATTCATAATGTCTCCTTTACTTGCTTTTTGGTTTTCTCGCTTTTTCCCACTGCTTGGATTGATCCCCATGAGTATGCGGGGGAAATTAAAAAATCTTAAAACTCACCGATTTAGATGGCATCTGCTCCTAAATGTCTTCTATATCAGTTCGATTATGCTCTATTTTTACTCTTTGGGATTTCTCCCTCTTGTCAATGCGAGCCTGCTTTTTAATTCAGCCCCCTTGTATACGCCAGTAATTGCCATCTTCTTTTTGAAAGAATGCTTTCCTCGCCGTCTTTGGTGGTATGTCGCTATGAGTTTTTTAGGAGTGATTCTGGTATTGCAACCAAATAGTTCTGTTTTCCAGTTCGTGTCTCTGCTCGGAGCTCTTTCGGGAGTCTTGATGGCAGCAGCACAAGTTTGCAACCGCTATCTTGCTCAACGAGAACCGCCTGAGCGCATCGTCTTTTATATGATCATTCTAGCGCCAATTCTCGGCACTGTTCCAATGTTTACACATCCTTCTCTTATTTTTAACTTTCCTTTAGAGAAAGCGGCTCAGTGGCCTGTTATTGGGACACTTGTTTTAGCTGGGATTTCAACTTGGGGCTATCAGCTCTACCGAGCTAAATCAGCTGCCAATGGCCGAGTTGGAATCGTCATGCCTTTTAGTTATCTAGGCGTTGTCTTCGCAGGTTTATTTGACTGGATGTTCTGGGGAGTGCTCCCGAACTACTGGACATTACTAGGAGTCATTCTGATCTTCGCTGGAAGCATCTTCATCCTCAAAAACTCCACCCGAACCGTACTTCCAGGCTCTTAGATTTATAGTGGGAGGAAGCCGACTAGATATAGCGGATAATAGTGAGTGCGGCTTGAAGGCTGGATATTCAGCGATCTTCCGCTTAAAATGATCTGAAAAGGGGGCTTGTATTTCCGCGCAAATATGTCCAGGCTTTGGGCTTTCGTGATCGAGCCAGACTTTACTTCGATGGGGATGACCTTTCCTTCGAAGTCTTTGAGGAATTCCACCTCCGAATTATTTTCTTGCCAACTATACAATGCATCTGTTTCATGACCGATTAATTCTTGTGCGACAAAGTTCTCGGCAAAGAAGCCCTTATAGCTTCCGTAATCGTACTCTAGTATGACTTTTGGGGGAAGGCCGCTCATACTGCCTAAAATGCCGATGTCAAACAGCAAAAGTTTAAAAATGTTCTCTTTTGAATAACCCTTAAACGGAAAAAGTCCCGTATTGACGATATGAACTTTAAGGACCAATCCCGCTCTTTCCAACCAATCGATAGCGCCAGCGAGTCGATCATAGTGACTGATTCCTGGAATGACCCCCTTAAATTTAAATCGCGCAATTGAACCGTCCTGGATTTGGCTTATTTGGGCGGGTACAGCTTGAAAAATTCGGTCAATGTGCATAGCATTCACTTTCCCAGAATGTTTTGCAATGTCCGCATAGTAGGTGTTAAGGAGGTCTTCCTGTTTTTTTCTTACTAGGGTAAATGCTTCAAATAAATCCCCTTTTTTTTCACAGTAAGAGGCGACTACTTCAGGTAGCCCTCCGACGATAAAATAGTGTTTGAGTTGCTCCCATAAGTGTTCGTGAACAATTTCTGAGATTTTATCTGTTGGTTTTAGATTTCGAATGACTTGAAGAGATTTATGATCTTCATTTGCCATTAAAAATTCTTCAAAAGACATAGGTCTAAGTGTTTGGAAGGTTACCTTTCCTACCGGAAAAGAGCCCGAATTTAAATGAATCCCCAATAGTGATCCGGCTCCGCATAAATAGAGATCAGGACAGTCCTCGGAAAAGTATTTCAGGCTTGTCAACGCTTTGGGGCATTCCTGGATTTCATCAAAGATCAATAGATCTGTTGTGATGTCAATGGGGTGGTCAAGGTGGAAGCTGAGGGCTTCAATGATTCTTTGGGGGATCAGATCTGGTTCAAATATTTTTGCCAATTTAGGGTCTTTCTCAAAATTAAAGTAGTGATAGCGGGGGAAATGCAGTTTCCCAAATTCTTTTAGAAGATGGGTTTTCCCCGTCTGCCTAACACCCTTAAGAATGAGCGGTTTGCGTCCGTCCCCCCCCTTCCATTTAAGGAGTTCTTTCATGAGTAAGCGTTTCATTGTGGCATCCTTGTCACTTAATGTTAGCAAAAAATGACAAATTCGTCACTTTTTGCAAGTAGAAAGTGACAGTCTATTGGAAATAAGGGGGTTGCGATTGGTTAATGTTATGTAAATATTTTTCATCTCGTGACGACACTGTCTAAGAATTTATTTAAGGCGGATTTTCTTTTGGAGGGCTTTGACTTTTTCAAACCAATAGGGAAGGTAGAGTTTTTCGTAATTCCACCGAGAGGCGTCGAGTTCTTCTTTTTTTCTCTTTAAAAAGTCTTCTGTCACTTCGTCCCAATGGTCCACAATGATGATGGGAAGGCCCTCATAAAGGGGGGTTAAAGTTGTTCTCAGGACGATGGGGTAGCACTTGAGATAAAGGGCCTCCCAAGTGCGGTGGCAGTCGAGTCCATTGCCTGGTGGGCTGATGGTGAAGACCGATTGAGAGAGATCTTCTAAGTAGTTTTGGAACGGTTTGGTTTTGGCCCATTGCGCCCACGGCTTACGCAAGAAATAATCCATGCATGGCTTTCTCTTTTCAACATTGGTCGCAACGTTGAAGTTGACGTAGCAGAGGATTGTTTTTTCTTTTTTCTCGAGGGTTTCCAATGTACCGCGCGTCGAAAAGCTGTTGGAGAGACCGATGGGAATGGCGATGAGGCGCTCATTTTGGGGCCTATCCAAATTTTGGGTAAACCAGGCGGCTAGATTTTTGATTTTTAAGAGTTTTTCATGGGCGCCCGGAAGGGGCATGTCTGAGAACCCATCAACGTTTGGGGTGATGAGGATAAATGGCTCTTTGATTTTGCGGGCCATTTTGCGAAATGTTCTCAAGAGATGGCACTCGACAAAAATCGTATCGCCTTTCCCTACTTTTTTAGGGTCGAATTTTTCAGATTCGGTGAGGCGGTGGTCGGTGGAGGCGCGCCACGCATCGCCGGTAAAATAGGTCGCGGAGAGGGCGGTATAACAAAAGAGAATCGAAAAAAGACAAAACAATCTCATTTAGGCACTTGCAAAATAGCACTTGCGGCCATTGGCGCTGTTTCCGCGCGTAAAATGTGTCTACTTAAAAGCACGGCCACCCCTTTCTCTTCAAGCCCCTGTTGTTCTTCTTTAGAAAATCCCTTTTCAGGCCCACTGACGAAGAGAATTTCTCCTTTTGGAATGGGGGAAAATTCTTTTCTTCGGGGATCGCCAAAAAGGACAGTTTTATTAGCCTGAAAAATCGCTTCAAACTCGATCTGCTCGATGGGAGGAAGCCAAAGTCTTCCACACTGCTTCATCGCTGAAATTGCGACATGTCGCAGCCTTTCCCACTGATGTTCCGAAAGAGCCCCTTTTTCCGAGTGCTCAGCTTCATAGAGCCAAAAAGCATCGGTTCCCAATTCTGTGCACTTTTCAATGACGAGTTCCAATTTGGCAGGGCGCATCAGAGGAACGGCTAAAACTAAATGGGGAGTGGGGAGGGGAGTGGTTTGAGAAGAGAGGATCAAAAGAGTTGCGTGACCTTTTGCAACCGTCTCCACCTTCGCCTTTGCAAAGCCCCCCTTCCCATTGACGAGTTCCACCTCTTCGCCCACTTTGATGCGCATCACGTGGACCAGATGATGGAGCTCGTTTCCTTCGAGGGTGAGCTCTCCTTTCAACTCGGCATCGATGTAAAATCTCTCAGCGGGCATATTCCTCCTTCTGCCAGATTGAACCCGGCCTACACAATGCTCTTTTAAACACATCGGACAGGGTAAAATATTCGGGCAAGTGCTGCGCTGCGAGCTCTTTTAACATTTTTAGATCCAAAACTTCAAAGGCGCTTAAAGTTTCATAGTGCGCATGGATTTTTTGAAAATCGGTGAAATTAAAAACCAGTTTGAAGCGCAAATCAAAAAGGAGCGTCTGTTCAATGTTGCGGTAGTAGATCACCTCATCCACTTCAATGAGCTGCTCTTTTCTTAAAATTTCAGGCACAATGAGAAAGAGAAACGCTTTTGAGTAGATCTCTTTCAAAGTCGGTAGATGCAAGAGGAGCGTTTCAAATCCCTTTTCGGGCAAAATAATGCAGACGCAATCTTGCCGAAATCGCCGGTATAGATTGTGGGTCGTCTGCTGTTTCCACCGGTTGTGCTGCCAAAGCCATTCTCCGGGCGAGTGTTTGATGCTCTCTTGCAAGAGGGTGAGCGCTTTGTCCATCATCCGGATCACCTCCTCTTCCATCGATCCTTCTGTCCGAGGCCAAATGGGATCGGAATAGCGGATCCGGTATCCTCCTCGCACTCTGCGCGTGGCGGCAAAAATGATCGGGCACTCGGCCCGGTAAGCGAGGAGTGCAGGGGCTGTCGTCGTCCAAGCTCTTCTTCCGAGAAAGGGAAATGAATAGCCGCTATCGGGCATCCCCTGATCGCCCACAATCCCTAAAAAATGGCCCTTTTTCAGCGCCCGAAAACCCTCTTTCATCGCGCTATTCGGCGGGACGATTTTCCCCCCATTTTTTTCCCTCACCGCGACGACCCAATTGTAAAGGCGCTTGTTTTTAATCGACTTTCCAATGGCCATCCCCTTCATCCGGCTTGTCCCATCGAGAAAAAGGGCTTCCCAATTCGATTGATGTCCGCAAAAAAAGACGATCCCTTTCCCTTTTTTGTAAAGGGCTGCTGCCACTTCTGGATTTTCACACATAATCACTTTTGAAAGATCTTTTTCGTAAAAGAATTTGGGGTATTCCAGACAGTTGATCGCCAAATTTTGAAACGACTTTTTCGCGTACCAAATGAGCTCTTTTTGCGTGAAGGCAAGATCATTGGCTAAAGCCAAATTGCTCAGCGCCCTCTTCCGATATTCGCGCATAAAATAGAAGGCGATTGAGCCGATCCATTTTCCTAGCCGGTGGATCCAAGAATAGGGGAGAAAGCGGCAAGGATAAAGACCCAAACGGAGAAACCAATAGCTCACGTCTTCCCTATCCACAGGCCCTCATCAGTTTTTTGAGCTGGTTCGAAAAATCGAGATGTCGGACGCTCTCCCGGATCAAAAGGGCCCTTTTTTGGTCTTTCCCTTTTTCGAGCGCTTTTTGTAGCGCGGCGATCATCGCATCAGGAGAGCGGAGCTCCTCAATGATCGCTCCATTATTCGCATTTAAAATCTCATGTCCTCCATTGTGCTTCGAAGAGACGACAAAGAGTCCCATCGCAAGCGCCTCCACCGTCACATTCGCAAACGGATCGTAAAAAGAGGGGATCACAAGACAATCGGCCATCTGGTAAAAAGAGCGGATCTCTCCACTCACCCCAAAAAAGCGGACCCTCTCTTTGAGTTTGAGTTTTTCCACTTGCATCCGATAGGCATCGATCCGATTGTCTTTCCCGATGACCGAGAGGTGAAAAGGTTTTTCTTTCATGAGAGAAAGAGCCAAGAGAAGCCGATCGAGCCCTTTTCTCGAATAGCCATTTCCAATGAAGAGAAAGTGAAAATGAGTGGGATCGAGGTTCCACTTTTTTAACCCCGCCTCCCTCTCTTTTTCCCAATTCTTAAAATCGCCCTCCATTTCATGCCACTCAACCCCGTTGTGGATCACCTCAATTTTGGCTGGATCTGTCGAGTAGTGTTCGAGGATTTGCCCCTTCACCATCTCCGAGTTGGTGAACAGTTTTTGCAAGTTTGGATTTTCAAACGCAGCCTCTTCTAATTCGAGAATTTTTCGGTGCAGCGGGTTGAATCTGCAAATACACGCTTTCCAAAGAGGATCTGTTTGAAAGCGGCTCTTTAAATAGGCGGCGTGAACTCCATTGCCCGCCCTAAAATGGGTTTGAAAGCGGTTTCGGTCCATCCCAAAGACGAGATCGGCCCCATTTTTTTTTAGCCAATCGGCGACAAACCAGTCGAATTGATCCATCCGAATAAAGGCGGGCCAAGGAACCGTTTTTGTCCCAAATACGGGAACTTCCAGTTGAGGATCCCCCTTCCCCGTCGTCAAAATTGAAACCCGGTCCCCTTCTTCTAAAAAAGCCCCCGCAATCCGCGAGGCGTACTTTTCCAACCCCCCGTGGTTTTTTGCGCGCGATTTTAATAGGACAACACGCCTCATGGATAGTTTTGCGGGGTTACGGAAATCGCGTTTGCCTGCAGCTCAATTTTCAAAGAAAGTTTATGCCGCTCAGGTGTGTAGAGGCGAAACCTAGTCATGTAATTTCGAAAGCGATTCCTCAAATAGTCTTCCAAAAGGTGGGGTTGCAAGTCGTAAATAATGTCATTCGATTCAGAGATCACCTTTGTCACATACCGATCCTCCAATTCATGGGGATACATGAACTGCGCGCTCCAAAGAAGCGTGTCCCTTTCCGACTTCGGCGATGCGATGATCACCATTTGCACCATGTCCTTCACCGTCTCGAGAAAAAGGCGGCTCACCCCTTGAGCGTATAGAGGCGCATTGAAAATCTTGATCCCGTTTTTCTTCGCGATAAAATCGCTTGTCGCAAGAGTGTAGGTTTCCGGGTTGAGCGTCTTGCTATGTTTTGGCGGGAAAAAGACCGTGATCGGGATCGAAAAGCCGATCGGGAGAAGATCTTGTCTCGAAAAATCGATCCTGAGCCCCCTCACTTGCGGATCATCGATCGAAATCGGCTTTTCAGAAAGGGTCGCAATCGAGACTTTTTTCCACTCATCAGGGACAAAATAGCTCACCTCATCCGATTTATCCCCCTCAAGGCGGCTTTGGATCTGATCGAGATCCTCCTTCGAAATGTCGGCTAAATTGAAGGTGAGTTTTAGCCCGCGGGATTTGATCCGCTTCACCTCATCCTCAGACGCATTCACTGTCACGTAGAGCTGATATGGGTAGATGTCGAGGAATTGATACCCCTTGGGCACCTCCCCAATGGGCTGTGTCACTGTGATCGGGATTTTTTCAGTGACTAGCTTCGCCTGCTTGATGATCATCTCCGATTGCCCGATTTTTGAAATGTGCTTGTAGATATCGAGATCGGGATTGAGGCTGATCAGGTGCTTTTTCTCGATCGAGGCGATCCACTCGAGCGGCTTATCCTCGGCATCGATCACCACTTCGAGATCTTTGGACGAGATATCGGCAAGTGCCGTCTTGTGCCCGTTGAGCGTCAAGGTCACCTTTTTGACGAGCGTCCCATCGATTTGCATCCCCTCAATCGTCTTGCCTTGCGGGACATTGGTAATCCGAACAGGGACGTTGGGAACCACTTTGGTCACAGTCATCGAGCGGCTCACCATCATCCAGATAATCATCGCAAGGGCAAGCGAGATGAGCTTGCGAGGCCAGTGATCGATGAAAAGACGCATCAGAAGAGTTTTCACGTTTTGAGCCACTCCCAAAAGTTGAATTTCGTCTTGGGCGTCATCGTCGGAGGATTGAAAATACTCCGAATGATCCCTTTAAAACGATCGATTTTTACCCCGCGGGTCATAATCCCCTCGCGCGCAATCGACACCTTGCCGCTCTCCTCCGAAACCACAATGACCAGCGCATCGGTCATGTGGCTCAAGCCCAGCCCCGCCCGGTGTCTCGTCCCCATCGATTTGGCCAGTTGCGACGAGTCCTCAATGAGCGGCAAAATGACAGCCGCCGCCAAAATGATTTTGTCGCGCAAAATCACCGCTCCATCGTGCAAGGGGGTGTTGATGGCAAAAATCGTCTCGAGAAGCTCCCCTGAAAACTCGCTCTGCAGCATCACCGCTTTTTGTGCATACTCTTCTAAAATATCTTCGTTTTCTAAGACGATCAACGCTCCTACCCTCTTTTCTGACATCCGGTAAACTGAAAGCGCCAGCTGATCGAGATATTTGTCAAACTCGGTGATCTCCCGAGACCTGCGGCTCTTCAAACTGAGCTTCGATAAAGCGACTCTCAATTCCGGCTGAAAGATCACGACGATCGCAATCGCCGCCACGCTCCCGATCGATACCATGATCTTGTGCAAAACTGGCAAATTGAACCAGCCCGAAATCGCCAAAATTAAAAAAAAGGCGAGAAATCCGAAAACTAAATCCATCGACTTCGTATTCCAAAAAAAGGAGAGAATGTAATTGATCATGACGGCAATGATCATCACTTCGATGAAAGGTGTAATCAAATGGAAAAAACTCATAAATGTCTTTTACAAAAAAGAGGGGAATCTTTGCAAGAAACTTAATTTCCCGGCCCGAACCCATTGTAAGGATTCGGGTCGTAAAAATCAAGTGTTACTCTTCTGGTTTTTCCTGGCAGTATTTCCCTCCAGGATAGGGGGTAAAATCTTCGTCTTCTCGGCTGCAAGAATTGCACGCCGATACCGAGATAAGGGTCAAAAGAAAAAGAAATAATTTCATAATCCATCCTCCATTTTATTCGGCATCCATGCCGGTTGCGTAGCGAACTTGATAATAGGCGGCCATCAAGTCAAAACTCGCCTGATTTTGTTGATTGCGCGCCTGCGAGAGCTGATTGACCGAGTCTCTGTATTCCAAAGGGGCGATCCTCCCGAATGCGAGCTTGTCTTTGGCCTGATCTCGCGCCTGTTCTGCGACAAAAACAGCTTGGGTGGCAGATGCATAGGTGATCATCGCCTCTTCGAATAGATAAAGGCCGTTGCGGATCTCCACTTCGATCCGCTGCCACTCTTTGTCGTAGCGAATTTTGGAAGAAAACCTCTTTGATTTCGCCTCTTTCACCTCGTGCTCGCGAAGGAGGCTGTCAAAGAGATTCCACGAGAGGACAAATCCCATCGACCAATGGTACTGTTCTTGGAAAAATGGCTTTGTCCCGAGATCGACATCGTTATAAGAATAGCGAGCATAGCCCGACACCTTCGGCATATAGTTCCCGAGCTTTTGATTCACATTTTGATCGGCGACTTGGATTTCGAGCCTTTTGGCTTGCAGATCAGGCCTTAAGGAAAGGGCCAAATCCAAATACTCATCGACCTCTTTCGAACTAAAGAGGGTGAGCTTCTGGGCGTATTCCAACTGATCGATGTGGAGCAAATAGTCGCTCGTTGTCGGGAATGTCGATTGCGAGTAGTCAAACCGCTTCTCAAGCTCTTGGAGTTTCAGTGCAATTTCGGGGATTTTGTGAATCGGCATCGCCTCTTCTGCGAGGCGAATTTCGGGCTCCAAAAGGGGATCGATCCCCAGGTTAATCACGAGGGTGTTTCGGGAAGTTTTTAAATCTTTCAAGGTCGAATAATAGAGGGAAATCGCATTGGCGAGCGCCACTTTGCTCTGGTTGACCTCAAAGGGCGTTGCGCTCCCTGCCTCTAATTTTCCTTGCTCTTGTTCAAGGGCATAAGCCAAGTAGTTGATGTTTTCCCTTTCGATTTCGAGCTTTTTTTGAAAGAAAAGGACGGCGTAATACCGGTCGCGCACAGCGAGTAAAAGCTCGTTTTTAGTATTGGCCTGCTCATAACTGTACACCTCTTGTTCAAATCCTTTGGCTTTAAGGCCAAAGAGGAGATCTGCAGAGAAAATGGGCTGATTGAATTCGAAAATGCTGCTATAGCCTCTGTGACTCAAGGGAAAGACCGGGCTAAAGACATTGAAGAAGAGCTCTTTTTTCGAGATGTCTCTGAATTCTGCCCTGTAGCCGAGGGAGGGGAGCCAACGCGAGAGGGCCTGCTTGGTCCTCTCTTCCGCTTGAACAGTGCTCTCTTTGGCGATGAGGAAATTTTTGTTGTACTCGAGGGCGATTTCCTCTGCTGCTGCCAAAGAAAGATCCCGGAGCGGGAGCTCGGAAAATAGGGGGACAGTGTAGAGGAGAAAAATAATTCTTTTACACATTATCCCCCATATACTAAGATTGCTCTTTTTTATGGATGTATTATTCCTCTCCCGAATTCAGTTCGCCCTCAACACCTGTTTCCACTATCTCTATCCTCCGATTAGCATTGGTCTTGGGCTCATGCTCGTCATCATGGAAGGGCTCTATTTGAAGACAAAAGATCTGAAATACAAAGAGATGACCCAGTTTTGGATCAAGATTTTTTCCCTCACCTTTGCCCTTGGAGTTGCGACGGGGCTCGTTCAGACCTTTGCTTTTGGAACCAATTGGGCGAGATATTCCCGTTTTGTCGGGGACGTTTTTGGGAGCGCGCTTGCGGCGGAAGGGATGTTTGCCTTCTTTTTGGAGGCTGGATTTTTGGGCATTCTCCTCTTTGGCTGGGACAGAGTGGGGCCGAAACTGCACTATTTTTCAACGATTTGCGTCTGTCTTGGGGCCCATTTTAGCGCCATTTGGATCATCGTCGCCAATTCTTGGATGCAGACGCCGCAAGGATTTCACATTGTCGATACGCCGCTTGGGCCGAGAGCTGAAATTACCCAATTTTGGGAGATGGTGTTCAATCCGTCGAGCATGGAGAGGCTATTTCACGTCCTCCTCGGTTGCTGGCTGACGGGGGCATTTTTTGTGATGAGCGTCGCAGCCTATTACCTTTTAAAAAATCGGCATGAAAAAATTGCCCGATCGATGATGCGCATTTCTCTTTTTGTCGCAGGGGTTTCTCTTGTTTTGCAGCTCGTTTCTGGAGATGGGAGCGCGCGGCTCGTCGCGAAGTACCAGCCGGCCAAATTAGCTGCGCTCGAGGGGATTTACAAGACGCAAGAAAAGACTCCTCTTTCCCTGATTGGATGGGTCGATTCAAAAGCGGAAGAGGTCCACTCGATCAAAATTCCGGGGCTTTTGAGTTTTTTAACCTATCGGGATTTTTCGACGCCGGTTGTGGGGCTCGATCAAATTCCGAAAGATGAGTGGCCGAATGTCGCTCTGGTTTTTCAGACGTATCACATCATGATTGCGATGTGGGCATTGATGGTTCTGATTGCCCTTTTTGGCTTTTATTACTGGTGGCGAAACCGGTTGCACGTGAAAAAGGGGCTTTTGTGGTGCATGGTTTTTTCTGTGCTTTTGCCCCATATTGGGCAGCAGTGCGGTTGGATCTCGGCGGAAGCGGGGAGACAGCCTTGGATTGTGTGGAAGCTGCTCCGAACAAGCGAGGGGGTGTCGAAAACCATCGATGCTGCGCAGGTGTCGGGCTCGATTGCGATGTTTCTTTGCATTTACACCCTCCTTTTTGTCCTTTTTCTCTTTTTGCTCGATCGAAAAATCAAGCATGGTCCTGAAGAGATTTCCTCGCAGCGCAGCGATTCGATTTACCGGGACGTACTTGGGCGGTGAAGATGGATTTAGCGATTTTGTGGTATCTCGTTTTGGGGCTTGCCTCGATGGCCTATTGCATTCTCGACGGATTTGATCTTGGCGTGGGGGCGATCCATCTTTTTGGGAAAACCGATCGGGAGCGGCGCATTTTTCTCAATGCGATTGGCCCCGTTTGGGACGGCAATGAGGTGTGGATCGTGATCATGATGGGGGGGCTTTTTGCCGGCTTTCCGAATGCCTATGCGACGATTTTTTCTGGGTTTTACACTCTTTTTATGTTTTTGATTGCGGGACTCATGTTTCGAGCGTGTGCGATTGAATTTCGGAGCAAGATGCAAGCGCCTTTTTGGCGCTCTTTTTGGGATGTGACGTTTTCGATTTCGAGCATTTTAGTCGGCCTTGTGATAGGGCTTCTTCTCGGAAACATGGTTGAGGGGGTTCCTCTCAATTCTCAGCAAGAATATGTGGGGACTTTTGTCGATTTTTTTAGGCCCTACTCCGTTATTGTCGCTCTCACGGCCATGTCTTTGTTTGCGATGCACGGAACGATCTATCTGACGATGAAAACAGAAGGGGAGGCACATCAAACAGTGCGCAGGTGGATCAATAAGGCGATCGCCATTTTTATCTTTTTTTATATTTTGACGAGCATTGCCACAGTGATCTACATGCCCCACATGGTGGAGCGCTTTTGGGATAGACCCTACACACTTGTGTTTCCGGTGATCGCTTTTTTTGCCATTTTGAATGTGCCACGGCTTTTGAATCACGGCAAAGATGGGTGGGCTTTTGTTTTTTCTTGTCTGAGCATTGCCTTCCTTCTGATCCTTTTTGCTTTGGGAACTTACCCGACCATTGTCCGCTCGACGATCGATCCCGACACAAACAGCCTCACGCTGTTCAATGTGGCGTCGAGCCAAGCGACGCTGCGCAATTTGCTCATTGTTGTTGCTATTGGCCTTCCTTTGGTGCTCGCGTATGGATTTTGGGTTTACCGCATTTTCCGGGGCAAAGTGGATCTGCAAGACGCGAGCTATTGATTTTTTCTCTTGGGAAAGCCGACGACTGCTTCATAGCAGAGCAAAAGGTGTTTGACTCCATTCATCGCCCGGTGGGGTTTTTCCTCTTTCGGGAGTTGGTATTGCGACGCGATGAGATCTTTTGAAATCCCTGTTTCCCAGGGAAAGGGGCCCACTTTTTCTTTGGCCCGGTTGATTGAAAGGGCCCAATACATCGAGGCCAAATCGAGCCAGTGATAGGGCCAGCGGAGCAGCTCTTGTGTGTCGGGATCGATGAGCTGGGAGAAAAAGACCCGATCAAAAGAGGGGTTTTGGCAGATAAAAACCGCCTTTTTTCGCCGTATTTCCCAGCGGGTGAAGAGATCGATGATGGTTTGGGAGACGCCGCGCGGAGTTTGGCCGCTTGCGATCTCATTCCAAGTAAACCCATTGACCCGAAGGCTCTCTTGATCGCTCTTTTCCCAGCTTTCAATCGGAATCGTGATGAGAGTTTGGTATTCGTCCTTCAAATTGCCTGTGGTCAAATCGATGATTTTGAATGCGATTTCGACAATTTTATGAACTCGGGAGTTAAGACCATTGGTCTCAGTATCTAAGAATACGCCGATCACTTTCCACACTCTTCAGGGCAAGAGTCGCATTCTACATTTAAAAAAAAAAGAAGGCAAGAATATTTTTACTAGGTTCCATGTATGTGCACAAAAAGGGAGATTTTGTTATATTGGCCCGCACCTATGCCTATGCCGCCCCAAAAGTTTCGAGAAGCCCTTTTTCAAATATTGTTTATGAGCGATTTTGCTCCCGATTTTGAAGAGGTGACCCCTTTCATGATGGCCGAATTGAAGACGACTCGCAAGGAGATCTCGGCTGCACTTGCCCAAGTGAAAAAAATTTTAGAGCATTTGCCCCAAATTGATGCTAAAATTTCAGGGGAGTCGAGGGAGTACAGCTTTGAGCGGATTACGCGCGTGGAGCGGACGATTTTGCGATTGATTCTTTTCGAATTATTATTTGGCTCCGAGATGTCCCAATCTTTGGCTATTGGAGAGGCGACCCGGCTTTGCCGCAAGTTTGCGACCAATGAGGGGGCTCAATTCATCAATGCGGTGATCGATGGAGTTTCAAAAAGGGCGCCTGCTCAGTGAGTTTTCGACCTTTGGCATTGGGGGAGAAATTGCCCATTTTGTCGAGGTGCACACTTTCGAGGAGATGGAGGAGGCCTACTCCTCCGATCTTCCCAAAATTGTCATTGGAAAAGGGTCTAACTGCCTCTTTGGCGACGCCCCTTTTGTCGGCCTTGCCATCTTAAACAAAATTGATTTTACCGATTGGGAAGGGAGCAATCTTTTTTGTGGGTCGGGCACCTCATTTTCTTTGATCGGGGTGCAGTCTGCGAGAAAGAAATTGTCGGGGCTCGAATTTGCCTCTGGCATTCCGGCGACGGTGGGTGGCGCTGTTTTCATGAACGCGGGGGCGAATGGCTCTGAGACAGCAGATTCTTTAAAATCGGTCCTTTTTTTCGATGGGAAAAAGAGGAGAGAAATATTGCGAGAAGAGCTGGTATTTGGCTATCGGAAATCCCCATTTCAAAAAATGGATGGCGTGATTCTGGCCGCCCGTTTTTCTTTGAAAGGAAAAGAAGAGGCCCGAAAAAAGCAGCTTGAAATCATCTCGTACCGAATGAGGACACAGCCGCTCAAAGAAAAAAGTGCGGGGTGTGTTTTCCAAAATCCGCCAGGCCGATCTGCGGGAGCGCTCATTGAGCAGTGTGGGCTTAAGGGGCTCCAAATTGGGGGGGCAAAAGTCTCTGAGATGCATGCCAATTTCATCGTCAATTCGAAATGGGCCTCAGCGGAAGATGTAAAAAAATTGATTGAACTTGTGCGGGAAAAGGTTTTTCAGCAAACTGGCGTTTTGCTAGAAACTGAAATCCGGCTCATCAATGCATAAAGAATTTCGAGCAGACCTCCATTGCCATTCAAATCACTCTGATGGGACCGATTCGCCTTTTGAGCTTTTGCAAAAAGCAAAGGAGGCCCAGTTGCAAGGCCTATCGATCACCGATCACGACACGATCGACGCCTACACACCCGATTTTTTTGCCGAGGCGAAACGGCTCGGAATCCAACTGCTCAACGGAGTTGAAATTTCATCTGAGCTTGAAAGGAGCTCGGTCCACATTCTCGCGTATGGCTTTGATTTAAAATGTGAGAAATTTTCCCAATTTTTGCTCGAGATCCGAAAAAAAAGGGGGCAAAGAAACAGGGCAATTTTGGACAAGTTAAAGCAACACCAGATGCCGATTACTGAAGAGGAATTGTTCGATTTTGCCAAGTTCAAAACCATTGGGAGGCCTCATATCGCCGCCTTGATGGTGCAAAAAGGGTATGTAGCCGATTTTAAAGAGGCGTTTGATCGGTATTTAAAAGAGGGGGCGCTCTGCTATGCTTCTGGGATTCGGTTCCACCCGAAAGAGGTGATAGAGGAGATCCACAAAGCGAAGGGAAAAGCGGTCCTCGCTCATCCCCATTTCATTAGAAAAGGGGCATTTTTGCGAAAACTTTTGCAACTCCCCTTCGATGGAATTGAGTGTTATTATTCGAGGCTCGATCAGGCGCTCGAGATCCCCTGGCTGAAACTTGCAAAGGAGCGCAATTGGATCGCAACGGGGGGATCGGATTACCATGGCAGTTTTAAGCCGATGACCCCCTTGGGTTGTTCCTGGGTTTCGGAACACATTTTTAAGGCGTTACAAAGCGCTGATCCAGAGGAGTGAAGGGGCCCCTTTTCGATTGAGCCACGTGTGGTGGCAGACGAGATAGCGATCGGAGCCGAGTTGCGTTGCCCATTCGAGGAGATTTTTCTCCTCTTTTGCCCCCTCTTCATGTCCTGGATAACAGGTGATCGACAATGCCCCCGTTGGGGCGAGAAGACCTAGTCCTTTTTTGACGCTTGCTAAAGTGGTTTCGACTTTGGTGGTGAGGCTCTTGTCGCCTCTCGGCAAGTAGCCTAAGTTATAGACGATGAGTTTTGGGGGATGGGGAAGGGGGAGTTTGTCGAGGTGTTCGTGAGACAGCCTTTGCAAAAGGGCTTTTTTCCCATGTTTTTCTAAAAGATCTGCTGTACTTTGGATGGCAACAGGTTGAATGTCAATGCCAATGACGGTGCAAAGGCCTGCGAGGAAAAGGGTGTCATTCCCATTGCCGCAGGTGGCGTCGATAGCGATATCGCTGCATTGTAAGAAATTTTTCCAAAGCTCCTTGGCGAGGAAGAGGTGGGGAGAGGCGGATGTTTGCATTCTCCCATCATATCGGATTGAACTTTAATCGCAAGGCATCTATCATATTCTCATTTGAACCGGGGTGTTAGCTCAGTTGGTTAGAGCGCTACGTTGACATCGTAGAGGTCAGCTGTTCGAGTCAGCTACATCCCAAAAGTAGAAAAGAATTTGGTTTTGGACACATTGCGCCGCACAGCGGCAGAAATTGCAGCGGCGGCCCTTTATGAATTGTTTCCTGGGGTTGAACTTTTAGGGGGTGGGGCGAGCGAAGTGGGCTTCACCTATGAATTTGTCTTTCCTCACCCGGTTCACGAACATATTATCGAAGAAAAAATGAGACAAATCGTCCGGGAAAAGCGGGAGATTCGCACTTTAGAAATGGTCCCTTTTAGCGCGTCGGAACTTTTGAATGATTTGGGGCTTTTTGCCCGAGCGGAGGCGATCGAGGAAAAGGGGCTTGTTGAGGTAGTGCAGATGGGGGCATTTTTCGATTTGAGTTTGGGGCCTCATCTGAAAAATACCGGGGAGCTTGCCGCTTTTAAGATCTCTTTGGAACCCCTTACGGAAAACCGCATTCGCATTCGGGGATGGTGCGCCCCATCGAAAGGGGAGTTAAAGCAATTTTTGAAGGTTTTGCGCGGGTATCAGGAGCCTTTTGATCGCGGCGAGTCGCTCGGGTTTTGGAAAAAAAATATTTGGCTTGCTTTGGGGTTGAAGAAGCGGGAGAGTCTGATTGGCCGTTTGAAAAAAGAGTGGTTTGAAGGGGTGGCTGAGGTGGCGGGCCGGTTGGGTGCCGATCGGTATGAGCTGCATCAGCAGGTGGGTCAAAAGAGGGTGGGAGAGGTTTACTCATCGGGCCTATTTGAGACGAAGCTCGCGATGACTTTTTTTGCTCTTCTAGAGGGGGAAATGATTTCTTCCTTGCATTCGATTGGAAAAACCCTTACTATCATGGGCTTTGATCATTCTACTTCCCAGTTGGGGGGAGTGACCGATTTTACCGTAGTCGATCAGATAGGCAGGCGCCGAATTCTCGTTCGCTCGGAGCGAAGGGGGAATGATATACAGATAACGGCTCATATTGAGCGAATGATGGAGCAGATGTTGGAACAGAACCTTTGGGTTAAGCTTGAGAATCAATAGGGAAATTCGGGCGGCTCGGTTGAGAGTGATCACCGAGGATGGGCAGCAGTTGGGGATCATGAGCCTCAGAGAGGCTCTGATGAAGGCTGAAGAGATGGGGTTAGACCTGGTGGAGATAGCGCCGACGGCCAATCCGCCGGTGGCGAAGATCATCAACTATGGGAAGCTCCGTTACTATCAAACGAAGAAGGAGAAGGAGAGTCGGAAAACGCAGGTTGTGATCAAGGTTAAGGAGATCAAGCTGAAGCCGAACATTGACACGCACGATTTCGAGACGAAGGTGAAACATGCTCGGGAGTTTATTCTGAAGGGGAACAAGGTGCGGATTAGCATCATGTTTCGCGGAAGGGAAATGCTCCATCTCGATTTAGGGCAGAAGGTGGTGCGGCAATTTTGCGATTTACTAGCGGATATTGCGATTGTAGAGGCGCCGCCGAAGTTATTAGGGCGAACGATGACGACGATCTTATCTCCGAGTGGGAAAAAGCCCAAAACAAGTGAAAAGAAAATGGGAGAAACGACCAGTGCCTAAAATGAAGACACGGAAGGCTGTGAAGGCCAGATTTAAATTGACAGGGCGTGGAAAGTTAAAGAGAACGCGACCTGGGAAGCGCCATATATTGACGAAGAAGAGTTCGAAGCGCAAGCGGAGCTTGTCGAAGTCGAGGCTTGTCGATGAAGGGCAGTTAAAAATGTATAAGAGATTGATGGGGGCATAAAGAAGATGACAAGAGCGACGAATGCGGTAGCGGCCCGGAGGAGGACGAAGAGACTCCTGAAGAAGTGTAAAGGGTTTTATGGGGATCGGAAGAACCACTTAAAGCTGTCGAAGGATGCGTTGATGTCGGCATTGGCATTCAACTATAAGCATAGGAAGCTTCGGAAGAGGGATTTTCGGAGTTTATGGATTACGCGGATTGGAGTTGCCGCGAAGATCAACGGGATGTCATATAGCAGGTTGATCGATGGACTGAAGAGAGTGGGATGTGAGATTAACCGGAAGGCGCTTTCAGAGTTAGCGATTCGGGATCCTGGAGCATTTACTGCGATTGTAGGGACAGCGAAGCGCGGGCTTACGGCGTAATTACAGAATTTCAAGTAGGCGTAAAATGGCCTCTTTGTACGAGCAAATTGGGGAGCTCCGTTACCGTTTCATGGATGAGCTGAACGGGGCGCTTCATTCAAAAGATCTTGAGAATTTAAAAGTAAAGTATTTAGGAAAGAAGGGGCATATTCAGGCTCTGATGGTGACGCTGAAGGATTGTGATCCTTCGGAGAGGCCCCATTTTGGCAAAGTGATCAATGATCTGAAGGAGGAGTTGGTTTTACATTGTGAGAATGGGCTTGCTCGGTTGAAGGGGGTGGAGTTAGGGGCTCGTTTGATGGAGGAGTGGCTGGATGTGACGTTACCTGGGCGTGTGGGGCGCAAGGGGAGGGTGCATCCGATCATGCGTGGGATGAGGCGGACGCTTGAGATATTGCGTGGGATGGGATTTTCTGTCGAGATTGGTCCTGATGTGGACACGGACTATTACAATTTTGAGGGGTTGAATTTTGCTTTGGACCATCCTGCGCGGGACATGCAAGACACGTTTTATTTGAATGGGGATTTACTATTGCGGACGCATACGAGCAATGTGCAGGTGCATGCGATGGAGAAGTATGAGCCACCGATTCGGATTGTGGCGCCTGGGAGGTGTTTTCGGAATGAGGACATATCGGCGAGATCGCACGTATTTTTCCATCAGATTGAGGGGTTTTATATTGATCGTGGGGTGACGTTTGCGGATTTACTTGCGACGATGGACGAATTTACGACGAAGTTATTTGGGAGTGAGGTGAAGACCCGATATCGGCCCTCTTATTTTCCGTTTGTGGAGCCTGGGGTGGAGGTGGATGTGGAGTGTATTTCGTGTAAGGGGAGTGGATGTCGGCTTTGCAAGCATACGGGGTGGCTAGAGATTTTGGGTGCGGGGATGGTCCATCCGGAGGTTTTGAAGAGGGGGAAGATAGATCCTGAGGAGTATAGTGGGTATGCGTGGGGGATGGGGATTGAGAGGTTGACGATGCTTTTGAATGATATTCGGGACATCCGGATGTTTACGGAGAACGACGTTCGATTTTTAGAGCAATTTTCTTGAGAAAAACGATCTAGGTAATTTAATATCTAACCTTTATTTGTGGAAGAGTGGCAGAGCGGCCGATTGCACCTGTCTTGAAAACAGGAGACCCTTCGCGGGGTCCGTGGGTTCGAATCCTACCTCTTCCGAAACAAAAAGGGCTCCAGCTTTTGCTGGGGCCCTTTTTGTTTCGGAAGAAAGGAAAGCCAACTGCTTGGCTTTCCGTGGTAAGGATTCGAATTTTTTTCGGATTCAACCGAAAAAAATCGCCGGCCCGGTAGGACGGACCGTTTCGGTCCGCCGAGAGGGCATCCCATGCATGGCGAAGCGCATGCATGCGGGATGGGGGATTGGGGGAAGGGGTTTGCCCTTCCCCCGAAGCGAGCGCTTCTACGCTCGCCGCTTAATTTTTACAAAGTGCATCCTGCAGGGGGGTGGTAGCATTGGGCTGGGAGCAGACCGGCCGAGAGCGGATCCTTGCCTCTAAACCATTTTTTCAACTACAGGTTATTGGACAGGAGTTTCGCTGTATTTGTAGATCGGTTCAAATTTATTTTTTGATGCCGACTGAATCGTGAGCGGAATGAGCGGTCCAAAAAAGGTAAGCCCTAAAAGAAATTCTCCTAATCCCCTAAGCCAGTTCAGCCCGCCATGGGTGAAGTTTTCAAGAGATTTGTTTGCTAATTCACCCCACATTTGATCGTTGGGGCGAACCATTTTCCCAATCAAGCTCAATAATCCAATGACTACGCTTGCAACCATCTGGACTTGGGAAGCCAACGTGCGTAATGCGCCCGAAAAAATGGCAACAATCGGAATACTGCCGGCGATATTAAATCCTTTTTCTATGCTGGTAAAATTTTTGCTAACTGCCATAAATTCTCCGTTATATTGATAAATCTGAATAAGTATAAACAACTAGTTTTGTTTATTTCAAGATTAATTAATTATCCGGACTGTTTATTGATTACTTCTGACAGTCTCTAAGCATTTTTTGGATTTATTAACCCGAGAGATCAACAGGTGACAATCTGCTTGCTGCGGCTTTGCCATATCAATTCTCTCTCGGGGGCCAATAGTTTTACTATTGACCCCGCTCACTCGACCCGCTTCGCTTTGATCTGGCAGTGCCTCGCTGACGCATCTTGTCACCTGTTGATCTCTCGGGTTAATAATCAAAATTTCATTTCAATTTCTCCCAGAAAACAGTAAAGATTTTTTAACCATCTCAATCAAGTAATGGAACAAATTCCATTTACAATCGTAGCTAGCGTAATAGATAAACAGGAACTTAAAGAAACTAATTCAAAATTATCAAATCCCTACCATTTGGCTTTGGGATTTTGTTTAGAAAAATCGATGATGTTTTTTCGAGAAGAAGAACAAAGGGACAGCAGGACTTTTGTCATAGTAGAAGAGAGGGGAAAGGAAGAGAATCGGCAACTCCAATCAGTGTTTCAAGCAGCTGTGGATGGAGAAAATGCATTGGGTGTAAGAATGCCCATGTCAATTCGCTTTGCAAATAAACAAACAAACGTAATAGGCCTTCAAGTAGCAGATCTAGTTGCTTACCCTATCGGGCGTCATTTAATGAATCCAGACCAAAACAATCGAAGCTATGAAATTTTAAAAAAGAAGCTGTGGAAGTGGCCGAACGAAGAGTCGGCTATAAAAATTTACCCTGAAAAGCGAAAAACCTCGGTAACAACCGAGGTTCAGACGCCGACCGGGCATTCCCAATCCCCCATCCTGCATGCATGGCGAAGCGCATGCATGCAGGATGGGTGGGGAAGGGGTTTGCCCTTCCCCCGAAGCGAGAGCTTCTACGCTCGCCGCTTAATTTTTACAAATTCGTTAAAGTCTCTTAGACCGTCTTCTTCTCAAAGTCGTTTGACTCTGTGGGGAGTAGTAAATCAGGATTCTTCACAACTTCTTTTAAGTATTGAATTTCAAGCCCTGTTTTTTTGTAAAATGCAACACCATAATAGTGGCTGAGGAATGTAGTAACTTGGCTACTGGCCTCTTCTTCCATTGCCTGACTGTTCTCGGCAGCAGAGCGGGCTTCTTTTTCCTTAATTTCCCCCACGCATTCCTGGTACATTGCCAAAAACATGCTTGGGTCGCTTTCTTCCATAGCTTGAGCTATCGCAACAGGTACAGCTTTCTGAATATTTTTTGGAGTGCGCAAATTAATTTTGTCTTGAGCTATTCGTTGTATAACAACTCGAAGTTCGGCGTCAGAGTAAGGTTTCCCGTTCTTATCGAGAGTGTTTTTGGCTTCCTCTAGCACTCTTTGACGCAAAAAATCGGGATTGAATTTAATTGTATTAACTTGACTAACTTCATTTACAGTAATCATAAGTTCTTTTATTTTTTTGTGATCCATAATTGTATCATCAGTTTGTTGTTGTCAATAAATTTTAATTTAAAGGAATACGTATAGTTGCAACACTGCAAAAAAATGATTCTGGGATTTCCTAAATTCTATCCGAATGTCCAATCATTTTGGCCGATTTTCGGTTCTCTTTCGGGCGGAGGTCATCTGCGCGTATTCCCTCCAAAGAGAATGATGGGGTTCCATATGCCCCCCTTCGTCAGCGATGATGACATTGACTATGCCATCCTTTTGAATTGTTTTAAGTCGTTTAATATAAATCTGATCATCGCGATTGGACAAAATTTCGTCATTCTTTTGAAAGTGGAGCAAAATAGTGAGGGAGAGTCCCTCCAACATCCTCAGTGAGTCAATTGGCCTGAGGTGGTGATCCCGGTATTTTTTAGCCAAAATTTCGAACTCCTCCGTCACCCCTCTAAAGTCCATAATCTCTTCTATGGATTTAAGAGGGGTATCTAGGACGACGATCCCTCTTTGGATGGCAGAAAGGAGTCTCATTTTTTCTTTAGCTCCAACCCCTATCCTTTTCAGTTCTGCATCGTAGATCGTTGTGTTAAGCGCTGCGATTGCATTGACAAGGGCCCCACCTCCTGCTGAAAACCCATAGAGATCTATCGATTCGAGCTTTTGATCCAAAACGATTTTCTTCATGACGTAAAGGGCGGGGAGAAGTTCATCAATTGTGCCAAAGGAGGCGGCTTTTGGATCGTATTTCTCTCCCTGTTCGAGGTCATGTTCAGGAAAATTAAAACTCACGAGTGTGGCTTTTGGTCGGTAAAGATCTTTCAGGGTCTTAGCGATTTGATAACTGTCTCCATACCCATGAAAGCAAATCATCGTCCGTTGGTGATTTCCGGAGAGGGAAAAAAGATGAAGATCGTAATCAAACGGGTGTTCTACAGTCCCTGCAAATCCCAAAAACGGAGTGAGCAAAAAGGTTAGGAGTATTTTTCTCATTACTGTTACTCCCGTTTGGCTTCCTCTTCGGTAGGGTTAGGATTGTTGAGTCCTGGAATAACGCAGATCGGATCTTGCCCTAGTAGGAGATTTTCCAGCAGTTTTGGGTGGATATCCTTTGAGTCCGCTCCGGCCCAGCCGTCAGGGCGGGTGAAGGGGCAATCGGGGCATGGCTCCTGCCCCTCTTGATGGTCGTCTCTTCGATGTACTTTTGTGTAAAGCCGCTCGATCGTATCGTGATTATCTCCCCAGCAAAAGGACCAGGGGATTTCGCCTCGCCCATACAAGCTACGAGGACGCCGCTTGAGAAGGATCAACACTGTTTTCAAGCCTTGAGCCTGCATTTCATTGTTGAGATAGGGGATCGTTTCATCAGCAACTACTTCCACTTTCATTGCGATCGCGGCGCCAAATCTTTCTTGAAACTTCATGATCGGTTGGCTCATACGAGGAAGATGCACGGTAATGGGCTCTTCCGGATGCATTCGCTTGTAGTATTTCCGTAGCACGGGCATTTTTGAAATGGACTGCTTACACTTTCTGAAGAGGTGAATGGTTTTTCTTGGGTATCCCTCTTTCTCGGAAGAATGAATGCCGTCCGAGATTTTTTTTAGCTTCCCCTTAAGGAGGGAATTTCCATGCCATTCCTTGCATACATAGGGCGTGTGTAGTAACGAGTCTTCATCGGAGTAGTCCCAAACTTCCTCTTTTAGGTCTAGAGGCAATTTGTTGAAATGATCGAAATGTAAATCCACTGACATTTGTTCTCCTTCTTAAAAGGTGACAATTACTATAAGTCTTCCCCAAATTATGGCGCCAGATGAGCAAATATTTGAATACTAGCGCTTCGCTTCTTCAAATATGTGGCGCCGACTTTGTCAAATTCCCAAGTTTTTGGCCGAGTTCGGTATACATTCAGTAACTTAAATTGAATCCACCATCTAGGACTAAATTAACTCCATTAATAAAATCTGATTGTTCAGAGAGGAGGAATTTAATCGTTTGAGCCACTTCTTGTGGTTTTGCATGCCGACGAAGAGGGATACTAGCAACTTCTTTTTCCATTTGATCATCATAGCTTAATCCGGTTTCATCAGATTTTTTTTGAATTCTTTCTTGATGGAAACTCGTCAAAACAATGCCTGGTGAAAGCGCATTGATGCTAATCCCTTGAGGGCCTAGCTGATGAGATAAAGCTTTAGTATAAGTTGTCCACATTCTACGAATCACACATGTGGGGCCATGTTCAGGCTGCAACTGGACCGAAGTATTTCCCGCAATGACAACGATTTTACTGGGGTTGGATAGGTGAGGTAACGCTACTTTTAAGGCTTCCATTGGACCTGTAAATGTATTTTGAAACACTTCAAGCCAAATACTTTCATCCTGCATTAAAACTTTTCCATAAAATTGCGGCCTCGGTGCAATTAAAACAAGCCCTGAAATAGGTGTATCTGCCTGATTTAGATAACTTTCAAAATTGTCTCTAGAGGGCTTATTTACGAAATCAAGAGTGCATATATCATAACGACCAGAGTTTATTGTTTTTAATTCTTCCTGTAGGTTTTTTAATTTTGTAAGATCTCTGCCAGTCAGAATTAAATTATAATCAGGTGCTAACAATCTTGCAGTTGCACCCCCCAATGCACCTGAAGCGCCAGTAATAATGAAGGTTTTGCGTTCTTCCTTAGGTGCTGAATTATTTGCAAAACATGTCCCATGAAACAGGCATGCTAATATAAGGAAAGTGAACAAATGTGTTTTTGTTTTTATGGGCCAAGATTTTACAGTGGTCATGATTTGTTTTCCAATTAGTTTCCAATTTCATAAACGAGCGTTACATTCGCCTCGATAGATACGTCGCCTGGTTCGATTGGCGTCGATAGATTTTCCCCTTTTGCCAATGCAGCAACATTGAGATGAGGCGATCGGATTTGAGTGTGATTGAGGGAGATCGAAAGGACCCGGATCAGCTGTACTCCAGTTGCTTGAGCAATCGCTTCGGCGTCGCGCACGGCATTCGATCCTGCTGCGCTGAGCGCTTCTGTCCAATATTTTCTTGGACTGCGAAGGGCAAACCGGATGTCTGAAATGCTATTTGCACCTGCTTGATTGGCTGAATCGATGATTTGTCCCGTCATTTCGAGCTTGGATGTATGGATGAGAATCGCGTTTGTCACTTCATAACCATTGATGGTCGGATGCCAAAAAGGGGGGGGATCTTTTGGGGTTGGTGCATAAGATGGATTTACTGTGAATTTATGGGTTTCAAAATCGTCCCCATTAAAACCCAGCTCTTCTAAATGGGTAAAAAGGCGATTCATTTTTTCGCTATTTTCCCTCAATGCCTCTTGAGCAGTTTGGGCAAATGTCACAACTCCTATTTTGAGTTGAAGTTCATCTGCCGGTTTTGAAAGCGTGGCAGATGCGCTCAAAGTGAGTTTGGGGATATCTTGTGTGCTCGCATAAAAGGGAAGCACGCTCATAAGAGCAAAAAACAGACGGAACATAAATCAACTCCTTAGAAAGGGATAGGAGTCTACCAGGCCGATCTATTTTTTTCAATCCTTTCAAGAGGAGATGACATTTTTCCCTATGCCAAATTGAATGAGTTGGATTATTATGCTCTTCCACAACAAGGAGAAATCTATGGCAGCAGAAATTTCAGATAAAAAAACATATGGTGAGTGTGGCATTTGTTTAGAGCCCATTAGCTCTATTGATCCGACAAGCACAACTGAGTTCAAATGCCATCATTTTTTTCACAATCAGTGTATTGGAAAGTGGTTAGAAAAGAAGTCTTCATGTCCACTTTGCAGAAGACTTGTGGATCGGATCACAATTGATATTGCGGATACAATCTTATCCCTTAAGAGAAAAATTGCAGAAGAGTGTAAATTTTATTGGCCCAGATTGCGTTTGATTCACAATGATTGCGCCATTCCGGATGCTTCTTATAATAAATATACTGGAGTATATAACGTTACTATTCGAGAAAGTGGATTGCGATCAGGTGCTCGGATATGGGCGGTGGAATATCGAGAAACTCCGCTCTGTCGAGAAATGCCTCCTAGAAGGATCACTTTGGAAGTTAGAGACACTTTTTGACAACTGTGCCATTATAGTGGTACTGTCTTTGGGGGAAGATGAGATTGGTATGAAACAGTACATTGCTTACAAGGGGAGTGCTTTCACGATCGAGTGGTTCTATGATACAAAGGGGCAGTCCTTATCATTAGAATACTTTCAAAAACAGCCTAAGGATAAGCAACGAAAATTACTTAATCTATTTCGATTAATGGGAGATCAGGGAAAAATTTTTGATGAAACGAAATTTCGGAATGAAGATGATAAAATCTATGCATTTAAGCCTCAACCTGACAGGTACTTATGTTTCTTCTTTAAAGGAAAGAAAATCATCGTAACCAATGCTTTTACAAAGAAAACCCAGAAGCTTCCTGAGGCAGAAAAAGAGCTCGCTCTTAAAGCTCGTCAGAGTTATGAAAAAAGAATGAAGGAGGGTTCTTATTATGAAAAGGAAGGCTAAATCTACATATGATGAGTTCATTGAAAACAAAAATCAGAAGAAACTCATCGATAAAGAATATAGAGAACTCTTAATCTCGGAATTATTACTTGCTGCCATGGAAGAAGATCATATTTCTGTTAGGAGATTGGCTGCAGAAGCAGGAGTATCCCCTACGATTGTCCAAAGTTTAAAGTCTGGAAAAAGAACAAATATCACTATTGACACTTTATCTAGAATCTTAGACGTTATTGGTTATCGGATTGTTTTGGTCCCCAAATCTGGTCCAGGAAAACAGCTTAAAATGGTGTAAAAACTAACCATTACCCACACCTTCCGTTTTCATAGGGGCGGCTGCAGTCACTTTTTCACGAAAAATATGAGCCATGTGAGATCCTTGCGACTTCTCCTTTTGCCCATTTGCAATATTTCAAACCCCCCACCCTCTAAGACTTTGCTGAATTCTGCTTGTGTGTAGTAGGAAAACCATCGCCCCGTTTCTTCCTCCCTTTTTTCTCCTTCGCCTTCTCTCATTGCGATGAAGCCGATCGCCCCCCTTTTTACAACTCTTCTGATTGCAGCGAGGACCACTCCCATCCGTTCTTTGGGGATATGCGAGAGGAGAGCCCAAGAAGAAAAAGCATCAAATGTATGAGGGGGAAAAGCGAGTTCATAAAGAGAGGTGTGAGAATAGTGCCCCTTCGGTTCTGTTTGCCGGGCAATCTCGATCAAGTTTCGAGATAGATCGATTCCATGGTATTCGTACCCCATCCGGATCCATTCGATTGCTTCCCTGCCGGAACCGGAACCTATTTCCAAAACTTTTCGCACCCTGCCGGGGGGGAGAATTTTTCCCCTTTTGGGGAAAAGTTTTTCAAATTCTCGATATTCCTGATCCCAAAAAGAGGGTTTTGATTTTTCTCTCCTCTTTTCCGACCAAAGGGACGCATTTTGATCGTACCAATCGGTCACTTCCTGTTCTTTTGCCGACAAGCAATGCATTTTAATAGCCAGCACTCTTATTGACGAGATTCAAAAGGGGTTTTCCCGAATAAAACCTGCATAGGTTTTCCTCGAATAGAGCTTCCCAAAGAGGCCCCTTCTCCTCAGGAGAGCGGGCGTTATGGGGAGTGATCACAATTTTTTCTTCCTTCCAAAATGGATGACTTGGAAAAAGAGGTTCATTTTCAAACACATCTAGAGCCGCTCCCGCCAATGCCCCCGTTTGGATCTGATGTAATAGAGCGATCTCATCGACAGTTTCCCCTCTTCCGACGTTGATCAAATGGGCGTGAGGCGGCAACTGCTTTAAAATGGAGCTCTCGACAAGATTCCGAGTGAGGGGAGTTAACGGCAACGAGACGATGAGAAAATCTAGCTTGGGAAGGCTTTCTTTCCATGTAGGAGGGGTATTTTTACCTACTCCCTCAACATGAGCTCCGAGCGCCAAGAGTTTTTTGCCGATGGCCCGGCCGATACTTCCGTAACCGAGAATAAGACAGCGGCAGTGGGCAATTTGCTTCAGTGACACTCGGTTCCACATCCCCCTCTTTTGCTCATCGCGAAAGAGGTGCAATTTCCGGGCTAGGGACAAAATGAGGGCAAGCGCATGTTCGGCTACTTCTTCATCATAAACGCCCCGAGATGAGGTGAGCAAAAATGGGGCATGGGCATGAGGGGAGATGAGAATCGGATCGAGCCCTGCAGAATTGGATTGCATCCACTTGAGCTTTTTAGCAAATGGGAGCGATTGGACAAAATAGCGATTCCCCAAAACCACATCGGCATCTTCAATCGATTTTTGTGCCATTGGCTCATCTTTAGCAATATCGAAATGGGCAAAGGGGGCCGCTTTTTTCAGCGCCTCAAAGTGGCGCGCGTTGGGCTCATACATCAAAAGGATGCGCATTTTCCCCTCTCTTTTTAGCCAAAATCAGTTGGAAGGGAAGGAGGGGGTTCCAAAGGGGAAATCGCTCCAAAAATTGTTCCATAAAAAGAGCCCCTTTGAGATTGGCGATCAACGGAGGAAAAAACCCCGACCTACGAATGGATAGCTCTTCAAAGGCGGCCTCCCTTAAGGCGGGAAAGAGGATCGAAGAGCGCATCTTTAAGATCCCTTTGTCCCCTTGCCATGTCATCTTGGGCGTGAAAAGAATCTGCAAGTAGTAGAGTAGATTATAAGGATTTGGCTCGAGAAAAAGGAGCCTTCCTCCCGGTTTTAATAGTTTTGCAATCCCCCGAAAACTCTCCTGCAGATCAAACATGTGATGCAATGCAAAAAAACCGATGGCTACATCAAATTGATTCGATAGCTCTGTCGGGGGCTTGGCCACATCGGCGCAATGGACTGGAAGCAATCGATCTGTCGAATTGTGCTTTTGCAACTGCTCTAAAAGACCTTGCGCGATATCGAGCCCCTCAATTCTATACCCCTTTCGATGCAGGTTTAGCGTATATTTCCCAATCCCACATCCAATGTCGATGATCCTCTCTTTTTTACTTAAGTTGCCCCATCGAATCACCCTCGCCGTCTGCCGCTCAATGTAGGGGGAATCAGAAGGCTGCATCGATTTTTTGTGATTTATTTCAAAATAGCGCTTTTGATAAAAGACATGCTCCTCTTCATCCAGTCGCATACGATCTCACTTTGTTCAGGAGTTCTTCATGAGAGAGGGCGATCTGCTCTACCTTCCGTTTCTTTGCCTTTGCATAGGCGCTCCTAATTTGCACAATCGCATCGGCAAATTTTTCGACCGGAACATCTTTTAAAAAAGATCTTCTCAAAAAGGAAAAACTGCACTTCAATCGCGCCATCTCATCGATCAGTAACTGACACGGAATCGGACTCCCAAGATGGGGCAGCGTAAGACCTCCAAATCCAAACGGGAGAGTTACCTGATTTCGAATCTTTTCTAAAAGGCCATTTGCAAGAGGAGAGAATAGATTTTTTTCTCTCATTTCAATGTGCAAATCATTGAGCCCGACGTAAATGCGAGATAGTGGAAGAGCGCTGAGCTGTGCGGTTAACTGCACAGCGCTGAGCGTCTCAATTAAAATCGATACTTTGCATTTTCCCTTCACCCACCCGAGCACCGTTTCGACCTCTTCCAGAGTTCGAACCATCGGCATCAAAATCTCAAAAGCCCCATTTTCAATGGCTGCGGCGATCTCGCTTTGCGTCTCATCCCCAAATGGATTGATTCGGCAAATCACCGGAATATCCACCGCTGAAGCAACCCTTCGAAGATCGCTCACAGTATGGCGGTTAATCTCCGTGTCGTACCCCTTTTGGCGTGCCTTTTTATGAGAACATTCCCAATCGATAATGAGCATATCGATTTTCGCGAGAGCCGCTTTTTTTGCAAGATCGGGATCAGCGCAAAAAAGAGAGAATTGAAACAAATTATCGCCCATTTTTTTGCATCACTACAATCATCGAACTGCCAAAGGGCCAACGGATCCATTTCCCAAGCCAAATTTCAAATGAGTTCACCCACAATAAACAGGCGTTGATCCAAGGGGAAATCAACTCTTCTCTCTTCGGATCTGTATTGAAAAACCGGGATAGAAAAAAAAGGGGAAAAAGGAAGAATTGGTAGTAGGAAAAGAAGAGAATTTTAGCGTTGAATACACTCGCAATCTGAAAGATCTCCTTCGCGTTGTATCTGCGCAAATGGCCCGCCTCCACATCCCTTCGACTCCACAGCCAGGAAAAAGCGGGAACGCTCAAAAGGAGGATCCCTTTCGGAGTTAATACCCGAAACGCCTCCTCAAGAGCTTTTTTTTCCTCGATGTGCTCCAACACATCGGCCAAGATCAAAGCATCAAATTCCCCTTCTAAAAAGGGGAGCTTTTCTGCACTGGCTTGGATAGGAGCAGCTGCGTGGGAATCCACCCCTTCAGCGAGATAGCCGTTTTGCTTGAGAAAAAAAAGGAGACTCCCACTTCCACAACCCACATCTAAAATCTTTTTCCCAGGGCTGTATTTCTTCAAACAGTTCAAGATCAGTTTGCGACGGGCAACACTCCAAAAATGGAACGCTTCCATCTCTTTTAGCCGCTCTATTTTTTTGTCGGTATAACTCGAACAAACCAACTTCATAAGAATCGAAGGATAGAGTATAAGTTTTTTTGTGCAAATCGTTTTTTTTGTCGCCGCTTTTCTCCTTTGCGTACTGCGCGGAATCAGCGTTACAGATGAGACTTGGTTTTTTCAGGTTGTTTGTCGGATGGATCAAGGAGAAGTGCTCTATCGGGACATTTTTTTTGGCGTAACGCCCATTTCAGCTCACTTGGCCCGTTTTTTTGTCTGGCTTTTTGGCGAGCAACTGATCGTCGCAAAAGCGCTCATGGCTTTTGTCTTTGCCCTTGTCGTCCATGTGACTCAAAAAATTGGGAGGAAAATGGGGATTCAGCAGGGGATTTTTCTTTTTCTCCCCCTTGCTCTTTTCACTTTTTCCGAGAAAAATATGATTTTGAGCGGCTCTCTTTACAATCTGCTCGCAAATCTCTTCTTTCTCACTTCGTTTCTCTTTGCACTCCAAGAAAAATGGGGACGGGCTGCTCTTTTAGCGGCCCTCTGTTTTTGCACAAAACAGACCTTTGGCCTCTGGGCTTTTGTCTCTTTGGCGAGTGGGGCCATCTGTCTCGGGAAAAAAAGGGAACTCTATTCAATAGGTGCTATCTTTATACTAACCCTCTGCTCCCTCGCTGTTTTTCTCTACTTGTCTGATGGACTTCAATCTTTTATCGAATATGGAATTGTAAATAAAAAAAGCTATCTGATTCATGGGAAAATTTCCTATTTTTTTTCGGAAAATTATCGGTGCTATTTAGCCCCTCTTTTCTTTTTGCCTTTTGTCGCCTATTTGAGCCTTCTGTATGTGAAAACTGTTCGCAAAGAGTGGATTTTACTCTTCCTATTTCTTACAGCAGATCTTTTGAATGTGTATCCGAGAGCAGATAGGGATCACATGTCGATCCCATTGCCTCTCGAATTGATTGCGATCCTTCTGAGTTGGAGAGGGGTTCAAGAGGCACTGGTCTCAAAAGTTTTTTCTCGCCTTCTTTGCGTCGCTATGGCCCTCTTGCTTTTTGCTTTTTACATCCAGCCCTTTGTCAAGGGGGCTACTGTATTGAGCTCTCTTCCCCATTTTCGGGGGATTGTCGTTTCGGCCGAGTTTGAGCAAAAAATGGAAGATAAAATGAGGCGCATTCTGGCGGCTGAAAACGGAGCAAAGATTGTTTTTATGAATCAAGACGCGAGCATCTACTATCTTGCAACAGGACTTTCGAATCCCCTTCCCTATGATTGTCCGAGCCCCACCTCTATGGGACTTTATGGCCAAAGGGAACTCGCCTCGCAGTTTGCCCAAAAAGAGGTGCGCATATTCATTGAGGATCAGGAGGTCCCTTGGAACTCCTATCCAGAAGCAAAACTTTGGGTTGAAAGGAGGTTTGATTGATCTCTGTTGTCATTCCAGTTTGGTGCAACGAGATGAGTCTAGAAGAGCTAGTCCAAAGAATTGAAAAAGTGCTTGCAAAAAGAACTTTTGAGCTCATTTTTGTCGACGACGCTTCTAGGGATGGCTCTTTATCTATTTTGAAACGACTTCAAGAGAGGGACTCTCGGATCCAACTCATCGCCCTTGAAAAAAATATCGGACAACACAGGGCTGTCATTCAAGGCTTGAAAAAAGCAAGAGGGGAGATCGCGATTGTCATGGATGCCGATTTACAAGATCCCCCTGAGGCCATTTTGCTCCTCCTTGCTAAGATAGATGAGGGCTTTGCAGGGGTCTTTGCTTGCCGAAAAGGCTCCTATGAATCGGCGATCCGCCTTCTTCAATCCAAGATCTTTAAACAGCTCCTCCATTTTCTTTGCAAAGTACCCACCGATGCGGGAATGTTTGTCGCTTTAAATCGGAAGATGATCGAGAAAGTCTTGCCCTTCTGTCCCGATCTCCCTTTCCTTGTCCCACTGATGGGACTTTCGGGCCTTTCTATAGCTTCAATTGTGGTGGAGCGCCCCAGAAGGATGAAGGGGGTATCGGGCTATTCCTCCTACAAGAGATTCAAACTCGCTTTAGAGATCCTTTTGAGTGTGCTTAGAAAAAAGTTCTTTCATTAAAATTATTTTTTTTAGTACCCTTCCCATTTCAAGGTTTTTGAGGTCTTAAGATGAAGAGAATCGTTTTTGGGTTGTTTTGTTCTGTTGTGACGGCCTCATTTTCTCAAGAGTCTTGTTGTTATGATTGCCCTGCGGTGAGGGAGGAGAATGTTTTTTCCGATGTTCAGGGCAAACTGGCAGCTCCAAGGGTTGGGGTTTGCAGCGTTTCTCTGGAAACCGATTTTCTCTACTGGCTCCCTTTTGAAGCGGGGCTCGAATATGCTTTTACGCAAGATTCTGATGGCTTGACTCCGACTGGGCGCTCCCAAGACCCATCGCAATTTGCAACGACTGAAAATGGGCAATTCCAACGGGTCAATTTTGATTGGGGTGCTGGGATCAGGCTCAAAGGGGGATATAGGCTTCCTTTGGATGATTGGGATCTATTTCTTAGGTGGACGAGAATTCATACCCATGCGAATGACTCTGTAAGTATCAATTCTCTTGCTAATCAAAACATTGCTGCCATTTGGCTTGAAGCAGAATTTGTTCTTTTGGGCTACTTGCGCGCTCGCAGCGCTGAGGGGAAGTGGAATCTTTCCTACAATACTCTCGATCTCGCCTTGGGCCGCTCTTTCTACTCGAGCGGCCACCTGATGTTTACGCCGAACGTGGGGATTCGGGGATTTTGGATCAATCAGTTGTTCAGTGCCAACTATTCGGGAGGAGATTTGACTTTGCCTGCCCAGTTTAAGGGGAAAAATGATTTCGATGGAGCGGGGATTTTTGGCGAACTGGGGATGAAGTGGCAATTTTTAGAGCGGTGGAGTTTGGTTGGTGATTTTTTAGGTTCTTTCAATTTTGGAAGACTGAAAGTGGGGCAGAGGGTGGTCTCTCAGATCCAATCATTTCCGCCAGAAATGATCAGGCGCGATGTCCTCCAGCAAAAGACACATCCCTTGGAATTTTGCTATCAGGGGGCGATTGGGGTTCAATGGGAAAAGTTTTTCCGTTCCTGCTACGAGAAAAAGGTGACTCTCTGCATTCTCTACGAACTTGTCGAGTGGCTGCACATCAACCAGCTCCGCCGGTTTTTTTATTCTGATTTTGGCTCTATCACAAACTATTTCCCGATGGATGGGAATTTGGGATTCCAAGGAATTTCAGCAAGACTTAAGGTCGACTTTTAAAGGATCAAAAGATGAAAAAAATTCTCCTCTTCTTCACTCTCTTTGCTTTGGGGCCTCTTTTTTCTGAGTGTTGCCCTCCGGTCTGCTTGGGGCAAGTTTATATGAGTGATGAGGTTGGAGTCAGAACGCCCGCTGCAAGCGCAACCGGTGGATGGAGCGGTCTTCTTGTTGTGGGCGATTTCCTATATTGGACTGCGCGTGAAGAGGTTTTGGAGTATGCCTTCAATGGCAATCGACTCTCTGGAACCACAGCGAGGGGAAACATCAAAGTTGAGGAGCCCGATTTTGAGTGGGACCCTGGTTTTAGAGTGGGTCTTGGCTACCGGATCCCCTTGGATTTTTGGGAGGCAAAAGCAAGGTGGACCCGTTTTCAAACGGAGGCTTCTGGAACCTCTTTCAATCCGTCTGGCCTCGGCAATTTTTCCATCTGGACGGATGGTTACGCATGGAATGAGACTACGATGACCCATCTGATTCAAGCAAAATGGCACCTCACTTTCAATCTTGCAGAAGTGGGCCTTTCCCGCTCCTTTTTTTTAGGGAAAAACATCGCTTTAGACTTTCAATTTGGGGGAGTGGGCGGCTGGATCAGTCAGCGGTATAACATGGAATGCCCCAACGAGGTTTTCTCGAATGGAACAATACAAAATCTGTCGTTGAAGTTTAAAAATGATTTTCGCGGGGGAGGGATCTTTTTGGCTCTGAGTCCGCAGTGGTATTTTTTAAACTCTTTGAGTTGTATTTGCGATTTCAACGCCTATTTATTGCGGGGGAATTTTTCTTTAAATCAAAATTGGATCCGCGAGCAGCAAGGCATTTCTGACATGAGCCTTGCCAAAGACTATTCTAGAAGCCGGGCGGCTCTTCGCAGCTCTTTTGGGTTTCAATGGGAAACAGATCCGCAGAACTGCTGGTATCACCTCGCTTTTTCAGCATCCTATGAGGGATTTATTTGGTTTAAGCAAAACCTCTGGTCGCAAGTGATCTCTTACTACATGGAAAATATCGAGAGGAGAGGCGATTTGGTTATGCAAGGGCTTTCCTTGAGTGCCCAGATCGATTTTTAATTTGAGGATTTGAATGAGCAATCGAGTTTTTTTAGTTTTTGCCCTCGCGGTGGCGAGCCTGAACACGGGGTTCTGTGGGACGTCCCCTTATCCTTGTGGGCAGAAGGCTGAAGTGGCCCCCTGTTTGGCGGTGTATAACGACGAGGGGCAACCGAGCGGCTACAGACCTCCCTTTTTTCTTGAGCCCGATCATGGGGTCTTTTTCTTGGCCGATCTCCTCTATTTGCAAGCGACTGTCGATGGGCTCACTTTTGCTTGGACTTTTCCCGAAGACGAACCCCCTATTTCAGCCGACAATCTGATCCGCTCCACCCCCATTCCCAATGGGCGGCTCCACGATGTCGATTTTGAGTGGTCTCCGGGGTTGCGCCTCGGAGTTGGGTACCATTCTCCAATGGATCACTGGGATCTTTTCCTCTCTTGGACTCACCTTAAAAATGAATCCACAGGCAGTGTTTCTGTTCCCAACCTCACTTCAAATTCAAACTTTGGGATTTGGATGCCCTTTGGATTTTTGGCGGGGACCTACAACGCTCGAGATGCGAGTGCGAAGTGGAAATTCAACTACAACACGATCGATCTCGATCTGGCAAGGGCTTCGTTTGCCGTCAAATCGATCGTTTTCGAGCCCTTTTTAGGGATGCGAGGTGCTTTCATCCACCAAAGTTTGCACGCAAAGTATCAAAATGGTGCTTTTCACGACGGAACATCTGCGGTTCCCAATGTAAGCTTTACTGGTAAAAATCTATTCAACGGGTGGGGGATCCATCCGGGATTAAAGACCTCCTGGCATTTTCTGAGAGATTGGAGTTTATACGCCAATACTTCGGCCTCTTTTCTTTATGGAAGATTCATGATCCAAGAAATTGCCCAGACGACAAGTGCCCCTGTCAGAGACCTGTTTTCGGAACGGGATCGCTATTTCAATAATGCCTTAGGGTTTGAACTGGGCGTTGGTCTAAAATGGGAAATGTTCCTTTGTCCCGACCGTTGGCATTTGCAGTTCAGCGCAGGTTACGAGATGATCCAATGGTTTGATCAAAATCAGCTTGTCAACTTTTTCTACATTGATAATGCGCAAGGGATGGGCCCCTATGTCAACGGAGATCTCGGCATCCAAGGCGTCAACGTCTCTGGCCGTTTTGATTTCTAGAGGGAAAATACTAATGAAGAAGTCCCGCCCTGTCGCCAGCCGCCCATACATAGGGAATCTCTTCTCGAGCGGGGGGTTCAGATCCTTTTTTTGCGCTGCTTATAGCCAGATAAGTTTGATTTCTTTGATGAGATAAGTGAAGTTCTGTCCACTGTCTTTGATCTTCAGAACTGAGGTAATGTTCAGCGGTTTCATCTGCGCAACAGATCAAGCAAACACAAGGATCCCAGATTTGGGAAATCCGACCGGAGCAAGTTTTTGGTGGAAGTCGAGCCGATAAGACACAGGTCTCCACAGATGAAAACTTTGAATAGAGCTTGTGTGTCTCGGGGTGGCGCTCCCCTGAGCAATTGCCAATACAGCCGTGTGTAATACAACAACAGGCATAAGTCACCGGAAGACAGATGCATCCTGTCACTTTAGTCGCTAATTTACAAAGGCAGGCTTTTCGATTCAACGCATCGAATGCTTGATCCAGGTCAGGGAGATAGCTCGATTGTGATTGTGTAGAGGAGACTGGTTGACTCATATTTTCCTCCGAGGAAAAAATCTTGAGGGGCAAAGATACACCAGAAGATATCCTACCGTCAAGTACCTTTGTCTTCGGTTACCAAGTCGGGTCTCTATAGGGAATCGGAAAAGATTCGCGAGGAGGTGGTTTCAGTCCTTCAAACTTTGGGAAATAGCTGCTAATTAGATCCAAAAGTTCCGGTTCATCAATCCCTCTTTTTAAAAAGCCTTCTCTTGCGAGGTCTAGAGTCAGATAAATTGGATTGTTTTTATGAGGTAAGTAAAGTTTCTCCCACCGGGCTTGATCTTTAGAATTGAGGTAATGCTGAGGGGTCTCAGTCGCACAACAGATCAAACAAACACAAGGATCCCAAATTTGGCTAATTCGCTCGCAGTAATCTTTTGGTGGAAGTCGAGCCAATGAGGTGCAAGTATTCATAGATGACCAATGTGAATAAAACTTGTGTGTCTCAGGGTGGCGTTCATCCCGTTCAGTGGCACAACAATCATCGCCACACAAATAAGTGCAGTAAGACCAGCAGCCGCATGAAATACAACCGCAAGCATAAGTCAACGGAAGACAGATGCACCCTGTCACTTTAGTCGCTAATTTGCAAAGGCAGGCCTTTCGATTCAACGCTGCAAACTCTCGGTCTACATCAGGAGAATAGCGCGGTTGTGCAGGAGGTACTGGTTGACTCATATTCTCATCTCGTAAAAATCCTAGGGGACGAGGATACACAAGAAGATATCCTACCGTCAACCGATTTTCCTGTAGTAAATTTTTCTAAAAATGGTAAAGTATTTATTTCATTAGCTTGGATGGAGGAAGTATGCGGTTCTGCTGGCTTTTTTTTGTTCTGCTCGGGTTTCCTCTCTTTTCTGCGCAGCCTGCGTTGAGAGAGGTGATCGATTTTAAAAAAAGTTCGAATCAGTTTGCTGAATACTCGTCCCCCAAGTTGCTCGCGTTATCAGATGCATTCAATGGGGCGCCCGAATTGTCTTCTTTTTTCAGATACCTAAAGCGGCAGTATCAAATCGATACGGTCGTTGAAACGGGTACTTTCCGAGGTGCCACCACGACTCTCTTCTCTCAGATATTTAAACGGGTTTACACCATTGAGGTCTCTGAATCCTTGTTTAGGGGAGCCACCTACATGTTCAGCGGAAGTCAAAATGTTCGCTGCCACCTGGGAAATTCTGAAGAGGTCCTGAATAGAATCCTCCCAACACTTGCCGATAGAGCGATCATATTTTATTTGGACGCGCACTGGGAGGACTATTGGCCACTTCTCGGCGAGTTGGAAGAGATCGCGAAAACTCATCGGGATAATTGCATCATCGTCATCGACGATATTCAAGTCCCTGGAAGAAGTGATATCCCTCACGATTTTTACGGGGATAAATACTGCTCCCATGAGTATGTTCGCCCCGCCTTAAAAAAAGTCTTTTCCAAATACTCGGTCCACTACGTAATCCCTAAATCGGTGCACGCACGGGCTAAACTCGTCGCTATCCCCATGAATTGGCAATAGTCAAGAACCCCTTCTATTTCGTTATATTTGTTTGATTTTAATTGCTATTATCTGTATAATTTAAATTAAAAATTATACTAATTATGGCGTGTGAAATAAATAAAGCCCCTTCCGTTAAAGAATGGGAGAATATTTTAAAATTATCTCGTCTTCAAAACCCAAAGGATTTATCCCTGATTTTTGAAAATGCCTGCAACTATTTGCAAGCGATTCTAAAAATGCAAGCTTCATTAACTAAAGATGCGAGGATCGTAGAATGTTTGAATGTAATTGCAGAAGAGGGAAGTAGTCTTGGGGAAGATCTTATCCCTTCTTTGAAGGAGTCGCAAATGAAGGTGATCTATTTGGCTTTAGAAGCCTTTGAAGACAATGAAAGTTTATTCCAAACAGAAAAGTTTTTTGATTTATTTGCCTTTCCGTCAGAAGAAGGGCGTTCATCGCCAGACTCTGAAAACAAAACTACCGAGTTAGAAGGGAGACAATCTCCCCATCCCCAATCGAGAAATTGTGATTTTTTCTCCTTTTTTAGTTGAAAAACAGTTCGATAGTCATTCATACTGATCCCTCCATGAATTTGGTCTCACTCTTTAATTTACACTCTATTTCAAATTTGGAAGGCAAAGTGTCTCCTTATGCTTTTGAAATCCTCGGGTTTTTGAGTGTCGAAGATTACGCCCATTTGACACAAGTGTGCAAATCTTTAGTTGCGGCAGAAGATCTTTTGTTTGTAAAGAGCCGTCAAACAAAACTTAACTTTGCTGATTGGAAAAGAATGATCAGAAAATGGCCCGAATTTCATTCGGATAGGCTCAAAGAGTTAGACTTTGCTGGCTCTGATATCGATGATGAGGGGTTAAAAAAAATTGCGGACCAATTTCCGAAGCTGAACATTCTCCACTTGCATTGGTGTAAAAAAATCACAGATCAGGGTTTTACACAAATGGGGCGCTTCAAATCTCTTCAAGTCATAAACTTATGCTCTTGCGATGGATTTACGAATGAAGGGCTAAAACAGTTGCCCCGATCCATTGTCTCTTTGTATCTTTACTGGTGTGATCAGATCGGTGGCGACGGATTTGTTGAAAATCTTCCTCCCAATCTTAAGGAATTGGGTTTGACGGAATATGTAAAAGTGGTCTCTAGGATTTCTCCCCATTTTCGCAAGCTTCCTCTTCCGCATTCCACCCCCCTCCAAGAGATTTATATAAGGAGATGAGATCATAAAGCGATTGGGTCACACCACTCGTGTAGGTCTCTTCTGCCGCGATGAACTCTCTTTGCATATCGATGAGTTGCATCTGATCGGTGAGTCCCACCTCGACGCGCGCCTCAGTGAGAAAGACGAGTCTTTTTCGTTTTTGCAAAGAGATTTCGAGACTTTCGAGTTTTTTCATATCTTGATGATAGCTCATGATGTACCGTTCGGCCTCTTGGAGAGCCGAGAGGACGACTTGCTCATAATTGGCAGCGGCGAAGGTGCGGGCCGCTTGGGATGCGTGCAATTGGCCAAAAAGGAGCCCCCCTTGATAGATGGGCGTCATCACACCGCCCCCATAATCCCAAGTTCTACTTTGCCAATTGAATAAATTGTTGAATTGCAGCGATTGAAGCCCCCCGTCGCCATAAAGGGTAATGGCTGGGAAAAAAGAGGCCACCGCGACTCCGATGTTGGCAGTGGCGGCGGCGAGTTTTCTTTCCGCCGAGCGGACGTCAGGTCTTCTTTTCAACACCTCAGAGCGGATTCCCAAAGCGATGGTTTTCGGCAATGAGGGCATCTCGCGGGGAGGGAGCAAGGTTGGCAAAAGGGTTTCGGGCGGCTCTCCTGTGAGAACGGAAAGGGCGTAAATCGATTGATAGCACTCTGCGATGAGGGGCGGGAGGAGTGCTTTTGCACTCGCAATTTCGTCCCCAATGGCTTCGTAATCGAGTTGATTGATGTAGCCAGCCTTGAGGCTTTTGAGGAGAATTTCCCCCTTTTTTTCAAGAAGGGCCAAATTTTCTTCTGCGAGGAGGGCGAGCGTTTGACTGCTCCTCAGCTGCATGTAAGTGCGGGCAATTTCAGACATCACGACGAGCAGCATCCCATTTTTCTCATCGATCGCGCTTTCGATGCTTGCAACGGCCGCCTCGACACCGCGGCGCGTTTTGCCAAAAAGATCGATCTGCCAAGAGACATCGAAAAGGGCGTTGAAAAGATTTTGGATTTGCGGCGTTTGGATCGCAAAGGGGAGCCCTGTCGTCGTCGAAACGGCGCCGGTTGCACTCCCGGCAGCTGGGCCAATGGCAAATAGGGGCCCATTTTTACTAAAATAGGTCTTCGTTGCACTCAAATCGGCGCCAATTTGGGGGAAAAGATTGGAGGCGGCGACCTGTTTGAGGGCAATTGCCTGCAAAATATTGGCCTCAGCTGCCAAAATATCTTTGTTGAAAATCACCCCTTTTTCGATGATTTGTGTGAGTAGCGGCTCATCAAAAAGATTCCACCAATCAGAAACAATCTCCTCTTCACTGCCCCGGCCCACCACCCATGCCTCTTTGATCGCAATTTCAGGCGCAGTGTAGTTGGGTCCCATCATGCAAGATCCAAAAAAAAGAAAAGGGAGAAGAAACAGGCGCTTCACTGGATCCTCCTTTTAAAAAAGAGCCCAGCCCCCACAATGTTGAAAAATGCGATAAGACACATCGGCCAAATTTGATGAAAAACAACCCTTGCTGAAATCGCCTTAAGAAAAAGACCTTTGGAAATGACGAGCATGTATTTCAGGGGGATCAAATAGGTGATCGGTTGGAGCCATATCGGCATATTTTCAATCGGGGTCGCAAAGCCAGATAAGAGAACGGATGGCAACATGAAGACAAAAGTGCCGAGCATCGCCTGCTGCTGTGTAAAAGAGAGCGACGAGATAAAAAGGCCGACGCCGCTAATCGCCGAGACGAAAACAAATAGGCTCAAAAAGAAAAGAAGAAGCGATCCGGTAAAAGGGACCTGATATAAAAGAATCCCCATCCCCATGAGAAACGACCCCTCCACCATCCCAATGGCAATCCCTGGAACAATTTTCCCCACGAGAATTTCAAACGGGATGAGAGGCGAGACGAGCAGCTGATCAAACGTGCCGAGCTCCCTTTCTCTTGCGACCGATTGCGTTGTGACAATGAGACAGGCCAGCATCGACAGCGTCGCGACAAGCGAGGGGATATTGTACCAAGAATAGATCAGATTTGGATTGAACCAAAAGCGGGGGAATAGTTTTGCATTCTCTTTTGTAAATTCTCGATTATATACCGCTCGTGATTCAAAAATCGGTTCTGCCAACGTCGGACAGCCACTGAATTTGAATCCGCCTGCATCACCCAACTTATTCAAGTTGGGTTGCTTCGGCGACAGCAGAGCTTGATTCAAATTCAGGGCGCCTCCTTGGCATACTCCGATTTTTGAATCCCTCTCGGTATATTGCTCGATGATCGCCTCTGTATATCCCATGAGAATTTGTGCTGTATTCGATTTTCTCCCATCCAAAATGAGCTGCACTGTTGCCGTTTTTTCCTCATTGAGATTCCGCGAAAACAGCTCGTCGATGCTCACCACCATAACCCCTTTTTGCTGATCGATGAACGGCTGAATCTCCTCTTCGCTTTTTAGATAGACAATCCGGTTAAAAAAGGGAGAGCCTTGAAATCGTTGCGTCAATTCAAAAGCCTCTTTCCCCGAATCTTTTGATAAAATGCCGACAGGGACATTTTTGACGTCCAAAGTAGCCGCCGGTGTAAAAATAATCAGTTGAATAATTGGAGGGAGCAAAATCGAAATGCGGCTCTTTTTGTCTTTCAGAACCGCCAGAAACTCCTTCCAAATGAGCGCTACTATGCGGAGCAACATTCAATCCAACCCCTTAGCTGACTTATGCACGGTGACAAAGAAAAAGAAAACTCCTATCACAAACATGGGCAAGACATTCCACAAAAGAAGACTCCATACATTGCCGACGAGAAAAAGGGTCTGCAAGCTTTGCACAAAATACCTTGCCGGAATGAGATAGGTGATCCACTGGATCCACAAAGGCATGCTCGCAATTTCAAAGAGAAAACCCGAGAGGATATAGGCGGGTAAAAATCCACTCACTATGGCGATTTGATATGAGAGCGATTGTTGTTTAGATAAAGTGGAAATCATTAATCCTAAACCGCACGCGCAAAAAAGAAAGGCACTTGAGACAAACAAAAGGGCTAGGTAAGAGCCTCGAAAGGGGAGGCCAAAAAAACAGATCGCGGTGACGGTGCAGATCGCCATGGAGATGAGTCCTAAGAGAAAATAGGGGAGAGCCTTGCCCAAAACCATCTCTCCCACCTGCATCGATGTGGCGAGCATCGATTCCATAGTGCCCCGTTCCCACTCGCGCGAGATGACGAGGGCAGTGAGTAGCGTTCCGATGAGGGTCATTGTGATGGCAAGAGAGCCGCTCAAGAGGAAATATCTGCTCTCGAGCTCTTCGTTGTACCAGACGTGCGGCTCCACGTTGATCCATTTTTGCTGTTGCCAATTTTGATAGGCCCCTTGGGCGTAGTATTGGACAAAATTGGCGGTATTGGTCTCGCTCCCATCGGCGATCACTTGGATCGGGGCTATTTTGTTTTTTTGATTCAAAAAGTCGCTGAAATAGGAGGGGATCACCACAAATCCCCGAATGGAGCCTTTTTCTAGATCGCCGTAGAGCTCTCTTCGGTCACGGACGACTTTCACATCGAAATAGGGCGAATCGGTGAACGATTCGGCCAAGCTTCTCGCGTCGGGAGAGGTGTCCTCCATCACGAGGCCAATGCGCAAGTGATCGAGATCCAAAGAGACTCCGTAGCCGTACAAAAAAAGGAGCAATAACGGGAGGACGACGCTGATTAAAAGGGTGCTCGGGTCGCGGATGATTTGGAAAAACTCTTTTCGAAAAAGGGCTTTAAGTCTTCGGCTGTTCATGGGCCTCGATGAGTTGAATAAAGGCATCTTCGAGAGTTGGACTTGGATTGTTTTCCGATTTTGCCCTCATTTTCAGTGCATCGGGCGTATCCATTTGGATGATGGACCCCTGGTAGATGAGGGCAATCCGATCGCAATATTCGGCCTCGTCCATAAAATGGGTTGTCACCAAAACCGATACCCCTTTTTCCACAAGGGCGTTGATGTGATTCCAAAACTCGCGCCGCGTGATTGGATCCACTCCCGAGGTTGGCTCATCTAAAAAAAGGATGGGCGGGTTGTGCATATTCGCGCAGGCAATCGAAAGCCTTCTTTTATAACCCAAAGGGAGATCGTCCGCGTTTACGTCCATGTATTTTGTCAGATCGAAAATCTCTTCCATCTCTCGGATCGCTTGCTGTTTGTCTTTTGTGAGGTTATAGGCGCCAGCAAAAAAAGAGAGGTTTTGTTTGACGCTCAAATTTCCGTAGAGGGAAAATTTTTGGGCCATGTAGCCGATTTTTGATCTTGCCTCTCCTGGCGCCTGTTCGAGATCCTTCCCTGCCACCTCGGTTCGCCCACTTGTCGGATGGGTGAGGCCGCAAAGCATTTTGAAAGTGGTCGTTTTGCCGGCGCCATTCGGGCCCAAAAGTCCAAATATTTCGCCGCGCTTCACTTCAAAGCTGATCTGGTTCACGGCTGTAAATGAGCCGAACATTTTTACTAAATCTTTGGCGACCACCAGTACTTCATTCCCCTGAAAAGTCGCCTCTCTTCGCTCGGCGAGCTTGGATTTTTCAAAAGAAGCTCCTCCCAAAATATCGATAAATGCATCTTCAAATCGGGGCTCGATGGGAACGAGGGGGGAGTCAAAAGAGGGGAGCTCTTTTTCCCTCATGACGAGGCGCAGATCGCCCCCCTGAATCGTCGCATCTACGACCTCTTTTCGCATCTGTACTTCCATCAGTTTTTTGCGTGGGCTTCCCTGGATTTGCGTCAATTTGAAGACGCGCCCCACAACTCGAGCGGTCAAATCCTTGGGGGGCCCTTCATAGAGGAGTTTTCCCTCATTGAGAAGAAGGACCCGGTGGCATTTTGCGGCCTCGTCCAAATAGGCAGTGCTCCAGATCACCGAAATCCCTTCATCGATGAGCGAATAGACCATCTTCCAAAGCTCTCGCCTTGAAATGGGATCGACCCCCACACTCGGCTCATCCAAAAGGATCAAAGGGGGTTTTTTGAGAAGGGCACATGCGAGTCCCAGTTTTTGCTTCATCCCCCCCGAAAGATGGCCGGCCAGTCGCTCAGTAAAAGAGGCCAAGGCTGTGAATTTCAAAAGGGATTCGAAAACAGGTTGCTTTTCTCGCCTCGCGAGCCCTCGTAAATCGGCGTATAGGTGAAGATTTTGGATGACTGTGAGATCTTCGTAGAGGCCAAATTTTTGCGGCATATAACCGCAAACTTCTCTCACTTTTTCTGCCTCTTTTACGGTGTCGAAGCCGCAAATTTCAATATGGCCTTCGCTCGGGTGCAAAAGAGCTGCCAAAAGTCGCAAAAGGGTCGTCTTCCCCGCTCCATCGGGTCCCACAATGCCGACGATTTGTCCTCTCGGGATTTCGCTCGAGATGTTCTCAAGGGCAAAGGTTTTGGAGAGATTTTTAATCACAATGAGGGGTGTTGTCATGGCCTTGCCACATCGATTGTGACCGTTACCGGCATCCCCTGTTTTAAATAGCAGTCGGGATTGTCGGCGTAGATGCGCAAGCGATAGACGAGATCGGTGCGCAAGACCGTCGTCTCTACAGTTTTTGGGGTAAATTCAGCCGTCGGAGAAATAAATCCGATTTTTCCCTCATAAATTTGCTCCGAATCGGTCGAAATTCGCGCTTTCATCCCATAACAGATCAGGCCGAGATCGGGCTCGCTCACATAGGCTCTCACCCACACCGGGGAGATGATGGAGAGCGTATAGACCGGATCGGTCGGATTGAGAGCTGTTCCTGGTTCGCGAACGCGAGATAAAATAACTCCATCTGTCGGCGCATAGAGCTCTGTGTAATTCAGCTGATCTTTCGCGACCCTCATAGCTGATTCGGCGGCGATGAAACTCGCAAAGAGTTCATTGTGGCTTGCCAGTGCATTGTCCACCTCTTCTTGAGAGACGCCCCCAATTCCAATCAGCTGAAGTCTGCGATCCAAAAGGATCTGAGCATTTTCTAAATTGGCCTTGACAGAGGCCGCATTCGCCTCTGCTTGTCTCAGCTGGGCGTCGTAAGGGTTCTTTTCCAAAAGGGCGACAAGATCCCCCGCCGAGACAGAATCGCCCTCTTCAAAAAAGAGCTGGCTCACCCTTCCTGAAACCCGAAACCCTAAATCGAGCTGTCTTACATCGACGTTTCCATAGAGGATCAATTCATTGGAGGTGGGTTTTTCTTGAAAAAAGAAAAATGTGCCGAACCCCAAAATGATCAAAAGAAGTAGCAGGGCAAAAAACCATTTCGGGATGTGCATATTTTCTCTCTATAGCATATTGCGAACAAAATCTGTCAAATTGAATTCTCTTGGTAAATTTCTTAAGGTTAGGTATAATCCCCGGCTCAACCTTGGAGCTATTTTTATGAATGCTAGAATTTACGATCATTTATCCCATGGTGCATGCATGTTAGTGGGTGCTGCGGCTACGGTCGCTTTCCGTCAAGTGAAGGATCTCAAAAACGCCGATCTCACAACTACCATAACTTCCATTGGATGTGGACTCATCGGTTTGCTTGCTTGGTATGCTTTTTCCCCATCCCGTAAGGTAGATTCAGATAGAACAAGGGTGGATCAGTACCTGGAGCTTTTACTTCCACGTCTAAATGCTTTGGGCCCTCTGGGTGATGCTGCTAAGGGGGAGATTGAAATTCTCGACAATCGAGAGGAAATATTAAAGTGTGAAAAAGCAACAGATCAGAAGGTGGGGATTCTCGCGCAAAACAAATGGCAAATGTGGATTGCAGACCCTGTCCGCTTTCCCAATGGAAAACCGGGTGTCTATGGGAGGTTCCTTTGGAAATCCACAATTAATGGGGCCTCTGCCGCAGTAACGCTTCCTATCTTACCTGACGGGAAAATACTGTTCGTATGTACATATCGACACGCGCTTAGAGATTGGAGGGTGGAGCTTCCCCGTGGGAACGGGCTCCCAGATGAAACGGTTCAAAAAACCGCACAAAGAGAGCTAGGAGAGGAAACTGGGGCGATCGGAGAAGTAAGTTTTTTGGGCCGAGTCGATGCAGATTCTGGACTAACTTCTGGAAATATTCCGATTTATGAAGTGGCTGTAAAGCGATTTAAAGAAGTGGATCGCGAGGATGCTGAAATAGGAATGTTTTTACACCCGATGTCGACCGACGAAGTTGAAGGGGCCATTCAGCGGGGGTATGCATTAGTGAAATTCAAAGATGGAGAGAAGAAAGTTCCCTTTCAAGATGGGTTTACACTCTCAGCGTATGCTCGTTATAAGTGGAAGAATTCTGCTCAACAAGACGATGTAAAGACGGCCTAGTAAAAAAATATATTAGGAGCGCCTTTTAAAAAATTGGATCTCCCTTTCGTGTTGCTTGGCTGCTTCCATAGTCGGGAATGTCCCCAGATTCCTTCGTTTGCCCGTTTTCGGAATTTTCTTCCGAGAATAGAGCCTGTACTTTCCTGAGGGGAGTTTTCGGATCATATTCGTCTTCTACGTTTAGACGAGGAGAATTGTCAAGATTTAAATGGCGATTCGAGCAGCAAGAGGCCATTTTTTTGAAGGCGAAAAGAAGGGCAAAAACGGCCGAATTGAGCGCTGTGATTTTAAGGGCGTCAAGGGGGGATGCATCAAAAGCTCTTCTATCAATGCCGTAATCTGAGAGATAGACAATCGCCATTGCCATTGTTCTTAAGAGGTTTTTAGCACCTTGATCGGGAGTCACTTTTGAAGCTCCCCAAAAAACGAACTGAGAACCCAAACCTAAAATAACTCCGTTGACAGCCCCTCCGATCAAATGGAGATTTAAGAGATAGGCGTTCAAAGTTCCCACCCCCCCGTAAACGGAGATGGTGGCGCACCCTTTCGCAATCAAATGAAGCAACATGGTCGAAGAGTGTAGATGAGGGGATTTTTTCTAGGCAAAAGAATTTTTAGGAATAGGTGTAAATAAAAATATTGAGGAAGAAATCCAATTTTGTGAAATAGGATCAGCACAGAGAAAAAATACAAGGAGGACGAGAGTTCACAGAGGAATAAATCAACTAGAGATTAGACGGGTCCAGTTCCCCAACATAGGTAACACTTTGATTCACCAACATGGGTAACCGTTTTGTGCATCCCCCGGTAAATTCATTACTCAGCGGACTTTCAAAACTGTTACCCATGTTGGTGAATCAAAGTGTTACCTATGTCACCGATTGGACCGACGGGGGCCCGCCCCTGAGTTAAGGAGGGTGGAACCAATCTCCTTAACTCAGGGGCGGGCCCCCGTCTGACCTCTTAATACGATTCCTCTGTGAACTCTCGTCCTCCTTGTATTTTTTCTCTGTGCTGATTCTATTTCACAAAATTGGAAGGGGAAGTCCCCCTTTGGGGAATGTGAGTGGATCAGCCCGCCTGATCATTGCTTCAACACTTTTAATTACATCCTTCAGGAATAGCCGAGTAAATTGGCAATGATATAGGTGAGTGCCCCTACGATCCCGGCCCCGGGAAGGGTGAAAATCCAAGCGTAGAGGAGAGATTGGGGGACCTTCCAGCTGACTGCTTTTAGACTTTTTGCTGTTCCGACACCAGTGATGCTTCCGGCGATCATTTGTGTGGAGCTGACCGGAATTCCCATGAAACTGGCGGCGAGAATGACAAAAGAGGCAGAAGTTTCTGCGGCAAAACCCTGCACCGGTTCAATTTTTGTGATCGAAAAAGCCATCGTGTGAATGATCCGAAACCCTCCAGAAGCGGTCCCGAGGCCCATCACGATAGCGCAAGCAATAATCACCCAATAGGGAATATGGGGCGAAGAGAGATATCCCCCGGCAAATAACCCAAGAGTGATAATTCCCATACTCTTTTGAGCGTCGTTGAGCCCGTGGGACAAAGCGACAAAGCAGGCAGATCCAATTTGGAGGTGGCGAAAAATTTTTGCCCCATGCCCCTCTCTCCTTTTTTTTAGGTAAAAATAGAGCCCCTTCATCAAGAGATAGGCGATTAAAAAACCGGCAATAGGAGAGATGAACATCGGTAAAATCACTTTGCCAATCACCCCTTTCCAAAGGATCGAGTGGCTCCCCTGATGGACCCACGCTGCTCCAATAAGCCCCCCAATCAGCGCATAAGAGGAGCTGCTCGGAATTCCCCAGTACCAGGTGAGGAAATTCCAAAAAATGGCTCCAATCAGCGCTGCTAAAATGGCGATCTGACTCACCTCAGTTGCATCGACAAGACCCGTCGCAATGGTCTCAGCAACACCGCTGATTTGGGTCGCCCCAATAAAATTGAGCACCCCCGCCATCACAATCGCAGAAAGGGGGGCCAATACCTTTGTCCCAATGACCGTAGAAACGACATTGGCCGCATCGTGAAATCCATTGGTGTAGTCAAAAAGAAGTCCCAAAAGGACGATCAAAAGGATCAGCACTTCCATAGTTTATCCTTTACATTAAAAGGGGATTTTAGGCATCATCCATCGATTTAACCGAGGAGAGTCTTATGTCAAAGTGGTCGAGTCTATCCGCAAAGTCCTGCAGAAAATCCCGAGTTTCGGCTGGCGCTTTTCAAAAGAATTGCCAATGCCATATAACCATCCGATATCGCCATTGGCAATTCTTTCGAAAATCGCTCACCCGAATTCTCGGGCTTTCCATGCAGTACTTTGCGAATAGGCTCTTTGGTCTTTTGGCCGCTTTCGTCCCCTTTTTTATGAATGCACAAGAGGAGGTAAAACCTGTGAAACAACCGATCGTCGTATTTGAGACCAATATGGGCAATTTTGAGATCACTTTGAGACCCGATGTCGCCCCTAAAACATGTGAGAATTTTGTCTCTCTTGTCGAGAAGGGATATTATAACGGGATCATTTTCCATCGCGTCATCAAGAATTTTATGGTGCAGGGGGGAGATCCTACGGGGACCGGGGCCGGAGGCGAGTCCATTTGGGGCAAACCGTTTGGCGATGAGTGCAAAGCCGATGTGAAATTTGATAAAGCGGGCCTTCTCGCTATGGCAAATCGGGGTCCAAATACCAATGGAAGTCAGTTTTTTATCACGACTGCCACCACCCCTTGGCTCAATATGCGCCATACCATTTTTGGCGAAGTGACTCAAGGATATGAGATCGTCAAAAAAATCGAAGGCTCTCCCACTGCAAGTGGCGATCGCCCCGCACAACCAATCAAAATACAAAAGGCCTATCTCAAAAAGAGTCTATAAAACTGTCCAAAGGAAGTGGACGGCGAAGAGGGCGGCAAGGGTCCAACAAACAGGATGGACTTCCTTCCATTCCCTCTTTAGCGCTTTCAAAAGCGCGTAAGAGACAAAACCAAAGCCAAAACCGAGATAGATGCTGAAGGTAGTTGGGATTGTAATCAGGCTGATGAGGGCCGGGACCCATTCGCTTGCCTTTTTCCAGGAGATCTTTTTTATCTCAAACACCATAAAACAGCCAATGGCCAAAATGGCTGGGGTTGTCGCAAAAAGGGGGATCGACTGGATCAGCGGGAAGAAAAAAAGGCAGGCCAAACATAAAAAAGCAGCGGTAATGGCAGTCCCTCTTCCCCGCCCGCCCGCCTTGATTCCGGCGGACGATTCGAGCGAGTAGGTGAGGGTCCCCGTGCCTAGAACAGCAGCGAGCATGGAGCCGAGCCCGTCGGGCAACATGATCCGATCGACATTCCGAATTTCCCCTCGAGCATCAAGATGGTGACTCAGGCGGGAGAGGACGGTGAGGGAGGCGCTCGAGTCGAAAAGAGCGATCAGGATGATCGAAATGAGTGTGCCGAACCATTTGGAATCGATGGCCCACTCCAGTTGCAATAATGTGGGGGAGAGGGAGGAGGGGAGAGCCAAGCCAAAGGAAAAGTGCGACAGCTTCAGTGCAACAGAGAGAATCCAGCAAAAAAAGATCGCAATCAAAAAGGAGCTCCCAATGCGGAAATGGTGGAGAACAAAAATGAGAAAAAGCCCTAAAAAGGCAATCCCACTCTCCATGTTCCACGCCTCTTTTTGAGGAAAACCCAAATTTTTAAGGCCAATGCAAATCAAAAAAAGACCGATTCCACCGATGGCCGCCGATTTCATCGAAGCGGGGAGGTGGAGGAGAATTTTTTGTCTCACCTTAAATAGAGTCAAAAGAAAAATGGCAACCCCTGCCCAAAAAACCATCCCAAGAGCTGTTTGCCAGGGAGCTCCCTGTTCTAAAATGACCGAATAGACGAGGAAGGGGCCGACACTTAAGCCCGGAACCAGAAGAACGGGAAAACTCACCAAAACACTCAAGAGAAGTGTCGAGGCAAAAATCGTTAAGATCGTCGCTGTGAAGGCAGCGCCAAAATCGATGCCGCCTTCACTTAAGATTTTCGGGTAGAGAAGGATCAAATAGGAAACAGTGAAAAAAGTCGAGATGCCCGCGAGTATTTCTTTTCTAAGAGTCATCGTTCAAGTATAAGAAATTTGTGAATTTGAAGGCAAAAAATCCACCTTTAATGATAATATTCTTTATTTACCCCTGAAGGAGGAAAAGATGGATCATATTCAAGTCGATTGGCTTACTGTATTTATTGCAGCTCTTCTCAACATGGTTATCGGATTTTTTTGGTACTCTAAGTGGCTTTTTGGGCCCGCTTGGATAAGGATAAAAAAGACAAAAGAGGCGGCCCCGAGTATCGCTACTCTCATCTATGCATTCATTGTCTCGCTGATCATCGCCTACTTTTTAGCCCTGTTTGAGGGATATTTGGAAGTGACGACGGTGGCAGATGGGATGTTTGTCGGGTTTTGCTTTTGGCTCGGCTTTGTCGCAACGACTCAAATCAGTTCCGTTTTGTGGGAGAAGGGATCGTTTCGGCTTTTCTTGATTCACACAGGGATGAAGCTCCTCTCCTTTCTCGTCATGAGCGGCGTGATTGGGGCTTGACAGAAGAAAGCTTCCCATTTAGATAGGAACTTATAAGCATAAGGTGAGATTTTTGCATGTCCATTGAACAACCGACCGAACCAGAATTGAAAAAGATCTTAATCATCACATCAAGCGGGGGAGGAGGATTACTTCAAACGGCAAAGGCGAAAGAGCAGGAAGTTTTGGTAAAACATCCAAATATCGAAATTGTCCGAAAAGATCTCTTGAGGGACTGGATTTGGGGGCCCTTTGGGAGGTATTGCATCAATTCGTGGAACCAGGCGCAAATGAAGGGGAATGTCTCTGTCCAAGCTTTTTATGTTTGGGGCCAGTTCATCACCGATATTTTTTTACATCCCGTCATTTTTTTCTACGCTCTCTACACCTTTTTTAAAGAGGACATCGACGCGGTGATCGACACGCAACCTCTTTGTACTTCGGCCATTGTAAAAGCGCTTCGCATTTACAACCGCAAGAGGAAAAAACAGGTGAAATTGGAAAAAGTGCTGGTCGATATGCCGACAAAAAAGGCGACCCATTTCTTCCGCCCGATCCGCAAGCTTTCCAAGAAAAATAGGAAGCTGATCAAACTGACGACGATTGCCCCTCTTTTAGAAAATGGGGAGAGCGCGGAGGAATTTTGGCAAAAGACCTGCAAGCTATCTGAAAAAGAGATCAACTTAGAAGATGTCTATGTTCGTCAGGCCTTTTTGCTTTTTAAGGGGAAGGGAAAACCACTCTCTTCAATGAAGATTTCGGTCCGTTACAAAAACGCGGAAGAGATCCGGTTGATGCGCAAGAGCTATGAAAAGGGGGGAATCCGAGCGAAAGTAAAACCGGGGGAAGTCGATTTTACCATCGACCCATCTGATAAAATGATCACAGTTCTTTTGGGATCGCAGCCCGCGAGTGAGGCGACTTTTCGCTATGCAAAGAAATTTGCGGCCCTTGCGAAAGAATTTCCGAAGACAAAAACCCACATTTTTGTCTTTTGCGCCGATCACAAAGAGGGGGAAGAGACTCTCTTTCGAAAATGTGCCGAGATCGCCTCGAGAATGAAGAACTATCCTAAAAATCTCTCCATTATCCCCTTTTCCTTCCAAGACGAACAGGTGATCGCCCCCCTTTTCTATCGGAGCAATATCAATTGCACCAGGTCAGGAGGGCAAACGGCGATGGAACTCATGTGCGTAAGTACAGGGGAGATGTGGATCCACTCCGAGGCGAAAAAAGGGCAAGAACTCTTACACGGCATCCCCGGATGGGAAGCGGCGAGCGCCGTCTACTTGCAAAAGTTGAGAGGCGCAAAAGTGGTCACTCCCGATACAATCGGAGATCTCACCCGCTCTTTATATCGTACAGATAATGGACGAACTCTACACACCAATCAAAGCCTTGATCGGGCTGTTGCATCAACTGGGTGAAACGATCTTCGAGTTCTTCTCTTTTCCTCCCCATCTTTTCTGCAAAATCAGGCAAAAGGGGAAGAATGTTATCCTTAACCCACTGGTTACGGATACTTTCTAAAAGGTTCTTTGTGAACTCCGATTTTGGCCTAGTAATGATTCGTCGCGAAAAGATTGTGCGAATAGCGTCTTTCGGCATAGCGATTAACAAGGTGAACGGATGGAGATGTTTGATTCCATTGCCCCATCCCTTGAGTTCGGTTTTCTTTAGACCCAACTTAATGACTCCTAAAGCAGAGTCTCCTAAAGTAGCTAAATTGGTGAAGAGATCTCGAACTATTTTCTCTTCCCCGGCCGAAGGGAGTGGGCATTTGGGAACTGCTTCTGGTGGCTTTTCGGGAATAACTTCTTCAATCCCTCTCGCTTCTCCTCCCCCACTCATAAGAACCGGCGGCGAAAAACTATACACCCTCTTTTTTTTCACCACTGCATGGACGGCCACGGCGCTAGCAATGAAAGCAGAGGCCCAAAAGAGCTTTTCTCCCCCCTTCTCATAAGATTCTGGCTCCCTCTCAGAGCGATCGGACGGATCTAAAGTCACTTCCATAAAATCACTGCCGAATGAGGTAATAGATCATGTTTTCCCAGTCTTTGGAATCAAAATACCCCCTCAATGACTCAGGGGGAACTCCAATGGCACTTCCAAACTCATTCAAATAGATGAGCGTTTTCCCTCGCTCCGCTTCGCGCTTCAGAGCCGAAACGAGATCGCCCACAAAATTGGTCCGTTTAAAATAGTCATCGCAAATGACATTCATGCACCGTTTCAGGTGAGGATTTGAAAGGATCACCGAGAAGAATTTGAGGGGATGGACATGCTCAATTCTCGCCCCTTTTTCTCTCAAATCAGACTGATGGTTGATCAAAAGGTTGATCTTCCCCTTGTCAGCGACCGTGGAGACGATCTCATAAATATCTGCCCGATCTTGTTCTGAGCAGGGGAGATCGTTCCATAAGAGTTCGACCGGTTTGGGGGGTGCCTTTTTAATGATCGCCCCGTACCCGAGCGGGCAAAGAGTCAAGAAAAGCAAATAGCAAATAGAGACAACAGCCCTCATCATATGCACCTCTCAAAGTTAAAGCGGGTATTTTACTTGAGCCAAATTTTTCATGCTAGATATACTTTTTTCCATGAGACGTCTCCTTTTCCCTTTTTTGATTGCCCTCTGCCTCGCTTCAATCGCCCATATCGAGACAAAGGGCTTTTCTCCGGGGGCAATCCGAACTTTTTTAAGCGAAAAAGAAGAGGCGCCCCTTCCCAAAGAGTTCGAAGCCATTTTTCAAAGACCCTTTCACTACATCGGCAAGGGAAGACAGTGCTTTGTCTTTGCGAGTGAAGATGAAAAATATGTGCTCAAGTTTTTTAATAAAAGGTATTTAGAAATGCCTTGGTACGCTTTTGCAATCAAGAAAAAAGAGCGCTCAAAAAGAGATTTAAGGCGCCATTTTTTCGAGCACAGCTACGAGATTGCCCGCCTAGAATTTGGAGAAGAGATCCTCTACTTGCACAAGGGTAAGACAAACGCTCTTCCGATCATCAAAACGGTTGGGCCTGCGACGCTTGCGTTTGAGATCGACCTCAATCAGACTCCGTTTGTCTTGCAGAGGAAGGGAGAGCCTTTTTACGCGGGTCTTGAGGCGGTTTTTGCGGGAAAAGGGATGGAGGGGTTGGTGAAGGAGATCGATGCTTTTGCTGCTCAGGTGAGGGAGCGGATATTGAGGGGGATTGTAGATGGCGATAGCGACGTGGAGCACAACTGGGGCTATATCGGGGAAAAGATTTTCCATCTCGATCCGGGAAGGCTCTATTACGATCCCCGTTTGAAGAGCCTCCAAAGGCAAAAAGAGGAGTGGGAGACTTCGGTACGGGCTTTTGCCAAATGGCTCGAAAAGCACCACCCCGAAGCAATGGGTCATTTACAAAATCCTTTTCTCTGATATACAAAAAAAATGCTAGAGAAGTTGCGCCGCTCCTTTTTCCTCCGTTTGTGGAATTTTTCCCTGGAAAGAGGGAGGAAGGGGCGCTTTTTTTTCAAAATGGTTCGGGTCCTTATTCTCGCCGTGAAAGAATATAGGGAAAACCAATGTTCTTGGAGGGCCTCTTCTTTGACCTACTATACGGTGATGTCGATTGTCCCCATTTTGGCCATTGTCTTTGCCTTAACGAGGTGGATCGGGATTCATGAGAGGGCGCAACAGGAGATTTTGGACTATTTTCCCGAACAAAATGTGGTTTTTACCGAGCTATTTAAATATGCGGACAACCTGTTCAATCAGACGAAGGAGAAAGGGATTGCGACTTTCGGAGTGATCCTTTTGGGTCTTTCGATCTACTTTTTGATTGGCAACTTAGAAAAGATCGTCAATTCTATCTGGAAAGTGCAAGAGAAGAAAAAATGGGTCCGGATGGTTTTAGATTCCCTTGTTTTAATCCTTTTCACCCCTATTTTTTTTCTGATAGCGAATAGTATATCGGTGTTTTTAGTCGAACAGATAGAAATGGTGATTCGCCAATTGCCACTTTCCAAAGGGGCCATTGGCTGGCTCTCCTTTTTCATCGAGTTTTTGCCCTACTGTCTCTTTTGGTTTTTTTTCACATTTTTATACTTTTTTATTCCCCATAAACGCGTTTTCATTCAATCAGCCCTTTTTGGAGGGGTAATTATGGGGACGATTTACCTTCTTGTTCAGTGGGGATATCTCTATTTTCAGATGGGCGTTTCGCGCTATGGGTCAATTTACGGCAGCATCGCAGCGGTTCCCCTTTTCTTGGTGTGGCTCCAATTGAGTTGGTGTCTGTTTTTATTTGGGGCGACCCTGAGCCATGCCTATCAGACGGTAGATAAGTATATTATTAACCAAGGGCCCAAAATAGGAGGCTAAAGCAGTGTATCCGATCCGATTTAAACCGGTCTATCAAACCTATGTTTGGGGGGGAGAGAAGATCCGATCGCTTCCCTCTCGCGAGAGCGATTTGCCTAAAATTGCCGAAAGTTGGGAAATTTCCGATAGGGAAGAGGGGATGAGTGTGGTTTTAAATGGCCCGCTCAAGGGAAAGAGGCTCCACCAACTTGTCGAAGAGATGGGGGAGGAGCTTTTGGGTGAAGGGCAGTCGTTTGAGCGGTTTCCGATTTTGGCTAAAATCATCGACGCAAAGGAGAATTTGAGCATCCAGGTCCATCCCGATCGGACTACAGCGCCTGCTTTAAAAGGGGAGCCTAAAGATGAGATGTGGGTCACATTGGCGGATAGCGTTGTCTATGCTGGATTTAAGAAAGAGGTGAATGAAAAAGAGTTTGCCAAAGCGCTCCAAAAGGGGGGAGTAGAAAAGCTCTTGGAAAAATTCGAGCTAAAAAAAGGGGAGATCATCTCTATTCCCGGGGGAAGGGTGCATGCGATTTGTGCGGGGAGTTTTCTCTATGAAGTGCAGCAAAATTCGAATACGACTTATCGCCTTTACGATTGGGGCAGAGATCGAGAGCTCCACATCAAAGAGGGACTTGCGGCCATTCGGTTTGACGATCAACACTCGGCTAAAGTGGAGCCGCACCATTTGAGCAGCGATTTGCACCATCAACTCGTCACTTTGCTCGTCACCCCCTTTTTTCTCGTCGAGAGGATCGATATCTTTGATGCGCTGCATGTAGCTCCCATCCCCAAATCGTTCCAAATTTTCTTCTGTCTGGAGGGGAAAGGGGTGATTTCGGTCGATGGGAATCAAGAGCCGTTTCAATTGGGGATGACTTACCTCGTCCCGGCAGCTGCAAAATCGATCGATTTTCAAGGGAAATGCCAAGCGTTGAGAATTAGAATAGCGTTATGAAAAAGATTCGGGATTGGGCGCACGCGATTTTCTTTGAGACTTTTGCCGCTTTCGCAAGTCTTACTCTCCGGTGTATCCCCATTCAATATTCCATTCGGGGAAATGGGCAGCCCATTCTTTTGGTTCACGGCTATTTGTATTCCTCCTCAATCTGGTTTCTTTTCAAAAAGCGGCTTGAAGCTTTGGGATTTGGCCCCATCTATACGATCGATCTTACCCCCCCTTTTTCTCCCCTCGCGGCTTATGCAAAACAGCTTGAGAAAAAAGCAGAGCAAATTCAAAAAGAGACGAAAAAAAAAGAGCTCATCCTCATCGGCCATTCCATGGGAGGGCTCGTCTGCGCCTTATATGCAACTGAATTTGCCCCGCCCAATACCATTACCGATATCATCACGATCGCCTCCCCTTTTTTTGGAACGAGCATGGCCGATATGGGAATTGGGAAAAATGCAAAAGAGATGTGCCTTGGCTCACCCACCTTAAGAGAGATTCGAGAAAAAATTGCAGAATCAAAGGGGATTCGCTTTTTTCACATCGCAACAAAGACCGATCTCGTCGTCATTCCAAGCTCTTCTGAGATCTATCCCAATCACAGGTCCCACTGCTTTCGCGATTTGGGACATATGAGTCTCCTCTTTTCTAAAAAAGTGGTGGATCAAGTGGCCTCTTGGCTCTCCTGATGGTCAAGAGATTTCGGCATTGCCCCCGACAATGGCAATTTGGATCCATAGGTCCAAAGGAGAGAGGATCACCTCTTCTTCATGCTCAACCGTTCGCGGCCAATCGCCCTGGTTTCGATCGACCACCCATTTCAACAAGTACTTTCCACCCCTTTTTTGAAAACTCGCTTGCCCCCGAAACCCATAAATATCCCGCGGTTTTAACGGAATCTCAGTGCCATCGAATGTAGCGCTTCGGATCGTAACCCCCTTCGGATCGGGATCGTTGTACAAAAGAATTTGGACCCTCACAAAGTCGGAATTTGCTGGAACCTTTTGATTCGGGCCTAAATAGGTGTTGGTATTTTGAGACAAAAGATTGTAGTGCTGTCCCCCTTCTATCGCCCCATTTCCCCCCTGAAAGAACTGAAAGAGGGCGAGCATCAATAGAGCCGTCCCTAAAATCAAAAAAAATTGAAAAAATTTTTGAAAACTCATGAGCTTGATCTAACCAAGAGCTCCATTTTTGTTCAAGAATTTATTACGTTCTGTTATTTATTCATTTAGTTCATTTTTGTTTTGTTTTAATTTGTATTTTTGTATCTTTATGCCGTTTTAAAGCAAGAAAAGGATGTATTTATTATGAAAAGTAATGTTTTAGCAACTCAAGACAATCAAAGATCCCAAGAGATCCAAGAGAATAGTGCGGTTTGCCAATGGAAAAATTGGTTTCAAGAGAACCAAAGGACGATCGCGATCACACTGATCGCTCTTGGCGCGCTTGCGATGGTCATTGGCGCCACAATGGCGGGAATGGCTCTAGGGCTCAATAGCGCTCTGTCAGGTCTCTCATTAGCTGGGGGTGCACCGTGGTATGTTTATAGTACACCGCTCATGCCCATGAACTATTTAGCAAAATATTTAGTTGCAGGGGTTGCGACGACCATTGCCGGGGCTGCTACAAGTATAGCGGGTGCAGGGCTCCTTGCTGAGAGCAGACGCGCATCATAAATATACACAAGTGAACTCAACAGTTGGTTTTTGCCGACGTCGGGCAGCCACCAAATTTGAGTTCGTCTGCACCCTACCCCAAAAACGATGCGTTTTCGGGGACCCCGGCGCTAAACTTTTTAAGTTTAGCTGCAACGACCTTACCCCAAAAACGATGCGTTTTCGGGGACCCCGGGGTCTTCGACGTCGGCTACGCCTTCCTCAAATTTGGGGCGCCTCCTTGGCAAATTCCCAACTTTTGAGTTCGCTTGTGTATGGCGCTTGCAAATATTTATTTCAGGCCGTAGAAGGGGGTTATGCTTGCAAAGTTATGCCCCCTTCTCTTTTTTACCATCGCCCATATTGCGGCGGATGACTCCATTCGCGTACAAGCCGTCCCAAGGACCCCAGAATCGAGCACCATCGTATTGAAAATTGCCCTACCTCAGGGTGGAGAGGTGCTGAATCCCCCCGTTTTTATCCAATTCAGAATTGATGGGTTTGCCCTTGGCGCCGCTTCTTCATTTGAGAGAGCATCGGAAGTGGCCGTCTCAAAAATGGGGCAAACGGTCCACGTCATCATCGACGATCACCCCTATTTCCCGATCAATGAGCCGGCAATCGACCCCTTTGATGAGTCGGGCTACTATTACGATACCAGCTATAAATTCAAAATTCCCTACCGCTTGGGCTCTGGCCCACACACTATTCGGATGTTTCCGGCAAGATCCTTTGGAGAGAGTTTGAAAGGGGACAATACCTTTGCCTCCCTTCAGTTTTATGTAGGCGAACAAAAGGGGACTCAAATCGATTTGTCCGTCCCCTATCTCACTTATAACGAACCAAGTTCGCTCATGCCCCTCCAAGCGGAAAAACCGATCCTCCTCGATTTTTACCTCTCGAATGCCGTTCTCAGCCCGGACGGCTATAAGGTGCGCCTCTTGATTGATGGCCAAGAGATCCAATCAATCACCACCTGGCAGCCCTACTATATCTACGGCCTTAGCAAGGGGCGCCACACCATTCGCCTCGAACTCCTCAATAGTAAAAACAGGCTCGTTTCGGGTCCCTTCAGCACCGTTCAAGAAACAATTACTGTCCATTGAGTTCTTGTTGACAATTTATGTTAGATTGTAATACAATTTGTTTAAATTATGAATATTCAATGTGTAAATAAATCAATTTATTTAAATAAATTAAAATTAGATGAAAATCTAAAAGCCCATGAGAGAATTGGTGCTATTTGGAACTGTTTTCAAGAGAATCCTTCCTTTGAATTATTTGAACAGCTTGGGGTTTTTCAAGAGGATCATGAGGGCAAAAAGCAGTTATATGAGATTGCCGAGAGATCTTTAGGGGAAGGGGTAAAAATCACTGCGGATCTCGACAATACAGGGCTATTTTTCCTATCTAATGGCGATGAGAAATTTGCTGTTTTTAAGGTGGGGGAAAAGCGGACCCGAATGGAGCTTTTAGTTCGGAAGATTGCGGTTCTTTCAGGTCTTGAAAAGCATGTCGTTCCCGGCATGATGTGTTGTATTGTTTATCCGGAAAAAATAGAAGAAGAGCTCCTCATCGAACTGTGGAATGGGAAAATGCGTGTGTGCAAAGGGAAAGGAGCTTCTCCCCAAGTGCTTACGGGAATTTTAGAGCCATTTTTGCATGGGGAAGAGGAAACGACCCTTGAAGGGATGTTAAATATGACGATTTTATCGCTCATCGTTGGATTGAGGGATGGAAAGAGCGATGGGATCTGTGGGGATCGTCTTCTCGACACAGAAGATTGCATGCCAGAGCGCTTTATTCTTACGAAAATCAGTGGAAAGACTGTTGCTGCGACCCACCTTCCATTTTTGGAAAGCGATTTAGCAAAAGAGCCGATCAGTACAGATTTGTTGAAGAAGGCGATGGAGAGGATCAAGAAGATTTGGAAGCCCTTATTTGGGCAAATACTGGTGCAGGAAAAGGTTCAATTAGCGGATCTTGCTTCAGAAATGTTTGAGATTGGAGACGAGGGGGTGGATGAGGGGGGATTTCCTATAGAGATTGATGCATTGGATCAGAGCAAAGGACTACACCCAGCGGCTAAGGTTAGAGCTTTATCAGATCGCCTCTTGAGCGACAAACAATTACAAGCCTGTTGGGAGCGCATTGAGCGGCTTCAGACAGTTTTGCAAGAAAAAATCGACTGCTGTGACCCCACAACACTGATCGAATTCGTCTGCGCTTTTGACCCTCTCTATAAAGCGCATTATAGAAATTTGGAAAGGGAGAGTTACGATCGAACGCCTCTTCCATCGGTGGTTGGTTGTATCCCAGTAAAATCGGTTTCTGATCCCGACATGGTGGAAATTCGAGGGGTGATGACCGATATGTTGGCTCTTTATGATAGAAACTCGAGTAGTACATCTCCGATGTTCAACCCATTGATTGCGAAACCTGTGGCAAAACGGCTCCATTCACCTGGGTCACCTGGGTTCTACCCCTTCGCTCCTTTTAAAGAAGAAGAAAAAAAGTTCAATTGACGATGCAGTAGAATTTGCGGCTCCATCCTTCCAAAGCTTCGATCGTTTTGGCGAAGAGTTTTTCGCCGATATCGGGTTCCACCCTTAAAATGGCTCCTAGAGTGCAAATGTTTTTCACTTCTAAAAATGTAGTGGTGATATTGCGCGACATGATTTCGAAAGAGTGGATTACATCGAGTACTGTAGGGCGAAATTGATTCGAACTAGAGCCGACAACAAAGAGGAAAAATTTCCCCCATTTAGCACCCAAAATTTCAAACGGTTGCAATTTAAAATTGGTGGCCAAAATCGCATTGAAAAGCTCAAAGTGCTTTTTCAAAATAGAGGTTTCGTGAACGGTCTGCATGATGGCAGGTTTTAGCGAATAAAAATAGTTTTCCAAGAGAAATTCTTTCTCTGCAGAAGAGTTTCCAATCTCTAATCTGAGTTGGGTTAGCGCCTCTTCCTGTTTGAGAATCATCCCTCCGTTGAAATCGCGCACCTCTCCTAAAATTTCGGTAAGTCCAGAGACAATTTTTTGCCGCGCTTTTAAAAGATCGATCGAGTCATCGGGTCTAAAAAAGGGTCTTTTATTCACGGTGATGCGCAAAATAGCTCCCTCTTTGGGGTATTTTTGCTTTAAAAGACCGAGAACCCTCATGTCGTCGATCTCCATTTTAAAGCGGCTTTTTTCCAGGAGTTTTCTCAAAGAGTTTTTCTTGAAAAGGCGGGCGATAATGACGGTGAAAATGAGGTCGATATCGGTTTGTCTCTCATAGTGGATGCTCACTTGGGGCAAATCTTTTACAAATTGGATCTGCTCTGAAAGGACGATTAAATTGCGGATCGTATCCTCTTCGTTGCGGGGCAAAAAGATGGGGTGGACGCTATACTCCGATTTGCGGGTAAATTCGCAAGGGAGTTTTCGCTTGAGCTGCTCGACTAGCGGACCCACACTTGTTTGCATTGCGAGGCGCTCTTCTGGATTTCGGATCGAGATCAGGTCTTGCGCTGCAAAAAAACGGACCCCCGGCGCACTCGCAAATTCAAAAAAAAGAGAAATCCCCCCGCAAATTTCCACAGACCTACCCGGAACCAACCAGCGACTCAAAGTGTCGACGACAAAACGCCTTGCCTGGTGCGTATATTCCGCAGGGCACAAGTAAGATAGGGCAAATGATTTGGAATTTTCTTCGATCTCTCCTTGCCTAAATAGAGGTAATTGAGCCATCAGATCGGTTTCGATCCTCATTTTCGCAAGCTCGGGCTCACAACCCTCTTGAGCAAATTGCCAAAAACTTTCGGGAATCAGTTGATCCACAATCTGTTGCATCGCCTGCAAAAAATGGGGCTCCACCGACGCCTGAATCAAAAAAGGATAGGAGATAGAGATCAGCCTGTCTACCGTCATTGCCTGACTTTTCCAAATGTTAAACTGAAACTTATCAAATATTTATTTATTTTTTGCAAGTGCGAACTTGCGAGTTTCAAGCTTTTGTTGTAACGTGAACCCAAAGAACTTAAGGGGCCTTCGGATGAACTATCTCAAGGGGTTAGTAATCAATTTCTTAGTCGTTTTTTTTGCCGTTCATGTCTTGCCGGGCATCGACGTGATGGAGCTGACGAGACTGCCCCAAGTGGGGGGCGATTTGAAATTGGCCATTGGGCTTGGGTTTCTCAATTCGCTCATTTACCTCGTGTTGAAGCTCATCGGCGGAATTTCTCCGTTCAAAATAGCACTTCTCGCCTTCATCTTAAATTTTGCTGTGTTTGCGATTATCAAGTGGGTCCCGATTGGGATCGGAATCGTCAGTGTGGAAGGATATATTTTTGCAGCCCTTGGAGTTTCTGTGGGAAGTTTTTTCGTCAACTTTTTCATCAGCCGAAAAAATGGGCCTAAAAAAATGGATTTGCCACTATGAATTATGTGAGGAGTTTTTTTCTCAATTTCCTCATCGTCTTTTTCATCAATCGGGTCGCTCCAGGAGTGGAGATCCAAAACTTTGAGCAGGTTCCGAATATTGGCGCGGATCTCTTTTTTTCCCTTGTCGTTGGATTTTTGAATGCCTCTGTCTATTTTGTCCTTGCCCTTTTTGAAACGCCTATTTCCAATGCAAAATTGGGAATCTACACCTTTCTCATTAGCTTTATCGCTTTTATCCTCATCGCGATCTTCCCCTTCGGAGTTCGGGTTGTCAGCCCCTTCGGAGTTATTATCGGAGGGGGAGTCGTCTGGGTCATCGCCTTCATGACGAACCACCTCGAGTGGAAATATTACAGATCTCAATCTAAATAGCTATATATAAGCGTCTTATTAGTTAATTGAATTAAATAGTTAATTTGATTCATAATTAAATTATGAAACATAAACCAAAAGACGTAATTGATATTCAAGATGCAATGGATAATATTGCGGCCATTGTAGGTCTTGATGAGAAAGAACCTGGGGTTATTGGGATAGACAAGGGGCGCAGAATCGTGACGAGTGAAGAGGAGTTTGGGCCGAATACGCTTCCTTGGCTCCTGGAAGAGGGGGCGGGGGTTCTTTTGGATATACTGGGGCGCACGTACCTCTCGATTCATCAGCATTTGATTCGTCTCTATGAGGGGTCTGAGCTGAATTGGGAGAGTGAGCGGAGCCGCAAAGGCCTCGGTGCGATGATGGAGCTTGTGGGCGAGTCAGCGCGCAAGATGGAAAGCTATTTAGCGCTCCGTTTGGGTCAAGAAGGCTTTCAAAAGGTCACTGAAATCTCTGAATTTAAGTCTCTTCAAAACTATTATGCACAGTTTTTTGCCCCTCGATTTGCTGGGAATGAGGAGGGGGAAGTTTTCAAATCGGAGTCACAGTTTAAACATTTTGAGGAGATTCAGCGGGACAGGGACTACGAGCTTTTTTATATTCGGAACGAGGATGGGGCGCCCTATTTTACCTCAGCTATATTGCGGGAGATTCGATTGCATCTCGATTGGGGGGCAGAAGGGGAGTTTGAGGAGGATCCGCTTTTGAAGGTAGCTGCGATGGAGGACCGCGATTTGCATGCGACGGCGGGGCAGATATTGGAGCGGTGTGAGCCTGTGATTTTTGATTTTTATAAGCTTGCGCGCAAGCGATCGGAGCAGGCGCTTGTGAGGGAGCTTGGGATGGCGATTTTGGCCCTTTTTCTTGCGGGCAATCCCCGGTATCTTTTGCAGAACACGGTGGGGAAGAGCTGCAAGGGGTATATGGGTGATTTTCATCTATTTTTGCGCCGTTCAATGCAGACGACGGAGTATCAGAAGTTGATAGCGTATCCTCCAGACCCAAGTGATAAAGACTCACATCTTCTTTTGCATCTTGTCCACTCGCTTTGTCGGGCCTTCTACGAGAGGGTCGGGGGGGTGAAGCTGGAGTCGATGGGGCTCATTCACCGGTCGATGAGAAAGGGGGAGGAGATCAAGCAGGGGAGTGGGGCCCATTTAGCGAAGGGAGAGACGGTTTGGACGCAAAGTTTGCTTGACGACGAAAAATTTCGGACACATCTTGAAAAATTTCCAAATGGACCGCTCTTTAAAATTTTGGATCTCATTCGGGAGGAGCAAGAAGGGGATGTGGTGATCCCTTTTGATCCGACGGGGCAGGAGAATTTTCCGATGTGCTTATTTGAGCTTACATTGAATGGGAAGAGATTAGAGGTATTAAAACTTCCGTCGCCGACGCGGCAATCGCTGATTTACAAAGCGGAGGTGATTGATGAATTTCGTGGATTTTTGAGATCGCTCGTTGAGGAGAAGCCGTTGCAGAGGCACCTTCTCATCAATTTGCAAGATCGGACCTCTTGGAAAGAGGGGGCGAGGGCGAAAGCGCTTGAGGGGTTGCAGAAAAATGCTGAGTTTAGTCAGCAGCTGATTGTTTTGACCCTACCTAAGGACGGCGATTTTTATCACCAGACAAACGAATATTTAAATCTCAACAATGCCGATGCATTTATGAAGACATTTTTGGAGCAGTTGCAAAACCAGCAAGAGGAGCGCTATTTTTTCTCTTCAGCGTTGAAGAAGGGCGATTTAATCCGTTTTGCCGAACTGGTATTTCCCTGTATTCATGAGCATTTTTTTCATTCTAAGAATACATTGACGCGGCGCAATCGGGAAGACTTCATTGAGATTTTCTATCTATTTTTTATTCTCAAGTGCATTGATCTCGTGAAGCCCCATTCGATCAGTTTTACTTGTAAAGATGGGATCGATGTTGGATCCGCACAAGGGGCGGCCCTCTATGCATTTTTAAAAATCATGAAGGGTGAATTTGGGGAAAAGAGCGCGCAAAACTTTTTCCGATGGCTTCTTTACACACCCGCGCTTTTCATCCGCGAAAGGGCCATAGATCCTGAACGTTTCACCCGCATCCTCTCCCCCCTCGAGCGGCTCGATGGCGAGTTCTCTCTGAATCGAAACATAATCGACAAATTCGCGAAGTTTTACCAGAATGATCTCTTTTCTGGGGACGTGAAATGAATTGAAAGAGCGAAAAGTTCCTTTTCGCTCCCTTTTGATATACTGCGACCGTTCAAGAAAATCTAACTTTGATATGGATTTCGAACGTCTTGCTGTACTTGACTTTGTTGAGCATTAGGTACTTGTTGGTTTTGTGCGCTGTTAGCAGCCTCTTGAAGAGCCTCGGCATCCAGCTCAAGCTGCAATTGCTCCGCAGCATTAATCATGTTACTGGCTGAATTAACTGAAGCTACTGAATTTACAGTCATAAAATCCCCTTTTTATTATTTATGTGATTTACACTATTTATTTTAACAAATAATTATTATTTTGTAAAGGGGTAGCTAATATTGTGCAAGCATTTTTATGGGCGTATTCCAATGATTCAGAATGGTTTAAGTAGATTAGAGGCGTCGGTGGAGGTCAGAGAACGGGTGAATAAGCCAGGTCAGGGCAGCCGAAAATTTAGGGATAAGCCCAAGGCATTTCAGGCGGGTTAATACCTCCTTTATTCCCCCACATCGTTGGTTTCGGCGATGAGCTCTTCGTTGTAGAGCTTGAGGGAGTCGGTGAGTCCTTGGAGTTGGCGCATGAGATTCGCAAAGTGGTGCTTGAATGCGTCGCTTTGCGTGATTCTCGAGCGCTCTTCAGACCCGGCCCGCTCTATCAGCTCCGTAAGCCTGCCAAGAGAGGTCGTCATCGAATCCACTTCCCCCTCAAAGTAGTTGCGAAACTCCTGTGGCGTATCTAGCGCCTTCAAAAAATTGGCCTTGCGCGTGCGCGACTTTTGCCACTGCTTATTGTATTGGAAAAGAAGCCCGTAGTGATTGATGTCGTTCATGAGGGTTTCTCCCTTGTTCATCAGGGAGGCCAGACGCAGATAACAATCATCCCCTGCAATCAAACGCCCAATTGTGCCTGATCCGGAAGCAATGTCTCTCGAAATTTGATTGAGATGAAATAGGGTTTGCGCTCCATCTGTATTAAAACTATTCGCCGCTTGATCGAGATTTTCAGCCAGATTTGCACACTTGTGAAGGAGTTTGTCGTCATTTAGGCTCGTTTTCACAAGCTCTAAATTGTCGCTCAAAAGCCCGACAGATTCTTTCAGTGCCGGAACCAATTTCTCCTGATCAATGATCCCTAAAAATCCATCGATTTGCCCCATCGCCCCATCAAAAGAGCGGATCGCATTCGAAAGATCGTTTTGACTCGCCGCAAACCAACCATCAAATCGGTGGACCGCCTGCTCGAGCTCATTCGCCGCATGTGTCACCTGGTTAAATGTGTGCTCAAGAGCATCGGTCGAGTTCGCATAGACAATTTGATCGGTAATTAGGTGCGAAGGCTTCGAGGGCGTCGCCGCCTTCGGCAAAATCGCAATCGATTTTTCCCCCATCAACCCCGTTGTCTTAATTGCAATCTCATCCGTGCTGTAAACATCGACCTTTGAATCCATTTTTAAGGTGAGTTGATAGACGTAAATCCGACCGTGATCATCCGCCTCGTCACGCGCCTTCGGAAGTTCTCGAATATGGGTCACCTCCCCCACAGGCCTACCCGCAAATGTCACTCGCGTTCCAATCGTAATCCCACTAATGTTGGGGAAACGGACGCTCAAAATCTTCTTCCCATCCCCCACTGTCGGCTTCAAAAAAAGGATCAGAGAAACCATGATCAAAACAGCCCCTAATACAAAAAGGCCTATGAGGATATTTTTTATCCGATCTGTCATTGCACTTTCCTTTTATATTGGTTATTCTCTCTTAAAAAATTAACGGTTGGATTGTCAAATTTCATAAATGATTCGGGATTGGCAACGTGCACAATCTGCCCATCTTGGTGAAGCGCGATCCGATCCGCCATGAAAAGAGCCGAATGGATATCGTGCGTCACGACAATACTCGTCCCCTTAAGCTCGTTTTGCGTCTTGACAATGAGCTCATTGATCTGCTCCGCAGTGATCGGGTCGAGCCCCGTGGTCGGCTCGTCGTATAATAGAATCGAAGGGCGATAGACAATGAGTCTGGCAAGCCCTGCCCGTTTGCGCATTCCACCAGAAAGATCTGAGGGCCATTTGTGTCCTGCCCCTTCAAGCCCCACCATCTCAAGGGCCTCATTCACTTTCTTCCGAATCATCTCCCGAGGCATTTTTTTCTTCGTGATAAGATCTTTGTGCTGATTGAGATAAAATGCGGTGTTCTCCTCGATGTTCATCGAGTCAAAAAGGGCTGACCCTTGAAAGAGCATCCCCATGTTTCGAACGGCGTGATACAGTTGATTTTTTTTCAGATTCGTAATGATGGTCCCGTCGATCTCAATGGAGCCAAAATCGGGCTTTTCAATCCCAATGATATGGCGAAGAAGCACGCTCTTCCCCACGCCAGATCTTCCGAGAATGACTAGAATTTCACCCCGCTTTACTTCGAGATTTAACCCCCGCAAAACATCGACACTTCCGTAGCGCTTCCAGAGATTTTTAATCCGAATCATCAGCCCTTCATCCAGTCGTATCTAATCGCTTGGCGTATCATATTGAGAGCCATCGTCAAAAAAAAGTCGGCGACTAAAATCAAGATATAGCTCGTCACAACGCTTTGCGTCGTCGCCTTCCCAACCCCAGCAGCTCCCCCACTTGTCCGCATCCCCCGATAACAACAGACCGTCACAATCAAAATGCCAAAAATAAATGACTTGATCGAACCGCTTAAGAGATCAAAAACGGTGATCTGCAGACGCATTGGATTGAAATAACTGGCAAGCGACATGTGGAATAGGTTCGCCGCAATCAAATACCCCCCCAAAATTCCCATGATCACACTGAAAAGGGTCAGCAGGGGAATCATGAAAGTCCCTGCAATAAAACGGGGCGCCACAAGATAGCTGTAGGGGTTAATCGCCATCGATTTGAGCGCATCGATCTGCTCAGTCACCCGCATCGTCCCAAGCTCCGCGCACATCGACGAGCCAACCCTCCCCGTCACCATAAATGCAGTCAATATGGGCCCAAGCTCCGTGATCATTGACTTGCCCACGAGAACCCCAGTCATGTTGGCAAGCCCCTTTTCACCGAGCTGATAAAACGACTGCGCAGCTAAGACAAAACCCGTTGTAAATCCGGTGATCGCGACGACCGAAAGGGACATCACCCCAATGTGAAACAGTTGCTCTTGAACAAGCTTCCACGATGGGGGCTTCTTAAGGCTCGCAACCGTCACGTCGATGACGAGAGAGACGTAATCGCCAATCATCTCCAAAACGCGCAAGGAATGTTTCTTCACAGCCACAATCATCAAAATCCCTCAAATCGACACCAGAGGCAGCAAATGAGTTTTGCTCAGCTGCCTCCCAACCTCATTCTATGAATTGAGGGATTCTTTGGATAGCGTTTTTTAACCCCCTTGGGTAGCCACCTGGAAGAGCCTTTGGGCCCGATCTAAAACACCAGTCATCTCTTGTTTGCTGTTCGATTGACTTTGGGTTTGGTTTGTAAGGTTATTCAAATCGTTCATCAAGAGCTGGGCACTATTGTTTTTATCGGTAAGCCCCCCTTGAATGCCATAAGAGGCCATATCGCCTAATTTAGTGCAAATCTGGTTCCCAAACACGTTGGCAATCGACTTGTCCGTCTCATTGGGTAAAAGTTGCAGGAATGAAACGGCAAAAGTGAGAAATGCGTACTTCAGCCCACTTGAGCCCAGTTGTCTTTGAAGACCCACCGCTGTAAGAGTGTTCGCTTTATACTCTTTTTTTAGCTGCTCCGTTTTCGCCTTGTCTTTTTCGGACACTCGCTGCAGCTGAGCTAAAATAGCAGCGATAATCCCATTGAGCCTACTCATATAATTTTGTGCTGAATTCGGGGGTAAGTCCAACTGCTCTTCTAGCGCATCCACTGTGCTCGGATCCATCAGGGGCAGCTGCTCCGAAAGCATCTCTTGCAATTCTATATCGCTCGGAACTCCCGCTGCCTCTACAGTCACTCTCCCCTCAGGTGAGGGAGAAGTCCCTTTTTCAGGGGTCGGAATTTCAAGGTGCTTAGTCTTTTCAATCGTGAGTCTCCCCTCACATTTCGATATGTGAACGGTGCCTCCAGCTTCGAAAGGGGCAATCTCATCATCGGAGATTGCATCTAGTGTAATACGTGACATAAAAAAACTCCTCAGCCACCTACGTGGATATCTAATTTTTTGATCATTTTGTGAAGGGATTTTACCTCTTCAGTCTCTTCTTCAATGGTTTTTTGCGCCTCTTTTGTACTGTTGGAAAGCTCAAAACCCTCATCTGTTTTTTGGAAGTCGAGCTCCCTTTGAAGCGCCGACATATCTTGCTGTCGTTTGTTCGCAAACGCCCTGCCCACTTGCGCCCCAGCGCCCATCACGGAACTCGCGGTGCCAACGGCGGCTGCAGCCCTTTTGACAAATTCTTGTACGGGCGGGGCTTGCATTGCAGCAAAAGCCCCTGCTCGCCACGCGGCGAATCCCCCCGCGATGCCAAGACCCATCTGCAGATAGAGTGCATAAGTGTCGATGTTGTCCTGGATCGATTTTTGGAGCTCTTTTGATGTGGTGAGCGATTCAACGGCAGGTCGGATCAGATTCGTATCCCGCGCAAGGCTCACAGCGCCTCCAATAACCCCTGCTGCAGCAAAGCAAATTCTCGCAGCGCCGACCATAGTCATCGCAGTAGTGATTGCCGTGACGGCAGCGACATACTGGCACACCTTCATGAAAACGCTCCAGCTCTCTTTCTTCCGAGCCGCATCTAACTCTTTTTGCAAAACTTCGGCCTGCTCGAGCGCGAGGGAGTCCATTTTCGCCATGCTTTTGGAGGCAAATGCCTCAAATTGCGAAGTTTTTTGCGCGCTTAACCTTTCCGTTCTTTGATGTGCCCGGATCACATCGACCAAAATATGCTTTCGGGGAGGGGATAGAGTGGGCTTGTAAAGGGGCTCCGCCCGACTCACAGTTGAGAGGGGGGAAATGCCAAAATCTCGCAGTGCTTGCGGCTTTAAAGGCAACTCTTGAGGCACCTGCATAAAGCGGGCCCGGACTCGTTCGCGATCAATATCAATTGTATCAACAGTCATATTCTTATAGCCCCCACTGTCTTCTCAAGAGATCAATTTTATCCCTCAATGGATGTTCCTCAACACTTAGAATGCGAACTTCCGATTCTCCGAGCGCTTTGGCCGCATCCTCTTTCATCTCAAGCGAAAAGCAGCACTCGGCAGCGTGGAAATGGGGATAGGGATCCCCCTTCTTTAGGAGAGCTGCCATCGCCCATGAATGGAGCGCGTCTTCGTAGCTTTTCCCCTCCTGCAAAGTGGCCCCCAAGGCGAACCAATATTTTGGCTCCAAAGGGCGCCTTGTGCAAAGGACCTGAAACACCCGGGCCGCCTCACTCCAATTCCCAGCTCCATAGTGGGCAAACCCGAAGGCGTAGAACCGCTCTACATCTTCATCGGAAATTTCCATCATCAATGCCCTGGCAATCGACCCGTTGCCCTTTTCAGCTGCTCATCTTTCCTAATAATATCTTTTGCAATCGAAATGATCGTCTCAATCTGCTGAATGGAGATTTGCACCTTTGTCGTAAAAAGAATCTGCATTTCTGTGCGGAGTCTCCCCTCTTGCAAAGAGACGTTGTGTTTGATCTCGGCAATATTCCCCTTGAGATCAATCGCATGGTCATTTTTGAGCCGGGCCAAAATCTCTTTCGCCTTCTCAGAAGTCCCTTCTCCTCCCTCATCTTTCGCCCCACTCAATTCGGCATTCAAATCGAGAAGCAGCCCAATCGCATCTTGCTTTTTTTGGATCTGATCGAGGTGGCGATTGACCTGATCGCTCATGAAGTGCTCTTTTGCCACGGTCAAATTGACAATTTCTAGAGCCAAATTGGGAAATTGTCCAATTGCAGTTTGTGGAATATGCTGCGCCTGTACCGTCACTTTTCGAATTTGATTCGCTTCCTCTTTTGCAAGATCGCGAATCGACACATTTGCAACCTGTTGGGAAAGACCCACACCTAGTTCTTCTCCATCTAGTACATCAGTAACGTTCATCCTTTCCTCCTTTGCTTACGCCCCTATCATAGAGGCCCCAAGTTTAATGCGCTATACGAGCAATTATTTTAACTCTAAGGGTAGGAATGATAGCAATTCTTTCGATTTAAAATCAATAGAGGCGGCCCGCAAACTGCTTTGTCCGGAAAAATCGATGATTTTGAGCTACGTTGCGAGTGGCAGCGAAGCTGCTACGGTCCATTCGACGAGGTCAACCCCTAGTGGGTTGGCTGAGGAGAATGGACACAACGTAGCTCAAAAGGGCGATTTTAACGGGCAAATGAGTTTTGCGGGTTGCCTCAATAGTTTAGGTTCCACTTCAGAGTGAATCGCCCCTGTTCTTGGCGCTGATCGCTCTCGATTTGAAAGATGAAATTGTTTTTGAGCTCAATTTCGACGCTGATATTGGTGCTGCTCTCATCGACTCCTTGGCTAAAGGAGACGAGGACCCCTTTGGAGACGTATTTGCCCACCTGTAAGGCGATCCGCTCTTCGCCCCCCTCGATGGGCTCTGAGACAACCTGGAGCCGATCGACTCCGAGCGATTTTCTCGTTTTTTCCATCACGTCGGGACTTGTGCCGACAAGGCTTGCGAGCGAATTGGCGAGTTGGAGCGCCTGAAACCCTCCAATTTCTGAAATGTCTTGGCCGAAGAGAAGATACGACATGATCGAGCTTAAAGGGAGGGCAGGACTGGAAAGGAGAGTGATTTGCGGGTTATTGAGAGGGCCTTTCAAGCGCGCCGTGATCACAATCCCTTTTGTCTCCATTTGCCCTGCTAAATTGAGATAGGGCATTTGGTGTTCGATCCCTGAAAATTGCAAGAGACCTTCCGTCAACTTAAAGCTGCGGCTTGAAAATTTGAATTCCCCTTCGATGAGCTCCAACGTTCCTTGCGTGCTGAGATCTGTGAGTGTGCCTCCTAAGTGAAAATCCCCTCGCCACTTGGAGTTGAGCCCCCTTCCAGAAATGAGCACTTCTGTGGGCGTATTGACTTTCAGATCGAGACGCATCGGATAGGGGCGCCCCTTTTGCGTCGGATGATCAATGGGGTGAATCGGATTGCGGTAGACGACATCGAGGTGGGGGAGAGTTGAGGGGATTCGATCGGGGATCGAAAGTTCACATTCTTTGACCGAGATTGCCCCTTGAACGAGCGCCGATAGGGCATTTCCCTCAATATGGACCTGTCCATCTGCTGTGGCTTTCACGAGATCGATTTCGGTCAATTGGAGGTTGTCGATCTCCATATCGATCTCAAAGGGATAGAGATCTGATTCCAACAAATGGAGAGCCCCTTTTGCAATCAGTTTGCCATCTCCTGGGAGATCTTTCATGCTTAAGGTTTGCAAAAGAAGGTCGTTGTTTTGCCCGAGAATTTGCGCTTCGATCTGGGTGAATTCAGTTCCGGTGAAATAGTTTTCATAATGCCCGTCAGTGAAAGTGAAATTTCCATCCACAAGAGGGCGATAGAGGGTGTTTTTGAAGCTGAGTTTCCCTTCTAATTTTCCTTTCAAATGGTGGGGGCCGAGATCAAAGTAATCCAAAATCTCTTCGACCCGCAGATCAATGGTAAAAGAGCCGCTCGCACTCTTGTGGGTCAAAAGTTCTGTTTTAAAAAAAGAAAGGGCCATCGGAATTGAAACATCGAAATTGAACAAGGGGGTTTCGGCGCTCGTCCATTTCCCTTGCCCTTTGAGAAGTTCATTTTGAAAACTCCCTTCAAAACTCCCTTCCGATAAAAGGGGCAGGCTTTGCCTAGTTTGTCCGCTAAACGTCCCTTTTAGTTCTCCGTTGTTCTCCTCCATTTTGAGATCCAAGTTGAGATCGCCCTCGATGGGCACCTCTAGGGGGTTGAAGGAGAGAAATTCGATGGGGACCTGTTTGAAAGAAAGCTCTGTTTTTCCAAAATTTTGCTTGCGCTCAAAGTCCAACTCGATAGAGCCATTGCCGATGTTTAAAAATACTTTTTTTGCGCTCCAGATTTTTTCTTCTTCCTCCCAAATCAATTCTATGGGAGAGGATAGGGCAAAAGGGGAATTTGCGATTTGGCCGCTGAGTCGATCCACGTCGACAGTCCAGGCTTTTCGGATTTTTCCCTGCGAACGGAGCTCAAAGGGGGAACGGAGACTCCCTTCAACAAAGAGTTGATAGGGGAAAGAGTTTTGGCCGATCTCAGTTTGGAAAGAGGCGCTTTCGAGCTGAAGGTGTTTGTATTTGAGATTTTCCGCCTGAAAATCCAAAAGCCCTTGGACCTCTTCAAAAGGATTTACAAGATCCGAATAGAGCGATACTGTTTTTGCGAAAAGATCCTTGTAGTAAAGATCGTCGATGATCGCGTCAAAGTGGACCCCTTGCACTCCATTGGGAGCGTCCCAAATGGCGCTGGCATTGAGTTTTCCATAAAGATCAAAAAGAAAAAGCGATTGGAGGTTTTCCACGCTCACATCGGTTGTTCCGGTGACGAGTCCACTCGGCTCGAAGGTGAGATCAAATGCGCCCTTGGCAAGGGGACTCGTCACACTTCCTTTCAGATTGCGAGCGTGAAAAACTCCTTCCGCAGCCCCTTTGAGCGGATGCTCTACGAGTTGCCATTTGGCTGAGGCCAAGTACTCATCCTCTTTTTGCTGAATGACGATTTGCCCTTTGACAAAATCGGAGCGGATCGCAATTTGCGATGCGAGATGAGGCGTGAAGCGAATGAGCCCAGTGGCGGCCATCGTAGGGCGCGAAATAGAAAAGTAGGCCTGTTTTTTTACGGGCAAATAGCGGAGCAAAAGTTTCCACTCATCGATGGTTCCCTTTGCAAAAAATCTCCCTTTGGAAAAGCGGGCTTTCCCTGAAAAGTCAAAGGGGCGATATTGGTTGATGGCGATTTGCTTCGCATCGATATTGTTAAAGGCGATTTCCCTTTTCAAAAGGCGCCACAAAACGGGGCGCAAATGGATCTTTTCCACCCGCACATCGACCCCATCGCCCTGGATGCTAACTCCCTTGAGATCGATCTTTTGGGGCAGCGTCCCTTCGATGGCATCGATGTGGACCTGATACCCCGATTTTTCAAGGGCGCTTTTGAGGCTGTTTTCGACGAGCCGTTTTCCGAGCGGACCTTGCATGAGCGTGTAGAGGACAGTGCAGAGGAGGAGCAAGAAAATAATTCCAATGCCTATTTTTTTCATCAAAACGTCTGTCCTATTGAAGCATAAATGCGAAACGCCGGATCGATGCTTCTCCGATCGAGCGGAAAGCCCACATCAAAGCGAAGCGGGCCAAAAAAAGCAAAATAGCGCAGTCCAATGCCAATCGATTTAAACCATTTTGCATCGACGGTCGGCAGTTCATCAAAAGTGACTGTCCCAAAATCGGCGAAAGGAACGATGCCGATATTTCCAAAGCGAAAGCGGGTTTCTGCCGAGAGAAAAATGGCCGATCTTCCCCCCAAGGGTTTATTTTTATCGTTGAGGGGACTCACAGTTAAATAGCGATAGCCGCGCAAATCGTCCTCCGAGCCGCCGAGAAAAAGGAGCGGCAAGGGGATATTTTTTTGGCGCGCACCCGCAATCGATCCAAATTGGAGCCGCCCTGCAAAGACAAACCACTTTTGGATGAGGGGCAAATAAAATGTCATCGTGAGCCGCTGTTTCATAAAGCGGTGATTACCCGACCCTACAAGTTGGAAAAAATGGGGTTGATAGACAATCGAATACCCTTGGATCGGATTGAGGAGATCCTCAACTGTGTCATAGCGGGCGAGGATCGGGAGATCGAGTGCATCATAGCTGCCGTTATTCGCGCTATTTGCCACGTTGATGTGCTGCGCCTCAATGCCGATGGAAAACGTGCGCCGCCGATCGACACTTTGTTCGAGCAGCGAGGCGAATCGGTAGATGAATGAAGTGAAGGCCTTGATCTCTTGCCGCTCGATCTGCGCGAGCAGTTTGAGGTCTTGATCTTCCATAAAGAGATCCCGTTTTTTATAGGTGAGAATCCCGGTCAAATACCGCTTTGAAAATTCCCCATTGAGACTTAACGTTTCACCCACTCCGCGCAAGTTTCGATTTGTCCAGTTGAACATGCCGCCGGGACCATCGACTGTGGCGTAAAAAATGCCGAGGGCAATTTGTCGGTGTTTGGCCTCGGATAGGCGCAGACGGATCGGAATTTCCCCATTTTCGTCCAATTGATCGCCATGCGAGATGAGCACAGAGCTAAATAGGTCGCTGTTCAAAAGCCTTTTTTGCGTATGTTCGACAAAATCGGAGCTGTAGCCTTGCCCCTCTTTCCAAGTGATCCGATCGAGGACAAAGTCCGATTTGACCGTTTTTAATCCAAAAATGGACATTGGACCAAACTTGGCGTAAGGCCCCTCGTCGATGCAGGTGGCCGCCTCGACATCTTTTTCTTGCATGTCGACGATCACTTTTCTCTTTTCAATGCTCGCCAGTGGATAGCCGCAGCGGGCCAGTTCTGATAGGAGATTGAGCTCTGCATTGACGATGTTGACCGATAAAACAGAGGAGCCGAGCTGAAGCCCGAGTTTTTCAGGCGTAAAATTGGGACAGCAAGCGATTTGGGCGGGGATGGTGCAATCGCCCTTAAAAACCTCGTAAGAACGGAGCGTGTATTGAGGCCCCGAATGGATTTTAATCGTCACTTCAGCGGTCTCATTTTTTTCCTCCACTTCGGTGCTGATCTCGGCGTCGTAGTAGCCAAAAGCGCGCAGCACTTCGAGCATTTGGGGAAGATCGCCTTGGATCCGGTAGCGGATTCCATTGATCGAAGCAGGAGGGCGCGATTGCAATGCAATGAGATCCGATGCATCTTGCACTGCGCGCAAAGCTTTTGGATTGTCTAAACCGCTGAAGACGACTTCGTAGGGGAGGGCGAAGATCATGGCAGGGGTAAAAACCAATAAAAATCGATGCATACTCAACCCCGCACCATAGCGGAAGAAAAACAGTTCGTCAAAAAAAATCTTTTTGATAGAATCTCCCAGCACATGAGCCGCCCCAAATCAAAAGAGATTTACGAGAGAGCTTGCCGAGTGATTCCGGGAGGAGTCAACTCGCCTGTTCGCTCTTTTCGCCATTTAGAGATGGACCCGCTGATTGTCGATTCGGGTTCGGGCGCAAAAATCACCGATGTCGATGGAAATACCTACATCGATTTTTGTTGTAGCTGGGGGGCGCTCATTTTAGGGCATGCCGAGCCGGGGGTTGTCCGGGGAGTATGCGAGCAGATCCAAAAGGGGACCTCTTTTGGCATTGCGACGGCGATTGAAGCGGAGATGGGAGCAAAAATTGTAAAGTGTGTTCCGACGATTGAAAAAATTCGCTTTGTCAATTCGGGGACTGAAAGTTCGATGACGGCGATGCGACTTGCTCGCGGGTTCACCGAAAGGCCCAAAATTGTCAAATTTAGCGGCCACTACCACGGCCACGTCGACTCTTTATTGATTCAGGCGGGCTCTGGGGTAACGAGTTTAAATCCTCTGGCCACTTCCAAAGGAGTCAATCCGAATGTGATTGCCGACACAATCTGTTTGCCGTTCAATGATTTTGGCGCTGTCCGTTCCTTTTTTCGCACTGAGATGGCAAAGGAGGTTGCGGCGGTGATTTTGGAGCCGGTTACTGGGAATATGGGGGTGGTTCCTCCAGATATCGGTTTTTTAGAAATGCTGCGCGAAGAGACAGTGAAAAACGGTTCACTTCTCATTTTTGACGAGGTGATCACCGGTTTTCGGTTGGGACTACAGGGGGCTGCAGGCCTCTATAAGATTAGGCCCGATCTCACCTGCTTTGGAAAAGTGATTGGCGGGGGATTTCCCGTGGCGGCGGTGGGGGGACGCAAGGAGATTCTCGATCAGCTCGCCCCTCTTGGCATGGTGTATCAGGCGGGGACATTGTCGGGGAATCCGGTGGCGATGCGCGCGGGACTTGAGACGCTCAAAATTGTGGAAAAGCCCGGTTTCTACGATGCGCTTGATGCCAAAGCCAACCGGATGGCGGCGGCTTTGAGGGAGGCGCTTCGTGGGAAAAACGGGTGTGTTCAGCAAGTGGGCTCGATGTTCAATGTCTTTTTTGGGGTCAAAGAGGTCCACTCGAAAGGGGATTTAAAAACCATTGACGAGAGGAAATTCATCCAATTTTTTAAATATTTATTTGATAGAGGGGTCTATATATCGCCTTCATCTCATGAGGCTTGGTTCCTCACTTCCGCTCATCTTGACAAGGAGATTGATTTTGCCCTAGACTGCATGCTCGAATTTGTGGAAAAGTATGTGTGATTTGCCGACGAAGAGTTTTGGGGAATACCCATTGGAGAAGCTCCCTGCGGGGTGGGCCAATTTGCAGGTTTGTTATCGCTCTGGAATGGAGCGCTATGAGATCCTCGATTTGAGCTCAAACTTGCGCTACTATCAAGAGCCGACGAGAGTGACGGCTTTTAAGTGCTTTGAACTCTTTATTGGAACTCCCTTTTATTTTATGGGTTATACCGCCCTTCATTTTGTGCGGCTCTTCACTGTCCCTATTGCGAATTTATCGATCGGGGCATTTTTTAAAGAACTTTGGGGGATCGTCAAAATCCCCTTTTTATTTTTGGGGATGCAGTTTGCCGCTCTTTATGGGATTTTTCGTCCTCTTTCTGGAAGAGTCCTTTTTGGGAAGTTGGAAGGGATGTTGCATGCGGGAAAAACGAGGCGAGATCAAGAAAACCTCGATAAGAAAGAGAGGAGGAGCGTTGCCGAGGTTGCACATGATCTTTTCGTGGCAGAAAAATCGAAGAAAACTTCTTTTATCGGCTTTTGCATGCAGCCGCTCGGGAAAAAAGAGGAGCCCCACATCATTCAGGTGGAGCAGTTTCAGACAGCTTCTTAATCTCCAATTGCGATTCTGCGAGGAGAATTTTTTTCTGATCGACCTCCACGAGATAGAGCATTGTTTTGGGGCTGATCATCCTCTTTTCTAAAATCTGAATCGATCCGTTGCCCACTCCCTTTTGGAGCCGATTTTGGATCAGACGCCTTAAAAGCCAATAAGAGATGAACAGCAAAGCGACGAGGGCAACGAGCGTGACGAGCATTTTTGTAAATGCTCCTCCCAAATCACTGACAGGTAATGCAGAGAGCTGATCTACGGCCTGGGTGCCAATGGACTCGAACTGGGTCAGTTCACCCTGCTCATCGGGAACATAAATAGACATGGCACTACTATGAAAGAAAGGCAAATTCTTCGCAAAGAAAAAAAGCCCGCAAGCAAATAAACTTGCGGGCAATTAGATCCATAAGGATCTCTTCAAGGATTATACCTTTTCTGCGTCAGTCTTAGGGACCTCTTTCTTCTCTTCACCGTCTTTAGGTTTTTCACTGCTGCACATGCCGCAGGAGAGTGTGCGGAATACCCATTTTACTGTAGCAATAAGATACGCTGGAATTGCCAAAAGGGCAACTGCAGTTATTCGCAGAGCTTTCATGAAGAAATTCTGCTTCGCATCCAACTTCAGATATTCTTTTCCACAGCAGACATTCTTTGTTACTACTTGAACGAGCTTTGTGTTAAAGCCGTCAATAGTAAAGAACCCTGGAGCTTCTGGTGCCTTTGTTTCTTCTGCTGTTTTTACTTTTGTTGCGTCTACTGCGCCTGTTGCTGCTGACATTGTATACCTCTTTTAGGTTTGTTTGTTTCACCCTCTGGCTTGATCCGGCCTTAAGGGTGGGTTAATAAAAGCTTCAAAATCGATAAACATTTATACTCCACCTCAGGAAATTTGGACAAGAAAAATTTTTTAATCATTTCTTTATTTTGCGTGTGGGGAAAATTTATCTTCCTCAAGTCTTTGACATAGTGTATTCTAACGCTCATGAAAAAGATTGGATGGATCGCACTGGACATTGATGGAACGATTACTTTGGACAAGTACAGTGTTCCAAAAGAGGTGAAAAGTTATCTGAAAAAGCTCTCATCGGAAGGGTGGAACATTGCGCTGGCGACGGGAAGGCCCTTTGCTTTTGCGCAGATGGCGCTTTCGGAGTTTGATTTTCCCTATTTATTTTTGGGTCAAAATGGTTCAGTGGCTCTTGAGATGCCGCAAAAAAAACTCCTCTTTAAGGCCTACATTCCGGCCACCTCTCTTCAGGTGATGGAAGAGGCGTATCGGGGAATGAGGAGCGACTTTTTGATTTATGCGGGATACGATCAGGGCGATTTTTGCTTTTGGCGCAAACGCCGTTTTACCGATGAGGAGGTCCAATACATCATGGATCTTCAAAAAAGACAGCATGAAAAGTGGAAAGAGGTGGATGATTTTTCTTCTCTTCCCTTGGATTCTTTCCCCTTAATTAAGTGTTTTGGGGCGAAAGGGGAGATGGAGAGAGTGGAACAAAGGTTAAAGCATTCGCAAAAATTTGAGGTTGCCAAAATCCGGGATCCTTTTGTCGAAGGGACATTCATTCTTCTCGTCACCGATATCCACACATCAAAGGGGAAATCGCTGACAAAAGTCATAGATCTTTTAGGGCGCGGCTCTCACGTGATTGCGGCGGGGGACGATGAAAACGATGTGAGTCTTTTAGAGGTGGCGGACATAAAAATTGCGATGGCCCACGCGCCGCCTCGGCTTCAAGAGGTGGCCCACTTTATTGCTCCACCGACAAGTCAATTGGGGATTATTTCTGCACTGAAGTTGGCCTTAGGGGTCATCAGTGAGTAGAGGAGGCCAATCTCTCGGACTCCTTTAGCCCGTAACTACGGATGGCCCGGCATATTTTTCATTGTTTTGCAAAGCTGCGCTATCTACAGCGAGGCCCATTGCGTGCATGCCGTTATCGACGTAGAGGACAGTTCCCGTAATCGCCGACGCTAAGGGGGAGAGGAGGAATGCGGCGGCTGTGGCGACTTCTTCCGCTTCTAAGTCTTTTGTCAAAGGGGCGTTCGCTTTCGAATAGGCGATCATATCATCGATCATGCCGATCGCTCTTGCAGCGCGGCTCCTTAGCGCGCCCGCCGAGATCGCATTGACTCTCAAATTCCACTTGCGCCCTGCTTCCCAAGCAAGGGTTCTCGTGTCGCTTTCGAGGGCAGCTTTAGCGGAACTCATCCCGCCGCCGTAGCCGGGAACGACCCTTTCGGATGCGATATAAGTGAGGGAAAGGGCAGATCCGCCGGAGGAGAGCATCGGCCCGAAATGGGAAAGAAGGCTGATGAAGGAATAGGCTGAGGAGCTCATTGCGGCGAGATAGCCTTTGCGGGAGGTGTCGAGGAGGTTTTTGGTCACTTCGGGGGCATTGGCCAAACTGTGGACGAGGATATCGATTTTGCCAAAGTCGGCCTCCATTTGCGCTGCCACTTCTGAAATGGTGTAGCCAGAAAGTTCTGCATAGCGTTTATTTTCTCGCACTTCTTGAGGGACTTCTTCAGCTCTGTCGAAGATCGCATCGATTGGATAGATCTTTGCATACTCTAAAAGGGTCCCATTTTTTAATTTACGCGACTCATCAAATTTTCCGTTGGCCCAAGAGGTTTTGAAGATTTTGACGATGGGGGCCCATGTGCCGATGATGATTTCGGCGCCGGCTTCTGCCAAAGCCTTTGCAATGGCCCAGCCAAATCCCTGATCATCTCCGATGCCCGCGATAAAGGCTTTTTTTCCTCTCAGATCGATTTGAAGCATATCTTCTCCCCCATTTTTTCGACCTGCAGAATAGCATATTTTCGAGAAAAGGGCAAAAGTTGAATTTCAATTTTTTCTTGCACTGTCAAGGAAAACATTTTATATGTGGAATAACAGATTGAGGTATTCATGAGAAAAATTGCTATCGTCAATCAGAAAGGGGGCTCGGGGAAGACGACAACAGCCGTCAACCTAGCGGCAGCTCTTGCCGAATCGGGGAAAAAAGTCCTATTGGTCGACCTCGATCCTCAGGCTTCAGCCTCGCTTTGGTATGGCTTTAAGGAGAGGGGAAAAGCCCTCTACAATGTCCTTACAGAGGATGACCCATTTGAGACGGCTGTTGAAAAAACAGATGTTGAAGGGCTCCATATCGTCCCTTCTTCCGTCCTCCTTTCGGGGGTCGAAAAGGCGCTTGCGGGCGAGGTCGCCTCGGAGAGCATTCTCAAAAATAAACTTGATAGGCTCGATAACCAGCCCTGGGACTATATTTTAATCGATTGCCCTCCCACTTTGGGGATCCTCTCCCTGAACGCCCTCACCATGGCGGAAGAGGTGCTCGTTCCGGTCGAGGCCCACGTGATGGCGCTCCATGGGTTAGTGCAGCTTCTCAAGACGATCAATCTGGTCAAACAGAGGCTCAACCCCAAATTGGAGATCGCAGGGATCCTCCCTTGTAGGGTCGATTTTAGAACCAAGCACTCTCAGGAAGTGGTGGCTCAGCTCAAAGCCCGCTTTGAGGGAAAGGTATATAAGTCGGTCATTCGGGAAAATATCAGGCTTGCCGAAGCGCCGCTCCACTTGAAGCCGATCACTACCTATGACACTCATTGCAAAGGAGCTGCAGACTATCGAAGTCTTGCTCAAGAATTGACGGGATCTGCTACCGCTTTGCCTGCTGAGCCTGTTTGAGCCTGCGCCACCCCTCTGCGGTCAACACCCGTTCTGGGGCCCTTTTTTCAACTTTTTTTTGAGGTTTTGCGGGCTCTGGATTTCTTCTTTTAAAAAAGACCATGCGGACATGCTAAATCAGCGGAAATCAATTGTCAACTTTTTCGATCTTGGATCAGCCTTATTGCATTAAAGGCAGTAAAATAACCACCGAGGACACCGAAAACACCGAGGGGAAGGTTTGCCCCAACGTTGTCTAACTTATTCATGTCGGTGAACTGAAGGTTATCTATGCTAATGAACTGGACCCCTGCCCTCCTCGGTGGTTTCGGTGTCCTCGGTGGTTATTTTACTGCCTTTAATGCAATAAGGTTTCTTGGATCATATCGGGAACCCCGATGGAGAGGTAATCAAATCCTTTATTTTTCATGTCGAGGGGTTTGTATTGGTTGCGCCCATCGAAAAAGGCAAACCCCCTCATTTTTTGGCGAACGGGGTTGAAATCGACGAGGCGGAACTGTTTCCATTCGGTGAGGAGGGCGATTGCGTCGGCATCTTTTGCGGCGTCGAATTCGTCTGTGCACCATGCGATGTTGGGAGTGGCCCCTAAAATCTTACGCGCATTTGGCATGGCGATTGGGTCAAAGACCCGCAAAGTGGCTCCCTCTTTGACGAGCTCTTCGATGAAGGTGAGCGAGGGGGCTTCTCGCATGTCGTCGGTATCGGGTTTAAATGCGAGACCCCAAATGGCGATGGTTTTGCCAGCGAGGCCTCCTTTTTTTGCAAAATAGCTTTTCATCATCCGGTTGAGGGTCTTTTTTTGTTTTTGGTTGACGGCGTCAGCGGCCTCTAACAACTGGGGGTCAGCTCCCACGGCTATGGCGATAGCGATTAAAGCGCGGATGTCTTTTGGAAAGCAAGAGCCGCCATATCCGACACCGGGGTAGAGAAAACTGTAGCCGATTCTGCTATCCGATCCGATTCCTTTGCGCACTTCGTTCACATTGGCGCCCACTTTTTTGCAGATGTCTGCAATTTCGTTCATGAATGAGATGCGGGTGGCGAGCATCGCATTGGCCGCATATTTCGTCATCTCTGCGGAGAGCGTATCCATCAGGATGATCCTTTCATGGTTGAAAGTGAAAGGGGAGTAGATCTCCTTTAAAATTTCGGCAGGTTTTGGACTATCTGAGCCAATGACGATCCGATCGGGCTTCAGACAATCTTGAACGGCTGCCCCCTCTTTTAAAAATTCGGGGTTTGAAACGACATCAAATTGAAGATTGGGATTGACTTCGCGAATGACGGCCGCGACGCGGTGGGCAGTGCCGACAGGGACGGTCGATTTGTTGACGATGATCGTGTACCCCTTCATATGTTTTGCAATCTCTTTTGCTGCCGATTCGACGAAACTCGTGTCGCAAGAGCCGCCAGGTCTTGAGGGGGTGGGGACGGCGATGAAGCAAATGGTCGCTTTCGATACAGCTGTTTGGTAGTCGGTCGTGAAAAGGAGCCTTTTTTGTTTTACATTGCGGGTGACGATCTCTTCAAGGCCTGGTTCATAGATAGGGATGATCCCCTTTTCGAGGGCCTGAATTTTTTCTCGATCGATGTCGAGACAAGTGACTGTGTATCCCATTTCTGCAAAGCACGCGCCAGTGACGAGTCCGACATATCCCGTTCCCACTATTAGAATTTGCATTGAAATCTCCCCATCTAAAAGAGATCATTGGTAGCAGAAAAATCTATTTCTAGCCAATCATTTTAATGAGCGCGCCCTCTTTCAAAAGGTATTCCGTTTGGCAAAGAGAGGCCAACTCAGGATCGTGGGTGACGAGAATGAAAGTGCGTTTCAGATGGATGAGCATCTGCGCGATTTTGCGTCCATTTTCCCGATCGAGATTTCCTGTCGGCTCATCGGCAAAAATGATTTTGGGGTTATTGCAAAGGGCGCGCGCGATGGCCACACGCTGTCTTTCGCCGCCAGAGAGAAATTTTGCAAGGAGATCGGCTTTGTGTTCGAGGTGGACCATCGAAAGAAGTTCTAGTCCCATCGATCGATGGGCCGGTTTTCTCGCAATGCGCGCTGGCATGAGGACATTTTCAAGGGCGCTAAAATCTTCCAAGAGGTTGTATGATTGGAAGATGATGCCGATCTCACTTCCCCGAATGCGAGCAGCATTGGAACGGTTCAGAATAACGCCGCCAATTTCGATTTCCCCTGAATCGGGGGTGCTGAGAGCTGCTAAAATATGTAAAAGGGTCGTTTTTCCCTCTCCTGATCTTCCACAAATGGCGATCGATTCGCCCATTTCTACATCGAGAGAGACTCCCGAAAGGACGGCTGTCTTCTCATACTTTTTGAAGATGTTTTTGGCTTTCAGAATCATTCTGCCCTCAACACAGACGAGGGTTGAATGCGGCTCGCTTTGATTGCCGGAATGAGGCCTGCTGCCAAGGAGAGGAGCGGGGTTGCGATGGCGACAAATAAAAGGGCCTCGAAGCTGAGCTCATTGGGGAGCGTAGCGCCAAAAAAAGCGGGGTTAAAGGCTGCGTGGCCTTGAAGTGCACTTAAAAACGAGACGAGCGAGCCCAAATTTTTCAGCGTGAAAATGGCGAAAACGGTGCCGCACATGCAGCTAAAAGTGCCCAAAACGCTGCCGCAAATGGCGAAAATAGCGCCGATGCTCAAACGGGAAGCGCCCATCGCCTCTAAGATGGCGATCTCTTTTTTCTTGTCGTTCACAAGGAGCACGAGAAGAGAGATAATGTTGCAGCATGCGACGATCAAAATGATTGCGGCGATGAGGAGGAAGAGGGTGAGATCGCTTTGAAATTGCTGCATCAGATCTTTTGAAAATTCAAAGTCGCGGTAGGTGTCGACTTTCCAATATTTTGCAATCCCAGCATCGAGCAATCTCTTTTCGATTTTCACTTTGAGTGGGCCTGCCTCTTTTAAATCGGCGCTCCAGACAAAGATCCCATTGGTCGGGGTTCCGTCGGGGGAAAGGGTTTGTGTGGCCGAGTGGATCATTCGGGTTACTTGCGCCGGGACGATGACACACTTGTTGCCAAGAGAGACGAGTCCTGGATCGTAAAATCCGCTCACCCGAATGGGGATTTTTTGCTCTTGTGAGGAGAGAGAGGCGGGGCTCACATAGTTGAGCGAGCCGGTATCGCCGAGTTGAATGCCACTTTCCTTAAAATTTTTGGGAAGCCAGATGGGAAACTCGGGCCCATTTGGCAGTTCCGATTCTAAAATCAACGTGTGGAAATGGGGGTTTTTATCGGGGTAGGAGAGAAGATAGGACATTTGGGAGATCACGGCGCCCGAATGGCGGTTCAATTTGAGGAGGGCTCCTCCGATCTCGTAGTCTTGAAAAGGAAGACCGAGCTCTTCTAGCTCGCGAAACACCTCTTTGACTGGATCTATCCCATCGGCTTTGGGCCAAAAAGGGGGGATTTCAGCGTCGACGTCAGGGGAGTAGGGATCGCTTTTGGAGCTTAGGGCTTTTTCTCCAATGGTCTTCATCGTATATCCGGATGCCATAGAGATGGCATCGATCTGATAGTAGTAGGATTTGTAGTAGGCGTTTGTGGGAGAGAGGCGGATCGGGGCGTGGAGCGCTGTCAGCTTGCGAAGCCAGTTTTTTTCAATCCCAGTGGTGACCGACAAGAAGACGATGACGAGCCAGACAACCAGGGAGATAACGAAGACAGACATCAAGGAAATGAGTGCCGTAGAAAGAGACTTTTTTCTCGGCACTAAATATTTTAAAGCGACAGATAATTCAAACAAATTATTTTGCTTCTTTGAAGATCACATGTTTGCGCAAAGTCGCATCGTATTTTTTGAGTTCGATCCGCTCTGTGGTATTTCGCTTATTTTTGACAGTCCAGTAGCACTCTTCAGACTCGGTGCTTTTCAACTTGATACTTTCTCGGGCGCCTTTTGCCATTTCAAACCTCTTTTAGGCTCCAGATTCTACCTAAAAAAAGGAATTTTATACAAGGGGCATTCTTGTTTTGACATTCGCGTTGAGGGGATCGCCCGGTGGGCGGTATTTGTGAGCGCCGAGTCCTGCGATCATGGCGGCATTGTCCAGGGAGAGGGTTGCAAGGGGCCAGAAGAGGGGAATGTCGGAAAAGGTCTCTTTCATGATCTCTTTGAGCCGCCCGTTTGCCGTGACGCCTCCGCCGAGGAAAATGGCTTTGCAATCAAATAGGTGGCTCGCAATGAGGGCTTTATTTGCGACGTCTCTCAAAGCGCACTCTTGGAACGAGGCGGCAATGTCCTCTTTTTTAACTTCTCCATTTTTGAGCGCGTAAAGGACCGCTGTTTTTAGGCCGCTGAAGGAGAAATCGAGGGGAGAGCGTTTGACGTATCCCGCGCGAAAGGGGTGCATTTTGGGGTTGCCCAGTTTTGCCAATTTTTCCACCTTCGGTCCCCCTGGATAGGAGAGGCCCAAGAGGTTGCCCACTTTATCAAAAGCCTCGCCAATGGCGTCGTCGACGGTTGTGCTGATCTGTTCGTAGACCCCCAATTCTACAATTTTGAAAAGGAGGGTATGTCCTCCTGACAAGACGATGCCGAGGGCGGGGAGGGGGATTGTCTCGAGTCCCATCATACTGGCGTAGAGGTGGGCTTCGACGTGATTGATGCCCACGAGCGGTTTATTCCAGGCGATCGACAGTCCTTTTGCCCCGTTCATGCCGATGAGGAGGGCGCCGATCAGCCCTGGCCCCGATGCGACGGCGATGAGATCGATCTGTTCGGGCAAAACACCCGCTTTTGACATAGCCTCGTCGATGACGGGGATGATGACGTCGATGTGGCGGCGGCAGGCGAGTTCGGGGAAGACGCCTCCATACTTTTCATGGAGATCGACAGAAGAGGCTAAAACGTTGGAGAGGATGGTTTGCCCCCCTTTTACGATCGCGGCTCCTGTCTCATCGCAGGTGGTTTCAATCCCTAAGACGAGCATGGGCAGCAACAGAGTTTCGATCGAACTAGGTTCAAAATAGGGCGCACGTATTTTTGATACAGATAGTGGGCCAAATTCAAAATAGAAATCAGACAATTTGCCAAATTAATTAAGATTAAATTTTTGAAGATCGCCTCAAAGGTGGCAATGAGCATAAAGGGGATGATGGTATAAAGGGCAATTTTTTGAAGAGTTGCAATGACTGGATTGTCCCATTTCCCTTCTAGGACAGTCCTTGAGATATTCATGTTCATTTCTAGAGGTGGAATCCATGCCATAGAAGAGCATTTTAGCTCTTAAGCTGAAATTCGGCAAATCTAAATTTTGGCCCATGGGACTTGCTCCATAGGTGGGCGGCAATTCCCGTCGCAGCAGCAGTGGGCAAAGTGTAATATCCAAATAATCCTGAAAGACCATATACCAAGGAGGCGATCAAACCTGTCGTAATTCCGTAGAGCTGAGAGTCTAGTTTAACCTGTTGTTCGTGATCTTGTTTTAAAATACCCAGGACCTCTTTGTATTGAGTAGCAAGTTGGTTGTAATTCTCGACATGCTTATTGCATTCGTCATCTAATTTATTGTAATCCTCGACGAGCTTATTGTGAGCCTCGATGTGCCCATCGCATTCGGCATCTAATTCATTGCATTCGGCACCTAATTTATTGTAATTCTCGACAAGCTCATCGCATTCGTCATTTAATTCTTTGATTTTTGCTATCTGTTTTTCCTGGTGCTTTCTCAACTGTTGATTGAGCTTTTCAACCTCTTTTTCAATTTCTTCGGTGTCGATTGGCTTTGTTGGGGTAGGTTGTGGGCCTGTTGGCTTTTCAGGTGTCCGAAGGCGGTATAAGTAGTTGATTGGGGCAATGGCGCAATTCAATAGGAAGTAGGTACCATTTCGAAGGGTCTCGGCCAATGCTAGTAAAGCGCTGAGGGCGATATAACCGATTTTTTTCAAAAAAGAACTAGCTGTTTTAGATTGGAGATAGGCGGCACTGGTTTTATTGTAGTGCAATGGTTTTGGAGTTATTACATAATTTGGTTTTATCGCATTCATTTGAAACTATTTTATCACAGCTTCTTAATTAATTGAAATAAAAAAGGCTCTTTTTTAAAGAGCCTTTTTGCTTAGAATTAAAATTTAGGTTAATTAAACACCCACACTTTCCATGGCGCTTTGGGATAATGCATATAAAATAGCAGTTGTGACTATTCCCACAGCTGCTACACCTTCAATTAAGGTGCGGGGTTTAATCCATCGATTGTCTTGGGTGACGGCGGGTTCTACGACTGGTTGTTCAACAATTACTTCGTTGACTACAGATTCTGCTGCCACTTCTGCTTTACGTTCTGCTACTTCAGGCTTTGCAGCTTCAGATTTTTTATCTTCCACTCTTTGTTTAGCTTCTTGTGCTAATTTTTTTAGTGTCTGAATTATTTCATTGCTGATTACAGGTTCTTTTACTGCTACTTCAGTCTTTGCGGCTGCAGATTTTTTATCTTCTTGTGCTGATTCTTTTAGTATCTGCACCATTCCATCGCTGATTACAGATTTTTTTACTTTAGGTGTTTCTTCTTTTTTCTGCTCAACTACTGGATCAGTTCCCTTTTTGGGTTTTGTCACAAGCCCATGAACGAAGTTGATCGGTAAGACTACCGCTGTATTGAGTGCAAATTTACCCATATTCATCAGTGTTTCGACGATCGCGGCAAAAACGGTTGCTACTGCGTAGGCCACTTTTTGCAATCCGGCAATCACTGCATTCCTTTCAGATTTTGCAACGACTTTTCCGTAAAATTCTTTTGTTTTTGCGTAACCGAGGTTGAACGGCGTGATCAAACGGCCTTTAGGAGTTTTCCCTACGACTGGAGCCGAAAGTTCAGCATCAACAGTTTTAGATTGAATTTCGTTAGTTTTATTCATAAAATATTTCCTAACCTTTTTTTTGTTTGGTGTTGGTTTATATATAAAATACGCGTATATTTTAATGTAAAAATGTATTTTCGTAAAGATAAAGCATTACTTTAATTGAGCTGCCGCATCGGCATCGCAAACCCATAGAACTTTTTTTTCTGCCGTTCCAATGCGACTTGCCGGAAATTCAGAATCGATTGCTGCGTTGAGAACTTTGGCGACAATGAGTTGTTTTGAAGAGCCCAAAGCATAAATTGTCGAATAAAAACTTTGTTCGATACAGGGGTAGGTGAGAGTCATTCTCCACCCATTTTTTTGAGGGACAAAAGTTTCGATCACAAGTCTTTCCTCTACCTTTAGCGCATCCGTTTTGGGGAAAAGAGAAGCTGTGTGACCATCTTCTCCAACACCGAGCATGACCAGATCAAAACAAGTTTTTCCTAATATATGTTTAATTTTTTCTTCGTAATCCAGGGCATTTTTTTCAATATTCGACTCTGCCTTCATACGAAAAATTTGAGAGGGGGGGACAGGCACTTTTTTAAAAAATTCCATCGCCATTCGGTAATTGCTGTCGGGGTGATCGGGGGGCAGAGCCCTCTCATCGCTCCAAAAAAGCCAGACTTTTTCCCATTCCAGCTCTTGCAAAATTAAATTTTGATAGATCGCCTTCGGGGTTGATCCACCAGAAAGGGCCACGGCAAATCGCCCCCTTTTCTGAATCGCCTTTTGGGCAGAATGGACCCAGTGTTCAGTGGCAAATCGGATCGTCTCCTCATGATTGCCGGGAACAATATAGTCTCGCCTTGCATCCCACGATTTCAACATAGCTGATCTCGATCCAGGTTCAAAATCTCTTTGAGCATCTCAATATAGTGGCTGCTCGTCCCTTGGTTGATGATCTCCTTAATGAGGGTTTGCCCTGTGGCGGTTTTCCCAAGCACATAGTTGGAGGGCAATTCACATTTTTCCTGAGAGGAGATCTGGATATTTACCCGGTGGTACTCTTTTTTGTCTCTCGAGCAGCTGAAAAGGTGACCCTCTTTCAAAGAGAAATCGATCGAAGTGATCGTCCCCGAACCCAAATTTTCCCAAGTAACCGAGCTGATCTGCCCCTTTTGCTTTTCGAAAGTAAAGGCCATCTCTTTGTGCGCCTTTACAAACTTCCACCCAAGTCTACTTGCAAGCCAGGCGAGTACATAGAGCGATTGTACTTTTACATGGCAAAAAACCTCCGTCCTGCGCCCATTATAGCTGATTTTGACCTCTTCGATCTGATCCAGCAATTGTTTCGATGGGAAAAGAGATGCGATCAGATCGCGCCACCCTTCCGTTCTTGCCCAATTGAGATCTGCTGTATCGATCCCCCTTTCTTGCAGCTTTAAACTCGTTTTCGCAAACGAGAGCAAACTGTCAGCCGATTCCGAATCGAAAATGATTCTCGAAGAGAGTTTGACTAGCGGTTCAAAGAGGGGATGGTCAAAACTCGGATCCTCAGTCCAAAGGAGCGATATGGGCAAATCGGGGACGAAATGGGGAAGGAGGAGAAAGGGGACTTTTTCAATTTCAGATCCAGAAAACCCAATATCGATGTAATCACAGGCGATATTCCCGCCCCCCACAACGGAAACAGCTGTCTTCAAGTAGGGATGGGGCGATTCTGGATCGGATGAGATAAAAAGAACTCTGCACGGATATTTTTCCGAAACTTTTTGCACGATATTGCGGATGTAGTCGGTTCGAGCAGAGAGCTTATTGAACACGATCAAATTGAAAAGACAGGCCCGTATTTTTTCTTTGGAAAGCTGATCCCAAAGTTTTAGAAGTTCGCTCTCAATTTGTTCCGGATTGACAAGGAGTTGTGCACTCATAAAATCCGCCAGACCCTGCCCTCTTTTGCCATCATCTCATCTGCCTCTTTCGGCCCCCAACTGCCCGACGGATAATTGGGAAAGTTTCGGCTCGGGTGTTTTGCCCAATCCTCCAAAAGGGGGGTAAAATGTTCCCAAGACTCCTTCACCTCATCGACCCTTGCAAAAAGAGTGCCATCTCCTCCCATGCAGTCCCAAATGAGCCGCTCATAGGCTTCAGGCGGGCTCTGCCCGAAATAGGAGCCATATCGAAAATCCATCTTCACCGGCTGAATCGGGCTGCTAGGACCTGGCACTTTGCAGTTGATCTTCATCGCAATGCCCTCATCGGGCTGAATTCTCAAAGCGAGAACATTGGAGTCTTTTTTCCCCCCTTGCGAGTTGAAAAGCACTCCCGGAGCATCTTTGAAAATGAGGGCAATTTCTGTCCCTTTTTTGGGAAGTCTTTTGCCCGCTCTTAAATAAAACGGCACACCCGACCAGCGCCAGTTATCGATAAATAGCCGCGCCCCCACAAAAGTCTCAACATTCGATTGGGGATTCACGTTTTCCTCTTTTCGATACCCAATCGCCTCTTTTCCATCGACGAATCCAGGGCCGTATTGTCCCCTCACTACATGGTTTTTAAAATCATCTGCCGTCCATGGGCGCAGCGATTTGAGCACTTTTACCTTTTCATCGCGGATCGCATCGGCACTGAGCGATATAGGAGGCTCCATCGCAACGAGTGTTAAAAGCTGCATCATGTGGTTTTGCACCACGTCGCGCAAAAGACCTTCCTCTTCAAAAAAATGGCCCCGCGTTCCAATTCCAATATCTTCAGCCACCGTGATTTGCACGTGATCGACATGCTTGTAATTCCAAAGCGATTCGAAAATGGCATTGGCAAACCGGAAGACCAAAATATTTTGCACCGTCTCTTTGCCAAGATAGTGATCGATCCGGTAGATTTGCGATTCGGCAAGCGATTTGGAGATGTTTTGCTGCAATTCGGTGGCAGAGGCAAGATCTTTGCCGAACGGTTTTTCGATGATCACCCGCGACCAGCGCCCCTTTGCGTCGTCGGGGTTATAAATCAATCCGTGTTTAGCGAGCTTTTCAATGATGATGGGGAAAAATTTGGGCTGAACCGAAAGATAGTAGATCCGGTTCCCTTGAGTCGCATGTTGCATATCGAGCCGCTTCAGCGTCTCTCGCAAGCGCTCATACCCTTCATCGGAGTCAAATTCCGATTTGTGATAAAAGAGCTGCGACTCAAAGGTCTTCCAAAATCCTTCGTCGATCGGTTGGGTGCGAGAAAACTCCGAAACCTCTTCTTTAATCTCTTTGCGAAAAGTCTCATCTGTCTTGTCTCTTCTCGCAAATCCAAGGCAGGCGAAATTGGCGCTCAACATCCCCTCTTTGCCTAAATTGTAGATCGCAGGGGCGAGCTTTCTCCCCGTCAAATCGCCAGTGGCCCCAAAAATCACTAAAATGCAAGGATCGACATTGCGGGAAGATCTCCCTTTTTCTTCTAATAGCATCTCATATCCAAATAGGTTTGCAAAAGGAGCGTTGCCGCTACCATATCGATCTTCTCACTTCTCGCTTTTCGATTCAAAGAAATCTCTTTTAAAGTTTGATCGGCCGCCTTGCTCGAGAGCCGCTCATCGATCAGTTGGACCCGAATTCCAAGAGCCTCTTCCACTTTTTTGCTAAATTCTTCGACGATTTGCGCCATCGGCCCTTTTTTGCCGCTCATTTCTAAGGGCAGGCCAACGAGGATGAGACCGACCTCCTTCAAGGGAAGAGCATCGCGAATATTTTGAATCGCTTTTTTGCCCCCCTCGACAACGCCGATCGGAAGGGCTACTTTTCTAAGAAGATCGGAAACGGCAAGCCCGATTCGTTTGAGCCCAAAATCGATGGCGGCAACTCTAGGCATAAACCGTCGATCGGTTTTTTTCAGCATTGAGGACAACCGCGCGGATAAACTCCCGAAAGAGGGGATGTGGTTCAAGCGGCTTTGATTTGAATTCTGGGTGGAACTGAACCCCCAGCATCCATGGAGACGTGGGAATTTCAGAAATTTCACACAGCTCCCCATGCTCTAATTTGCCCGAAAAAATCATCCCCTTCTCCTCAAAGAGCTGCTTGTACTCGTTATTGAATTCATATCGGTGGCGATGCCTTTCAGAAATTCTTGTCTTTCCATACGCAGCAAAGGCGAGCGTCCCTTTTTCAATTTCGCAAGGATAGGCGCCAAGGCGCATGGTTCCGCCCAAATTTTCTATTTTTTTCTGCTCGCTCAACATTGAGATCACCGGATAGGGGGTGTTTTTGTCCACTTCCGTCGAATGGGCTTTTGCAAGGCCGAGAACATTGCGCGCAAATTCGACGATCATCACCTGCATTCCGAGACAAAGGCCGAAATAGGGGATCTGATTGACCCTCGAGTAGCGGCACGTCTCTACTTTGCCCTCCCAACCTCTTTCGCCAAAACCACCAGGGACAAGATAGCCATCGCACCCTCCGATCACTTTCCCAATGTCTCCCCCATCCAAAACTCGGTCTGATTCGAATTTCCGAATTTCTAGCCCAACTCCTGCCGCAATGGCCCCATGATGGAGCGCTTCGAAAACCGACTTGTACGCATCTTGGTGATCCATGTATTTGCCCACAATGCCGACCACCACTTTTCCCTTCGGCGATAACACGGTCTGGAGCATTTTTTCCCAACGAGAAAGATCGGGGATTTTGGAGGGGAGCTCGAGAACCTTGCAAATTTTCTCATCGAGCCCTTGTCGATGCAAATCCAAAGGGACTTCGTAAATGCTCTGAGAGACATCTTTTTCGTCCATGACAAAATCGCCGTGAACGTTGCAAAAAAGCGATATTTTTCCCTTGATCTCCGCGCTGAGTTCGTTTTCACAGCGACAAAGGATCATATCTGGATTGATGCCGATTTCGCGCAGCACTTGGACCGAGTGTTGCGTCGGCTTTGTCTTCACCTCGCCTGCCGCTTTGAGATAGGGGACGTAGGTGAGGTGGATGTTGATGCAGTCTTTTGGCCTTTCATAGCGAAATTGCCGAATCGCCTCGAGAAAGGGGAGCGATTCGATGTCGCCGACAGTCCCCCCAATTTCGACCAAAACAACGGAGATGTTTGCCTCCTGGTGTGAGCAGGTGAGAATGCGGGCTTTGATCTCGTCGGTCACATGGGGAACGACCTGCACGGTTTTGCCTAAATAATCTCCTTTGCGCTCCTTTTTAATCACCGTTTCGTAAATTTGCCCCGAGGTCGAATTGGAGGCGCGGGATAGGGGGGAGTGGGTATAGCGGTAGTAGTGGCCTAAGTCGAGATCCGTTTCGGCCCCATCGTCGGTCACATAGACCTCCCCATGCTGAAAGGGGTTCATCGTCCCCGGGTCGACATTGAGGTAGGGGTCGAGCTTGAGCATCGCGATTTTTAGCCCCCGACTTTCGAGGAGCTGGCCGATAGAGGCCGCCGTCAATCCCTTGCCGAGAGAGGAGACAACGCCACCCGTGATAAAAATATATTTGATCGCCATAAACTGAAGACTATAAACTAAATCGTTTTTTCTTGCATAGATGGGTGGATTTTGAGAAAATTGAGGTCCAAATTAGAGGAAGGGTGATGCCGAATGGGCAACGTCTCAAAAAAGGAATATAGTCCCTTGCAAAAGGAGCGGAGCAAATATCAGCCGAAACTGCCTGATCTTCTCGCCTCTTTGGGCGAGAGCTGTTTTGAGATCATTCCTGGAAAAGGGCCAAAAGAGGCCCTGCGAGCCCTATTTCAAAAAACTTTTAACTCATCCATGTATCGATTGAAAAAGGGAAAGGGGAAAAAGGGGACTTTGAGGATCGGAGTCTTTTTTTCCGGGGGCCAAGCCTCTGGAGGGCACAACGTGATCGCCGGTCTCTTCGACGCAGGCGCCACCCTCATCGGTTTTTTGAATGGGCCCGATGGCCTGATCAAAAATAAGTTTATCGAAGTGAAGGAGATCGATTCGGTCCGCAATCAGGGGGGATTCGATCTTCTCGGTTCGGGAAGGACGAAGATCGAAACTCAGGAGCAGATGGCAGCTTCTCTAAAAGCGTGTGAACACCACCGGTTGGATGGGCTCTGTGTCATTGGGGGCGACGATTCGAATACCAATGCGGCCTATTTGGCTGAATATTTTTTAGAAAAAGGGTGCAAGACGAAAGTCGTTGGCGTTCCAAAGACAATCGATGGCGATTTGAGGAGCAATGAGATCGAGATGACCTTCGGATTTGACAGCGCAACAAAGACCTATTCCGAAATCATCGGCAATATTGCAAGAGATGCCCTTTCCGCCAAAAAGTATTACCACTTCATCAAGTTGATGGGCAGATCCGCTTCTCACATCACACTGGAATGCGCTTTAAAAACGGGGCCGAACTTGGCATTGATTAGCGAAGAGCGCAAATCACTTGCCCAAATTGTCTCTGAACTCGCCGATCTGATCATTTTGCGCCATTCGAAGGGGAAAGAATACGGCGTTATTTTGATCCCTGAAGGGCTTGTCGAATTTGTCCCTGAGTTCCAAGAGCTCGGTGAGGGGAGCGAAAAAGATCCCCACGGAAACATTGAACTTTCCAAGATCAAGACAGAAGAGCTGCTTTTAGATCGGATCAAGCAAGAGCTGGAAAGACGCCAATTTGGGGGCAAATTCAACGCGTTGACCCACTTTCTCGGCTACGAGGGGAGATCGTGCATGCCCTCCAATTTCGACGCCGATTACGCCTATGCTTTGGGAAAGCTAGCCTACCTTGCCGTGAGAGAGGAGTTGACGGGAGTGATCTGCGCGATTCAAAACTTAAGAGAAAAAGCAAATCACTGGGAGATGAAAATGGTGCCGATCGTCCAACTCATGCACTTTGAGCTCCGATCGGGAAAACAAAAGCCGGTGATACAAAAATTTTTAGTTGATTTAAATAGTAAAACCTTTTTACACTTCTCGGAGCTTAGGACAGGCTGGACCGTTGAGGACCGCTATATGTACCCAGGTCCCATCCAGTTTTTCGGGAACTCCGATTTAACAGACTCTAGACCTTTGAGTCTAAAGGGGAGTAGTTATGACTAGTATACCCGTCTCTTCCGCTTCTTCCACTCCGCAAATTCTCAAAAAAGCAACTTTGGGCGAAAAGTGGCTTGCCGCAGCAGAACTTCTGATACAGGTAGCGATTCGGGCCATCTTCATTGCAGCTCAGATTTTAATGGCCGCCTATTTTCTCCCGGCGGCTTGGCATTGGATTGCGATCCCTTTGGTTGCCATTGAGGCGACGGTGCTTTCGATTTTCTTTTTTCCCGGCCGCATTTTTGCGGGGCCTGGGGAAGACATTTTCCCTCTCATCACTCCTGTGGCATATCACCCTTCTCATTACCCGGAAAAATCGCCTGTCGGCTATTGGAATCGGGAGTTCGATTGTTCGATTAATGCGACTCTCCACCTCTTGGATAGCGATCCTCAGGTGCGCGACTGGATGCGAAACACAAAGGTGGACTCATTAGACGATTTTCTGAGAGCGGCAAGCGAGTACGGTTTGTCTGAGGAGTGCTGTGAAGAGTTTAGAGGATATATCGAAGTAAACAAAGAGGGGACTCTTCTGGAGAGCTTCTTGAATTTTGAGCCAAAAGAGCCGCTAGAATGTTTACGAGGTGTGAAGAGGCAGATGAGGGAACTCTCCAGCATCCTACCGGCTTTAAGAGAGTTTTATGAGAAAAATGACGTAGCAGTTGAAAATAGAAGGGCTGTCTCTAGTGGCAGTTCAGCAAAGGTGCGCCAAACGCTCTCTAAGCATGTCGACATCTCTCTTGAGTCCAATCAACAGGAAGATGCCAATGAGATTGCTATGGGTGTGTTGGGGCTTTTGCCCCCTAGGATGAGGATGCAATATGAAGCTGTCAAAATGTTGGATGATGCGATCATTTCAACAAAAGAGATGGTTTCGCCCCTCATTCCTCTTGAGATAAACCCCAAAAATCCAACTTTAGAACACTCTCTTGAGGAGTTTTACGAGAGCGCAACCGAGAACGGTGCCTTTAACAAGGAGCAAAATCGCTTTACAGTAGCTCCGCCTGCTCTCCGTTTTCAACTGAAAAGGTTCACTCAAGATGGGGCTAAGTTGGATTTTTCAATGACGATTCCTGAGAAATTGCCCATCAAACTAAAGGATGGCAGAGAGCTTAATTACCGACTTGTCGGTTTTGTCAGCCATTGTGGCAAAACAACCGAAGACGGCCACTACACGGCGGCTGAGATTCGGGGGAAAGACAAGTTTTTGGAAAATGATCATAGGGTCACTCTTGTGGAGAGCGAGAAGGATCAAGCGGAGTGGGGTCAGCGTTTAGAAGGCGCGTATCTCGTCTGGTATCTTCCTGAGGAACCTTTGCCGATATGAGATCGATCTTTTTCCAAGAGCCTTGGGAGAAGCGGATCCAATAGATCAGGAAAAAGAGGGCAGAGTAAATCACGGTAAGAGCCCAAGCGTATTCGATGGGCTGTCCATGTTTGACGACGATCCAATAGACAGGCGCCAAAAGAAAAACCCACACCGAAAGGGAACCGGCAATGAGGAGGAACAGGGTGTCTCCTGCGGCGATGAGAAGACCCGATGAGACCCAGCGGAGCCCCTCAAAAAAGATGTAGGCGAAAGCGAGGGTCAGACATACCTGCAATGAGCTTTGCAAAGAGGCGTCGAGATCGGGGAGAAAAAGAGCCCGAATGGTATCCATGGGATCGATGAAAAAGATCAGCGCTGTTGCAAGTGAGAAGAGAGTGATGAGAATGAATCCCGACTTCAGCACTTTCGAAACAAGCCCGATTCGATTCGAGCCGATAAAATTGCCCGCAACGGCGGCAGCGCCGCGGCTCAACCCATCGCTAAAAAAGGAGAGGAGAATTGTAAAGCTTTGGCAGATGCTGGAGATGGTGATATGTTTTTCACTTGTTGCAGCCATCATCCAATAAAAGACGGCCCATCCAAAAATTTCAAGCGCGTAAAAAACCCCTTGCGGAACTCCCACTTTGAGACATTTTTTCATTTCAACCCAGTCGAGCCTCCAGTTGCCCGTGCCAAAGAGTTCCCTATTTTCCTTTTTCAAAAAGAGATATCCCAAAGCTGCCGATTCAAAAAGATACCCGAAGCAGGTGGCGATCGCTGCCCCCTTAATTCCCATTTCGGGAACAATTCCTGGGATGCCGAAAATGAGGGCCCAATCAAGGGTAATATTCAATAGATTGGCGACGATGGCAAGCCAGATCATCACTTTCGTTTTTCCTCTCCCAATAAAAAAGCCTGAAAAAGCCATCATCAATACATATCCGGGAGAAAAGACCATGAGGAGGCGAAAATAATCGATCTCCAAACCGGCATAGCGATCGTGACCGAAAATCAAGGGCGCTCCCCACATCGCAAGAGGGATAAAGAAAAAAACAGAAAATAGAGAGATCCAGATCATTTGCCATACCGGGCTCCCGAGTTTTTTCCACTTTCTCGCCCCATTGTACTGCGAGACAAAAACTTCAGACATCGCAGCGATCATCCCAAAGCCAGCCATGAGCCCCCAAGCAAAAGTCCCCGCATTGACAGAGGCGTTCAACGTCTCAATCGAGTAGTGGGCGAGAAAAATCCGGTCGGTAAAAATCATAAAAAGAGAAGCAAGCGTTGAAATCATTAAAGGCAAAGAAATATTCCAAAGCTCCCGGATGCTCCCCTCGGGATGAGGCGTTAATTGTGTTTTCATGGATTGAACCTTACTATAGCAGAATCAAGCTTAAAAATCTAAGACGCTCATTTCTAGAAACTAAAGTCATAATATTGCACATAATAAACAAATGATTATGATCCCAAGATATGACAAGATTCAAATTTATGAACCCTCATATCAAAGATATTCGGCGCAATGTTTGGCACTATCTTTTGTGGCATTTGGGGCATTATGATGAGGCAAAGGTGGAGAATCCCCCATCTAATTTTGTTTATCCGGGGCAAGTGAAGGAGTTTAAAAAAGAGGAGCCATATGCGCTCTGGATTGGGCATAGCACCTATTTGATGGAGGTGAACGGGATTCGGATTTTGACAGATCCGATTTGGGAAGATTACTGTGCTCCGGTGCCGATTCGGGGGTTGAAAAGACAAACGGCAGTTCCTTTTGCGCTGAGTGATCTTGCCCGCATTGATCTTGTATTGATCAGCCACAATCACTATGATCATTTGGGTGAAAAGACGGTGTTGGCTTTGCACCGGATGTATCCGCAGATTGAGTGGGTGGTTCCGGACCGGTTATCTCCCTGGTTTCACAAGAGGGGGATCGATCGGGTAACGGAGCTCACTTGGTGGAAAAATTGCATCGCCAAAAAGTGCCGAATTACGGCGGTACCTGCGCAGCACTATTCGGGGCGAACGCCGTGGGACATGAATGCGACGCACTGGAATGGGTATGTGGTGGAAGTTGGTGCAAAGCGGATCTATTTTACTGGGGATACGGGGTATAATCCGGAAGATTTTAAGGCAATTGGGAGATATTTTAAGGCGATGGATTTGAGTTTGATCCCGATTGGGACTTATATTCCGAAAGAGTTTATGAAGACGGTCCATATTGGGCCGCAAGAGGCGGTCCAGATCCATGAAGAGGTTGGATCGCGATTGAGTTTAGGGATGCATTGGAGAACGTTTGGGCTCTCCGATGAGCCTTTGGATCGTCCGCCTTACGATCTATATCTTGAAATGAAGAGGAAAAATCTCCCCTTTGAAACTTTTTTACCCATCGATGTGGGTCTTCGCGTCAATTTTTAGGGGTTGTCCAATAATAAATTTTAGAGCTGTATAGGAGAAAAACGGTTCAGGTTTTGAGGATCTTCTCGCAGCTGATATTGCATCAATACCAGCAAGAGAAGATCCTCAATAAGATGAATCGATTTTTCCCTATACAGCTCTAAAAGTTATTGTTGGACGACCCCTTAGCCGTGAGCTCCTTAAATGTTTGCAAATTGGCTTGCAGCCGCTCTTCGGGCGTTGGGTGGCTCGAAAAGAGGTGTGTAATCCAATTGAGACATCCACTGCCGGTATCGTGGCTGTGGTGTTTTTTGAAAAAGTGCATCAGCCAAATAGCGGCGCTGAGCGGCTCTTCTTTTTCTTCATCCCCCGAGGCATTTGCCACGAGGTGCATCCCGAATTTATCAGCTTCGAGTTCATGGCGCCTACTTGAGTGGAGCGAAAGTCCTCCGACGGTCAGGTTAGCAAGCGGGTTGAAGAGGCTCCCATATCTTTGAAGGATCTGATCCCGTTTTTCTTTGAGTTCTTGGCGCCTCCAAGGATTTTTCTCCTCCTCAATTTGCCGGTTGATCTCGCTGCAAGCCCTGTAGCTAAGCACATATTTGACTGCGTGAATTGCGGCATAGATCAAAAGGCGAAACTCCAAGCTTCTTCCGCTGTGGCGCGCTCCGGCGTGGGTGATTTCGTGACTTAAGACCGCGGCGATTTTATCGCGCAAAGTGGGCTGAGATTTCAAGCCAAACAGAGCCGTCTCATTTTCCATATTGAGAATGAGTCCGATGTTAATGCCGATTTTGCCTCCGGGAAGACACCAGGCGTTATCGACATTGGAGTTGATGAGTTTGAACTCGAACTCAAGGTCTTTGCGCGGATAATTTTTTGTCAGTTCTTGCCCAATTTCTTTGACCAGTTTGGCGTAGTCACCATAGAGCCTGTGAGTTTCGGTGATTTCGCCACCTGACTTTTGGACGAGAGGCAGGTAGGACCATCGCCCAAGTGCCCTTTCGATACAGGCGGGGAGGAGGTGAAATCCTCTGCGGTTAGTGATCGGATTAATGGGGAGGACCCAGTCCAAAATTGCCTTGAAAAAAGAACAAATTTTCTGATAGGCAAGGCATACGAGCTCCTTTGTCCGATGGCAGATGGAAACGGGTTCTTGTTTCACGCTTAATCGCCCGGCTTGCACTTCTGACACTGACATAGTTACTCTCTTTTTTTGAAAGGGTATTCTATCCTCTTCCTCTATTTTTTGCTATCAGAAAGATCTTCAGTTGAATCTTTTGAAATTTTGTCATACAATGCCCCCATGAAACCAAAATACGATCCTCGGGCCATCGAGAAAAAGTGGCAACGCGTTTGGAAAGAAAAGAAAATTTTCCGATCTGAAGTCGATCCTAAAAAGAAAAAATACTACATTCTCGACATGTTTCCCTATCCATCGGGTGCGGGGCTTCATGTGGGCCATGTGACGGGCTATACGGGGACAGACATTTTGGCCCGCTTCAAGAGGCAAAAGGGGTTCAATGTGCTCCATCCGATGGGGTGGGACAGTTTTGGGTTGCCTGCAGAGCAGTTTGCGCTGCGGACGGGGACACATCCGGCGATCACAACGAAGACGAATATCGACACCTATCGGCGCCAGCTCGAATCGTTGGGGTTTAGCTATGACTGGGACCGGGAGATTGCGACGAGTGATCCGAGCTATTACAAGTGGACGCAGTGGATATTCACAAAACTTTTTGAAAAGGGGCTTGCCTACGAGGCGGAAAGCAACGTTAATTTTTGTCCGGCGCTGGGGACAGTTCTTGCCAATGAAGAGGTGGAGGATGGGAGGGCCAAAGAGGGAGGGTACCCAATCGAGAGGCGCCCGCTCAAGCAGTGGGTATTGAAGATCACCTCTTATGCGGAAAGGCTCCTTGTCGATCTCGATCTTCTCGATTGGCCCGATCATTTAAAAAAGCTGCAAGCCAACTGGATAGGGAAAAGCGAAGGGGCAAGCATCACTTTTTTGGAAGAGAAGACAAAAGCGCCCATCCCTGTCTTTACGACCCGTCCCGACACGCTGTTTGGGGTTAGCTTTTTGGTGATTTCTCCCGAGCATCCGCTCGTTGAGAAAATAGTGACAGAGGATCAAAAGATGTTGGTCGATGCCTATTTAAAACTGACGGCGTCGAAGAGCGATTTAGAGAGGACCGATCTTGCGAAAGAGAAAACGGGGGTATGGAGTGGGGCATTTGTGCGCCATCCGATGACGCATCACAAGGTGCCTATCTGGATCGCCGATTATGTGCTCATGGGATACGGGACCGGTGCTGTGATGGGGGTTCCTGGAGGAGACGAGAGAGATTTTGCGTTTGCGCTCCGCTATGAGCTGCCGATTACAGCTGTCTATGATCCTGGCGAATGCGCGGATAGGGACGATATTTTGCTTGGGAAAAAGTGTTGGAGTCAGGGGGGAATCTCGATCAACAGTTCTTTTTTAAATGGTCTTTCGATGGACGAGGCAAAAGAGCACATTCTTCGCCACCTAGAAAAAGAGGGGATTGGGGAGCGAACGGTGAACTATAAGTTGCGCGACTGGCTTTTTTCTCGGCAAAGGTATTGGGGTGAACCGATGCCGATTCTCCATTTTGCGGATGGTTCGATGCGGACACTTGCACTCGATGAGCTTCCTCTACTCCCTCCCCCTCTTGACGATTATAAACCGGCGAGCAGTGGCCAGAGCCCTCTTGCGAAGGTGAGAGAGTGGGTGGAGGTCATTGATGTGAAGACGGGGAAAAAAGCGGTTCGGGAGACGAATACGATGCCGCAATGGGCAGGTTCTTGTTGGTATTATTTGCGTTTTTGCGATCCGAAAAATGGCAAAAAGGCTTGGGATCCTGAAGTGGAAAAATACTGGATGCCGGTGGACATGTATGTGGGGGGAGTGGAGCATGCGGTACTGCACCTACTCTATGCGCGGTTTTGGCATAAAGTTCTCTACGACTGCGGTCTTGTTTCTACGCCTGAACCATTTATGACGCTGCGCAATCAGGGGCTTGTGACGGCCCGCTCTTACAAAATGGAGCAGGGGGGGTACCTCAATCCGGACGAAGTGAGTGAAAAAGAGGGAGGGAAAATCGTTTCGAAGAAGACGGGGGAAGAGCTGATTGTTCAAGTGGAAAAAATGTCGAAGTCGAAGCTCAACGGCGTCTCTCCGGATGAGATGATTGAGGAGTTTGGGGCAGATGCACTCCGGCTCTACGAGATGTTCATGGGGCCATTTGAAAAGGAAAAATTGTGGAGCACCGAGGCGGTGACGGGGTGTCGTCGGTTTTTGAATCGGTTTTACGAGATGGTTTTTTCGGAAAAAGTGTGTGATGAGATGACGCTCGATGCGCAAAAGCTGGCCCATCGGCTGGTGGATTTTGTGACAAAAGATATTGAGGCGATGCAATTCAACACGGCCATTGCCCGGATGATGGAGTTCATCAACGCATTTATTCCGCTTGAAAAGTATCCGAGGGGCTCTTTGAAGATGGCGGTGCAAATGCTCTATCCGTTTGCGCCGCATTTAGCTGAGGAGTGTTGGGAAGAATTGGGAGAAAAAGGGTCGATCACCTACGTTCCGATTCCTGAAGTGGATGCAAAATTTTTGGTTGAGGCGAATTCGACCTATGTGGTTCAGATCAATGGGAAATTGAGGGGCCGATTTGAGTTGCCGAAGGACAAGACAGAAAAAGAGCTTTTGGCGTTTGTGAAAAAGGAGCCAGAGCTACAAAAGTATTTGGCTGGGGAAATTGTGAAGACAATTTTTGTTCCAAATAAGCTGCTCAATATCGTGATGAAGAACCTAGGTTCAAGTGATTGAGAATTTTTTTCTCTTTTTTTATTTACTTTTTTCATTGCCTAAAATCGCAATCGAGCGGCTTCGAGGGAAGAGACATCCCGATTTTTTGCAGCGGCTCGGATTTTTTTCTCACGCGACCGCCCGTCCGCTGATTTGGATTCACGGGGTGTCGGTGGGGGAGATCCGGGCGGCAGAGCCCCTATTTCGGCAGATTCAGTCGAAAGAGCTATTCTTTTTTGTGACGACGACGACGGCCACCGGTATGGCGGAGGCGAAACGGTCACTTCCTGAAGCGGATGCATTTGCCTATTTGCCAATCGATTTTACTTGGGTGGTGCGCCGTTTTGTAAAAAAGTTGAATCCGCGCGCATTTATTTTGGTGGAGAGCGATTTTTGGCCCAATCTTCTTTGTGCACTGAAAAAAAATGGGACAAAAATCTCGCTTGTGAGCGGCAAGATGTCGGAAAATTCATTTCGAAGGTTTTTGTTTTTTAGGCGATTTTCGAAGGGAATTTTTGACTATTTTGATCATGTATGTGTGCAAAATGAGGAGTATTTCGATCGATTTTCTCCCTTCATGAGGCGAGCGCAAAAACTGCGGGTGACTGGGAATTTAAAACTCGATTTAAAAGCGAACACGCCGCCGAGAAAACTCCCCATTTCCGGTCCTGCAATCACAATCAGTTGCACTCATGCGCCGGAAGAAGAACTCCTCTTAAATGAACTGATGGGTGGTGGTTGGACGATTCTTTTAGCGCCGCGCCATCCTGAGCGGTTTGAAGGAGTGGCGCAGTGGCTTCGGAAAAAGAAAATAGAGTTTTGCCGTTTGAGTGAAAATGCATTTCACTCTCGTCTCATCCTCATCGATGCGATGGGGCAGCTGCCTGCCTGCTACACCGCAAGCCAGCTTGCGATTCTCGGCGGGAGTTTTATCGAGACGGTGGGAGGGCATAATGTTTTAGAGCCTTGTCTCTATGGCACTCCGGTGATCTTTGGCCCGCACATGTTCAAGCAACAAGAATTTGCAAAACGGGTGCTCGATGCAAACGGGGGAGTACAAGTCCCATTGGCGGCCTTGCGCAAAACGGTGGATCGATTTTTTGCCGATTCTGAGTGGGAAAAACAGTTAAGGCAAGGGGCGGAAAAAGCCATTGAACTCGGGAGGGGAGTGAGCCGCCTCACATTAGAGGCGATTGGTGGTGGGCTAAATCTTCAAGCATAACTGTCTCAAAAGTGTCTAGTCCAGTTTACACTTTTTGCAACACTCTAAAAAAGAATCGGTTAGCCGCCTTTTTTTCGAACATAAACTGTAACGGGTATTGTGAGTAAAGGATGTAGCGGGAGAGGAGTCGACTACTCGGCTTCTTTCGCCCAACTGACATCCCAATAGTGAATGCCATAAGTTTCGGGTTCGATCCATTCTTTTTTGAGCATTTCATCGAGGTGGCCGCATCGATCGCGGGGAGCAAGCGGGTAGAAGAAGGAAAAGGGGAAAGCGACGTTACGCAAACTATTTTTTTCGCACCGTTTGAAGAAGGCTCTTCTGAGACATCCCGGGCCTGATGTGGCCTGGACTTCGTCAGCGGACGTTGCGGGGCCCTTTGCCTGAATTTGTTTGAGGCAATATTCGAGGATGGGGTGATGGGGGATAGATCCGATGAGGGCGTTGCCGATATCGACTTCTTGCCCATTTTCATAGGCGCCGAGGAGTCCGACGTAAAAGTCGCAGAGCGGATGAAAGAGGTCAAAAGGGGCTACACATTCAAAATCGGTGTCGACGTAAAGCCCGCCGTAGGCGTTGAGAATCTCGTAGCGGAAGATATCGGCTTTTTCCCCTATGCTAATGGCTTTTTCAAAGCGGGCCCGATCGGTGAAGGGGAAGGTGGGGATATCGGCATCGGTCCAAAGGCGGTATTCCCAATCGGGATGTTTTTCGATCCATGTCTTTTGCAGGGGGAGGTATTTTTCGGGTAGGGAGCCTCCGATCCAGATTTGGTGAATGGTTTTTGGGATGCGTGGGGATTTTGAAGGGGGAGCGCCCAAGTGGTTTTGGTAGAGTTTTTTGACGAGTTTCCACTGTTTTGCAAAGGGGGACCGGTAGAATTCAAAAAATGCACTATTGGATTTTGCCATGCACTTGTCAAAAGAGGGGAATGGGGCATTTTTTTTCTGAGAAAGAAAAAATAGGCCCAGTAAAATCGGAATGATAAGGAAAAGGGTGCTTTTCTTTAGCACAGACAATGCCTAGTTGCAAGAATGGCGATGGATTGAGCCCCAATAAAGCAGACTTGGGCCATTAAAAATGGAGCAAGGGCAAAGTCAGCTGCTGCATAGAGGCTGAGTCCCATCCATAACCCCGCGCCAAACTGCATAACGAAATAAGCCTGGAGAAAGGTGCCAATCGTACGTAACAAATGAGCTGCTATGAGTCCGATTCGGTTGAGAAGGGGTAAGCCCTTCGTGCTTGACCAGGCGGTGAAGACATTGTCCTTCCCCACTCCGACGATTGCATTACAATAGGCCAATACTCCAACTCCAGCGACACCAGCTCCTAAAGCTACACTCATGAGATTCCTCCTCTTAATTGAGCTGGCGATTCTAACAAAATCTTTTAGAAATGGGCAAGGAAAAAAAACAATTTTGAGAAAATAGGGGATTCGTGATAGTCTTTAACTTTCTTAAGTGCCGCGGGGTGGAGCAGTGGTTAGCTCGTTGGGCTCATAACCCAAAGGTCGTAGGTTCGAGTCCTACCCCCGCTAATTCCCGAGATCTTTGATTGAGGCGGTATAGCTCAGTTGGTTAGAGCAGTGGAATCATAATCCACATGTCGCTGGTTCGAATCCGGCTACCGTCAATCCCATTGAAGGTAGCAAAAAAGCCAATTGAATTTGGCTTTTTTAGGGTGAGAAATGAGGACGTTGTCGTCTCGGCTGCGGCCGAATCGGACCCCGAGGTGACGAAGAAAAAGAACCTATCCTAGTCCCAGCTCGCACTTTTTTATCTCAGCTTGTTTAGTTCTGCAAGTTTTAAGTATTTATAAAGCGCTGTATTGGCGTTATAAAGGGAGATCAAAAACCCCTCTTTACCCCCGAAAATTCCTCCCTTAATCAAGTAACTGCGAATAAAGGCAAAGCTCGCGTGGGCGATGGCGATCGGAAAGGAGGCGCGTTTTTTTCCCCGATGTTCTTTTGCAAAAAGGGTTGAATAGTGCTCCATTTTTATCAAAAAATCGCTCGTAGACCGATAGGGGGTGTGCAGGATGGGTGATTTCAGTGCGATAGAAAGGGCTGATTCTAATTTTTCATGGACTTGTGATGAGGAAAACTGGGTAAATTTGCGGTTGTAGAAGCGGGCCACTTGTTCTTTGCCCCACCCACATCCCAAAATCCTTTTCTCATTGTAAAAATTATGGCGGGGGAATCGATAAACCATTTTTGGATCCCTTTTGAGCGATTGAAGCTCCTCAAAGAGGGGAGGGGAGAGGACTTCATCGCTGTCGAGGGCCAAAATCCAGTCGGAGCTCGCCAACTCTGCGGCTCTGTTTCTTAGGGGGCCAAATCCTATAAAAGGGGAGTTGAAAATGCGCACATTGGAAAAATTCTTTGCGATTGCTAGCGTCTCATCTGTCGATCCGTTGTCCAAAAGAAGCACTTCAGAAAATGGCCGGGTAGAATTGAGCGTCTTTTCCAACGTCGCTGCAACATTTTTGGTTAAGATACAAACGGTCGTCATGTCAAAAGAATAGCCAAAAACAGCGATTTTAGAATAGCATGGAATTGATGCGACACGCTTTGACATACGACGATGTGGCCCTCGTGCCCCAGTTCAACAACATCCCCTCTAGAACTGAACCCTCCTTGGAGACCTGGCTTACCAAAACGATGAAAATCGATATCCCCATCCTCGCTGCAAATATGGACTCCGTTATCTCGGAGGAGCTCGCAGAGATTTTGATCTCTATAGGATCTACCCCCATTTTCCACAGATTTACAAGCTTTCAAGAGCAAGAAAAATGGGTCAAAAAATTTCAGGGGAAAACCTTCATCTCTTGCGGCATCCAAAAACTCGACGAGACGAGAAAACTGCTCGATTTAGGAGCTATCGGCGTCTGTGTCGACGTGGCTCATGGACATTCTGACCGGATGTTTAGACATATCCAAGAGCTCAAGAAAAATCACCCCGACAAGGCAATTATCGCAGGAAACGTCTGTACTGCAATGGCCTATCACGATCTCGTCAACGCGGGAGCCGATGCGGTCAAAGTGGGCGTTGGGCCTGGCGCTGCCTGCACCACTCGCATGGTTACCGGATTCGGCGTCCCCCAATTCACCGCAGTGCAAGATTGCGCAAGAATTGCGGAAAAGTTGCGCGTCCCTCTCATTGCCGACGGCGGCATCCGGACAAGTCGCGATGTAGTGCTCGCGCTCGCAGCGGGTGCAAGCACGGTCATGGTTGGCAAACTCTTTAGCCTCACCCTCGAATCGGGAGCCCCAAAGCGAAAGTCCGATCGGACCCCTTCTGGGTATGAGGCGAAATTTAGAGGGCAGGCTTCTGCCGACTTTCAAAATGAGTTCTATGGCGGTCTGAAAGAAAAAACCGTGGCAGAAGGGATCGATTTTTGGGGGCCTGTTTCCGGCAGCGCAAAAGAGCTCTTGAACAACCTCCTCGGCGGCATCCGCAGCGGCATGACCTATGGCGGCGCTCGCAACCTCAAAGAGTTGCAAAGAAAAGCCGAATTTGTTCAGGTGAGTAGCTCATATATCTGTGAAAGCAAACCGCGACCAGACTAAGGGATGGCCTTATTGCATCAAAGTGGCAAAATAACCACCGAGGACACCGAAAACACCGAGGGGAACTTTTTGCCCTAACGCCCCGCGTATTTTCCTTGGCCACTCCGAGAAATAATTATTTAGGCCTCCCCTCGGTGTTTTCGGTGTCCTCGGTGGTTATTTAACAGTCCCTAATGCGGCGATTTTTCTTTTTTCGCGCCGCGTAGGGCTGCAAAATACTCGAGCCGTTTTTTCATCTCCCTTTCAAACCCTCTCTCCACTGGCTTGTAAAAGTGGGGCCGCTCTACGGAGTCTGGAAAATAGTTATCTCCAGAAAATCCCGCTTCAAAATCGTGATCGTATTGATAGTCTTTGCCATAACCAAATTCTTTCATCAACCGGGTCGGTGCATTGAGGATCTGCTTTGGAGGGTCCAAATGCCCCGTATCTGAGGCCAGCTTTTTCGCCTCGCCATACGCCTTGTAGACTGCATTGCTCTTCGGACTCAGCGATAAATAGATCACCACTTGCGCTAACGCCAATTCTCCTTCAGGAGATCCGAGCATGGTGTAGACATTCCACCCATTGAGGGCAACGCTCAAACTCTCGGGGTCGGCGAGCCCAACGTCTTCTGTTGCCATCCGAATGAGCCTCCTTGCGATATAAAGGGGATCTTCGCCCCCTTCAAGCATCCGGGCAAACCAGTAAAGGGCCGCATCGGGGTCTGAGCCGCGCACAGACTTGTGCAGAGCCGAAATCAGATTGTAGTGCCCCTCTTGGTGTCTGTCGTAAAGAGCCGTTTTCTTTTGTAGCGTGATCCCCCGCTCCAAATTCTCCACCATATTCAAAAGATGGCGCCCATCGCCTTGCGATAGATGAATCAGCTCTTTTCTCTCCTTTTCGCCCAATTTGAGTTGGCTCCCCTTCTGTTCGTAACGAAGAAGAATCTCCAAAAGAGCCTCTTCGCTTAAAAGACCCAGCTTAATCACCCTCAATCGGGATAATAGGGCGTTGTTCAAAACAAATGAGGGGTTTTCCGTCGTAGAACCAATCAGAACGATCGACCCATCCTCTAAAAAGGGGAGAAAAATGTCCTGCTGCGATCGGTTGAACCGGTGGATCTCATCGACGAAGATTACCGTTTGCCGCGCAAAAAGAGGCGATTCTTGCCCCTCCTTCAACACCTTCTTCAGCTCCGATGTGCTGTTCAACACCGCGCTCGATACGATGAGAGGAAGATCAAAACTCTTCGCATAAAGCCGAGCAAGCGTCGTCTTCCCACATCCGGGGGGCCCAAAAAGCAAAAGCGAAAGCGCCCTCTTCCCCCTAACAATCTTTTCAAGCATGTCCACCACTTCCACCTGCCCAAACACCTCAGCAAAACTTTGTGGACGCATCTTTTCTGAAAGCGGAATCATGTTTTTTAGGATATCGCAAAAAACTAAATCGGTGCATTAACAAATTGTAAGGTGCTTGTAATGAATATATTAAAAATACTTGATTTATATAACGCTCTAATTATAAGCGTGTTACGACATTTCAATTCGGAAGGGTGAGTGTTTTCACAAAATATTATTTTTTTTCAGATGTGTAAATTGGGGCAAAATTGCCTCCAGAAGGTGTTCTGAGAATACTTTTATCAGTTCTTGTTAGTTTCAAAAACATTACAAATTGCGCAATATATTTGAATTTATTTCGAGAAAAATATATACTTATGATTGTAAGGACGGTTTGAGCGCGGAGTGTTGCCGCAAGTAGGATCTGATCACTTACGAATAAGGAGAAAAATAACATGGTTAAACGAAGAAAAAAAAGAGCTTCAAAGAAAGCTCATAAAAAGACACATCGTCGAAAACACAAAAGAGCAAAAGCTCACAAGAGCAAAACTCGAAGACGAAAAAAAGCAAAGAGATCTACAAAGAGAAAAGCAAAAAAAAGCCATCATAAGCGCAGACGCAGACGCCGTAAGTCTCCAGTCGTTGCTGCAATCATGGCGAAAGAATAGCTTTAAACTCTTTATGTCGTAGGTTTTAGATCGAGATCGCCTCAGAAGTGAGGCGGACTCGATTTTTTTTTATCGTTTCCATTTTACTGCTTTTGCGAGGAGAAAGAGGAGGACAGCTGCGCTCAAGACTGCAAGAATTGCGGGCATTTCCTTAGCTGTCATCGAGTAGCGAATCGCAAAGAGCGCAGTCAAGGCTAAAGTAAGGGCTAAAGCGGCGTAGGAGCCAAAACGGATCTTGAAGAACATCAGGAGCGAGCTGAGGACCAAAAGGGCCCCAAACCCGCAACCTGCATAGAGAGAAATTTCACTGCCCCCTTTGGAGTAGCCGAGATATCCCAGTAGTGCAATCAAAATCCCATAGATTAACACTGTCCAACTGGTCGATTTTTTTATCATGTCATCCTCCCGGGTTCGACATACAGGTGATCATGTTGATGAAAGTCCAATAAAAGACCCATAAAAGGGGAAAGAAATAGAGGGCGCCCGAAATTTTTTCTTTCCTCCAAAGCAAAAGGGCAATCATGAGGGTGTTGCATGAAAGGAGGAGGAGCGCAACGAGTGAAAGAAGCGATTGGCCCAAAAGAAAATGGCTGATCCCCCAAAAAAGCTGCAGAAAAAACTGGGAGGCAAAGAGCGAAATTTCGAGGAAAAGAAGCCTGAGCGAAACTTTTCGCCAAAGGGCCCACATCCCAAGAGCCAAAAAAAGGGCATAGATCATCGATAAAAAATGGATCTTTAGCCCCGAAATAATGGCAAATCCCAAAGCGATCGAAAGATAGATCCCAAGCCCTACAAGCTGCTCAGGCCCAGTTCGATGGGAAGAGCGGCCATTTTTGGAAAACGGGACACTATCAGATTGCGAATCTCGAGTCGTCATACGTAATGGTTTATCGCAATCCTTCATTTTTCAAAAGCTTTTTCACAGTTGCCAGGATCGGCCTTCTTCCATAAACTGCTTATCTGATGAAAACGCAAATCCTTCAAGGGTCCGATTTATCTTTAGCGATTGAAGCGCTCCGCAAGGGGGAGCCGGTTGTTTTTCCGACGGAAACGGTTTATGGTCTTGGAGCCCCGATCTTCAATGAGGGGGCGATTCAAAAAATTTTTACGATTAAAAGGCGCCCCATTGACAACCCTCTCATTGCCCATATCGCATCGCTCGATGAGGCCTACCGGATTGCAGAGCATTTTAGCCCCGATTTTTTTACTCTCGCAGAAGTCTTTTGGCCGGGGCCTTTGGCGATGGTTGTCCCGAAGCGCAAAGAGGTACCAGAGATCGCGACAGCGGGTCTTATGGCCATTGGGATCCGGATGCCACTGCACCCGATTGCGAGAGAACTGATCGAAAGGGTAGGGGAGCCGCTGGTTGCCCCATCTGCCAATCTTTCGGGCAAGCCGAGCGGGACGCGATTGATCGATGTTCTTGAAGACTTGGATGGAAGGGTTGGCTATGCAATCGATGGGGGGGAGTGCGATATCGGGATTGAATCGAGTGTGATTAGCCTCATCCATGATGAGCCTCTTCTCCTTCGGCCGGGTAAAATCACCAAAGAGGCGATTGAGGAGGTTTTGGGGAAAAGGGTGCGTCTTTTTGATCGGGATACTCCAATCCTATCTCCTGGCATGAAATATCGCCATTATGCCCCGAGGGCGCAAATTGAGCTCATTTTTCAAAAAGAAGAGCTTCATAAAGGCTATCTGATGCCGAGAGCCAAATCGCTCTACGCCGATTTGAGAGAAGCTGATCGGGAAAATAGATCCCACATCCAAATTTATTGCGATGAGGAGGTGCAAAAAGATTTTGCCTTGATGAATCGACTCTTGCGCGCGAGTGGTCAGATCGTTTAAACTCGACTCTACAACTTTTTAGGGCGATCGGCCTCGAGATATTTGTTCTCAGGGGAGTTATTTAAAATGGGGAGGGGTTAAAAACCCCTTCCCATTTTAAATAATCTCCCAGTTCGACCAAGGTCGAACGTCCGGGGGCAAATAGACGAGGCAGGCGGCCCTAAAAAGTTGAAAAGTCGAGTTAAACTGGCCCACCATGAACGATCATGTCATTGAACCTTCTGAGATCATCATTGAAAGACCGCAAGGGCCTAAGGAAAATCTGGCCCGCGTCAATCCTTGGATCCGCTGTATTGCCCGTTTCTTTGACTATTCTCTTTTTTGCCTACTGCTCCTTTCGACAAGAGCTCTTTTTCATGGAAAATTGCCGCTCGGAAATTTTGAGCGTTTTATCCCGTTTGAGTTTTTTGTTTGGATCCCAATTGAAGCCATTTTCCTCAGCACATTGGGGACAACTCCCGGAAAATATTTCCTCAAAACAACACTCAAAGCGGGAAGAAAAAAAACGCTTCCCTTCTTTTTAGCCCTGAAGCGGAGTTTCAATGTCTGGTTTCGGGGATTTGGGATGGGGATTGTGGGTCTTAACGTCTTTTGTCTTCTCATCGCTTATCACAAGCTCAAATTGCAGAAAATAACCAGTTGGGACAGAGAAGATCATGTCGAAGTGACCCATCACCCGATTGGGAGGTGGCGCATTTACATCGCCGTTGTCGTCGCAGCTGCGGGGCTTTTTTATTACATGCAGGTTAAGAGGACTTCGTTGTGAGCCAGCTATATCCTCTATAAATAGAAGAGCCGACCCCCATCGAGAAGAGAAGAGGCACTAGCCGGATGATTCCCCCCAAACTTCCCCCAGGCGTCAAAAGGACGAGAGCGGCAATGGCTGCGACAATGGCTGCCGCCGCATTCATCACCGTGAGGATCTCCCCCGAGTTTTTCACTTTCAAATTGGGTTGAATAGACTTATTTAACAAAAAGCCACCCACCATTCCTAAGAGAAGAGAAAGGGGCTGCAAAATGTAGAGGACAAGGGTAGAAATGGCAAATGAAACTTTAATAAAGTGTTTATCGATTAAATCTTTTTTTTCATTTGGAATTCCAAGTCGTTTATTTTCTTCGACTTTCCCTAATTGAGCCATTTTAAGAATCTCCCCTCATTTATTGGGCGAGAATATAGCACATAGATGCAGAAAATGACCAGACCATTTATAATTTTATTTACATTGGAAGGGGTCTGGAATGAATAGCTGGATGCGACTGGGATTTACGATATTGGTGGGGTTGGTCTTTTGGGGGATGCCGAGACCGGAGGAGGTTTCCCCAAATGGGTGGGCGCTATTCGCGATTTTTGTCGCGACGATGGCGGGGGTGATTTTACGTCCTTTGCCGATGGGGGTGATTGCCATTTTGTCACTCACAGTATCTGCGATGACGGGGGTGCTCACATTCGCGGAGGCGTTTAGCGGTTTTAGCAATGAGGTTGTGTGGCTTGTTGTTTTTGCTTTTTTTATCGCGCGCGGCTTTATTTTTACGGGGTTGGGGAACAGGTTTAGTTACAAGGTGATGAGTCTGCTTGGGAAAAATAGTTTGGGGCTCGGATATGGACTTGTGGCAACCGATTTGATTTTGGCGCCAGCGATTCCGAGTGTGACGGCCCGTGTTGGGGGGATTATCTACCCAATGATGAAGTCGCTTGCTGAGATTTTCACAGGTGCTTCGCACGATCCGAAGATGGGGGGCTTTTTAGCGCTCACGGCTTTTCAAGGATCGGTGATTACGAGTGCGATGTTTTTGACGGCGATGGCGGGCAACCCACTCATTGCGGAGCTCGCGAGGGCGCACGGGATTGAGATCACTTGGGCAAAGTGGGCGATTGCGGCTATTTTGCCGGGTCTTTTGAGCCTATTGATTGTGCCCTATGTCCTTTTTCGTTTGATTTCTCCCGTGATTAGGCAAACTCCGCATGCAAAGGAGATGGCCTTTGAAAAACTGCGGGCGATGGGGCCGATGAGCAATCAAGAGCGAATTATGCTCTTTACTTTCGTTCTCCTCATCTTTCTTTGGATTGTCGGGCCGAAAATCAAGATGACAGCGACGGTGGCTGCAATGCTTGGGCTTGTGATTCTCCTTTTAAGCGGCATTCTCAAATGGAAAGACATTTTGGAAGAGACGAGTGCATGGGATACATTTGTCTGGTTTGCGACACTCATCACCCTCTCTGGTTTTCTCAACAAGTTTGGGATTACGACCTGGTTTAGTCATTGGGTGGTGGCGCAAGTGGGCACCTTTCACTGGTTCGCAGGCTTTCTTTTTGTGGCGCTGATCTATTTTTACACCCACTACTTTTTTGCGAGTAGCGTCGCCCATATCGGCGCGATGTTTTCCCCACTCCTGATCGTCTCTATTGCTCTTGGAACACCGCCAGAACTCGCGGTTTTAACGCTCGGATTTTTTAGCAGCCTTTATGCGGGGCTCACCCACTATGGATCGGGGCCTGCGCCGATCCTTTTTGGGACCGGTTATGTCTCGGTTGCCACCTGGTGTAAGTTTGGCTTCATTATTTCGCTCGTCAATATTGGGATTTGGCTCATCGTCGGGGGGCTTTGGTGGAAGATCCTAGCCCTCTGGTGAGTTTAATAATGGGATTATATGTGGCACATACGTAAAATCTTGGTAAAAATCCCCTGCCGTTTCAGCTCGGCCACTTCTTTCGCCATGGCCATTTCCCCATCGATTTTTGGATCTTTCATATTGTGGATATATTTATTTACGAAAAGAAGAGAGAGCCGATCCTTTGTGGGCAGAAAATCGCGGACCATATTGAAGACATCATCACAACGAAAAAGTCCTACTTGATTACTTTGTTTATTATTTTGAACTGAATTCATAATTACCGTTTAATTAAAGTTTGTTACGAATTAATTATAAATTATTTTGTATTATAATTCAATAAGAGAGTGTTTGTTATCCCGATAAGAATTTAGTTGCCTGAATCGGGCAAATTTTTCATAGTGCAAATTAAGAGGTGATTTATGAAGTACTTGCTCTATTTATCTTGTATTTTGGCGGGGAGTTCGCTTTCAGCAATGGTGCGTGCGGGGGTCGATGTAGGTCCTCAACCACCGCCCCCGGGCCCTGTCTATTATAATGATGGGTACTATGGTGACTGGTATGGCCCAGGGTATTATTACGGGGTCTACTATTCTGATTATCCTGCCTATTATTCTTGGAGACGCAGATACTATTATGGGGGGCCCTATTATTACCGCTCTCAGTACCATCATGGGCGTCATCACGGGCATCATCACCACAATTAAAATCGCCTTTGGTGTATGATGCGGGTATTTTTGAGGAAATACTAAGATGTTCCGAGAATTCGTACCTAAATCGTTCCTCTATCTCAAGATGGGTTACACGAGGGCCCTTTTTCGAAAGGATCTCGTTGCGGGAGTGACGGTGGGCATCATTGCCCTCCCGCTTGCGATGGCATTTGCGATTTCATCGGGAGTCAGTCCTGATCGGGGGCTCTTTACTGCCATCGTCGCCGGATTTTTGATCTCGCTTTTCGGGGGGAGTCGCGCGCAAATTGGCGGTCCGACAGGAGCCTTTGTCGTCATTGTTTACGACATCATTCAGAGAACTGGGTATGAGGGGCTTGCCATTTCGACACTTTTGGCCTCAATTCTCCTCATCGTTTTAGCTATTTTTCGCCTCGGTACTTGGATCAAATACATTCCGCATCCTTTGGTGATGGGATTTACATCGGGCATCGCCCTGATTATTTTCTCATCGCAGATCAAAGACTTTTTTGGCCTCAGCATGCAAACGGCTCCTGCGGGATTCATCGAAAAGTGGGCGGCCTATTTCAAGGTGATTCACACGACGCACATGCCGACGCTTATGGTGGGAGGGGCTACTTTGATCCTGATTTTGGCGATCCGGAGATGGATTCCAAGAATTCCGTGGGGAATCAGTGCGATTATCTTCGGAACTCTCATCGCAACTCTTTTTCATTTAGACGTTGCGACGATTGCCTCCAAGTTTGGTGAAATTCCCCGTTCTTTACCGCTCCCCTCAATTCCTTCCCTTTATATCCCTTTGGACAAACTACCCGAAATTTGCACAGATGCGATCACGATCGCCTTTTTGGCGGCCATTGAATCGCTTTTATCTGCTGTGATTGCCGATGGGATGATGGGATCTCGGCACAAGTCGAACTGTGAGTTGATGGGGCAGGGGATTGCCAATTTTGCGTCGGTTCTTTTTGGGGGGATTCCTGCGACGGGGGCGATTGCGAGAACCGCTGCCAATATCAAGAGTGGGGCTCAGACGCCGATGGCGGGGATGATCCATGCTGTGACCCTCTTTTTGATCCTCCTCTTTTTAGCGCCCGTCGTCAGTCAAATTCCCCTTTGCGCTCTTGCAGCAGTTTTGATCATGGTCGCATGGAATATGGCAGAAGCGCCCCACTTTATCCGCCTTTTGAGGGCGCCGGCAGGCGATGTGGCGATTCTTCTCACCGCATTTCTCCTCACTGTTTTTGTCGACATCACCATTGCTGTGACCCTTGGGATGATCCTTGCGAGTTTTCTTTTCATGAAGCGGATGAGCGAATACTCCAAAACAGTTTCACTCACCCATCTTTTCAAAGAGCCCATTTCAGAATTTCCCGAAAAATACGATGTCGATGCGATCATCCACAAAAATGTCCCAGACGATGTTGAAATTTACGAACTGCAAGGCCCCTTCTTCTTTGCGGTGGCAGATCTTTTGAAAGATCTATTGAACAATCTGAAAAGGCCGCCCAAAGTATTTATCTTGAGGATGCGCTTTGTCCCCTTGATTGACGCCTCTGGAGTTCACGCACTGAAAGAGTTTCACCAAAAGTGTAAATCGAGCAGAACAACGCTCCTCCTTTCCGGCGTAAAGGGACAGGCGGCTAAAGATCTCAAAGCGATGGGCCTTACTGATTTGATCGGAGAGGAGCGGATCTTTGCCCACATCGACGAGGCCTTACACTACGCTGAGAAAATTTAGAAGACAGCTTTGCGAGACTGCGCTCTTTTCCTCTTCGCTGTTGATCTGTCTCAAAACCCCCTTTTTTTCCCCGTAGTACTGAATCAAAGGTTTTGTCTCTTCTCGGTAAACCTCAAGGCGCTTTGCGACCACTTCAGCGCTGTCATCATCTCTTTGAAACAGCTCTGAGCCGCAATGGGAACAGCTCTTTTCTTTTGGGGGATCATATTTTTTGTGATAGGTTTTAGTGCACCCCTTGCAGCTAATTCTCCCTGAAATGCGCTCGATGATCTTTTCATCCGAAATATTCAAATTGAGCACCACTAAAGAGCTAGAATCTAGGATCTTCTCTTCGAACCTCTGTGCCTGGGCTAGTGTTCGGGGGAATCCGTCGAGAATATAGCCGTTTTTACAATCTGATTTTGCGAGGCGATGGAACAACATATCCAGAACGAGAGGATCGGGCGCTAAACAGCCCCGATTGATAAAACTTTTGGCCTCTACGCCTAAAGGAGTGTGGTTTTTGATGTTTTCCCGAAAAAGATCGCCCGTCGAAATGTGGGGAATATTTAATTTTCTGCTCAATACGGGAGCATGTGTCCCTTTTCCCGCTCCCGGAGGGCCCAACAAAATAACAATGGTGACAGATGGGGGCGCGCTGACTCCCGCACCTGTTGATCGGTCTTCGACTAAATCAAACATAACCACTTAAGATAACGGGAACTTCGTATTTTTTACAGGAAATTTATATCCTCTTGCAGCATCAAGAATTTTTTTTATTTTTCTGGAATCATTTGCATCCGGGACGAGGGGTATAATCATTATTTTTGTTGAAAAGGATCCTGTTTTTGACTATACTACTTGTGCGCGAGGCAAAAAATGGAAAAGAAATCGGAAAGCTCAGTCACGGTTCTCGATGTATCAAAGGGGCTCGGCTTTGGATTTTTATACCGTCCCATTATCGGGAATAAAGGCCCCCATTTTTATCCTTTCTCCTTCCGTTTTCCCCCTTCAAACCTGAAAAAAAGAAAAAAACGCTTGTAATCGAGCACACCTACGTGTTAATACAACATCTCTTAGTTTGAGGTGTTGTCTGGAACAAGTTTTATCGTTTCCCAAAACGGGCTCCTTTTTAAAGGATGAGTCAGAAGAGAGGGCTATGCAGGTGCTTCTCGATCAAGTGGCTCAAAAAAAGATTGGTTGGGATAAGTTTAAGAAGAGAGTGGAAAATCCACTCAACTTATCCCGTTTAGCGTCAAAAAAAGAGTTGAAAACGCTCCTTCATTTGGCTGTTTTAGAAGAGCAGTTCGATCTGATTGAACAGCTCAAAGATGAGCCATTTTTGAAATCCCGAAGAGATCAGTTTGGATTAAGCCCGATGGACTTTGCGAAATTGATGAACAACAAGAGGGCGATTGCACAATTGTCCCCAGTCCAAGAGGGGGAACCCTTTTCCGATTTTCCTCCATTGCCGGGGTTTGAATATCTCAATTCGCCCGTTTTTGAGACGAAAGAGCAGATGCAAGAGGTGATTGGGATTGTGGCTAAGGCAAAAAATCACGATCTTATCCCTTCGGAGAAAATTTGGATGGGGATCTATTTCGATAAAGAAGTGCGCAAAGGAGTTCATCCGCCCATTTCAGTTCGCTGGATCGATTCCGATGTGGGTTATGGAGTTTTTGCGAATCAAAAAATTACCCCCTGTACCTTTGTCGGCGAGTATACAGGGGAAGTTTTTCAAAAATCGGCAAAGGAGCTTTTGGAAAAAAGGTATTGCGTCCGCTATACTGTATGGGGAGGAAAGAAGAATTTTTGTATCGATGCTGAAAAGAAGGGGAATTTTAGCAGGTGGATCAATCACAGCGCATCGCCCAACTTGGGGCTTCAGTCGATCTACTGGAGGGGGATTCCCCGGATGGTCTTGATCTCTTTGAAAGAAATTCCAGAAGGTTCTCAGCTCACATTCGATTACGGCACCTATTTTTGGAAACACCATCCCAAACCCCCGAAGAAATTTGAGCAATGATTTTTGAAAAAGAGGGGAAAATTCTCACCCTCGAAGAATTTGAGAAACTCACCGGTGCCAAATGGGTCTCTCTTCTCCAATTTGAGGAGCCTCAAATCCCCCTCAAGATCCATCGCCTTGTAGAAAAGCTGCACGCGAAAGGCGAGCTGACATTCGAGCAACTTTGGCTCGGGCAATATTTTAAAAAAGAGATCTTGACATCCCAGGAGCCTAAAGTGGCGATCCGATATATCAATGCGGACCTCGGATGGGGGGTTTTTGCCCTTGCACCCTTGAAAAAAATGCGCTTCATTGCCGAATACGCCGGGAAGGTGCGAAAAAGGCAAAAAAGCGATGAAAAAAATAGTTACTGCTTTGAATATCTCGTAACGCACGGGGAGCGCTCCCTCTATACAATTGATGCAGCAGAGCAAGGAGGGCTTGCCCGTTACATCAATCACAGCAATGCTCCCAATCTCGAATCGACATTGGCGACATTTGACAATCAAAGCCATGTGATCCTCTATACAAAAGAGGCGATTGCCAAAGATGCGCAGCTGTGCTACGATTACGGGCCCGATTATTGGGCCAAACGGGTAAAGCCTACTCCATTATGAGATTCTTTTTTTATTGTTTAGTTTTTCAGTGCGCCCTTTTTGCGACAGTGAATGAGCCGCTCAGGTGGGAAATTTTTTCCGGGTACCGAAATGATCGGATCCACTGGCATATCCAAGATCCGGGAACGCCACCAACGCTCAACTTTAGCGAACTCTTTCGCGATGTCGAATACTGGATCAATGGCCTTACCCTCAAGGTGATCCATCGGGACCTCAGTTTTTTTTTGCGGGGTGCCTATGGAACGTTTGGGACGAGCGCGATCACTTCTAGCGGATGGACGGCAGATGCGTCGGGCTATTTTGGCTATGCGGTGAATTTGACTGCAGGGAGGCTCTACAAGGTGATTTTAACCCCTCTGATTGGCTATTCGGGCTATTTTGAGGAGCTGAGGCGAAGCGGGGGAGCGGGGACATTCCGGCAGGTCTGGAACGGCTTTTTCTTTGGGGGGCAGTTCAGTTTTGAAACTATGGGTCCCGTTATTTTAACGGCGGGCTACGCCTACAACTTAATGCACAATCGGGTCCACACTGTCTTTTTCAATCCGAATCGGCAGTCGTTGAAAACAAGTTCGGGGGGAAATGGGGGGCAAACGGGGTGGGCGTCGATTGAGTGGAAACTCAAATCTTTGTGGTGCTTAGGGCTCGGAGCAGAGATCCAGTATTTTTCAACTCGGGTCGTCGATGCCTCTATTTCGAGTGCGGGGAGAGGCGATTTTTCGCAGAAGTTTAAACTCCGCTGGACCCCCGTATCGGGCTGGGGACAAATTTCGAGGCAGTTTTGATATGAATCAAAAATGGCCCCCCAAAGATCAACTCGTCATGGGAGTTCATGCTCTTGAAGAACTTTTAAAACACGCGCCGAAAAAGATTTTAAAAGTATTCACAGTTCAGGGGAAAAAGGGGCCTCTCTTCGAGAAGATCAAAGAGATGAACATCCCCATTATATTTGTCGTTGAAAAAGTTTTGGATCAGATGGCTGGGTCCGATTCTCATCAAATGTGGGTTGCTCATATTCAAGGGAGAACTTTTTTGGATGTGAGGGAATTTCTCAAAGAAGAAAGAGAGCAAGCGTTTGTGCTCATGCTCGATCAAATCTTTGATCCGCAAAATTTTGGGGCGCTCCTCCGCTCTGCTGAGTGCTTTGGGATTGACGGCGTCGCTTGGTCTAAAAATCGGGGCTGCGATGTGACGCCCGTTGTTGCAAAGGCGAGTTCGGGGGCAAGTGAATTGATTCCCCTCATTCGCATTTCCAATCTCGCCCAGGCGGTGGATCAGTTTAAAGAGGCGGGCTTTGAAATTGTGGCGACGCTTCTCGATTCAAAAGCAGAGTCAGCCTACACCTTTTCTTTTTCGCCAAAAACGGTCCTCATTGCCGGATCGGAAGGGGAGGGGATACAGCCGCTTTTAAGAAAAAAGGCGGACCGCTCCATCTACCTCCCTATGGCGGGGAAAATCGCCTCCCTCAACGTCGCGCAGGCGATCAGCGCGCTACTCGCCCTTTTTCGGCGGGCGGGGCCACGGGAGAGATAAAGATGTTTGCCCATGGCCTGCGAGCCATGCAGCAATATCTACTTCGAGAGTTTTCGCCTTTGAGATCACTTCCATGAGTTCATCCCAGCTTTTGGAAAGGGAGGCTTCGTCGATGAGAAAGAGCACCTGATTATAGTAGGTGTCTTCTAGATCGATCATCCCCCCATCAATGGAACGGATCAAACTGAGCTGCATCGCCTTTAGGTTTTCAACTGTGTCGCCCCTCGCTTCAAGAAAGGCTAAATCTCTTGCCATAAAAAAAAATCTATATGTTATAAGTCTACGTATGATCCTTTGGCTGATCTTAGCAGTGAGCTCCCTTTACTGTACACATTCTATTTCACTCAGTAGAGAAGATGGGAGCGCTCTCGCCATCTATATCGACCCACCTCAAAAAGAAGCGTACCCGATTGTATTTCTTATCCCAGGTTCTCAAAAAGAGAGCGCACTCCGTTTGCATGAGATGATCCAAAGCGATTTGACCGCGGGCGGATTTTGCCTTGTTACGTTAGAAAAAAGGGGAGGGGAGAGTGACCCTGAAAACTCTACGCTCACGGAGCGCCTTGCCGATCACGTTTTATTCTATGAAAATCTCAAAACTACCGTGTCTCAATGGAATGGCAAAATCGGAATCATCGGACAAGGGGATGGGGGGAGAATTGGGGCCCATTTGGGCACAAAAATCAAAGGACTTCAAGCGATCGTCCTCATTAGTTCTGGGGGTGCTTGGACTCCACTCGACGAAACACTCTATTCTTTGCGAAGCTCCCTAGTCAATTCCAGTTACACCCCCCAGTATATCCACGGATTTCTCGTCCAGGCAAAGAGGGAATTTGCCCAGGCGCTCGAATCGCCTAAATCCGAACTCAAAGCTTTTGGCTATTCACATAAGTACTGGCATTCCTATCTTCAAATGGATATGAAAAAGGACCTGGCACAGCTCAACTGTCCCGTCTATTCGATTCATGGAGAGCTCGACGATTGGATCCCAATTGAAAGCGTGCATGCTTTAGCCCATTTCCTTTCAGATCACTTTGTTTTGATCCGTAAAGAAAAGAAGGGGAGAGAAGTGAGCCAAGATCCCAAAACGTACAAAGAAGCGACCTCGCACCTAGCAGAAAACTTCTGATCAACGGCATCCCTTCCCATGACGGCAGCGGTAGAGGACACGCCAGCTTAAAGGGTGCCCTAGAGGCAGTTTAGGGTGCTGGAAGTTTTCGGCAGGATCGTTTGTCATTCCTAAACGCTGCATGACGCGATGGGAACGGATGTTTTTGATCGTAGCCATGGAGACGATTTCGGGGAATTTTAGAATCTCAAAACCATGGTGAAGTGCCGCTTTTGCCCCTTCTGTTGCGTACCCTTTGCCCCAGTAAGGAGACCCAAGACGCCAGCCAATATCAATACAAGGAGCAAATGGAGCTTCCAAATTCCAATAATTAAGTCCGATATAACCAATAAAATCAGAAACTCCGGGGACCTCCACGGCCCAAAATCCATAGCCCCGTTCTGCAAAATCCTTTTGGATCTTTTCTGCTAAGGCATCACTTTGGATCTGGCTCAACGTCTCAGGATAAAACTCCATTACTTGTGGGTCTGCATTGATTTGCGCAAAAGGAAATAGATCGGAGGGGCGCCAGGGACGTAAGATCAGCCGTTGCGTATGGAGCAGTGTCATTGCTCAATATCTTAAAAGAGAAAGGGACAAATTTCAATCCTTGAAACGGGGGGATTGTTTTGTTATATTTCTTTGCTGTGAAACAATTTTCCGTGCACTTATCTATTGTCAGTCCCGTTTATCAAGCGGAAGAGCTGATCGATGAGCTTGTGCTCAGGCTTTTAGACCAGATTTTGCCCCTCACTTCCTCATTTGAGATCATTTTTGTTGAGGATGGGAGTCGCGATGGGTCTTGGGAAAAAGTGGAAAAGTGGTGTCTCAAGGACGAGAGGATAAAAGGGGTTCAACTCAGTCGCAATTTTGGACAACATGCGGCAATTGCCGCGGGAATTGAAGCAGCTTCAGGAGAATGGGTTGTCGTGATGGATTGTGATCTGCAAGATCGCCCAGAAGAGATTCCCGCTTTGTATCATAAAGCCCAAGAAGGTTATGAGGTGGTTTTGGCTAGAAGGAATCAAAGGAGATCTCTTGCTTCCAAGCTTTTTTATTATGGGCTCTCTTTTTTAAGCGGGATTACCTACGACAGCTCTATTGCCAATTTTGGCATTTATCACCGTAAAGCGATCGATCCGATGTTACAGATTCAGAGCAGTATCCAATATTTCCCCGCCATGGTTCATTGGGTGGGGTTTCGACAAACAACTCTTTTAGTAGATCATGCAGAAAGACCTCGAGGTAAAAGCTCGTATAGTTTTGCCAAAAAATTTAGGCTCGCGCTCAATGTGATGCTTGTCTATAGCGATAAGTTGTTGAGAATGATGATTGGATTTGGGATGCTCATCTCTTTGTTTGCCCTCGTTTTCGCCGGGAGTATTGTTTTTCGTGCTCTAAGGGGGACTATCCCTGTAAGTGGGTACCCTAGCCTGATCGTTTCGATCTCCTTTTTTTCTGGGGTAATCATTTTTACTCTTGGGGTGCTAGGATTATACGTTGGGAAAATTTTTGAGAGTATCAAGGCAAAACCAACCTACTTAATATATAGAAAAATCAATGGATGAGTCGATTACGATCCCTTTTAATCAACCCTACCTTGCTGGAAAAGAGCTCGCTTATATCTCTGAGGCAGTCCGGCTGGGAAAAATTTCTGGAGATGGCGTATTTACAAAGAAATGTCAGCAGTTTTTTCAAGAGACCTTTGGTTTTCATAAAACGCTCCTCACTACTTCTTGTACAGATGCCTTAGAGATGGCGGCTATTTTGACGAGGATCGCCCCCGGAGATGAGGTGATTGTCCCTTCATTTACATTCCCTTCGACAGCCAATGCATTTGTGTTGAGAGGTGCCAAGATTGTGTTCGCAGACAGCTCACCCAATCATCCCAATCTCGATGTTTCTAAAATTCCCTCTTTGATCACAAAAAAAACCAAGGTGATTGTACCTGTTCACTATGCTGGAGCGGCCTGTGATATGGATCCTTTGATGCAGCTTGCTAAAGAGCATCAGTTATTTGTAGTAGAAGATGCAGCGCATGGAATTGATAGCTATTACAAAGGAATTCCCTTAGGAAAAATAGGACATTTGGGGACTTTTTCTTTTCATGAGACAAAAAACATCTCGTCAGGGGAGGGGGGGCTGCTCGCTATCAATGAGCCAAAGTTTGTTTTGCGCGCAGAAATTATTCGAGAAAAAGGGACAAATCGCTCCCAGTTTTTCCGGGGACAAGTGGCTAAGTATACGTGGGTCGACATCGGGTCCTCCTTTCTCCCCTCAGATATGATTGCAGCATTTCTTTATGCACAGCTAGAAGAATTACAAACCATCCAAAGAAAGCGGTTAAAAATTTGGCACGCTTACCAAGAAGCACTGCAGCCATTGGCAGCTCTTGGACATTTTCAGCTGCCGCAGTTCCCAGCTTATGCGACGAATAATGCGCACCTATTTTATATCGTGTGTAAAACCTTTAGCGAAAGGCAAATGCTCATCGAATTTCTCAAAAAAAGGGGAATTATGGCTATTTCCCATTATCAACCCCTTCACCGTTCCACTTTTTATAGAAAAGAGCACGGAAACAGGGCCTTGCCCTATTGTGATTTCTATAGTCGGTGTCTTGTCAGGCTTCCTCTATTTTGCAATCTCACCTTAGAACAGGTTCATTACATCACCCAGCAGGTTGAAGCATTTTATGATTACAATTTAGCCACTGCTAATAGAGAACCTCCGGCAAAATTGGGTAAAAACCGATCGAGGTAAAATTCAGAGCGGGTAATTGCTCCTAGGAGGGTATTAAGAAAGGGAGAGATTTTAGGATCGAAAGTGCTCGCTTCTTTTTTTGACCATTTTCTTAAGAAGAGCAGGGGGAGAATGGCCGTAAAAAAGTAACGAGCATGGACAAGTTGTAGATGCGATTGCTCGCAAAGCTGTTTAAGTTTGCGCTTGGTGTATCTACAAACGTGCCCTGCAATCAGATCTGATTGGCTCCAGAGCCACATATGTGCGGGGAGTGTCAGGATCAACGTCCCTTGAGGTTTTAGCATCCTTTTTAGACAGGTCATGGCTTGCAAAGGATCATGAAGATGTTCCAACACATCAAAAAGACAGATGACGTCGAATTCCGCTTCAAAAGGGGGATTGAAAAGATCAAACTGATAGAGTGGGGAAATCCCCCGATTTTTTGCCCACTCAAAACCTTCTGCATGGATATCCGCCATTGCAATTTTGAACCCGAGTTGTTGTATTTTGGAAGCGACAAATCCCGTCCCTCCTCCAATTTCGAGAATTCTTGCCGATTTGGGGACATAGCGCTCAACTGTTTTACAGATTTTATCCCTTCGCATCTGGAACCAAAAGTGGTTTTCTTCTACTCGAGCAAGGGTCTTTAGGTGATGAGCGTCATATGTGGAAAGAGTCCCATCTATTGCAGAATCAAAAACAAAGACTCCATCGTTCTCTTGAAAATTTCTAATCAGCGCCATGAGACTATCCCACTATTAGGGTTTTAAATGTTTTTAGAGATTTTGGAGCAGATTTCAAACGCCCTTTAGGGTTTCCCTTTCGATGGTCGTGTGAAAACACACGGCCGAGAAAGGGCGTTTGAAATCTGCTCCAAAAGGTCAAAAACAGGAAAATTCGAATAGTGAGATAGTCTCATATACAAAAACAACTTTTTCTAGCTATACTGTGCCCCTAAAGGGGTAAGATAACGATGAGAAGTCTCGTCCTTAACGACAGATTGTTCCCACTTGTAAACACCGCGAGAGAATACCTCCTCGCTTTTTTCTTGTCGATAGTCTGCTTTTTTTTGGTCTTTCAGGTTTGGTCTTTCGAACAATGGCTACTCCCTTTTAACTATTTTGGCGACACCATTTTTTATGCAATGACAATTAAATCAGTCATTACGACGGGATGGTATTTAACAGATCCTTCTCTGGGAGCTCCTGGAGGACATTGTCTGGTTAATTTTCCTACTCCAGAATGTCTTAATTATCTAATTATTAAAGTGATCGCCCTATTTACTTCTAATTGGGTTTTGGTTTTAAACATCTTTTTTCTGCTTGGATTTCCTTTGATTACCCTCTCTACATTGGGAGTTCTCCGATCTTTGGGTTTATGCTATCCTTTTGCCTTGACAGGGAGTATTTTATTCTCATTTCTGCCCTATCATTTGATCAAAGAGGAGTACCATCTTTTTTTAAGCGGCTACTATCTGATCCCTTTAGCGGCAGGCCTCGCCATCGCGCTCTATAAAAATCATCTCAAAAAATCCACTTTATTTTTTTATTGCCTTGTTTGTCTGTTGATTGGGTCAAATGGGATTTACTATGCCTATTTTTCCGCTTTTTTTATCCTCGTGGGAGGGATCATTGCCAGCTATAGGGAACGGCTGGGACAACCTCTCAAATACGCTCTATTTTTCATTGCCCTCATTTCACTTTCTTTGGCGGCTAATCTGTATAAGACGATCAAATTTCAATGGACACATGGAGCGCATTATAAAGTCATCGAACGAGATCCTATTGAAACTGAACAAAATGGGTTAAAAATTGCTCAGTTATTGCTCCCAAGGGATGGGGATCGTTTATTTTCTGATCTCAAGCGCTCTTATAATCAACACGCGGTTTCTGTCACAGAAAACACGAGTGCTAGCCTGGGACTTATTGGGAGTTTAGGGTTTTTATATTTGCTTGGGGCTCTTTTTCTTAAAAGAAGAGAAGAGAATGGGGATTTGACTATGGATGCTCTCAAGCATTTCAATCTCGCAGCTCTTCTTTTAGCTACCATGGGGGGATTTGCCTCCTTGATCTCTTTTTTCTTTTTATCTGAGATTCGCAACTACAATCGTATTTGCGTATTTATCGCTTTTTTTGCTTTAGCTGGCTTTTTTCTACTTCTGCAAAAACGACTTAAAAATCAAACGCTCTTAGAAGGAGTGAGCTTAATCCTTCTAGGGGTGGGTCTTTTCAATCATTCTTCTTCTGTAGATGTGCCTTATGTTAAGTTACCTGAAATAGCGTTCGAATATGAGAATGACAAGAAGTTTATTCGGAAAATTGAACATATTCTTCCTCCTGAGAGTATGATTTTTCAACTTCCCTATATCTATTTTCCTGAGGGGCCAAGAGGTCAGATCAATTCTTATGCCCATTTTAAGGGGCCACTCCATTCCCACTCGCTCAAATGGAGCTTTGGTGCCATGAGAGGAGGAGAAGTAGATCGCTGGCAAGAAAAGATCAGTCAGTCTCCTGTCCCTGAAATGATTCATGAGCTTGTAAAACAAGGGTTCACTGGATTGTACATCGACAAATTTGGATATCTAGATGAAGCGAGAGCGATCACGGAACAGTTACGCAAACTCGTAAAAACGCCCCCTACCTATGACAAACATGGAAGAAGCTTTTGGGATTTGCGATTGGTAAGTTTGCCAGACGCTAATTTTCAGCCGATTAAAGATGAGGTCTTTACGCATCTTGCAAACAGCTGGTGTTCTACTAAAAAAGCTGAATTGATCATGGATTTAATTTTTACAAATCGCCCTCAGGTTTGTGTTGAAATAGGAGCTTTTACAGGCTCTTCGGTGTTACCAGCAGCAGCGACTCTCAAGTACCTTGGGAAAGGGCATCTTTACGCCATCGACGCTTGGTCAAATGAGGAAGCTGTGAAGGGTGTAAATATGAGAGACCCTAATTATGCGTGGTGGTTGCAGCTTGACATGTTAGAAATTAAAACCCAATTTGAGTCCCTTATCAATCAGTGGGAGCTTAGTTTTTATTGCTCTATCATTCATGCCCCATCTGAAACGGCCATTAATCAAATACAGGAAATAGACTTTCTTCATTTAGACGGCAATATGTCTGAAGAAGGTTCGCTTCTAGACCTTCAGCTTTTTTTCCCAAAAGTTAAATCCGGTGGATATGTTTTGCTTTCTAATGCTTTTTTAATTGTCGATGGCAACCATACAAAGATGTCCTCTATTTGGAAACTTTTTGATGGATGTGAATTAATTAGCGAAATTGATGGGGGAAACACTCTTCTTTTTAGAAAAAATTAACTTTTCTTGCAGGTACTGTTTTTTTATCACTGCAACATATTGACCATGTCCATAAGCATCGCTTGCCGGTATGGCGGCTTCGTATAAGATACAGTAGCCCAGTTTTTCAAACGCTTTGAAAGTAGATCTTCTTACCCAGGGGCATTTCCAGTCATCGACGACAGCAATAAATAGGTCGGAAAAAAGATCATCATAGTAAGTAAATGCCTGTTGATGTCCTAAAAAACTGTGGTCAGCGTCATAAAAATAAATGTCAATTGGAGCAGTAAAAAGAGACTTATTTACCTCAAAACATCCATCATTAATAATTTTAAATTTGGTCATGTCTAGATATGAGGCACAATTGGAATCAAATCGATTTTTAGGATACTCTTTGAACCAATCCACTCCTATCTTTTCCTTCAGTATATCTTGATTGCCATAGAGAGCGGCGATAAAAGATCCCCCCATGAGTAGCCCTACATGTAGGTGCGAGGCGCCGGGGAAATTGCATAAGTTGTTTAGTAGATGATCAGAGGGTGTGTCGGATGGCCAAATATTGATTTTGGTGTCTCCTGCAAAAGGGGAATTATTAAGTTTGGACTCAAGGTTAAGAGCTTTTTGCAGGCTCAACTTCGCATGATTAATCAATTCTAGTTCACGCAGGGAACGGGGAAGATCATGATTTTTATTATATAATAAGGGCAGCTCTTGTGCCAAAACAGGATGAATACATATTAAAAAAAAGACCCACAGATATTTCACACACATCCTGCTGTGAATATGCGAAGGATGATAAATTTTTTTACGGATATGCGTCAACTTATTATTAACCCGGCATGCAAATAGGTGACAACTAGCTTGCTGCGGCCTTTGGCCCCGCTCGATCGGACCGCGTCACTCATGATGGCGCAATGGTCGTACTCGGTATTGCAATGAGTCTAGTTAGGCAACATAACGTGTATTATCAGACGTTGCGAATGGATTCCAACCCAATTCCAATTTATATAAGTCACTGAGTAATTGATTCATATATAATATTTTCAAAAAATTGAGGGGAGAATAGCTGAGCTTGCTCACTTTCGAGATATTTTTTAATTTCTTCTATGTATTCTTGATGTCTTTCTGAAGAGATGGCAGAAATGAATTGGTATAATTCAGCATCCGTTCCAAAAGCTCGATAATCAATGAAGCAAGACTTTGGGATATAGTCCTCTATGTTGTTCGGGCCCAGATAAATAGGAATGCACCCTGCGGCGAAGCAACCAAAAATTTTTTCAGTAATGTAGCCTTGCACTCCAGGTGTGTTTTCAAAACAGATGCAAAAGCGGTAATTCTGAAGAGTAGTGACCTTCTCTTCTCCTGAATGTGAACCTAAGATGTGTCCTTTGTGCATAGATGCACGCTCTAATCCAGGAGGACATTTCCCATAACATTCTAATCCCTCTGGATAGTTATTTTCAAAAAACTTGAGCACACTCAGACGTTCTTTTGTCCAATTACCAACTACCATTGTACATAATTTTTTCTTTTCAAAAGAAAGAGCATTTTCTCTATATGGCATAAGACAGGGGTAATTAAAACGGAAAAACTTCACATTATCAACAAGACTATCATCCCAAGTATACACCCGTGAATAGGCATCATATATGTCTAATGGCAAGATATGCGGTTCCCATAAGAAAAGAACTAACTTTTCTTTTGGCAATGTAGGCATGATGCTAGTAGCACCCCCAAAAGTCGGATCAAAAACAATGATTTTTTTTAAATTCGAGTCATCTGCAGATTTTGCCCAATAGTCAGCAGGATATGTTCGATTTATTTTGAACTCCTGTTTGATATTCAATAACTTTGATGGGAGTTCATCTATATCAAAGCTGGAAACAATGTCCACTTCTAATCCATTTATGGAAAAACAAATAAAAAACCACATTAAACAAACAATTTTCTTCATAAGTTTTTGCTGATTTCTACTTTTTGAGGATGGGAAAGGGCATCTCGCCTAGCAACGACTAGTCCATCAACCGAGTAACTTGCTTGGGGCGAGTGTTCCGCTATAATTTCATAGCGGCGAGTTCTCAGAAAATTTATGCAGTCACTATGAATTTTCTCAGAATGTGTAGAGATGAAGAAGTAATCGATTTTTCCTAATTCAATGGAATGAATTGCCGATTCTAGCATTTCATATTCAGATCCCTGTATATCAGAATGTAAGATATTCACATGGTCAATATTGTTTTCCTCTAAAAAAGAATCGATAAGGATCTGTCGAGCTGTTTGGTAGTTGCCTGCATCTGGACCGCACGTGCCAAGATATCCATGAAAAAACGAAGCAGAGAAGTTGTTAAGGGCAAAGTTTTTTCTACCTAGGTCTAAGCGTTCTGGATCTGGTTCAATTAAGTAATTCTTAGCTTCTGTTATTTCCTTAGCAAACCAAAGGGAGTAATATCCCCAATAACTTCCCAGCTCAATCATTACTGCTTTTTTGGGAATATATTTAAGAACTTCATAAAAAACTTTTTCTTCTTGCGGCTCATGATGTCCTTTCAATCCATAGATCAAATCAGTCATCCAAGCTGCACAATAGCCATCTTTTATTACTTTTATGCCATTGTGCATTAGCTGATAGGGAATAACTTCTTCCTTATCAAACACTTTTCCTGCATCAGAGCATTTAGGAATGTCATCCGCATCATTGCAACTCACCGTTAGAATAATTCTCGCATATGCATCCCATAAACTTCGATTGGCAATCCAATACAGAAATTCCTGTTTGTGCTCTTTTATGTCGCTTTTATAGCTCAAATCTTGCCAGTAAGAATGCCCTAATGAAGGAATAAGGAATACTAAAAATAGAGCTAATTTTCCTATCTTCATAAAAGTGGATCCTTTGTTTTTCGATAAATTTCATCGGGGCCTAAATCACATATTTTTTTATATCCTAAAGGTTCGAGGAATGCTTGAAAGGGGCCAAGATAATTGTTTTCGACTTCAATCACGTCGATATCTATACGAGAAAAATCAATAGATTGCAAGATCCCCAATTCCCCTCCTTCAGTATCGATGCTTAGGTAGTCAATGTGTTGAATGTGATTATCGAGCAAAAGTTGCATTAGATTATAACATTTTACGTTGATAACTTCCGATTGCCCTCCATTGAGGTCGATTTCCCACTGGATTCTTTTCACATGATGTGGATCATAATTTTCAATGATTCCGCTTAGCATTTCAGCCCACCCAGAAATTTTTAAGAACGGAACACTTTCTCGCTTATCAAAAATACAGCCTTGGACGCATAAGCAGTTTCTGTTGTTTTTTAATCGGTTATAAACTTCAGGGATAGGTTCAACACAAATACCTGTCCATCCCATAGTTTTTTCGAAAAAATAGGTATTGCTCAATGAGATTCCATCATGTGCTCCAATATCTACAAAAACACCGTTTTGTTTATTTTTGAAGAAATTTTCATAAATATATTGGTCTTGTTGATATTGACTGTAGAATTTTTTCTCTTCTGCAAATGCACAACTCATAGTAAGCTGTAAAACAATAATAGCAAATGATAGGCTTCCTAGTTTATTCATTTTGTCTCCGTTCTGCTTCCTGCTTATTATGAGAAAGACACGATATCATGTAAAGATTTTATTGTCTAGATGAATAGGTTCGAAAAGTGGGATCTTCTCGCATTTTTTTCAGGAAGAGCGTACCATCGATCCTTTCTAAGATATAAGAGAGGTAAAGCATGGCAATGGTTTCGTTTATAAATTCTACTAGCGCTCTAAGCTCTCAGACTTATGCTTCCAGTGTCTTTCAAAGCGCAGGGGCATTGGATGGGAGAGATGCCGCACGTCTTGGTACGAGTAGATTCGTTCAAAATAGCAATGGATCTATTCATCTTATTGAAAAAACCCCTGCTGAAGTCGTTGGCGAAAGGATTCTTCGCCCTTTAATCGACAAAATATCTACTCTGACATCTTATGTTTTTTCTCTCATTGAGAATCTACTATTGCCGCTTCTACCAGGTGCATATGCCAAAGAGATGCGTTCTCTAGACGCCAACACTATGCACTTTCCTTCCCAAGAGGTTTTAGTGTCTTGTCTCGACAAACATCCTTTAACAGGTAAACAGGTAGTCCCGTATTTGAGTGAAAAAGGTATTACTAAGACTCTTGCTGAATCGTTTGCAAATACAGATAAGGCTCCTGCGGGAGTTAATCTAGGAGTGATATCGACCTTATACGATCTAAATGAGAAACTAGAACTACCCGAGTATTCTTTGGCAAGCCTTCATGTGGATTTAGTGGGGGCGCTAAAAGACTGCGCAACGAGGAGCAAAACAGCTAAAGAAAGCTCTACTACTTATAAGCATAAAAGTGGCTTATGAGCCCTATGAACCCTAATCGATGCTGAAGCCTGGCGGGATGATCGCGTAGGCCTCGACCGGGTGATCTCTTCCGGGAAGCGTTTGCGGGCCTAGGGCTCTATAGTTGAAATCGTGCTTTACGGCATTAAAAGTGCTTTGGCTGATGATGATCGGATATTTCCCCTCTTTAGAGACTTGCTGTAGCCGGGAGGCCACGTTGACTGTATCGCCAATGGCGGTGTATTCCATTCTCTGTTCTGATCCCACGCTCCCCATAATTGCCTCCCCTGTATGAATGCCGATTCCGATATCGATATTGGGTTTTCCTTCGCTTTTCCATTTTTCCTTGAGCTTATAAAGGGCTCGATACATTTCGATCGAGGTGATCACGGCGTTTTTTTCCTGTTCAGGGTCATCCAGTGGCACTCCAAATTCGGCCATGATCCCATCCCCGATCAGTTTATCCATCATTCCATTGTGCTCGAAGATGATGCCGAGCATGATCTTAAAGTATTCGTTGAGAAGTGCGACCACTTTTTCTGGTTCCATCGATTCTGCTATGTGGGTGAAGCCCCGAATATCGGAGAAAAAGACCGTCACTTTCCTCTTTTCGCCCTCGAGTTTTGCTGACCCTTTCCCTTTGGCGATCTTTTCGAGAACGTGCTGCGACACATAGCGAGCAAAACCGATTTTTAGCCGCTCCTTTTCCTCCAACCCTTCTGACATCTGATTGAGCGAGTTGGCAAGATCGGCAAATTCGTCTTTAGTATCCAAAATAAGGCGGTGAGAAAAATCTCCTTTGCCAATCTCAACTGTCGCTGCCTTAAGAGCTCTCAATGCCTTTGTCGCACGCCTTGCGAGAAATGTCGCTGCAATCATCGCCAAAAGAAGGGAAATGAGTAGGGTGACAGCTCCATAAATATAAACGCGATTCAGCGCATGTTCGACAAAGGCAGCGCTCACATCGGCGCCCACGGTTCCCACATACTTTCCTTGCGAATCGTAGATGGGAGCATAGCCTGTCAACCAGGTCCCCCAAGGATCCGATGTCGCTTTATCAAAAGCATACGTCTCATTTGTGTGCTCCTCTAGAAAATCGTTGTTTGCGCCAGGGTTTGGATCGCCCACTGGAGAAAATTTCTCCGGATCTTCTTCAGGACACACGACAATCACAAACTTGTTTTCGTCGCTCGCACTCGGCCGCGTAACATAAAGATACTTCACATAGAGCTGTTTCGTCCGATTTGCGTTGCGCGCTTTGCGAAGGGTCTTCTGAAGCTCCTTGTACTCGGGAGTTTCCTGATCTTTGGGAGTCTGAATCTTGGAGACGTGATCTCCCGGAATTTGCGCTGCTGTTGTCGCGGCTACCGCAACCACCTTCCCTTGCAGTTCTTCGAAAATGGCTCCGCGGCTCTCATGGATGACGATCCCCAGAGTGCTGAGAATGGATATAGCCGCAATAATCACAAAAAAAAGATAGAGCCGCGTCCTGAACTTCACTGAAGCACCCTTGCATTCGGATCATACTCAAGAGGATCGGCATTGGCAAGCGTTTTCAACTCCTCAGATACCCCTCGGATCACCTTGGCAATTTTTCCCTGATCGTCAACGACATAAAGGGTCGGATAGCCCCGAATTTTAAAGAGCCCCCGCAAAGTCAAATCCCGATCCTCGATCCATTCCCCCTTTGGAGCTAGTTGCATCAGCGGCCCCTCTAAACTCGGAGTAATATAAGTGATATCCAAAGAGGGAATTTTCCCAAGAATTTCCATCTGCTCTTTGCAAAAAGGGCAATCAGGCGCCACAAAATTGAAAATTTTCCCCCTCCCATTCCAAGGAACTCCACTGACGGTGGGTATCGCCTCCCCTACCCGCATACCGAGCTCTAAAAATGGCTCGCTCTTTTTGATATCATACGCCATTAACGTGAGATTCAGATTGCCAAACAGTGCGACAACAGAGACGGGAATCAAAAAAAGGAGCGAGCACTTCAAAGCAACATGATCTTCAACAACTTTGCTTCTTTCTGGGAAAAAAAGCCAAAGAGCCCAAATCGCAATACTGCAAAAATGGCCCACAAGACAGGGGATACATAGGTGCCCTCCCATGCGGAAGATCAATAACAGCGCAATGGCTGTCCCTGATAAAAGTCCACTCCCCGCAATGTGACGGCTCTTAGGAAAATGGGGAAATAGAAGAGAGAGGGCAAAAAGAATCGCAAAATAGGCCGATGCGATGAGAGGTAAATAGGGCTCCGCAAACGAGCACTCTTTGCAAGGGGATACAAGCGCTGCAATTTCAGGCAATTTTACAAAACTTGAGCCCATTCCAAGCAGGGCAATCACCGAAATGAGCTTTCGAGATATCACTGAATCACACACCATCGAATGGGCAATTCTTCCAGTTTCAGTTTCTTCTTCATGAAAATATTCATCTTATCAAAACTTGCGATAGAAGATCCAGACCAATACCCTTTTGAGCAAGTGGTCGGATCACACCCCCCGCCAAACGTGAGCCAATCTTCATCCGAATCGATCACATCACAAAAACAGATCGCCCCTTTCGGATTTTTGGGATCGACTGTACACTGCTTGTTGAAACACCAAGACCAAGGAGTTTTTCCGGGGCATTTCATCAACTTCGTACCCTCAATGGAATGCTTATAAGAAAATGCAGATAAAAGAGTCGTCACCCCCTGCTTATCAATCCTCGGCTTTCTCGCAATACAGGGAATATTGGAAACGCTTTGCCCCTGCTCCACTACTTCGCAAAAACAGATCGATTTGCTCGGATATCCCGGCTGCGGAATGCAATGAGCCGAAGTACATAAAGCATAACTCCCCTCACAAACCCAAAGTTGTTTAGGAACTCTCCAGCAGCCAAAAGAAACATAAAAAACAGCACATAGAGGCAAAAGATAAATGAGTAGAAACTTACCAATAGTCAAAATTTTGATCTGACTCATTTTTTTGCAGCCTCTCCCCTCTCTCGTCGTAACAGTCGTCGCATTTTTCGCCGCCTTTCTTCTTCTTGATTCTGTGATACTCCCGAGCACTCTTTCCAATCAACACCCCATTTCTAAAAGTGAGAGGAATGGATGCGCCATTCGGATCCATTTTGTAATACCAAATATCGTAGACATCTTTCTTGATCATAAAAGTGTCTTGGTCGGCAGTTGTACCCAAAATTTCAAGCACTTGCGACTCGCTCATCCCCTTCTTCACCTTCGAAAGCAAGTCCTGAGAAATCACCCCTAAAGGAGCCCCTTTCGGGAAATAGGGCTTAAAAGCGGAAGAGCGCTGCTTCTGCTGGGGTACACGCACACTTTGAGGGGGCTGAACTGCTGAAACTTCCTCTTTGGGAAGCTGGCTCTTCAGCTCGTAATAAGTCTCATCATCCATGCTCATCAGCACAGCGTTCTTAAACGTCAAAATCGTCTGATGCTGGGGGACGATGGATGGCTTATTTGTCTTAGAAGCAATCGTGTCGTATATCCAAATGTCGTAATGATTTTCGCAAAGGGTGAAACTCTCATGTTTTAAAGGTTTTCCAAAAAGGAGAAAGACTTGGGTTTCTTTCATCCCCTTTTGCAAAATAACAAACCGGTCGGGAGCACACTCCTTCGGAGGGCAAATCTCACAATTGAGCGGCTCATTTTCGCTGATAATATGGACATTTGGCGGCAGTTTTTGCTCCTCTGTTCCCCCTTTTTCCGACTTGAGCGGTTCATTTTCGCTGATAATATGGACGTTTGGCGGCAGTTTTTGCTCCTCTGTTGCCCCTTTTTCTGGTTCCGGCTTGAGCGTCGACTTTAATGTTTTTTCAAATGCCTTATCCTCAGCACCATTTTCTTTGCTCGTTTTCTTCTCAGCCGGAGATTGTAAAGAGGCTTCATGGGCCTGCTCTTTCATCGCGTAATAGTACCAATAGTAGCCCCTTCCAACTAAAGTCCCATTCCTAAATGTGAGAGGGGTCAAATTTTGCGGCACCATGCGGCTCTGATCGAGCCCGGTTGGACGAGTCACATAAAACCAGACGTCGTAAATGTCATCGTCAAATTCAAATGACTCATAACTGTAAGGTTTGTGCATGACTTGAAGCACTTGCTTTTGACTCATCCCCTTGCGAACCCGGGCCAAGCGGTACTGATTGGTCTCAGAGACCGCCTCGTACTGCAACGAGTTGCTCGTGAGACAACCGCCCAGTAAAAAAAGAAATGCAACCCAATATATCTTCATAGAAGAATCCTCAATCGATATTTGAGAAATACTTCAACCAATACCGGATGTCAAGTGTTACCTCGGCTTTGCAACTTTTTAAGGTCGCTTGCCTCGTCTATTTGCCCACTGACGTTTGACCTTTGGTCAAACTAGTCGATTAATTTAACAAGGAAGGGGTTTTTAACCCCTCCCATGTTAAATTAACGCCTCAGAGGGCAAATATCTCGAGGCCTTCGACCTTAAAAAGTTGCAAAGCCGAGGTTCTTATTTTTTGACGGAAACTCCTTTTTCTTTTTTTTCCGGACCAAAATGTTCCTCTTGAGATTCGGAGTGAGAAGCGCGCCGGAGATTGCACTGATCTCTTCGACAATCTGATCGAGGCTCGGCTTCAATTCCTGAAACACCCCTTTCAGAGGAGCCATTTGCGACCCTTGAATATAAGATGAACTGGCAAGTTTCCCAATCACCCTTTGCACTGGGCGAATCAATGCCTTCGCCGTTTTTTCCACTGGAAGTTCTTGAAAGTCCTCCTTCACGAGAAGATCTTGTGCCTCTGACCACTCGATTGCGTTTAAACTCATAATCAAAAAACCTTCTTGACATTATCATAATAAAACGGGGAAAAAGAAAACAAACGTTTTATGCATTTTGAACTCATTTTTGTTTTGTATCTGCTCCTGGGCGTTGTAAGTGGTTTACTGGGAGGGTTACTGGGAATTGGCGGCGGGGTGGTTACTGTGCCGGTGCTCTACTATATGTTTCGGTTGACTCACACCTATGAGAGCGGGCCGATGCAAGTAGCGATAGCGACCTCTCTTGCCATTGGTTTTGTCATTTCTACAGTTTCCACTTTATCCCAATGGAAAAAAGGGGCAATTTCTTTGGGCATCCTTCGTTGGATGGCGCTTTCGCTCGTCATCGGTTGCATTGCTGGGGCCATTTTAGCGCATCACATGCAGAGCGGTATTTTGAGCATTATTTTTGCAATCATGGCCCTTTTGATGGGAACGTATCTCTGTTTTCCCAAACTCCCCTCCTTTCAAATTGCGAGGAGCCCGAATCGATCCCTCTCCTTCCTTTCTCTTTTTGTGGGGGGATTGTCGAGCATGATCGGCATTGGCGGGGGCTCCATTGTTTTTCCCCTCCTGCTCGCTTATCGAGTCCGAGCTCACGAGGCCTCTGCAAGTGCCTCGATATGCACTTGGATTACAACGGGAATTGGGAGTCTCACCTATCTTTTAATCGCTCCCTCAGAAGTGATCGATCTAAGCGCTTGGGCAATCATCGGCATCTCCTCTGCTGTTGTAGTGCCGATTGGAGTCAAATGGGCCCACACGTTCAAAACCTCTTTGATAAAGCAGATTCTAGGGGTTAGCCTTTTGATCATTGGACTTGGGATGGTCGGAGAAAAAATCTTTTCTTAGTCCCACCTGCGCGATTTTTTTTTCTCTTTTTTCGCCTTTTGGGGAGCGGTTTGAAAATCGATTTCGGCATCGTCAAACCAAGCGACGACCGACTCAAAGAGCGACTTGCCTTGCTGAATGACCATCCGATCGTGTCCCGAAGTCATCAGCCACACGTAGACGCCGAAAAGGAAAATCATCCAAAGGAGCCTTCTCATCTTATTTTTCCAGTTATCAGATCCCCTTTTTTTTTGCTTTATAAATCGAAAGCGGGTATCAATGACACATGCTTTTAACCGATTTCGAAATCTTGCGACCCGAATTCGAAACTTCCCAAGAGGAGGGGCTTGATTGGCTCGTCGATGCCCACGTGAAAGCCTCTCAAGATGAAAATCTGCGCGCCTCCATCAAGGAGAGCCTTTGGCGCGTCGGGTGCAAGCCCGCGCAAATTGCAAAAAGAGGACACGTCCTCCCCGATTTCTTGCATCGCGATTGGGAAAAAATGAAGATTTATCGCCTCCACGAACAGCCCGAAGGGAAGAATTTAACTGCGAGAAGCCAATTTTTTCAAGAAGAGGTAGTCAAAGTTTTCGAAAAATTTTACCCCGAAAACGCTTTGGCTCCCGACGATATGATCCACGTGACTTGTACCGGGTACGTTTCGCCAAGTGGCGCCCAAGTCATTGTCTCCCAAAGAGAATGGGGCGCGCTCACAACGGTCACACACGCCTATCACATGGGATGTTACGCCTCAATCCCGGCAATTCGGATGGGACAGGGATTTCTTTTGAGTGATCCATGCAAAAAGCGGGCCGATATTGTCCACACAGAGCTCTGTACGCTCCACAATAACCCCTTGAATCACAACCTCGATCAACTCGTTTGCCAAACCCTTTTTGCCGACGGTTTTATTAAATATTCGATGCTAAAGACAACAGATGCGCCCCATTTTCGGCTCATTGCGATAAGGGAAGAGACGATCCCCCACTCTTTACACGCGATGACTTGGACGGCAGTGGAGTGGGGATTTCAGATGGGGTTATCCAGAGAGATCCCGGTGCTCATCAACAGAGAGATCAAACGGTTTGTCGAAACGTTGTGCAATCCCCTTCCCAAAAACGCTCTTTTTGCCGTCCATCCAGGGGGCCCCAAAATTTTAAATTACGCGGTGAAAGCTTTGGGCGTTTCAGAGGAGCAAATGGCGTTTAGTTTTCAAATATTGAAAGAGTACGGCAATATGTCGTCGGCCACTTTGCCTCACATCTGGGAAAAAATTTTAAAAGACCCGGGTGTGCCCAATGGGACTTTGATCATCAGCCTCGCATTTGGCCCAGGTCTCAGCATATCGGGTGCGGTTATGGAGAAAGTATGTGGGTAGTTGCGATTTTACCCTTTCTTTTGCAGGCGCTATGTATCGCGTTTGATGAGGGTTATTTTCATATCCGAAGGGGGCTTCCCCGCTGGGAGAGAATTGGCCATCCGATCGATACGCTGAGCGTCCTCTTATGCATGGGATTTGTCCTTTTTGTCTCCTTTTCTAAAGGAGCTCTTTTGATCTATGCGCTTCTCGCCATTTTTTCCTCTCTTCTCGTCACCAAAGATGAGTTTGTCCACAAAGAGCACTGCCCTGCATCGGAACATTGGCTCCATGCTCTGCTTTTTTCGCTCCACCCGATCACGCTCACTTCCGCCGGATTTATCTGGCCCGTTGTGCAAGGAGTGGAAGTGAGCCCTTGGATTGGCCGATTTCTCAATAATCCCGAGGCCCTTTTTGCGTTTTTAAAAGGGCAGTTTTTAATCATGTCTCTCTTTTTCATTTATCAAATTGTCTTTTGGAATATTTTATGGAAAAACAGCGAAGAATAAACAACGATTTTTACGAGCTGCTTGAGGAGAAGTGGTACACGGCCTTAGACCATCCCATTGCCCTTTTGCGAGCAGAAAACGAGCTTAGAATTCCTTGGGTGATTGGCCAAATTGGGAAAGAGAAAACAGTTCTCGACATCGGATGTGGCGCCGGATTTTTGACAAATGCCCTTGCAAAAGAGGGCCATTTTGTCTATGGAATTGACCTCTCTGAAAAGAGTTTGAAAATAGCCGCAGCGCACGATGTGACAAAACAGGTGAACTATTCTTTGGCAAGTGGCTATTCACTCCCCTTCTCCAAGGGTCAGTTTGATGTCGTCACCGCGATGGATCTGCTCGAGCACGTCGAAGAGCCAAATCTTGTGATCAAAGAGGCGAGCAGGGTCTTAAAAAAGGGGGGCCTTTTTTTCTTTCACACGTTCAATCGGAACCTTTTGAGCTATCTTTTGATCATCAAAGGGGTCGAATGGTTTGTCCCCAATACCCCAAAAGATATGCACGTCTATCCCCTCTTCATCAAGCCCGAAGAGTTGAGCGATTTTTGTGAGGAATCGGGGTTAGAAATCGCCGATATCAAAGGATTTGTCCCCAAAATTTTCGCAAAACCGTTTTGGAAAATGGTCTTTACCAAAAAGATCCCCAAAAATCTCTCCTTTACCTTTTCAAAAAGTCTCAAAACCGGTTATTGTGGCTATTGCATCAAAATTTGAGGGACCATGTCGCAAACAAAATTCAAAGGGCAACCTGTCCAATTAGAGGGAAACCTCCCCCCCATTCACACAAAAGCGCCCAATTTTATTTTGGTGGATAAAGATCTCAAGGAACATTCACTCCACGAATTTCAAGGCAAAAAAAAGCTGATCGCCACTGTGCCAAGTCTCGACACCGGCGTTTGCAGCACCATGACAAAACACATCAACGAATTTGCCAAAAAACACCCCAACGTTGTTTTCATCACGGTCTCTGCCGATTTGCCCTTTGCCCAAAAGCGGTTTTGCGAGCACGAAGGAGTCCACGGTGTGATCACCTTGTCGATGATGAGAAATAAAGATTTTGGAAGATCATTTGGCGTTTTACTCCAAAATGGACCCCTTGCAGGGCTCCTCGCAAGAGCTCTTTTCGTTTTGGATGAAAAAGATCACGTGAATTACATAGAGCTCGTAGAGGAGATCACCCAAGAACCCAATTATCACAAGGCATTTGCGGCGTTAACAGGCTCTCATTAGGGAGTATAGGTTGGATAGTGGGGCTCCCACATGCGAGAGGCGATCGCTTTTTCGAGATCTTTTTCTAAACACTTTGCAATCCCCTCTCGGCATGCCTCTTGAGCCACTCGAAGCGCAATTTCCTTTGAAATGCTGCGCACCTCTTCGATTTTTGGGAAAAAGGGGCATTTTCCCAAACAGGCCGAAGCGGCTAAAAGCATCCGGTCGGTGATTTTGCTCGCTTGAGCCGCCAGTGCTCCCAAACCAAGGCCTGGGAAAATATAGACGTTATTGCATTGGGGAATGCGGATTGTTTTCCCCTTGTAAACAACGTCGGGAAAGGGGCTTCCTGTCGCTATAATTGCCCTCCCCTGCGTCCACTCACTCGCTTCCTCTGGAGTACACTCGGCTTTTGCGGTCGGATTGGATAGGGGAAAAATAATGGGCCGCGCATTGTGCTTTCCCATTTCGGAGATGATTTGCTCTGTGAATGCGCCAGTTTGTGCACACACCCCGATTAAAATCGATGGCTTTGCGTTGGCAACGGTGTCGTAAAGAGAGATATTTGTAGAGTGGGTTTTCCAAGTTTGGATACTCGCCCTCGGTTGCATGTAAGGCTTTTGAAAGTCGGTCGGATTTTTCGTTGCAAAGCAGATAAGCCCTTCAGTATCGACGAGATAAATCCTTTGGCGCGCCTCTTCCATTGGGAGCCCTTCTTGGACCATCTGGTTGACAATCATATCTGCAATGCCAGTGCCTGCAGACCCGGCGCCAAGGATCGCAACCCGCTCATTTTTCAATGCTTTTTTTGCCTCGCGGGTGGCCCATTGAAGTGCCGCCAATACAACCGCCGCAGTCCCCTGAATATCGTCATTGAAAGAGAGGAGTTGATCCCGGTACCGATCTAAAATGCGCCTCGCATTGCCCTTCCCAAAATCTTCCCACTGCAAAAGGACTTTCGGATATTTTTTTTGGATCGCCCTTACAAATTTTTCTATAAAAACATCAAAATCGGAGCTACTGATCCTCTTATGTCTCCAGCCCAAGTACAAATCGTCGCCCAAAAATTCTTCGTTATTCGTCCCAACATCGAGAATGATCGGAAGGGTCCGCCCCGGGTGGATCCCCGCAAAAAGGGTGTACAAGGAGAGCTTGCCAATCGGAATGGCCATCCCCCCAATCCCAAGATCTCCAAGACCCAAAATCCTTTCCCCATCCGTCACGACAATCACATCGACTTGCTCCAAGGCGTAGTTCTCAAGCGACTCCTCAATTCGATCCATTTGAGGGTATGAGAGATATAACCCCCTTTGGTGGAAGTAAATCCGGCTATATTGAATCGCCGCTTCCCCGACTGTGGGCGTATAGATAATCGGGAGCATTTCGGCTGGGTAGCGGGCGAGGAACTGGTAGAAGAGGAGTTCATTGCGGTTCATGAGGCCGATGAGGGTCTCATACTTTTCTAGGGGGGTTCTTCTTTGAGAAAAGTTTCGATAGATGCGCTCCATTTGCTGATCGAGGGTGGAGACCGTACCTGGCAGAAGGCCGTTGAGTCCGAGGAGGTCCCTCTCTTTTTGAGTAAATGCAGACCCCTTATTGAGAAGCGGGCTCTTGATAACGGCGGAGCGCCTTTTGTCGGTTTTGATGGAATCTCCCATAAATCTGACCATCGTGAATCTCTTTTTTTTCGTCAATCTTTGAAAAATAAATCAAACTTATGCAAAATGAGGGACCTATGACTACACCAGCCTTCGGTAAGTGGAGATCGTTCTTCTGGCCCATCCACCGAACTGAGCTGAAAAAATTCCTCCCGATGTTCTTCATCTTTTTCCTAATCGCCTTCAACTATAACATTTTACGCTCGTATAAAGACTCGATTGTCGTCACCGCTTCCCAATCGGGAGCGGAAGCGATCCCGTTCATGAAGATCTGGGGAGTTTTGCCGAGTGCAATCCTTTTTACCCTGCTCTTTACCCGTATATCGAACTGGTTTAGCCGTGAAAAAGTGTTTTACATTACCCTTTCGATTTTTTTGGTCTTTTTTTTACTCTTTGCATTTGTTTTATATCCGGCCCAAGAGGCTTTGCACCCGAACCATTTTGCCGATTCCTTACAGGAGATCTTGCCGACGGGGTTTAAGGGGTTTATTGCGATCTTTCGGAACTGGACCTATACCCTTTTTTATGTGATGTCGGAGCTCTGGTCGACGGCGATTTTCACGGTATTATTTTGGGGATTTGCCAACGAGGTGACGAGTGTGGAAGAGGCGAGGCGTTACTATGGGTTACTCACTTTTGGGGGGAGTCTTGCTGGGGTGTTTTCGGGGTACTGCGCCATCTATTTTTCAAGCCAAGTCTATTTTTCATGGCTCCCTTATGGGAAGACCTCGTGGGATCAGTCGATTTTTTTTCTCTGCTGTACGATTTGCATCACGGGGCTCATTACCATGGCCCTTTTCCGCTGGCTCAATATTCGGGTGATTTCCCCTGCTGAGAAAAATGAGGCGCCTAAGGAAAAGATCCGGATGTCGATGCGGGCCAATTTCAAAGTACTTTTGCAATCCAAATATTTGATTGGCATTGCGCTGATTGTTTTTGCCTATAATGTGGCGATCAATCTTTTGGAGGTGGTGTGGAAAGATCAGATTCGAGTTTTGTATCCAAATCCGGGCGACTACAACACCTACATGGGCAAAGTGATTTTTTCGATGGCGATCTTCGCCAGTTTGACGGGGCTTTTAACGACGACAAGAGTGGTGCAGCGCTATTCTTGGACAGCATCCGCGCTCATCCCCCCTTTCGTGATGGGAATCACCGGCTTTTTATTTTTTAATTTTATTCTTTTCCCGAATGATGGGGTCTCTTGGTTTTTCAGTTTTTTAAAAATGACCCCTTTGATGTTGACTGTGACGCTCGGGTCAGTGCAAAACTGCTTGAGCAGAGCCTCGAAATACACCTTTTTTGATGCGACAAAAGAGATGGCTTTCATCCCTTTGAGCCCAGAAATGAAATTGAAGGGAAAAGCGGCCATCGATGGAGTGGGCTCTCGGGTAGGGAAATCGGGTGGATCAGCCATTCACCAAGCGCTCATCATCGCCTTTAGCTCCGTTGCCGCAAGCGTCCCCTGCATTGCGGTTATTTTTATCATTGTGATCGTCGGCTGGGGCCTAACAGTGGTCTCCCTCGGCAAAAAGTTCGATGCCCTTTTAGAAAAAGAGTCGTTAGTTCAGTGAGGCGCTGTTAAAGACAAGTTTCTTTCTCTTCTAAAGAAGTATCCGAGGGCTAGAAGCCACCCGATGAAAAGGGCAACAGAAGCGTAGGATGTCAAAGACAAGAGCCAAGAAGTGCCAGCCACTTGCAAGGCGATGAGGCCGAGTGCTACAAGGGCCTTGGAAGTGCGGTAGGCGAAAACATCGATGATCGCCTTCGCTCGAAATTTCGCATCGAGGGCCAAGGGGACATAGAGCATTTCTCGCATAACTCCAAAAAGGGAAAACTCCAACCCTTTCAAAAAAACATAAGCGAATGAGATCATGGCAAAACTGGGGACAACAAAGATGAGCAAGCTTGAGCCCAAAAGGAGGATTGGAACGAGCAGATGTGCCTTTTTCAACCCCAAAAATCGGATGATGAAAAGCCCTCCTAAAAACTGAAAAAAAAGGCTCGCCATGTTGACAAAACTCATCAACTTGCCGTAATAGGCAGCCCGCAAATCTTTTTCTAAAATGTGGATCTCCAAATGGGCGTTGAACTGATATTCCATCAAAGCCACGGACGCTTGCATGAAGATGACGAGTGATAAAATAGCGATCAAAAGAGGGGTTCTTCGGATGAGGGAAAAAGCCTCTTTTGGCTTGGGATCATGTGTGAGCTCTTTACTAAAGTCACTTAAGGGCACGCCCGATTTTCGAAGGGCCATCCAATAGAAAAAAAGGAAAAACGCATAGATGGGAGCGGTTAAACCTAAAAGAGCCTCTGAGCCAAGAACCGTTGCGAGAAGAGCCGGAACTAAACTGCCACAGATCGCACCTAAAGTACCGACGCCATAAATCGATCCGTAGAGATATTTTGCGCTATTCGAAGGGATGGTCGAATGGATCATCGACCACAACTGCTTGAGCATGAGAAGGACATAAATATCTTTCCAGGCGAATTGGAAAAAGAGGATGGAGGGGATCTCTTTGCAAAAAAAAGCGCTAAGCGCATTGATCAAAACAGTAACAAAAGCAAAAATAGAGAGGAAGCGAAAGGGGCCCATTTTGGGCAATAGCCAGTTATAAAGGTAGATGACAAAGGCATTTAAAGGGACCGTTGCGAGCCAGACCAGCGGGTAGAGTTTTGAGGAGAAGAGGGTGAGAAAAAGGGCGTTGCTCGCGGGGCGGGTAATGGCGTATTCTGCGCAGATGGCAAAGGCCGAAAGCATGGCAAAAAAAACAAATCCCTTCTCTTTGCGAGTTAGACTCATGGGTTCTCTAAGAAGTGGACGAGTTCGAGGTCGTGCTCTGGGGAGATGTAGACCCAATTTTCTTTTCTTGCCGGGACTTTTAAGAGAAGATCGGAGCAGTCTCTTGCCTTTTGGATGACGAAGTGTCGCCTTGCGACGGGGAAGGAGAAGCGATCAGGGCACACCTGCGAGCGGTGAAATTCCCAGTCGATTTCAGAATCTTTTAACTTGTGAGTCGCTTTAAATTTTTTAAGATCTTCATCACCAATCGAATCGGGCAGGGCGATGGCGCGGAAGCGGTGCTTTCGGAAAATGACGCATTTGGCATCGGCGTGGCCTGGGAGTTTAGGATCGTTTGCGGCGCGGGTTAAAGAGGAGATGATATCGGTATCGCTCAATGCCAAAAACTCATCGACATTTTTGAGTTGTTGCGAATAGCTTGCCATCATATATCTTCTCAAGTGGAAGTTGTAGGCCTTGACGGAGGAATATTGGTAGATTCTTTTGTGCATAAAATGGCGGGCGAGGAGTAGGGCTTCACTCGATTCGATCCCATTTTCATCGATGCCGAGTTGGAGCTCATCGGCGCCCCAATCGGCGCTCGGCAAGATCCGAAGACTTTCGATCAATTGATGATAATCAAAAAGGCCGTAGGCGACGCCGGTACTTTTGGCGTCTCGAATCAGGTAGTCGATCCGATCTGCCCCAAAAAAATCGCCCGTAATCACCTCAGAGATGATCCTCTCCCAGGGAGTAAAAGAGGTCTGGGTCAAACTTTTCCATTTCTCCTCCCCTACTGCAATTTTTTTAATATCCTCCACGACATCGCGCTCGATGAGATCGGGCAAGCAATTGGGGCATTTTTTGAGTTTATCCCAGACGGGCTGCATATGGGAGCTGTCGATCACTTTTAGAGTCCAGTGTTCATGGCCTAAAGCCCCCAAAAGGTCTTTTTCAGCCACATGAGAAAAGGGCAAGTGGCCGAGATCATGGCAAAGAGCAGCCATTCTCAAAACTCTGCGCCAATAGAGAAAGTCAGACGATCCCTTCCTCGGGACGAAGTGAAACACATCGGGGCGGACCGACTTGCAAATTTTTTCAAACATGAGGGTGGCAAGCGACATCACTCCGAGAGAATGCTCAAAGCGAGTATGGGTGGCCCCCGGGTAGACGAGATAGGCGATGCCGAGCTGGTGGATATAGTGAAGCCTTTGAAAAGGGAGCGAGTCGATCAGCTCCTTTTCAAACTCATCGATATCGATGAATCCGTGAACCGAATCGTAAATCTTTTTATTGCTATCCCTAAAATCCTTAACCATACCCCTCTCCCCTCATTATCACACCTTCCCCCTTTCTCATCAACTTCAGGGGAACCCTCCCCCTATACCCCCCGACTCCCCCAAAAACAATGGGTTTTCTAGGGGCCTTGGGCCCCAAACAGATGGCAAGATGGGTCAATCGACGAAAAATTTTATTAGGGTAGGTCAAGGCCGGGAGACACCCCGGCACCTTAGGGATCATAGGACAATAAATTGGACGTTTTTCTCCTCGAGAAACGCTGTCTTACGATCCTTAGATTAATCGGTTTTCTTTTCTGTCCCTACATTTCCCATACAGTCTGGATCGGTATCAGAATCATAATCAGAATCCGCTACATTTCTTGTATCGTCTTCCGCAAGAAAAACAAAGGGCCCGAGGAAATGCTTCTCAAGACCTGCTTTTTTTTCAGCGTCTGATAATGATGAAGTTTTGTACTTCGAAATCCCCTCTTTAAAGCGTAATACAGTTGCCTGGAGATCTTCAGCCATGGTTTTATGAAAACTTAGTCTCGCTTCCAGCGCAGTTAGATCAGTAATTATTCTTCCCTGCAGAAGGCTTAGATGTAGATCGCCCGGGGTGTAAACAATTGCTGTTAAGGCCTTAAAGGCAAGAGCTAATTTCTTGTGCGAATCCGCAATAGCTTCCAGTGGCTCCGCTAAAGTTTTCGCTCTTTCTGCTGATTTTTCAAGATTAGCCTCTATACGGGGGAGATCTTCCTCGAAAGTTAATGGGGTTGAGGCAACATTATTGGGATTAATTTCGGTTGCATTCATATATTCTCCTAAATATTTTATTGTTGAACACGTGAATTATAAAGCAAAAAACAGATCCTTTCAAGGTTTGTTCGCAAAGCAAGGTTTTTGCATTAATTATCGTTGAATTTAAACGACTTATGGCTGTTTATCCCAATACCTACAAATAAAAAATAATTTCTTTACTAATACTAATATTTTTTATATAATATTATTATAAAAAATAATTGAGGATAAAACAATGGTTCCAACATATGGACTTGACCGTCTCCCCCGCTGCATGCTGATGAAACCCCACCATCCTACCGGCTTAAAAGTGGGGATAGCAGTGGCTCTGACTTCTCTAACGGTTGCGGTGGCCTCCGTCTTAATTCTAACCCATGCCATCGGATTGGGAATCATCTCAGAACTCGCTTTACAAAAGGGCGGTATTGGCGGTATTGTTGCGCTCAGTTTCGGAGGAGGGCTTTTCTGTGGTGCTCTTGCTAAATGTTATTGGGCAGCTCGAACAAAAGAAGGGCGCATTTTCGAAGAACATGTTGAAAAGAGATTGAAATCCGATACTGATGATGCAAAGAGACTCGCCGAAATTGGAGAGAAATTGTTCAAGGAAAAAGAGTGGGGACTCGATGACCTTACCTTTGTGAATGTTACCAAAGCGAAAGGTATCAAAGCCGAACGCGAAAGATGGCTTATGGTCGCTTTTGTCTGGTATTTAATGAAAAAAGTAATGGATACAAAGCAGGGGTTTGAAAAAGGGATGATCGTCTTCACCGACGACAATCATAAAATCCATGATTTTTTTGCGAGCGCAAAAGTGGCCTACGAGCGAAATGGGAAAAAATCTTCTCACTTTAAGAGTGAAAGGGAAACTTCCTATGGGATCGATATACCCGAAGGGCTCCCATACGTCTTCAAACACGTTCATTTTGGGAAGCTAAAAAAGGAGCTATATGGCGGCGAATGTTACACTTTCTTAAAGCCGGAACAGTTTGGATTGAATTCGGGTCTTTGGGATAAAGGAGCCCATTTTTTACACTTATGCCGCACCGTCATTGCGGGAGCTATGGGAGAATATAGCGGACCCAATGAGCGTAAAGAGAAGCAGCTCGAAGAAACAGTAAAGAAAGAGTTAAAACCCCTTCACCTAGAGCGGAGACCCAAAACTCTTACAGAAACTCATGAGGCAATCTTAGCACTTATGCAAAAGCTCGCCATCCTCAAAAAGGCTTACCCTAATGATGGAAAATACCTCCAATATCGAAAAGGAAACGAAGTCTTTATCGACCTGGACAAAAGCGAGGACCATCTTGCGGCGAAAGACAAAATGGTCCCAGAAGATGGATTAAATGCGATCTAATCCACGAACCATATCTCGAGACAGGTTCGCATGGCCATACTCGGGACTATGAATTACAGAGATATTTCTCTTGTGAAGTAACGTCTCCATAAATTCAGCCATCCTTGCTCCGGGGGGAATCACGGGATCTTGATCGTGACATAGCACAGTAATCGGAATTCCTATTTCGACAAGGCTTTTCATAGAAGTTTCCGCATCTAAAAGGCCTCCCAATGCCCAGCCCGTCCAATTCGCAACACGTGGCCATCCAGGCATGACTACTTTCGGAGTGGTAGAGAAAGAGTCGTGATTTGTCAGGCTCACTCTTTTAGCGGCAGCAGGATTCGCTTTTAAATGGCGCTCCAACGAAACAGTCGCAACACCGCCGCCCAAAGAGCTCCCCATAACGGCAACAGACTGAAAATGCTCGAGGGCATACTTAAGAACTGTTTCTCCATCAACTGCAACCGTTTCATAGGTAGGTCTGAATGCAAGTGAAGTCATACATGTATTCTCACTACTTAGGCCTGTTCCTCTATAGTCGTACATGATGATCGGACACTTAACTAATTTCAAGATTTCCGCAGGGGTCCAAGATAAACATCCGTCCTGAAAGTATCCAGAAACAGTGATCCCATTCGGATTGTGATAAAGCACGCAACGGGGAGAATTCGACTGATCCCAACCTCTTGGGTAGTAGATAATACCGTCTACCGAAGTATCACTGCCCTCGATAGGAAGGCTGAATCTTTGAATTTTAAAATCGTCACTCTTAGCCACCTCAGCAATGATCTGTTCGGACCTCGCCGCGTTTGGACCTAAAAATTGCGAAGGAACCATGACAAGCCCCGCCAACCAAGCAAAACCACCCCGATTTTCAATAATCCAATTCACCGTTTTCACGCTGGATTGAATAGATGAAGAAAACGAAGAGCTTAATGACTCTTCCATAACCGCATCCTTGTGCTCGATTTCAGGCTCATTCTGAACCTCCACTGAAGTCCAAAAATCTTGTAGACTTGATCTTGACGTCTTAGCTACTTCATATGACATGCAACCTCCTAATTGGCCGCGCCATTGTAAACCGCTGGGGGAATAAAATCTAGAGGCTGTGTCTGCTTAGGAAGCTCGTTTTCGTTTTCCTCGAGCTTGAATAGATAACTCAAGACCAATTGCATCTAACACGGCTAGTAGATTAAAGAATCTAGGGTTCCCTCTTGTGGAAAGAGTTCGATATAGATTTTCTCTGTTCAGATCAGCCTCATCTGCCAACCAGGCCATTCCACCATTGGCTTCTGTGATATCGCGTAGAGCTAGGAGAAATACATGGGGATCTTCATCGTGAAGGGCTGCGTTAAGATAAGCAGCAGCTTCTTTTGGATCTTGCAGTTGTTCTAATAAATATTCTTTATAATTTTTTGCTTTAACCATGATTTTTATCCTCCTTGAGCGCTTCTTTATAAAGCTGCCAGTATTCTTTCGCTTTATTGGCGTCACGCTCCTGAGATCTCTTATCTCCTCCACACAAAATAATGACAACCGTATCTTTGGTTTTTCCAAAATAGATGCGATAGCCAGGACCAAGATGAATCCTAAACTCATAGAGTCCAGATACACCCTTTATGGAGTGGAAGTCTCCAAAATTTCCAAGTCGCACACGGTTGATGCGTGATCTAATCGCCGCGCGAGTAGAGATGTCGAGCTTCTTCTCCCATTCTAGGTAGGGGGACTTTCCGTTCTCGGTTTCAAGATAGGCAATATCGATGTTCACTACCCATATTGTAGCATATACGCTACAAATAGGCAAGAGGGACTCCAATATGTTTTAGGAAGACAGATGACGGGGGTGTGCAAGGTGCAAAGGTGCGTTTATTTCATAACTATTTATATATTAGTCGTTTAACATTTTAAGATTCCCTGACAAGGGGTCGGTGGTGAGATAAGTGGCAGCCACTGAATATCAAGAAAAATGGTTTCATCCTCTTTTTCAGAGGTTCTCGCCAGAAAAATCTCCAACCTTCCCCAATCCTTGCATAATTTGTCAGCTTTGCTTAGACTCAACCCAAATCTTAACAGGGTAGACAAAAAATGGGGATGCTGGAACTCGGTACGCATCGGAAAAACAAAGTCAATTTAGCTGACTACCCGTTGCAACAAGATGTCAATTGTCGTCTCCTCATGGCCGACTTTTCACAAGTTGACATCGATCTTTTGGAAGAAATTCTCTACAGTCCGCTCAAAATCTCTTTAAAAAAGTTATCGAGGGCCATTGAGTGTGACGATGCGGCTCTTTTGAGTAGTTTGAAAAAGTTCGAAAGTATCGGCCTTTTGTCTCTTGGTGACGATGCCGTTCAGGTCGACAAAGAGAAGAGAAAAATTTTCGAGTTTGAAATCACCCGTTTCGATCCCAACTTCAAACCCGATATGGAGTTTTTGCAAGGGCTTTTGCGCAAAGTCCCCATCCACGTCCTTCCCACCTGGTATTCGATTCCGCGCACCTCCAATAATATTTTCGAATCGATTGTCGAAAAATACCTCCTTACGCCCCACATATTTCAGCGCTATCTCGCTGAGCTCAACTTCACTGATCCCCTTTTAAACAGAATCATTCAAGACGTCCACACATCGCCCGATCTAAAAGTTTCCTCAAGTGATTTGATTGCAAAATACAATTTAACCGCGAAAGAGTTTGAGGAAAAGATTTTGATGCTCGAATTCCACTTCGCCTGCTGTCTCGTCTTTGAGAAGGAAGAAGATCACTGGATCGAATTTGTCACCCCCTTTCACGAGTGGCGCGAATACCTCTGCTTTTTTAGGGCAACCGAGCCCGTTTATATCGATCCCAAAGACCCAATCGAAAACCCATCCACTTCTGATTTTGCATTCATCGAAGAGCTCGAGAGCCTTTTGCTCAAATCGAGATCAAAACCCTTTGCAATTGAAAACACCATTGAAAAAAATAGGGCTGTCGAGAAATTAGCGCTTCTCAAATTAGCCAATTTAGAAAATGGGCGCTTGCAAATTTTAGATGCAGGAGAATCGTGGCTCGATCTCTCTTTGGAAAATCGGGCCCTTTTTCTCTATCGGCACTCGAACAACCAAATTTTGAATTTCCCAGCCCCGGAAAGACTCCTCAGAGAGGCCGAAAAAGCAATCAAACGGGTCATGCACGGCGAATGGGTCTATTTTGACGATTTTCTAAAAGGGGTGATCGTCCCTCTCAGTGAACATTCGGTCGTTATGTTAAAGAAGTTGGGAAAACACTGGAAATATGCTCTCCCCGTCTATTCGGATGAGGAAAAAAAATTGATCAAGGCGACTCTTTTTGATTGGCTTTACGAATTCGGAATTGTTACAATCGGCAAATGTAAGGGGCGCGACTGCTTCGCTGTCACCCGCTTTGGACGCTTTTTCTTTGAAGATTGATGGCTTTTTTTGATCAAACTTTTGTTCTCTCCGACATCCCGAGGGTTTTCATCCTCGTTTTTCTCGAAATGCTCCTCTCGTTGGATAACGCGATTATTTTGGGCGTTTTAATCCACTCGCTCCCAGAACAAAAACGGCGCAAAGCCCTTTTTATCGGTGTCTTTTCTGCCCTATTTTTACGACTCGGCGCCCTTTTGACGATCAATACGATCTTAAAATGGACCTGGATACAAGTTTTGGCGGGGCTCTACCTCATCCTCCTCGCAGGACGCCATTTTTTGGGGAAAAAACGGCAATTCCAATTTCACCCCCTTTATACTTTTTGGAAAGTGGTCGTGCTCATTGAGACCTTTGATCTCGTTTTTGCCATCGATTCGATCGTCGCAGGCCTCGCGTTTATCGATGGGGTCTATTCCCAAATTTGGATCGTCTATTTGGGGGGCATTTTGGGCCTTGTCGCAATGCGCTATGTTGCAGACTGGTTTAGCCACCTGATGAAATACTTCCCCCACATCGAAAGAAGCGGCTTCCTCATCGTCGCTTGGGTCGGAATCAAACTCTTCCTCCTCCCCGTCTATTCCCCCTTCTCCCCTCTCCTCTTCTGGTCGGTAGTCATTGCCCTCTTTCTCCTCGGCTTTTATCGGCCAAAAAAGGTAAACTAAAAGCATGAGTAAAGAGCTCGTCTCCAACCGCAAAGCCCATTACGATTATGAAATCCTTGAGACCTTTGAGGTGGGGCTTGTGCTTCTTGGCTCTGAAATTAAATCACTTAGGAATCACGGAGGCTCCCTTCAGGACGCCTATGTCGACACGAGGGGGAGCTATTTAACTCTCGTCAACGCCAGTATTGCCCCCTACTCCAAAGGGGGCACTTCGATCTTCAACCACGAAGAGAGGCGTCCCCGCAAACTCCTCATGCACAAGCGGGAGATCGAAACGCTGCGCAAAAGTGTTCAGCTCAAAGGACTTGCTGTCATTCCCCTCTCGATCTATCTCAACCAAAAGGGAATTGCAAAGATGAAAATTGCGATTGCCAAGGGGAAAAAGGCCCATGATAAGCGGGCCGCTCTAAAAGAAAAGGCCCATAAAAGGGCGATCCTTGACGAATAAAATTTCCCTTTATACCATTGGGTTATGGTGCCCGTTCTCTTTTTAGTTTATATATTGAGTCTACTTTTAATACTGTTTAAGTTTCAAAAGGTTGCATTCATCATTATTCTCATAAATCTAGCGCTCGCTTTTATTCTTTTTATGCATCATACATTTGGGTGGGGTGGATGATGGCTGGATTGATTCGGGTGATGAACAATCTTTTTATCTACGTTCTTTTTATCGTCCTTTTTGGCTCTTATTTGTATCAATATCTTCATGGGGTTCTCCCCTGCTATTTGTGTTTGATGCAAAAGTTGGGGATGGTTGGGGTGGCGGTGGCGATTTTGATGCATTTTCGATTTGGGGTGAAGGCGCAATACTATGGGCTTGCGATTTTGAGTGCTCTTTTGGGGAGGGCCTTTTCGCTAAGGCAGATCGCGATGCATCTTTGTCCAGAATTTCCGACCTATGGGGAGGGGGTATTGGGGCTCGATCTATTTGTTTGGGCTTTTATTGTATTTAGCTGTTCGATTTTTGCTTGTGCAGTACTCACGATTTTTTATGGGGTGGCGAAGAGACGAGAATTTCCCCCTGTTTGGGGTTTTGCGGAAAAGCTCTCCTTTTGGGCCATTTTTCTAATGGCAGTAAGCCATTTTTTTACAACGCTGATCGAGTGTGGCTGGAGCGGATGTATCTAAGGGATTGAATTTATCGGATGAGGCATATAAACTTTCTCCCCGGGCCTAGAGGAGGTGCTTATGTCTGTAACACTCCAGCGTATTCCAGTGAGGGATCTTCGTTCAGAACGGGAGGAGATCCCCAACTGCTATATTTGCTTGGGAACACTTGAGGAAGGCTCGGTAGTAGCTCATGAAGGGGCAGCTGATGCGCGTCATCCGCTCCACGAAAAATGCCTGAAACGAATGGTCGACGATGCTCAGCAGACGGGTCGCCAAGTGCGCTGCGGGCACTGCAGACGAAGTGTTTCAAATGCCAAGAACTTTCTCTCTTTATCGGGAAGAGTTTCCCAGTTCATTGCAACAGAAAGACAAAAGACGCTGGCTGGGATTGCCCTTGGCTTTATTTTGCCACGGGGACTCTCATACCTCAACGTCAATGTGATTCAAGATAAATCTATAGGAGAGAGTTGGCGAGTTCTCATTTCGATGGTTGCGGAGTTTTACAGCGCAGCCTTCGGACATCTAATGCTCACTGAGAGGATCATCCATTTAAAGCCCTTTGTTCTAACTGTCGGCATGACAGCCATTGGAATAGGGATAAATCGAGGTCTTAGTGAGGGCATAAGTGCTGCAGTGATGCCGCTACTGGGCGCATCTTTGACCTGGTGGAGAGCAATGAGAGAGGAACCCGCGCATCGTTATTAACCGGGGCGGTAAAAAGGTGACAATATGCGCTAGCGAGGCAATGCCAGATCAAAGCGAAGCGCCTTCGAGTGAGCGGGGTCAATAGTAAAACTATTGACCCCCGAGCGAGAATTGATATGGCGAAGCCGCAGCAAGCAGATTGTCACCTTTTTGCCGCCCCGGTTAATAGGCTTCATGAATTCAGCCGCTTGACAATCGTTTGTGAAATCCTTTATTTTCGTTTCTAAAAAACGGTAGGTCTCCCGATGAAAGTTGTCGTCTCTAAAATTGATCTTGTGAATCTGATTGGAAAAATTCAGAGTATTGTCCAGACAAAACCGGCAATTCCCATCCTTGCCAATGTCCTTATCGAAGCGATCGATGATCAGCTGATCGTCAGCGCAACCGATTTAACGGTGAGCATGCGCAGCGTCGTCGAGGCAAAAGTGGTTGAGGAGGGGGCGATCGCTCTCCCCGCGAGAAGGTTTTTTGGACTTGTGCGCGAACTGACATCGCCCCAAGTCAAAATCAGCGCGCAGACAGCAGAGCTCGCAGAGATCACGACGGGCACCTCTGTCTTTAAAATCAACGGGATGAACCGGAGCGAATTCCCCGCCCTTCCCGATCTTGCAGGCGCCCCTGAAATTGCCTTCACAAAAGCCAAGTTGAAAGAGGTCCTTTCGAAAACCTCTTTTTCTGCCGCGCGTGAAGATAGCCGCTATATGCTCAACGGAGTGTATCTCAGCTCTGCAAATGGAAAAGTGACCTTTATTGGAACCGATGGAAAAAGGCTTGCAAGGGTGCAAATGGCGATGGGATCTTCTTCCCCGATCGCGGGCTCCTACGTCATTCCCCTCAAAGCGGTCGAAGAGATGGTTAAAATGCTCGATGAGAGCGAAGAGGAGGCCTATTTGGCCATCGCTTCAGATAAAATTTCTCTTGTGAGCAGCAAGCTCTCTCTCATCACAAAACTCCTCTCGGGCCAATATCCCGATGTTGAACGGGTGATTCCCGCACAGCTTTCGCAAAATTTTTCGATCCACAGAGAAGAATTGATCTCCCTTTTAAGACAGGTTTCGCTATTCACCTCAGAGACGAGCAGTTCGGTCCGCTTCACTTTTGAGACCGGGCAGCTTTTTCTCTCTGCGATGAGTCACGATATTGGAGAAGGGAGAGTGAGCATGCCGGTCGATTACGCAGGCCCAAAATTGGAGATCGCTTTCAATCCCCACTTTTTCCTCGACATCTTGCGCCACAGTAGAGATGAGACGGTCCGCTTCGGCCTGAACGACCCCCATAGCCCGGGGCTCATCACCGATAGCTCTGATGCGATTTTCGTGATTATGCCGATGCGCCTCGGCGATGCGCCGCCCATGCGCAAAGAAGCTGAAGCTAGTGTATCTTAAGAGTTTGTATTTGCGAAATTTTCGCAACTACAAAGAGGCGTCCGTTTCGTTTTCAGAAAAGTTGAACGTCCTTTATGGGGCCAATGCTGCGGGGAAAACGAGTTTGCTTGAAGCGATTTACCTAGTTGCAACGGGAAGATCTTTTCGGACGCAAAATTTGCAAGAACTCATCCGAGAGGGCGAATCCTTCTTCTTTCTGGATGCACGCGTTTTGAAAGAGGGCGTGGAACAGCGGGTACAAATCTCTTTTGATGGTCGAAGTCGGCGTCTGACTCTTGATGCAACGAGCTACAGCACTTTGAGTCCCCTTCTGGGCAATCTTCCGATCGTCCTTAGCACTCCTTATGACATTGAGTTGATCGAAAAAGCGCCGGCAGAACGGCGCCGTTTTCTCAACTTGCATCTCGCTCAAATCGATCCGATCTACGTGCACCATCTTTCCCGTTTTTGGAGGGCGATGAAACAGAGGAATTTTCTTTTGCGGGCAAAGGATTTTGAGAGCATTGAGTGCTGGGAGACAGAAATGGCTCAATCGGCAGAACACATTGTCAGGGCGAGACGGGAGATGATCGATGCGCTTAGGGAGCCGCTGAATGAAGAGAGTAAAATTCTTAGCGCCAAAGCAGAGACTTGCGATATACAACTGCAAATTTCATCCCATCCCAAAAATTATCTGCAGCAGTTGCAAAAAAATCGGCTAAAAGAGAGCGATCTCGGCATGACCCTAACAGGGCCTCATAGAGATGATTTATCGATTGCGATCGACAAAAGAGAGGCTAGGGTGTTTTCAAGCGAAGGGCAAAAGAAAACGGCGATGACCGCCTTAAAACTGGCAGAATGGGGACTTTTCTTCAAAAAAACAAACAGCCGCCCGATCATGGGTTTTGACGATTTTGAAAACGTCCTTGATACTGAAAGGCAAATTCTTTTGCAAAAAAGACTTGCGCGCTTGTCCCAGGTATTTATCACAACACCCCATCCTGGGCGGGAAAAAGAGCATTGCATCCTGATTGATAATGGCTCTCTTTCGTGATCTGAACGGGCACGAAGAGAAATTCGTCGATCAGAGTACCGGAGAGATTTAAATGCTCAAGCTGGGTTATTCGGACGATAGGCCCACAGGTGAAGCCCGGCAGCATGTGCGCTTCCGGGCTGTCACTTATCAAAGTTTGAGAATGATTCTCGGTGAAGTTCAAAGACCTCGCCGACTTCTTTCAGCAGTTAAAAAATCATCGATTCTTACAGAAGTTTCCTCATTTAAGGCTTCTGCAATCGGGCGATTTCCTAAAGAGCCAAAATAACTCGGATCCAATTGTTGTAATAATTGGGGTACAGCATCGATAGTTCCGTTTCTACACCCATTCAAAATTTGTTCTATTAAGGACAATTGACCTTGCTGATGCTGAATCACCGCTTCTGCAGCGCGTCTTTCAGCATCTGCTTGAGCCCTAGCCCGATCTGCTGCTGCCTTTGCATCCTGTTCCGCTTTGTCCCGAGCTGCCTCAGCCGCGCGTTTTGCTTGATCATTCTGTCGAGCGTTGCCTTCAACCGCTTGAATTATACCTACTACAGTAGGTATTGCCAATGCAATAAAAAATGCCATATATGCCTCCCTATTTAAAAATGTCCCGTATAACCAACTTGCACTTGCCAAACTGGTTTGAAATTTTTTAGCCCCTCATCGATTTTAGAATGAGCTTCTGAAATCTGCCTCTGAGTGGCGCCATCTAATGTCTTCTGACATTCTTTGTGCCAATCATCAATAGATTTCATCTCCTGATTTAATTTCTCTTTTGCTTTTTCAATATCGACTCTAGAAGTAACAATTTGGACTCCCAAAAATCTTAAAGCTTGACTGCATGAATTTGTCTCTGCCGATTCCAAAATAGTTTTGTTGGCTTGTTGTAAAGCCAAATGAGTTTCTTCAGAAGAAACTCTTATAAACTCATAGCTGATCGCTTTTGAAAAAGAGATGAGATCATTTGGATTGTCCAAATGACAGTAAAATTGCTTGCGAATTTCTGGATCTATTTTGGCAGAGTTTATGATGTTTGATATGAACGATAGAATTGACTGCAATGAAGCATCGATAGCTCGCTGATTTCCTTTAATAATTCGCGCTACAATCTGAGGACCTGGCTGGACAGGCTCTACTGTAGAGAGTTGCCTGAAAGCCATTTCAAATGCCTGATGGACAGCAAAAGCACCAGCTAAATCTTCTGGAAAGGGAGAAGTTTCTCTATTCACTTCTTTACATAAAGAAATCGTTTCTTCAGCGCCCAATTCCTGGAAAAGTCTATGTCTTGCCATATAACTTTTAAAAACTCGAATGGCAATCTGATCTAATTTATGAGTTGTATTCCCAATCTTGAAAGTGGAACTGAGGCCCAATGAAGCTAAAAGCTGAGGCTCCTGTTTTCTTAACAAATGGATGAGAGCAGGTAGAAAAGACATTTTATTCTGCTCAAGCAATATGGCGTAAGCATACTGGATCACTTTCTCTGTAGTAACTGCATCGATTAGATCTGATGAGATTTTATCCTTTAGTTTAAGCTTCACCTCATAGCTGGAATTTTTTAAATACCTTTCTACTTTGCTTTCGTATGTTTCAACAAGAGAGCGAAAAAACCTTGTCAATGAATCTCGTTTAAGAGCTTGTTTTTCATTTCCAGTGAGACTTGGCGACAATTTCTCGACGATTTGATTTATCCGATGAGCTGGGTCTACTTGGATCATTGTTTACCTCCATTTGATAAATTGCGTGCAAAATTAAAAAGTGAATGACAATCTGCCTCAGCTGATTGTCCGCTAAATTTTGCGAACTGCTCAATCCCTTGATATGCATCTGGCAACATCGCTCCAACTACAGGAATTGTTGCTGCTAAAGGAGGGAAAGCTGCCGCTTCAGCTAGATAAAGAGGAATCCCCACCAAAAGAGCATCTTTGCCTGCTGCATCTATCAGCGTCTCTACAGCAGCTTTTGTTGTTTCACAAACAACAGTCTCAGCAGGATTTTTTCCCTCTTTAAGACCATGCTGAATGTCTTTCGAAGTTTCATATACCGCTTTTCCGTGATCCATAGCTTCCAGGCCCATTTTCAAACCGGGCAATTTGTGGTGAACCAACTCAGCAACGACATCCGCCGTAAACTTCACAGGCGATAGATGGGTTGTTGCTTCTTTTGGTGGATGTGACAGGGAAAATGCAGGCACTTCTGATAAAAGCTGATTTGCAGATGAAACCCCAAAAAATTGCCCGGGTTGAGTATTGAAATTCAAATTCGTAAAATGATGCACATCATAAGTTGGAAGCGGCGCAAGATGTTGAAAGGAAGGAACCGGAGGGCAAAATGCCGGCGCAGCAAATTGACTTGGCGGTAATTGGAAATTTCCCAAATGAAATTGGCTTTGTGTGGGATTTACTAATGAAAAATGTGTTGCCGTATGTGCTCCTTAAATGACCTCTGAAATGAGTCAAGCAAAAAGTTTGCCACCCTGTTAAATTTATGTAAAGATAAATCTCCGATCTCGTCCATCAAGTTCCTTGTGCAAGGGACGACTTTGCCAGGCGTCCTGACGAAATGGGTTATAACATCCATTAACAGTTGCTTTAATTTCCCGGCTATTTTATCGGGAATAGTAATGGAAATAGTGCGCCACAAAGGTCTTGCTCTATTCGGCATTTGCCTCCTCTCATTTACAGCTTTTCTCGATTTCACCATCGTGAATACTGCGCTTCCCTTTATCCAACAAGCCTTCAAGATCAATATTTTCCAATTGCAGTGGGTCGCAAACATCTTCCCCATCATCTTGAGCATGACGATGATCGCGGTGGGTAAGCTCGCCGATCTTTGGGGAAGAAAACGGGTCTTTTATTTCGGAGTCATCGCTTTTGGCGTTGCCGCCCTCTGTGCGGGATTTAGTCATGAAATCGATGTGCTTATTTTCTTCCGCGGTTTGCAAGGGCTCGGCGCCTCAATTGTCTTTATCTCCTCTACAGCGCTCATCTCGGAAACGTTCCACTCTCAAGAAAGAGCCCGTGCCATCGGCATCTATGGGGGTATTACAGGTGCAGGCCTCATGGTTGGCCCCTTTTTTGGTGGGGTCCTCATCGGCCTTCTCGACTGGAGATGGGTCTTTTGGATCAATATCCCTCTGATCATCATCGGCCTTTTCTGCTGCTGGGCCAGCTTAAAAGTCCCCTCCATTATCAATAAAAAATTGTCTATGGACTGGAAAGGGCTCATTTTCCTGATCTTGGGCCTCGGCTTTCTCATGTACGGAATCATCGGCGTTAACTGGTGGTGTCTTGGAATCGGAGTTATCGCTCTCGCTCTTCTCCTCATCTTCGATCTCAAATCTACCTCCCCTCTTCTTGACTTCTCCATTTTCAAAATGCCTCTCATCGCCCTCTCCCTCATCAGCTGCGCTCTAGCTGGAATCGTCTCTTATGTGTTCATGTTTTTCGATCCCCTCTTTTTGAAAAACGTTCTCGATCTCACTCCCTATTCCATCGGCCTTTTGATCGCGATCATTCCTGCGGCGCAAGTCGTCATTTCCTTCTCTTTCAAACCGCTCCTCAAATGGGCTGGGCTCGCCAATCTCCTCTTTTACTCTTCCGTCTCAGCGCTTCTCGCAGCTTTCTTGCACCTTTTTGTAGGCGTAAACGTTTATCTTCTCTATCTCCTCCTCCCCTTTGCCCTTCTCGGCGTGAATTGGGGACTGAGCAATACAGCGATGATTACCGCCGTCAATGAAAAGGTTGCTCTGCATAAAATCGGAGAGGCCATTGGCACCATTGCTACGATTTGGAATATGGTGGGTGCTATTTTCCTCGCTCTGAGCACTGTGATTTTCCACATCTTTGAGCCCGATTTCGTCTCTGGATTTCGCTCCGTCATCGCATTCAATATGGCGTTTATGATAATAGTCATCATCGCTGCCATATGCATAAGAAGAAAATTGCCCGCATCTTAGGGATCGCCACCCTGGCGTCCGAGCATTCCTGAGTATCAAAGAAAGCTATACTGCTCCCGTCCAAAGTGACCTCAAGCCCTTCTCTTGTAAAGAGCTTGCTCTCTATAAGTTATAGGTCTTAGCGAACAAAAAGATAGACTTTTAAATTTTGTATGATACAATGGCACGCCTGCCTAGGCCATCAAGGTAGCATATGTGTGAATGCGCTCAAAGAAGACCCCTAACACCAGAAGAAAAACAGGGGATTGGTTATGTCAACCAGCGCATCTGAGGCAATATCCCAGTTCTTCTACAGGGCTGTATCCTGCGAACCTTTGGACCCTTTTACTGGCGAAGAGGGAAGAGATCCCTACTCAGTCCTGCCTAACGGGGCCTTTGATCATGTTTTGGATTTTTTGGCCCCCAAAGATCTAATACAAGCAGAACTCGTATGCCGTTCTTGGGATCAATTTATCGATACAAAAGATCAGTGGCAATGGAAGAAACAGTGCCAGAATCGATTGAATATCCCAGATTCCATGGATCCAATGAAATTTTTGCCGCAAGGGTGCGACTCTTATAAAAAAGGCATTCGATTAGCCTCTACTAAAGTCTACGATGCAAGAAGTTACCGACGCATTTTGGGAGCAGAAATTGAGCTAGTATCTCCGACTCTTGAAGCAATATCTCTTGAGAAAGGCAATGAACCAGATCCTTGCGATCCAACCAAAACAAAGGGCCAGGAGTACGTTTGGCTGGATTCTCCCTCCTATTTTAAGATTTCTGTGGATGGAGATTTTCCTTTCGAGTTAGATAAACTAGACGACCCAAATGATGAAGAAGCTCCCAGGCTAATACAGAAAGAGGTCGGTCTTGTAGAAAGCTTTGCAAGAATGATCGGGCTTGGATCAAAATCTGGAAAAAGGGTGTTAAAGGTCCCCAATACGATTAACAATCTTGGTATACTATTTAATACACACCCAAAATATCAAGAGCCCTCGGCTTATTATGAGTATTCTGAGAAAGAGGTTTTTAACCAGCATGGCAACAAAAGGATCCCACAGGGGCGGATTTGCATGAGAAAAGATGTGATTGGAAGAAATCTAACCTTTGCTCAACAGCGAGCGGCTGCAACGGAAGCGGGAGTTGTAATCCCTCAGTTAGGACACAGGATTCTTTTTGATTTTCTAAGATGTGCTGAGAGCAACGGAACTCTACGGACTTTTGCACGCACTTCTACTCTCACTGTTCTCACTGTTGCTGGGCGAAGAGTTGTTCATGGTTCGATTTGTGGTGGTGACGGCCTCTCCTGTGGCCTGCACGCCGGCGTCTCGTACTGTGGCCGCATCGTCTACCACCTTATCGGTGCGGCGGTGGCCCTTCCTGATGATCGCGGTGGGTAAGCTCGCCGATTTTTTTGGGAAAAAAACGGGTCTTTTATTTTGGAGTCATCGCTTTTAGCCCAGAAAAGCATTGAATTTCCTGCCGGAGAAACCCAAAACTCAGATTAAGGAGGAAATTGCCCGCTCACTCTCCCAAGAAACTCAAATAAGCCTCGCCTAAGGGGAAATTTTCTTTCTCTTTCGCAAAGAGGCGAATCAGTCGAAGCGCCAATTTTTTGCCGAGCTGAACTCCTTCTTGATCGAAAGAGTTGATGCCCCAGATAAATCCCTGAAACGCTACTTTATGTTCATAGTAAGCGAGGAGGGCGCCCAAACTCTTTGGTGTGAGCTGTTTGCCCAAAAGGATCCGATTGGGCCTATTCCCTGGGAAAAACTGATTGGGATTATCGCTTTTTTGACCCACTGCGAGGGCGATTGACTGAGCAAAGAGATTGGAGAGCAGTTTTTGTTGGGAAGTGGTTTTTTCGATTTTTAAATCGTGACCCATTTGACTCTTTTCAAAACCGATGAATTCGAGCGGAATCGGATCGGTCCCTTGATGAATCAATTGATAAAAAGAGTGCTGTCCATTGGTTCCCGGCTCTCCCCAGATGATTGGGCCTGTTGAAAAGGGGGTTGCTCTTCCCGTCTGATCGATCCGTTTGCCGTTCGATTCCATATCGAGTTGTTGTAGATGTGCGGGGAAGCGCAAAAGGGCCTGAGAATAGGGAATGATCGCTAGCGTTGGCAGTTTTAAAAAGTTGCGGTTCCAAATCCCCAAAAGGGCTGAAAGAAGGGGCAGATTTTCCTCCGGCTTCGCACTCAAGGCGTGATGATCCATTTCATGGGCCCCTTTGAGAATGTCTAAAAAACCTTGAAATCCAAGGGCAAAGCCCAACGAAATGCCTCCGACCATTGAGGTTGCCGAGTAGCGCCCACCGACAAAATCCCATATGTAAAAAGAGGCGAGATATTTTTGCGGGTCGTCCATTGGGCTCTTTTCTCCTGTGACGGCGACAAAATGCTCTTTTGGATCAAGTCCCGCTTTTTCCATCCGGCTCCGGACAAAGGCTTCATTCGTCGCCGTCTCGAGAGTCGATCCCGATTTGGAGACGACGACGACGAGGCTCTTTTTCAGATCGACCCTTTCCAAAACGGCATTGGCATCATCGGGATCGACATTCGAGATGAAATGGAGGCGCACCCCCTTTCGATAAAAGGGCTTTAAGGCGATTGCAAGGGCTCTCGGCCCAAGGTCTGATCCGCCGATGCCAATCTGAATGAGATCGGTAAATTTTTCTCCCCATTTTTTGAGAAAAAGATTTAACTTTTCTAGCTCACCTTTAGCCAATTGGGCCGCCTCTTTCGCCTTCGGTGCTGATTGAGGAGAGCCAAATTGATCGCGCATCGCGGTGTGCAAAACGGCTCTATTTTCGCTTTCAAACCCCTCGATTCGATTGATCACCTCCCCTCTTTGCATCGCCCCCATTTTTTCCATTGCACGGGCCTCTTTCGCCAGGGAAAAAAGGGCGTTTAAAATCTCAGAATCGACCCGCTCGGTCCCGAAAAGGAGCTGGAAGCCAACCCCAGCAACGGCCATGGACCTGAGGCGCTCAGGGGTGAGCGTCTGCCCCATATCGGGCGCCTTTGCTGCCAGGGAAATGAGCTTTGAGTATGATCGGAGCCTTTCAAACATAGAAAATCTTTTCCCTCTTTTCTTCTCAGAATGGCAAAAAAGTTTTCAGATGACAAGTAAGAATCGAATTTGTTAGAGTTTAGGTCTCGAATATCATTCTTCGGGGCATAGCGCAGTTTGGCTAGCGCGACTGGTTTGGGACCAGTAGGTCGGGGGTTCAAATCCCTCTGCCCCGAAAAATCTCACCTCTCCCCCCGCCGCTTGGAAGCCCTTTAAGATCCGTTTTCCCCGCTCGGTGAGAGTCTCTTCGATCACGTAAATTGCATCGAGTCCATCCCACTGTTCGCTCAAATGGGTCTCATAGACAGCTCGAAAAGAGGGAAGGGCTCTCAATTGCTCGTCAATGGCCCCCAAATTTTTTTGGCTTATCTGGCCATCTATGGGGAAACAGACCCCTATATTCGACTCAAAGTGCACGGGTGTATTTAAGGAAAAATGGTCAAACCGATCTGGGGAAAGTAGGTGCAAAGTTTCGGCCAGAGTGCCGCAATTTTTTGTATCTAAAACAAGTTCAATCAAAAGTTCATCGGGCAATTTCGAGGCGAGCATTTGGAAATAGTTGACAAAGACCGCAGCGCAAAAAAGCCGTTTTAGATGCATCTCATCACACTTTCCCATTTCGCTCTTCCAGGCCTCAAAATGGGCACTTTGCCCTTCAGACCAGAGAAAATGGGCACTAAAATCGGCGCTCCCGCGATAAAGGATCGCCTTGGCTTTGGGAAATTGGGGCCATATTTCTTTCGTAAAATGGGTCAAAGCATTGGCGCAGGCGTTGAAATAAAATTCATCTTCGATAGGGAAATAGGGATCATTCAAACCGAGATCAAATTCGAAGCACTGGACATCTCCCTGAACCACCCAATGGAGATCATCCTGGGGTCTTGCAGCCAGTTTTAACACCTCTCAAACTCCAAATAGTGGATTGTTTTCCCTTTTTCGAGCCAAAGATCATAAAAAAATGACCTTCCATAATCAGAGGGCGCAGTTGTATTTTGACACACCTTCCAAAGGGGGCTCCTTTCAAATTCTTTGACCATTTGAGAGGTGTACTGGGGATCGTCGGTTGTGCAAATGGTTTTCCCGCCAGGAACTACGATAGTTGCAAGGGCTTCCAAAAATGGGGGGCAAATGAGTCGGTTGGGAGCGTGTCTTCGCTTGGGCCAAGGGTCGGGGAAATTGATAAAAATTTGAGCGGCTTTTGGGGCGTAGTAGCGGGTGAAGGTGAGCCCCTCCGCACAGGCGACAAAAAGATTAGACAGCGCCGATTTAAAACTTTTGAGCCAAATTTTTCTTGCCCGATCAAATCTTTTTTCAACCGCGAGCCAATTGATTTGGGGGAAACATTTGGCCCTCTCCTCGATCCACTGGCCGTTGCCGCTGCAATATTCGATAAAAATGGGCTGTTCTTTTTCAAAAAAAGTGTTGGCGCAAGGGACGTGCTCATAGAGACTCGGCACATAGAAAAAGCGCTCGAGCATCACAGGTCTTCTTTCGTCCCAAGTGAAGGGGAGATTTAAATCTTTTGCCGTTTTCACGCCAGACCATTATATTCAAATTGAACGATTTATTCATCCAGGAGTTTTAATCAATGGACGCATCCCATCTCGATATCAAAACAGTATTTAGCGCTGCCCCCTTCATTTACAGCCTCCTCGGAGGGCTATCGGTCGCGGCATTGGGGCTTTGGCTCTACACCCTGATCACTTTCCGAACCAAGGATATTATGCCGCAGGGGTTTCGCAGTGAGCTCAAGCGCCTTTTGGAAGAGGAGCAGTACGAGAGGGCAAAAAATCTTTGCCTTGCGAAGGAAAATATCCTCGCCTCTTTGGTGCGGACGGGGCTGACGACGCGGGGATTGGGGCCTCAAGTGATGATCGATGCGATGAAATCTGAAGGGAAAAGAGTGTCGAGCATTCTTTGGCAGCGGCTCTCTCTTCTCAACGATATCGCGATCATTGCTCCGATGCTGGGGCTTTTGGGAACGGTGATTGGGATGTTTTACGCCTTTTACGACGTCAATCGATCGATTGAGAGCATCAACGCCCTTTTTGATGGGCTGGGAATTGCCGTCGGGACAACGGTGATGGGGCTCATTGTGGCGATCTTGGCGATGATCTTTCACACGACTTTAAAATACCGGCTCGTTCGAACGCTCAGTTCAGTGGAAAATGAAGCACTCCATTTAAGCACATTGATCAGGAGATAAGGCATGGAGCTCATTCCCCACGAAGAGTTAAAACTGTCGCACAATTTCAATTTTGCGCCGATGATCGACTTTCTCTTTTTAATGCTCGCCCTTTTTGCGACTCTCGCAATCTCTAGAGCCTCTCTTTACGACACAGAGGTGGAGCTCGTCGCATTAAAGCCCGAAAATGGGGGGGCCTCCTTGCGCTCCAAAGAGATGCAGCAAATCAATTTGAGCATTACAAAAGAGGGAAGTTACAAATGGATCACCGAATTCCAAGAATACCCGATGCAGACGGTGGAAGAGATCCAAAAGGAGATGGCAAGACAATATAAAATTGGAGCTCTTGCGCAAGACAAGTCAAAAACGGAAGTTCTTCTCCACATCGATCAAAAGGCGCCTTGGGAATCGGTCGCTAAAGCGATCTTTGCTATCCGAGAAGTGGGGTTTATTTGCCGCCCCATTCATAGAGATGGGTACCGAATTTCAACTGAGAAAAAATAAGTTCCCTAAATTTTGACGGTGCCTTTGGGTACTGGATTTTTATTTTTTCGATCATTTGATTGACGAATTCGTCCCGATACGCACTATACTTTTCATCCCCCGAGGCCCATTTCCTCTCGTTTCTCCCGGTCATTTCTTTATTTATTTCTAGTTGAAATAGTTTAGCAGCTAGTTCAACTTCTTTAAAAATTAGGTCAGGCTCATTTACAGGTTGTCCCTTCCCCGCTCTAACCAACGGAATTTCGCCATATTTACGAATTGCTTCTTCAATCCCTGTGAGTTGTCCATTCCCCGCTCTAACCAACGGAGTTTGACCATATCTACGAAATGTTCCTTGAATCTCTTTTATCTCCGCATCCGAGATTTCTTTGGGCTTCTTTAACATCTCTTCAATGCCTTCAAGATCCTTCTCCAACGCCTCTTTAGTCCCTGTCAATGCTTCAAAATAAAATTTGGCCAAAGGCCCATTTTTACCTGAGTTTGTTTTTATTTCTTTTGAAAAAAATGAATTTAAATCAGGAAAGTAGCGCGAAGCTGCAACCCCCGCCACGGCGCCCACCGCCAATAATGCAACCGAAGTTGAGAGGCACGAGAGTCCAACAACTACGGCAACGCTCCCTGCTATACGCGGATGTTCTTTAAATTTACCAGTAACGTAATTACAACACATTAAATACCTCAGATTTTATACAAAATTATATCATTTTTAAATATATTTAATAAATAAAATCATATCCCGTTTTAAAAATGGAGACTTGAAGAAAACAGGGATAAGGGAGTAGACTCCACTCTTTTTGCCCAGATGGTGAAATTGGTAGACATGCCAGATTTAGGTTCTGGTGCCGCAAGGCGTGTAGGTTCGAGTCCTATTCTGGGCAATTAGCCCTTCATCAAGTCGGAGAATTTCTCTTGGTATAGGGATAAGATCGAATGGATTCTCTTTTCCGTCTCGTTATTTGGTTTTTCTTTCAAGAGGGCGTTGAGTTCTAATCCGTCGAGGTTGCGAGCGAGGCGGGCGTCAAGGGTATCGGCTGCGATCCCGATAGCCCCTTTTAGGGATGCGTCGGTGAAATTCTTCGAAGCCTGGCTCATTTTATCCATTTTTTCCATCCGGAGAGCCATTTGCTCCGCTTCACTTGTGGCTACATTGGCGTGGAACATTTTGTATTCGTATTCGAAATCGATAGAGATGAGAGTATTTTCATCCTCATTTGCACCGGTATTGGGCGCCATTGCGATAAAAGAGTTCAATTTGGAGAGGGCTTTTTCTTGTTCGGCTGTCAACAAATTGGCCTGTGAGGCCCTTACTCTTTTCGCGATTAAAGAGTCGTCTTTATCTTGAATAACCCCCATGAGGGCAGCACCCTTTTCTTTTTGCAATTTCAGCAATTTTGCCTCCATCTCTTCTTGCACTTGAAGGGGGGGAGATTTTTTTCGCATTTCACTTAAGCTGTTTGTATTGCCATTTTGAAAGGCAGCGTCCATTTCACTTAAAAAGGAGTTATACTCCCCATTTTCATAAGCAACCCGGATGGCGCCCACCCGATCTTTTCCCATTTCCTTCTGATCCTGAGTAACTTCCGTTTTTACAGGCACTTCTGAAATGAGACCCATAGGCGCACCTACACAAAAAAGAGCAGCTAAAATAATACTTATATTCCCCACGACTTACCCCTCTATTTAATTTATTAAACACTATACCTGAAAAACAAATAAAAACAAATGTGTAATTAAAATTTTTATAGACATGTAATCGCTTAATGCGGTATATGCGGTATAGGGGGGGCGCAATCGATGTCCGCGACTAAAGAGGAGCGTCACATTCCGCATTTGTTTAAGGTGGTGGCGCTTTCAAGTGTTGGGAGTGGGCTTGAGATGTACGACTTTGTCATCTACATCTTTTTCGCTCCCTATATAGCCAAACAGTTTTTCCCTACCACCAACATTCTGGTATCCCTTCTCCTTGCCTTTTCAGTTTTTGCTGTCGGGTTTCTTTGCCGTGTCCTCGGAGCTATTTTGTTTGGGCATATGGGAGATACAGTCGGGCGAAAAAAATCGTTGATCTATACGGTCATCACCATGGCTATTCCAATGATTGTTTTGACGTTTCTCCCGACCTATGATCAGATCGGTTTCATGGCTCCAGTTCTTTTGACTTTAATGCGGTGTCTGCAGGGGCTTGCAGTGGGTGGAGAATTTAGCGGCGCATTGACACTTGTTTCCGAATATGCCCCCCCAAAAAAGCGGGGATTCATCTGTAGCTTGATCATTTTGAGCCTGAATGCTGGTATTTTGCTTGCCTCGCTGATCAGTTTGGTCATTCAAAAAATTGTGATAGAGGATGGGGAGAAACTCTGGGGTTGGCGTATCGGCCTTTTCATCGGATGCATTCTTGCAGTCCTGATTGCCATCCTGCGGCGCGGTATTGATGAAACACCCGCTTTTCAGCAATTGGTGGATGAAAAAAAGACGCTTCAGATGCCGGTGATCAAACTCTTTACGGAAAAAACTTGGGGCACAATCACCCTTATCGGCTCTATGATCGGACCTGCGCTTGCTGTAGGCATGCTCATGTTCCTTCCTACCTATTTGGAGAATTTCTCCTACTTGCATCAATCAGTCACGGTCTTCATCAACAATAGCCTTTTTTTGGTGATTTTGTGCTCCGCTTTGCCCTTTTTTGGGAAACTGTCCGATTTTTTAGGAAGAAAACCGATCTTCATCACAGGCCTTGGAGGCATTGCTCTCTTTATCTATCCGATTGCAAGGTGGTTATCGACTGCAGAAAGCCATTTTTCGATCTTCTGGCCCCTTTTTTTTCTGGCGATTTTAATCAGCATGGTCTTGAGCGTTTTCGGGACGATCTTATCGGAAAATTTCCCGACCCGCCTCCGAGCTTCTGGGATCGGAATCGCCTATAATCTCCCTTTTGCGATCATTACGGGGACTTTCCCCATGGTATCAATTGCAATCTATCGACATACCCAGTCTCTCACTTTGCAGTATGTCTATATCATTGTTCTCTCTCTAATCTCCATTGGTTTTATCTATTTTTCTAACCGCAATAGAAACCATTCTCAACTATAATAGTTGAAGGCGATGATGCCGCTGACGAATTGGGGGGTGTTGCGCCCTGCGATGGTAAACCAGGAGCCAAAAATGATTCCGATGGTGCTGTTCCAGTTGTACTCAAGGGCTGGTGCCAAACTGAACTGCATAGACCAAGGGGTTGTGTTCAAAACGGCCGTTTTCCCCTTAAAGCGCGTTTTGCTAAGCCAATCGCTATAAACATCCATGGCAAATGCCCAGTTCTGAGTTAAATTAATTTCGATGGCCGTGTCAAATTGGATCATCTGCTCGGGATAAACCTTCCCATTGGTTCCGGCTCCTCCCCCATAGAGATTCAAATTTTTTACGTGAGTTGGCGCAGGAAGAGTGTAGCGCACGCCTGTCCTAAAAGAGAGAAAGTGCTGGCCTTTGAGATGCATCAATGCCCCCCAAATCAGTCCCACCTGCGTTTGCCAAGACCCCCCTCCCCCAATATCTGTCTTCCGTTTTTTTAGATTCAAATTCTGGTATTTCCCAATAGGAATAATTTCTCTGATTTGCAGTAAAAGGGCGTGGTCGAGATGTAAAAGATCTGCCGTCTTGTGGTAGAGCTGAAAGTCAAATCCCAAAGGAATATCGCCCACTACCCACTTTCCTGCACCCCGGGTGTAGTTGTAGATAAGCGAGGGGTAAATTTGAAAGTCGAGCCATGAGTTGATGCCAAACTCCAAAAAAGCTTGAAAGAGGTTCATCCAAAAAGTGGGAACTTTTTGCCGATGCCAATGGGTATCGTAATTGCCGATGTTCGCGAAAGTATAAAGATAAGGCTCAATATTCACCTCTCCTGGTGGGATTGTCAGGGCTGCGGGCGCCAAAAGGGGGCCCGTGAACCAGGGCTCCTTTAGGGAAGAGACAGAAGGTGTCACAGGAACTTGGATCGCCTCAAGAAAAAAAAATGAGACGCAAAAGGGGATCAAAAAACGGGCTTTCATGTAATATTAATCATATGCATCTACTCCTTTTTTTGGTTCTTCTTTCTCGCCTTTTCGCAGCCCAAATCCAACTTGGCAAAGAGAATCTCGCTGTCGAAATCGCCGATACCCACGAGTCGAGAGCCCGTGGGCTCATGGGCAGAACAGAGCTTCGCGATGGAGAAGGGATGCTCTTTGTTTATGAGCACTCAAAACGGCTCGTCTTTTGGATGAAAGAGACTCTTCTCCCCCTATCCATCGGATTTTTTGACGAGACCAAAACCCTCCTTCAAGTCCTCGATATGGATCCCCCCATTGGCGAAAATTACATCCGCTACCGGTCAAGAGCCCCCGCAAAATATGCCCTTGAAGTGCCCCAAGGTTGGTTTGAAAAGCACAAAATTCACCCGGGCGATAAATTCTCTTTTCTGCAGCCCTCCAATCCGATAGAATAGACTCCGGTTTTTATGAGAAAGAAAAGAGACAAGCGCCCGAAGCGTCCATGGGGTGTCCTCGCAGCTATCGTGCTCGCCATCGCATTTGGGAGCTGGGCGGGGCCCGATATCGGGGTCTTCGGCATCAGCTTTTACGCTATCGTCGATCTCCTCGGCACCATCTTTCTCAACGCCCTCACCTTAGTCGTCGTTCCACTCGTCTCGTCGTCGATCATCACAGGGATCTCCCGCATCGGCAGCGAAGGGGCCTTTGGAAGGCTGGGGGGGAAGATGTTTTTCTTCTATTTTTCGACGAGCCTCCTTGCGATCCTCATCGGCCTTTTCTTTGTCAATGTGATCCATCCCGGTGGCGAAGGGCTGAAAGAGACGTTAAATACCCCCAATTTTAATTTTGTTGCACCCGAGTCGGGCACATTTGTCCAGATGCTCATCTCCATTATCCCCTCGAACATTGTGGCCGCCTTTTCTAAGGGGGAGATGTTGGGGCTCATTTTCTTTAGCATCCTCTTCGGCTACGCCCTATCCAAGATCCCCGCCTCTTCATCTCTTGCCGTCCAGGCGTTTTTCAAAGGGATTTTTGAAACGATGATTGAATTCACCCACATCATTATGAAATTTCTCATCGTGGGGGTATTTTGCCTCGTTTCCAAAGTGTTCATGACAACAGGGATTCAATCGCTCAAGGCAGTGTCCCTTTTTTTTGCCGCAGTCATGTCGGGACTCATTGTCTTTTTCTTTATCGGCCTACCGCTCATGTTAAAACTGATTGCAAAAGTCAGTCCCATTCGCCATTTCAAAGCGATGGCCCCTGCCATTGTCACCGCTTTTTCGACGAGCTCCTCGTCAGCGACGCTGCCGATCACCATCGATTGCGTCGAAAAAAGGGTTGGCGTCTCCAATCGGATTTGCAGCCTCGTCGTCCCCCTTGGAACTTCCATCAATATGTCGGGCTCGGCCCTCTATGAGTGCGTCGCCGCCATGTTTGTCGCGCAAAGCTACGGGCTCGATTTGAACTTTTCGACCCAATTTCTCATCGTCCTCATGTCTTTATTCGCCTCCATTGGAGTTGCTGGAGTCCCCTCGGGCAGCTTAGTCGCCATCATCATCATTTTGAGGACTGTGGGCCTTCCGATGGAGGGGATCGGCCTCTTTATCGCAGTCGATCGACTCCTTGATATGTGCCGCACAACGGTCAATGTCTTTAGCGATAGCTGCTGCGCCGTCTTCGTCGCGAAGAGCGAAGGGGAAAAAGGGATCCTGACCAAAGAGTCCTATGAAGAAACTTCGTGACAAAATCGCTGCCCAATTGATATGATCTAGGGCAAGAGGTATATCATATGGCCAAAGGCACTGTTAAGTGGTTTAATAAAGATAAAGGATTTGGATTCATTTCTCCCGATGAAGGGGGAAGAGACGTCTACGTCCACACATCCAACGTCGATGTTCCTGATCGGGCGCTCGTGGATGGTCAAAGAGTCGAGTATGAAATTGCCATGGGGCGAAAAGGACCCGAGGCCGTTCAGGTCAAGCCGATATAGGTGAGTAAGAAAGGGCTTTTCCCTCTATTATTCTTCCTCTTACTCCCCTCTCTTCCCTTTGCAAGATGTCCCATCCAGCAGTTTCATAACGCAAGTTACAAATTGGGGTGGGATATCGATTTTTCCCCCTATGCTGGCGGCGAAGATCTCTTGTTCGCTCATAGAGCGGCCGAGCGCTTCGAAGGGTTTTTTCTTGGGAAAACGGCCCTTTGCTATTCAAAAACGGCCAATGCTCGCTTTTGGCGTTTTACCGAGCTCTATTTGGGCTGGCTCCCCATGAACTATCTGGCAGTCGTAGCACAACATGAAGTTTTTGGCCACGGCTACCGGATTCGGGATATTGGCAGGGGCAGAGTGCGCGTGAGTGGATATGAATTCAACGCCCCTATCCCCTACGGCAATGGTCATGCGGCGACGATGTATGAGATCGGACCCAATTTAACGACAACAGAAGAGACTTCGATTGCCATGGCGGGTGTGGAATCGAGTGCGATCTTAGCCCTTTTGACTAAATTGAAATGGCTCGAATCGAACCGAATCGACCCGAGACAAACCATTTTGTATCTCCTCTGTCAGCACGATCTGAATCTCTATATCGGCTCTCTCGACATCACAAACGATAACGAAGAGGGTCACGATATCCAAATGTATATTCGATCCCTCAATTATACCTACACAAACCACCTCATCAGCGGCGCAAGGCTCCGCTCTCTTTCGTGGATCAATTTGGGAGATCCCTTCACCTACTACTCGATCTACGCCTGGTTCCACTACGCCCTCTCGGGCAAGGAGACGCGCATTCCGATGATCCCCATTAAAAAATGGGGCTATCTTCCAAATGTAAGGCTTGGACTCACCCCTTTTGGCCCCGAATTTTTCATCGAAAATTTTCTCCTCAAAGAAAACTTACCGATCTATTTCTACATCAAGGGGGGAAATCACTCGAATAACACCTATAACGGTCTTGGATTTTATGCCCCGCGCATCTGGAATTTGGGCCGCTGGTTTATCGGGGCTCGATTCGATCTTTGGAATCAGCCCAAATTGCTCCTAGAGCCGGGCAATCTCCCTTTTGCCGACATCCAGTTCTCTCAAAAACCAAATAGAGAAAATCCCTTGTACCCCTATTCCGAACAACATGCTAAAAGGGTCGGTTGGAGCGGTTCAATGATCTTTGGTTTAAGAAAAAGAAACGGCTTCGAAATAGAATTGGGTTATAAATCGAGGGGATTTTTGCCAGGCTACGCTTTGAGATCGTCCCCAACAGCGCGCCTATTTTACACCCTCATATTCTAACTCTTTGACAATCGCCTTCAAAATGGAGCTGATGCTTTTGCGCACCTTTTCCCCAATGAGCCATCGAACAGCCCAGGCAAAAGGGCCCTTAATCTGCACCTGATAGGAAATCAATGAACCTTTCAAAGTGGGTTTGACCGATTGGGTGAAAATGAGTCGGACAAAAAGCGATTTCCAAAGGATGGAAAAACTCTCTCCCTCTTTCACATTGAGAATTTGATAGGCAAATTTCCCCTTGCGATCCTTTTCCCCCTCTTTTAACCCCTTTTGGTTTTGGCCCGCATGGGCCCTTTCCCACGCTCTCCAAACCTCCGAGGGCAAAACGGATGCCTCAATCTGCTCTTCCATAAATCACCTCGGCTTAATATATATTAAGTTATGTTATTATGGTTCATTTTTCTCGCCTCTTTGACGATCGACGATTTGGGACCTGAAAGATATCGAGTGATGCGGCAGAAAGGGACCGAAAGGGCCTTTAGCGGCAAATACCTCTATGAACTAAGCGCTGGTCTCTACCTTTGCGCTGGATGCAAAAATCCCCTCTTTTCTTCCGAAGATAAATACGACTCGGGGGCCGGATGGCCCAGCTTTTTAAAGCCGATTGAAGAAAAAAGCGTCTACTACCTCGAAGATTTTAATCTCTCCTTCAAACGGTACGAGGTCCTTTGCCGAGGCTGCCACTCCCACTTGGGCCACGTCTTCCACGACGGCCCCCCACCTAAAAATTTGAGATACTGCATCAACTCGATCGCTTTACAAATGGTAGAAAAAATTTGAAAAAAACTCCTGCGTGACATTTATATCTCAGATCAGGTATAAGGTTCAACAAATCTACCTTGGACACTTTGGATGGCATCTGGAGACCTGTCTCCATGGGTCAGGTGGCGAACCCGCCTCTGGCCAATACATGCGTACGAGCTAAAAAAGGTCCTTCCCCTTCTTTTCATGAAATTCTTTATTTCCTTCACCTATGGTGTTTTGACCACCATGAAAGACGCCTTTGTCGTCACGGCAAAAGGGGCGGGGGCAGAGGTGATTCCGGTCCTCAAAGGGTGGATCGTCTTGCCGATGGCCATGGGAGGTGCTCTTCTCTTTTCAAAATTATCCAATCACTTTCGAAGGTCGATCCTTTTTTATGGGATCATTGCGACATTTGTCCTATTTGTCCTCTTTTTTGGCTTCGTCCTATTTCCCAATTTGGAGACTCTCTCCCCCCACTCATCTGCCGACTGGCTGCTCGAAAAAATGGGGAAAGGCAACGCCCATTGGATTGCGATCTATCGGAACTGGATCCAGTCGCTCTTCTTTGTGGTGGCGGAGTTGTGGGGGCAAATCGTGATCTTTCTCCTCTTTTGGGGTTTTGTCAATCAAATATGCAATTTTAACGAGGCCAAACGCTCCTACAACCTCTTTATCGCCGGGGGCGATCTCGCACAGATGTTCACCGGGCCCCTCGTCTGCTATTTTACTGGGAAATACCTCGCCTCCGAGTTCAATTTGGCGCTCCAAAGTTTGTGCCTATGCGTCCTCTTTTTCGGAGTGATGATCATGGTGCTTCACTGGTACATCACCCGAAAAGTGCTCAAAGATGAAAGGCTCTACCAACCCGAAAACCTCAACCAAACTCTCGACCAAAAGACGAAACTCACCTTGAAAGAGAGCCTCAAATTCATCGTTAGATCCCCCTACTTGCGCTTCATCGCTATCATAGTAGTGGCCTATGGGCTCACGGTGAATCTCACCGAGGTCTCATGGAAGGCAAATCTCAAACTTCTCTACCCAGAAACGGGCGCCTACCAAACTTTCATGGCGCAAGTGAGCTCGTCTGTCGGCGTCTGCTCCTTCATCATCACCCTCTTTTTTAGCGGCCTGATCATCCGAAGGCTGGGATGGCACTTTTGCGCCCAACTCCCCCCCATTGTTATCGGATCGACCAGCCTCCTCTTTTTGATCCTATTTTTAAATCAAACATGGCTGGGCCCTGCCCCCCTCTTGTCTATCGTCCTCTTCGGGGCCTTTCAAAACGTCGCGACAAAGGTGATGAAATATGCCTTTTTTGACGCGACCAAAGAGATGTCCTACATCCCCCTTGACCAAGAATCGAAGGTGAAAGGGAAAGCGGCGATCGACCTGATCGGATCGCGCCTTGGAAAATCGGGGGCCGCTTGGATCCAAATCCTCCTCATCCAGATCGCAGGAACAGGCTCTGTCCTCTCAATCACCCACTTTCTGCTCCCCATCATCGGGTGCACTGTCCTCTTTTGGATCTTTTCCGTAAGACAGCTCAATAAACAGTTGAAACCAAAATTTGCTGCTGAAATCGCCTCTTAGGGGTCATCCAATAACAAATTTTAGAGTTTGGCTGGAGAAAAGTGGTTCAGGTTTTGAGGATTTTCTCGAGGCAGGTATTGCATCAATACCTGTGAGAGAAAATCCTCAAAACCTGAACCACTTCTTCCCTGCGAAACTCTAAAAGTTATTGTTGGATGACCCCTTAAATCCACTTTTCTAGTGTGTCATCGAGCCAATAGATCCCCTTTTGACCCTCAGCCCACCCGTAAAAACCCATATGCCCCCCTTTTTGCGTCTTGTAAAGCTCCACATGGTTCGGCAAAGACAAAGAGTGAAATAATTGGGCGTGGATGATTGGATCATCTTCAGAATAAAGAATTTTGCAAGGAACTTGAATCTGATCAATCACATAGATAGAACTACATTTATAATGATAATCGTTGGGATTGGCAAACCCGTGTAATGGGACAGTTACATGCTGATCAAATTCATAGAGTTTCATCTTTTTTGGCAGGGAAAATCTTGGAAATTCGGGGTACCTCGCACAGTAGCTGTGAATATAGTCTCTTAAATATCCATAAAAGAACTGCTCATACCATTTGTTTTCTGGGAGTGCGAATAAGAGCATTGATGAATACGTATCAATACAAGGGCAAACGGCAATGATCTGATCGACAAATGAACAGGCAAAAGAGCCGAGTTCTCCCGCCATTTTGAGAGCGAGATTCCCCCCCAAAGAATAGGCGATGAGAGTGATGGGCGATTCTGGACATTCTGATTTGACAGCTTTCACGCATTCAAAAACATCCTCGCTTTGCCCTATATGAAAAGTCCTTCTTGAAAGCCCATCTCCAGAGCCCCATCCCCTCATATTGAAGCGAATGGAACGAATTCCCAAAGGCTCTAAACGGTTGACCATCCGGCGAATATAGATAGAATCGTGCGACCCACAGAGCCCATGGATTAAAAAAACGGTCGGATCCCCCTTTTGCCACTTCGCTGGGGTGGTAATCTCCAGGGAAATGCGATCCCCATCTGCAAGGCGAATCAGTTTTTGCACTGCAAGGGGACGCGGGGCAAAGTCGAATACTGAATTTAAAACAGTCTGAACATGAGGGTTTTCTGTAAAGTGGTACGGCGTAAACGGCAATTCACGGCACATTGACAAAGCCTCCCCCGACTAAGTCTCAGTTTAAGCAATTTGCCTATTTTTTTTCTCGATGAAATGGAAAGCCTTGAGTCAGAGGTATATCGTAAAACAAGACGAGCGATTCTTCTCCGGGGTTCCGTTTTGCTAGACTTGCATTGGAGAGGTGGTAGAAGTGGAGGCCGAGCCGGTGCCAATCTGAAAACTGCCAGGCGAGCTCAACCCCGGAGCGAAACTCGAGTGGATAGCCGAGATTTTTCCCTTTACCTGCGGCAAAATAACCTGCGGCAAATCCAGGGGCGAAGAGGAGATGATCGAAAAAAAGGAGATCAAAATTGATCCCTAAGTAACCGTAAAAAGTTCCCCGAGCCGTCGCCATGACGCCGATGAGGGGGCGAAATTCGAGATAGCGATTCGGCGATTTGAGTCTTTTAAGATGGAATTTGTATTCGATCTCAAATTCGAAGGTCCGGTTTGTCTCGCGGGTAAAATCGTAGGCGCCAATACCAAAGGAAAGAAAATCGGGAGGGCAGTTGCTAGCAAAGAGGGATATCGCCATAGAGAGAATGAAAATGCGATGGGCCAAATATACTGCTCCTTCTCATTCTCTTTACAACAAAAGTCGATTTTTGCTACAATCTCTGCTCTTCTTTTTGCAAAAAGATAAGGAATTTAGGGGGTTATATGGCGACAGTAAATCGTGTAGGCGAGGCAAACATCGGAGAGGGACAATCTCAAGGTCCCACTCCGGATCCTAGCTTGAGAACTTTGTCGCAAAAGATTGTTGCAGCAGCGGTCATTGTTTTGATTTGTGTTGCAAGTTATTATCTTTTGCCGCCAAAAATCGCAGCGCTTATTTGCGCCGTTGGAGTTGTGAGTGTTGTAACCAATTTTTTCTGTGATGGAAATGAGGGGGTGAGCAAAGGATGTCTTTACACTGCACTCTTAATCGTGCCCGTTGTGATCGATCGGATTTTTTCCTCCCGCATGTGCAATCGGGTCATCATACAACAAAATAGGCCCCCGCAGAACCAACCTCAAAACGCTTCTCCTCCCAGGCCATCGGCACCCGAGCGACGAGATCTCCCCGAGCGAAAAAGGGAATGCAGTGATTCAGAGACTGATTCAGATACTGATTTTGACGATTACAAAGTGCATCATCATGAGCAATACGAAAGTAAAACACCCTATCATGCATGACGACGAATGATGCATTGTTGGAAATGTGAAAAAAGTTTGGGCGAGGCTCTGAAAGTCTCCTTCCGGGCCACTTGCCCCACTTGTGGGGTCGACCTTCACACCTGCAAGGGGTGCCGCTATTATTCACCTGGCAAACCCAACGACTGCTTGATTCCTGGGACCGAATTCATCCGTGATCGCGAAGCGGCGAACTTTTGTGAAGATTTTAAAATCAACACCACCAAACAAGATAAAACTAAAGGAGGGAAAACTAAATTTAATTCTTTATTTAAAGAGGATGAATAAAATGAATGTAATTGTGCCTAAATCGCCCTTTTTTCTATGATTTGTCCAACCTTTTTGGAAGATGCATGGAGCTCAGAGAAGTTTCACTTCACAACAACTTAAGCTTAAATGACTTAACTCAAATCACCCCGATTGAAATGGAGGGAGAGGAGGGTTTTCTTGTCGAAAATCACTGGGGCTTTCCTTATTTTGCTTGGGAGGCGATCCAAGAAGAGTTGGAAACGGTCGATCGGCTTTATGATGCGATTGTCGATAAACGTCAAAAAATTGCGCAGATAAAAGAAAAATTTAGATTTGACGCCGTTGTCCTAGATGATTTTGAAATGATTGTGAACACTGATGCGGGGATTAGCGGCTCCTATATTTTAGTGGATAGAGAAAGTGGGCAAAAATATTTAATCAAGCCATTGGATGAGGATGGGGGATGTGTTCACAGCATGATCTATTCAACATTGGATGAAAACTCCCCTTTTCGAAAGAATATGCCCTTATACGCCTCTTCATTGAGGGAAGTTTTAGCCTACGAAGTTGCAGAAAAAATAGGGCTCCATGGCATTGTCCCGAAGACTGAACTAGCAATCATTGAATCGCCCTATTTTCACGATTTGAGCGAAAATGTCTCGTCTTGTGAAAGAGAGCGATACGAGCAAATATGTGGCGAGCCCGATCGGGAAAAGCTCACATCGATGCAAGAGTATATAACGGGCGCAAAAACCCTTTTTGAAGCGGTGCAAGATTTGCAATCTTTGGGCCTTTCAGATGAAGAGATCAGGGCCCGTTTTGACAGCACCGATTTTGAAGAGGCGAACATTCTTTTGTGGGTCACCTGTGATACTGATGGTCACGGCGGCAATTTTTTAGTCTATCCCAAAGGAGTTGACGCGATTGGAAATGAGATTTTGGGGATCAAAAAGATCGACAATGGTCTCAGTTTTCCTGAAAAAAATGGGGGGCTCCGCAATCACCTCGTCTTTTTGCCTCCTGCTTCGAACGTCCTTTCCGATGAGGCGATTGCAAAAGTGCTGGCCATTGACGTCGAAGCGCTCGCCCTCTCCTTTGAGAAGAGGGGGCTTGAGGGGGCCACTGCTGCGCTGAAAGAGCGCATTGAAATTCTTAAAAATCTCGTGAGTGGAGAAAAATTGACTATTAGCGAGATCAATTCAAAAATATCAAGATTGGAAAGAAAAGATGAAACGGACCATACTGTTAGCAGCTAGCGCGATTTCAGCCGTATTTGCAAATGGAGCGCCCATGAAATTAATCAATAAGAAAACGGGATTTGTCGTCGTTGAATTTAAAGAGGGAAAGGCCGAATTTCACGACCGCTTCTTAGAGGTGGAGATGAAGGAGACGGGGATTTTAATCCCTCCTATGATGGCCAAAACCTTTCACGATCGAGAGGTGATCTTTTTAGGCGATCCCCTATTTGAAAAGGCGTTTATCGAGGTCTATTACCCGCTTTGTATTGCCCACTCCGTCTACCAGTGGGAGCAGTAGACAAAGAGTCCTCAAGAAGTTATACTCTTCCACTATGCTTCAAAAACGGACATTGACTGCGTCGACCATTGCGCTCATCAACCTGTGTGCGATCTGCAACATCAAGAATTTTCCTCTTCTTGCAGAGTATGGGCTTTCGGTCATTCTCTATTTGGCCCTTGCCTCAATTTTTTTCTTTATTCCGGTGGCTCTCGTCTCTGCGGAGCTCGCTTCGGGATGGCCTGAACGGGGGATTTACACCTGGGTGAAAGTGGCACTTGGGCCCAGATTTGGGTTTCTTGCGATTTGGCTTGAGTGGATAGAAAATGTGATCTGGTATCCTACGGTTTTGACTTTTATCGCATCAACTTTTGCCTATATCATCAATCCCGACTTGGCCCATGACAAAGTTTATATGATTTCGGTGATTCTCATCACTTTTTGGGGGGTCACATTTCTCAATTTTCTCGGGATGCGCTTATCGGGTTGGATCAGTTCCGTGACTGCTCTTTTTGGGACTGTTATTCCGATTGTCCTCATCATTTGTCTTGGGAGTTTTTGGGCCATTTCGGGTCAGCCGCTGCAAATCGAGCTCTCATTTAAAGCGCTCTTCCCCGATCTCTCCTCGATCAATCAGCTCGTCCTCCTCTCTGGAGTACTCCTTGGGCTTGCGGGGATGGAGATGTCGGCAGTCCACGCAAAAGAGGTGCGCCATCCGAAGAGAGATTATCCGAAAGGGATTTTCTTCTCTGCCATTTTGATCCTCTCCTTTTCCACTTTAGGCTCTCTTGCGATTGCGGCGATTGTCCCCAATGAGAAAATCCTGCTCGCATCGGGCGGAATGGAGGCGTTTCGGTATCTTTTTGCTGCGTTTAATATGAGCTGGGCAGTGCCTCTCATTGCCGCCATCACCACATTTGGGGCGCTCGGCATGATGAGCACCTGGATCGTGGGGCCGAGCCGCGGCCTTTATGCAACGGCCGAAGATGGCGATCTTCCCCCCATTTTCCACAAGGTCAATCGCCATGGGATGCCAACCCATATTTTGATCACGCAAGCCCTCATCGTCTCGGCCCTTTCCCTCGTCTTTCTCCTGATGCCCAGTATCAATAGCTCTTATTGGACACTGATTGCCCTCTCCTCATTGCTCTACATGATCATGTACATTTTGATGTTCATTTCGGCGCTTGTTTTGCGAATCAAGGCTCCTGAAGTGCCCCGCCTTTACAAAGTGCCAGCTCTTTGGCTCGTCTCTTCCTTGGGCATTTTAGGGGCAGGATTTGGGCTTGTGATCAGCTTTTTCCCACCGAGTCAAATCGATACGGGAAGCCTTTTCATTCTCGAAGCATTTATGATTGGGATGACCCTCATCTTTTGCCTACTCCCCTTTCTCATCTTTAAGGCGCGCAAACCCCACTGGAAAAGAGCCTCATAAAGCGAACGACTTTACTTTGATAGAATCGACGCCATTCCTAACAAACTTCAACATTCACATAAATTCAATTTTAGGGTAGTATGCGTCACTGGTCTAAAAAAATGGTGAGGGGATGTCTGCTTTTCAGATTTTTGATTCACAAGTTGTCTATGAAATTTTGAGTTCTGAAGTCATCGTCGTCGACTTTAGAACAGGCGATTATTATGCTCTACTCCATGTAGCAAAACAGGTGTGGCAACTCATCGAAAAGCGGCTCTCTTTTGATCGAATTGCAAAAATTCTTTCAGAGCATTACAAAAAAGAGATCAACATAATTTCTGCAGATCTTCAACTCTTTTTCGATCAACTCATCGAATGCGGGCTCATTGAAGCAACAGTAGAGGCGGCGGGAGAGGCCGTTTTAAGTTCATCAGACGATTGGGAATACACTCCCCCCAAACTACAAAAATATACCGACATTGAGAATTTGCTACTCATCGATCCCATTCACGAGGTCTCCGAAGTAGGTTGGCCCTCTCAACAAGGCTAAAGATGGGAAACGACCGGCCTGCACAATTTTTCATTTCTGCTTATACTAACTTCTTGAGTGCTGCTGCCAAAGAAGAGTGTTGTTTTTTCTACCAACTCATGGGGTTTACTTTCTCTATTCGCTTTGCCAGTCGCGTTATCGCAGAAAAACTCAAAAGTGCATTCAGTCACTTAAGAGTACAAAATGGAGAACATTCCGATCTCACTATTTGTGTTTGGGATAACGTTTCGACAAACACTTCTCCCCTCACATTGCCCTGGGATGAAACAGCGAAACAATATCGAGGAGAGGTCCCCGAATATAGCGATGAAAAAATTCTCACCCTTTCAGATCTTCACACCAAGGTTTTGCATGTGATGGATCGAGAGAGAAAAATGGCCCTTTATTGGATCCGAGATCAAAGTCATTTGCCCTGGTGGGTCGGAGGATCTCCTTTACAACATATTTTGCATTGGTGGATGCGCACTCATCGCCATCAGCTCACTCATGTTGCTGCTGTAGGTTACGCTAAAGGGGGGGTTCTTCTCGCGGGTAAAGGGGGTTCTGGCAAATCGACTACGACACTTGCTTGCATGAAAGCGGGCATGCAATATATCGGGGAAGATTATTGTTCGATCAGTGATATCCCAAATGTTTGGGTCCACAGCGTTTATAGCTCCGCTAAACTTTCAGAAAAGACCCTTTTTTGGTTTGCAGAGCTAAAAAAAGAGATCGCAAACCCGAACCGCTCTCCCGCAGAAAAAGCCCTCATTTTTCACCACCAATTTCAACCCGAAAAAATCCTTTTGAGCTGTCCTGTGAAAGCATTGATTGCATTGAATATTGAGGAAAGGGAAAAAAGTTTTCTAGAACCCATCGATCCAAAAGAGGCCCTAGCTCCCCTTTCAATCACCACTTTATGGCAATTGCCCCACACGGGCCCCGATTCATTTAATCACCTGAAAAGAATCGCTTACGCTCTCCCCTGTTTTAAGCTCCATTTGGGGAACGACTGGATGCAAACCCCCAAAATCATCGCGGGGCTTTTGTGAAAATTCTGTTCTGGACAGACGGATTTTGGCCTCGGATGGGAGGAGTCGAAACCCAAGCACTCGAATTCATCAAGGGACTCCAAAGTAGGGGCCACCAATGCACTGTCATCGCCCAAAAAAATGACCCAAATATGCATGAAGATGAAATCTACCAAAACATTCCCATCAAAAGGTTTGATTTCAATGCCATTTTTCATCAAAAAAACCTCAAAATTTTAGGCCTTATCGAAAATTATCTGAAGAAAATCAACGCTGCGTTTCAGCCAAATATTGTTCATCTAAACATCTGCATCGGGTGGCCCGCATATGTTTTTCTGATGTTTAAAGAAATATTCAAAGCCCCACTGATTGTAACCGTCCATGCCCCCTATTTTTACAAACAAGAGGAAAACCCTCTCATCGCAAAAATTGCAAGTCAAGCAGATCGGATCTGTTGCGTATCTCATTGGGTTCTAAAAACCACGCAAAACTTGATCCCTTCTCACAAAGAAAAATGCAAACTGATTTACAATGGTCTAAGTAGGCCCAACATCCTCCCTTCCCCTCTCCCCTTCTCTCCCCCCGCTCTTTTACTCGCTGGCAGATTCACCGAAGAAAAAGGGTTCGATACTGCCATTGAGGCGTTTTCATTGATCAAAAATCCTCGACCAAAACTTTGGATTGCAGGAGATGGAAAACTGCGAAAAGCTCTCGAAATGCAAGTAAAAACATTGCACCTTGAAAATAGGGTCCATTTCACTGGCTCCCTTCAAAAAACCAAAGTGTTGGAACTGATGAATCAAACAACTGTTGTGATCATCCCATCCTACTTTGAATCTTTTGGCCTTATCGCATTAGAGGCGATGCAAATGGGCCGACCTGTCATTGCATCCTCTGTTGGAGGACTTCCGGAGATCATTCGGGGAGGCGAAACAGGTCTTTTGGTAAAACCATCAGACCCAAAAATTTTGTCTCAGGCGATCCAATCGCTCCTCGATTCCCCCGAAACAGCAATCCAAATGGGACGCATGGGCGCTCAAAGAGTTGAAAAGATGTTTACCATTGAGCAAAATACCGATGCTTATGAATATCAATATAGGGAGTTGGTTGTTTGAAAATTCTTTTCTGGACAGATGGATTTTGGCCCCGTTTAGGCGGAATAGAGACCCATGGATATGAGCTCATCCGGGAACTGCAGAGAAGGGGCCATGAATTTCGAGTGATCGCGCAAAAAGATAAAGGAGAGTGGAAAGAGAGCGAAATCTACGAGGGAATTCAGATAGAAAGATTCGATTTCAATGCCATTTTATCAAAAAAAGAGCTTTCCGCGATTGCAAAAGTCAAAGAGCACCTTGGAAAATTTGAGCCTGATCTCATTCACTTGAATGCATGCAATGGGGGGAGCGCATTTGCATTTTTGCTTTTTTTAGAGCAACTTTCAGCTCCAAAAGTGCTCACGGCCCATACTGCCTATCTTTATGGTGGTGCACCACTGCCCGCCGTGAAAAAAATCGTCAGTTCAATGGATCGCATTGGATGCGTCTCAAAATGGGTCTTGCGTGAGATGCAAACCCATTTCCCATCAGAAAAAGAGAAACTAAGTCTCATTTATAACGGCCTTCCAATGCCTAAAACTGCCCCTTTACCGCTCCCCTTTTCCCCTCCCACTCTTTTGTTATTTGGAAGGTTTTGCAAGGAAAAGGGTTTTGATTATGGCATTCGAGCCTTTGCTCACTTGAAGCAAAACGGAAGTGAGGCCCGTTTGATTGTCGCAGGTGGGGGTCCAGAAAGGGCAAATTTAGAAAGCTTGGTTCAAGAGTTGGGAATTAGCGAGTGCGTTACATTCACAGGGGTTTTGAGCCCATTAGAACTGCGTTCTACATTCGATCGATCCACTCTTGTGATTGTCCCATCAATCATAGAATCGTTTGGCCTTGTGATTTTGGAGGCAATGCAAATGGGTCGGCCCTGTATTGCGTCTAATGTCGAAGGTATCCCAGAGGTAGTTTTGCAAGGGAAAACAGGCCTTTTAGTAGAACCTCGAAACCCCTTGGCACTATGTGATGCCATTGCAAGAGTGTTAAAAGACCCTCAAGAAGCCGCCTTGATGGGAAAAGAGGCCAGGCAAAGAGCATTTCAATTTGGCATTGAAGACAATGCGACTGGTTTTGAAAATCTGTATCGGGAATTGCTGTGAATATCTTATTTTGGGCAGATGGTTTTTGGCCTCGCATCGGAGGAACAGAGACGCAAGGATGGCAGTTTGTACAAGAGATGCAAAAACGGGGCCACAGCTGTATCGTCCTATGTCAAAAAGATGGGCCTACAATCGCAGATCAAGAGGTCCACGAGGGGGTGATGATTTGGAGGTTTGACTTCGATGCGATCATCAAACGACGAGAATTAAAAGTGATTGGCTCCCTTAGAAAGGCCCTTGAGAAAATCAAAAATGAATTTAGGCCCTCTGTTATCTATTTGAACACACTCCATAATGGGAGTGCGTTTGCCTTTCTTTTATTCCGAAGGTTCTTTTCAGCTCAAACAGTTCTCACGGTCCACGCCCCCTATTTTGGAAATACAATTCCCAAATTTTTGCTAAAAATTTGTCTAGAAGTAGATCGTATCTGCCTTACATCGGATTGGGGCTACAAAGAAATGATCAGGGTTTTTCCTTCATTTCATGAAAAGATGCAAGTGATTTACTGCGGAATTTCTCCCCCAAAAATAGAACCGACGAAACTCCCCTTTAATCCTGCGACAATTTTGCTTTTAGGAAGACTTTCTTTCGAGAAGGGATTTGAAATTGGAATCGAGGCGTTTGCACTTTTGAGAAAAAAAAGGGATGACATCAGGCTTTTGATCGCAGGTGAGGGAGACGAGAGGCCCTTTTTAGAGTCTTTGACCCTCCAATTTGGCATTGAGGATTGTGTGGAGTTTACAGGTGGGTTTGCAAGGGATAGTGAGGCTGTTTTTTCCCTCATAAACCGATCCACTTTTGTCGTTATGCCCTCCCATTTTGAGACGTTTGGACTTGTCGCTTTGGAAACGATGCGCATGGGCAGAGCTGTGATCGCCTCCGATGTTGGAGGGCTGCCTGAAATCGTTTCAAATGGCAAAACGGGTCTTTTGGTTCCCCCAGCAAATGTAAAAGCCTTTTGCAGTGCCATACAGACCCTACTTGAAAATCAAGAGATGACTTGTCAAATGGGCCAGCAAGCAAGAAAATGGGCCATGCGCCGCTATCTTTTAAAGGAAAATGTTGATCAATATGAAAAACTGTTCTCTAGTTTCTATAGTTATGGCTGTTTATAACGGTGAAAAGCATTTAAAAGCCGCCTTAGAAAGCCTTTTAGATCAGACCTACACGCCTATAGAAATCATTGTCGTCGATGATGGTTCTCAAGACTTGACAGGGCAAATTGCGCAGAATTTTGGCCCGAAGGTCCGTTATTTTTCCCAAGAAAACCGAGGTCAGCCCGCCGCGACAAACGCTGGCATTTGTATGGCCCGGGGGACATACATTGGATTTCTCGATGCGGACGATCTTTATCTGCCAGAGAAAGTAGCTTTGCAGGTGGAATTTTTAGACAATCATCCTCAAGTAGACATGGTCTTTGGTCATGTTGAGCAATTTTTGAGTTCCGAACTTCCCCTAACTTGGCAAAAAAAATGGCACTGTCCTAAAGGAGTGAGTGCAGGATATTTGGCGGGTAGCGGATTATTTCGAAAAGGGTGTTTTGATCGCGTTGGCTATTTCGATGAAGAGCAGCGAATTGGGGTTTTTATTGATTGGTACATGCGTGCGCAAGAAAAAAACTGTAAATATGCACTTCTTGAAAATCTCGTACTCCAAAGAAGAATTCATGAAAATAATATGGGAATTCAATCACAACACCTTAGGCTTGAATACTTAAAAATTATAAAAAAAGCGTTAGTGCGGCGATCTTATGCCGAACTCGGCCAAAAACTTGGGGAGATGGCAAGGAGGCGCCCTGATTTTGAGCCAGGCGAAGCCGACGCTGAAGGCCCTCCGGGGTCCCCGAAAACGCATCGTTTTTGGGGTGAGGCTGTTGCAGCTAAACTTAAAAAGTTTAGCGTCGGGGTCCCCGAAGACGCATCGTCTTTGGGGCGAGGTGCAGGCGGGTCTCAAAAGCAGTGGCTGCCCGACGCAGCCAGAACCCAAGTTTTTGGCCGAGTTCGGTATATGCTCCAACCCAGTAAAAAACAGCTAGAACTGCTTTACGCCTGTCTTTCATCCGACAGAAGAGCGTGGCAGACCTGGTCGCATGATATTGAGTTTGATGCAATTGATCCTGCTTCCTATCGACTTTTGCCCCTTGTATCGCGTAATCCTGTTCTACAAGATCTCAATGAGCCAATTTTTGAAAAATGCAAAGGCATCTATCGCCGCACTTGGGTTTCGAATAAATTCACTTGGGCAAAAACTTTATCCACTCTCAATCAGCTTCTCGACGGAGGAGTAGATGAACTCATTTTGCTCAAAGGGATCGCAATGATTCTCCATTTTTACCGAGATTTTGGGGTCCGCGTCATTGGCGATATCGATATTTTAGTCAAAAAAGAAAAAGTGGCTCTGGCCTGTGCAATCCTTAAAAGTAACGGGTGGCTATCCAATGTCTCTCGCTTCGATGTGACAAACATTGAGCACTTGAAAAAATGGCACGCCCTCAATTTCACTCATCCTTCTGGGCTGTGCATCGATCTACACTGGTCATTTATCCAAGAAAACTGTCCTGTCTTGGATAAGTCTGTCTGGGAGAATGCAAGGAATAGTGAAAACAGGCACCTCAAAGTGCCGAGCCCGACAGACTTGTTGCTCCAAGCCTGTGTGCACGGGGCCAAATATAGCCCCATTCCCCTCATTCGGTGGATACCCGATGCAATCGCGCTCCTCAAAACTTCCGAGATCGATTTTGAAAGGCTGGGCGATCTCGCTCGAAAAGCGCATATCTGTCTACCCATTTCTTTGGCTTTAAGGTATTTAGCCGAGCAGTTCCATGCCCCCATTCCTCAAAACACCTTAGAACAGCTCGAAAAAGCCCCGCTCCTCAAACTTGAAAAAGCTGAATACCGTTTCAACACTCTCGGTTACCTCGAATTGGGAGCTTGGGCTCGCTATTGTTTGAACCGGGGTTATCTCACGAAAAGAAGCCGTATTTTACACCTGTTTTCATACCTACAAACCACGGCAAGGTTAAAATCGCCGTGGCAAATTCCTTTTTTTGCCCTCTATTGGGTAGTAAAACAGAGTGGAAAACTTTTATTTAGAAAACCATTGGATTTTTAGAAACCTGAGTTTTGGGTTTCTCCGGCAGGAGATTCAATGTTTTTCTGGAGAGATTTTTGCTCTTGGAGACGAGGGCAAGGGCGGGCCGCCCCCCTTGCCGAGGCGAAAGAGCAAAAAGATTCCAGAAAACATTGAATATCCGACGGATAAACCCAAAACTCAGGTTAGAAGGCTTGCCGGATCGCCTCAATCCGTTTTTTATTTGCACCCATCTGCTTGAAATCAAAGTGGATGGCATCTCTAATTCCCTTGCGAGAGGCTGAGCGGATGTGGAAGCACCGTTTTTCTGAATCGAAATAGAGATCGAGATCATCAATGTAGGTTCCTTTCAAAGGTCCACTCGGAATATTTACTTCATAAATGTAGTGTAGATAGTTATTTTTTTCTTCGATTAATTTGATATTTTGCATTTTAAAGCTGGGCGCTTCTAAAGTTTGCAGTAGATATTTCATCGCATCGATGGGATTTTCTATCCGATCGGGAACTCGAATCGGGTCTGCATCATATAGTTTGCCCCAAAGGCTCGTTTGCTGGCTATTGACGCAATTAGGCGTCCACGGATTTTGGGGGAGAATCCCTCGGAAATTAGCCTCGGTCCTAGCATTCACAAGAATAGGGAGAGAAAATCTTTTTCTAAGCGCAGGATCCATTTTATAGGCGATCGTCTTCAGAGCCAATCCGAAGAGCGTTGAAACGATAGAAAATGGAAACAGGACGATGGCAACAATACGGGATGCGGTTTGGGATAGGGAAAAAAACGGCTCATGCCGTTTTAAAAGCCCCTCTTCAAGATGATAGGTGTGTCCGAATAACAATCGCGCAGGCGAAACAAAAAAATCGCCGGTCGTTTCTAGAAAGGAAGAACTATTTTCAATCTGGTCGATGTATACCCAACATGGTTCGAAATTTGGTTTTTGACTGCGTCGGCATCCCCATCTTTGAAGTCGCCTGCATCACCCAACTTATTCAAGTTGGGTTGCAACGGCCTGCCCCAAAAACGGTGCGTTTTCGGGGACCCCAAGGCCTTCGGCGCCGCTTCGCTTCTTCAAATATGTGGCGCCGACTTTGTCAAATTCCCAAATTTTGAGCCACGTTGGGTATAGCCCATAATTGGGGCTATAATAAAGGATCTTGGGAATTAAAGACATAAAAATTTCACAAAAATCCGATCAAGTAGCTTTTTTTTTGAATGGGCCCTTTTTAAGCGCCCCTTTGTAGAGCTCCTCTTACCCCTGTTTCCAGAGCAAGTAATCTTTGATGTAGAGCCTCTTGTTCTTGAGCTTCTCTTTGTCTCCGGAAGCGATCACGCAGTCGTTGTTGGGCCTGCGTAAGCACCCCCCGAGCTGCGCGAGCCACTCTTTCAGGGGAGGGGCAAAATGAACAGATTCGCCAGGAGACAGTGGTAATAATCGATCCTAATAAGGGGTAGATCAAATATCCATTCAGCCCGATTGAATCTCCCAATATCCCGGTATGTGCGCCAATTAAAACAAGGGCGCTAACTATACCCGTAATTGCCGCAATTACAACAGTGGTGACAAGCAACTCCGCACCCACCTGTCGGCAAGTTTCTCCTAAACCTCTTCCCGCTTGTACTGCATTAGCCATATAAATAAACCCCCGTTTATGTTATTAAAGTAATTATTTTACATAACACTATTATTTTTAATCAATAATAATGATATCGGGATAAGGGGTCGTCCGAAATACGGCTCGGATTATTTTAGGCAAAAATTTCTCGTTCTATTTTCGGCAATGATGTACAATATTAATTACAACAAAAATCATTAACCATTAACTTACAGTGAAAACATGAACGAAACTAGTAATTATAACCCCATATCGGCTTTAAGAACAGGCAGTTTGGGCACAAGTAATGAAAGTAAAAAAAGAAAGATCACTTGGAGTAGCGAAGTAGAGGGGCGTGAGGCAAAAAAAAAGGCCGATGGGGGATTATTCGATAGACTGATCCATCTAGCAAAACAGGGATATGAAATTAACACAGACTTTGCAATCTGGCATTTTGAAGAGGCCTTGAAACTTAATGTCGATATTGATGCAAAGTGTCCTGTTTGGTTACAACTGGGGGATGCGTACATGCGCAAGCAACAGGATGCGAAAGCAATTGGCGTCTTCCGTAAAGCCCTAGCTAGGCACCAGCCCCCAATGGATCGACATCATACTTATGTAAAGCTCGGATATTGCTACTCTAGTTTAGAAAACCACAGTGCAGCAATCAAAGCGTGGTCTGAGGCCTTGGAATTTCCTATGCTTGAAGGTCCAAAGTCAAGGATTTTGAGAAATATGGCAATCAGTCACCAAGAATTAGGCGAATGGCCATCTGCCATAAAACTTTTCAAAGAAGCTCTTGAATGCAAAGAAATATCAGATGCAGATCGAGCTATGTGTCTCGAGGAGTTGCAAAAATCAGAAAAACATGCAAGGGAGATGCAAAGGGGCATCGCAATTTAGGAAACTAGCGAAAACAGGTGAACATCACTTTTATTGATATTGAATTCATTTCTATATAAACTTCTTTCGTAATTATAATTACTGTAAGTTTTGTACACAATTTTCATCAACGCAGGAAAGATGCGAAAAAGCTTTTCAACTTCCGAAACAGATGGAGCAACATCATATTGTGTTGTCGCTGCGATTCGCAACTCCTTCAATGCAGGTGGCGTCAGAAAACCAGATGAATTCTTCGGTCGGTATAAATCAAGTAATTTTGCAATTAACCTATTATCTAACCCAAGTGTTTCTAAAAAAGGCATTTGAAAGATTGTTCGAACAAGGGATAATTCATCAAAATCAGTACTCAAGATAGATAAATCTTTTAGGGTTTTTATTGCTTTTAAATAACAAACTCCTTTAATTGTATAGCAATTTTTTAACGAAAGTATTTCAAGGCTTTGTAATTGGTCACAAATCGGTTGTATTTTTCGGATATTGACATAATCAAGAGTTAATTTCCTAAGTTTTTTACACGCTAAAATCTTTTCAATTTTAATATCCATTTTGATTTGAGGTGAGCCTTGCAAATTGAATTCGACTAATGTCTCAGCTAGAGAAGGTAGTTGATTAAAAAAATAATCCTCGTCTAAACGGATTTCGAGTAAAGACAAAGATGAGGCCTTTGTATTTTCTAAGCCTATGATTTTTAGGGTGTTATTTTTTGAAGATAGGCTGCTAATGGAGTTTTTGATCGTTAAAGTTTTAAGACTAGGGGTATTCACACCTAGGGATAAAGTTTGAAGGTTTTTCCATTCTACCACTGTAAGGCTCTTTAAGTTCTTTAAAGGGGTAGAAAATATAATTTCTTTTGAGGCGGTATTGAAGGCGTCTGTTTTGGGACTATAGACTAGTGTTTCAAGCGAGTCGAATCGACCTAGACGATGTTGCTTCTCTTTTTCCGATATCGCAATATTTAAATATTTTAAGTTTTTGCAAAGAGAGCTAAGATCGTGCAGATTTTTCAGACCTTGGAAAGAAGTTGTGAGCGCTTCAAGCCGATTTTGGTCCAAGGAAATCGCTTCATCTACTTCGCCTAAATACGAGTGAGCTATATTGATTTTTTTCATATTCGGACATTCTTTTAAAATGGCTGTAAGATTAATAGGTTTATCAATTTCGTTGTCCCACTCTAATTCTTTGATAAATTTAAGCATTTTTAAATGATCAATTATATTACGTGAATCTCTTGAATGATAACCTACAGTTAACTTCACTAAACAAGGAACCGCTGCGAAAATCTTGTCAGTGCTATATATCCCGTCCTCAATAGGATAAAGTACATCCTCTCCCCAATATCCGTCTGCCCCGGCGCTCAGGAAAGAGGCCAAATCCAAACAAATCGCATTCGGAAACCGAGGGGTGTTTTCTTTCTTATACAAAAGCCTATCTACTACTTGGCTTAAACAAGGCTCTGGCTCCTCAGATAAATGGCGGTCTGAAGGGAAATACGCTCCAAATGCGATCCTAAACTGAGTATCCCGGTGAAATATCTCAGGAAACTTAAAGACATCACCACGCGTAACCCATCTAGAAATATAGATCGCTTTTTTTCTTATTTCATCTGAAATTCGTAAAACTCTTTCAACGCTCGAATATTTCCTCACCCCAGAAGAAATATAATTATCAGATCTTATAAAAGAGTAAATATTTGCAACAACATCTGATCCAATCTCACAATCAATGAATATTCGTTGAATGATATTCCGTTTTTTTTGTTCAGTCTCATGATAAACAACGGAGTTATTGCTAAAGTTGCAACAAGAGACACCACATATTGACATAGAAGGCCTCCTTGATGAAAGGGCGTCAAGAAGCCGGGAATTCTAATATATTTAAAATTCAAAATCAAACAAATTTTGATTAAAGAAAAAGGCCATTTTCTTTACTTGGTCCTTTAAAGTGCCGCTCAAAGATGCCAACAGCAGTAAGAGCAGAGAAAAGAAATGGGATCAGATCTCGCGTCATCCCATACTGTTTGGCTTTTTGAGTAGTGTTTTTATACCACTCATAGAATTTTGGCAGTTCATATTGCAGTTCAAAAAGACCAACATCTAAAGTCAGTAGCGTTCGCCTAAGCAATAACTCGCAAGCATCTGTAACAGGGCCCGTTCCATTCTCATCAATTTCCTTTTGAATCCAAGAAAAAAAAGTTTCAAGTATTTCTGGGAATAACTCACTCAAAAATTGATCGACCGAAAAATTGGATCGTTTTAGAAGTTCAAAAAATTGGGGGGCTTGATCTTCAACTTTTTCTTGGATGAAAGATTTCAGTTTGTTCAATCTCTCTTCCGTAAGTGCAACAAACTTGTTTGGATCGGAAAAATCGACATTATTTTCCTCTAAAAACACTCTATGCAGAGTGTAAATATGATGAAATAACTCAACCCCCTCTCGAGATAATTTTTGGAGCTCCATTTTGCGATCTTTGAAAATTTCTGGACATTTTTGAACTCCTATTTCGAGAATTTCTGGAAGCTGAAAAGGGAAAAAACCAATCACCACCTCAACCGCATTCTCCACCCTCTTTGTCATCGAATCAGAATCACTATGTTTTCCAAAAGTTTCGAGATCGATTAGACCGATAAAACCTTGCTCCTGTTTGATGCAAATGGGCATATTGTCGGTTCTCATAATTGAAAAATCATATTGATTTGGAACAGTATAATTTAATATTTGCCTGTTTTTAGAACATGCTAGATCGCTCAGTTTAAATTCACTGAGAAGTATGCAGAGCTCTTGAATCACACTGCGGAATTTGTCTTGGTTTTCAAAGTAGAGACTGATCTGATACTTTTGTAGACAAGAGTGTACAGCAAAACGCTCCTCGACCAAAACCCCCTTATGTTCAAATGCTCTTGGAACAAATATGTGCTTTAGCCCTAACTGCCTTACGGCTCGACGAGCCATGTTGATTTTTTGCAATCGATCGATTGCCTTATTCTTTAGCAATTTAAAAACAAGGGGCGGGGTTTTAGGCATATAAACTTCGTTGTATCCACTTGGCGCTCGATCAGAGACATCCCAGCCCCCCCATGGTTTTGAATTGGCCTGTTCAATTTTTTCTTTTGCGAGTTGAACCAAATGGGGGGGAAGAGAGACATTTTGGGCAAGATAGGCCCTGAAAGCAGCCTGCAACACCAATGCTGCCTCTTCTTTATCTGGATTCTGAGAAAATGAATTAATTGTCATAAATAGCGATTTTTATACAGTTATCACATATTATACACAAAACAAATGTTTAAAACACCAAGAAATTAGGAGAGATAAGAAATCCAATAAGGGGATAAAACAATGGGCTGAACCTAAAGCGGGAAAATTCACTCTTGCATTTTCGCGGATTTCACCCTAAAATCTCTGACTTATGGCAGAAACTTGGGACCCCTCGGAAAGGTGGTATCATCGGTGCGTCGGAGAAAAGGGGCACTACTATCACCAATCGCTGGTCATTCCCAACGCCTTGCGCCTTTTGGGCCATTTCTCCTCTCTTCTCGATCTAGGTTGTGGCCAGGGAGTTTTGGCAAGGCATTTACCCAAAGGGGTTGATTATGTCGGGATCGATGCATCCAAAGCGCTCATTCAAAAAGCGCAAAAAATGACCCCTGGGCAAAAGTTTTTCGCAGCAGACGCCTCCCTCCCACTCCCTTTAGAAAAAAAAACGTTTGATCGGGTCTCCTTTATCTTGTCTTTGCAAAATATGGAAAAGGGGAAAGAGGCGATTTTTATTGCCGCCTCTCACTTAGCTCGGGGAGGGAAAATGCTTTTCGTCCTCAACCACCCCTGCTTTCGAATTCCAAGACAAAGCAGCTGGGGCATTGACGAGAAGAAAAAACTGCAATACCGGCGGATCGAAAGTTACAAGACGGCGCAAAAAATCCCGATCCAGACGGCCCCTAGTCAAAAAGAAAAATCGGCGACGACCTATTCCTATCACCATCCCCTTTCGGAGATTGTATTGTGGCTGCAAAATGGAAAACTTGTGATCGAGAATTTGGAAGAATGGTATTCTGACAAAAAAAGTGAAGGGCCCAAGTCGAAAATGGAAGATCGGGCGCGGGGGGAAATCCCCCTATTTTTGTGTCTCATTGCGAGAAAAGAGGAGTGATATGTGCGGCATTTTTGGGTATGTGGGAGATCGAGATCCACTGAAAACGTGCATTTCAGGGCTGGAGCGGCTTGAATATCGGGGCTACGACTCTACGGGGATTGCTGGAATTATCGATGGCAAAATCGCCCTATGCAAAGAGGTGGGAAAGCTTGCCAAGCTGAAAGAAAAGCTCACCCTGCAAAGACTCGAAGTGGCCATTGGCCACACTCGATGGGCCACCCATGGCAAAGTGACTCAGGAAAATGCCCACCCTCATCCCGACCATCAGGCGGGGCTTGCCCTTGTCCACAATGGGATTATTGAAAACTGCGATTCTTTGCGAGAGGCGCTCGAGAAAGAGGGGATCCTTTTTCGCTCGGAGACCGACACTGAGGTGATCGCCAATCTCATTTCTAAATTCTACAAGGGAAATTTAATCGATGCGCTCAAACAGGCCCTTTTCCTTGTGAAAGGGCAATTTGCGATTGCCCTTGTCCATAAAAACCATCCGGGACAAATCATCGCCTCGGCAAAGGAGAGCCCCCTTTCGATTGGGGTTGACGAGAAGGGGTCCGAGTCAATTCTCTCGTCAGACCCAAATGCGTTTTTAGGGAAAAGGCTCCATGTCCTATTTTTAAAAGATGGGGAAATTGCGGTTGTGGAAAAGGGCAAAGTGGCCGTTTTTGATTCTTTATTGAACCCGATCCAAAAGAAGACAGAAATATTTGACAGCAGTTTCACCCCCCCTTCGAAGGAAGGGTATGAGCACTATATGCTGAAGGAGATCTATGAGCAGCCTTTGGCGATCCAAAGGGCGTATCTGGGAAGGATCGATGAAGAGAAAGTGGCTTTTGAATCGTTTCCAGATATTTATCGATCGGCAGCTTCAGTCTGTTTTATCGGATGTGGCACATCGGCCCATGCGGGGGCCATTGGAGCCCTCTACTTGGAGGATTTAGCGCACATTCCGGCCCATTCGGAGATTGCCTCTGAGGCGCGCTACCGGATTTTCCCCAAAAATACCCTTGTCGTCGCTCTCAGTCAATCGGGGGAGACGGCCGACACCTTAGCAGCAGTCAAAGAGGCCAAAGCACAAGGGCGAAAGGTGATCGGCATTTGCAATGTGAAAAATGCGAGTCTTACAAGAGAGGTAGATCACTGTATTTTCCTGAAAGCGGGGCCAGAAATGAGCGTCTGTTCAACGAAGGCGTTCACCTCGCAAATGGCGGTGCTTTATCTTTTTGCCCTGTATATGGCGGGCAAGGGCGAGGTAGAGGCGCTCAAAAAGCTCCCGTCCCACATCGAACAGGTATTGCAAAAAAGTGCCCAGATTGAAGAAATGGCAAAAAAATATAGCCGCTACGACAACTTCTTTTTCATGGGAAGGCGCTACATGTATCCCACCTGCATGGAGGCGGCGCTCAAACTCAAGGAGATCTCCTATGTTCATGCGGCAGGATACGCTGCCGGGGAATTAAAACATGGGGCGATTGCGCTGATCGACGAACATTTTCCGGTCGTCGCCTTTTGTGCAGATGCGCGAACGGAGGAAAAGATTCTCAGCAATTTGCAAGAGGTCAAGGCGAGAAAAGCGCCGATCATCGCTTTTGCACCGGAGCATTTGAAGGGACTCGCAAAAATTGCCGACGATTGTGTTTGGCTGCCGACAATATGCGATCCCCTCTCCCCTTTTGCATCGACGGTTGCGGGCCAACTCTTTGCCTATTTCCTCGCAAAAGAGAGAGGGTGCGACATTGATCAGCCGAGAAATCTTGCAAAATCGGTGACGGTCCAATGAAAAAGTGGAAATGGCTGATCGGTTTCTTTCTTCTCGCTCTTTTGGTTTTTTTCCCAAAGATTGCATCGACTGCGCTGGGAAAGCCCTTTTTCGTGAAGGCCCTTGAGAAAAAAATAGGGATCCAGTTGGAAGTGAGCTCCTTAAAACTCTCTTGGTTGGGGCCGCAAGTGTTTCAAGGGGTCCATTTCCAAAAAGAGGGTGTTTTAGGCTCTTTTGAAAAACTGGAAATCGACGCCCCCTTTTGGTCATTTTCGGGCCCCTTCCATTTGAAAAATGGGCAAATCGCCTATCGGGGAAGGGAGGTGAAAGAGATCCAGGGGCAAATTATCGGGGACGATTTTACTTTGAACGGGATCACTCTCAATGGCCACCTTGCCCTCAAAGGGAAAATCTATTCAAAACTCCACTTCCATCTGCAGCTCGACATTCAGCAATTTCCCCTGGTTGTCATCGATCCAACGCTGGACGAGATTTTTGGTCCCACATTGGATCTTTTGGGAACCGTTGGAATGGACCAAGGCGAGGGGCACATCGATCTACTCGTCACTGCTCCCAATGCAAAAGCCCACATCCAAGGGATTTTAAAAGAGACCGGGATCTCTTTATCAGACCCCATCGATGTGCAAATCCGCCTGACGCCCGCGATGAGCAAACTCCTTTTCAAAGATGCCAATCCCCTCTTTATTACAGGTCTTTCGGCAGATCACCTTGTGACTTTACGCCTCGATAAGGATGGTTTTTTCTTTCCCCTCCCCTATTCGCTAGAAAAACTGCAGGTAGGAAAAGCGACTTTAAACTTAGGCAAAGTGGTTTGCCAGAATGGCGCCTCGTTGAAGATCATCATGGCGATTTTAAAAGCAACTCCTAGGCTGAATGGCGATGAGATGAACGCCTGGTTCACTCCGATCACTTTCCAAATCAATCAGGGAATTTTGAAAACGGGAAGACTCGATGCCCTCTTGGGCGACTCGGTTCATGTGTGTACGTGGGGACGCATTGACCTATTGAACGACAAGCTCCATATGAATCTCGGGATTCCAGCAGACACATTGGCGCGCGCCTTTGGAATCAAAGACCTCCCTCCAAACTATGTGCTCAAAATCCCCTTTCGCGGGACGACGCAGCACCCCGATATCAACAAGGGGAGCGCTGCAGCAAAAATCACGGCGCTCATTGCGGCGAGCAAAATCAAAGGGTTTGGCAATTTTATTATAAAAAAAGAGCCGACCGATATTCCGCCGCCACAACTCCCATTTCCGTGGGATGCACCGTGATCACGCTGGAGGAGATCGCCCATGAGGCGATGCTGAAAAAGGGATTTATTCCCTTTTTTTCCAAAAAAATTGAAAAGGAGCTCGAGACACTTTCCCATCAGCCAAAAGTGCCCTTCAGCGATATTCGAGATTTGCGCTCCTTATTGTGGGTGTCGATTGACAATGAAGATTCGCTCGATCTCGATCAACTGACCTATGTAGAAGAGGGGAAAATATCCGTTGCAATCGCCGATGTCGATGGGATGGTCAAAATCGGCTCGCAAATCGACAAAAGGGCAGCGCACAATACGACGTCGGTCTACACCCCAACCAAAGTCTTTCCGATGCTCCCTCCAAAACTCTCAAACGACCTCACTTCGCTCAATGCCAACGAGGATCGGTGCGCCATTGTCGTTGAGATGGAAGTGAAAGAAGATGGCAATTTTGAGCTCAAAGAGCTCTTTTATGCGCTTGTGAAAAATTGGGCAAAACTCAACTACACTTGCGTCGGGGCATGGGTAGAACACACGGTGTGTAAAAGTGCAATGCCCGCCATTAAAGGGCTTAAAGAACAGCTCATTTTGCAAGAAAAAATGGCGCAAAAAATCGAACACTACCGGAGGACGCAAGGAGCGCTAGAATTTGGCGTGATCCAATTGCAGGCAGTGATTGTCCAAGGGGTCCCCGTTTCTATTGAGGAAAGACAGGTGAACCGGGCCCACAAAATCATCGAAAATTTCATGATTGCAGCAAACGTCGCAGTGATGCGGTTTTTAAAAAAGCAAAAACTCCCCACCATTCGGCGCGTTGTGAAAACACCCAAAAGATGGGATCGAATCGTTTTTTTGGCAAAAGAACTCGGGGAAAAACTCCCCTCCAATCCAGATCCAAAAGCGCTCAGACAATTTTTGGTTCAAAGACAAAAAGAGGAGCCGCTCCAGTTTCCCGATCTCTCTTTGGCAATCATCAAGCTCCTCGGACGAGGGGAATATGTTTTGGGCCTCCCCGGGAAAAAATCGCCAGGACACTTTGATCTCGCCGAAAGAGAATATTGCCACGCAACAGCCCCAAATCGGAGATTTCCCGATCTCATCATGCAAAGACTCATCAAAAGCGCACTTCTTGGAAAAGAAATCCCTTACAGCCACAAAGAGTTGCAAGAACTAGCAGAGCATTGCACCCAAAAAGAGGACGATGCCGATAAAGTGGAACGGCGCCTCATCAAATGCGCCGCAGCCGTTGTCTTGCAAAAAGAGATCGGCAAGACATTCGATGCAATGGTCACCGGAGCCTCCAAAAAAGGGACTTGGGTCAGACTCATGACGCCCCCCATCGAGGGAAAACTCGTCAAAGGCTTTGAAAAAATGGACGTGGGAGATTTCCTCAAAGTCAAACTGATCAAAGTCGATGTGTATAATGGCCATATCGACTTCGCTCGGGATGAGGGCTGACTGTTTTTACTATCCTTCAAAAAAAGCGCTCATCCGCTCTTTTTCGATTCCCCATTCTTCGATCCTGTCTAAAATCTGCTCTTTTGTGAAGAGATCGGTCTCTAAATCTACCTCTTTATATGGCATTCCAAGAAACTCATAATATTCTCTTTTATAGAATTCATAATCCACGTGTAAATCTCGAATAAAAAACGGCAGTTTTTGTCCTACTCGTACTATACCACGCGCCGTTAGATTTGGTGAATTTGGACTTGCTGCGACTTCGCTAAATCGATCCTCATCCTCGCCCTTCCCGCTTGGGGAAGGGCTTCGTTTGTCGGAGCGCAAAGCTTCGATTTCGCTTTCACACCCCTTCCGACGAAACATCGTTGGGGGCCCCGTGTGTCTCGCTGAGTCCAAATTCACCAAATCTAACGGCGCGTGGTATAAATCTGTCTCATTTTCTGTGTAAGCGATCCATTGATTTTTGGTTTTCATCAATAACTTGATAATCGTTCCAAAAACTTCTGAAGCAATGAGGAAAACCTTTCCCTCGGATGTATCATGGATTTTGACCCCTAACTCAACTTCCGCTAAACGGAGTTGATTCAAAGCGGAGGTTAAGCTCATTGAAATGTCTATCCCATACTGCCTGGTCCCATGGTTCCATTCCATATCGAAGAGAAATTTCTCTAATGCAATACCCGAAAAACCAAAATCCCCTCCAATAGGCTGTCTGACAAACAAGTTAGAGACAAGTCTGATGAATCCTACACAATAATTATTTGTTCCAGCACCATCATGCTCATGCCTGTGATAAAAGGGAGAAACAAATTGAGCGGGTTCATCCAGCCCAAGTTCTTTAGGATAAATCATCGGGTAAATGAGATGCTTCACCCATAATTCAGTGATCCCAACTTCTTTTCCATTATGAATCAGGGTTTTCAGATCCGCATCTACAACCGCCGCTCCCTTAAATGACCCACAAGTCTCAGCAAGCCAAAGAAGTTCAAAAAAATTCCTAAAATTATTCCCTTTCCCGATCATTGGATTTCCCATTTCATCCAATCCAGTCGACATCGCCAAAGAATAAATTTTCGTCCCTTGGTTCTCTCGCGTTAAACGCCTTATCGCATCTGCAAAGAAACTGGCTGTGTTATTCGGAATTTGATGATAGAAATTCCCGAGAAGGATCACTTTTTGATCCTTAAAATATTTTGCCAACCCCATAAACATTTTCCGGGTTGGGATGCAAATATCTTCGCCTTCTTTATATGAGGGAATTCCAACCGCAACATTCACCTGTTCTAAAATCCGCACCACTTCCCCAGGGTTTGTAATAGCTCTTCCTTCGGGATCAAGGAGCGTTAATTCATTGTTTTCTAATTTATGGCGAATTTTTTCTTTGATCCCTTGCACAGTTGGTGTCGCTAAAACATCCTCATTTAATGAACGATCCCCCAATCGCTCTCGGAGATAATCTCTATTTTCAGGAGTCGAAAACAGGCAGGCTGTTTTATAGACAATCTCTTCCAATAATTCTCGGACTCTTCTGTCAGACTCTTCTTTTGGAATTCCCGATTTTTTCATTTCTTTGCGCACAGATTCCAAAAAAAGGAGATTCGAGGAAATTTTTCCCGATAAAATTGCCTTGAATGCCCGATCTGCCTCCTGGATTTCCTCCTCAGATTTCGCTTGGCTATACGCAATGATCAATTCTGATAGAAGTGGAACCCACTTCTTGCTGCTAATATCTGGAACAGAGCTGTTTCCAACGATCTCTCTATAGTAGAGTTCACCTGAAGAGGGTGCTGAGCTCAGCGCAATTGCAGAGCAAAGAAAAAACAAAATCATTAACATGTTCTTATTCATATTGTGAAAGTTCCCATGAAATTAAAAATTTAGCTCCTGGATTTTTAGAGAGATTTAAAAGAGCTTGAATTGCTCTTGCCTTATGAACTTCATCATTCTCAATAATATTCATCAAAAAGGAGATGGCTTTATCGCTTTCAATTCTACCCAACACTTGGATGGCACAATCCATAAGGGAAGGCTCACCAAGATTCTCCAATTTCGATGCGAAATTCACAATAAAAGGGACCGCCCTTGGCGAACCAATATCCATAAGAGCGTTTAAGGATAGATATTTCTCTTTCTTGTCGCCTGACTCTAGAAGTTCCAAGAGATGGGGCAATGCCGCTTCGTCAACGGCCGATTGTGCTTCTGGGGGCCGATCTGCTACAGCAATCCCCTTTTCCGTTAGACGTTTTCTGACAGATGCGAAGGGGCTGTTGTGAGCCAACGATAGACAAATAGCTAGGTCATTTAAATCCAAAAGGGCTAAATGTTCTTGCTCGATTGCTCCCTTATCCATTGCCAATCTGCGCCTTTCCGCCCAACCTTTGCAAACAGGCTCTTCCATTGGAAAGCGAATCTCAAACCCATTCGCTTTTTCCAAAAGAGCGATTTCTTGAAATAGAAAGTCCTCACGTTGTTTCGGGTCTTTTGCGATGATGGCGGCTAAAAGATCTACGACAGTCTTTGTTTTTTCTTCGCGAAGAGCTTTTTCAATGATCGTTCTATACTTGACATATTCGATGAGGGATTCATCGACAAATTTCTCGATGAACTGTTCATCGCATGCAGCTATTTTACGGGTCATTTCATCAAATCTTTCCCAATCAGCATGATGGTCGAACCAATCGAGAGCACCGAGTTTATACAAGATCGCCTTCACATCTAAAAGGCGATTGATCCATTTCAAATAGGCCTTACAATTCTTCGACAGAAATTGTTTTCTGCCGCTTTCTAACAAGGAAAAGGCATGGAATAATAGATTCTTTCTATCTACAGTTCCAATCACCCGTTCTTTTTGGAAAATGGGGATGCCGCACACGTAAGAGGAGATCAAGGCTGTTTGCGTATGAGGATGTTTTTGGTTAAACCCATTTACAGATTGGATCGCTGTGCCCGAAATTTCTAATCCGGGAAATTTTAAATCCTTTGGCATCTCATAGAGATGGTCTCGAAGCAAAATGCTATCGTCTACTAGACGGATAATCGCGACATTATCAATATCATCAGGGGCTTTTTCCTTAGACCATCCGTAAAGAGACGACCCATTGACCTGGATGCTGATCACTTCCGCTTCTCCGTTGTAGCGCTGCTTGATATATTCTCTAACTGATTTCTGTATATACTCCGCAGCCTCAGTTCGGATCTTTTTGAGCCGCTCCAAAAGGGTTTTCTTGTCTTCCTCGGAAAAGAGAGGCAAATAAACGTTTCGATCTCCGACAACGCAATCTAAAAGATCTATGGAATCGATTTCGCTAGAATGAATGGCAGGAGCCAAGCCAAATTGAGCGCCATAAGGGCTGTATTGATGATTTTTAAATAGTAAATCCACAAGGGTTGCTAGATAAGGAGCAACTTGTTGGAGTTCTTGCTCAGGTAAAAGAGGATAATTTTGTAAAGCAGCATCCCCTTTTCCCTCCTCGCGATTGGAAACGCCCGAGGCGATCATCGGAAGCAAAAACAAACAGAACAAAAGGCATTGCGTAAACAGCTGCGGATAAGGTTTCTCGTTGCTCTCAAACCGTTGAGTCATAAAAAACTTTTTTCAAATTTGTTACACTTTGAACAAATTGCATTTTAAGCAGGGGTCTGAGTATCGCTTTTTTTAGATTTATTTTCACCTGTCTTGCATAAAAATTTTATAATTAATGGTAAAAAACAGGCTGAACGCTCTTAAGCAGCTTAAATACAATGTATTGTAGCTTTAGGATAGGAATCCAATGGCAGCTTAGATGGGCTTTATAGAGACCGGGGGACTGACTTTTCCGCAGGGGAATGCGAAAAAGTCTTGACTTTTCCGCATTCTTCTGCATAATAGTCAGGTATGGAAAGGTTTCAAAAACAGGCCATTTTTCGCGATTTGCAAAAAAAAATGGTGCTTCTCGCTGGTCCTCGGCAGGCTGGGAAAACTACTCTAGCTAAAGAGCTTGCAAAAGAGTTCTCCTCTTTTGTTTATCTGAATTACGACCATCTTGAAGATAGAAAAATCATTCAAAAAGAAGCTTGGCTCCCCTCCGTGGAACTGATTATCCTCGATGAAATCCATAAAATGGAAAAATGGAAAAATTTCCTCAAAGGGGTCTATGATACGAAATTGCCGCATCAAAAAATCCTGGTTACGGGCAGTGCTCGCTTGGAAATTTTCTACCGTGTGGGGGATTCCCTTGCTGGCCGTTATTTTCTCCATCGACTGATGCCCCTTTCCCCTGCCGAGTGTGAAAAGGAGCATCACGCGTATACCTTGGATCGTTTTTTAGAAAGAGGGGGATTTCCCGAGCCGTTCTTAGCTGAAAACCTAGTGGATGCGGGTCGTTGGAGAAATCAGTATATCGATAGTTTATTGAGAGAAGATGTTTTGGATTTCGATCAAATTCAAAACGTCAATGCCATCCGTTTGGTTTTTGAATTACTAAGGGAAAAAATCGGCTCCCCCATTTCTTATACATCCATTGCAGAAGATGCGGGCATTTCGCCCAATACTGTGAAGAAATATATCCAAATTCTAGAAGCTCTTTATATCGTCTTTCGCATTACCCCTTTTTCCAAAAATATTGCGCGAAGCTTACTCAAAGAACCTAAAATCTATTTTTTCGATACGGGACTCGTCAAAGGAGACCTGGGAGCCAAGTTTGAAAATTTGGTCGCCGGATGTCTACTCAAGCATGTTTTTGCTAAGATTGATTATAGGGCCGAAAACTATTCCCTTCATTACTTGCATACCAAAGAAAAGCAAGAGGTTGATTTTGCCCTCATTCGCGATGCTCGTATTGAAAAAATGATAGAAGTAAAATATGGGGACTCCGCCATCCACCCTCCCCTCCTCTATTTTCATGAAAAATACAAACTTCCCGGCTGCCAAATTGTCAAAGAATTAAAACGGGAAAGAGTCGACAAGGAAATTCAGGTTATTCAAGCTGCGAACTTTTTGAAGTCCTTGGATCTGTGAGAGTTAGATCTTTATGCTGGAGAATTGCATATGGAATGCGATGTTTTTTGAAAAAGTTTATTGTTTCATCTACAGCATCATGCGTTGGCGTGTAGTCAAAACCGTCTTCATCAATGTCGTGAGTCTTATTAAAATGTCCATCACCCCCAATCACAAATACCCTTTCGTATGAGTTCAAAGCTTTGAGAATCTCTTGATTCATATGGACATTTTGATCATAAACTTCATTTAGTGCTTCTTGCCATAATCTCTCTGCTTCTATTGTATAATACTTTTTAATGCAACAAGAAGCGACGGAAAGCAATTCTAAACAACACATTGCCGAATAGAAACAACATAATGTTTTACACCCAGGGGTTGTGGGAATTAATGAGCGTATGCGGCGGCCGAGCCAAGAGCCGTATCTGAGATAAGAGTCGGGATGTTCGGCTCTATGTATTGCTTCAGCAAAGTCAACATTAGTCTGTAAGGGCATATCCCATCCATAGATAGGAACTTGGGACTTGATATATTTGGATTGAATATCCCCCACATTTAAGATCTGCCCTTGTGAATCATCTTCTATAAGAACAACATCTCCTTCTCGGGTAAGGGTGTCGATGAGTTCAGCAGCATCCTTGCGCATATGGTCTTGATCATGCTGCTCCCCGATACAAATCACTTTGGCGTCTGATAATTTTTCAACATTTGAGTCAGTAATTTCATACGCAAATGCGAAACGTCTATAATTGATGTTTTGTATACTCATGCAACAATTAAACATATAAACAGTTTTAAAGTAAATTATTTAATATGCATTTTTTAATGTGATTAATTTGTTAATGGGATGGGAATCGCCTAAACCTTACGCAAGAGAGATTTCCTTGGCCAAATAGACATCTTGGATTGCGTTGAGCAATTTGATTCCATCTCTCATCGGTTTTTGGAACGATTTTCTCCCGGAAATGAGCCCCATCCCCCCGGCCCTTTTATTGATGACGGCGGTCATAACGGCGTCATGCAGATCATTTTTACCCGATGCCCCACCTGAATTGATGAGCCCAATACGGCCCATATAGCCATTGATCACTTGGTAGCGGGTCAAGTCGATCGGATGATCTGTGGAGAGCTGGCTATACATTTTTTCATCGGTTTTGCCAAATTTCAAGGCCTTAAATCCCCCGTTGCATGTGGGCAATTTTTGTTTGACGATATCGGCCTCAATCGTCGCTCCCAGGTGATTTGCCTGGCCTGTCAAGTCGGCTGCATCGTGAAAATCTTCCTCTGCTGTTTTAAAGGCGCTATTGCGCAAATAACACCAAAGAACTGTGGCCATGCCGAGCTCATGCGCATGGGCAAAAGCATGGCTGACCTGGACAATTTGTTCGCGCGATTCTTTAGAGCCAAAATAGATCGTCGCACCCACTGCCACACACCCCATTTCATACGCTTGCTTGACCGAGGCAAACAGGGTCTCCTCATAGATATTCGGATAGAGGAGCAATTCATTGTGATTGAACTTGAGAAGGAGCGGAATTTTATGGGCGTATTTTCTGGCAACAATCCCCAAAGTGCCCAAAGTGCTCGCCAACGCGTTGCACCCCCCTTCCATCGCCAGTTTGACGATGTTTTCAGGATCAAAATATTCGGGGTTAGTGGCAAATGAGGCCCCCGCCGAGTGCTCAACCCCCTGATCGAGTGGGAGAATCGAGAGATATCCAGTATTTTTAAGCCTCCCATGAGAAAAGAGGGTCTGCAAACTGCGAAGAGTCCGAATGTTCCGATCGCTTTGGTGAAAAATCCGATCGACCCAGTCAGGACCGGGCAAATGGAGCTTTTCCTTCGCAACTGTTTTGCATGTGTGTTTTAAAAGCGATTCGGCATCACCCTCTAAAATCTTCTCAATTTCTAAATAGCTCATGACCTTTTCCAAAATGCCTGGATTTGTTCAAATGTTTTGCCTTTCGTCTCCGGCACTAACTTTATAACAAACCAGAGGCCTAAGATGCAAATGATTGCGTAAAGCCAAAACGTTCCAAAGGCTCCAAGAATCCCGATCAAAGAGAGAAATGTGAGCGAGACAAAGTAATTTGAGATCCAATTCGCAAAAGTCGCAATCCCCATCGCCCTTCCCCGAATGCCGAGCGGATACACCTCAGAAATAATGAGCCATGCCACAGGTCCCAGACTCACAGCAAAAAAAGCGACATAGATCAACATAGCAAAAATAGCAGTCAATCCCGACCCCTCCCCTTCAATGAAAAATGAAAATCCGAGAATGACGAGGGAAAATGCCATCCCGATCAGCCCAGAAACCAAAAGAGGTCTTCGCCCAATCCGATCAATCAGCCATAAAGAAATGATCGTCACAATCACGTTGATGATCCCAACCAGCATCGTGGCAAAAAGAGCCGTCGTCGCCTCCGTATACCCTGCGAGCTGAAAAATTTTAGGGGCATAATAGATGACTGTATTGATCCCAGTGATCGATTGAAACACCGCAACACCAATCCCAATCAAAAAGGGCATCCGCACATTTTTGGAAAAAAGCTCCCGAAAATCTTTTTTCGTCGGAAAATCTTCCCCCTTTTTCTCCCGGACAAGTCGCTTATCCTTCGGCGCCACTTGGATCTTATGCAAGATCTGATCGGCCTCTTCCCTCTTTTCATGACTCATCAGCCAAGAGGGAGTTTCTGCCACGAAAAAAAGCCCCACAAATTGCAAGACCGTCGGAATCAGAGCAAAGGCAAACATATTGCGCCAACTCCCCGAATCAGCTAGAGAATAGGTGACAATATAGGCGAGGAGTATGCCAATCGTAATGCAAAGCTGGTTGAGAGAGACGAGCGCCCCCCGATTTCCCGCAGGAGACATCTCCGCGATGTACAAGGGAACTGCCATCGAGACAATCCCCACAGCAAAACCAGAAATAAGCCGCCCAATCAGAAATGCGTTAAAACTGCTCGCCATTGTCAAAGTCAAAATTCCAATGAGGAAAAGAAAAAGAGTGAGAAAAAGAGTCTTCTTTCTCCCAAACAAATCGGCAATCACTCCCCCAATCAACGCGCCAATAAGCGCTCCGATTAGAAGCGTGCTCACAATCAGCTCTTGCTCAAAAGTGGAAAGCTGAAACTTGTTCGAGATAAATAATAAAACCCCCGAAATAACACTCGCATTGTACCCAAAGAGAATGCCCCCAATTGCCGCAACACAAGAGACAAATAGCGTATAACTTGTGAATTTTCGCTGCCGACTCATCCGATTTAACTCCCAATAGTTCTACTTGGAAGTGAACAAGTTTTCACAATAAATGTATAGAAAATCTTCTCCAGCTAAAACGGCCTCTCGAAGGAGAGGCCTATTCCTTTAGCTCTGAGAGCTAAGCTGGCTTCGGTTGCGCTTCTGCCTCTAGCATCTTTTGGACATCAGTTTTCATTTGCTGGAACTGTTCTGGAGTGAATAATGTGTTTTTCAGAATCTTTATCATAAGGGCGTTTAGAAGGGATGTAGAAATGAAGAGGTCTCTAATGTTCGCAGCACCCGCCAGTGTAAGCCGTATCGCCCTAATCGTGTCAGGGTCGTTGAGCCCTCGAGGACCTGCATTCCGCAGATCTCGATTTTTGTATAGAGCACACACACTCCTAGCACAAGTCGCGACTCCAACGATAGCAACAACCTCTGCAATACCATGCAGGTCTGCAAAATTGGCTGTGCCCACAATTGGCTTATTCCCACAAATGATCCCCGCAATATTGATAATCACGGTAGCCAAAAGGACGAGAGGGGTTAGAAAAATATTTCCCACGTGTGTTAGAAAATCAATACTTCTCTCCTTCAAGCTGTAGGGTAATTCTAGCGGGTGTTTCTGCCAGAAATCCTGAAAAGTGACCACTCTTAAGAGGGACTGGACCATTGTTTTAGCAACAGTACAAGCCATCACAGGTGTTCCCACAAGCGCCACTAGGTGATTGAGTCTTGGCTCCATCGACGAGAAGCAATTCGTAGTCTTAGCCTCAACTGCTTTTGTTTTTGGTTTGTCTTTCGATCCCAGATTGCCTAAGAATCGCCCATCCGAACTATATCTATATCCTTGAGGGCTCTGCTCCATTCTGTTCATATCCATCCTTTGGTAAAGCTTCTGTTAAAGCAAAGCATTCTAATCATTAACAACTTTTTAGGCAATAGAAAGGAGGAAACTTTTTAAGTAACTGCTTTCGGGGTGGAAGATCGAAATGGGGTGATCGTGCGCCTGTCTATGCCTTTCCAAAATGCGCACTGAGCGATTTGCCTCAAGTGCCGCCCGAAAGAGAATGTTTTGAAACAAGGATTCATCGACATGATAAGAGCAAGAGGAGGTGAGAAGCAGACTGTTCGGTTTGATTTTTTCCAAAACCGCTCGATTGAGCTCTTTGTATGCGCGAAAAGCATTGGCGATGTCGTCCCTTTTTTTCACGAATGCGGGGGGATCTAAAATCACGAGATCAAAATCCCAACTGCACGTCTTTAAATAATCAAAAACATCCCCTGTCACAAGCGTGTGATTCGAAAGAGAGTTCAACGAAAGATTTTTTTCAATCCAAGGAGCACATTTTGCGCTCTGCTCCACGCTCACTGCTGAAATGGCTCCTCCGGCAAGCGCTGCCACTGAAAAACCAGCCGTGTAAGCAAAGCAGTTGAGCACTTTTTTGCCAGGTGCGAGCGATTGGACAAGCGAGCGCATCTCTCTTTGATCGAGAAACATGCCAGTCTTTTGCCCTTGAAGCACATCGACAAAAAACATGAGCCCATTTTCCAATATCTCTACTTCAGAACAGGGGTCGCCATAGAGATGGCCCTTCACTTCACCCATCCCCTCTTTGCGCCGCAGGAATGAACCCGAACGCTCAAAAAGACTTTTGGGCTTATACTCCAACAGGGTTTCGATAATGGTCCCCTTCAACCCCTCCATCCCTCCATTCGAGACTTGCATCACCCACACATCATGATAAGCATCGACGATAAGACCGGGCAGTCCATCCCCTTCTGCATTGACGAGCCGAATCGCATTCGTCTTCTCTTTTTGAAACCAGTTTTGCCTTAGCAAAATGGCCTCTTGGATTTTGCGCCGGATCGCCTCGGTAACTTTTTCTTCTCCAAAGGAGAGCATCGAGGCGAGAATCGATCTCCCCCGACTCAAAGTCGCCGTCCCCAACTTTTCTCCCCCTGCAGAAAAGACTTCGGCCAAATCGCCCTCTTCCATAGAAGGAATGGATTTTACCGCGCCCGAATAGATCCAGTGGTGTTTTTGCAGGATCGGCTTCTCTTTTCCCTTTTTTAGATGAATGCTAATTTGTTTTTCTCCTTCTTCTCGGGGATTTTTCGCAAAACGCGCCCGATCAGATCGTACCCTGCCACATCGCTCACTTCGACCTCATAGAGCTTGCCAAAATCTTTGACACACTCCCAATCATTGAGAATCATTTGCCCATCAATCTCAGGGCACTGCGCCGTCGATCTTCCCCTGAGAAGCATCTCGGAATCGGGATGAAATCCCTCAACGAGGACAGCCATCTTTTGCCCCACCTTCTTCTCGGCTCTTCTCCGGACCATCTCAAATTGCACCTGGCTCAAACGCTCAAACCTCTCTTGCTTCACCTCTTCGGAAATTTGGGGCTCAAGTTTCGCCGCATACGCCTCTTTTTCCAAAGAGAATTTAAAAATACCGACGTTGTCGAGCGGATATTCTTGAATGAACTCCAAAAGTTCTTGGAACTGCGCTTCGGTTTCCCCCGGAAATCCGACCATCAAACTGGTCCGGATCGCAATGTGAGGAATCTCTTTTCGCAAGCGGGTCAAAATATGGATGATTTGGCTTCGCGAAGTTTTTCTGTGCATCGCCTTGAGGATCTCGTCGTTAATATGTTGGATCGGCATGTCCAGATAGGGGACAATTTTCGGATCGCTCTTCATCACCTCGACCAATTCATCATCGATCTCATCGGGATACAGGTACAAAAGGCGGAGCCAAAAATCCTTTTTCACTTGCAACATCTTTCGAAGAAGAGAAGCAAGGGCCCCTTTCTCCTTTCGATCTTTGCCAAAATCACCGAGATCTTGCGCGATCAAAATCACCTCAAAAACCCCTTGCGCAAGCAAAGCGTTAAACTCTTTTAAAACTTGCTCTTCCGTTTTGCTCTTAAGCGGCCCCTTGATGGTCGGAATGATGCAAAAAGCACACCGCTTCTTACACCCTTCGGCAATCTTTAAATAGGCGTAAGAGCTCGGCGTCGAAAGCATCCTCGGAATTTCACCCCACTCGAGATAGCTCTTCGCCGAACTCACCGCCAAACCGGCCTCATCCGCCTTGACAGCATCCAAAATCTTTTCCACATCGCCAGATCCGAGCATGTAGTGGATGTCGGGAAAGTGCTCTTTTAGCTCGCCGCTGTGTTTTTGCACCATGCAACCAGCCACGATCACCTTCGCCTCCCTCTTTTTCTCTTGGAAAAGAGCGCCGATCACTTGCAGCCCCTCTTGGCGCGACGATTCGAGAAAGCCACACGTATTGACGACGAGATAATCGGCAGTCGCTGGCGTTGCGACGATTTCGTAGCCCGCCTTCAAAAGGAGGCCGATCATCACCTCGCTATCAACTAGGTTTCTAGCGCAGCCAAGGCTTGTAAAGTGAAATTTATTCTTGGACTCGATTCTTCTACTTTTATTCAGCATGGCGGGAATTATAGGGCTTGTTACATTGGAATGCAATCATGTTTTGATCGGACCCCACTGATCCATCACTGAAAGTTTTATTTAACAAACTGATTGTAAGCAACTTAAATAAAGATATTGATTCCACTCAATGAATTGAGTAAAATTACTCAATAGATTGAGCAAACGGATTTTTATGCGGGCTAGGCCTATTTTCCAAGAGCTGATGAGACGCCTTAAGGAACCGAGGAAATTCATCCAAGTTCTATTGGGTCCGAGACAGGTGGGAAAAACAACCCTTGCATTGAAACTTGCAAAGGATCTACCCATTCCAAGTACTTATGTATCCGCCGATACTGCAACCTTAGAAGATCTCACTTGGATTCGAACGCAATGGGAAACGGCTCGTCAAAAAACCACAAATGAGGGCCTTTTTATCATTGATGAAGTACAAAAAATTCCTCAGTGGTCTGATCTGATCAAAAAATTGTGGGATGAAGATTCGAAAAATGGACTGGAGTTAAAAGTCATTCTCCTCGGTTCCTCCCCTTGGTTGATGCAAAAGGGGCTTTCTGAGAGTTTGGCCGGCCGTTTTGAAATCCTCCCTATCACCCATTGGTCCTTCGAAGAGATGTCGAATATTTTTGGATGGGACATAGATCAATACATCTATTTTGGAGGATATCCAGGCCCCCAATCCTTTGCGAATGAAAAAGATTTATCCCGGTGGCTCAATTATATCAATGATTCCCTGATTGAGACAACGATTTCTCGTGATATTTTATTGATGACGCAGATAAATAAACCAATCTTATTAAGAAGACTATTTCAATTAGGATGCATGTACTCATCGCAAATTCTTTCCTATCAAAAAATGTTAGGTCAATTACAGGATGCTGGGAATACTACAACTCTTGCCCATTATTTGGGTTTGCTTGGAGGCGCCGGACTCTTGATTGGGATTGAAAAGTATGCAAATCACAAAATGAGGAGCAAGGCGTCGAGTCCAAAGTTTCAAGTGATGAATAATGCCTTAATGAGTTCTCAATCTGGCAAGACCTTTAAAGAGGCAAAGGAAGATAAAGAATTTTGGGGGCGCCTAGTTGAGTCAGCCGTTGGAGCGCATTTGGCAAATCAGATCAGGGGTACGCAAGTAGAACTTTTCTATTGGAGAGAAGAGCATCAGGAAGTCGATTTTGTTCTAAAAAAAGGAAAATCGCTAACTGCAATCGAAGTGAAAAGTTCACTGCCTAAAGCGAGCCTATCTGGACTAGAAGCATTTGACAAGGCATTTCACCCTTCAAAAATCGTGTTAGTGGGTCACAACGGAATCCCCATTGAAGAATTCTTGAGAAAACCGATCACCCACTGGGTGTGAAAGCAAAACGGACCGACTGACAAAACCCTGCCCCAAGTGGGCAGGGGGGTCGTTTTTATTGAAAGGGACTCTTATCGGCAACCACTTGGTCGGCTAATTCTGGGTGTGCGCTTACGCCTAATTGTGGGTGTCCGTATATTAATGAATGCTGCACAGCCCATAGTGTGTTGCACTCTTCTTGGTCGAAATTCGATTCATGCGTAAATTTCCTTAGGGACCGGGGCGGAGAGTTTTCTTCAGGATTAGCCAGAATTGTGGGAGCGCTTTTGCTCCTTGTGAGCGTCTGTCTAGCGATTTCCATTCTCTCTAATGCTTTGTGATAGTCTTTAACCACTGTAACTAAAGTTGGTTGACCATTTCCTAAACCCACCCTGCTAATTGAATTCATATGTTTACCTCCATATTTTCCAACCAGTTTATTTTCTTACGAAATTTAGATCAAGGAAATTTAGAGTTTGCAATAAAGAACACGGCAAGGAGCGCTCTTGAGAAGTTTTTCAATCTCGAGTGCAAAGTGATCTTTTTTTCTAAGTTCATCTCTATGCGATCCGACAACGACGAGATCGACATGATTATGGAGGACGAGATCTAAAATGGCCGATTCGATCGAACGGGCCCGGATGAGCTCGAGTTCCACTTGGAGGTGATATTCGCGGGCAATCGCCTCCGCTCTTTTGAGTGCGATGACTCCCTGCTCTTCCCTTTTTCCCATCGGAGCATGCATGGGAAGAGCGGCCGGAATTTCGACGACGTACACTGCGCTCAATTTGGCTCCATAACTTTTTGCAAGTTGACAAGCAGTTTGCAGGGTCTCTGTGTTCTCGATCGATCTGGCGGTCACTAAGATGTGTTTGAGATGGAGAGGGCGATGTTCGGGAACTTTGATTTTTTCAATGGAGAGATGTCCCATCGGCGCGATTTTCTTCTTTTTTCGATAGTAAAAATACATGGCAAGGCCCAAGCCGATCCAGATCAGGCCTAAGTTGCGCCCATCGGGTTTTGTGATGACGACGATCATCCAAACGGCAAAAGTGGCCAAAGCGCCGATCACCGCCGTTAAGGGAAATGAACGGCCGCTGCCAAAGAGCACATTGATGGGAGCTTTAAAGGGCCGTTTTAATTGGGGCTTTTTCCACCGAAGGACCAAGAGGGAAATGTGGGCGAAGAAAAAGGCGATCTGGGCGCCGAAATTGTAAAGATCGGCGAGAAATAACATTTTTCCCCGGCTTAAAAAGACGATGAGACCGGCAAAAAAGGCAAAAACTCCCAACGAAAAATAGGGCGTTCTAAACTTCGAGTGCAATTGATAAAACAGGTGAGGCACCTGGTAGTATTCGCCCATAGAAAAGGCGAGTCTCGAAGCTCCGATGAGACCCGCATTGGAGGCGATGAGAAGAATGATCGCAGCAATCACGCCAAACCAAGGGGCGAGCCAATTCCCACCAAAAGGGAGCGCCTTCACAATTCCCGCGATCGGATCATCTATGTATCTCGTTCCAAGCTCGTGCGGACTTACGACAGAAAGGCCGACAACGGAGATCAAAAAATAGAAGAGCACGAGCGTATACATGGTCCATTTAATCGCGCGTGGAATCGCTATGGCCGGTTTTTTCGTCTCCGCGGCCAACTGGGCGATCGACTCAATTCCAGTATAGGCGACCATCGCCATCGCAGTCCCTTTCAAAAATTCTCCCCAGCTGGGCGACCAATCGACTCCCGGCACTCCGATCCGCAAATGGTCGATAATGAAAGGGATGTTGAGCAAGAAAATCGCGGCTGTCAAAATCACAAAGAGCTGCGAGAGAATTGTCACAATCGCCAAAATAAGGCTCAATTTTCCCGAATATCTGACCCCAATGACATTGACACCGTAAAGAAATGCGATGATCGCTACGGTCATTCCGATATGATAAAGAGGTGTGCGGGGAAAAGGGAGCAGATAGTGCAAATAGGGAGGGATCGCAAAAGCAGAGATCGCAATGGTCACTATGTAGTCGAGAAGAAGCCCCCAGCCAGCGATGAAAGAAATGAAATCATTGAATGCATAGCGGCTAAAAGTGGCTGAACCGCCAGGTTCCGGAAAAGTGCTCGCCATTTCAGCATAAGTCAATGCCGTGCAGATAAAGACAAAGCCTGCAATCGCAAGGGCTATCGGGGTGGCGCCAAGTGCATAAAGAGCTGTGATCCCAAGAGCATAGTAGATGGACGATCCCACATCGCCGTAGCCGATGGCAAAAAGTTCCGCAGCACCGAGCGCCCTCTTCAAGCTCTTCTTTTCGAGGTGGACGATCTTTCCTGCAGACTCGCTCATATTTCTTTAAGGTATTAGAGATCCCCCTGCTTTGGCAACCGAAAAGATTCGATCAGCCCCTGACAGCAATCGAAAATCAGATCAAAAACTTCGTCAAACCCCTTCCCATCGCTCAAATAATAGGGATCTGGGATCGCCATCCCCTTGTATTTTGAGCTGTAGTCCGTGACGAGGACAATTTTGGATTGATATTTCCCAGCGCGCAGTTTGAGCTGTTCGACAATGTCGGGAGAGACGGCGAGGATTAGATCATAGCTTTCAAAAAAAGAGTCTTGAAACTGCTCTGTTCGATGATCGATCAAAACTCCCCTTTTTTTTGCCGCCTCAAACATCCTTTGACTCGGCCTTTCGCCGAGATGGACCCATCCAATTCCGCAGCTATCGGCATGCAAGGGGACTTTTTGAAGAGCCGCCAGGTGGTTGAGGGTCGCCATGAGCGCAGGAGAGCGACAAATGTTGGCAACACAGACAAAAAGGAGCTGTTTCACACCACGTCGGCTGCGCATCTAAACCCATAAGTCCCGTTGACAGCGCCGGGGTTATTGCGGTGCCTGTGAGAGCAGCGAAGATCTTCTTTCAAGCTCTTCCAACAACCGCCCCTCAAAACGCGATAGACCCCCTGCGGAGGCCCTTGTGGATGATCGGGCTCAAGAGCCGACGTGTCGTAGTAATTATAGGCGTACCAATCGCGGCACCATTCGTACACATTGCCCGCCATATCGTAAAGGCCAAAGGGATTGGGGGGATAGCTCATGACGCTCGTCGTATCTGAGCTGAAAAAATTGGCCTGACTCCTCTCCATCTCAGCGCCCGCCGGATACATCACCTCGCGCCCAGCAGTCGCCCCCGCTTCCCACTCTGCCTCCGTCGGAAGCCGCTTGCCGATCCATTTTGCATAGGCAACGGCCCCATACCAGGTCACTCCGACAACGGGGTGCTTTGCATACCCCGACTCGATCGTCAATTTCCCGCCAGAGCGCTTGATTCTCGCATCGCGCAGCCGAATGATATCGTTGTTATTGCGATCTTTTTCTCCCCCCATCACCTGCAAAAAGCGGACAAATTGCTCATTTGTCACCGGATGGATATCGAGGGCAAAACTGGGCAAACCCACTTTGTGGCGCGGCATCTCATCCCTTGCCCCTTCATGACTCCCCCGCATATAGCTGCCGCCAGGAATCACCACCATCTCGGTGAGGAGCGGCTCAATTTCCTGCTCTTCCACTTGGCTCGGAGTGTAGTGAGAAACCTGCATCTCCCTTTGAAAAACGGCTCCCGGATCGGCCTCGTATTCGGGACGGGCAATCTCTTGGGGTTTTAAGATCGGTTTTGGTGACTCCACTGGAGCCCCCTTCGATTTTTCCTCGAGCTCAAAGGCCATCTGCAACCCGGAACTATCCGCTTTTTCCACTTCGGAAAAATGGAGCAGCTCTTTGAGAATGGCCCGAGGAGAGGCCAAATACTCATCGAGCGCCTTCACCAGTTTTTGCGGCCTCACATGGGGATTTGATTGCATACATCTCGAGAGCAAAAGATCCCAGTTTCTCACCGAATCGGGCAAAACGCGCGAGGGTAAATCAAAATACCCTTCAGGCAATTTGCCAGTGAGCATCCACTGCGCCAATACGCCAAAGGCGTAAGCGTCCACTTTTGGGGTAATTTCCCCATTGATTTTTTTTTGTTCGGGGGCTAAAAAGGCGAGATCGCAAAGGAACCGCTCGCTCGGAAAGTGATTCGCCGCCTCTTGGCAAAGGCGCATGAGGGAAATTTTTTCTCCGATCATCCGCGTGAGGCCAAAATCGGAAATGAGCACCTTTACCTCTTTCTCTCCCGGCGCAATCAAGAGGTTGGTCAATTTTAAAGAGCCGTGGATCACCCCGGCCTCATGCGCATAGTCGAGAGCAGAGGCAATTTGCATCAAAAGCTGAAGGAGATCCTCTTCAAAAAGCCCTTTCCCCTTTAATTTGAGGTATCGATCTAAATGCATCGTCGTCCCGAGCGCATCGATCTGGGGATCGGTCACGACAAAATAGCGCCCCTCTGCAGAAGAGACGTTGTGAATTTTTGCGATGTTGGGATGGTCGAGCGCTGCAATTTCTGCAATCTGCAGCTCAAATGCCCGGATAAATTGCCCATTCGAACAGATTTCCTCAGGGAGAAGTTTGAGCGCAAATGGTTTTTTGATGAAGCGATGCTCAGCAAGAAAAACCTCGCCAAAGGGGCCGCTCCCCAGCTTCCTCAATATGGTGTAATCGCCTAGCTGTTCCATAGTTTACACCATAATTGCTAGAATCAAAAAATGCCAACAAATTTTGCAAAATACCAAGCGCAAATGGCAATCATCATAAATACGACACTCCAAACGAGGTTGGGAAGCCAACGGATTCCCCCGTGAGGGCTGCCTCGTATTTCAAGGGTGCCAATCCCATAGGCAAAATCCTGTTTTTCAGGAGGGAGGCGGAGCGCATCGGGAAATTCGCGCGAGAGTTTTTCGGTGTCAAATCCTAAAAAGCCACCGTATTGCCGAATAAATCCGAGCGCATACACGTTAGATAGAAAATGATCGACTCTCCCCTCTTCGATCGCCTGCAAATAAAGCATCCGAATCGACGTCGCATTTTCCACCTCTTTGAGAGTCAAACTCATCTCCTCTCTTTTTGCGCGAAACCTCTCGCCCATTTTTTTCAATCCATCTGACATGGTTGCCTCCTTAAATAAAGATATTAGCACCTTGTGCAATTCCGTCAAACGCCTTATAATGGGGCAATGACTTTTACCGCGAAGATCGACCTTAAACTCGCCCCCAAATTAATGGAAGACCTCAAATCCCAAGGATTTGAGATCTCAAAGGCCCCCTACGCCGTTTTTTCAGCAAAGAAAAAGGGAATCTCTTGCACCCTTTACGAATCGGGGAAACTGACAGTGCAGGGCAAAGAAAAAGAGCCGTTCATCGAATTTTACCTCGAGCCCGAAATTCTTCAAGACTTTCGCCATTCCCATCCGGAGGCGCATCTCAACTTGGAGCCGCGGATCGGAATGGATGAGGCGGGCAAGGGCGATTTTTTTGGCCCCCTTTGCGTCGCAGCCATTTATGCGGATGAAGTTGGGATTAAAAAGATGCTGCAGATGAAAGTGAGAGATAGCAAGCGGATATCGGATGAGGGCATTTTGAAACTCGCAGCCTCTTTAAAAAGGGAATTTCCCTACACTGTGATTCGCCTTTTCCCCAAAAAATACAACGAGCTCTACCGAAAATTCAAAAACTTGAATCGACTCCTCGCTTGGGCCCACACCGCAGCCCTTACAGATCTGATGCAAAAGAGTGGCTGCAAAAAAGCGATTCTCGATCAGTTTGCCGAAAAGAGCCTCATGGAGGGGATGTTGAAGCAAAAAAAAATCGAAGTCGATCTCGAGCAAAGGGTGCGTGGCGAAGAAGATCTCGTCGTGGCGAGCGCCTCAATTTTGGCAAGATGTGCCTTTTTAGACGGGCTAAAAGTTCTCGGCGAAGAGCATGGAGTAGAGCTCCCTAAAGGAGCCGCCGAAGGGGTGAAAAAAGTGGCGCGAACTCTGATCGCCCAATCGGGCCCAGAAGTTTTAGAAAAAGTGGCGAAAATCCATTTTAAAACAGCAGGTGAACTTTGAGGGTTTTGAAAATTCAAAATCTGATCCTCATTGAAAAAGCCGAAATCCACTTCGGCCCAGGGCTCAACATCATTACGGGAGAAACTGGCTCGGGAAAATCGGCTCTTTTCGCCGCGATCCACCTGATTGCAGGAGAAAGGGGCGATCGAAGCCTTGTCCGAAATGGGGCCGAGATGGCCATTGTGGAAGCGGAATTTGAGGGGGGCCGCTTCATCCGAAGGGAGATTTACGCCTCGGGAAAAGGGCGCTGCTTCATCGACGACGCGCAAGTCTCTTTGGCCGAACTCAAAGAGGCTGTCGCCATCGAACTCGTCAATCAAAATGCCTCGCTTGTGGGTAAAGAAGAAGAGCTCCTCGATCAATTTGGCTCTCTCACACGAAGGAGGGAAGAGTTAAAAGTTTTAAAAAAAGAGGAAAGAGAGATCGAGTATGAGTTGAACGAGTCTTTGCAGGTTTCTCAAGAGAGAGAAATCGAGTGGGTGAAAAAGGATCTTGAGTGGATTGAAGAGATCAACTATCGATTGGGAGAGGAGGAGCTCTTAAAGGAAGATCACGAGCGACTCGTCCACGCGGGAGACCTTTCCGAAAATATAGGGGCGCTCACCTTCTTGATGGTTGAAAGCGCGGAAATGGGCGCCCTCAAAAAGGGGCTCCATCTCCTCGAAGCCTCCAGCAAACTCGATCCCAAATTAAAAGAGGCGGCTCAAGCGATGCGAGGAGCTGTTTTAGAACTCGATGAGGTGGGACAAGTTTGCCAAAAATACAGCGAACATTTAGAGTCCAACCCCGAAAAGTTGGCCCAAGTCGAAAAACGGATCGGGTCAGTCGCAAGCTTAAAAAAACGGTTCGGCCCCGACATCGCCGCCTCAAAGACAACCCTTTTGCAAAAACTCGATCACCTCTTAAATCTCGAGTCAAAAATCGGACAGTTGAGGGCGCGCCTTCAGGAGTTACACCAAAAAAACAAAACCCTCACCGCCCATCTTTACTCCGAGAGAAAACAGGCAGCGCCAAAACTTTCAGCCCTCATACTCAGCGAATTAAAAAGTCTTAACATCCCTTATGCGCGATTTGAAATCCAAGTATTGGAGAGTGTGCAGTTTTATTTTTCGGCAAACCCTGGCCATCCGTTGATGCCGATGGCCGAATGCGCAAGTGGGGGGGAGATGTCCCGTCTTTTGCTTGCGATCAAGCTGATTTTATCTGAAGGGCAATCGAGTTTGGTCTTTGATGAAATCGACAGCAATATTGGGGGGCAAACGGCCGCGATTTTGGGAGAAAAACTCAAAGAATTGGGAAAAAAAAGACAAATCATCTGCGTGACCCATTTTGTCCAAGTTGCTAAATGTGCGATCGATCACTATCGAGTCATCAAGACAACTGAAGGGAGTAGTTCATTTACGAAAGTAGAAAAACTGAATGGAAAAGAAAAAGAAAATGAATACAATAGAATGTTAGGCAGTTCAAAATGAGAAAGTGGCTATACGGTATATTTTTCCTCTCGGCAGTTGCTCTGGTTGGGCACCTGGTTGGGCAAGAGTGCAAGGATCAAAAGAAATTTTGGGATTACCATCCGCTCCATGTTGGGGGCAATCTTATTTTCTTGGGGAAAGCGGGAGTCGATGTCAGAGGGGGGCCCCGTACAGGGGATCTCACCTTTAATAAGGAAAATCTCTACACCTATTTTTTGCTTCCCGTCAATGAGTGCACCTTCTTTTTGCCCCGCATTGAATGGAACACTTTTACCATGGATTGGGACAAAAATCCCCGATTCCACTCAAAACACTTTCACTACGTGCAATTTGCTTTGGGGTTTTTTACAGAAGGGCTTGAAAATTGGGAGTGGATTGCGAGAATCAACTACAACATCGACAGCGAACATTTCAATCACCCCAAGACCTACGGCCTTTTTGAGGCGCTCCTTTGGGGAGTTCATGAACTTGCGGAAAAATGGCACTATCACATCGGCGCTTGCGGCTATACCGGATTTCGAGGACAAGAGATCTATCCGATCATCGGCCTTGACTATGAGCTGAATAAAAAATGGTTTTTTCAGGCCGTTTTCCCAATTACCTATTCCGTTGAGTACTCCTTCAATAACCGCTGGAGTCTCTCTTTGAAGGGGAGACCCCTCAAAGAGCGATTCCGATCGGGCGGCCATGAGCCATCCCCCCGCTCAGTCTTCAGCTACTCGACAATGGGGGCTGAACTGAATCTCCGCTATGAAAAGTTTTTAAGGCTTGAGTTTGAACTTTTTGGCGGCTACAACTTTGGCGGCGATTTCTACATCAAGAACAATAGAGGCCGCAATTCTCTCTACACGCACCTGAAAGGGGCACCCTACGTGGGGGCCTCCCTCAATTGGGGGATTTAGGGACTAGACAATTGGAATGATTTGAGGAACTTTTTGAAGGTCGCCTCATCCATTTTCCCCCTCATCCCCTCCATAGCGATCAGATAGAGCTTATTTTCGATCATCATCGCCTGGCCCCGGAAGTAGCTGCTTCCCCCTTCGACCAAAAAGTCCATGGCTGGATGCCCCATTAAATCGATCAGTTCGGCAAAGACGAGTTGGTTTTCGGCATTGTGATTGAGAATACCCCCTAAAAGCCCTTCAAGGCCGGCCACTTCATGGCCCCCTGGAAGCGCCATTGGATAGGTCGCGATCAAGAGAAGAAAAACCCCTTTATCCTCGTGCGGGGCCAAATAGACATCATAATTCAATCGGCCCACCCCATCCGCTAAAGGAAGGCTCTGCTGGATCATCTGTGGAGTCGATGGAAAAGAGATGTGGCACTCCCCTCCTTTTGCAAACACCTTTTGCCAGCCCACATGCTCGGCATTCCCCACAGTCCTGAAAAATAGCTGAAAGGCAAACAGCGTTAGGGCTAAAAACCAGATTCCTATTTTTTTGACTCGGCCGTTTTTCATCTGCTCTTCTCCCTTATTTTTTATTTACTGAATCGCTGCTAATTTCCCTAGAACAAAAATCAAACCGCTCCAAAAGATAAAGAACAAAATCCCCAAAAGGATGGCCGCAACCACCACATTGAAAACAGCCCTGAGTACTGAGTAGTTTTGCACTTGAGCTAAAGCATTTAGAAAAATAATCAACGACCAAACCGCCAAAATCACCCGCAAGACCAAAATAGAAAACAGGGCGATCATCTTGGGAGGCGTAATTAAATGGGCATTCGGGAAATTAGAAAAAATCTGATGCCCAAATAAGAGGACTAAAATAATCCACAACGGAATATTGATCGCAATTGGGACGCAAGACCAGGCAAAAGAGGCCCGAACTGTTTGGAATGTCCCCTCCCCTTTAAACCATTTTCCCGTCCAAAGGACAAACCAGCTCCAAATCGCAAAGGCAACCCAACCATAAATAGGGGCGACCACAAAGGCAATGGCAAAAACCCCAATGGGGCCCATCACATTCCCCATCATCATCGATTCAAAGAGATTGAGTAGAGAACAAAATCCGTAAATCCAAGCAAACAACCACAAGGAGCGATTCGGATTTTCTTCTGCGATCCAAGCAATGGTCTCCTTCGGCTTCGTCCAAATTGAAACCCAAGGACTTTGGCGTTCCATAACCCCTCAAATTCTAGGAGGACCCCAAAAAAATTCGGCGCCACCCTTAGGCTTATTTTAAATTAAATATAAATATAAACACAAATAATTGCGTAAGACGCATAACAGCAATTAATTATATTACAATCAAACGAATTAACGAAAATGCAACGAAAAAGAGGATCCAAGAGATGAACCAAACGATCAAGATATTGATAATAGCCACTCTCAGCGAGAAGCGCTGAACCTCTCTTAAGGACTGGATGAGAAGGACAAAAGACCAAATTTTCACCATTAAGGTGATGGTGTTGATAAAAATGGAAGAATAGGGGCCCGATTCTTGAATAAAGGTGTACTCGGGGGTATAGAAGAGGAGGAGGAGCCACATGACCAAGGTGATGGTAAAGGGGATCGCAGACCAAGCGACTAAAGCTCTGATTTGCAGCAAAGAGGCCTGTCCGTGAAAGAGTTTTCCGGAGAGGTAAAAAAGGGCGCCTGTCAAATAGAGCCAAAGGATTCCCACGAGTGGGGACAGGACAATTCCGAGGGCGAGGTAAAGGGGGTAGCGTTCCCGAATGCCGAGCGACCACCAATTGGCGTAGAAAAAGAACCCTTGAAGCGCGTAGATGCTAGCCAGGAAATAGACGCCGAAACGGGGCCTATTAAAGGCGATATCTCGAATGGTATTTCGAGGTTGGCTCCACATGGAGATGAAGGGACTCATTTTATTGCAAAGTGAAACTTGAACGGGCCGTTTTAGCCCGCTCAAGCTTCGCTATGATTTCCTATTCCTCTTCAGCGGAAAGCTGCTCTGCAATTTCGCTTTCATCTTCGAGCAACAACAAATCTTGATATTCGCTATCGTCGTTTAGGGCAATCTCACCTTCATTAGTTTGATCATCATAAAACACGATCTCTTGATTTTCGAGATCATCGAGAATCTCTTGTGCAGGTGAAGTTGCAGCTAAGAGAACGGTCATAGCAAACATTGCTAACATAGAGAACTCCTTATTCAATCTGAAGGCCATTGTATTCCGAACACGGCCCTTCAACGACAGGATAAAGGAATGGGAGTTTTCAGCCAAGAGAATTTAGGTGTTGAGAGAAAAAGAAGAAAAAAAGGGTATAGGAGGATAGTCGGTCGGGCTGCTCCGCTCACGCTACGCCCCCGCACGCCCAGTGGCCCTACCTGAGACTTTGTAGACTGGGGTCGCTAACGCTCCCCCTATCGCGTGCTCGCCGCTCGCCGTGCAGAGCACTGCTCTTTGCGGCTGTGCTGCGATTCTACTTTGTCTCAGCGGGCTCGGGCTACGATGAGCATTTCGGCTTCGCCTCCATGTCGCATCGTAGGGAGGGCCGGGCTTCGCCTCGGCCCTTTTATGCGTCAAAAGTGCAATGCTGCAATTAGTGTTTGAGTGCACAAAAGAGGCCGAGGCGAAGCCCGGCCTTTCCTACGATGCGACGCGGAAGCGAAGCTGGAGCGCTCATCGTAGCCGATGCCCGCTGAGACACAGTAGAATCGCAGCACAGCCGCAAAGAGCAGTGCTCTGCACGGCGAGCGGCGAGCACGCGATAGGGGGAGCGTCAGCGACCCCAGTCCACAAAGTCTCAGATAGGGCCACTGGGCGTGCGGGGGCGTAGCGTGAGCGGAGCAGCCCGACCGTCTACTTTTTTCTTTTCTCTTTTTCTCTCAACACCCATTGATAAGGGGGGTAAGCCCCCCTTTGGACGAACAAAGAGCTTATCTCTGAGCTTATCTCTTGTCTTTAGAACAACTTTTGCAACCACAAGAACAGCAATGGCAAAGGAAGCTGATGCTATAAAGACCCGCCAAGCCGACGATCGCAAAAATGACCCGCGCACCAGCGGACATACTTCCGCCAAAAATGTGCCCAATCAAATCATATCCGAAAAAGCCGACGAGCCCCCAGTTCAATGCACCGATGACTACGAGCAGCATAACAATAAACCGAAACGCTTTCATATCTCCTCCTAAAAGCTACCTAAACCCATCCTACTAAATTTTTCAATCGGTGTCGAGAACTCTTGTTGACCAATACGCATGAAGGTGCTATTTTTGGGGCCAGTATTGTATGAGCCACTTTGATCATCAAACCCTTGAGCATTTAAAAAAGCTTTGCAAAATCGAATGCTCGCCTGCTGAAGGAGAGGATATCCTCAAAAGTCTATCCCGCGTTTTGGCCTACATCGGCCACCTCAAAGAGGTCGATACGGAAAATACGGCGACTTGCCGCTATGTTCTTCGGGGGATGTCCAATTTGACACTGCGCAAAGACGTCCCATCGGATCCTTTGCCCCGGGAGGAATTCTTAGCAGATGCCCCCGAGCAGATCGGCGGCATGATCAAGGTCCCCCCTATATTGAAGCCGAGTTCCTAAATGAAAAAGCTCCACCACCTCTCTGCCCAAGAACTCAATGGAGCTTTTATCCGCGGCGAACTGTCTGCCCTGAAGATCGCCGAGCATTTTTTAAAAAGGATCGATCAACACAACGGGAAATTGGGAGCCTTTCTCTCCGTTTTTGCCCCTAGAGTTCTCCTAAAAGCAGAAAGCCTCGATCGGAGGCGCTCGCAAAACAGGCCACTCGGCAAGCTGGCGGCGGTTCCGATCACAATCAAAGACAATATGCATGTGGCCCATGAGCTGACGAGCTGCGGCTCTTTGTATTTGAAAAATTACAAAGCCCCTTTCAGCGCGAGTGCCGTCCGACTTTTGGAGGAAGAAGATGCGCTGATTTTGGGCAAATCGAACCTCGATGAGTTTGCCTTTGGCTCTTCGACTGAAAATTCGGCCTTTTTTCCCACTCGCAACCCGTGGAATGAGAGTTGCGTTCCCGGAGGCTCCTCGGGGGGATCTTCAGCCGCTGTCGCTGCCCGTTTAAGCGCGATTGCGACAGGAAGTGATACCGGGGGATCGATTCGGCAGCCGGCCAGTTTTTGCGGCGTTGTCGGCTTCAAACCCACCTATGGAAGGGTATCGCGCTATGGCCTTGTCGCATTTGGCTCGTCGCTCGATCAGATCGGGCCGATGACCACAACGGTTGCGGATGCCGCCCTCACGATGGAGGTGATCGGAAGGCACTGCCCTCACGATGCGACATCGCTCGATCTCCCCCCGGAAAACTATCCCCTCTCCCCTCACCTAGAAAAAGAGATCACGATCGGCGTTCCTTGGAATTTTTTAGGAAATTTAAACCCACAGGCGCGCAAAAATTTTGAAGAGGCGATTCAAGTGCTGAAAGATCTTGGAGCTCTCTTTGTCGAAGTCGATCTCGACATTTTAAAATACTCCATTGCAGTCTACTACATCTTGGCGACTGCGGAAGCCTCGACCAATCTGGCCCGTTTTGACGGGATCCGTTATGGTCTCAGATCGAAAGAGGCGAAAACCCTTGAGGAGGTGTATGAGCTATCGCGGAAGGAAGGGTTTGGGAAAGAGGTGAAAAAGAGGATCATGCTCGGCACCTATGTCCTCTCTGCGGGCTACCAGGACGCCTTTTACAAAAAGGGGCAAAAGGTGCGCACCTTAATCATCGATGCGTTTGATCGGGCGTTCAATCAGTGCGATGCGGTGATCATGCCTGTGACGCCGTCGGGGGCATTTGAATTTGGGGCGATCCAGGATCCGGTGGAGATGTATTTGCAAGACATCTTTACAGTCCCCGCAAATTTGGCAGGCCTCCCTGCGATTAGCGTCCCCTCTGGATACGATCTCAAGGGGATGCCTTTGGGATTGCAGATCGTTGGGGCCCAAATGTGCGATGTCTCCGTGATGCAGATCGCCTACGCCTATGAACAGGCGACAAAACACTTGCGCATTCCGAGGGATTATGAGTGAGTGGGAACCGGTCGTCGGCCTAGAGATCCATGCACAGCTCAACACAAAGACGAAGATTTTTAGCCCTGCTCCCAACTGTTTTGGAGAGGAGCCGAATACGAATATTTCTGCTGTTTGCACTGGCCAGCCAGGAGCGCTCCCCGTTTTAAATGAAGAGGTGGTGCGCAAAGCGGTCCAGTTTGGCCTTGCCATTGGGGCCAATATTGCACATTTGAGCACATTTGATCGAAAATCCTATTTTTATCCCGACAGTCCGCGTAACTTTCAGATCACCCAGTTCGAACATCCGCTCATTCAGGGGGGAGAGGTGCGGGCGGGGGGAAAAACGTTCTTTGTGAATCGGGCCCATATTGAGGATGATGCGGGGATGCTCAAGCATTTTAGCACATTTGCGGGGGTCGACTACAATCGGGCGGGGGCCCCCCTCATTGAGATTGTGTCGGAGCCTTGCATCCACTCTGCCAAAGAGGCGAGTCTTTACGCCGCAGCGGTAAGAGCCATTCTCCTCTATTTAAATGCCTCCGATGCAAATATGGAGGAGGGCTGTTTTCGGATGGATGCGAATATTTCTGTTCGCTTGAAAGGGGAAAAGGGGTTGAGACCTCGCATCGAGATCAAAAACATGAACTCGTTTTCTTTCATGGAGATGGCGATCGAATCTGAAGTGAAGCGGCAAATCGCCCTCTATCAGAAACATCCCCATACAAAACCGATTGAGCTCATTCCTCCCGGCACCTATCGATGGGACCCTGAGAAAAAGGTGGCTGTATTGATGCGCGGCAAAGAGAGCGCCGACGACTACCGCTACTTCCCTGAGCCCGATCTCCCCCCTCTTGTTTTATCAGACAGCTACATCCTTGAGATCCGCTCCATGCTCCCGGAACTCCCCCACGATCGGGAGAGGCGCTATGTGTCCGATTTGGGTCTTTCCGAATATGCAGCCGAAGTACTCATCCAAGAAAAGGTGTTGTCCGACTATTTTGAAGAGTCTCTCAAGCACTGTAGCAATGCGAAATTACTTTGCAATTGGATCACGATCGAATTTGCAGGAAGGCTCAAAGAGGTTGGGAAAACACTTGTCCAAGCGGGCATTTTGCCCATTCACGTCGCAAAGCTTGTGGCAATGATCGAAAAAAATCAAATCACGGGGCGCATTGCCAAGTCGGTCGCAGATGATATGGTCAAAAACCCCGGGGTCAATCCGGAAGAAATCGTCGCCAAAAACCCCGACTACCAGCCGACGAGCGACCTCGAGATGATTGGACCCCTCATCGATCAGGTGCTGAAGGAGAACCCCCAATCGATCCTCGATTACAAAGCGGGACGAGAAAAGGCGTTTTCCTATTTAGTGGGCGCTGTGATGAAGCTCACCCGTGGAAAGGCTTCGCCTCAAGTGGTCAATGAACTTTTGCGTAAAAAGCTAAGCAGTTTATAAAGGTTGATTTCTAACTCGCCCTCCATTATGTACCGGGCATATGGGGATTTGTCGCTATGCGCCTCTCGTTATTCTACTCAGCAGTTGCATACGGGATGCCCGTGCGCCCTTTGATCTTGCGCCAATGACCCCCTTTTCGACCTGGACGCCGATGGAGGGAAACAATCTCATCTCCTCAAAATACTGCAAGACGATGCTCCCTCCCGACTTTAGTTCTGGGGAATTATCGCTATCGGAGCTTTTGGATATCGCCCTTCAAAACAATCCGACGACGAAGCAGACATGGGCAGTTGCCCGTTCATCTGCTGCGCAGTATGGGGAAAGTTTGAGTTCTTTTTATCCGAGCTTGGAATTTAGCAGTTTTTATTACAGGCAAAAGGCCGGATTTCCCGAAACGGGGGTTCCGACAGCAACTGCGGGGTCGCCGACGACGATTTCTTCGGGGGCAAGTCCGGGAGCGGCCGGAGTGCAAGAGAGTTATTTTAGCGAAGCGGGGCCCGATCTGATTTTGAGCTACACGCTTTTTGACTTTGGTCAAAGGACAGCGGCGAGCACAGCTGCGAGAGAGTCGCTTTATTACGCCGATCTGACTCACAACCAGCAGATTCAAACGGTGCTCCAAAAAGTGATTTCAGACTATTACAACTATCTCTATCAAAAGGCACTTGCCTGTTCGGCCAGGGCCGATTTGGAGACAGCGCAAATTTCGCTCGATGCGGCGAATGAAAAATTTGCGCTCGGGATCGCGGCACTCGGCGATGTGGCGCAGGCGAGAACGCAGTATTTGCAAAGCAAGATGAGTTTAAATACGCAAAGGCAAAATGTCGAAAACGCCTTTTCGCAACTGGCGGTCGATTTGGGATTGCCGCCGAATATCCCCTTCAAAGTGCAAGCTCTTCCCGAAAAAGTGTGCGCCGATCCGATTTTAAAAGACATCGATTCTCTCGTCGCACTCGCCCAGTCACAAAGGCAAGATTTTTTGGCGGCCCAATCGGATCTCAAGGCGAAAGAGGCCTCACTTCTTCAGGCAAAAAGGGCTGTGATGCCGGTGATCACCTCCCAATTTTCCACGGGGAGATACTGGTTCAATGGCGGGTTTTCCGAGCCGGAAAATCACTGGACTGCGGTATTTAGTGTCACCTTTCCCATTTTTAGCGGCTATTCTTTCCGCAACAAGGTGAGAGGTGCCGAGGCGAATGTGGAACTCTCAAAGGCAAAACTTATGCAATCGGAGCTTTCGATGATCCAGAGTGTGACGAATGCGCATATGGGGGTCAAAATATCGGCGATGAATTTAAACGATTCGGAAGAGTATCTCAAAGCGGCCGAACTCGAATTTGACATCTCTTTGACGGGCTATAGAGCGGGAACGGCGACCATTTTGGATATTTTACAAGCGCAAAGTTCTTTAGCTGATGCGAGATCGAAAAAAGCGGGGGCGCAAAAAGATTGGTTTTTGTCGCTCGCCGATATTGCCTATGCGACCGGCTCTCTTTGCGCTAGCCCAAATGAGGAGGGGGAATGAGACGACTCTATTTTACCCTTTTGATTGCCTCTGCTTGCAGCCACAAAGCCCCTCCTCCGATCGATCCGAGCTATCCTGTGAGAGTGACGAAGGTGCAAGAGGCAAAAGCGCCGATCTTCATCGAGGCGCTCGGCCATGTCGATTCGATCACATCGATCCAAATCAGATCGCGCATAGAAGGGGAACTGACGGGAGTCTATTTCAAACAAGGGCAGGAGGTGAAAAAGGGGGATCTTCTCTTCACGATCGATCCGAGACCCTACGAGGCGGCTCTCAAAGAGGCCGAAGCGACACTGGAGGAGAATTTTGCCAATTTAAGTTTAGCTTTAGAAAAAGTGAAGCGCTACAAAACACTTGCAAGAGATGAGTACTATTCGCAGATCGACTACGAGACGCTCCAAGCGAATTACTCTGCGACATCGGCGCTTGTCGAACAAAATCGGGCAGCTCTTACTTCTGCCAAAATCAATTTAAACTACTGCTGGATCCATGCGCCGATCGATGGGATGATGGGCCTTTTGCAAATTGACTACGGCAATCTCATCGCAGCTGGCGGGAATCCTTTGAGCACCCTCAATCAGATGGCTCCAATTTACGTCACCTTTTCCATTCCCGAATATAAATTGCCCGAGCTCCACCGCTATGCAAGGGGCCAAGAAAAATATAAAGAGCTCCCCGTCCTCGCTGCATATGAAGACTTTTCGTCTAAAGAGGTGTTTCAAGGGAAGCTGATCATGATCGATAATGCGGTCGACCCCGCAACGGGAATGATTGCGCTGAGAGCTGTTTTTGAAAACTGTGAGCGGGAGCTTTGGCCGGGGCAATTTATCCGCACGAGGTTGATCCTTTGCACTCTCCCCGATGCGATCGTCATCCCCTACACGGCGCTCCAACTCACGCAAACGGGTCCCGTCGTCTTTGTCGTGAAGGAGAATTTGACCGTTGAGCAGCGCCCCGTGAAAGTGGGGCAAAGGGAAGATGATCAGATTATCATTTTAAGTGGAATTCGCTTAGGGGAAACGGTTGTTTTAGAAGGGCAGCTCAACTTATATGATGGGGCCAAGGTGATTGTGCAATGAATATATCGGAGCCGTTCATTCGCCGGCCTGTGATGACGATTTTGGTGATGCTCTTTCTCCTTTTTTTAGGGGTTGCGGCGTATCAGAAGATGCCGGTGAGCGATTTGCCGAATGTCGATATGCCGACGATCGAGGTAACTGTCAGCTATCCTGGGGCGAGTCCAGACACAATGGCCAACGCGGTGACCACTCCCCTCGAGCAACAGTTTATGACGATCGGGGGGATTCAGAGCATTTTTTCGACGAGTAGTACTGGTTCAACCGACATTGTTCTCCAATTCAATCTCGATCGCAATATCGACGACGCCTCGACCGATGTGCAGGCGGCCATTGCGAGAGCCCAGCCCAATCTACCTTCGAATCTGCCGAACCAACCGACCTATGAGAAGGTGAATCCAGCGGCGACCCCCATCCTCTATTATGTGATCCGCTCTCCCAACATGACGCTGGCCGATCTATACGACTATGGCAATACGTTTATCGGCGAGAGAATTTCGATGGTGGAGGGAGTTGCGCAAGTGATCACTTACGGCTCTCCCTATGCAGTGAGGGTGCAAATTGACCCCGAAATGTGCGCTGCAAAAAATTTAGGGCTCGAGCAGGTGGCCGAATCGATCCAGCGCACCAATGTCGATTTACCCTTGGGAACGCTTTATGGAGAGAGGGACGATTTCACACTCGATGTCGATGGGCAGATCTTGCGGGCTCCGGGCTATGGTGAACTGATCGTCAAGAATCAAGAGGGAGGGCTCGTCAAAATCAAAGACGTGGGCAGAGCCCTCAGCAGCGTCAAAAACGACAAGTTTTCTCAAACGTATGTGACGAAAAGTGGGGAGGAAGAGTGTCTCATTATCGGAGTGCAAAGGCTCCCTGGAATGAACACAATTAAAATCGTCCAATCGATTCAAAAAGTGTTGAAAACCTTAAAACCTCAGCTCCCCCCGTCGCTGACCATCGAGACGATCTACGACCAATCAGAGACGATCAAAGAGGGGGTGAAGGATGTAAAAATCACGCTGCTCATCGCTTTTGGCCTGGTCATTGCGGTGATCTTTCTTTCTCTTGGCAAGGCGCTCAATACAATCATCCCCGCCTTATCGCTCCCTCTCGCCATTTTTGCAACCTGTTCTATCATGTACCTGTTTGGATTTAGCATCGATGTTCTGTCACTTCTGGCAATCACCCTTTCGATTGGATTTTTAGTCGACGATGCGATCGTCGTTTTGGAAAACAATGTGCGCCACGTGCAGATGGGAAAAGCACCGATGGAGGCGGCCATTTGCGGCTCTAAAGAGATCGGCGTGACTGTCATCAGTATGACTTTGTGCCTTTGCTCCGCCTTTGTGCCCCTTCTTTTTATGGAAGGGGTTGTGGGAAAGCTGTTTCGGGAATTTTCGATCACCATCATCATCGCAGTTCTTTTTTCCGGTTTCATCTCTTTGAGTCTCGTGCCGATGCTCTCGGCTCGCTTCATTCGCCCCTATTCAGAAGAAAAAAAGGGAAAAATGGAGCTGTTTTCCGATAAGGTCTATGAAAAACTGCAAGGAAAATATCACCGCTCCCTCCTTTTTGCATTGAATCATCGGCTCCTCATGCTGGGCGTTGGGATGCTTAGCATTTTATTTTCGCTTCTTCTTTTTTTTGCCATCGACAAAGACTTTTTGCCACCGGATGATAACGGCTTTTTAGAAGGATATACTCTTTCGCGAGATGGCACATCCCCATTTTTGATGGAAAAATACCATCGAGAAATCAACAAAATTGCCATTCAGAATCCCAATATGGAATCGATCCTTTCGATCAGCTCTTATTCAAACGCCAATGAAGGGATGCTATTTTTGAATCTCAAGCCATTGAAAGAGCGAAAGAATATGAATATTGTGATCGATGAGCTTTCGAAGAGTTTAAGTCAAATTGTGGGAGTCAACGTTTATCTTTCGCCTCTGCCCCTCATCAATTTGCAGGTGGGGACAACGGCGCAGGCGCTCTACCAATATTCGCTGACGAGCATTGATCGAAAAAGCCTTTACGAATATGCGCCGAAATTGGTGCGCAAGATGAAAAGTTTTTCCGATTTTTCCCAAGTGTCGAGCGATTTAAGGATCGCTCAGCCGCAATGGGAAATGCACATTTTACGAGATAAAGCATCAAACTACAATGTGAGCGCATCTAGTATTGAAAATTACTTTCAATACGCCTATTCAAACAACAAAATCTCCCAGATCAATGCCGAAATCAACCAGTACGATGTTTTAATCGAAACACTGCCCCAGTTTTATCGCGATCCGAGAGTATTGTCGAAACTCTACGTCACCTCGACAACGGGGGCACAAGTCCCTTTGGCCGAAATTGTCGAAGTGAAAGAGACGGTGGGTCCTCTCACAGTCAACCACATCGATGGCCTCTCCTCCGTCGGCATCTCATTCAATACGGGCGATGGGGTCCCTTTGAGCCAGGCGCTCAAAACGTTAAAGTTACTGACCAAAGATATGCCTCAACAAGTGTATGGAGAAGTGATTGGGACTGCCGATGTATTTAAAACGGCGTTTGAGAGCCTAAATTGGCTGCTCATCATCTCCTTTTTCGTCATTTATGTGGTGTTAGGTATTCTCTATGAGAGCTTTATCCATCCGATCACAGTGATGAGCGCCCTTCCGCCAACCCTTCTTGGGGGCCTTTTTAGCCTATACGTTTTTAGAGAACCGCTTTCCATCTACTCATTTGTGGGCCTTATTTTGCTGATTGGAATTGTGATGAAAAACGGGATCATCATGGTCGATTTTGCCCTCGATGCTGTGAGAGAAAAGCAAAAGGCCCCCCTGGATGCAATCATTGAGGCATGTCTCATCCGCTTCCGACCTATTCTGATGACGACCATCTGCGCACTGATGGGAGGAGTGCCCATCGCACTTGGTTTTGGAGGGGCGATGGCCCAATCGCGGATTTCACTCGGGCTTTGCATCGTGGGAGGACTCATTATCTCACAAATGCTCACTCTTTTTCTCACGCCAGTTCTCTACTACTATTTTGAAATACTGCAAGAATACGTGAAGAAAAAAGTTGGGTACTATTAAATCTGCTACGGCCTTAGTCCCTAAGTCATTGCACGTTAATAGTTAACGAAAAACTGATAAATTAATATTTTAGTTGTTTTTATTAAATGCAAACCAGCGTATAATCTCTCATAACAAGCATTAATTTTTATATTATACACAATAAATGGAGATTTCTCTTGTCAAATTCAATAAATAGACTTCCAACGGGCCCACTTGCTACCATAGGTTCTTTCCTATCTGAGAGAGACTTATCCTCTAATTTTTCTATTGTGAATAAAGCCTTTAACGATGCGGCAAAAGATGCCCAACTGGTCTACCATTATCCAGAGATTCAATCATGCAAAGGTAATAGTTATCTGGGTAGAATCGCTACTCGCGTTGCTGCACAACCTTTAATAGACTCTGAAGATGGGCGCGTCGAACAGGTGAGGAGGGTTAGGCAAATCGCAGAGAAGCGTCTTAGAGCAAATTTGCATGTATTGCAGCATGACGACAGGCAAACCCTAAGGATTAATGAGAATACTCCTGTATCTGATTTCAGCTATAGGCAAATAAACGTGGCTTCCATCATCATGCCAGATCGATGCTTATTGAAAGGTATAGTTGAAATTCCTATTCTGCACGGCTTAATCCAAGTTGGTAATTCCTTAAGTCAAAATGCAGCGATACTTAGAAATTGGCTGGCGAACATACCAAATGATCTTGATCCCGAACTGCTCCACGACGTTCTGTACGCGGCAGCGAAGAGCGGAAATCTCGAAATCGTTCAGGCCATTCTTCAAACCGATCGCGCTATCGACCCCCACCAACTCGGCCATGCTCTGTGCAAGGCAGCGGAGCTCGGAAATCTCGAAATCGTTCAGGCCATTCTTCAGAGCGGGCACGCTATCGACCCCCAACCACTCGGCCATGCTCTGTGCAAGGCAGCGGAGCTCGGAAATCTCGAAATCGTTCAAGCCCTTCTCCAAAGCGAGCACGCTATCGCCTTCCATGGGCTCTTCAATGGGCTCGGCCATGCTCTGTGCAAGGCAGTAGAAATCAAAAATCTTGAAATGGTTCAGGCCCTTCTCCAAAACGAGTACTTTATCGACTCCCAAACGCTCGGCCATGCTCTGTCCCATGCAGTGGAGATCGGACTCGGCGTGGTTCTGTCCGATGCAGCGGAGATTAAAAGGTTCGAAATCGTTCAGGCCATTCTTCAAAACGGGCGCGCTATCGCCCCCCAAGGGCTCGGCTGGGCTCTGCTCAGGGCATCGGAGCTCGGATATCCCAAAATCGTTCAGGCCATTTTTCAAAGCGGGCACGCTATCGATCCCGTATATCTTGGCCGGGCTCTGTACGGGGCAGTGCAGGACAGAGATCCCGCAGCCGTTCAGGCCATTCTTCAGAGCAGGCACGCTATCGATCCCCAATGGCGCAGCAGGGCTCAGTCCGATGCAGTAAACAGCGAAGATCCCGAAATCGTCCGGGCCTTTTCTCTAAAGCGGGCGCGAATTTCGTCTACTGAACAGGATGATGGCTCCTATGGGCATTGTTTGTTGTCTTAGGTGGAAGAACCTATCCCACTAATCAGGGTTCGTCGATTTTCGGGTTCTTTTGAGCCGATTTTCGATTCATTGGGTGGGGGTCATATCCACTTCCGCATATTAACCCCCACCCAATGCATCGAAAATTTGCCGAAAATTCTAAAAAAAGCGACGAAAGATTTTTATTCGGATAGGTTCTTGCATCGTGGGAGGACTCATGATCTCACAAATGCTCACCTTTTTTCTCACCCCAGTTCTCTACTACTACTTTGAGATACTGCAAGAATACGTGAAGAAAAAAGTCGGTTACTATTAGACTGTTAACAGCCTTATCCCGCTATTCTTCGGTGTCTGCAGCCATAAATCATTAAGAGTTAACAGATAAATGAAAATCTATAATTAATCTTTAGTTATTTCCGTTAAATATAGTATAATTACTATAAATATAATTTCTTATTAAACATAATAAATGGGAATTTCTCTTGTCAAATTCAATAAACAGCCTTCCAACGGGCCCACTTGCTACCATAGGTTCTTTCCTATCTGAGAGAGACTTATCCCCTAATTTTTCTGTTGCGAATAAAGCTTTTGACGCTGCGGCAAAAGATGCCCGACTGATCTATCATTATCCGGAGATCCAATCATTCGAACCCAATAGTTATTTGGGTAGAATCGCTCGACAACCCTTAATGGACACTGATGAGGGGCGCATCGAACTGGTGAGAAGGGTTAGGCAAATTGCAAAGAAGGATCTCGGAGCAAATCTGAATATATTGAAAGATGTCGACTGGCAAACCCTGGGAATTAATAAGAATACTCCTGTATCTGATTTCTCCTATAGGCAAATAAACATGGCTGCCACAATCATTAGAGATCGATTCTTATTGAGAAGTATAGTTAGAATTCCTACTCTGCATGGCTTAATCCAAGTTGGTAATTCCTTAAGTCAAAATGCAGCAATACTTAGAGACTGGCTGGCGAACATACCAAATGACTTTGACCCCGTACAGCTCGGCGAGGTTCTGTACGAGGCAGCAAGGATCAGAAATCTCGAAATCGTTCAGGGCATTCTTCAAAGCGGGCGCGCTATCTACCCCCAGTACCTCGACTTGGCTCTGTCCAAGGCAGCAGAGATCAGACATCCCGGAATGGTTCAGGCCATTCTCCAAAGCGGGCGCGCTATCGACCCCGACGACCTCGGCATGGTTCTGTTCAAGGCAGCAGAGATCGAGGATCCCGAAATGGTTCAGACCATTCTTCAAAGCGAGCACGTCATCACCCCTGAATGGCTCGGCAAGGCTCTGCTGCACTGTGCGGCAGAGAACGGGAATCCCGAAATCGTTCAGGCCATTCTCCAAAGCGGGCGCGCTATCGACCCCAACTACCTCGGCATGGTTCTGCTCAAGGCAGTAATGATCGGAGATCTCGAAATGGTTCAGATCATTTCCGAAAAAAGCGGACACAAAATCTATTTAGTCCCTAGGATTGCGGTCGCCTCAAAACTAATAAGTATAGGCCAGTTATCTAACAGTTTAAATCTGTTTTGGAAATGTCCCATTTACTTAAAGCCACTCTGCGCATTGGGTATCTCAGTGGGAAGTTCTCTATTGATTAGTGAAAAAGTTATTAATTTAGCCACAAGTATTCTCGAAAAATGTAGAGCCCGTCCTAATGATGACTCCGTTTTTCAAGATCTGTTTAGCGACTATTAACCCGGCATGCAAATAGGTGACCAATAGCGCCAGCGAGGCAACACACGGGGCCTCGTCGGAAGGAGTGTGAAAGTCAGATCAAAGCGGCAGCGGTCCGACCGAGCGGGGTCAATAGTAAAACTAAAGAAAAATATAGTATAATTTTCATAATTATTATTCACAATAAATGGAGATTTATCTTGTCAAATTCAATAAATAGACTTCCAACGGGCCCACTTGCTACCATAGGTTCTTTCCTATCTGAGAAAGACTTATCCCCTAATTTTTCTGTTGCGAATAAAGCTTTTAACGCTGCGGCAAAAGATGCCCGACTGATCTATCATTATCCGGAGATCCAATCATTCGAACGTGATAGTTATGTGGGTAGAATCGCTGCCCGACTACCTTTAATAGACACTGATGAGGGGCGCGTCGAACTGGTGAGGAGGGTTAGGCAAATTGCAGAAGAGCACCTCGGAGCAAATTTGGATGTATTGCAGGATGACGACTGGCAAACCCTGAACATTCACAAGAATACTCCTGTATCTGATTTCAGCTATAAGCTGATAAACATGGCTAACACAATCATTAAAGATCGACTCTTGTTGAAAGATCTAGTTGAAATTCCTCTTCTGCACGGCTTAATCCAAGTTGGTAACTCCTTAAGTCAGAATGCAGCAATACTTAGAAATTGGCTGGTGAACATCCCAAATGACTTCGAGCTCGGCTTGGCTCTGTCCGAGGCAGTAGAAATCGGAAACCTCGAAATCGTTCAGGCCTTTCTTCAAACCGATCGCGCTATCGACCCCGATGAGCTTGGCTGGGCTCTGTCCGAGGCAGTAGAAATCGGAAATCTCGAAATCGTTCAGGCCATTCTTCAAAGCGGGCACGCTATCGACCCCGAAAGGCTCGGCTTGGCTCTGTCCGAGGCAGCAGAAATCGGAAACCTCGAAATCATTCAGGCCATTCTTGAAAGCGGGCACGCTATTGACCCCGAAAAGCTCGGCTCGGCTCTGTCCGATGGAGTAGAAATCGGAAATCTCGAAATCGTTCGGGCCATTCTTCAAAGCGAGCACGCTATCGACCCCGAAAAGCTCGGCAGGACTCTTTCCAAGGCAGTAAAAATCGGAAACCTCGAAATCATTCAGGCCATTCTTCAAAGCGAGCACGCCATCGACCCCGAAAAGCTCGGCAAGACTCTTGCCAAGGCAGTAAAAATCGGAAACCTCGAAATCATTCAGGCCTTTCTCAAAAGTGGGCGCGAAATTGCTTCATTGTATAGGATGTTGGCTGCCTCGAAACTAATAAGTATAGGACATTTATCTAACAGTTTAAATCAGTTTTGGCAATGTCCATTTTACTTAAAACCATTATGCGCATTGTACTTTTTAGCAGGAGGTGCTGCATTTAGCGGTGAAAAAGTTATTCATTTGGCCAAAAGTACCCTCGGAAAATGTAGAGCCCGTAGTAACGAAGCATGATCCTATCCCCGTTTTAAGGGACACCCCCTTTGTAGCGCAATTATAACATGTTATACCGAACTCGGCCGGGAGGTGTTTGAAAGTCTTATCTCGTTATTCCCCGATGTCGAGAGCCCAGCCAAGAGACTGTCTACGAAAATCGATAATTAATGTTTTAGCTGGTTTTTTAGTTATTTTAATTAAACATTAAATTAGCTTATAATTGTCATAATCATAACTTTTATATTACACATAATAAATGGGGATTTCTCTTGTCAAACTCAATAAATAGACTTCCAACGGACCCACTTGCTACCATAGGTTCTTTCCTATCTGAGAAAGACTTATCCCCTAATTTTTCTATTGCGAATAAAGCTTTTAACGCTGCGGCAAAAGATGCCCGACTGATCTACGATTATCCAGAAATTCAGGTCACCGAACCCAATAGTTATGTGGGTAGAATCGCTCGACAACTAATACCTTTAATAGGCACTGAAGAGGGGCGCGTCGAACTGGTGAGAAGGGTTAGGCAAATTGCAGAAAAGCACCTCGAAGTAAATCTGAATATATTGAAAGATGTCGACTGGCAAACCCTGGGAATTCATAAGAATACTCCCGTATCCGATTTCACCTATAAGCAAATAAACATGGCTGATACAATCATTAAAGATCGATTCTTGTTGAAAAGTATAGTTAGAATTCCTACTCTGCATGGCTTAATCCAAGTTGGTAATTCCTTAAGTCAGAATGCAGCAATCCTTAGAAATTGGCTGGCGAACATAAATGGTCTTGATCCAGCAGCATGGCTCGGCGGGGTTCTGTATACGGCAACGGCGATCGGAAATCTCGAAATCGTTCAGGCCATTCTTCAAAGCGGGCGCGCTATCGACCCCTATTGGACTCTATGCAAGGCGGTGGAGATCAGAAATCTCAAAATCGTTCAGGCCATTCTTCAAGACGGGCACGCTATCCACCCCGGATTCCTCGGCGAGACTCTGCGGCAGGCAGTAGGGACCAGAAATCTCGAAATCGTTCAGGCCATTCTTCAAAGCGGGCGCGCTATCGACCCCCTAAACCTCGGCTTAGCTCTGCGCGAGGCAGTAAAGATCGGAAATCTCGAAATCGTTCAGGCCATTCTTCAAAGCGGGCGCGTTATCGACCCCATACAGCTCGGCGTCGCTCTGCACACAGCAGCAGAGATCGGAAATCTCGAAATCGTTCGGGCCATTCTTCAAAGCGGACGCGCTATCGACCCCCAAGAGCTCGGCCTGGCTCTGTGCCAGGCAGCAAAGATCGAAAATCCCGAAATGGTTCAGGCCATTTTCGAAAACGGACACGCAATTGATTTAGGCCATAGGATAGTGGCTGCCTCGGAACTACCAAATATAGGCCATTTAGCTAACAGTTTAAATCTGTTTTGGAAAAAATGTCCCATTTACTTAAAACCCTACTGCGTATTGTGTGTTTTAGTAGGAGGTGCTGTGAAAAGTGCTGTATTTAGTGGTGAAAAAGTTATTAATTTAGCCACAAGTATTCTCGAAAAATGTAGAGCCCGTCGTAATGATGACCCCGTTTCTCAAGATCTGTTTAGCCACTAATATAACCTTGTTGCAATATCCACCATCGTTATTAACCCAGCATGCAAATAGGTGACAACTAGCTTGCTGCGACTTCGCCAAATCGATCCCCCTCCACCTATAAAGTTGATCTACTGACTCACGCCGGCTTAAGCGCCGTTTTTTCCCATTCTTTTAACGCATACAATTCAGTTTGATGGTTTGCCCAGAGAGAATTCAGCGACGTGAAAATCCGCGAGCCGCCATCGAACAAAAGGGAGGCGGCCCCAATAGAAAAGAAAACACCACCCACGCTCACACAAAATACTCCCGCAACGATCTCTCCGACACCAAACATAAACTCCCTTACCAGCCGCGATTGTTCTGGATTGTTCCCCCACTCAGAATTGTAGGCATTACTTGCAAGAGGGGTATGTACGCATGCCGAGCAATATTCTCCAATGATTCGGTCATTTCCTGTTGGGCGCTTATGATACAGATTTAAAGAAGATGCGTACATTCGATACCAAGCGAACAACCTTTCCATCGCGATTATTTTTAGCGGGTTTTCCCCAGCCTTTTTCGCCTTTTCCCTGGCTACATCAAACTGATAGAAGGCAATGGTGGATTTTCCGTAAGACTGTGTAACAAAAGCCTCAAACATGCCGGATGCATATTCAGAGCGTATGTTCTCTGGAACTGCAGAACAGGCAGCATACCCAGATCCTAAAAATAATACTAAAAGAAGCGTGTAAAATTTAATCATGCCAATCCCAACAACCTCATAATTAAAACCACTACTGCCGCAATATAAGAAAGGGCCGCTAAAGCCAGCAACATTAAGGCGTTAGAAAAATCTACAGCTCTCTCTGTATTTCGCCACCGTTTCCAATAAGCAATTCCCTTTGGAACGAGTAGGTAAGATGGCAATGCCACCATGAAGATATGGATCGCGCTCTTTAGAATGGATATAGTCTGATAGCCCATTTTAGACCTTCTCTAAAGACTGGGCATTCTAGTGAACTATCTTTTATCGTTCAATCTTTTTTTGCAGCTTTAATTTTTTTTGATTTTTTTGTTTCCAAAAAATTTTTATACTGGCACACTGTCGCCTCACAACTTTATGGGGGGGATATGGTAACAATTGACGTGGGGCACTGCTCAGACTTTTCGGCTCGTTTGATCCGATTTCAAGACGATTTTCATCAAAAATACCAGAAGAAGCGATCGATCACGGAAATTTTCCTATACTATGTCGGGGGAGCTATTGTTACGATCGGCACCTCAGCACTTTTACACGCCGAAGCGGCATATAAAATCTTCCTGGCACTCAAAGAGCTTTTCGCAAAAGGAGTGGCGGGTTCTTTGCAAAACTACGAGTGGTCTAAAAAAGCATGTGAGGCCAGTTGGAAATCTCTAAAAAGTCTATTTAACAAGAGCTGTTTGCCCAAACTTGAGAAGAGTGTCATAGCCCCCTCCCTCAAACAACCTCCAATAAGGAAAGTCTTAACTCAAGACAAAGGTAATGCTAAAGCTAAAAACGACGAGCACAGCATAGCGGGGGATAGTATTACTTCAGCCATCATTGAGCAATTTCCATTATTTGATTTTAGCGACTCCGACTCCCCTCAGCCAGAAACAAGCAGAAGCCCATCGAATCTCAGCGATGATTCTCTCGTCAATGTTCAGTTGGAGCTCGAAAATGCTGAACAATCCACTTTAGAAGAAGTTCAATCAAACCTCCAAACAGAAGCTGCACGGGCACAAAAAGAATTTGAGAATATAAATTGTCCTTTCTTTATAGGAATTAATAAAATCAAAATTCGATCGAGTTTTGCAGAAAAATTGGGCAACCATAATGTTAAAGGGGTTCACACTTATGGAGAAAATGTTCAGATCTTTATTACAGGCACACTTCGTGGTTGTCCTTGCGTTGTGATGATTAATCCAAAGTCTGATTTCGATTCTTATACATTCTTGGAAGAGAATCTAATGAAGAAATTAAATGAGCAATTATCAGGGCTCTCTTTAGTCGAAATTTGGAATGCTTTGCATAAGACTCTCATAGACCTCCACTTAGAATTTGTCGGGTTGCACCCTGAGAATGATGGATGTTTTGTCACAATTGCAGCAATCATCAATCAAAATTTATGGATCGCCTCGGCCGGCAACTCTAAAACGATGATTTGTACCCCAGTCCGACAGACTTACGGTATTGCAGCAAATGCTTCAATCTTTGGATATTCTCAGTCCCCTTTTGATCCTAAAATTACCCGATTTGATTTGGATGAGCTGCCCGATAACAGTTATCTGATTATGATGAATAACGAGGCGTTTTTCACATGTGGCCCTAATAAACTTAAGAATTTAACAAATGATCAAGAGCTAGATATGGCATCCATTATTGCTAAAACTGCTACCAGGGATGACCCAGAAAACCCCATGTCGTGTTTGTCTATGAGTTTAAACCCATGCATAGCTCCAGATGATTTACAGTCAGAGCAGCTTCAATCTGATAGGGGATCATTAGGTAGCTGGGAAGAGGTTGGAGATATCTCTAAGGTCTAGGGTGAAAGGTTTTGAAGAGTGTTTTGAGGCGATTTCCCGTCACGTGCGTGTAGCGATCGGTGGTGCCGATGTCTTCATGGCCGAGCATCTCTTGGATGAGGCGAAGATCGGCCCCCTGTTCGAGTAAGTGTGTCGCAAAAGAGTGGCGCAGCGTGTGCGGCGATATTGACTTGCCAATGTTTGCGAGTTTCGCATACTTTTTAATCTGTTTCCAGATCGTGTTCCTATCAATCGGCTTTCCCCGCATCGTGCTGAAAAGGGGGGCATTTTCTTCAACCATCTCTCCCCGGTAGTGAAGGAGGTAGTGATCGAGAGCGAGAATCGCTTTCTTCCCCACCGGAATGACCCTCTCTTTTTTCCCTTTCCCCTTCACCTTGACAAAAGTGTCGTCGATCGCGCTCAGGGTGAGCGAGCAAGCTTCTGAAACCCTCATGCCGGTAGCGTAGAGAAGCTCTAAAATCGCCCGATCGCGCGCACCAATCGGAGAATGGGGATCGGGCTGCAAAAGAAGGGCATCCACCTCATCGATCGTCAAAACCTCAGGGATGAGCTGCCAAAGTTTCGGCAAATCGAATGAAAGGCTTAAATCCGATCCAACCCTCCCCTCTTTCTTTAAAAACCGAAAAAACACCTTGAGGGCAATCATCTTCCGACAAACGGATGCACTCGCATATTGTCTGTCTCTTAAATGAGATAAAAAAGCCAAAACCTCTTCCGCACCCACTTCCGAGATTCCCTTCGGATGAATATGGGAAAAAAAATCCCTGATATCGCGCCCATAGGCCTCAATCGTATGAGAGGAGAGCCCCTTTTCAGTGCGCAAAAAGTCTAAAAAATCTAACACCATCTCCACAAAGACAATGTAGCAGTTTGGCTGTTTTTTATTACATCATCGCCATGTGAGAAAAGTTGGGAGCATTGGGCTGCAGATCGGCCACTTTAAGGTGTTCCTCTTTCCTAAACAGCGCACTTGCAATGGAGTAGATCGTCATCGTCAAGTAGATCGTTCCCGAGATTCCGTAGAGGAAGTAGGGCAACATGCCCGCCCCTGGCATGAAAGTCAAAAGCATCATCGCAACAAAGCTAATGAGGGCCGCAATAAATCCCAAAAGATGGAGCCCCATTTTAACTTTGTTCTCTTTTTTGATCGTGTTCACAAGAACCCCTGCATCGCAAATCCCTTCCAATACCCGTTTCGGATCGCTCAATTTTGCAAGAATCTCATCCGCTTTGGCTGCAATCAAACGGATACTTCGATTGCTCGTTCGCCTTTTTAAGTGTTTCACTTTCACTTCAGTTAAATCGGCAACTTTTTGCAAAAGAAGTTTTGCTCTTTTTCCCTCATCCCAATCGGGATGCTCCTTTTCAATGTCTAATTTGAGTTTTTCCCTCTCCTCCGAGCTGACAGTAATCGAACTTTTGAGAAACTGGATCACCCCTTTCATCCTCTGTTGTTCGCTGACATTCGGACAGTGGAGGTATTCGTCGAGCCGCCTGCTAAACCGATAGCAATTGGAAGCGCCCCAAAGCGTCGCCCCCATGGACAAAAGCGATCCCACCCCAAAAAGGATATTCGAACCATCCAGTAGGCCCATACCCGCCCCTTCCGAAACATAACTCTCCAATAGCTTACCCCCTAAATAGGAAAAGGCACCTATCGAAATAATCGACCCGGAAAGAACTCGTGTTTGCGCCCGATTCACCCCTTCCGCATCCCCAATCAACCGAGATCTTTTATATTCAATCCTCCCATCATCCAATTCCCTCAAAGCAAAAAATGTCCAGAAAGCCCCAGCGTAATACCCAAGATGACTCACCACTCGATTTTTCGGACCCAACGATGGAATCGCATACAGAATATTGCGAGTGAGCGAAAGGGTGTCATCGGCAAGCCGCATCCCCGCAAGTAAATTCCCGTTCGCCCCAGGAACACTCGCCCGATTGACCGCTACAACCGATTTCCTCGCTTCAAGCTCCGACTGCCTTCGCTCTTTCTCCAAATGGAGCGACTCCGTCGGCAGTGACCCCACATCTTGATAGTACTGAATCACCCTATGAATCTCCTTCAGAGATGAGCTCTCGGGCAGAGGAACCTCCTGAGAACCCGCTAGTAAATGAGCCCCCTTTTCGTCAAAAGTCAGTTTTAAAGGAACTCCCCGCTCAGATGCCAAAGAAATATGCTTTTTAAAAATCTTCCCCAGATTCTCTTCAACTCTTTCCTTATGGGGAGGATAAAGTTCGGACGCGCCAATATATGAAGCGCCAACACCCAATCGATTTAATTGAATTGGTAATCCAGTCATAATAAAACCCTATCAGGGTACTATTATACATTAAAATGAAATTGTGAGATATGGATTGAAAAATTTAGTTGTAAATAAATTAAATTTCAGTTTCTACTAACTTTTGGACTAATTTTAATGAGGATTGCTGTTTTACATGGATAAAGCCAGCAACCGCTGTTGCCGCCGTAAAGGCTCTCATTGTTTCATCGCGGATATCATTAAATTCTTTATACGCTCCCTTATATAACTCCTGAAACCACTCTAAAGTCTTTGCTTCGTTCTCATCGCTTGGATTTTTAAATAGTTCCAAATAACTTCTATAGAGTTTATCGAGTTCGGAGTTGGAGTCCTCCTTTGGGTCGTTCTTTGCATGTTCCCGTAGTTGGCGTAATGTAATTCCGTCTTTGTAAGTGATCCCATCTAACTTGGCAAATAGACCTTTCGGAGGGACTAATCGATCGGGAATGGGGGTAGGGGGTATTTCTTGGGCTTGGGCGCTTTGCTTCTCTGCAGTACCCTCACCTTTATCGTCTAAGGAATGGGGGCGGGGTTTTTTGCGAGTAGTCGCACCTCGAGAAGGTTTAGAGTCGGATGAGGAGTCTACCCCACCCACCCCACCTGCTGGTGGCTTCTCTTTGGGGACATAGGGTTGCGCGCTCAAAACTATCGGCTCACCATTATCCTGCTGCTGCACGCCAACGACTTGCTCGTAGTTAAGAATATTATCAATTTTTTGAAGATTTGTTAAGACCCGTGGATCTTGCGAAAGGACGCGTTCCCCGTTGTTGAGGATTCGCGTATATCCTTTCTTGCTAAATAGAAAAAAACTTACCGTTAAAGGGTCCTCTTTCTTCCGTTCCCGCGCATAGATCTTTTGAACGCACTCTTTGATCCGAGCGATTTGATCGATATGATACGCAGTCTCTTCACCTGCTTTAGGGGCACCCTGAATTACGGCATCGTAGAATTTGCCCTTAATAAACACATTCGAGACAACTAAATCCCCATTATTGCAAAATTTAAGATCATTTGGATAAATCATATGATTAAAAATGCTTTTGTTTTTCAATAAATTATATCACTTTTTTAAATAATCATCAATAAATCTTAACTAATTAAATATAAGGATCTTAAGATATTGTTTCCAAAATCTCTCGGAGGGCTACGAGGATCTTATCGGGATGGATCCGATTGACGCTCTCATGATCAAAGAGACATTTGGCAAATCCGAGGGGGTGCCAAAGATCGAGGGGGGTGCAAGCATAAAGGGCGACCAGGGGTTTTTGGAGGGCCGAGGCAATATGACATAGCCCCCCGTCCCCTGAAAGGACGAAATCGACCCCAGCCAGGGCTTGAAGGAGATCGCTCAAATGGGGGGTGATAAGGACTTGAGAGGGGACCCTCAAAGCGTTTTGGAGTGAAAGAGCTATTGGGGTGGGGACATCGGAATTGATCAAAACAGAAACGGGAAGCCTATTTGCAACCTCTGCAAAGGTGCGCCAATCGAGAAGGCTTGGAGGGCGGCGATTTGCGAGGGAAAAGAAAAGGATCGGTTTTGGGAGTGGGATCGACTTTGGAGGGACCCGTTGAAGTTTTGGGAGTAACCTCGACGGAATTTCCTCAATGGTTGGATCAAAAATCTTCAGACATCGCAAAGCTTGATGGCCCGTATGGGTGGGGCTTCTTGGATGGGAAAAGCCCTGATTGTGGGTGACTGCCATGGTGATGGGCGCTTTGAGCACTTTTAAAAAGAAGTCATTGAGCTTCATCGGCGTCGTCTTTGCTGAAATAGCCATATCAAAAGTCTTTCTCGCTAAAAGAGCCTGTTTCAGGAGCTGAAAGTACTTATTCCCCTCCCCAATTAAAACAGGTTGGACGCGGGAAGAAAAAAGCCAAGGAAAAAGATCGATGCTTTTCTTTTGGACAAAAAGAAAAATTTCACCTTTTGGATACTTTTCCAAAAGATGTGAAATGAGGGGGGCTGTGCAAATGAGATCACCAAGGGCTCCCCTTCTCAAAACGGCAATTTTCATGCCCAAATTTTACAGCCTGCTTTTGTGAATTGCAAAGAAAAAGCAAGACTCTATATAAAAGAAATCTATGGAAGTAGAAGAGCTCATCCCCAAACACACAAAACTGTTTCGCTCCGTCTTGATCTTTGGCCCCCCCGGTTCCGGGAAAGGGACGCTGGGGAAATTTTTAAGCAGCGCAGGGAATCACTGCCACCTCTCTTCAGGAGATATTTTTCGGAGCCTTTCTCCCGAATCACCTGCAGGGAAACTCTACCAAACCTACGCTGGCAAAGGACTCCTCTTGCCAGATGATGTGACGGTTTTGATCTGGCACCACTTTGTCCATGGACTCATCGCCACAAATCGCTATTTCCCAAACCAGCAAATTCTCCTTCTCGATGGAATTCCGCGCACAGTGCCGCAAGTAGAACTTTTGAAAAAACATGTCAGAATCGAAGGGATCATCGTCTTAGAAATCAAAAATACAGAAGAGTTAATCAAACGGCTGCAGCGAAGGGCCGTCATTGAAAAAAGGCTCGATGATCGCAATGCAAATGTCCTTCGCACCCGCCTCGAAGTCTATTTCAAAGAGACGAGCTTGCTACTTAAACAATATCCAGAATCGCTCATCTCCCGCTTCAACGCCGAACAAAAACCACTCGAGGTGTTGCGCGATGTCCTCATCGGCCTTACCGATTTACTCGCCCACGGCGTATAAACAAAAAAAAAGCCCCCAGTTTCCTGGAGGCTTTTTCTCATTTGAGAATATTTGCAGATTAAACAGCTACTTGAGTCTCTCCGGCAAAGGTACCCAAAAGCGTTTCCACTTCCGCCCGATTATCGTCAGAGTTGGCATTCACTGTCTTTGAAACAGTTTCACCCGAAATGATCCGGTTGAAAAGAGTCGAGCCATTGACCTCGTTATACTGTTTTGTCAACTCCTCTACTAACTGATCCAATTGCTTCGCATAAGGTGCGATCTCTTTTTGACGATGATCATCTAAACCATGAACATTGTTCTTTGCAAAAACTTTGAACACTTGATTGAGATGCAAGACCTCTTGATGAAGACCTTTAATCGCCTTCGCAAGAGCCGCCTGAGAGCTAACCAATGTTGCCAGTTCCGATTGCAAACTTTGAAGTTTTTGAATCAACTGGATCGTCTCGACATTGTATTCTTTTGTCTTTAGGTCATGCAATTTCTGCTCTCTTACCTGAGGATTTTTGATTTTGGAAATTTTTACAAACGACCTATTGTACTCTTCTTCTGCTTTGAGAATCGAAATTGAGTTCCCTTTAAAAGAGACCTTTGATTTTCGAAGTTCATCAAGTTCTTTTGATTTTGCTTGCAGGGTTTTTTCTGCCTCTCTATAATCAGAGATCAATTGCAGCCCTTGTTTTTGTTTTGTGCTGGTAAGCTCGATCATCCCCTCAAATCGGGCGAGAAGCGCCTCTTTGCTCTGAGCGAGTTCTTCTGCAGCAAGCCTTTGACTTTCCAAGACTCTTGCAGCTTCTTCGGCTTCCCTTTGCGCCGCTTCAAACTTGGCTTTTACGGAGGCACGGAAGTGATTCGCATCGCCATCGGCCAACACCTTATCTTTCATTAATTGATCGGCAATCTCTATGATTCGATTCACTTGCTCTGTTTCTCCCTCAATCTGTTGGATCGATTGATAAGCCGTTTGGATCAAAGTCTCTACCTTCGGTCGGGTGCGGCTATAGATTCCCTCAACTTGATCTGCTTGCAACAATTCTTTATTCACAGCATCGTCAATGAGTCTCTTTTTTGCTTGCGCTGCTCCCTCTAATCCTGAAGAGAGATTTTCTTCATACACTTCACGAGATCGCCCTTCTAAAATAGTTCTCGCCTCGTCTAGCGTTAAGAAGTTGCGACGGATTCCAAGTTTTAGCCCATCCACTAAGTCCCCTTTTACGCATGCTTTAATAAAAGCATCTTTAAAAGTCATTCTCTGTGAATTCAGGGCCCGCGCGAATTCCTTTTGAGCAACGTTTCTTAAATAAGCCGTGTTGCCAGATCGCTCCTGTTTATTTCGGATGTAAATTTCACCTTGCGCCGCACTTTCAATCGCCTTTAGAACGGTCTTATGAGCCAATTTGACTTGGTTGAAAAATTCCTCTCCAGAGTTCCCATTGCGAATTGCAAAACTTTTCACCTCATCAATGAGCTCTTGTTTTGTCTTTTGAATTTGCTTTTCCGCGCTCAAAGCATAGGGAGTGCTGAAACTGCTATTAGAATGCAAATAGCCTCCATTGAGGTTCTTATACCCCTCGATCAGCCTAGCGCTGAGGGTTTGCATTTTTTTTGTCGCTATTGCATTTTGCTCTTCAGTTGTGATCTCTTTAGGTGTCGTTAGCCTCTTATAAAGATTTTTTACCTTGTCGATGCCCCCCTGGACTTTGCCAGAGATCAGATCAACGACATTCACGCTCTTTCCATTTGTCAAATTGAGTGCAAAGGCAATCCTTCTCCCAATGTCAAAAATCAGTGTCGGAATCAAAAGAATCATCGCTAAAACAGTTTTCGCAAGTCTTGTGCCTAAAGAATCTTTTACATTCCTTTCAAAAAGCCTTGTTGCGTTGTACTCAAAGGTTTTTTTTGGCTCAGGCGCGCCCTCAATTTGCTCTTCCTCAACTGTACCCTCAATCTGCTCTTCCGCCCGGGGGGCTAAAGGTAAATGAGAAGTAGCTTGAATATGGTCTGACATAATTAACTCCGATTTTTATTAACTTTATTATTAATATCTGTCTATTATAACAAAACAAACAGAATCAAAACAACGCTAACTAAATTGTTATAATGCATAAACTTTATACTATATCGATGAGAGGGTGTTGAAAAACTTGTAAAATAATGACTCTTCGCAATAGACTGTTTCTATTGTATGGCAAAGATCATTTTTGAAGATTGCAATGAAGAGGCCGATTTGCCCGATGATTCTCCGATAACGGAGGCATGTGAGCAGGCGGGGGTCCCTTTTGCCTGCACAGAAGGGGTCTGTGGGACCTGCGTCATCGAGGTGACTGAGGGGATGGACAATTTGACTGAGTTCAACGAGGCTGAAGCCGATTTTTTAGGCGAGCTTGACCGAGAGCGACTTGCGTGTCAATGTCGGATCAAAAAAGGGTTTGTTAAAATTAAATTTTAGGGAAGAGATGCAACAAAAAATTTCGAGAGAGATGACGATAGACGAGATATTCAAAAAGTTTCCTCACAAGAGCCCCAAGCTGGCCCAAGTGATGACCCAAACGGGCCTTCACTGCGTCGGCTGTTCGGCATCGACCTGGGAGACTCTTGAGGCGGGGATGTATGGTCATGGGAAGAGCGACGAGGAGATCGAGACGCTTTTAGTCCACCTCAACGAAATTCTTGAAGAAGAAGAGGACCTTTCCACCATTACCATCACCGAAAGAGCGGCTAAAAAATACCGTGAAATCCTCGCTGAGGAGGGGAAAACGGGTTGGGGAGTCCGCTTCGGCGAGAGGGCGGCTGGGTGCAGCGGATTTGAATATTTTCTTGACTATTCGGAAAAAGCGAAGCCGGGCGATCTCGTACTCGAGTCGCAAGGGATTGAAATTCACCTGCACAATAAGTCGGCAGATCGGCTGATGGGCGCAGTGATCGATTATGTCGACGGGCTTCACGGCGCCGGGTTTAAAATCACCAACCCAAACGTAAAAGCCTCCTGCGGCTGCGGCAACTCCCACGGGTATTAAAATGATTGTTTCACGCCCCTACTCAGTTGCACAACAGTGTCCTCCTACCCCGCATGATGGGGGAAGTGCCCTCACTTTTGTAGCTGAATTAGCAGAAGACCCCACGGTAGAGAAATTAGACGAGCTGCTACAAGGGATGCCGGACTATGATCTTTCGGCCAGTGGAAGATGTGGCTGGACTGCTCTTGCGGTGGCGATTGACGAAAAATCGCTTCCTTTAATTCGACGCATTCTCGATTTGGATCCAATGCTTTTAAATGCCGTTTGTAGGAAAGACACAGTAGGTCTAACTCCTCTTGCTCGAATAGCGCATTCCGATGATCCGGACTTCGCTATAGAAGCGACGAAAGAACTCATTTCCAGAGGCGCTGACGTGAATCTCGCAAATGAAGATGGAAGAAATCCTTTATTTCTCTCTACTTTGCACGCGACCAAAGAAAGACTCACAACCTTTTTGTATCTAAACGGAGGGGTCATTTTTGGATCTGCTAATAGAGAGGATTATCATCGTCGAAATATAGCGCTGATTACGCAACGATTGGAAGACCTTGATCGCTTTAAAAATGGCACTCTCCATTCAGGTAGGCGCCGCTATCTTATCGACCGTTTGCCAATAGAACTGCGAGAAGAAATTGTCTCTTATGTTTTGGGCGAAATACAAACCACTCCTTCACAGACCGAATGAAAAGCTCGCTTTGTCTTCGAGCCTCTTTTTGATGTGCACTAAAAAGGAGATCGCCTCTTTGCCATCGACCACCCTGTGATCGTAGCTCAAAGCCAAGTACATGATTGGGCGAATCGCAATGTTGTCATCGATGACAACCGCCCTTTTGACGATATTGTGCATTCCCAAAATGCCGCTTTGGGGTGGATTGAGGATCGGCGTTGAGAGCATCGAGCCAAATGTCCCCCCATTCGTAATGGTGAATGTCCCCCCTTGCATCTCATCCACTGTAATTGCCCCCGTTTTGGCCTTTGCTGCAAAGGCTTGAATCGCCTTTTCAATTTCTGCAATCGAAAGCTGATCTGCATTGCGGATGACGGGGACAAAAAGCCCTTTTTCCGTGCCGACGGCAATGCCGATATCGTAGTAATGAGAATAGACAATTTCTTCTTTTTCAATGCGGGCATTGAGCTCTGGAAATGCCTGCAGGGCCCCAACAACAGCTTTGACGAAAAAAGGCATGAATCCGAGTTTGACGCCCTGTTTTTGCTGAAATAGTTCTTGATTTTCTTTCCTCAGCTGAATGATCGCCTCCATATCGACTTCATTGAACGTCGTGAGCATCGCCGTCTCATTTTTCACCTGGACAAGTCTTTCGGCAATCACCTTGCGCACGTTTGACATTTTTTTGCGCGTTTCTTTTCCCGAAACTTTTGGCGGCGGCGAGGGCGGCGGCGGAGCGGCTTCCCCTTTTGCTTTGGGTGCGGCCACCGATGAAGTTGCGCTCCCCTGATCGCCGACAGATCCAATCACCTGATCGATCGTCGCCTTGTCCCCCTGTTTTATGCTGAGCTCTAAAATACCACTTGCTGGGGCCGAAAGAACCTGATTTGCCTTCTCGGTTTCAATCTCCAAAATTTCATCGCCCTCCTTCACTTCAGATCCAGGCGACTTCAAAATCGCTCCAATTGTCACTTCGACAATCGACTCTCCCATTTTCGGAATTTTGATCTCTGTTCTCATTCTAACGCCTCTTTGAGCAAATTTGCCTGCTCTTGTTTATGTCTTTTGCTCGAAGCTGTGGCAGTCGCTGCACTTTCGGCCCTTCCCACAGGGCGGATCTTCACTCCTAGCCTCTCAAATACCGGCCTGATATAGTTCCAAGCCCCCATATTGAGCGGCTCTTCTTGAACCCAAATCCACTCCTTCGCATCGCGATATTTTGCGCAAATTTCCTTGAGTTTTTCCACATGAAGCGGGTAGAGCTGCTCAACGCGCACGATAGCACTTTCTCCTCTTAGCTTCAAGAGATCAAAAAATACTTTGCCCGAACAAAAAAGAACCCGTTTTGCCCCTTGTAAATCGGCCGGATCATCCAAAATTTCGTTAAATTGCCCCCTTGTAAATGCCTCCACCTTATTCGTACAAGCAGGCGCGCGGAGCAAGCCCTTCGGCGTGAGGATAATGAGAGGCGCTTTGACTGTTTGCAAGATTTGTCTTCGGAGCAGATGAAAATACTGTGCAGGAGTCGATGGATACACCACCTGGATATTTTGATCAGCAGCTAGCTGCAAAAAGCGCTCGAGGCGACACGAAGAGTGCTCGGGTCCCGCCCCCTCATAGCCGTGAGGGAGTAAAAGAGTGAGCGTTGAATGATTGCCCCATTTTTTTTCAGCGCAAGCGATGTATTGATCGATGATGATTTGGGCGCCATTGTCAAAATCGCCATATTGCGCCTCCCACAAAGTAAGCCCACCTGGCATGCCCAAACTGTAACCGTACTCAAATCCCATGCAGGCGTATTCAGAGAGGGGCGAATTGACAATTTGAAAGGGGGCTTTAAAGTGGCACATCGGACAATATTTTTCCCCGTTTTTATAATCGGCCCAAATCATATGTCTTTGATTGAACGTCCCTCTTTGCGCATCTTGCCCTGCCAGTCGGATCGGAATCCCCTCTTCTAAAAGGGTGCCAAAAGCCAACATCTCTGCAGCAGCCCAATCGATATCTCCACTGAGCACTTTGTCTCTTGCTTCAATTGCTTTTTGCAATTTGGGATGGGGGTGAAAACCGTTTGGAATTTTGCAAAATTGATCGAGGACCACCTGCAGTTTTTTTTCATCGACTCCGCTTGCAACAGGTGCAAAGAGGGGTAAAGGGGCACTCTCCTTTTCTTTTCCTTGAACACTCCCCTCTTCTTTAACCCTTTCCAGAGCCCCTTTCATTTTATCTCGGAATTGGATCTCGAGCGTTTCGGCTATTTTCTTCTCCAATTTTCCCGCTCCCATCAAGGCAGTGAAATACATTTCCCGAATCCCTTTTTTCGCCCGAATCATTTCGTATTGCAATGGCTGCGTGAAGGAGGGCTCATCCCCCTCGTTATGTCCATATTTGCGATAGCATAAAAGATCGATGAAGACATCGATTTGGAATTTTCGCCGAATTTCAACAGCTAGCCGCGCTGCCCAAATGCAGCTTTCGGGATCTTCTGCATTGACGTGAAAGACGGGACAGCCAAACGCCTTTGCGATATCGGTACAGTAGCGAGTCGATCTCCCTTCATCGGGCAAAGTGGTGTAGCCGATCTGGTTGTTGATAACGAGATGCAACGTCCCTCCGACCGAATAGGAGGAAAGCCTCATGAACTGCAGCGATTCATAAATGACCCCTTGCCCTGCAATGGATGCATCTCCGTGGATGAGCAAAGGGACCACCGTTTGCGAAGCTCCTTTTTGGAGGGCAAATGTCTCTCCGAGGGCCACCGGATCGACCGACTCGAGGTGGGAGGGATTGGCGGGCATTTCGACACCCACTTTTTTTTGTGAGGCGGTTGAAAATTCGCCCACAAAACCCAGATGGTATCTCAGATCGTCACTGCCGGAAAAAGAGAGCGCCGTATCGTCTTCAAATTCGATTAATAACTGCTCGAGCGGCTTGTTGAGAATATTGCAAAGGACGTTGAGCCGCCCCCTATGGCCCATGCCGATGATCACCCGCCCCACACCTAAGGAGGAGAGGCGCTCGATCATTTCGGCAATCATAGGGATCATCGTCTCGGCCCCCTCGAGAGAAAAACGGGTTTGCCCCACATATTTTGTGTGTAAAAACGTCTCAAAAACCTCGGAGCGGTTGAGATAGTCCAAAATGAGGTGCTTTTCCTCGATCGAAAAATCCATGAGGAGTTTGGGCTCGATCTCCTTTTGCATCCACTTTTCGAGCTCCGGATTGCCCAAATCCATGTACTCAAAACCAATCCGGCTACAATAGACCCTCTGAAGGGCTGCCAAAATCTCCTTTAAAGGAGCCTTTTCGCCCGCGCAAAATCCAAAAGTCGGAAAAGATTGGTCCAATTCCGATGCGGAAAAACCCCACTTTTCCGACTTAAGAAGATCGGTCTTCCCCCCTTCGGGTTCGAGCGGATTGCATTTGGCTAAAAGATGGCCCGAACGCCGGTACGCTTGGATGAGATCATAGATCCTCACCGCCGATGCGTCCAAAGGCTCTCCCTCCCCTTTTTTGAAAAGATAAGAGCCAAAATCGATCCCTTGAAAAAAGGCGCGCCAGGATGGCTCTACCCCCTCCGGATTCTCCAAATATTTGCGGTAAAGCTCTTCGATCATTTTGAGATTTTCGAGCGTGGCATAGTCGGGAAAATTTGGCATAGCCCTCCTTTTTTTTCTATAGCACAAAAGAAAATAAACTTGCGCAAAAATTGTATTTTGGAGTAAAAAGCTCTCTTCTGTCCCTTTTGCCTCTTGGAAGAGTCAAACGGATTAAAAAAAAGAGTTACCAATTTTGATAAGAGCCATCAGATGAACATTAAGAGTGAAAGACTGAAGAAATTAGAGACCGAGTTGGAAGATCTCGAGCAGTGGATGAATTTGGGTCTCGTTCCAAAAAAAGATATGGAAAAGCACAGAGAGGAGATCCGTTCACTGAAGGGGAAAATCGATGAGGAGAGAGAGCGTTTGCGCTTTATGAAAGAGAGCGGCGAGCTCGAAGAGTATGTAACCCCGAAAAAATCGGCCGCGCGCGGCGCCTACGCCGATCCCCACACTCTTCCCGACATGGACATGGGGGACAACATGACCGATGCGGGACTCGACATGGAAACCGAAGGGTTTGACATGGAGACGATTACCGAAGAAGAAACGGAAGGGGGCGCAGCGGGACCCACGGAAGAGGGAGAAGCGACCGTCGTTGAGGAGGATGAGGAAGATCCTTTTTCAGATCGGAACCGATGGAAGCGGGGAATCTTGGAAGATCCCGACGCAGATAACTGGTGATTTCGGTATATTTCCACATCCCCTTTTGCACAAAAAAATGTCCCTATTGCCATTTCTATGTGATTCCAAACCGGCCCGCCTATCAAACACTCCTCAGCGCATCGATCGCGCTCGAGTGGGAGCAAAAGCGCCCCCTTTGGAAGGGGAAAGAGATCACATCGGTCTATTTTGGCGGGGGAACCCCCTCATTATTTGAGAAGATCGGGGAGATTTTGGAAAAAATTCCCAGGGATGAAGACTGCGAAATCACCATTGAGGCAAATCCCGAAGAGAGCTCCTTTGAACTTTTTTCCCATTTTGTAAACATCGGAATCAACCGGCTCAGTCTCGGCGTCCAATCGTTTGATGATGCCTCCCTCGATGTTTTGGGGAGACTCCACTCGGCAAAAAAGGCTGAAAAAGCGATTGAAGAGGCCCATCGAGCAGGGTTTAAAAATATTTCGATCGATCTAATGTACGATTTGCCAAATCAAACAGAAGAGAGTTGGGAAAGAACCCTTTATGTATTAAAGGATCTGCCAATCCAGCACCTTTCCCTATACAACTTGACCATCGAGCCCCACACCTCATTCTATGCGAGGAGGGTGAAAACACCGCCAGGGGAACTCTCATTAAAATTTTTGACAAGAGCCTTAGAAACTTTTCAAGAAATCGGGCTTCAGCGCTACGAGATTTCAGCCTTTGCAAGGGCAGGATTCGAATCGCGCCACAATCTCGGGTATTGGACCGGAAGACCCTTCTTAGGGTTCGGCCCCTCCGCATTTAGCTACTGGGAAGGGGAACGCTTTCGCAATGTGGCCAATATCCACCGCTACGCGCGCCACCTTAAAGAGGGTAGCTCGCCAGTCGATTTTCGGGAAAAACTTTGCCCCTCGGCCCATACAAATGAGCTTCTCGCCATCCACTTGCGGGTCCTCTCAGGAGTGGATATCGGCGCCTTTGTTCTCCCCGATGAGACAAAAAAGGCGATTGAAACACTCAGCCGCGAAGGGTTTTTAGTGTTCAATGAATCAAAAAATAGGCTCCAACTGACAGAAAAAGGAATGCTCTATTACGATTCGGTTGCAGTGGAGCTTATTTGATAATTAACCCACTTCAATCACTTTGACATCGAAGCGGAGCGACTGACCTGCCAATGGGTGGTTGAAATCGAGCACAATTCTCTGATCTTTCACCTCGTGTACTCGAATCGGGTAAACGCCGCCCGATGGATCTTGTATGCCAAGAACAGCGCCTGCAAAGCGGTACTGTTCGGGAACGGTCTCCGCATCCACTTCCCGAAATGCCTCTTTGACGACAGGACCATACGCCTGTTCCGCTGGGAGCGTCACCTGTTTGGTATCGCCTACTTTCAAACCGAGGAGCGCCTGCTCAAGCGCTGGAAACACCTGATTTTGCCCTAGGACAAAAACAAGGGGATCTTCCCCCACATTGCTATCGATCTGCGTTCCATCGACGAGGAAAACGGTGTATTCTAAAGAAACTTTTTTGCCATGTTGAATCATGCAAATCTCCAGTTAATATCGTTTAAAATTTCCTTATTCAAGATGGGCCCCATCTCCGTCAAGGATTTTTATCCGATCAGAAAGACAACTGGTTCTTTTTCAAGGACAAAAGATTTTTGCTTCCAGTGCAACACAGTTTGAGAACAGACCTTTTGATGGGGGGTTGTGAGGTTTGCGGCGAGACAAAGACGGGTCTCATTTCGCAAAACCTTTTTCAGAATTTCGAGCATTTTGGCCGATCGATATGGGGCCTCAATCCAAATTTGGGTTCCCTTCTCTTGTTCCAGTTTTTTGATCTTCTTTTCAAGTTCATCCACCTCTTTCGGCAAATAGCCGTGGAAAGTGAAATGTCCTCCAAAAAAGCCTGAAAGTTGTAGAGCCATCACAATAGATGAAGGGCCGACGAAAGTCTTTACCTCAATATTCGATTGATGGGCAAGCCAGACGAGATCAGAGCCCGGATCTGCCAAGCAAGGGAGCCCCGCGTCGGAGATGAGTCCCCAAACTTCCCCTTTTTTCATCGGCTCTAAAAGGGGTAAAATCTCTTTGGTATGCTCGTTGAGGAGCATCAAAGGCATTTGGGCCATCGCTTCGTGGGATAAAAACCGACGCAAATAGCGCCTCCCCATCTTTTCACTCTCGCAAATGAGGCCCTGCAGTTGCTGCACCGCCTCATTGACGCTGATGGGCAAAAAAGGCTCTATGGGAAGCGATTCGTCGAGTAGATTTGGGAAAAGATACAGTTTTCCACTCATCGAAGTTTGGCCATGAACAGAGTGCAAAGCGCCTCGTATTGCGTCGATTGAGAGCGAGAGATCAGCTCCATTTCAAAAAGAGCTTTAAGCCCCTTCCTAAAATAGGGGGAACCCAATCGGACCGCTTGCGAGAGCCGCTTTTCGAGTGTTTTAGGCCACAGTTTGGGCAAAAAAGGGCCCCACTCATCGGAGGGCCTCTTCTCTTCGACAAGGGTAGAAAGGCAAAGTCCCAAATGGAGCTGACTCCGAAGAGATGGGAGAAGCGCGTGAAAGCCGTTAGAGTCGATCGAGGGAAACGGCTCCCCCTCCCAGATCATCCCTTCTGCAATTTGCCAAAAAGTGGCCGTTTTACTCGCAGGGGAAATCGCAAGGAGATCCTGAGGCTGAATTGTGGGGCGATCCCCCACGTAGCAGATCAACTTATCGATTTCGCTTATTAAAAGCGCCGGTTCCATCCCAAGCCTTTCTAAAAGAAGGGGGGCCACCTCCGGCGCCGCTCTTTTGCCCGCATTTTTTACCCGTTCGCCGATTTCATCGATGAGCCTTTTTTCTTTGTCCCACGGCTTCTCCTCGAGAAGATCGAGCACAATCCCCTCTTTTTCAATGGCGCTCATCAAGCTCGCCACTTTCGATCGAGATCCGAAAAGGAGATACCCAGAGGCGTTTTTGAACTGATCCGACAGAATTTGCAGATCTTTTTTAGAGAGTTTTTCCACCTCGTCAATCACCGTGATCGAATCGCCGAGAAGAGACATGCTTTGCATCGAGTCCAAACACTCTTTGAGAGTGCAACTTGCTCCACTCAACCGATTTGCAGGCATTTGCAACGAGCAAAAAGAGAGAATTTGATCGATCGCTTTTGCTCTTTCAAAATCGTCTTGAATCCCAAGAAAGTAAAAACGGCACAGGTGGTGGGGCGCTGCCGATTGGAGCTGTTTTTGAAATGATTTGAGATTTTGATATTTCATAACCCCCAGACGAAATCGACCTCGATCTTCACGTCGGGGTGGATACTCAGATGGACAGGGCAATCGATCGCCGCCTGTTCGAGCTTTTCTCTCACCATCGGATTTGGAAGAGTGGGACACTGGAAGCGGACGATGAGTTTTGCAATGCGCCTTTTGCCTGCAACCGACATCTGCTTTTCCACTTCGACCTGCGTCCCTTTGAGTTCCATTCCCAATTTTTTTGCTTGGATCGCCATGATCGTCATCATGCAAGAGCCGAGACTTGCCGCAAAAAGATCGGTGGGACAAAAGTCTTTCCCTTTGCCCATGTTGTCTTTGGGAGCATCTGTTCCGATCTTCGCGCCCGATTCGTGGGTGCACTCGGTGTGCAAGTCGCCTAAATAAACAATCTTCGTTTTCGTCATTGCCGTTGTCTCAAGCTTAAAGGCTGTCCACAAAAATTGCAAGTGTTAGAAAAGCTAATTCTATTGACGAAACTCCCGCCCATTTTGTACTATGAAACTTATGGCGGATGCGATTCTAGTCTTCGGAGGCGCGGGGTATATTGGGAGTCATACGTGCAAAGCGCTCCACTCTGCAGGCCTACTCCCCGTCGTCTACGACAACTTATCCACAGGTCATGGCTATGCGGTGAAGTGGGGTCCGTTTATCCAGGGCGACTTGAACGATACCGCAAAACTCGATGCCGCATTCAAGACCTATGCTCCGAAAGCGGTGATCCATTTTGCAGCCAATGCGATCGTCCTTGAGTCGATGGCAGACCCGGGCAAATACTACCACAATAATGTGGGGGGCACCGTCGCCCTGCTAGAAGCAATGCGGCACAACAATGTGAAAAAAATCGTCTTTTCAAGCACTTGCGCCTGCTATGGCAACCCGCTCTTTCACCCAATCACTGAAAAACATCCCATTCAGCCGATGAGCCCTTATGGAAAATCGAAGTGGATGTGCGAGGAGATTTTGCGCGATTTTGAAAGGGCGTACGATTTTGAACCGACCCTTTTGCGCTACTTTAACGCAGCGGGGGCCGATCTCGAAACCCAAATTGGGGAAAATCATACCCCTGAAACCCACCTCATCCCGAGAATCATTCAGACAGCCCTCGGATTGAGAGAGGAAATTTGCGTCTATGGAACCGATTTTGCCTCCAAAGATGGGAGCGCGGTGCGAGATTATGTTCATGTGATGGATCTGGCAAGCGCCCACGTGATGGCCCTTGCAAAACCAAAATGCACAGTCAATATAGGAGCCGGAACCGGCTTTTCGGTGCTGGAGATTATCCAGGCAGTTCAACAATTTTGCGGCAAACCGATCGAGGTAAAACTCGAAAATAGACGCGAAGGAGAACCGGGCGTGCTGTGCGCCGACAATACAAAAGCGAAAGAACTCTTGAGCTGGAATCCCCGATTTTCAGATCTCCCGACGATTGTCGAATCGGCTTGGAAATGGCATCAGCTCCTTCATGAAAACGCCCACTTAGTGAAATCTGTGCTCAAATGTTGATTTGCGCTCTTCTGCTCTCAACCATCGCCCTCATCCTTCAAGGCATTTTATTCCCGAGCCTCGCTCTCCTCCCCTTTGCCCCCTTTGTTGCCCTCTCACTGATGCGCACCTCCTTTGAGAAGTCTTTGTGGCTCGCCCTTTTTGCAGGGGTGTGGATGGATCTCATTTCGAATGATCCGATCGGGGTCCACGCGCTCAACTATACCCTCGTAGCTGCCCTTCTCCACCGGTTCAAAAGACATTTCTTGCCCGAAGAACCGCTCCATTTTTCCCTCTTCACAGCGATTTTTTCGGCTTGCTCAACCCTTCTTCAATTGATGCTCCTTTTTCTCTTTGACAGAAGAGTACCTCTTCAGGGAAGATGGATCTTGACCGCAGTTGTAGGGATGCCGATCATTGATGGTTTTTTTGCGTTTTGTTGGATCGCAACTCCCATTTTTCTCTTTGAAAAACTCTATAAAAAAGGGAAGTTGTTTTGGCTGAAACGAAAGAGACTCTCTCGCACGTCACTTTAACTCGACTTTAAAATAAAGTTTATTCCTTGTTTTTATTTAAAATTTCTTGTAAAATGTCCGCCATGAGCGCCGATATTGCACCAATTAAAGCTACGAATTTTATTAACGAGGGCAGCAAAGAAGAGGGCTTTTCTTCAAAAAAATATTTAGCAATCGCCCTTGTTGTTGCTGCAGTAGCAGTAGTGATGATAAATATTTGTCTTGTCGCTTCAGTTGTTTTATTCGTTGCTGCGGCTTGGTATCTTTGGTCAGCTGTGATCATCGAAGCGAATCGAGTGGCTAAAGGGACTCGCTTAGAAAAGTTGATCTGCCAATTGCACGCAGCGGCGATGGAAGTGAATTCAGCAGTTGCCGCCGCCGCTTTATTCCCTCTCACCCTTTTCAAAAGCTACCATGGGCCTAAAGGAGATCCCAAAGGGCAACCCATCTTAATGGTCAACGGCTATCTCAGTTTTGGATCTACTTGGCATTATCAAAGGGAGCGGCTTGCGAAAGCTGGACTCGGCCCCATTTACACGATCAATGTGGGAAGTGGTCAGTCTATTAAAACCTATGCGAAACAGATTCAAGAAAAAGTCAAACAGATCCAAAAAGAAACGAACAGAAACGATCTCGTGCTCATCGGCCATTCAAAAGGGGGGCTGGTGAGTTCCTATTATGCGACTCATCTAGCAGACGAGGCGCAAACAAATATTACCGATGTCATAACGATCGGATCGCCACTCGCAGGAACACCGTTGGCCGGTTTTGCTCCTGGCTCAGATGCCCAAGAAATGAAATCCAATGCAGAATTTCATCAGAAATTGCGAGATCAAATGAAAAAGCATCCGAAAATTCGCTTTTCTCATATCGCTTCTGAATCAGATGCAGTTGTTCCCGTCTCTTCTGCCCTTTTAGGAGAAGATCGCTCGCGGGAATTAGTGTTGAAAGATCTGGGGCATTTGGGACTCATCTTCTCTTCGCGTGTAGCAGATCAAATCCATCTTTGGTTAAATCGGACGATTCCCTAACAACCTTTGTAACTATGCGGGTTTTCAGCTCGAGAAGGTAAGCGTATTCTGCGTGGAGCGTTTTGTCAACAGGCGCGCCATCCACAATAGGATAGAAGGGATCGCTCCGTCGTTTATGGTTGAAAAAATGGCAGTGAGTCTTTTTTTCGCGTACCGAAGCTTCTCCTTTCCAATCGTCATCGCCGAATAAAGACAAAAGAGAGTCCTCTATCGTCTCGTAACCCCTTTTCGGCTGCAAATCTTCCAAGTCACCACAAGAAATCCCTAAGTAGGCGATCGCAAATTCGTCAATAACACAGATCTTCTGGGCATATTTTCCCGCAATCTTCTCATTTTCTTCCGTGATCATCTCGCACGAGCGAAATTGCCAAGTCCTTTCCTCAATCTTCACCTTCTTGAACCCAGTACGGGGCTGTTTCTCAGGCCCAGGCAGCTCCTCCTCAGGAACACCAAAAACAGTATAAGCATCGCTGCCAGACGGCAGCACCCTTGAAAAATCGGTCACATTCATAAGCCCCCCATTTTATTTAGACCGGGGAATTCTACTAAAGCATTTAATTTCACACAAGAAAGGACCATTTTCTCTTTGACAGAAGAATAACCCTTCAGAGAAGATAGGTCTTTACCCTTCCGGTTAATAAAAAAGGGAAGTTGTTTTGGCTGAAACGAAAGAGACTCTCTCGCACATTGCGCTGATCGCCATCGAGGCAGCGCTCCAGGCGGGCGAGATTTTGCGCCAAGGATTTGGCACCCATTTTGCCATCTCGAGTAAAGAGGGAAAACACAATCTCGTCACCGAATACGACCATAAATCGGAAAAAGCGATCATCGCCTTCATCAAAAGCCACTTCCAAGACTCTCAATTTTTAGCCGAAGAGAGCGGCAGCACAGGAGTGGACAAGGGGAAAATTTTATGGATCATCGATCCGCTCGATGGGACGGTCAATTTTGCCCATCAGATCCCCATTTTTTCCATCAGCATCGCCGCCTATAATGGCCACGACATCATCGCGGGAGTCGTCTATCAGCCGATCACCCATGAACTTTTTGTCGCAGAAAAAAAGCGGGGGGCTTTTTTAAACGGACAAAAAATCGCCGTCTCCGACGTCTCCCAAATCGACATGGCGATGCTCTCCACCGGTTTTCCCTATGATTTGGCAAAAAACCCATTTCACTGCATCGATCACTTTATCGATATCCTCAAATTGGGAATCCCGATCCGGCGCATGGGATCGGCAGCCATCGATCTCGCCTATACCGCATGTGGGCGCTTTGAGGGATTTTTTGAGGTGGGGCTCAAAGCTTGGGATATCGCAGCGGGCAAGCTCCTCCTCGAAGAGGCGGGCGGAAAAATGAGTGGGTGGGATAAAATGCCAATCGATCTATTTCACCCAAAAACAGTGTTCGCATCGAATGGAAAAATCCACGATGCGGGCTGTAAAATCTTAAACAGTGCAGGTGTGCCTTGATCCTCGATGGGAAAAAACTCGCCCTTGAAATCGAAGCGGAGCTAAAACAAATCGTGCAAGCTCGACAAGGGCAAAAACCGGGCCTCGCCTTTGTCCTCGTGGGCAATAACCCCGCTTCCGAAAGCTACGTGAAAGCCAAAAATAGCGCATGCAAAAGAATCGGAATCCTCTCCAAAACAGTGGCTTTTCCACACACGATTGCCGAAAGCGATCTTTTAAAAGAGATCGATCTCCTCAACCGCTCAACCGAAATGAGCCGCATTCTCGTTCAACTCCCCTTGCCAGCCCACATCGACGCAGAAAAAATCACCTCTGCCATCGATCCAAATAAAGATGTCGACGGCTTCCACCCAATCAACGTCGGAAAAATGCTCCTCGGAATCGATGGGGGATTTCTCCCCTGCACTCCCCTCGGAATCAAAGTCCTTTTAGAGAGAAACAAAATCAGTGTCGAAGGAAAGCACGTCGTCATTTTGGGCAGAAGTAATATTGTGGGTAAACCGCTCGCCGCCATCTTGATGCAAAAAAAGGGGGGGTGCAATGCAACAGTCACAATTGCCCATAGCCACTCAAAACAGCTGCCAGAGCTTGCCCGCTCGGCTGATATCTTGATCGCCGCGATCGGCAAGCCCCACTTCGTCACGAAGGAATTTGTAAAACCGGGCGCCACAGTCATCGATGTGGGGATCAACCGCACCCCTCAAGGAACGTTAACGGGAGATGTCGCCTTTGATGAAGTGTCAAAAATTGCCGAACACATCTCTCCTGTTCCCGGAGGCGTTGGCCCTATGACCATCGCAATGCTGATGCAAAATACCGTTTTATGATGACGGCTCACTCTTTTTTTTGTTCGCTTGCGCCATCTTGGGGTGGTTGTTCTCCCTTCGAGGCCATCAACTCTTGAAACCCAAGTTTTTCTCCATCTCTAATGGGACGTTCATTGCTCATCATCAAAGCGCGTGCCATCCCTGCCAACTTTAAAGTTGCGATTTTGTAAGGGTGCCTACTCCTAGGGATATGAAAACAGGTCATGGGGATTTTTTGGGAAAGATCCAGTTCTAATAACGATTTACCCTTGCTATTGGATATTCGAAGGGTTAAATTCCTTGGTTTTTCGTTGCAAAAAGTAAATTGAACATCTTTTTCAAAGATCCGATGTTTTAAAAGTTCCGCTGCACTTGCTCTTTTTTCTACATCCCATTGAACCATTTGGGAGAGCAAATGGATCAGTAAAGCGCCCCTTTCTTTTCCATATTTGAATCGAATCACTAAGTCAAATGGCCGTAGTTTCGAAATATAGTCACAGCTCTCTTTGGGAAGTGGATTCTTTTTGATTTCTTCTAGAATTTCGTTGCGCTTTTCTGGACTGATGTTGTCTAGAGAGCGAATTCGTTTATGAAATGCATACAATATCGCCGCTTGGTAACAGTAATCTTTAGAATCGTCGTCGACTGGGGAAAAATGTTCATTTGCTAAGAGAGTAAAAAGGGTGACGCCCAATGCCCAAATATCGCCTTTTGCGCAGATTTTTTTATCCAATATGTTTTCGGGAGGACGATAGAAAGAGGTAAAGGCACGACCATGCTCATTTTCTTTATTTGCAAGACCTAAGTCGATAACGGAAACTTTTCCATTTGAATCCACAACCACATTTTCTGGTTTGATATCTCCATGCACAATCCCTTCCTTATGGAGGTAGTCAAGAGCCTCAAGCGTTTGTCTCGCAATACGGATAAATTCCTTCCGAGGAACTCTCTTGGGTGGTTTAAGGTATTTTTGACGTAGATCAATACCCCCATCTCTTTGGACCGATACAAAACGAAGGGTTCCTGAATAAAAGTCAGTCTGCTCTGCTATATGACAAACTCCGGCATCTCGGGCAATCCCTTTAAGCAATCCAATCTCTTTTTGTGCCGACTCACAGCCAAGGGTTGTGTAAACTTTCACAATATGAGGGCCGCAGTTATGGACTCTTCCGTAACTTCCTCTTAGAAAATCGACATCTCGGGGGATTGGATATTTTCGTGCAAATTCAGAATATCCTTCCCTATCCTTATCCTCTCTTTTTTTAATCCCATTATACATACTCAAAAGAGACACCGTCATTTGTTTGGTGATATTTCCTGTAGTAGTTGTATTATTCATGATTATTTCCTAAAACGTTTCTTTTAAGATTATACCAACTATAAACTATAAATTTCAAATATAAAAACCGCAGTTTTTATAAAAAAAACTAAACTTTTCAGTAAAGTCTCAGGAAATATAGTTTTATCCCGATAAAAAGGCAATCCGACGAGGCGTCGGCCCTATGACCGACCGACCGACCACCATCGCAATGCTGATGCAAAATACGGCATTGTTGCATAAATCGCCGAAGCCCCAACAGACTTAAGTAAATATCTTACCACCGAGCTCACCGAGAGCTCCGAGGCGCGAGAGACGCGCATTCTTCCCTTTTTCTCGGCGCGCTCGGTGTGCTCGGTGGTTATTAATTTTCTTGCTGTCAATGACTTATATATGTGCAGGAATTATGCAACAAAGCCGCAAAATATCGTTTTATGACAAATCACTCTTTTTTTTGTTCGCTTGCGCCATTTTGGGGTTGTTGTTCTCCCTTCGAGAATATCAACTCTTGAAACTCAAGGTTTTCTCCATCTCTAATAAAACGCTCATTGCTCATCATCACAGTGCGCATCAGCCCTATCGACTTTAAAGCTTCGATTTTGTAAGGGTGCCTACTCCTAGGGATATGAAAACAGGTCATGGGGATTTTTTGGGAAAGATCCAGTTCTAATAACGATTTACCCTTGCTATTGGATATTCGAAGGGTTAAATTCCTTGGTTTTTCGTTGCAAAAAGTAAATTGAACATCTTTTTCAAAGATCCGATGTTTTAAAAGTTCCGCTGCACTTGCTCTTTTTTCTACATCCCATTGCAGCATTTGGGAGAGGAAATCGATCAGTAAATCGGCCTCTTCTGGCGCATATTTGGACCTTATCTCTATATCAAATGGCCGTATCCAAGAAGTACGCTTAGAGATCTCTTCGGGCAGTGGATTCTTTTTGATTTCTTCTAACATTTCGCCGCGCCTTTCTGGACTGATGTTGTCTAGATCGGAAAGTCGCTGATGAAATGCATACAATATCCCCCTTTGGTAATCCTTTGAATCGTCATGGATTGGGGAAAAGTCTTCCCCTGTTAACAGAATAAAAAGGGTGGTGCCCAATGCCCAAATGTCGCCTTTTGAATAGATCCTTTCATCCAATACATTTTCGGGAGGACGATAGAAAGAGGTAAAAGAGAGGCCATCCTCATTCTCTTTAGCTGCAAGACCTAAGTCGACAACGGAAACTTTTCCATCTGAATCCACAACCACATTTTCTGGTTTGATATCTCCATGCACAATCTCTTGCTTATGAAGAGAATTAAGAGCCTCAAGCGTTTGTCTCGCAATACGGCTAAATTCATTCAGAGAAACTCTCTTTTTTGTGTCAATGTATTTTTGATGTAGATCAATACCCCCATTTCTTTGGACCGATGCAAAACGGAGGGGGCCTGGATAAAAGTCAATCTGCTCTGCTATATGACGAACTCTGGCATCTGGGGCAATCTCTCGAAGCAATCTAACCTCTTTTTCTGCCAAACTACGGGCGAGGGAAGTATCGGCTTTGTAAAGTTTCACAATGAGAGGACCACAACTACCAATACTATTGTAGACTGTTCCGTAACTTCCCTCCAGAGAATCGGCACCCTGACGGATTGGATATCGTCGTACAAATGCAGCATATCCCCTCTCCTCGTTAAGCACTCTTCTGTCAATCTTTTTATACGTCTTCGAAAGAAACACCGTCATTTTTTTGGTGGTATTTCCTCTAACAGTTTTAATACTCATAATATTACCTTCCCTAAAAACGTTTGTTTTTGAAATTATATCAACAATAAAGTATAAACTTCAAATACAAAAACTAAACATTTCAAATAAAACACCAGGAAATATAATTTTATCCCGATAAAAAGACAACCCGTTTAAACGGACTAGTAACTAATCTTTCGTTTCTCTATCATAGGCCCATGACCTCAAAAAAGAGAAAAAGGGGAGGAGGTAATCAAAAAAAAGCCTCGAATCTGACCAAGACCCTCCAGCAATTCATCCGGGGAAAGCGCTACACCCCTGCGAGCATCCACGAGCTAACCCAGCAACTCGATATCGCCGAAGTTCACAGACCCCTTTTCAAAGAAATTTTAGATACTCTGGTCGATATGGGAGAGATCGCCCTTCAAAAGGGGAAATACCTCTTGCCTAACGCGCCCGGCCTCGTCACTGGGACGATCCAGATCCATCCAAAAGGGTTCGGATTTGTCAGATGTGAAGAGGGGCCCGACGTTTTTATCCCCCGCCACGCGTGTGAGGGAGCCGTTGACGGCGACACCGTGGAAATAGAGGTCAATCCTGTCGTCTCATCCAAGGGACCCGAAGGGATGGTGGTTGCGATTTTAAAGCGGAGCCGGACCCATTTGGCCTGTACGATCGTTCAAAAAAGTGCAAAGCACTACATAGGCTATGCCCCTCTTTTGGGTCAAGACAAGCCAGTAAGGGTGAATTCCAAAGAGCCGCTCCGCACGGGCGATCGGATTATTTGCAAAGTGGAGAATTGGCACGAAAAAGAGGAAATCACAACTGCGACGATGACAAGACTCATCGGCCACATCTCAGATCCATCGATCGATGTCTTGGCTGCGACGGAAGAATTTGAGCTGCCCGACGGATTTTCGAAAGAGGCGATCGCCGAAGCTAGAGAATTTGGCAAGACGGTCAAAGTGGGGAAAAGGCTCGATCTAACCGATTGGGAAGTCGTCACAATCGATCCAGATACCGCGAAAGATTACGACGATGCGATTTCGGTCACAGAAGATGCGAGGGGCCATTTTTTTCTAGGGGTCCATATCGCCGATGTGAGCCACTATGTCAGGCCCGGATCTCACCTCGATCATGAGGCCTATTTGAGATGCAACTCAACCTATTTTCCCGGCACATGCCTGCCAATGCTCCCCGAGGAACTTTCCAATGAGCTTTGCAGCTTGAAGCCGAAAGTGGTTCGCCTCACCCAATCGGTCCTCGCAGAGGTGGGTCCAAATGGCGATATCCTCGATGTGAAGATCGAAAGGAGCGCGATCAAGAGCCAAAGGCGATTTACCTACAAAGAAGCGCTAGCCGTCATCGAGGGGAAGAAAAAAAGTCCCCATAAAGAGCTTTTGGAGCGGATGGTCAGGCTTTGCGGCGCTTTGAAAAAAAAGCGCTTTGAAAGAGGGAGCATCGACTTCTCCATGCCAGACAATGTGATTCTCGTCGATCCCAATGGGGTGCCGACGAAAATCGAACGGGTCGAATACGACGTCACTCACCAAATGATCGAAGAATTTGCCCTTCTTGCCAATGAGGCTGCAGCCAAACAGCTCCAAAGTCGGGGCAAAGAGCTCATCTACCGGGTTCACGAAGAGCCCTCCCCAGATAATTTTCAGGAGTTTGCCCAATTTGCCCGCTCCTTGGGATTTGCCCTTCCCCAAAATCCGACCCGCATGGATTTGCAAACCCTTTTTCAAGTAGCAAAAGATTCCCCCTTGATCGCCCAGCTCTCCGTCAGCTTCATTCGAAGCATGAAATTGGCTGCCTACTCCCCCGAAAACTTGGGCCACTATGGCCTTGCTCTAGAAAGCTATTGCCACTTTACGAGCCCCATCCGCAGATACACCGATTTGATCATCCAAAGACTTCTCTTCGATGAGCTGCCCCCAAATACCGATCTCGATGTAGTAGCACTCGCCTGTTCGGAAAAAGAGCGCCTCTCTTTCAAAGCGGAAAAAACCGTTTCGCTGCTCAAAAAACTCCGCCTCGCTGGAAAGCACTTTGAGGAAAATCCGAAGCAGATTTACCGGGCGATCATCACCAAAATCAAGCCCTTTGCCCTCTTCTTCGAAGTGTCCCAGTTCGATCTCGAAGGAAATGTCCATATCTCCGAAATCGGCAACGACTATTTCGACTATAACGCAATTGCACAGTGTTTCAAGGGAAGGCGCACCGGAAAAACATTTTGTGTCTCCCAAGAAATTTCGGTTCGACTCGAAAAAATCGATTTTATCCTTCTGCAAAGCGAATGGTCCATCGAACAAGTGAAGAAAAAAAAGTAAAGTTTTATTGCAAAATTCGGGCATACTGAGCCCATGAAGAAGTATTTCCTCACAGGGCTCGTCACCCTCTTGCCCTTGGCAGTGACCATTTGGGTTGCCCGTTTTTTCATCGAGCTATTGACCCACCCCTTCATCGGTTTTGTCAGCCCCTATACCAAAAGAGTAGGCATCACTTCGCCTCAATTGACACATACCTTAAGTCAAATCGTCATCTTAATCATCCTTTTTTTCGTCACCTTCTTCCTCGGATTTTTCGCGAGAAAATTTTTCTTCCACCAAATCATCCGAATGTGGGACAAACTGTTCGATCGGATCCCCTTAGTTGGAAAAGTGTATAAAACAGCGAAAGAGATCGTTAAATCGCTCATTGGACCCGAAGGAAAATCGTTCAAAGAGGTGGTGCTTCTCCCCTTTCCCTACAGAGGGGCCTATTGTTTGGGTCTCATTTCAAAAGAGGCTCCCCTCACCTGTTCCAAAGGGCAAAACGGAAAAATTTTGTCTGTGTTTGTCCCCACTTCGCCAAACCCATCTACCGGCTTTTTGCTCCTTTGCCACGAGTCGGAATTGATCCCTTTGAAGATGAAAGCCGATGAGGCAATTAAATATGTCCTCTCTTGCGCAGTGATTCAACCGGAGGCGCAAGAACCATGAAAAAACACCTTCTGACAGGGCTCGTCATCCTCTTGCCCATTGCCCTCACCTTGATGGTGATCATTTTTCTTTTCGATCTTTTTACCGCTCCCTTCGTCGCCATCGTCGATCCACTCGTCCTCTTTTTGCAAAAAATCACCCACATTGCTCTCCCCAAAGAGATCACCCTCTTTCTCTCGCGGATTTTTTCGCTCATTTTCCTTTGCATTTTCATCTTGCTTTTGGGGATGATCACCCAAATATTTTTGATCCGAACGTTGATCCAATGGGGCAATTGGATCCTTTTTAAAATCCCGTTCATCAAAACAGTCTACAAGGCGAGCAAGGAGATTTTTTCGGCCCTCTTTTCACCTGAAGGGAAAAAGGCATTTAAAAGGCCAGTCATGATCCCTTTTCCTGCAAGCCCAAACCACTGTCTCGGATTTGAGGCGGGGGAAATCCTCGGAGAGTGCCAAAAGAAACTCTCCACTCCCCTCGTCCCCGTTTTTGTCCCAACAGCCCCCCACCCTATTTCGGGCTTTTTGTTTTTCATCCCCCAAGGCGATATCATCGAGGTCGATATGACCAATGAAGACGTGGTCAAATTCCTCGTCTCTTGCGGAATGATCGTGCCCGAAAAACCAAGCGGAGGAGATGCCCCTTAAGTGACGCAGCCGAGCCCTACCCGAGTGGTTTTCTTTCAGGTAAATGAGAGTGGATCTAAACTGGAAAAGTTGATTGAGACCGCCCGTACCCATTTTGGGAAAAAAGAGCCCTTTTTGATCTTTGTCGAGGACGAAAAAGGGGAAAAGTATGTCGATGATCTCCTTTGGAAAATCCCCAAAACAGGGTTTTTACCCCACCTCCCCTCCGACGGCCCAACAAATGAACGGCTCGTCATCACAAAGAAAAAATGCAACGTCAACAATGCAAAAATTGCTTTTAACCTTTGCCCCCATCCCCTTTTTGTCGATCCCCCCTTCAAAATCATCTACGAATTTGAAGATTCGACGACCCCCATCAAGAAAAATTTTTCCTTGGAGCGATTTGAAGCGTATAAGAGAGCCGGTTATTTTATTGAGGCCCGTTAATATTTCTTGATTGAAAGGGGATTTTTCACTATGATTTCATCCTTAAACTAAGATTGGAGTAAAACCCCATATGACCAGGATCAGCAAACAGGGGGAGATTCGAAGCATCTCTCGCAAAAAACCGCGCCTTGCCGGACCCAAGACAGGCCCCAAAAAAGATGCCCTCGAAGCGGGGTATAAGCCGCATGAAAATGCGATAGCGGCAGTTTCTAGCGCAAACCGATTCATCCCAAAGGTGAGATAAATGACAAGACACAATAGTTACGGCAAAACAAGCAAGAGCGGGCAAAAACGGAATGTCCTCAAGCGATTTGAGCGGGTAGAAGTCCTTCGCAAGTTGGGAAGATGGGTTGATGGGCAGAACAAAAAAGTAACCGGCCTGCCCAAAACACCTTCAGCATAGTGATTTTTGTATCCAACACGCAAAAAGATCTCCCCATTGACAAGAGCTCAGTCCGGGCTCTTGTGAAGGAAGTCCTCTCCTTTTTAAAAATCTCTTATGGCGAAGTTTCCCTCTACTTCGTGGGTGAAAAAAAGATCGGGGCGCTCCACGCCCAGTTTTTTCAAGATCCGACGCCGACCGATTGCATCTCTTTTCCGATTGATGACGATCATTTGGGGGAGATTTTCGTCTGCCCCGCCGTTGCCCTTCAGTATGCAAAAAAGCGAAAGAGAGATCCCTATCGAGAACTTGCGCTCTACATCGTTCACGGTTTGTTGCACCTCATCGGTTATGACGATTTGGAAACAAAAGCAAAAGAGGCGATGCGGAAAAAAGAAAAAAGTTGTATGCGTCATCTAGATAGGCTAAAAATAGATCTCCTATGATTTTGGAAAGTCCCTTTTTGTCCGTTGTGTTCTTATTGGGCTCCCTTTTTCTCACCTCTTGCAATAGCGCGCTCCTCCATTTGGGAAAGTACAAATCGAAAGAGCTCTTTCGCTCCAAAAAGGCCCCCCTTCTTTTCTTCCGCCCTTTGTTGCGTAAATTTTTTCGGATCCACGAATGGGAAAATCTCTATTTTTGCATTTCTCTATCCAAGCATATCTATGAGCTCGCCTATGCCATTTGCACCTTTTTCTATCTGATTTGGGCTATCCCTGAGCTGCATCACCTGGTGAGCTCCTCCCCCATCGATAGCGATTGGCCTCCCCTGCTGATCGTCGGGGCATCCATCATTGCTCTGGCCGTTTTTCTCGATTTTTTAGTCCGTCTTTTGAGCAATCTCTTTAGCAAAATGGTCCTCAAAGCGATCGCCCCCATCGCCTCGATCTATCTCTTGATCCTCTTTCCTATCGTTGGGCTCCTCTTGAAGGTGACGCGAATGCTGATTCGCAAAAACCACCTCGAAGATGAGGGGGAACTTGTCACCGACCAATCGAAATTGCGCGAAATGATCCGCGAGTCTGAGTTGCAGCAGCACCTCGATCCGAGCGATCAAAAACTGATCAGCTCTTTTATCAACTTTAAAGAGCGGGTCGCCAAAGAGGTGATGGTGCCGAGGGTGAGCGTCTACGCGTTGAGCGGAAGTACGCCGCTCAAAGAGGCTGGCAAACTCTTCGCAGCCGAAGGGTATAGCCGCATCCCCATCTACCGAGAATCGCTCGATGAGATCATCGGCGTTGCCCTTTATAAAGATTTATTAAAAAGCTATGCCGACCCCGAGCAAGATTTGAGAGCGCCCATTGAAACCCTCGCAAAGCCGGTTCTCTATGCGCCCGAAAACAAGAAACTCGCCCAACTTTTGCAAGAGTTTCGGAGCAAGCAGATCCACATGGCCATCATCGTCGACGAGTATGGAGGCACGGAAGGGATTGTGACGATTGAAGACATTTTGGAACAGCTGGTCGGAGAGATCGAGGATGAATACGATATCGACCAGGCAAAAGAATTTTGGGAAGCCCCCGGAGGCAACTGGGTCGTCGATGCAAAAATGACTTTGATCGACATTGAAAATCAGTTGGGGATCAAAATCCCCGAAAACCCCGACTATGAGACGATCGGCGGTTATGTCTTTCACTGCGCCGGGACAATCCCCTCTAAGGGATGGAAATTGAGCCGGGACGATTTCGATCTAGAGGTGCTCAGCTCGAATGAGCGCTCTATAAAAAAAATTAAAATCACCTCCCGGACAAAAAAGTCCCTTGAGTCAAATTAAGGTGTAAATAAAAGTGTTGAGGAGGAAATAGCCTTACTACTCCCAGCCTTTTCCTCTAAATAAGAGCTTCCTATCCGGCTGTGTGAAATAGGATCAGCACAGAGAAAAAATAGAAGGAGGACGAGAGTACACAGAGGAATTATATTAAGAGGTCGGACGGGGGCCCGCCCCTGAGTTAAAGAGGGTGGAACCAATCTCCTTAACTCAGGGGCGAGCCCCCGTCTAATCTCTATAATTAACCCTCTGTGTACTCTCGTCCTCCTTCTATTTTTTCTCTGTGCTGATCCTATTTCACAAAATTGGAGGCGGGAAGTCTCTTAGGACCAACTATTGCCTCAATACTTTTATTTACACCCAGTCAAATTAAGCCCCTTGCAAAACAATCGAAAAGCAGGCACAATGAGGCGCCTCAGCTTAAGGAGTTTTTTCATGCGACGATCGATCTGTTATTGTGAACCAACCCATGCGATCGCCGGAACCACGTCGAGTTGGAAGTTTATCTACACCACAGCGAGCCTCCTCCCCAAAGGGGCAAAACTCCGCTTTGATCTCGAGAGCAAAGAGCGGCCGATCGACTGGCAAGTCCCGAGCACCAATCTCAAAGACAAAACCAACGTGATCTGGGCTCAATTACCCAATGGAAAAATTTTGAGCCCCGTTCGGATCGACCACCCCGAAACCTTCACCTCTTCTTTTGAGTTCACCCTCCCAATCGAGATGAAAACGGGCGACACCCTCGTGATCATCATGAAAGAAAATGCCCCCCAAAAATCGGTGCAAAGAAAACGGCCCTTCCACCTCCATATCGATCCCAAAGGGAAAGGGGAATACAAAGAGAGCGAGACCTTTTTCCTAGATGTGCGCGGGGGAGAGCTCACTACCCTTAAAATTATCGCCCCATCCCTCGTCTCTCGCAACAAGCGCTTTGATGTGATCGTCCGCTTCGAAGATATCTACGGCAATCTCACCTCGAACGCCCCTGAAGGGACACTCATCGATTTGAGTCACCAGCATTTGAGGGAAAATTTGAACTGGAAGCTCTTTGTCCCTGAGACTGGTTTCATCGCTCTACCCAATCTCTATTTCAATGAGCCCGGCATCTACAAAATTCAGCTGAAAAATTTGAAGACAAAAGAGCAGTTCTTTTCCCCCCCAATCAAATGTCTGCCCGAAGGGGGATTAAGCCTATTTTGGGGCAACCTCCATGGCGAGTCCCCCAAAGTCGATTCATATGAAAATATCGAGGCCTTTTTAAGGCACATGAGAGATGACCGGGCGCTCCAGTTTTTCGCCTCCTCCTCTTTTGATAGCGAAGAAGAGACTTCGAATGATCAGTGGAAGGCAATTTCAACGCAGGTTGCCGAATTCAATGAGGACGATCGGTTTGTCGCACTCCTCGGATTTCAATGGCTCGGCGAACTAAATGAAGAGGGACTGAGACAATTTCTCTACTCCAAAGATATGAAGCCGATCATGAGACGCAAAGATACCAAAAATAACTCGCTCAAAAAAATCTACAAAACAAATAATCCCAAAGAGATGCTCTCCATTCCGAGCTTTACCATGGGAAAAAGCACCTGCTACAATTTCAACGACTTCAACCCCGAATTTGAGCGGGTGGTCGAAATCTACAACGCGTGGGGCTCTTCGGAATGCACGGCCAAAGAGGGCAATAAACGCCCCATCTCAGGGGATAAACGGGGCATTCAAGAGAGCGTCGAAGGATCGATTCAAAAAGCGCTCAATCGCGGCTGTCGCTTTGGCTTCACAGCAGGGGGATTTGACGATCGGGGCCCCTATCAAAATCTATTCGATGCCAATCAGACGCAATACACGCCCGGAATGACCGCCATCCTCGCAAAAGAACATACCCGCGCCTCCCTTTTTGAGGCGCTACAAGCCCGCTCATGCTACGCGACAACGGGAGAGCGGATGATTGTGGGACTCCACATCGCCGGCTTTTCCATGGGCTCAGAGCTCGAGACAAAGTCGCGCCCTGGCCTGGAATTCAATCGACACATCACAGGCTATTGCATCGGGACAAAACCCATTGTGGAAGCCCTCATCATCCGCAACGGCAAAGTGTTTCGCAAAATTGAGCCAAAAGAAGGGATCGTCGAATTCGAAATCGACGATTTCGATTCTCTTCCAGAGATCTCTCTCAAAGGAAAAGAGGAGCTCCCCCCCTTCAGCTACTACTATTTGAGAGTTGTGCAAGAAGATGGCCATATCGCTTGGAGCTCGCCCATTTGGGTCGAACTCCAATCCAGAACCGGACCCGCTCCCGCACCCAAAAAGGTGAAAAAACGGGTCAAAGAAGATTAATTTTCCGGTGTTGTGGGTGGGAAGAAGTTGGCGCTAAGCACCGATTTCTTGGGGCTTTTCGGAGGGACTTCTGTTTTTTCAAAAGAGAGGGGCGAGTCCGAAGATGAGGAGGAGGAGGAGGAACGCGATGCCGCTAATTCCCTGACTGCCGATTGAATCAGCCCTTCAGCATCTGCTTTACAAGTTTTCCATACCCCTTCCTTTGTTGCTTTTTGAAAGATTGTCCGCGCCAATTCGATGATTTCCTGAGAAATTGGACTCTCCTTAAGAACCCTTCGAATTTTATTATAATACCGATATTCAATAGGTTCTGAATTACTACGTACTCGTTGCAACATAACTTTTCCTTTTTTTTATTTTAGTTTGATATGAAAACCTAATAACATGGGATTTTGCCCAATTTTCTCTCGGCCAATTGTTTTGCGCTCTCTTTTCCCCTGCCACCAAGAACGAGCCTTATCATCCTCTTGTTTATACATTTGTCCTACTTCTTCACATATAACATCCTGTCTTTCCTGCGGGAGAGCATGAAAAAACTCTATATATCTACATTTAAGATCAGTCTCAAGCTTTAAGAAACCCTTGGGGACCTCTGGTTCCTTTGGTTTTGGTGGAATTGGGGGAGTTTCTGGCTTTTTTTCTTCTTCTTTATAGCAGCAACAAAAAATTTTCTTAAAAAGCCACTTTACGCGTACGACGATCCACTCAACCGCCCTTTCAATGTACCCTTTTTCCTTAAGAGTAGGTCCACCGACAGAACTGATCGTCGTCGGAGCCTGAGCAACCCCTGCTGGGGCGCTGCCAACTGGTCCCCCTGGCGGCACTTGTGGAGTAGAATTGACGGGACGGTGCTGATCTACCGGTTGTGTCATAAATAAAATTGCCTCGCCGCAAATGATAGCTGATGCGAGAATTGAAGTCATCGATTATGAACACCATATGAACCCCTTCTTGTCAAAAGAACCAAAGAATGTTATGAGGGCGACATGGGACGATTACAACCTTTAGCGATTCTCTTGGCCATCTCCTTTCTCATTGCAAGTGAGAAAGATGAGACAAAACTCCACTCCTTATACCTCATGCAGCAGGGGCAAATTGAGGAGGCGATCCAAAAGTATCGGGAGACTTCGAGCGCTGTCGGAAAGCACGATTTTGAGGTGCTCCAGCAAATGGGGCTACTCCTCTTACAAAAGGGGAGCGTTTCGCAAGATGACAAGACGTTTATGATGACCCTTTTTGGCGCAGGGCTTTCTGGATCGGCTGGAGCCATTGAGATTTTAGAGCGGGGAATTACCCATCCCGACCCTCAAATGCAGCTACTCGCTCTCCACTTTATCGGCAAATTTGAGGATGATCGCTCGGCAGAAATTTTCAATAGGGCCATGAGCTCCGATTATCTTGCGATTCGAATGGAAGCGGCCTATTATATGGCGCAGACAAAACATCCCCATGCGGTGGGGCAAATTGAGGGGCTCATGTACCGGCTCCCCCCTACCTTCAAACCCTTTTTCCCCTCTCTTTTTGCCCTTCTCGGGACAAATGATGCGACCCATGCGTTGAGACGGCTCATCGAAGACCTCGACCCCCAGACTCGCATTGAGGCAATTCTCAATGTGGCAAGGCTTGGGCGAGACGATTTTCTTTCGCTCCTTCGAAAAAGGCTCACCCACACGCATATCGCCGAGCTTGAAGCGTGCGCCTTTGCGATGGGGGCGCTCAAGGATAGCCAATCGATTCCCAAACTCAAGAGACTGGCCCTCTCCCCTACTGAAACGGTGCGCCTTGCCGCAAGTGTTGCCCTCTTTCAACTGGGCGATCGGAGCCATGTGCCGACCATTATTAGACTTGCCAAGCAATCGAATCTCTTTGCCATTGCCGCTCTTGGCGCCATCTCTGAAACGGAAGAGCCGCTCAAAGAGTTGATCCGCTCAAATGACCTTCAAGTGCGCACCAATGCCGCAATTGCCCTTTTGCAAAGGCGCAGCACCGCGTGTCTTGATCCCCTTTTAGAAATTCTCATCACCGATGCGCGCGGTCTTGCCTTTTGCCCTTTTGTCTCTCTCGGAAGAACTCTTTCCGCATTTAAAGGGATCCCTTCCGCTGAGCTCAGAGCCAAAGATCCGACGATCGATCTCAACTACTCGTTCGCCATACGAGAGCACCTCCTCAAAGAGGCGATCCATTTGCCTGAAGAAACTTTTTTAAGAATTGCGAAAAGAATTTTCATGGCAGGACAAACCGATCTTGTCCCGACGACCATCGCCCTTTTAGAAAATTTACGGACACCGGAAGCCATCGCCCTTCTCAAAGCGGGCGCTGAGAAAGTGGGATTTCCCCTTATTCGCGACTATTGCCATCTGGCTCTTTTTCGCTTAAATGAAGAGGGGCCTTATGAGGAGCACGTGATGCATTGGGTGATGAACCAAAAAGAGTCGCAACTGATTCAGCTGAGAGAACTTCTCCCTTGGAAATACCGGCTCGAACAGTCCGATTACACGCTCACCCCTGAAGAGACTTCCAAACTGCTCATCGAATCGTTTGTCTCCATTGCAAGTAGACGCGATGAGAAGAGCATCTCCTTTCTTTTAGAGGCCATTCAAAATGGCAATCCGCACAATCGCTATGCGCTCATGGGACTATTGATGAAAGCCACCGAGTGAGTTATGATACCTCTCGATGGAAAAAATCGTCCCTTTTCTTTGCTTCTGTTTTCTCTTTGGGGAAGAGGTGAACGTCTATCTCAAAGACCCTACCTATAAAAATGGCGTCGTCTATACCAATTGTGGCGGCGTTATCCAAAATGAGGACATTCGGATCCAGGCTGAGAGCATCCAATATTTTCACCGGATGGAAGAAGGGAAAATGGTGCAAAAAATCGAAGCAGAAGGGGATCTGCTCATCCAGTACAAAGGAAAAGTCTTTGTCGGCTCTGAACTCGAGTTCGATTTTGGCAAAATGTCGGGCACCATCTACGACGGAAAAACATTTTCCTCCATCTGGTATGTGGGAGGAGATAAAATTCAGCTCTGCCCCGACGGCAACTACCGAGTGACCAAGGCGTTTGTCACCACCTGTGAGAATAAAGAGAGCTCTTGGGATTTGAGAGCCTCGCGCGTAAGCGTCGTCAAAAACGAGTATTTTCAGGCGAAAAAAGTGCGTCTGCGGTTTTTTCGCTGGCCAAAACTGTGGCTCCCCTCGTTCAGAGTCAATCTCAAACGGTTTAAAGCTCCCCTATTTCGTTACTACATCAACTGGAACAAGGGGCCCAAAGTGGGCTTTCGCTATCAGCTCTACTCTTGGGAAGATCTCGCCTTCTACGGCAGACTCGAATACCGGTGGAGTAAAGGGTGGGGCGGGGCGCTCGAGAGTGAGTATTTTCCACCCGATGGCCTCACCACATTCACCACTCGCAACTACCTCGGAAAAGATCGCCTCTTCAACGCCGAAGATGTGGAGCAAAGATACCGGGTTCAAGGGGCTTTGCACTCGAAAAGTCGCAGCGGTAAAACGCACACCGTCCTCACTTGGGATAAATACAGCGACGTCCGGATGCCGGGCGATTTCAAAAGCGAAGATTTTGACGTCAATACCGCTTTGCAAACCCTCTTTTCGATCGATCACAGAGAAAAAGAGATCCTCACCGCACTTAAAGTGCGCCCCAAAGTCAACCCTTTCGAATCGATCAAGCAAGATTTGCCGACCCTCTACGCGATGACCCGCCCCATTGAAATCAGAAATACCGGGATCCTCTCGACCGGCTTTGTCCAAGCTTCCTACTTGAGTTTCGACTACTCGTCGCAGCTCACTGAAACGCTGAAAAGTTTTCACTCGCCGAGAGCCGAAATTTTCGAACATCTCTACCGGCCCATCCACTTAAAAGCGGTGACCCTCACCCCCTATTTTCTCGGGCGGGCCATCTTTTACGGCACAAACTCCTCTCACAGCGCAAAATGCTTGGGACTTTTGGGCTATGGCGCCGCCGCTCACATGCACGGACAAAAAAACTACCTGCGCTACAAACATGTGATTGAGCCCTATGTCGAATACAGCGCGCTCACTCGCCCCACGGTCTCTCCCGACGACCACTTCATCTTTTCCATCCAAGATGGCTATCAGAAAATCAACCAGCTCGAAGTGGGCTTGCGCAACTTGCTCTTTTCTCAAAAAAGGGTAAATAAAGAGGCGAGTTTTACCGCCAATCTCTACGTGAACGCCTTTTTTTCCGACCCGGTGATCCCCCAAATTGTGCCGAGGGGTTATCTTTGGCTTGCGTGGACTCTTCCGAGCGTCTGGCTCACTTTGCACAACAGCTACGATTTTCGCAACCGGGTGTGGAATTTTTCCAACTCCCATCTCAAATGGACCGTGAACGAAAATGTGGCGCTGACGTTCGACTTGCGCTATCGCTCGCAATACGATTGGAGAAAAAGCGATCACGAAAATTTTATTCTCGATGTGACCCGAAGACAAGATGAGCTTCTCGCCTCTCCCCTCTCCGATAGGCGCATCACCCTCCTGTCCAATCTCTTTGTCCGGATCAACCCCTTTTGGGAACTCAAATTTGAATCGCATCACGGCTTTTACCGGCTTTATAAGAATACAATGAGAGAAAAACCTTACAACGAATTCCGGGTTCATTTGTATACGTGGTTGAGCTCGGCGTGGAAGTTGCACTTCTATTACGGCTATACGCTGCATAACCATTTTGATTGGAACATCAATATCCAGTTTGTAAAGAAGAGTTTTTAACTCGACTTTGCGATTCCGCTTTGCTACGCTTCAGTCTATGCGTAAGTTTCTTTTCACCTTGTTTCTCCCGTTGTTTTCACTGCAAGGGCAAACGCCGCAAGAAGATGCAAAAATTCCCGATTTTTGGTCGACGGGACCGTTGCTCGGTCCGGCAGGAGACATTGTCGAGTATGGGCACATCGCACTGCAGCCATATGTATATTGGTTTCAATACACCGGGACCTATGGGGGCGATTGGCGGGTGACCTATTATGAAAACACATTCAACACGCTGCTCTTTCAACCCTATTTTCGGGTGGGGCTTTACAAGTCAATCGCAGAAATCGACATCTATCCGCAGGTTTATTATAACTACACGAAAGGGGCCTCAAATTGGGCCTTTGGCGATATGCCCATTTGGATCAATGCGATGTTGTGGGGAGGGGAGGGCCATTCTTACTCTATGATGTTGCAATTTTCTCTGAATGTTCCTTTTGGAAAGTATCGAAAATTTGATCCCTTAAAATTGGCGACCGATGATGTGGGGGTGGGGAGTTGGTTTCCTGGAGCAGGACTCATCTTGTATAAAGATTGGCACATTTGGGAAGCCCACTATATTGCCCTGACCTATTATGCGAACTATTCTTTTGGGACGTCGATGAATGTAGAGGGGCTGAATGCCTACGGGGGAGATGTCGATACGGTGGGCAGGGTAAGTGCTGGGAATCAGTTTTTGACGATCCTCTCGTCTGAATTTTCACTGAGTCACAATTGGCTCCTTTGCTTGGATGCGCAATATCTCCATCAAAATACCTCGAAATTTTCAGGGACGACGACGACGACCGTGGGAGGATATTCTTTGGAGCAGTTTAGTATAGCCCCCTCAATTGAGATCCTTTGGGCTGAGAACATGGGCCTCATCTTCGGCAGCTGGTTTCCCTTCGCAGGCCGCAAGACAGACCAATTCAATAACTTCACCGTCTCCCTCTATATGTATTGGTGACAATTATGGTAAAATTATGTACAAACATCTGATTTTCTTCGATGGAGAGTGCCCCTTTTGCCATCAAGCCGTCAGGCGCATCATCCAAATGGATGAACATAAACGCTTCGCCTTTGCACCCGTCCTCGGAGAAACAGCAGATCAAATCCTCATCGGCCCTCAAACGAACTTGAGAAGCGCAAACAGCTTGATCCTCTTGGAAAATTACCAGTCAACAGAACGGAAATTTTCAATCGAATCAAAAGCCATTTTGCGCATCTACTGGATTTTAGGAGGCTGGTATAAACTCATCGGCATTCTCGCCTTTCTCCCCACATGTCTCGGAGATTGGGCCTACCGCTATATCGCCGCACACCGACACGAATATAAATTGAAAGTGCCCGAAAATCCGGTCCCAGATGAGCGCTTTCTCCCTTGAGCTAGTACAGCCTAGACAAAAATTGAAAATATCTTTAGGATCTCACCTCCTTTTGATGAGGTTCTTTTATGTCAGTTGAGAATGCGCCCTACATTCGAGGTAACCTTCACTATAAACCGCTCTCTGTTCATCTTACAAACGCCCTTCAAACAGGTGTCACCTACCTCTCACACGAGGCCCTAAAAAGAAAGTGGACACCAGAACAGGTCTACTGGTTCTCTTTGATTCTCACAATTCCCGCACATCTGGCCCTCATCAGTTTGGTTGCAATTGAGGTGATTTTTGGCGTCGCCGCTGCCGCTGCCGCAATTGTCCTAAATCGAGTGCGTTACCAATTTAAAAACGACTCATTAGAAAAGCACACACTGCAATTTCTCTCTTTTTCCCTCCATGCAGTTGTAAATCTTGTGGGTACCATCCCCTATCATTTAACACGTAAAAATAAGGTGAGCTATTTGAACAATTCGTTTGTAAGCCACTTTTTGCACTGGTTTTCAGCGGCAACAGTTCACTACACAATCGGTCCCTATTTTGATCAGATGCATGGGCGAAATAAGCAATTGCCAATGCACCGCATCCTCAACTTTTACAAAGATACACAGCCATATCTCATGAGAGAACTCATATGCAGCGTTCGGAAAGATGGATTCTCCATCTCTGAAGATGTCGCAGGGAGACTAGAACAATCGAACTTTGACGACTATTTTGTAAGACACCCGAGGACCCTCACATTCCTTTTGGAGCTGAACATCGGACGGCTCTTCCAAGATCCCTACTACGCTAGCGAAGCACGCGAACATCTGCTCGATCTTGTGGTTGAACTCCAAGCACTCAATCAGCCTTTCTTCGTGCTCTATCAAGAAGAGCCTGCTTCACCAGAAGTTCAAGTATACCAAGCGCATCTCGCTGAGTTGACAAAAGAAGCTTACAGGGAAATTTGGAATACTCCAAAACTTTGGCGGTGTCTCGGTGAAAGGGATGGCCAGGAAAGATTAAAGGTTGGACTGGCATGTGGGGCACTATGGAACTATATCATTTACAAAGAGGTCATGACAGAAAGAGACGAGTGCCCTGACGCGGAAAGAGAAGAGGCCCTTCAAGAAATTGAAACACTCATTAAGGACTTTACAGAAGATCAACATGAAAAACTAAAAATACTACTATTGAAAGGAAATTCCGAAGTTCAGGAAGGCAAAGTCCAGGGAGCATTTATAAAAATCGGCGCACTGGGCAGTAATTTCCATAAATTCATGAAAGATGGACACGAGAATTTGTTTGATGAAGCCTTTAAGTCTATGGCAACTTGAGTTGATCAACGTCTCTTCCCATATCTTTATCTCTCGTTAGATCGATCTCACCACTTGGAGCTCTCCTAAAAAAATCAATAAGAGTATCTTCGGGTTTTTGATATCCATCATGGATAGCATCCTCAACAACTTTTGAAAATTTGGCTTTTGCCTCTTGAAACTGCCAACCATTTCTACGCATTCACATCCTCTTGCATAACGATCCCTAAGGATTGTACTTTTGTTTCATCGCCTTGAGTAGAGGCTCGATTTTGGCCCGCTCTTTTGGATCCATCCGGTCAATGTGCAAGACGCCATTGAGATGGTCGTTTTCATGCATGAACATCCGGGCCCGAAAGTCGTGCAAAACCTCTTCAACAAACTCCCCTTTGATATTTTGATAGCGCACCTTGATCGATGTAGGTCTTATGACCGGAATATGAAGGCCTGGGAGCGACATGCACCCTTCTAGCATCATTTCACACTCCTTGGAAGGCTCGAAAAGGGTGGGATTGATGATCACCTCAGGTGGACCAAAGGTGTACTTATCGTCTGGGAGAAAAATCTCCTCCCGAATGACAAAGATCCGCAGCAAAACACCGAGCTGCGGACCAGCAAAGCCGATGCTGTTTTCCACCGAGAGCATCTTGGCAAGCATCCCCTCGCAGATTTTCACAATCTCTGGGGTGACGGCCTCCACCTTCTCAGCTTTTTTTCTCAAGTCGGGGTGGCCATAATAACGAAGCTGATACTCAGGGCCCTTCATTCCCGACTTCCTCAGTCTCAGCTGGTGCAAGCTCAGAGGCGTGCGAGCGCCCTAAAGATCCACTCCATAAAGAGAGGACGAGGCATGCGATCAAAAAGGCCCCTGCGAGATACCCCGTAAAACGCTTCAGCACCTCAGCAGTCGATGTCCCAAAAAGTGAATCGCCGCTATCCCCCCCAAAGGAGGCGCCAAGCCCCAAACTCTTTGCCTCTTGGATTAAAATCACAAAGCAAAGAATAATTGAAGCCAATAGAAATAAAAATAAAAATAGATAAAATAAAAAGGTCATGGTTTTTTCTCTTTTTTAATGCGAGAGCTGCCCCTTTTTTGGGGGGCGCCGATATTTAAGATGATTTGCGCCATTGTCTCTGGATCGAGCGAAGCGCCGCCCACAAGGAGCCCATCGACATTTTTTTCCCCTGCAATTTCGGAGGCATTTTCAGGCTTGACCGATCCCCCGTAAAGGATCGGGAGAGCGTCGCCTATTTTTTTGCCAAGCAGTTCGGTGAGAAGAGAGCGGATGAAAGAGTGGGCCCCTTCGATCTCTTTGGCAGTGGGAGTTTTGCCGCTGCCGACAGCCCAAACCGGCTCATAGGCAATGATCATCTTTTCAGTCTCTTTTGCGGGAATATTCTGCAACGCAGCGAGCAGCTGTTTTTGCAAAACTTCATGTGCCCTCCCTTCTGCATGCGCCTCCTTAGTCTCTCCAACACAGAGGATCGGCTGAATATCGTCCTTCAGAGCGCGGAGCAACTTTTTGTGAATGAGGGCGTTATCTTCTCCAAAGTGGATCCGCCTTTCTGAATGGCCCAGCAAGACAAAAGCGGCCCCCGCCTCTTTGAGCATCAGCGAGGCGATCTCCCCGGTGAAGGCCCCCTCCTTTGCATCATTCATATTTTGAGCGCCGATCACAATAGAAGAGCCCCTCGCATACTGGGCAGCCACGGCAATCGAGGTAAAAGGAACCGCTAAATAGACACTCACCCCTGTCCCCTCGATTGCCGGGATTAGAGCCTCCATATAATCGGTCGCCTGGCGGCCCGTCTTATACATCTTCCAATTCCCGACGACAAACTGCGCTTTCGCCATTGAAACCTTAAATTTTTAAGCCTAGGATAACCGATTTGCAACCCAATGGCAATGGTAAAAAAATATAGCCTAGCAATTCCCATTTTGGCAAAATGGCTCCTTATGAAAATCTTTAGTGTGAGCGAGCTCACCTCAGCGATCAAGGGGATTCTCGAACCCAATTTTCGCGCCATTTCAGTAAAGGGAGAAATCAGCAACTTCAAGTTGCAATCGTCAGGCCATCTCTATTTCAGTCTTAAAGATCCAAACGCCCAAATTTCAGCCGTCCTTTTCAAAGGAAATGCGGCCCAGCTCGCCCGCATGCCCAAAGAAGGGGACCAGGTCGTTGCTCTAGGAGAGATCAGCCTTTATGCGCCGCGCGGGCAATACCAGATCGTCATTCGGGAGCTCCAATTTTTGGGGATGGGCGAGCTCCTTTTGAAGCTCCACCAACTCAAAGAGCTGCTCGCACAACGGGGCTGGTTTGCCAAAGAGAGGAAAAAAGCTCTGCCCAGTTTTCCAAAGCGGATTGGTGTTGTGACGAGTCCAACGGGAGCCGTGATTCAAGACATTCTCCACGTGCTCGAGCGCCGTTTTGCCGGCATCAGCGTGATCCTCAACCCGGTCAAAGTACAAGGAGAAGGAGCTGCGTTGGAGATTGCCCAAGCCATCAACGATTTGAATCGCTACTCCCTCGCCGATGTCCTGATTGTCGGAAGAGGGGGTGGGAGCATTGAAGATCTTTGGGCTTTTAATGAGGAGATCGTTGCAAAAGCGATCTTTGAATCGAAGATTCCGATCATCTCCGCAGTGGGGCACGAGACCGATTTCACCATTGCCGATTTCGTGGCAGACGTCCGAGCGCCGACCCCTTCCGCCGCAGCTGAGATTGCAATCAGCGAAAAAGCGGGGCTCATCGCCTTTTTGGATGGAGCAAAAACCCAAATCAAAGAGAGAATGCGCAACCAGATCGCACAAGGGCGCCAGCGCCTCGCAGCGCTCCAAAAGCATCCCCTCTTGAGCTCGCCCTATGGTGTTTTGGCCCCTGTCATTCAGCGGCTCGACGATTTTGAAAGAGCTTTTGAAAGGCTCAATCTCAAAGGGAAGATCAAAGAGCTTAAAGAGCGGTTGGAGCGGGTAAAAAAACATCTCCAGTCGCTCCATCCGAATAACGTATTGAAGAAGGGTTATGCGATCCTCTTCACGCAAAAGGAAAATTCAATTATCCTATCTGCAAAAAACATAAAACCCGATCAAAGGATGAGCGCCCTCATGCACGATGGAAAGGCGCTCGTCCAAGTCCAGGAGGTGACTGTTCATGACACAAGAAACTCTCTCTTTTGAAAAGGCCTTTCAACGGCTCGAAGAGATCCTCAACCAGATGAATAGCGGCAAAATTCCCCTGGAAGATTCGCTCAAACTCTTCGAAGAGGCCGAAAGTCTCATCGCCACCTGCAATGCGCGGCTCGCCCTCGCTGAAAAGCGGATCGAACAGCTCATCAAAAACAAGGGTGAGTTGGTTTTAGATGCGGCCGGAAAACCAAAAACAGAACCTATGGGACTGTGAAAAAATAAACTAAAAGATTTGGTGGCTTTAGAGACGCCCATCTTTGAACGATCCCTATCTCGAGGTGATTTCAGACTTATTCTCGACCAAGACGCCCAATTTCAGAGTCGATATGACACAGCTAATCGCGATGAAAAGGACAAGACAGCCTGCAATGGGGGCGCTTGCAAGAACACCGCCGCACACTTGAATCAGGAGAATACTGATCATGGAGGCCCCTCCCCTACCGACCCTTGAACACATCCCATCGACAATGAGTTTTCCTTGCATCTTTTCCAAAGGCGAAAGGAGGATGAAGGAGAGCTCTTTTGAAGTGTCAAAGAGGGTGTATTTCGCAGCTCGGGCAAGACAGAAAAAGAGGGTTCCCAAAAGGACGAGAACTTCGATTTGCCCTGCAATGCCTGGAGTCCAAAGGGCAATAAAAAAAGCCCCCTCAGTCACGAGGATGCAAACAGGGGTGACAAGAGAAGCGACAACCCAGCGACATCTTTGCAGAAGATAGGGAGTGATGAAAAGGGCACTTATGGCTGTCAAAATCCCACTCCAAAGCGACAACTTTCCCATGTATTCGCAGTAGATGCGAGGGTCGGGAAATTTTTGTTTCAATACGTCCAAGAAAACCACCTCGCCAAGAGTATATGCAATGTAATCGGCAATGGTGATCCATGCGAGGAGAAATAGGTAGCGGGAACGAAAGCAAACCCGAATGCTCTCCCAAACGGCCAACGTCTGTTTGGGCGGCGGCTCTTCATTCTTGGGACCCGTAAACTGTCTCCACAATTTGGAATAGAGTAGAGCTGTAAAAAGGCCCACCAAAGAGAGGGTGAGCATCATGAGCGTGAGCGATTGGGACCAAGAGTTTCTCGATGCCAAATCAGATGTGCAAAAAGAGACGATCGGCCCCGCGAGAATGGTCCCGACACTTCCCCCTAACATGAGAGGGGCATAAAATTTTTTAGCATCTTCCAGGGGAACGTATTGGTTGACGAGCCCCCAAAAAAGGACCGTCAGAAGGGCAATTTTCCAAAGCTCTGCCATCACAAAAAAAAGCATCGAAACCGTTTGGGGCAAGACAACAGCCCAAAATGCATTGGCAGGGAGCCACGTCCACTCCAAAAGGGTGGCCCGCCATTCGGGAAGGGATGGGTAGATGCCGATGGAGAAAAAGAGAAAAAACCCCGAAAAAACGGCTAGCGAGATAAAAAAAACCTTGTGGATCGAAAAGCGGTTGAGCAGGCGGGTCAAAAGATAAACCAAAATCAATGAGCTCGGCATCGTTCCAAGGAGCTCGATCACCGGAATCGAACCAGCCCCTGTCCCAAGATCTGCGACCGTCAAAGCTGTTCGAGCGCTCCGCAAAATGCTGTAGTTGACATTGAGAAGACAAACGATCCCAAACATCAGCCAAAATAGAGCGTGAGTTTTCCGATCTTCAAAGAATTTGACAAACACGCGCCCGATTCTATCATAAAGAGAAAAAGAAAAAATGTTATTTTTTTTGCAGGTTGCCCATAATGGAGAATAGAGGAGTACCCTTCCCATGATGATCGCCCTCTTTCCAAATGAGAAAAAAAAACAATCATTTGAGCTCGCCTCTCAGATCCGCTCATTCCTTGAGGATCAAGGCGTTATAGTTGTTGCAGAGGATGAGAAGGCGCCTCTCATCGGAGCAAAGCCGCTATCTGAAGTGGATCCGATGAAGATCCAATTTTTGATTTCGATGGGGGGGGATGGGACAATTTTGCGCCTATGCCATCGCTACAGTCATCTGAATGCGGGGATGTTGGGGATCAATTTAGGGCATTTGGGGTTTATGGCAGATATTCCGATGGGGGACATCTATCCAAGTTTGACCGACCTCTTGCAGGGGGCATACAATATCGATCACAGGCTCATGATTGAGGCGGGGGGGCTCCAGGCGGTCAACGACATTGTGATTCATCGGGCGAGCAACTATAGCCTGATTGAGCTTGCCATTGCGATTGATGGGGTATATGTCAATACGTTTACAGCGGATGGGATCATCGTCGCAACGCCGAATGGGTCGACCGCTTATTCCTTAGCCGCAGGGGGGCCAATTCTGACCCCCAATCTCGATGCGCTGATCATCACGCCGATCTGCCCTCATACGATTTCAAATCGCCCGATCGTCCTTTCGCCGAAGGTGAAAATTCAGGTTAAATACCTAAGCGAATATGGGCCGATTGATGTGAGGGCGGATGGCTTAAACGCCATCTCCTTGAAAAGCGGCGATGAGCTGATGATCCAACGCTCTTCGCGCACGTTCAAGTGGGTCAATTTGCATCGGCACGACTATTTTGCAACGCTCAGATCAAAACTGGCCTGGTCGGGCAAACTCCGCTAAGAAAATAGGTAAGTGAGACACGCAGAGAGTTTGAGGTTTCTCTCAATTCCGAGGCGGGCCTGATGGATTTTCCATTCGATCTCTTTCAATGAAACGGCCGGACATTTCGGCTCGTCGGGGAAGTAGAGAAGCTCCTCTTTTGCGCCGACATCTCTTACGTGTTGGTCTCGATGCCACATGAATATGGCGGCGAAAAGATCATCGACTCTTCTGGCCCATTTGACTGGGTCCTCTTCTCCTTCCAGTTTTTTTTCGAGCTCAGTTAATTTTAGGGCAAGTTCTGGGTAAGAAGGGGGTGCTCTTAAGAGTTTGAAAAGGGCGCCTCGCTGCTCTTCGAATTCGGGTGTTGCCGCAAATTCGAGCGCTTTTCCAAAAGAGCCCGAGGCCCATTTGGCAAAATGGATCGGATGTCCTCTCTCGCGGAGCAAGTGGGCAATTTCTTCTGTTGTAAGGGGCTGGAAATGGAGCTGAGAGCAGCGGGAGAGAATCGTAGGGAGCATTCCAGAGGGGTGACTCGTCAACAAAATGAAGGTGGTTTCGGGGGTGGGCTCTTCTAACGTTTTGAGAAGGGCGTTTGCACTCGCAGGCTGCATCCTTGCTGCATCTTCCAAGATGAAAACCTTTCCCTTGGATTCGAAGGGAGCGCTGTGTTCCTGTTCGATGAGCTCTCTCAAAGTGTCGATCGCATAAAGTCCGCTTTTCCCTTCCGGAGCATAGATGTGTAAATCGGGGGAATGGTTGGAGGCCAAAAGAGTTTTGGCAATGGCTTTTGCAAAAAGGCTTTTTCCAATCCCATCGGGGCCGATAAAGAGAAGGGTTTGGGCAAGGCAATTCTTTTCGATCGCCTTTTGCAAATAGGATTTCATCTGCTCATTGCCAATGATGTGGCTAAACATAGGCGTGGACCCTTTTCATCGCCTCTTCAAAGACTTTCGCCGGGGGCAAAGAGGCGCTGATGATATAGAACCTGCGCGGATGGGCTCTTGAAATAGAGAGATAGGCCTCTCGGATCTTTTGGTGGAAGATGAGCGTTTCAGATTCGATCCGGTCCTGTTTCCTCTCCTTTGCCGCGCGCATCAGCCCCACTTCTGGATCGAGATCGAGGTAAAAGGTCAATCTGGGCTCCACTCCTTGCGAGATAAAATGGCAAAATTCCTCCACTTGTTGCATCCCGAGGCCCCGAGCAGCCCCCTGATAGGCGACGGAGGAATCATTGAACCGGTCGCACAAAACCACTTTTCCCTCAAGAAGCGCTGGGCCAATCACTTCATTTACGTGCTGCGCTCTCGAAGCGAGAAAAAGGGAGAGCTCTGTGTAGGGAGAAATCGGCTCATTGTGCTCCAGGAGAAGTTTGCGGATCTCTTCTCCGAGTCTCGTTCCGCCCGGCTCTCTCGTCTTTAGGACGTGGTGCCCCTCCTGTTCAAGCTGACGGGCCATCTCATTGATGAGCGTCGTTTTGCCCGCCCCCTCTCCTCCTTCAAATGTGATAAAAATGCCCTGTCCTTGCATCCTTCCTATCATAACGATTTGCAAAATATTTCGGTCATCGATTTTTCTTTTTTGGCTTGAATTCTGACAGCAAAACTTTTAAATTCTACCGATATGATTGCTGTTCTCTTATTTTTGGGGGGATTGCTCCTCTCTGCTCTTCAGGGCTTTGCTGAGGAAAAACTCAAAATTGCGATGTTCTTTTCTGGGAGAGTCCGATGTCATGAGGAGAGCGATTGGTTATTAGAGTTGCGAGATCGCTATTCGATCGATCTTTTTTGCTCGATCAACTCAGAACTGGATCCCTATCACGAGTGTTTTTTGCAGCGGTTTGGAATTAAAAAATCGCACTTCGAGGTATTTCAGCCCTCCGATGCGTTTCTTCAAATGTTTCAAGCGGGGCATTCGGATAATCCCCCTTTTCACGTCGCTAGCATGTTCTACCATCATGAAAAATGCATGGAACTGATTTTGGATTATCAAAGGGAACACAACATCTCGTACGACGTGGTCATTTACATGAGAGCGGACGTTCTTCCTGTCCAACAACGTTCATTTGAAATCGTCAAGGACTCTTGTTTACATATCCCAATAGGCAACGACTACGTTGGTGGGCTCAACGACCAGATCGCTTATGGAAGTGTAGAGATCATGAAACGGTACTGTCTTCTCTTCGATCGCATTGAAGAATATTTCAACATGGGGTGCCGCTTTCACCCCGAAACGCTCCTCAGATTTCATGTTGAGAAGCAAAAATTGAATGTCACCCGTTTTTGTTTTCCCTATTACCTCAATCCGCGCAGGAAGTAGTGAAGAATGACCTTGTTGCATTAAAGGCGGTAAAATAACCACCGAGGACACCGAAAACACCGAGGAGAGACCTAAATACAGGACTTCAAATGCCAAAGGGGGCATGGAGCAAGTTAGACAACGTTGTGTCAAAAACCTTCCCCTCGGTGTTTTCGGTGTCCTCGGTGGTTATTAACCCGGCATGCAATAAAACAGTGAAGGACCGTTAAGTCACTCCCGACCCGTTCCGCGGTAGACGAGCCCTTTTTGGGGATCGAGAGTCACCTCTTCCCCTTCTTTGAGAATCGACATCGCCCCATCCGCTCTACTCATGGTGGGAATTTCAAAAGTTTTTGCGAGGAGCGCAACCGTTTTTTCTGATGTGGAATCGCCAATGAAGTTTTGCAAGATGACACCTGCCGCTTTTTTCAAAATAGGCAAAAACAGGTGATCGCAGTGGGAAATAACGGCAATTTTCCCTTCGAGTTCATCGGGATGACACTCTTCTAGAGTGAGGAGGAGCCGCACTTTTCCAGAAACTTTGGCCCCATACCCTTTGTGGCCCCTTACGAGCACCTCGCCGATGTGTTCTACCATCATCATGTTGGTCGATCCCTTCTTGCCAAAGGGATCTCCCGCAGTCACCACGACGAGATCGCCAAAAGAGAGAAGGCCCTCTTGCATCGCAAATTCACTCGCGGCGGCAAACGCCTCCTTCGAGTTTTTGCACCCTTCAGCAAACACGGGAACCACACCCCAGTTGAAAGCGAGTTGGTTGTAAATCTTCATCGAAGGAGTGACAGCGATGATCGGAATGGAGGGTCTTAGGCGCGAGACGAGTCTTGCCGTCCCGCCGCTCGCCGTGAAAGCGAAAATGCATTTTGCGTTTGCGCTATAAGCAGTTTTCACCGCAGCCATCGACAGCGCCGACGAGACATCGTGATAATCGCGCTGCGAATTGAGGAGGAAAAAATCGTGGTAATTGAAGTCGCTTTCCGCCTCTTGCACGATCTCTCGCATCCTTTGCACTGTCTCGATCGGATATTTTCCCACAGCCGTTTCACCTGAAAGCATCACGAGCGAAGTGCTATCGTAAATCGCATTGGCCACATCGGAAACCTCCGCACGCGTCGGCCTCGGATTTTGGATCATCGATTCGAGCATCTGCGTCGCCGTAACAACAGGCTTACACGCCTGATAGCATTTGCGGATCATCATCTTTTGCAACTTTGGGACAATGGCCAAATCGACCTCGACGCCCAGATCTCCCCTTGCCACCATGATCCCATCGGCCACCTGCACGATGCTGTCAAAATTTTCAACCCCTTGCGTGCTCTCGATCTTCGCAATCACCAAAATATCCCCCTTCCCCTCTTCGGCAAGGAGCTTTTTAATCGAGAGGATATTGTGAGCCGAACGGATGAAAGAGGCCGCGACAAAATCGACATCGTGTTTGCACCCAAACTTGAGATCGTCAATATCACTCGCCGTTAGCGCAGGCAATGGAACAATTGCCCCCGGAATATTGACCCCTTTGCCACTTTTTAAAACCCCCTCATTTTTGATCTCGACAATCACCTCGTTTCCTTTCGTCTCAACCACCTGAGATACGATGTATCCATCGTCAAAAAGGAGACTCATTCCAGGATGAAGGGCGCTGAGGACATCCATGGGTTGGATCGGAATATCTGTGCCCAGCTTCAACCGATCGCCCGGTTTTAAAACCAGCAGATCCCCCGGCAATTTCCCCACCCGGATCTTGGGGCCGTGGGTGTCGAGCATAATCGCAAGCGGGATCCCCTTTTCGGCGCGGGCCCTCTTTAAAAACTGGATCGTTTTCGAGTGCTCTTCATGGGTCCCATGGCTAAAATTGAGCCGGGCCACACTCATCCCCGCATCAATCAGTTCTAAAATTTTCTCGTATGAGGAAACAGCAGGGCCAATTGTACAGACGATTTTCGTACGGGTGCGCATAAGTTTATATTACAAGAACTTCCCTTTTGGTAGAATAGTTCGCGTATGATCGTTTTAAAAAAAGTCAAAGTACACAATCTCAAGGAGGTGGATCTCACAATCACGCCCGGTCAGCTCATCGTCTTTACGGGGGTTTCCGGTTCGGGCAAGTCTTCCCTCGCCTTTGACACCATTTACGTCGAGGGGCAAAGGCGCTATATAGAGTCGCTCTCCCACCAGGCGCGTAGATTTTTGGGCGATCTGCCAAAACCGGAAGCCGAGAGCATTTCTGGCCTTTCGCCGACGATTGCCATCGAACAGAAAACGGCCGGTAAAACCCCCCGCTCCACTGTCGGCACGATGACCGGAATCTACGACTTTTTGAGGGTCCTATTCGCCCGCCTCGGCACTCCCCACTGCCCCATCAGCAATGAGCCTCTCCAAGCCCAGAGCAGAGAAAAAATCATCGCCCAGGTCCAAAGTTTGGAGCCGGGGACAAAAATCGTCATTCTCGCCCCATTTGCGAGAGGAAAAAAGGGGGAATTTAAAGAGGAGTTTGCCGAGCTTTTGAGCAAGGGATTCATGCGGCTTAAAATCGATGGGGAATGGATCGATTTGAGCGAAGAGGTGGTCCTCGATCCAAAAATCAATCACGATATCGACATCGTCATCGACCGACTCGTCGTCAATGAGGAAAACCAGGGGCGCATCGCCGAAAGCACAGCTGCAGCGCTCGAGATCGGCAAAGGGTTTTTTAGCATCGGCGATACGGTCTATTCCCAATTTGCCCACGCCTTCAAATCGGGCCTCTCCTATGGCCCGCTAGAGCCGCACGATTTTTCCTTTAACCACCCGTCGGGAATGTGCTCCTCTTGTCACGGGCTCGGCCATCTGGCCGAATTTGACTTAAATAAGATCATCGATCCGAAAAAGAGCATTTTAGAAGATTGCTGCTCGATTGCCAGCTCCTACACTACCGTCCGGTATGGGAATATTTATAACAATTTGGCCAAACTTTATAAGTTTGATGTGAAAACTCCCTGGGAAAAACTGCCTGAGAAAGCCAAAGAGCTCTTTTTACATGGCACAGAGCAAAAATGGACCCGAATGACCTTCGTCCACCCAGTCAAGAAAAACCGGTGGTTCGAATATGTAGCGTGGAAAGGGGTTTTGAGCGAGGCGAGGGATCGACTCAACGCCGCCAAAAGCGAGGCGTATAGAAAAAAAATGGGAGAGCTGATGAGCGAAGGGGTCTGCCCGAGTTGCCATGGTTCGAGGATCAAGCCGTACCCTTCAGCGTGTCGATTTCGGGGAAAGGCAATTTTTGAGCTCACCCAAATGCCGATGGAGGATCTTTTCCTTTTTTTTCAAGGGATCAACCCCACTGTTCTCGAGAAAAAAATTGGGGAGGAGCTCTTCAAAGAAATTGCTGAGCGGCTCCAGTTTTTAATCGATGTGGGCCTCTCCTATTTGGCGCTCGAAAGGACCTCGCCCACCTTGAGCGGCGGTGAATCGCAAAGGGTGCGGCTCGCATCGCAAATTGGGGCAGGTCTTGTCGGCGCAATCTACGTCCTCGACGAGCCCTCCATCGGCCTTCACCCCATCGATCACCACAAGTTGATCGCCACTCTAAAAGCATTGAGAGATCAGGGGAACACTGTCCTCGTCGTCGAACACGACCCCGACACAATCCGGGCCGCCGACCGGGTGATCGACGTGGGACCAGGGGCCGGCGTCCACGGAGGCGAAATCTTGGAGCTCACCGATCCCCGCTCTTTGACAGGCGCCTATTTGTCGGGAAAACTGACCATTGAGCCCCCCAAAAAAAGGAGAAAAGCCGCCGGGGAATTCATTTTAAAAAATGTGAACCACCACAATCTCAAAAATGTGAGCGTGACAATCCCCCTCGGCATTTTCACCTGCGTCACCGGAGTGTCGGGATCGGGAAAATCGTCCCTCATCACCGATTCCCTTGTCCCAGCGCTGCAAAAAGAAAAAGAGCTCATCGACAAAGTGATCGCCGTCGACCAATCGCCCATCGGGCGAACGCCAAGGTCCAATGCGGCCACCTACATCAAACTCTTCGACGATATTCGGGATCTTTTCACCCAGCTACCTGAGAGCCAATTGCGCGCCTTTGGCGCAGGCCACTTCAGCTTCAATGTCAAAGAGGGCTCTTGCCCTTATTGCTCGGGACTCGGCTCTGTTAAAATCGACATGGATTTCATGGAAGATGCTTGGGCTCTTTGCCCACAGTGTAGGGGGAAGCGTTTTGAGCCCGAAATTTTGGCTGTCAAATACAAGGGAAAATCGATCCACGACATTTTGGAGACCGACGTCGAACATGCTCTTGAACTTTTTGACGCAATCCCCTCGATTCGGAAAAAATTGGAGCTGCTCAGCTGGGTAGGACTCGACTATTTGACGCTCGGCCAACCGTCGACGACCCTTTCGGGCGGCGAGGCGCAACGGATTAAGCTCGCCAAAGAGCTCGTCCGCCCTGCAAGCGGCAAAACGATCTATATTTTGGACGAGCCCACCACGGGGCTCCATTTCCACGACATTGCCAAATTGATCGGAATTTTGCAAAAACTCGTCGACCGGGGCAATACGGTGCTCGTCATCGAACACAATATGGACTTTGTAAAATGCGCCGATTGGATCATCGATTTGGGTCCGGGCGCAGGTGTCCACGGAGGAGAAATCATCGGCACCGGAACACCAGAAAAAATTGCCAAATTAAACACCCCCACAGCTCTTGCGCTCAAAGGGCTTAAAACCGAAAAAAGAAAGGCCAAAAAACCGAAGGAAAGAGGGGTCATTTCAGTTGTGGGCGCGCAGCAAAACAATCTGAAAAATGTTTCGCTTGAGATTCCCCACGGGAAGATTTCAGTCTTTTGCGGCCCCTCAGGGTCGGGCAAATCGACCATGGCGTTTGAAACGCTCTATGCAGAAGGGCAAAGGCGCTACACCGAGACACTGAGCGCCTACGCCCGGGCCATGGTCAAACAGCTCCAAAAACCAAAAGTGGAAAGGATTGAAGGGCTTTTGCCCTCGATTGCGCTCGAGCAAAAAACAGGCGGGCTCAATCCGAGAAGCACCGTTGGAACAATGACCGAAGTGTACGACTTTTTAAGGGTGCTTTTTGCCCATTTGGGAATCCCGCATGATCCCGAAACTGGGAAAGTGATCCAAAGAATGGGCAAAGAGGAGATTGTCGAAGAAATTTTAAAGCTCCCTAGAGGAGAAAAAATCCAAATTTTGACACCGGTTCCGTTTGAAAAAAAAGAGAGTTTTGAGGAGCTCACTGCCCGGTTGCAGCGGCAAGGATATTTGCGCATCCGGCTCAACGGACAAATTTTTTCGCTCGATGAGCAGATCCCCTATGAAAAAATGCGTAAAAATGAACTGCTCCTCGTGATCGATCGACTCCCTGTCGAGCCAAAGGCTCAAAACCGGCTCTATGAGGCCATCTCAAAAGCCGAAGAGTCGCTCATCGTCGGAAGAGACGCAAGAGACAAGGGCGATCTCACGTTTGATCTGCAAACAAAAAAAAAGATTTCTGCACAAACCTTTTCGTTCAACCACGATTTAGGCATGTGTCCCGAATGTCAGGGGCTTGGAAATACCTTTGGCGCCCATTTAGATGAGGAAAAGCGGATCAAAAAATGGTCTCTTTATGACTTTGCCGATCTTCTTTTCAAAGAAAAGGGGACCTCCGAAGCCATTCGCCTCATGGAAAAAAGCGTGGGAGATGATCGAAATGCCCTCCTGAATGGCGGATCGGAAGTGAAGCTCAAAAATGGGCTCAGTGTCCGGTGGCTCGGACTCCATCCCGTTTTGGCTGCAGCTGCGAGAATGGCACGCGGAGAAATTCGGGAAGCCCTCATGCCGATGATGCGCGCTGAAGCATGTCCTGCCTGTCAAGGCTCAAGACTCAATCCAATGGCGAGAAATGTGCTCATTGAAAAACAGTCCATTGCCGACATATGCGCTTTGAGTATCGAAAAGACCTTTCAATTTATAAACTTGCTCAAAGTGCCCCCATTTTTGCAAGAAACCCACAGCCAACTCCTCAAATACCTCCAATTTTTGCTCGCGATCGGTCTGGAATATCTGACCTTGAGCCGCTCTGCCCCCACTTTGAGCGGAGGAGAGTTGCAAAGAATTCGCCTCGCAAGACAGCTCGGATCGGGACTCACCTCGTGTCTTTATGTCCTCGATGAGCCGACGATTGGCCTTCACCCATACAACAATGAGCGATTAAACCGGGCGCTCAAAGAGCTGCGCGATCTCGGCAATACGCTCATCTTGGTCGAACACGACCCGATGACATTGGCCTGCGCCGATTACCTTTTCGACTTTGGCCCCAAAGCGGGAAAAGAGGGAGGGCAAATCACAGCAAAGGGAACCCTCAAAGAGATCCAAAATAATCCCCGCTCGCTCACAGGTGCCTATTTGAGCGGCAAAAAACAGATCCCCATTCCGCAAAAAAGAAGGCCCTTCAGCCCCGATATCACCATTGAAAATGCTACTTTACACAACTTGAAAAATATCACCGTTTCCCTCCCCAAAGGGGCCATCACTTGCCTCACCGGCGTCTCAGGCTCTGGAAAATCGAGCCTCATGAGCTACTTGCGCGCCCGAAAAGAGTTTGAAAAAATCATCACCATCGATCAAAACCCGATCGGCCAAACTTCAAGAGCAGATGTGAGTACCTATTCTGACGTACAGCCATTGATCAGGGCTCATTTTGCAGCCCTCCCTTTGGCCTTAATGAAAGGTCTTCAGCCAAGACATTTCAGCCCCAATCATTTAAGAGGCATGTGCCGCACCTGCTGGGGCCTTGGGTATAAAACGGTCGATTTGCAATTTTTGCCCTCCGTGAGAGTCCCTTGCGAATCGTGCAAGGGCTCTCGGCTCAATCCCATTTCTTTAGAGGTGAAGTACAAGGGCAAACATTTCGGCGAGGTGCTCCAGATGGGCGTTGTGGAGGCGCTCGATTGGTTTTCAGCCATTCCCCAAATTGCCAAAAAACTCAAAACCCTCATCGATGTCGGCTTGGGATATTTGCAACTCGGGCAAGAGATCGTCTCCCTCTCCGGCGGGGAAGCAGGGAGGCTCCGCCTATCGAGAGAGCTCTCAAAAAGAGAGAGCGGAAAAACGCTGTATCTCATCGACGAACCGACGGTGGGACTCCACCCAGAAGATGTGTTAAAACTGCTCCACATTTTCCATGGGCTTGCCGATAAAAAAAATACCCTCGTCATCATCGAACACAACATCGATGTGATCGTAAATGCCGACTACATCATCGATCTCGGCCCCGATGCGGGAGAGCGAGGAGGACAAGTCATGGCCAAAGGAACACCCGAGGAAGTGGCCAAAATAAAAACTTCTCGCACCGCTAAATACATTCGCGAAAAACTTGGATTCAGTGTCAAGAAAATGAGCGAATGACCTTCATAGCAGCTCCCTTAATCCATCTATTTGCGTTTCATGGGCCAAAGATACCGCTGAATATAGCGGCCTGGAATCAAGATGATCTATCACTGAATAGTCGAGAGCCGAGAAGCGGATTCCCCGTTTGGATTTTGGGTGTGTTTGTAAGAATAGCCGCAAACTGCGCAATGTGTTTCCGTGCCCACTTTTCACCTCTATTGGAAAAATCTGCTCGCCTCTTTGAATCAAATAGTCAATTTCTGCAGAACTGTTTCTTTCTCTTCGCCTCCAAAAATGAAGCTCGGCTTTGCTATGCGGATTTGCATAACAGATCAATTCCTGACCGATAAAAGCCTCTGCGATTTCTCCGCGATTTTCAAAGCCCTCTAATGGCTTTAAGAACCAGATTGATATGTCTGTACCAATGATCGCTTGGCAAAGAGCTACGTCTAAATAAATGATTTTAAACGTATCAAAATCGGTGTCAGCACCTATGGGAATTCCATTCCCAGAGGTGTGTCGAACTATATGTATGATATTCGCTCGCTCTAAGAGCTCTAACGCCGGCGCAAGCTCTCTTTTTCTAAATTCCCCATGGATTTGTTTATATGAAAATTCATTGCCGATTAAATGGGGAATTTGCCGAAATAACCGATCTAAATATTTCACTTGTGACTTTCTTGCATACTTTTCAAAATCTTGTGCATAGGTCGCTGCAATTTGTTGCAAAATCGTCAACACAGACGACGGATCTTTTGTTTGAACCCAGCGAGCCACAGCTTCCGGCATTCCCCCAACAGATAGATATTCTCCCAAGAGATCTAAAATTTTTCCATGAATCGGCTCTTGCATTGAAATTCCAATCTCATGATTCAAAATTTCTTGCGCCACCAGCCCTTCCCCAACTGCAACTAGATACTCAAAAAATGACATTGGATACATATATAACATCGAAATCCGCCCCACAGAAACCCCCACCTTCTCAATGGCAAATTCCAAAAGAGATCCAGCCGCAATCAGGTGAAGATCTGGCATCATTTCATAAAAATATCGCAGGGCAACGATGGCCTGAGGAGCCTCTTGCACCTCATCAAAAAAAAGGAGCGTTTTGCCAGGTATGATCGGCACCTTCATCAATAAACTTAAAGCACGGATCAACTTTTCGGGTATCAGATCCTTTTCAAAAATCAGGCAGGCCTCTTTCATTTGCTCAAAATTAACCTCTACATAATACTCAAAAGTTTGCCCTAACTTCCTTGCTGCGTAGGTCTTACCCACTTGCCTTGCCCCCCTCAACAACAAAGGCTTGCGATAAATATCGACCTTCCATCGTTTAAGATGTAAGTCTATGATTCTCTTGAACATGTCCAAATTCCAAGGTATTTTGATTTAATATTTGGTCGTTTATAACCCCAGTTTTGTCTGATTTTTGGTTAAAATTCAAGGCAAAAAGAAAAATGAACGAATGATTTGCCTTTGGATTTTTTTTCGCAGTTCCTCTTTGGATTTTTTCCACCAATCGATGCACTCTTGCCGTTTTTGCTCGATCCGTTCGGGGTCTGAGAGAAAGCCCTCATTCAGAAGGGTACCCACCTCATCCCACTGATCGATTGCGAAAAACGGGTATTTCCCTTGAAAAAGGTGCTCGTAGTAATCGGAGGGGCCCTTTTCCACAATTGGAATAGCCCCCGCTTCAAGGGCCTCATAAAGGCGAAAGGTGTCGACGTTGACAAACCCCTTTGGACAAGGAGCAAAGACTGAATCCATTAAAAGATCTCTATACTGATCGACAGGGAGTGCATCGGCAGATCCAAAAAAGGAGGTCTCATGGACAAAAAAATGGCCCAGTTTTCGCATATGCTCGGCCATCTCCTTGCGCCCGCTTTTGCTCAACTGCCCGGCAAAACTGGCAAAGTATTGCCGCTCGCTACTTTTTTTGCTTTTCTTTGAGGGGCTATCTGCCCAAAACTTTGTCTTATATCCAAGGGGGATTTGAAGAATTTTTGGATTGCCATCGAACTTTTTCTTCCAATAGTTCCTGAGTACAAATTTGGCGTAGGAGTAGGACTTTGTAGAGTGGCTATATTCCTCGTCGCTGATATGGATGATCCCAAACCTGGCCCCTTTTTTGTGAAGCGTTTTGAAAAATCGATCGAGCTCCTTTTTTTCTCGGGGCAATTGAGTGACGTAGATGGCGCGGTCCAAATAGATTTTTTCATCGAGGGCAGTGACCTCTTCGATCTCATATTGATCCGACGCCAAAAGCTCGCGACACCAGTCGGCCTCCCAAAATTTTTCAGGGTCAAACATCCAAACGAGAAAAATCTTTTTCACCTCATTCCGTTCACAGGAGGAAATAAAAAAAATGGCAAGTAAAAAAAGGAACCGAAGGGCTTTTTTCATAAACTGCAGTTCAGGATGTGGACCGGTCTCATTTCGATTTTTCAGGCTGTTGGGTCCGTATTTTACTCCCTATTTCATAGGGCGCATTTCTCTACCAAGGGGTTGTCCAATAATAAATTTTAGAGCTGTATAGGAGAAAAACGGTTCAGGTTTTGAGGATCTTCTCGCAGCTGATATTGCATCAATACCAGCAAGAGAAGATCCTCAATAAGATGAATCGATTTTTCCCTATACAGCTCTAAAAGTTATTGTTGGACGACCCCCAATCCCCTTTTTGCTAATTCGCTGCGTACTTGCGTAGCAGATTTGAAGACAATAGCGTCGATGCCTAGCTTCTTAGCCGCTTCAACATTTTCTTCTAAATCGTCAATGAAAACGATCTCATTTGCGGGAAGGTCAAGCTTTTCTAAAAGGAGTTGATAGGCTTTTGGATCAGGTTTTTCCAGCCCCATCTCACAGGAAAGCAGGCAAGGTTCGAAGGGGTCATAAAAACCGAAATCCCGAATGAGTTTGGTATATTTATCGTTAATATTTGATAAGAGAGCAACAGGGATCTGTTTCCTTTGCAGCTCAGCGACGATAGCAAACATCTCTTCATCAACGCCGATACTCCTTTTGAGAGTTGCTTGATAAGACATAGGCCATTGATCTTCAAGATCAATCCCCCGCTTTGCAGCAAACTGGAGCCAAAATTCCACGTCTGATTTTCCCTCTTTCATCGCTTTTCGTTTCTTGAGATTGACTTTTTCGAACTCTTCCTCAGAAAACTGAAAGGTCTCACACATAAAATCTACGACTACAGAGCGATCATCAATGGCTATCACATTTCCCCAATCAAATACTACCGCCTGCGGGGCGGCCAACAGGGTTCCTACAATGAACAATGAACACATTAGCTTTCTCATCAAACACCTTTTGCTTTTTTAGAAGAGAACCATTGTAACAACAAATACGGGAATTTCTCAACTATCGCAAACCCTATGATCTCTTTCTAAAAAAGAATAGAACGTAAACCGCTTATAATTACTAATATAGAAGGTGCCGTCAAGGGCAAAAGTGAAACCGAGCTACCGGTTCAACGGCAGATGACTTTGCGCGCCTTATGAATCGAGAGGCGCATGCCGCGCGTCTGCGCGCCCGTCACAGGCACATCGGTGAAGCGATAGACTTGCTTCTTTTGCCCCTTAGAAAATTGCAATTCGATTTCCCCATCAGGATCTTCCGAAAAGGAGATCAACTCTCCCTTCTCATCAAAATAGCGATACAATTTATCCAAAATGAATTTCTCAACGACAAAGCGCTTCGCCCACACTTGCCCTTTTTCCTTCATTTTATAGACTACGTTCAAAACGCTTTTTTTATCGGCCACTCCCGCCCAAAGGACCCCTTCAAAGTACTGTTTTTCAGGGATATTGACGACCTTATACGTCCCATCTTTATGGCAGATGAGCAGCTTATCGAAGTTGGTGCAGGAAAACTTTTCGCCACCCGTCACTTTAGTCCCGACAAAGCCTGTTGCCACATCGAATCCCACCTTGATCTCTTTGGTTGCAATGGCCCTTCGATCGATCTCTTCGATCGCCTTGACTTTCGTTTTTCTCGGGAATTTTTCCCCGTATTTTGCAAGGAGCGCCTGCAAATGGCGGATCGCAAATTTTCTCACATTTTTGAGGTTTTTTTCTACTTCTTGCATTGTTTTTTCAAAGAGTTCGATTTCCTCTTTATTCCGATCGATATCGAATTGCGAGATGCGCCGAATCGGAATTTGGAGCAATCTTTCCTGATCTTCTTGGGTCGGTTCCCGAAGTAGTTTTTTTCGAAATGGTTTTAAAGAGACCTCTAAAGTCTCGTGGATTTTTTCGAGCGTTTTTACCGTCTCGATCTTTTTATAGAGCCGGTTTTCGATAAAAATCCTTTCGAGCGTCTTATAAAAGATCTTTTCCAAAAGTAGATCCCGCTCGATTTGAAGCTCTCTTTTTAAGAATTCAACCACTTTTTCGGCGTTGTAACTCAAGATCTCGTGGACATCGGTCTCCCAAGGAAACCCATCTTTGATCACCATCACCTGAGAGCTCAAAGAGACCTCACACTCGGTAAAGGCGTAGAGTGCATCCAAAATCTCTTCCGCATATTGACCACGGGGCAATTTGATCTCGATCTCTACTTTTTCTGCCGTATAATCGTTGATCTCCTCGATCTTGATTTTTCCCTTTTTGGCCGCCTCATCGATTGAGCGAATGAGGCTTTCCGTCGTCGTCCCGTAGCAAATCTCGCGGATCACGAGCGTTTTGGGATCTTTGGCCTCAATTTTCGCCCGCAGTTTGACTTTCCCCTTCCCCTTATCGTATTCGCTTTTATCTAAAATCCCCCCCGTCGGAAAATCGGGAAATATTTTGAACGCCTTCCCTTCAAGATAGGCAATTTCCGCTTGTAAAAGCTCGGCAAAATTGTGGGGCAAAATCCGGGTCGCCATTCCGACGGCAATTCCATCGGCCCCCTGCATCAAGAGAAGGGGCAATTTCGCTGGAAGCGTCACCGGCTCAAAATTTCGCCCATCATAGGAGGGGATTTTTTCTGTGATGTCTGGATTAAAGAGCGTTTCCCTTGCAAGCGGCGTCAGCCTTGTCTCGATATAGCGGGCCGCAGCCGCCGGATCGCCTGTGTAAATGCTCCCAAAATTCCCCTGCTTTTCAAGCATATATCCTTTGTTCGCAAGCGTTACGAGCGCCTCGTAAATCGGCGCATCTCCATGCGGGTGCAATTGCATCGTTTGGCCTACAATGTTGGCCACTTTATGGAGTTTTTCGTCATTTTGCCGATACAAGATCTCTAAAATGCGCCGCTGCACCGGTTTTAATCCATCGACGACATTCGGAATTGCCCGATCCAAAATGACATAGGAGGCGTACTTGATGAAGTGATCCTTCATCTGATTTTTTAAATCATCCATTTTCGCCCACCAAGTTCTCCATGATAAATCCCTTTCTTTGGGGCGTATTTTTCCCCATGTAAAATTCCAAAGTGGGTTTGATATCGGAAATGTGCTCCACCATCACTGGAATTAACCGGATCTCTTTGCCGATAAATTGCTTAAACTCATCTGGCGAAATCTCTCCCAACCCTTTGAACCGGGTGATTTCCACCCCTCTTTTTAACAGCTCAGCCGCTTTCTTCTTTTCCTCTTCGGAGTAGCAGTAGAGCGTCTTTTCTTTATTGCGCACTTTGAAAAGGGGCGTTTCGAGGATATGCAAGTGCCCATTTAAAACGAGCGATTCAAAATAGGTTAAAAAGAAGGTGATGAGGAGATTGCGAATGTGCATCCCGTCAACGTCTGCATCGGTTGCCAAAATCACTTTTTGGTAGCGCAAATTGGCAAGGTCCTCTTCGATGTTAAGGGCCGACATCAAGTTGTACATCTCTTCGTTTTTATAGAGTTGATCGAGTTTCATCCCGTGGACGTTCATCGGTTTTCCCCTCAAAGAAAAGACCGCTTGGTAAAGGGGATCGCGACTCATGACGATCGAGGCGGAAGCCGATTCTCCTTCCGTGAGAAAAATGACTGTCTTTTCCCCCTCTTTGCTCCCGTCACCAAAGTGGTATTTTGAATCGCGCAGCTTTGGGATTTTGAAGGAGATCTTTTTTTGCTTTTCTTTCGCCTCTTTTTTAACCGCGGCAAGCTCTTTTCTCAATCTCTCATTGAAATGGATCCGCTCGATGATCTTTTTTGCAATCTCTTCATTCTTATATAGGAGATTTTGGACGGCTTGGTTGACCTCTTGCACCAAGGGAGCGCGAATCTCAATGTTGGAGAGCTTATTTTTGGTTTGCGATTCAAAAACGGGCTCTTTCACTTTGACGAGAATCGCCCCGACGATCCCCTCGCGCACATCGATCCCCTGAAAGTTCTTCTTCGCGTAGTCGTTGATCCCCTTTAAAATTCCCTCTTTGAATGCCGAAAGGTGACTCCCGCCATCTTGCGTATATTGCCCATTGACAAAAGAAAAATAGGTTTCGCCGTAACTCGTCGAGTGCAAAAAAGCAAATTCGAGCCCCTTGCCCTTATAATGGAGCGGCTCATAGAGCCTATCCTCTTTGAGCTCGGCATTCAACAGATCCAAGAGGCCATTTTCGGAGCGAATTTTTTCCTTGTTGAAAATCAGCTCAAGTCCCGTATTGAGATAGGCGTAATGCCAAAGCCGCTTGACGATCAGCTCTTTTTGAAAGGCAAACTTTTTAAAAATGGCTTCATCGGGAGTAAATTCGACAAAAGTTCCCGTCTTTTCCCCTGATTTGCCCTTCTTTTTTTCCTTCAACACTCCCTTGACAAAACGGGCGTAGGCAAACTGGCCATCCCGAAAACTCTCTACGACAAAGTGCGACGAGAGGGCATTGACCGCTTTTGTCCCAACGCCATTGAGGCCGACCGAAAATTGAAAGACCTCATCGTTGTACTTGGCGCCCGTGTTGATTTGACTGACGCATTCGATCATCTTTCCAAGGGGAATTCCCCTTCCAAAATCGCGCACCCGCACCGTCGCTGTTTTTTCATCGAGCTCAATTTGGATTTTGGAGCCGTTGCCCATGATGAACTCATCGACTGCGTTGTCGATGATCTCCTTGATCATCACATAGATCCCATCATCGGGATGAGAGCCATTGCCAAGCCTGCCGATGTACATCCCCGGTCTTAAGCGAATGTGGGTCAGCGCATCGAGGGATTGAATGGCCGCTTCGTCGTATTTTTTTGCCATGGTTTTAATTCACTTGCGGGATCGATGGTTTAAATTTCTTCATGTCGGGCAATTTAAACCCTTTTGGAAAATCGGTTTTGCTCGCCGGATACCAGGTGATATTTTTCCCAAAAATAAACAGTTTCCCGCGCAAAATCAGGTATTCCCCTTGCTTCCACATAGAACAGTTGTACGTTTTCCCCTTCGAAGGATCGATGATTTTCCCATCATAAGTGGATCCCCCATCTTGCAAATTATAGACGATGTCGAGCCCACAAGTGTGGGGATTGCCAACCACCCCTTCAGCCCTTTTCGTCGGATGGTAAATCGTATCGGTCATTTTTCCATCGTCATCATAGGTCCCGATAATCCGCCCATAATAGATCCCGTCATGTTCGTAGACCCCAAAAATGCATTGAGGTGTCCCGTTATCATCATAACTTTTCCAAAATCCCCCAATCTCTTCTGCACCCATTGCAAATGTCGCCAGAAGAAGGAAAAGATATACACAAACTACCTCAAGAATCGGTTTCTGCCGGCGTCGGACAGCCACTGAATTTGATCCCGCCTGCATCACTAAACTTTTTAAGTTTAGCTGCTTCGGCGCCGCAAAGCCTGGTCCAAATTCAGGGCGCCTCCTTGGCATATTCCCGATTCTTGAGGTAGTTTGTGTATAAGCCCATTTTCGCATAGCACCAACCTTGGTAAATCAATTTTTATATATTGTGTTCTAAGGTCGTTTGTCAAGTACAGCAAAAATGTGCTATGGTTGTTTAAAAAGGAAAAATCGATGTCGGATCACCATCCAATCACCTCAAAGAAAAAAGCCCAAGTTATCTCAACTGCCCTCTTTCTTCTCGGCCTTGCCACACTCATTTTTACAGAAAATTGGTGGCCCGGAATTATGCTCATCGTCGGTCTCCCCCTTGCCGTTCGGCAATTTCTCGTAGGGCGCACTTACGATACTTTGGTCACCCTTCTCGTCTTTGTCGGGACCTTCGTCACCGTCGAATATGATATCTCTTGGAAAATATTTCTCCCCATCCTCTTCACTTTAGGGGCGATCTATATCCTCTTTCGCGAATTTATGGGACCCGGCGAGGAGACTGAAGAGGAAAAAGAGGAAGAGCTCAACTGCGAAATCGAAGAGGATCAGAAGAAATAATCGATTCCCATCGCTTTTCGCACCTCAGCAAAGGTTTGATGAGCCACTGCGCCCGCCGCTGCGGTCCCTTTTCGTAAAAGGTCCATCACGGCACGGGGGTCTTTGGCGTATTCTTCTCTGCGCGCTCGGATCGGATCTAGAAAACTTTGCAGTTCGTCGAGGAGCTGTTTTTTGACAATAGAATCGCCCAGACCGCCCCGGCTATAGTGGGCCTTCATCTCTTCTATTTTCTCTTTATTCACCCCAAATGCATCGAGATAGGTAAATACGGGATTCCCCTCCACTTTGCCCGGATCTTCGACGCGCAAATGGCCCGGATCGGTATACATCCCCTTCACTTTTTTAGCGACGACATCGGCGGGATCGGAGAGAAAAATGGCGTTGTGGAGACTTTTGCTCATTTTTGCCTTGCCATCGATCCCGGGTAGACGGGCCATCGTTGACGTGAGCACCTTGGGTTCGACGAGGAGATCGGTTTTATAGAGCCGGTTGAACTTGCGGACCAGTTCCACCGTCTGCTCGATCATCGGAATTTGATCGTCCCCGACGGGGACAATCGAGGCCTTGAAGGCGGCGATGTCGGCCGCCTGCGAAACGGGATAGATCATAAAACCGGCAGGGACCTCTTCGCCAAATCCCTTTTGTTGGATTTCGAGTTTGACTGTCGGATTGTGTTTGAGTCGATTCCAGGTAATGAGGTTGAGAAAGACCATCGTCAGCTCGGCGAGAGATGGGACAAGCGATTGGATAAAAATGGTTGTCTTTTTCGGATCGATGCCCACTGCGAGGTAATCGAGGGCGACTTCCAGCACATTGGCTCGGATGAGCTCTGGCGTATCCGCGTGATCGGTGAGCGCCTGGGCGTCTGCGATCATCACGAATTGTTTATGGCTCTCCTGCAGCTTGACGCGTGCAGCCAAAGAGCCAACGAAATGGCCCAAGTGGAGTTTTCCCGTCGGGCGGTCCCCCGTTAAAATGATTTTTTTTTCAGACATCAGCTAGATTGTAGAGATTTTTCTATTTTTTTAAAACTTTTCCCTAGCGATTTTGTGGCAAATGTGGCATGAACGAACCTGAAAATGGGTAAACTTGAGCAAAAATTGCCAGAAAGTGTGGGGCCTTACTCCATTGTCCAGAGCCTGGGCAAGGGGGGGATGGGCGAGGTCTATCTCGCAAAAGATCCCATTTGTGGCCGCCATATCGCCCTGAAGCGGGTTCGGCCAGAACTCAAAGAGAGTAAAACCATTCAGAGTCGGTTTTTGAGGGAGGCTGAAGTGGCAAGTGCCCTCAGCCACCCTTCGATCGTCCCTATTTTATCGATTCAGACAGCTCCTCCAGACATCTACTACACCATGCCTTTTGTCGAGGGGATGACCCTGCGCCAAATCTTGCGCTCCAACAAGGGAGAACTCCACCCCGTGCGCAACTCAATCCCCTCTTTGGTCCGCATTTTCCTCCAGGTCTGCGAGGCGGTTGCCTACACCCATTCGAAGGGGATTTTGCACCGCGATTTGAAGCCCGAAAACATCATCATCGGAAAATATGGCGAGGTAATGATTCTCGATTGGGGCATTGCCGATTTTATCGATCAGATCGGCGATGAAGAGATCGGCGGCAAAGAAAAAGCATTCGGGGGAAATTTGACCCGGCCAGGCAAAATCACCGGGACCCTCGCCTACATGGCACCCGAAAGGCTTTTGGGGAAATCCTCTTCGGTTCAAACCGACCTTTACGCCCTCGGAGTCATCCTCTATCAGATGCTCACCTTAGAGCTCCCCTTTCAAAGAAAAAATTTAGCTGCCTTTCGAAAAAGCGTCCCTACGGAAGAGCTCACCGACCCCATTGAACTTGCCCCGTATCGCGATATCCCGCTCCAACTCTCAGAGGTATGCCGCCGCTGTTTGGCAAAATCTCCCAAAACCCGCTATAAAACTGCGGAGGAGTTGATCCGCGAGATTAAAAACTACATCGAGGGCAAGCCCCTTTGGGTTTTAGCGACAGAGCTCAAGCCCGATCGGAAAAGCGACTGGATGCTCCAAGAAAATGTTCTCCTTGCCAAAAACATCGCCATCACGAGAAGTCTCGATGTGACCGAGTGGGCGGCGATGATGATTTCGAAAAGTGAATTCGCCAGCAATTTGCGCCTCAGCGCCGATCTTTTCCTCGAGAAAAAGGGAAGTGGTGTCGGATTTTTACTCAATGTGCCCGATTTGAGCCGCCATCTCGAAGAGGGGTATTGCATCTGGGTCGGCCATAGCGATTGCAAGCTCTTTCGCAACAATGTCCTCCTTTTGGAAACGAAAATCGCAGAACCGAAATTAAACTATAAAATCGCCATTGAAAAAATTGACGATCACCTCAAAGTGTTCATCGACGGCAAACTAAAACTTGCCTTTTCGAGCCATCTTCCCTTTGCAGGCAGTCGCGTCGGACTTCTCCACAAAGATGGCCATTTTCAGATCAAAAATTTCAAAATCTTCGACGCGAGCCACAACGCAATGGTCGGCTGTCTTGCCGTGCCGAACGCCTTTTTAAGCCTCAAACTCTACGACACCGCCTTGAGCGAATACCGAAAAATCGGCCAGTCTTTTCCCGGAAGAATGGAGGGGCGCGAAGCACTTTTTCGCGCGGGGCTCACCCTCATCGAAAAGGGGCGCTTTGAACAAAATGATCACCTCTACCATTTGGCTTTGAAGGAGTTTGAAAAGCTCTACCGAACGCCAGGAGCCCCCTTAGAATACCTCGGCAAGTCACTCGTCTACAAAGAACTGGGCGATGTGGAAGAGGAGGCAAAATGTTTGGAGCTCGCCTTGAGAAAGTTTCCCAATCACCCCCTTTTGCCGATGCTCAAAGAGCACATCGTCTATCGAATGCACGAAAGCTCTCTCGTGAGCCGCGAGTCGGCTTATCGGATCATCTTGCTCGCCATTCGACACATTCCAGACCTTTTTGAAAATCCCGACACCTGCCATCTAATCGACAGTTTGGAGAAAAATTGGGAGTCTTTGCCCTTCATCCAAAAGTCAGACAATCGGACCCTTTCCATTGCGATCCAACTCGCATTTTGGCTGGCCAAAATCCCTATTCTCATCGAGTTGGCTGCAAGTGTCAAAGAGGATGAGGTGCTCTTCAACAACGCCCTCGTCTGCTTGCAAGAGCTCGAGGCAAAAGACGCGCTGCAAAAGTTTTTGCCAAAAAAAGCGAACAAGAAAAAAACACTCGTCGCCTGGAATCTCCTTTTGAGCGGCAAATTGAGCGAGGCAAAAGCCCTTTTTGAGCAGTATCCCGAGGCCCGCTCGCAAGAGACTTCCCCTCTGCACTTCCCCTACGGCACCTTTCTCTACATGACGCAAGGGAAAGAGGCGGCGATGCGCCATTTCAACTCCGTTTTGGAAACCCCCTATCCCCCGACGACGGCGCTGCCGAGTCTGTTTCTCACTTCGCGGCTCGAAGAGGGGTGGATGGAGCAGGCCTTTTGGTGGGAGAAAAAGGAGCTCCACAGGCAAATCGATCTCTTTTATCGCTGTGTGCCAAGAAATCCAAAATCTGCTAAACTGCCTGGCCATGAGTGAAATCCCAAAAGCTTTTGATCCCAAACTCATCGAAGAGAAATGGATCCATTTTTGGGAACAAAAGGGCCTTTTAAAAGCCGATCCCCATTCTGAAAATAAGCCCTTTTCTATCGTGATCCCCCCGCCCAATGTGACAGGCACTTTGCACATGGGCCACGCCCTTGTCGACACTTTGCAAGACATTTTAATCCGCTGGAAAAGGATGTCCGGATTTGAAGTGCTCTGGGTTCCGGGGACTGATCATGCGGGCATTGCGACACAAGGGGTCGTTGAAAAAAACCTATTTCTCAAAACGGGCAAGAGGCGAAAAGAATTTTCAAGGGAAGAGTTTTTGGCGCATGTCTGGGAGTGGAAAGAAAAATGCGAAGGGCAGATCCTAGGCCAGCTGAAAAAGCTCGGCTGCTCTTGCGATTGGTCGAGGCTCAGGTTCACCATGGACGCCGGATGCAATAGGGCAGTCAAGACCGTTTTCAAAAAAATGTTTGACGATGGGCTTATCTACCGGGGCGATTATCTCGTCAATTGGGATCCGATTGCCCAAACAGCCCTTTCCGATGATGAGGTAGAGCACGAGGAAAAAGATTCGTTTTTATGGCACATTTCCTATCCCATTGTGGGAGGGGGTTCTTTGACGATTGCGACAACTCGCCCCGAGACGATGTTGGGCGACACTGCCGTTGCAGTCCATCCCAAGGATAAGAGGTATCAACGCCTCATTGGGAAACAAATTGAACTCCCCTTGACGGGAAGGCGGATTCCGATCCTCGCCGATGGCGCAGTTGAGCCAGATTTTGGAACGGGCGCCGTCAAAATCACCCCGGCCCACGATTTCAACGATTTTGAAATGGCGCAAAGGCACCATCTTCCGATGATCAATATCATGACCCCCGATGGAAAAATTTTGGAGGGCGCCTATGCGGGAATGGCGATGGAAGAGGCGCGAGAAGCGGTTTTGAAAGACTTGCAACAGCTCGTCGTCAAAAAAGAGCCGCATAAGTTGAGAGTGGGCATCTCCTATCGTTCGAAAGGGGTGATTCAACCCTATCTTTCAAAGCAATGGTTCATCAAAATGGGGCCCTTCAAGGAAAAACTCATCTCAGCAGTGAAGGAAAAGCGGGTGCGCCTGATCCCCCCTCACTGGGAACAGACCTATTTTCATTGGATTGAAAACTTGCGCGATTGGTGCATCTCTCGAGGGCTTTGGTGGGGCCATCGGATCCCGATCTGGTATAAGGGCGATCAGATGATTTGCTATGACGGGGAAGGAGAGCCGCCGAATATCGATGAGAGTTGGGTGCAAGACCCCGATGTACTCGACACCTGGTTTTCATCGGCTCTTTGGCCCTTTAGCGCTCTTGGCTGGCCAGAAAAGACCGATGAGCTGAAAAAATTTTATCCCACATCGGTCCTCGTCACGGGCCACGATATCCTCTTTTTTTGGGTTGCCCGGATGATCCTCATGGGAGAGTATGTGATGGGTAAAATCCCATTTTACGACACTTTTTTACATGGGCTCATTTACGGCAAGTCGTATTGGCGCAATACGGCGCATGGCCCCCACTATGTCTCTTTAGAGGAGAAGCGAAAATACGATCTCGGAGAAAAAATGCCCAAAGAGGTCGAGTCAAAGTGGGAAAAAATGTCCAAATCGAAGGGGAACGTCATCGATCCACTGGAATTGATCGACGAATATGGAACCGACGCGCTCCGCTTCACTCTTTGTGCGAGTGCGACGCATGCGCGGCAGATCGATCTCGATTTGAGAAAGTTTGAGGAGTATAAAAATTTTGCCAATAAAGTGTGGAATGGCGCCCGCTTTGTGTTGATGAATTTGGAAGGATTTTCTGCTGCTGCTCTTGAAGAGGGGTTGGATGAGACTCTTTTCACTTTGGAAGATCGGTGGATTTTATCGCTGCTCCATCGGACGATCCGCGAAATCAGTGACTCTTTGGCAAATTATGCATTTGATCGGGCAGCAACCCGCGCCTATGAGTTTTACTGGAACGATTTTTGCGCAAATTATGTGGAGCTTGCAAAGCCGATCCTTTTTGGGAAAAGGGGAACGGCGGAGCTGAAAGCAAATAAGCAAAAACTCCTCGTCATCGTCCTTGTGAATGCGATTCGGCTGATGCACCCGATGGCCCCCTTCATCACCGAGGAGATTTTTTCCCAAGTGCGGATGCAATTTCCTTCCCTTAAAGGGAAAAAAGGAGATCCATTGACAAGAGAAGTCGTCGAGGCGCTTTTTTCTTGCGCATGTATGGTTTCTCCCTTCCCAACGCCGATCGGGAGCGATGATGAGGGGGCGACAAAAGAGTTTCAAGAGGTGCTTGAGGTGGTCCGATGCGTGCGCAATATCCGCGCAGAAATGCAGATTCCCCCATCCGAAAAGACCGAGCTGATCGTCTGTTGTGAAAAAGACAAAAGAATCTTTTTGGAAGAAAATCAAGGGATGGTCACAGCCCTCACACCTACTGTGAAGGTCAGTTTTGTCGAAAAAGCGCCCGCCCTCTTTGGATCGGCGGCAATCGTCGGCGCCTACAAGCTGATGATCCCGATGCCGGAGGCGTTGAAAAGAAAAGAGCGAGAAAGACTTGAAAAAGAGCGAGAAAAACTGGAAAATGCCCTCGGTTCTTTGCAGCAAAAACTGGCGAATGAAGAATTTCGAATGAGAGCACCTGAACAAGTAGTGCAAAAATTAGAAGAAAATCGCTCTCAAACACAAAGACAGCTCAAGGAAATCCAAAATAAAATCGCATCTACCGATTGAGCCGCAAAGTAGTTAGTTTCTCGCTTTCTCTTCCGAGTTGGAGTCTGCTTTTTGCCGATTTGGAAAGCATTGATTTACAACCATTGTGACCGTCTGTACGAGCTCTGCAATTTGCTTTCTCTTTGCACCTGTTTTCCAGGTATTCGTCTGGGTCACCTGATTAACGAAAGGATAATAAGAGGATCCATCAGAATATTCCTTCTCGAATTCTTGACGGTCTTGGTCGGATAGATTTTTTCTATCAAAAGTAGGGCCAAAAGTAGACAAAACCATGGTCTTCTTGCCCGATCCCGATGACTTGGAAAAAACAGGATCCAGTTGTTTTTGAACTCCGGCAGGTAGGCTTGAGTATTTCATGATTTTTGTGACAACGGTAGCCCTATCTGGATAAATCCCCATCTCCGTCTGTGCGGCAAAGTCACCACCCACCCCGCACTTCCCGTGGACTGCAAAATGAGTTACACAAAATAAGGGCAGGTCTTTAGGAGGATTCGATGAAGGTGTTACAGATGCTATGCTCATGGGGTCTCCTTTGTAAGGGGTTTTAGAAGTGGAAGATTCTAAAAGAAGATTCCTTTTGTGGCAATCGAGTTTTTACCCCTTTTATACCTCATCAACTAAGAACCTGCTATCCGAATAAAATTTAAGACTTTTCTATTTTCCAGCATCGATGGATTTTTGGATCGTGAAAGTCGATCGGCAGCGTCTTATGGGAAATCTCTTGGATTTTACAGGTTGGAAATAGAGTTTCATCAAATGAGAATTTTCTCGAGTTGGTGCTAAAAAACAGGATTCCATCTGGATTGAGGAGCTCAAGAGCGCGTCTGATGAGGTGGGGATAGTCGATTTGAACATCAAACATCTGATCCATTTTTTTTGATCTAGAGATCGTCGGCGGATCGATGATGATCAGATCGTATTTTTCCCTTTCTTGGTCCAAAAATTTTAGGCAATCTTCGCGGATGATTGGGTGATTTTTTAATGAAATGCCATTGAGAAGAAAGTTTTCTTTTCCCCATTCGGTATAAGTATTCGACATATCGACGCTTTTTGTAAAAGCAGCTCCCTTCACGGCCGCATGAACGCTGAAAGAACAGGTGTAAGCAAATAGATTGAGAACTTTTTTTCCCAGCGCATAAGAGGAGACGATTTGACGGGTTTCTTTATGGTCGAGAAAAAGGCCTGTGTCGAGATAGTCAGTTAAATTGATTCTAAATTGAACCCCATATTCTAAAACGGAGAAGAACTCATTTTGATTATTTGCCTTTTCATACTGTTGCGATTTGGCCCTTTTGATTCGGCTGCGCCAATAGATATTTTTTGAATCTGCTCCAAAGAGCCTCCTCAGGGCATCTTCCACTTCTTGAACCAGATCTTCTGGAGGCTCGAGGTCATCCCTATTTGGAGTAAAATATTGAATGCAATACCTACTTGCATAGTAGTCGATGGCGAGGGGATAGTGGTGCATTTCCCGGTCGTAGATCCGAAAACAGTTTGTATGTGTCCTTTTCGCCCATTTCCTCACATGCTTATAGGTTTTGCGCATGCAGTTGATAAATGGGGAACTTTTGTCTTCCCCATCTAAAATCTCGGGAAGGGCCATTTTCTCAAGAATTGCTGTTTCCATGGAAAGTAGGATAGCATGTCAACTACCTACAGCACAAGGCTTAGAGATTGCTTTATAAGATTTCTTTTGATTGTGTTGTCGAAGGGCTCCATCCAGGGTCAAAAAATGGCACTGAATAGCGATATTCGGAAAAAGATAGCCAAAAAGTCTGTTGACAAAGAGCGGTCTATATACGATAGAATTAAGAAATAGGGGATTTGCATGAAAAAACTTCAGATTGAGATTCCTCGGGCCAAAGTTGAAGAGTTTTGCAAAAGATGGAATATTACAGAACTATCATTTTTTGGCTCTGTACTTAGAGAAGATTTTCACTCAGGCAGTGATGTAGACATTCTTATTGAGTTCTCTCAAAAGGCCAGCTGGGGGCTGCTCGACCTTGCAAAAATGGAAGAAGAATTAACTCAAATTTTCAATAGACCGGTGGATCTGATAAGCAAAAGAGCGATTATTAATAGTCGAAATTGGATTCGCAAGCAAAATATTTTAGAATCGGCAGAAGTGTATTATGCAGCGTGATATTGCGTTTTTATTGGATATTATCAATGCCGCAGAAACTGCACAAAAATTCGTTGGCAATATCACAAAAAAATAGTTTCTTCAAAACTCCTTGGTGCAATCAGGAGTCATGCATCAGATCATCGTTATCGGAGAGGCTGTAAAACGGCTTTCACCAGATTTTAGAAAACTGCATCCTGCAATTCCTTGAAAATTAATTGCCGGAATGAGGGATCGCATTACTCATGGTTATTTTGAAGTAGACATTGAAGAAGTTTGGAATACAATAGAAAAAGACCTTCCGTCCCTGATAAGGTATATTAAACCATTGGTGAGCGCGAATAAGGTTCAAGATTAGGGAGTCAATTACTTGACTCCTCTACTCCCTGGCCTATTCGGCACTCCAAAGGTAAGAAAACTGCCAAATCAGCGCCAAAAGCACAACTGCCATGGTAAAGAAAAGAAAACCAACTCATCCAGGAGAAATCCTTGATGAGGATTATATTAAGCCGCTTAATCTAAATTTGCAGAAACTTGCGGATAGATTAGGAATTGCTAGGAACACTTTATTTAAGATCAGGGCTTGTAAGACAAAAGTTACTCCTGCTATTGCCATTTCTTTAGGAGAGGCTTTTGACACTACGCCCCAACTTTGGCTCAATCTACAGGCGAATTATGACTTGTGGGTTGAAGAACAAGAGCATACCCATGTTCGCCCAATTGTTAAAAATGGAGAGCTTCTTCCTTAGTGAGAGGAATATTACAATCGCTGCGAGCCCACCCAGAAAATAGCCGGTCTTAAAGAAAAGACACCGAAGAAAGCCTAGCGGGTTTTAATCAGAGCCTATTCGGCGCCCCAAGAGGAAGAGAACTGCCAAATCAGCGCCAAAAGCAAAACTGCCGTTGATACCGCTAAGACTCTGTTCCTATATGCAGCATCGTGTACGTCATCAGCAAAATTGATTACACGGACCACCTCAATCCCTTCTCTTCTCTGTAAATTTCTATCATCTGCAGCTAGAACTGCTTGAGGGATTTCCTCATCGACTAAGGTTAGAACTGCTTGAGGGATTTCCTCATCGACTAAGGGTGGGGGTGTTTCCTTCACGTCGTCATCTTGGGAACGCTGCGCGATTGCTCGGTCTAGAAGCTCTTGAATCTCCCTGTGATTTTGATGAGGAACCAGATCTCCAATAAAGAGAGTTGCTGCGCTGCGGAAAGGCTCTGGAATTTGGGCGTGAAGCCGATCTAGTTCTTCTTCGTTATCTACCCCGTTGCGGTACCTTTCGCTTGTCAAGTACGCCCGCCCATTCAGCAATCCCCCTCCTCCCGGAAATAGCTCCTCAGCTTGTTCCATCAGATGACAAAAAACCGCCCGTTTTTTCGCATGCTTTAAAATCTCTAGGCTAGGCTCTGCGCTTATAAGAGCCTCCAATGATTCTGTGTTCCCTTGATCGACCACCACCATCATCGCCCTTTGAAGTCCACGTTCCTCATTATATATTTCTATGCCGGCATACGGGGTGAAACTCGTCGAGTAAGGATTGTTTGAACTTACGATGAAGCGAATGAGATCTGGTTTGCCTTCTTTAGCAGCAAAACAAAGCGCTTTATCCATATTAAAACGCTTCCTCTGAAAGAAAGGTTCTACCAAAGTTGGTTTGAACTCATATAAAAGAGGCAAAAGCTTGATCAAATAGTATTCATCTCCAAGATGCGAAAGCAGCGGATCAATGATTGACAATGAAATGCCCTGCTGCAAAGCGGCCTTAAGTGCATGGTAGGTGTCAATTTGATCGAGGAATTCCACCCCAAACTTCGTAAGAAAATGTTTTGCCAGTTCCTCATTTTTCATGGAGAGAGCAACTTCCAAAATGCGATTAAAAGGGATCATCTTGCTTAGATTACAAAAGTTCCTTGCTTCGGTAAATCCAAGGCCTCTCAGTTCTCTGGGCCAAGAGGGGTTCATCGCTCGAGCCATGGAAATGAGCCGCTTTATTTTTTCGCCTACGGAGTTCTGTTTTATGAAGAATGGATCCCCTTCTACGATAATACTGATATTCGGCAAATTCTTAATTTTATCCCATAGAGAATATTTTAAATAGATATCTTCTACAGACCCCTTCAATGCTTTATTTGTTTGATGAAGCTTTTGAGTAATAGATGGCTCGAAACGAATTATCAGATCTAATACATCGCTTGGAATCCCTGCGAGAGTCGGGGAAACGACCCCATTCAGATTTTTGGCACTCTGTTCCAATAAACAAAGAGGGGGCCTAGCGCCTTTCGCCTCTTCATCAAATGCGATCGTGTAGATTGGCTTTCTTACTTGGTCTAATGGTGTCATTTTTAGTTTATCCGTTTAATTTGTTAACAAGTATTATAATATACAACAAATTAAAAAATCAAACATATACAGAATAATGGTATTGACAACATAATCTCTAATAAAAAAGCCCCCTTTGAGGTGTTTTGGGGAAGTTTATGGGGATAAACTGAAAAAATGATTCGGCACGCTCTTTTCCTCGGCGCAGAATTGCTTCAAATGCCTTGATCCAATAGTTCGCTCTATTGCTCTTCCGATTTGGAGTCTGCTTTTTGCCAATTTGGAAAGCATTGATCTACAACCGTTGCCACCATCTGTGTGAGCCTTTTAATTTGCTCTCTCTCTACAGGCGTTTCATGGATATTCGTCATGGTCACCTGCTTAACCAAAGGATAACAGGGGGATCCATCAGACTGTGCCTTCTCGCATTGTTGACGGTCTTGCTCAGATAGACCTTGTCTTTGCAAACGAGGGCCAAAAGCACAAAGAACCGTAGTCTTCTTGTTCGCTCCCAATGACTTGAAAAAAAGAGGATCCAGCTGCCTTTGGGCTTGAACAGGTAAGGCCGAGTATTTCATGATTTTTGTGGCGACGGTAGCCCTATCTGGATAAATACTTAGCTCCGTCCTCGCTGCAAAGTCACCACCCACCCCGAATGTCCCTTGAAATGCAAGGTGCGTTATATGAAATAAAGGGGGGTTTTGAGGAGGATTCGATGGAGGTGTTACAGGTGGTATGCTCATAGGGTCTCCTTTGCGAGGGATTTAAGAAGTGAGGGATTTTAAAAGAAGATTCCTTTTGTGGCAATTCAGATTAAGAGGACCTTTTTTGGGATTTGATTTGAATCGCCCTTTTTTTTAGAATGAGCCTTCGATGCTACTGCCAACACCGTTGCAAATCAAGAGCGAATTGCCCCTCACTGTCCCCGAAAAAATCGATTCGTGGCGCCGGGAGGCGATCGAAATCTTGGCGAGAAAAACCCCGCGATTAGCCGTCATCTTGGGCCCTTGTTCCATTCACGATCCAGAAGCCGTCTATGAATATGCCCTAAAACTAAAAAAGTTAATGACAGAGATCGATGAGCCCTTTTTCCCCATCATGCGCCTCTTTTTTGAAAAGCCCCGGACACGGCTCGGATGGAAAGGGATGCTCTATGACCCCGATTTAAACGGCACTCATGACATCGCATCGGGCATCCGAAAATCGAGATCTCTCATTCTCAAAATTGCAGAACTCGGGATCCCTTGCGCAACCGAATTGCTTGAACCGCTCGTCCTCCCCTACTTCGACGATCTCATCGTTTGGGGACTCATCGGCGCTAGAACGAGCGCCTCCCAACCCCACAGACAGCTCGCCTCAGGACTGAAATTTCCCATCGGATTTAAAAACGACTCCCAAGGCAATATCGGCAGCGCCATCGCCGGAATCCTCACCTCAAAAATTCCCCACTCCCATATCGGCATCGACCCAAGAGGCTGTATAGCCAAAATCCAAACTTTTGGAAATCCCTACACCCATCTCGTCCTCCGCGGAGGAGATCAGGGATCCAATTACGACGCCCACTCCATCGCGTTTGCACTCAATGCACTCAAAGAACATCGGCTCGAACCGCGCCTCATCGTCGATTGCTCCCACGGCAACTGCGGAAAAGACCACACAAAACAAACCCTTGTCTTTCGCACCGTCATCGATCAGGCAATGGTCAATCCCGCAATCGCAGGTCTCATGTTGGAAAGCCACCTCTTCCCCGGAAAACAGCCCCTCTACGACGATCTCAACTTCTTGAGCTACGGCGTCTCCATCACAGACCCCTGTTTGGGTTGGGATGAGACAGAAGAGCTCCTCCGATCCACATCGATCAGTTTGGTCCAAAAATGGTGCTCCCAAACCTCCACCACCTCCCCCGCCTGATTTTTCACCTCAATCCGGTAAGTCAAAATCTTTTGATCTAAAAAATTAAAAGCAAAATGCCCGTGCGATTTGCAAATGGGCCTCTCAATCTCCTCCTCCACTTGATCCCAAAAACGGACCCGCAAACAAAGATTCAATCCATAATTGACGAGATTCGAGGGAAAACGCCACGCAATCAAGAGTCTGTGCCCCGTCGGCGGAGATTCTTGTCTCGGATCAGGCGTATTGACATAGCTACTCGCTAAATAATTGCGATCGAGCCACTCCTGCTGCACATAGAGATGTTCCTTATAACACCCCGCAAAAAAGGTGAGAAAAAAACAAAATTGCAGTATCTTCTTTTTCATGACCATCCCTCAAAGCGTCGCTGGCGCTATTTTTTCTCCCGACCGAAGCAAAATTCTCCTCATCAAAAGAAGAGACGTCCCCGTCTGGGTCCTCCCCGGAGGAGGCATCGATCCCGGAGAATCCCCCAACACCGCGATCGTTAGAGAAGTCTTGGAAGAAACCGGCTTCAGCGTCAAAGTCAACCGGCTTGTCGGAGATTACATCCCCATCAATCGCCTCGCCAAAAGAACCCACCTCTTCGAATGCGAAATCCTCCACGGCAAAGCCCAAATCACAAAAGAGACGCGCGGGATCCAGTTCTTCTCTTTTAAAGAACTCCCCCCCATGCCCCCTCCTTATTTGGAGTGGATCCTCGATGCACAAAAGCAAGGCCCGACAGTCCAAAAAAAATTGACCTCGGTGAACTACCGGACCTTCTTAAAACTCCTCGCGCTCCATCCTCTTTTCGTCACTCGCTTCCTGCTCGCCCGGATCGGCTTTGCGATCAACTCCCAGGGGTAACTCCAGGAGCAGCGTAGGCAGTTCCATCGATTGCTTCCGCAATCTGTTGGAATCGATTCTTATCCCCTTCCCGTTTCGGCATGATGAGCCTTTGCAGCGAGTCGGCCAGCACTTGCGCCACACAATACTTTTTCTCTTTTGCCTCATCAGTCCCCTCGTGGATTGCGCCTCCCCACGGCTGATAAAACTTCTTCAACCCCTCTTTGATAGAGTCAGGAGAAACCCCAAATCCGAGCGATACAATCGAGAGCACTAGGCTAAAATATTGAACGGCAAAATCAGACGCGCCCACGACAAGATGGAAAAAACCCTCTTCGCAAAGATCTTGCGCTTTTTTGTAGCTCTCCGCATTCCCCAAACTCATCGGAAATGCGAGCGCCAATTTGCCAAGCCCGATCACCCCATTGTAAACAAGACTCACAATCGCAAGAGCCCTCAGAGAAACATAGGTGATGCAACTCAAGAATGCCGATCCGATGAACGATTGAATCGATACGTTCCACTTCCCCTTTTGGTGAATCGTCGGAATCCCATTTTCTCCCCCTTCGACCCCATTCGAACGGGTCAAAAATTCCTCAATGTGATTGACGATAAGACCCATCGATGAATGGCATGTCAAAGACATCACCTGATCAGCAATCGCCTGCTTCGCACCTTGTCCTGTGATCGCACTCATAACTCACTCCTTACGGTTAAAATATGAGCAGATATTCAACTCCAATTTTGATTTTTTGTCTAGAGGCAGCCCGCAATACTGCTTTGCTAAGGAAAAATCGATGATTTTGAGCCACGTTACGAGTGGCAGCAAGGCTGCCACGATCCATTCGACGAGGCCAACCCCTAGTGGGTTGGGTGAGGAGAATGGACGCAACGTGGCTCAAAAGGGCGATTTTAACGGGCAAATGAGTGTTGCGGATGCCTCTCTAGATGATCAAAAGAAGGGCAAAGACAAAGGCAAAAAGGGCAAACGATTCGACAATTCCAAGCGCCGCAATCGTCATCCCATAAATGGCCGGCTGCTTCGCCGATGCTTGGATCGCCGTCACCGCACATTTGCCCTGATAAATCGCCGAAGTCATGATCGCAATCCCAACAAAAAAACCAATCCCAAGCGCATTGAGCGGCGCAAGAGTCCCCGTCCGGATCGCCCCACGCATCACAATCATCAAAATAAAGCCGTAAATCGATTGCGATGAGGGGATCGCCGAAAGGGTAATGAATTTTGCATGCCCCTCATCCACTCTCGTCATCACTCCGTGCGAGGCCATCCCCGCTATTCCACACCCAATGGAGCTGCCTAAAGACGCAAGCGCCATCACTACTGCAGGCCCAACCATATCGAAATCCATAACTATCCACTCCTATTTAATCTTTCGTATCCGAAGAGGATTGAACAAGCGCCCACCCCCCTCAAAGCTATAATGGTACCACTCTAAAAAATTCAGACGGAGCCCGTGAATCACTCCCGACATCACCGTCAAACTCAAATTCGTCACATGTCCAAACAAAACGACAAAAATCCCCCCAATCACCCCCACCTTCACTGCAAGCTCGTTGAACGTCGATGCCATCACCATCCCCGCCAATGCAAGCGCGTAAAGACGCAAGTAAGAAAGAACATCGGCAAATACCTGAATCCCATTCGTCAGCTCGTACAGCGCTCCCCATTTTTTCTTTTGCAAAAGAGCAATGATAAAAACGGTCCCAAACCCACTAAAAAGAATCCATTTCCCCACCGGATAGGCGATCTGTTTCGGGACAATATAAAGAAAGTTCACCATCGATGTCGCATCCAAAAAAGAAGGGAAATAAAGATAGCCGCCAACAATAAAAAGAATCCAACCTATCGCCACCCAATTGCGCCTCAAATACCGCCCCAATGAAAGACAAATGTGTATCATCCCAAAAAGAAGCGCTATTTCAATCAAAATACTCCTCGTAAAATCACCCAGCGCAACATAGTTAGTGTTCCCATCACTCACCCGGGTCGCACTTAAGAAAAATTCTGACGGAGTTTGCGCCGTTTTGATTGCCGGAAACTCTTTGACGTACTCTTCATACACATCGTCCTTCGTCGCCAGGTGATACTCCGCTTTTTTCTCAGCGAGAAAATCGAGAATGGAAAATTTGCGAAAAGGGCTTTGCGGCCCCACCTCAATGCCAAAAAAGGAGGCGGTCATCACTCCCCAAAGAATGCAAGCGGTTGCGAGAATGAACATCAATTTCACAAATCTCCGCTCAGAAGGAGCTCTCTTTTTAAACTTTCGATTGCAAATGAGCGCAATTGTCAAAAAGATCAGCCCATAGCCCGCATCTGAAATGATCATCGCGAAAAAAAGGGTGAAAAAAACAAGCACCCAAAGGGAAGGATCTTTGTCTTTTGCCGCTGGAATGTCGTAGAGATGGACGAGATCTTCTCCCACCTTTGCAGATCCTTTATTTTCCTGATAAGTGGGCACCCGATCGTCCGCTGCAATGGCCACTGCTTCCGCAAAAACATCGAGCCTGCTCACAAGTCCGTGCAGCGCCTCAATTTTCGTCTTCGGAATCCAAGCCTCAATGGCAAAAAAGGCCATCCCCTCAGGGAGCGTCGCATCGCGAAGAGCCGTTTTCAAAGAGTATTCGTTGAGATACTCCAACAACCCTTTTTGCAAATAGGGGAGATTTTTGGCCGATTCGCAAATGTGCTGCTCTAACTCCACCGACTTTTCCTTGACGAAATGCAAATGCTCTTTCAGCTCTCCCACAGGGCGATCGATCAAAATCTCGATCATTTTCGGATATTCGACTCGCTCTTTATTGATCGAGACAAAATAGTCGAGATCGTACTCTGTCCCAACATAGATCACCTCGTGGGGCAAAGTCATCTCTCGAGCAAGATCGCTCTTCATACAAAAAAATTGAAAAACCCTTTTCCCCTCCTCCTCAAGAGAGAGGAGCTCAGTCTTAGAAAAATTGCCAAACGCCTGGATCCGCGCTATTTCCGCCTCTAAAATCCGCTCCTCTTCCAGCCGTTTTTCCCGCTCCTCATGCCACTGCACCACCTGCTCGGCAAGGGCAAGGGGGCTCACCTCTATCTCGATGGAGCCGTCCGCTTTTCCCGAGTGGGCCTTTAAAATTTTAATCGCCGAGAGAATGCTCTTCGCATCTTGCGGCATCTCCAGCGCCTTTTTTTGAAGCCCGATAAATTCCAGGAAGCCAGCCCTTTGCGCAAGGGCAAAAAACTGCTCCATGTCGCCCCTCTTCCCAACGATGAGATACTTGTAGAGATCGATGATCATACCGCCATCTTCCTCTCTAAAATTTTTCTCTTCGCCACCTTGGCCTGTGCGACTGCTGCCAGTTGCTGATCGCCCAAAAAAATCCGGATCTTTTTGATATTTTCTTCCGCCCTCGGAATCAGCACCTTTTCAAAGAGATTGACCCGAATTGATACATCCCTCAACTCTTTTTCAAGCGCCCTCTTCTTCTCTTCCGCAACGGCCGTTTTCTCCCTCGAAGTGACGAGCTCTCTCAGTTGATCGGTCGCACTTTCGGTCCAAGAGGGCGTGTCGAAGAGAAAATATTCGGGCTCTTTAAAAACCACTTTTTCGAACATCGGGATTTCGACACCCGCGACATTCTCATAATGCTTTTTGACATAGAGAATTTCGGCGTATTTCACCAGATTGACACTCACCTTCTCCACGAGAAATGGGGCAAATTTTTCAACTCCGCTCCATTGAGCAGCAAACCCCTTTTTCAGAGCCTCGATCTCAGAATGGACAACACTCACCTCAAATTGCAGCATCGCTTTTTTGAGCTGCAAGGTCGGAAGATAGCGCTGAAACTGAGTGAGGCGCGTCTGTTGCACTCGCAGCTCATTCTTCGTCAGTTTCAAAACCACCCGTTCACTCCTTCGGCCAGTATTTATCTGAAATCGATTTCTTAACGCCGATCTCTTCGAGCTCAAAGCACTCAGCTAAAGTGAGCCACCCGAGATCGAGCGCCTCTTCGAGGCGTAAATTGACCTCTAAATTCATCATCCGCTCCTCAAAGAGGAACGAGTAGCGGAGCAGCTTTTCATCCCACCTTGAAAGGCGAAATCCCATCCCCTGTCTTTCGCGCGCTTTTTTCGAGTCGGCATAGAGGCGGATCATCGTATTGGCAAGTTCGCCATGATCTTCCCGCGTCACTTTTCCAATCACCTGCTGTTTCAAGCGAGACAAAGAGCCAAAAGGGTCGATCGAGCCTTGGTGCAAGTAGAACTGCCCTTCCGTAATATAGCCCGTATTGTCGGGAATAGGGTGGGTCACGTCCCCTCCCGGCATCGTCGTCACTGAGATGATCGTGATTGAGCCGCTCCCCTCGATGTCGACCGCCTTCTCGTAGCGAGCGGCCAAATCGGAGTAGAGTGAACCAGGATAGCCCCGGTTCGATGGGATCTGGTCCATTGTGATCGCAATCTCTTTGATCGCATCGGCAAATGCCGTCATATCGGTCATGAGGACAAGCACATCTTTCCCCTCGAGGGCAAATTTTTCGGCGACAGCCAAAGCCATATCGGGGACCAAAATGCACTCGACAGCCGGGTCGGTCGCTTTGTGGATAAACATCACCGTTTTTTCAATAGAGCCTGCCGCCTCTGCGTTATCGATGAACGCCTGATAGTCGTCGAAACGGAGCCCCATCCCCGCGATGATCACCACGTCGGCATCGGTCTGGTTCGCAATCCTCATGAGAAGCGGATTGTACGGCTCGCCCGCGATCGAAAAAATCGGAATCTTTTGCGACTTAACAAGGCAGTTGAATAGATCGATCATCGGAATATTGGTTCTCACCTGCTCTTTCGGGATGATCCTCCGGATCGGGTTGAAAGAGGGCCTTCCAATATCGACCTCTTCGCCGAGGATATCGGGTCCCCCATCGATGGGCTCCCCTGAACCGTTGAGTCTTCTTCCCAAAAGAGAGTCAGCAAAAGTGGCCCGGATCTGCCGGTTTAAAAAGGAGACCTTATCCCCCGTCGAAATCCCCCGCGTATCTTCAAACACTTGGAGAGTGACGAGATCTTGATCAAAGCGGAGCACCGATGCAAAGACTAGAGTCCCATTGCGCTTTTCCACGCGGGCCATCTCGCCGAGGCAAACCCCTTCCGCTGCCACTGTGATCAGGTTCCCCCGCAAGTCGAGGATTCGGTCGTACACTTTTCTCATAAGGTTGTTTTCTCTTTTATTTTTGCTTGCACTGCATCCACCGCGTCTCTGTATTTTTGCGAGTGAAAGGGCAAAAAGTTGATGTTTTTCATCTCGTTTTGCAGATTCAAAAAGAATTGCCGCGCCGCATCGTGGACGTCAAATTGGAACGTCGCCCCAAAAATCATCTGGATGAGCCCAAACATTTCGAGTTGCCTATCCAAAGGACAATAACAATCCTCCTTATCAAAGGCGTTTTGCTGCAAATAGCAAAACTCATAGAGCTCCGATTTGAGATAGGTGATCATATCGTCGATCGCCACCCCCTCTTCGCCCACGACCTCCATCCTCTTTCCGATCTCGTCCCCTTTGCGCAAAATTTGCGCCGCCGCCTTCACTTTGCTCTCCCAATGGGCCATCCGCTCATTCAACTCCTCGCCCACCTTTGGCAGATATTTCGTCCAGGAAATGAGCGGGTCGATCGCCGGATAGCGCCTCGCATCGGAGCGGGCCCGAGAGAGGCCGTGAAATGCCCCCACCGCAGAAAGCGACGCCTGCGTCACCGGTTCCTCAAAATTCCCCCCCGCAGGAGAGACGCTCCCCCCAATCGTGAGAGAGCCCACTTTGCCATCTTTCAAGTCGACCACTCCCGCCCTTTCATAAAAAGAGGAGATGCGCGAAGCGAGATAGGCGGGAAATGCCTCTTCCCCCGGGATCTCTTCGAGCCTTCCCGACATCTCCCGCATCGCCTGCGCCCAGCGGGAAGTCGAATCGGCCAAAAGGAGGACATCGAGCCCCATTTGCCGATAATATTCGGCAATTGTCGCACCCATGTAAACGGAGGCTTCTCTCGCCGCAACCGGCATCGAGGAGGTGTTGCAGATCATCACGGTCCGCTTCATCAGCGGCTCGTTCGTGTGGGGATCGATCAACTCGGGGAAGGTGCGCAAAACTTCGACCACCTCTCCCGCCCTCTCGCCGCAGGCGACGATGACGACAATATCGACGTCGGAGTATTTTGAAAGGTGGTGCTGCATCACTGTTTTCCCTGCGCCAAAGGGGCCTGGAGAGCAAAAAGTCCCCCCTTTGAGGATCGGAAATTGGGTATCCAAAATCCGCAATCCGGTACCCATCATTTTTGTCGGTCGGCTCTTCTTCCCTTGCATCAGCGCGCTCTTTACGGGAAAGCGCTGCAGCATCGTAAGTTCAATGGCGTGTCCCTTCTCATTTTCCGCTACGGCGATGGGCGATTCGATCGTGTAATATCCCGCTTTAGCCACATGAGTGAGCTTCAACTTTCCATATTGCGAAAAGGGGACCATGATGGAGTGTTGGAAGCGCCCCTCTTGCACCGAACCCAGAGGATCGCCCCTTTCGACAACATCGCCCGTTTTGGCCAAAGGGTGAAACTCCCACTGCTTTTTCCGATCGAGCGGCGGCAAATAGACGCCGCGCGACAGATAAATCCCCGTCTTCTCGGCCACCTTTTCCAAGGGGTTTTGGAGGCCATCGAAAATCGTCGTCAGAAGCCCCGGACCGAGCTCTGCTTCGAGAAGGTGTCCCTTAAAATGGACCGGCGTTCCGAGTTTGATCCCCCGCGTGTCTTCGAAGACTTGGAGTTTGGCCTCATTGCCCGCAATCTCGATCACCTCAGCTAAAAGGGTCTCATCCATCACTTTGACTTCAGCCACTTCACCCTGGCGAATCGGATTGTCAAACCGGACGTGCAGCAAATTTCCAAAAGCCTGCACAACGGTTCCTGTTGCATGGGGATATTTACTCATAATGACTCAATTGCTCCATTCCTTGTTTTTTATCCAATAACGCCAATTGTTCGACGAATAAAAAACGGGCGACATAGGCAAGCACCCGATCGATTCCAAATTCTTGCGGCTCCTCCATCAGCTCCACTTTCTCAAATTGGTACTCGAGCATTTTTTGATTGAGCCCCTCGGGATTGTCCTTGTTTTTCACAAAAAGGGTTTTCAGCTCTTCGTACTCTTGTGGCGGGGTAACATCGCTCGCATCCCTTTGCGCCAAAAGTTCGAGCACCAAAGGATCGGACGGGTCCTCAAATTGGAGCTCACGAACGAGATCTTTTCCTGCAGCTTTTGCCCTCAAAGCCGTCAAAACAAGGCGAAATTCCCTCTCAAACTGGAAATATTTTAACAAAAACCCACTCAAATGGGGAAGCAATTCTCGATACATCGAAACATAGAGCGACGAAAAATTGCGCAGCCGCTCTTCGGTCGACTCGTAGCTTTCCAAAAACGCAACCACGTATGGCGGAAGCGCCCCTTGAACCAAAAGCTCCTCCTCAATTTCGCGTGCCTTGATGTGCCCTCGGTCATCGAGCGGCATCCCCAGCCAAAACGCCCGGATATTGTAAAGATCGATGGGCAGGAGGAGTTGATTGAATTTTTTCAGATCTCTCTCAGTTAAATTTGCGAGGAGGAGTTGATCCAACTCCTTAAATGACAACTCGGGTTTCGCTCCGAGAGCAAGAGGGGGAAACGAAGTGATTAAAAAATAGTAATTTGCCATCTTACACGTTGAATACAAGATCCCTTAAATCGCGCCGAATATATTGTCCGATCAGCTCGCGCACCACCTCATCGGAAATATCGATTGTAATTTGCCTTTGCTTCAGTTGGATTTGCAGCCCGCCTGCAATCTCAGAAGCGACAACCGTCTTGTTCTGGAGACGCTCCAAAATCCGCCCTGCCAAAAGGTCGTTGATCACCCGCGGAGAGATCCCCTTCGGAATTTGAGCGACAAAATCCTCCTCGATCCCCTTTTCCTCCATCGCTTTCATGAAACTGTTGAGCAGATTCGCAATCACTTTGGGCTGAGACATTTCGCCGATGACCATTTTGCCAAGCTCTTGATTGAAAAGCTCTTTTTCGATCCTCTGTTTGAGCTGCTCGATCGTTTGGCGACAGGCGAGACCCAAGGACGAGGTAAACGTCCTCTTTTTCTCTTCCATCTCTTTCTCAATCTCTCGGATGATTGATGCGGCTTTTGCTTTTGCATCGCTTACAATTTCAGAGGCTTGCATGTGGGCGTTTTCGACAATTTCCCTTGCCTCTTGTTTTGCGGGCTCGAGGGTTTCTTTTTTCAAGGCGTCGCAAATTTTCTGGATTTTATCTTTTCCCGTTTCTAAACCTTTCACCGAGGCCTCCCCAAGTTCTCAAACACAGCATTCTATACAGAAACCACTTTTTAATGGGAGGTGAAATAAAAATGGTCAAAGAAAAAAGAAAAAAGGGAGAGTATAAGACGGTCGGGCTGCTCCGCTCACGCTACGCCCCCGCACGCCCAGTGGCCCTATCTGAGACTTTGTAGACCGGGGTCGCTGAGCTCCCCCTATCGCGTCCTCGCCCTCGCCGTGCGGAGCACTGCTCTTGCGGGCTGCGGTGCGATTCTACTTTGTCTCAGCGGGCATCGGCTACGATGAGCATTTCGGCTTCGCCTCCATGTCGCATCGTAGGGAGGGCCGGGCTTCGCCTCGGCCCCTTTGTAGGCCAAAATGCCCTGGCGGACAATGCAAAACAGTTTAAACTCGATCGTTTTTAGGCACACACAAAAAAAGGCCGAGGCGGAGCCCGGCCCTCCTACGATGCGACGCGGAAGCGAAGCTGAAGCGCTCATCGTAGCCCGAGCCCGCTGAGACAAAGTAGAATCGCACCGCAGCCCGCAAGAGCAGTGCTCCGCACGGCGAGGGCGAGGACGCGATAGGGGGAGCTCAGCGACCCCGGTCTACAAAGTCTCAGATAGGGCCACTGGGCGTGCGGGGGCGTAGCGTGAGCGGAGCAGCCCGACCGTCTTATACTCTCCTTTTTCCCTCTTCCAACACCTTCAAGGGGAAAATAGTTTTATTAGAATAGAATTGGGGAAAAAGATAGGATGAACCTGGGGGTGGGTTATGAGAGGGTGGATTGGGGGGTGCGTGCTTGGGGCGCTATTCTTGGCTCAAGGAGCATTTGCATCAGAAGAAAAGCCGGTTTTGGGAAGGGGCGCACGTGCAGGAGCCTGTTCAACCAAAGAGGCTTGTGTCATTGGAGTGGGGGCAATCGCAGTTGTTGGGGCAATTGCTGAGGTGATCGCCGGGAGCGGAACGGGGAGCAATTCTCATTTCTCTCACTGAGAAGGCGTTACTCTTAGAGCTTGTTTGAAACTGTCTGTTGTGACATAACGCAAGAGGTATGAGGAGAGTCGTTTTTGCAATCCTTTGTGTCGGAGTCGCAAGTGTCGGATTTAGCCAAGAGACGGCTGCAGCACGCCGGTGCAGAAGGGGTCAAGCAGCTGGGTATGCGACGCGCGATGCCACCGTCATGTCGATGATGGGGTGGGGGATTGGCCTTGCCGTGGGAATTGCGACATTCTGTGCTCTCGTCGAAAACAGTGAGAGCACGACAAGTCACTGATGCGGATTATTTTTCTCATTTTTTTCATCCAGGGTTTTGCAAACGAGTGCGTTTTCACTCCCCCTCCCGGCTGGGAAATGGCGAAACTTAAAAACCCTTCGCCTTACCTAAAATTGGGATTTTTGGGCAAAGGGGAAAAGGAATTCCGCCCATCGATCAATTTGTCCGTAGAAGAGGGCGTCGGCGTTTCGCTGAAAGAGTATGTCAAAGCAGTGAAAGAGATCCAAAAAGAGGACCCGACGGCCCAGTTACGCGATTTAGGTCCCTTTGCAGTGAAATCGGGCTCTGGGAGGCTTTTGGAAATTGCGAGCACTTCTCCTTGGGGAGAGATCCGAATGCTGCAGCTCCTTTTTGTAGAGGGAGGAAAGGCCTACATTTTGACAGCAGCAGCGCTTAAGGGAGATTTTGTGAAAATCCAAAGCGATATTCTCCAATCGTTTCAATCGCTCTCCATCGTAGAAAAGTAAGGGAGTTTGCAAAAATTTCCCCTTCCGATAAGATCAATGGAAGTGAGGCTCATTGACCTGGCTCTTGTTTTATTTTTGTCCGCCTGTTCGGGCCCTGCTCTTTGGGAAGTGGATTCCATTATGGCGGGGGATCTCTCTTTTGACTCGTCGAAAATGACCTTTTGCTCCCCTGAATCCCACCCCCCTTTGAACTTTGCCTTGATCCGTTTTGGAAACGAAATTGGAGCTTTCCTCACCCTGAATCGGTTCCACTTCACCTCTGATACTGCGCGAGTGATCATAGAAATCGAGGATGAAATATTTGAAGATTTAGCCGCTGTTTATGAGGGGCGGATGCGGCTCAAACTCTCTTCAGAATCGACACAAAAGGTGATTCAATCCTTGCAAGATGGAAAAGAAGTCGTTATCCTGGTGGATGGCTTTCGGGAGAGGTTAGAGCCTAGCCAGTTTTCTCTTCACTTCGGAAGATTTTCGCAAGGTGGGAGTTTTTTTAATTTTATCAAAGGACCGTTGCCATGAGCCAACTCGATCAATTGAAAAAGATGACCACTGTGGTGGCCGACACGGGTGATTTTGAGACTTTGAAGGCCTATTTACCAACCGATGCAACCACCAACCCTTCCCTGATCTATGCGGCGAGCGAAAAGGCCGAATACCAACACCTCATCGACGAGGCGATCGCCTATGGCAAAGGGAAAAAAAATGAGCTCGGGGAGATTTTTGATCGGGTATTTGTCAACTTTGGCCTTGAAATATTGAAAATCATTCCAGGAAGAGTCTCGACTGAAGTCGACGCGCGGCTCTCATTCGACGTTGAGGGATCAATCTCCAAGGCGCGCCATCTCATCTCCCTTTACGAGTCGGCCAAAATCGATCGCAAGAGGATTTTAATCAAGCTCGCATCGACCTGGGAAGGGGTGCTCGCCGCAAGGGTACTTGAAAAAGAGGGCATTCACTGCAACATGACTCTCATGTTCAGCTTGGTGCAGGCGGTTGCGTGTGCAGATGCCAAGGCAACCCTCATCTCCCCCTTTGTCGGCCGGATTCTCGACTGGTATAAAAAAGCGGAAGGCAAGGAGAGCTATCCCCCACAAGAAGACCCGGGCGTCAAATCGGTAAGCCAGATTTTTGCCTACTATAAAAAATTTGGCATTCAGACACAGATCATGGGAGCCTCTTTCCGCAATAAAGAGGAAATTTTAGAGCTCGCCGGGTGCGACCTGTTGACGATCGCCCCAAAACTGCTCGAAGAGCTCAAAGACTCATCCGACCCTGTGCCCCGCAAACTCGATCCCACCAAGGCAAAGGCAAGCCCCCTTGAACGGATGCCGGTCGATGAAAAAACCTTCCGATACCTCCTCAATGAAAATGCGATGGCGACGGAAAAACTCTCCGAGGGGATCCGCAACTTCGTCAGCGACATTGTCAAACTCGAAAAATTGATTGTCACTCGGATGAAAAAAAAGTACTAAGTGATGTATAATCGAGGCCATGTTCGCCTTTTTAAAGAGAATTGTCTCCCCTTTTACCAAGAAGATCCGGGCCCTTTTTTCTAAAGGGATTGACAATGCGTCACTTGAACAACTAGAACAAATTTTTTACGAGGCAGATTTGGGGGCTCAAACCTCTCAGATCCTCGTCGAAAAAATCCGAGAACTCTATAAAAAAAATTTGAAAATCACAACCGATGAGATCCTCTCGTTTGTCAAAGAGGAGCTGCTCAAGGGGATGATTTCCTCCAAACCGATCCAAGGGGCAAAACCGCATGTCATCCTCCTCGTCGGGGTCAATGGGAGCGGCAAGACGACCACTTTGGCCAAATTGGCCGCCCACTACGTTCGAGAAAAGAAAAAGGTGCTCATCGCCGCGGGCGACACCTTTCGGGCCGCTGCAATCGATCAACTGGACGCTTGGGCCAAACGGGTCGGAGTCGATATCGTCAAAGCATTGCCCGGGAGCGACCCATCAGGCGTCGCATTTGATGCAGTAGCAGCCGGCATCGCGCGCGGGGTCGATATCGTCTTGATCGATACTGCGGGAAGGCTCCAGACAAAGACCGACCTCATGCACGAACTTGCCAAAGTGAGGCGGGTCTGTCAAAAACAGATATCTGATGCACCGCATGAGACTCTCCTTGTAGTCGATGCAACCATCGGAGCCAATGCAATCGATCAGGCTAAAACATTCCACCAGTTTACCCCCCTTACGGGAATCGTTTTGACAAAACTCGACGGCTCGGCAAAAGGGGGAATTGCCATTGCAATCCAAAGAGAGCTCAACATCCCCATCCAGTGGGTGGGTACGGGAGAAAGCGCAGAAGATTTGGAGCCCTTTGATCCCCAAAGTTACGTGTCTGCTCTTGTCAATTGAGGACATATGTTGTATAACCTCTTCCCAAATAATTTTTGGGAGAGGAAGCTGATGAATGCTATAGGTGTTTGGCATGCGATGAATCCCCTTGAAAAATTAGGATTCTTTACAGGAATTGCCCTCATCACAACGGGGTTTATTGCACCTCACTTTGATGTAAATACAAAGTGTCTCTGGATTCTCTTGGGTTCTCGTCAAGTTCACACTACTGTAAAACAACTGTACGGAAGAGTGGATCAAAATCTCGACTTACGCATAGCGCAAATCCAAGGGATTGCCTTAGCAATTTCTGCAACAGCCCTCCTCCGTTATGTTTGTTCTTGGCATTTTCCGCCCCGTTTGGCAGGCCGCGTGCGAACTATTCAAAGGTCGGCCCCGATTTGATCATCGGGGCCCCCATTTTCAGACACCCACAGAAGTGACTTCAGATTGGAAATCGATCTCCAAATCGTCGGCCCCTTGCGCATCGACGAATTTGTTCACCTTCATGTGATACCCAAATCCTGTGCCGCTTGGGATCATGTGCCCCATGATCTTATTGGCTTTGATGTCGAGCAGGTAATCGGTTTTTGATTCCGATGCCGCCTCTGTCAGAACGCGGGTCGTATCTTGGAACGACGCTGCCGAAACAAACGACTCGGTCCCTAAAGAGGCCCTCGTAATCCCTAGAAGAACAGGTGTAGCCGCTGCCGGTTTACCCCCCTCTTCCATCGTCTTGCGGTTTTGCTCGTGGAATACTTTTTTGTCGACATCCTCTCCATGCAAGAAAGTAGTATCGCCCGGATCGGTGATCCGCACTTTTTGCAGCATCTGCCGGACGATGATCTCAATGTGTTTGTCATTGATATCTACCCCTTGGAGTCGGTACACCTCTTGCACTTGTCTCACGAGATACTTTTGGAGTTCACGAACTCCGCAAATATCGAGAATCTCCTGCGAAACGACGAGCCCTTCTGTGAGCTGCTGTCCCTTCACAACGTTGTCCCCTTTTTGAACGATAAGGTGCTTTGTGAGCGGAATCAGATGTTCTTCTTCCATGCCGGTCACATCGTCTCGCACAATCACGATCCGCTTGTTTTTCTGAACTCCGCGGAAATCGACGAGGCCATCGATTTTGGCAATCTCTGCCGCATCTTTTGGCTTCCTCGCCTCAAATAGCTCAGCCACGCGAGGCAATCCCCCCGTGATGTCCTTCGTCTTGATTGCCCCTCTCGGCAATTTCGCGAGGATCATACCCGCCGTCACATACTGCCCTTCCCTCGTGGAGATCACTGCGCCTGAAGGAATCGCATAGGTTCCAATCAGCTCGCGCCCTTCCGCATCCGAATAGATCGAAATTTGCGGGTGGAGCTCGCCGCGGTGCTGCTTGACGATCAGCTCTACTTGGCCCGTCTGCTTGTTCACCTCGCGCATTGTCGAGATCCCCTCGACCAGATCCTCGTACTTGACATAGCCCGGTTTTTCGCAAATGATCGGGCTGCTGTGCTGTTCCCACTGACCTACCTTGATCTTGATCTTGATCTTTGCCCCATCGGCAAAGAAAATCTTCGTCCCAAGTTCGACGTTGAACGTCTGCAGCGACTCAATCGATTTATTGCTGAGGAGTTTTTTGTAATCTTCCAGCATTCTCCCCTCATCGCGCACGATTTGGAGTGTCCCATTCTTATTGAGCGCAAGCCAATGCCCCTCTTCGTTTTGCACAACCCGAAGGTCCTTGTAGACGAGGATCCCTTCGTGCTCCGCAATGAGCTCTGGACTCAAGCCCGCAGATGCGATCCCTCCCAAGTGGAAAGTTCTCATCGTCAGCTGCGTTCCCGGTTCACCAATCGATTGCGCCGCAATGATCCCAATCGCCTCTCCAAGCCCTACTAAGTTGCCCGTCGCGAGATTCAGACCATAGCACTTCGCGCAAATCCCCCGGCGGCTTTCGCAAGTGAGCGCGGAGCGGATCCGGATCATCTCAATTCCCGCATCGTCTATCGCCTCCGCTTGTCCCGTCGACAGCACATCGCCCGCTCGAGCCAGCACCTTCGTGCTATCCCCCGGCTGATAGATGTCGTCCAAAACGGTTCTTCCGTAAATCCGATCCTTGATCGGGAGGAGCTCCTCATTCCCCTGCTTGATCGCAGAGATCTCAATTCCATTCAGCGTGCCGCAATCATCGCGCGTCACAATCACATCTTGCGCAACGTCGACGAGTCGTCTCGTCAAATACCCCGAGTCAGCCGTTTTCAAAGCCGTATCGGAAAGCCCTTTTCGAGCTCCGTGCGTCGAAATGAAATACTCCATCACTGTCAACCCCTCTCGGAAGTTGGCCGTAATGGGCGATTCGATAATTTCTCCCGATGGTTTTGCCATGAGGCCCCGGAGTGCACCGAGCTGCTTTACCTGCGACTTATTTCCCCTCGCACCCGAGTCGACCATCAGATACAGCGGATTGAGATCCCCCGTCGTCGTGTCGAAAATGAGCTTGAAGAGATCTTCAGAAAGTCGGTCCGAGACTTCGGTCCAAATACTGATGATCTTTGAGTGCCGCTCCCCTTCCGTGATGATCCCATCTTCGTACTGCTTTTTCACAACAGCCACGCGCTTATATGCATCTTGAAGCACTTTCGCTTTGTGCGGAGGAATCTTCACATCGCACGTCCCCATCGAAAGGGCCGCTTTCGTCGCCTCGGCAAAGCCGAGGTTTTTCATGTTGTCCAAAAATTGAACGGTCGTCTCGAGATCAATTTTCTTGTAACACTCGAGGACAAGCTCTGAAAGTCTCTTCTTCCGAAGGACATAGTTTTGAAATCCGAGCTGTTTTGGAACAATCGTGTTGAATACAACCCGCCCAGCCGTCGTCTCAATAATTCCACCATCGATCAATACTCTGATCTTCTCGTGGATGTGTAATCCCCGCCCCAAATGATCCCTGCGCTCTCCATCGTCTGGGCCAAACCAGTTGTAGCTACCACTCGAATGGAGCGACATCAATACTTCTTCAGGACTGCTGTATACCTTTACCTTTTTTCCAGCCCTGTCAGGATGGACCACCGGATCGTGCATCAGGTAGTAGAGGCCCAAAATCATATCTTGTGAAGGAACCGCAACAGGTCTTCCCGATGAGGGAAGGAAAATGTTGTCGGGCGCCATCATGAGCAGTTTTGCCTCAAGCTGCGCCTCAATTGAAAGAGGCACGTGCACCGCCATCTGGTCGCCGTCAAAGTCGGCGTTGAAAGCGGGCGTGACGAGCGGATGGATCCGGATCGCTTGCCCTTCGATTAAAACGGGCTCAAACGCCTGGATCCCCAACCGGTGCAACGTCGGCGCGCGGTTGAGAAGAACTGGGTGGCCTTTGATGATCTCTTCCAAAACATCCCACACTTCGGGCGCTTGCTTCTGGATCATCTTTTTCGCCGAGCGAATCGTATAGACTAGCCCCAAATCTTTCAGCCTTTTTACAATGAACGGCTCAAATAGATCGAGCGCCATCTTTTTCGGCAAACCGCACTGATTGAATCGCAATTCGGGTCCAACAACAATGACAGAACGGCCCGAATAGTCGACCCGCTTCCCAAGAAGATTTTGGCGGAATCGCCCCTGTTTTCCCTTCAACATTTCTGAAAGGGCTTTCAAGGGCCTATTCCCCGCTCCCATCACCGGATGGCCGTGGCGGCCATTGTCAAAGAGCGCATCGACAGCCTCTTGGAGCATCCGCTTTTCATTGCGGACGATCACATCAGGCGTCTTCAATTTTAAAATCGACTTGAGTCGGTTATTTCGATTGATGACCCGTCTATAAAGATCGTTCAGGTCGGACGTCGCAAATCTCCCCCCATCCAAAGGTACTAATGGGCGTAAATCGGGTGGAATGACCGGAACGACTCCCAAAACCATCCAATCTGGTTTGTTGCTCGATGTGGAAAAACCTTCGATGATTTTGAGCCGCTTTGCCAGTTTCATCCGCGCTTGCATCGACTTCGTCTTTCGCAATTTGTCTTTTAGCTCGACGACAAGGGCTGAAAGATCTTCTGTCTTCAATAGCTCTTGGATCGCCTCTCCCCCCATCTTGACGGTGAAGGAGTCTGTGCCCCACTTCTCTTGCGCCTCTCTGTGCTCGTTGTCGTTGAGAAGCTGCTTTTTTTGCAAATCGGTGCGCCCCGGATCAGTCACTACGTACTCTTCATAGTAGATCACCCGCTCCAGATCCGCTGTTGACATCCCCAAAATATTCCCAATGCGGGACGGCATCGTCTTGAAAAACCAAATGTGGACGACCGGAACCGCAAGCTCAATGTGAGCCATCCGCTCCCTTCGCACTTTCGAAAGAGTCACCTCAACGCCGCACCGGTCACAGACGATCCCCTTGTGCTTGATCTTCTTGTACTTTCCGCAAGCACATTCCCAATCGCGCATCGGACCAAAGATCTTTTCGCAAAATAGCCCCCCTTTCTCAGGTTTGAAGGTGCGATAATTGATCGTTTCGGGTTTTTTGATCTCACCTCTCGACCATTGATCCCGGATCACCTCACCCGATGCAATCTTAATGGTCAACTTATCAAATTGAGAACCCCTTACATCCTCATCAGCATCAAACATCTATTTACTTCTCCCCATTCTTTAGTCCACAAACTCTGTGCGGATATCAAGGCAAAGCCCTTGCATCTCTTTCACAAGTACATTAAACGACTCGGGCGTTCCCGCAACGAGCGTGTTTTCCCCTTTTACAATCGATTCGTAAATGCGCGTCCTTCCCGCCACATCGTCCGACTTAACCGTAAGCATCTCTTGAAGAAGGTGCGCCGCTCCATAGGCCTCGAGCGCCCACACCTCCATCTCCCCAAACCGTTGTCCCCCCATTTGCGCTTTGCCGCCAAGAGGCTGCTGCGTCACGAGAGAATAGGGCCCAATCGATCGGGCGTGGATCTTGTCCGCAACCAGATGGCTCAGCTTCATCATATAGATGTAGCCGACCACAATTCGGTTGTCGAACCGCTCCCCCGTCCTCCCATCGTAAAGATGGACCTTGCCGTCTTTGAACATCGTTTGGGATTTCATCATCTCCCAAATTTTGGACTCAGGAAACCCCTCAAATACGGGGCTCCTCACATAGATTCCCGCTTTTTTCGCAGCATAGCCAAGGTGGGTCTCTAAGAGCTGTCCCATGTTCATTCGGGAAGGAACTCCCAATGGATTGAGGATCATCTCAACCGTCTCGCCGTTCGGCAAATAGGGCATGTCCTCTTCGGGGACCAATTTTGCGACGACCCCTTTGTTCCCGTGTCGCCCCGCCATTTTATCGCCCACTTGCAATTTGCGCTTCGTCGCGATGTACACCTTCACCTGGCGAATCACCCCTGGATCGAGCTCGGTATCCCCTTTTTTCATAAATTCGATTTCAGCTTTGTGCTGCATCTCGAGGTTTTGATAGGAGAGCTCGTAGCTGCGGAGCGTCTTTTTCAGCTCGACATAGATCTCTTTGTCGGCCATCATCAGATCTTCCGCTTTTTCACTTTCGAGCAACTCAATCATCTCTTGCGTGATGATTTGCCCCTCTTCAATGATCACCTCTCCCGTTTTGCGATGCATCACAGCAGAAGGCGCTTTCTCATTTAAGAGCAAAGCCCCTAACTTCTCGTGAAACTCAATTTGCAATTCGGCCTCTTTCGTCTTGAAATCGGAGTGGATATCTTTGATCCGGGTCGCCTCTTCCACGAGCTCATCATCGGTTTTTGAAAGGCGATCTCTGCGCGAAAACACCTTCACATCCATGACCACCCCTTCCGTACCCGGAGGTGCTGTCAATGAGGCGTCTTTCACATCGGCCGCTTTTTCCCCGAAAATCGCCCTCAAAAGCCGCTCCTCAGGGGAGAGCTCCGTCTCCGATTTTGGAGTGATCTTTCCGACGAGAATCGTCCCAGGCTCAACGAGAGCCCCAATCCGAATGATCCCATCTTCCCCTAAATCCTTCAGCATCTCCTCTGAGACGTTCGGGATATCCTTCGTGATCTCCTCTTTCCCAAGTTTCGTATCCCTTGCCGTCAGTTCAAACTCTTCAAGGTAAAAAGAAGTGTAATACTCTTTAATGTTGAGTTTATTGGAAATGATAATCGCATCTTCGTAGTTAAATCCACACCACGGCATGAAGGCGACCAAAACGTTCTTCCCAAGGGCAATTTCCCCTTTGTCTGTCGCAGGACCATCCGCCAAAATATCACCGGCAATCACCTTGTCTCCCACTGTGCAAAGAGGAGTCTGGTTGATGCACGAGCCCGAATTAGAACGCATGAATTTCTTGAGCTGATAGGTTTTCTTCGCGAGCGGGTTGTCTCTTGGGGCGACGACCACTTTATGGCCATCTACATATTCGACAACTCCATCTTCCGTCGCGACCACAACTGCGCCCGAGTCACGCGCAGATCGCCCTTCTAGCCCCGTTCCGACAATCGGCGCATCGGGTTTTAGGAGCGGCACGGCTTGGCGCTGCATGTTCGATCCCATGAGCGCGCGGTTCGCATCGTCGTGCTCTAGAAAAGGGATAAGCCCTGCCACAATCGATACGAGTTGCTTCGACGAGACGTCCATGTGGGTCACTTTTGAAGTCTCGATCTCCATCGGCTCCCCTCTTTGGTGGGCCCAGCAGAGATTTTCGCTAAACATATTGTGCTTGTCGAGCTGTGTCGACGCTTGCGTCACGATGAACTCGGCCTCTTGGTCCGCTGTCATGTATTCGATCTCATCGGTGACAACCCCATCCTTCACGATCCGGTATGGGGTCTCGATAAAGCCAAATTCGTTGATTTTCGCATATGTAGAGAGCGAAGTGATGAGTCCGATGTTCGGCCCTTCGGGCGTTTCAATGGGGCAAATCCTTCCATAGTGAGATGGGTGGACGTCGCGCACTTCAAAGCCCGCTCTCTCTCGATTAAGCCCTCCAGGCCCAAGGCAAGAGAGGCGCCGTTTGTGGGTCAACTCCGAAATCGGGTTTGTCTGATCCATAAACTGCGACAGCTGCGATCTACCAAAGAAATCTTTCAAAACGCCAGCAAGCCCTTTGGCCGAAACGATTTTCCCTGGGGTCATCGTGTCTGACGAAAAATCAAAGAGATTCATCCTCTCTTTGATGATTTTTTCCATTCTGGCAAGGCCAATGCGGCACTGATTTTGGATCAGCTCTCCCACGGAACGGACCCGCCTATTTCCGAGGTGATCGATATCATCGACATGGGCATTTTCATCTCCCATTTTCAGCCGAATCAAGTACTTGAGCGCCTCAATCACATCCTCTTTTTTCAAAGTGACGACGCCCAGCTCTTCATCAGTGATCCTTAAGCCCATCTTCCGGTTGAGTTTATACCTGCCGACGCGCCCTAAATTGTACCGTTTTGGATCAAAGAAGAGCCGCATGATCGCAGATCTCGCATTGGAGAGCGTCGGGGGTTCGCCCGGGCGCACTTTGCGATAAAAGTCTTTGAGGGCCGACTCATACGAATCGGTCGTATCTTTGGAGAGCATTTTGATGACTGGATGGGTCTCATCTGCCTCTTCGGCAATACGGACCACTTGGATCCCCTCATCGACCATCCTCTTGAGCATGGCCGTAGTCAGTTTTTCCCCCGCTTTTCCAAAGACAAGTCCTGTCTGTTCATCGACGACATCTTCCGCTAAAATCTTGCCGACCAGTTTGACAAAGTCTTTGTCCGATTTGATTTTGACTTTGACCGTCTCAAAAAATTCTTCGATGATATCGGCATCGGTTGAGTAGCCAAGCGTTCGGATAAAGGTCGATGCGAGAATTTTGCGGCGCCGTTTCTTCCGATCGATGTAGACATAGACCAGATCGTTGCTGTCGAAAGAGGCCTCTAACCAGCTGCCGCGGTAAGGAATAATTCTAAAAGAATAGAGGACAGTCCCTTTGGGGTGCCTTTCTTGCTCAAAGGAGATTCCGGGAGAGCGGTGGAGTTGGGAGACAATGACCCTTTCGGCTCCATTGATGATGAAGGTCCCCTTCTCAGTCATCACGGGGATCGTCCCCATGTAGACCTCTTCCTCTTTAATCCCCGTCTCATCGGTCAATCGAAACTTGACCTTGAGCGTGACGTTGTAGGTAATCCCGCGGCGAATGCACTCCTCTGGCGAGTACTTGGGGACCCCTAGATTGTAAGAGATAAATTCTAAAATGGTTTTCTCGTCGTACGACTTGATAGGAAAAATTTCGCTGAAAACCTCTTGAAGTCCAATGTTTTCCCGCTCGTGCGGCAACAAATGGGATTGAAGAAATTGGTTGTAGGACTTAATCTGAATCTCGATCAAATTGGGGAGATCGATAATCTCTTCCCGTTCACGAAAACTCACCCGTTTAGGCGGCTTTTTTAGCATGGGGCAGCTCCTCAGAATTTTTCAAAATAAAACAAATCAGCCGGGGGATAAAACCCCCCGCACTGACATCATAACGCAATTGCAAACTTTTTTTATGCAACTTTTTACAGGCCCGTCAATTTGACCTTTCCACCAGCAGTCTCTACTTTTTTCTTGATCTCTTCCGCTTCTGCTTTGGGCACTGATAGCTTCAAATCTTTGGGCGCACCTTCGACGAGATCTTTTGCCTCTTTGAGGCCGAGACCTGTCACTTCGCGCACAACTTTGATGACAGAGATCTTTTTGTCATCGGGTATTGGGCCTTCGAGGGTCACCTTATAGTCGGTTGCCTCGGCAGCAGGAGCTCCTCCCGCTGCGGGAGCGCCACCTGGTGCTGCGGCTACAGCAACGGCTGCTTTCACTCCCCATTTCGCTTCCAGTTTTTCCTTTAGTTTTGCCATATCGAGGACCGATAATTGGCTCAATTTATCTACCAGCTCTTCTAATTGTTGACTCATGGGTTTCTTTCTCCTAAAACTTTAACTTTCACTTTTATTTCCAAGCGGACCGGCAATCGCTGCTTCCATCACGGAGAGCATTTGGGACATTGGCGATGTAAATAGCGCGAGCAGTATCGCCCTCATTTCGTCCATGCCAGGTAGCTTAGAAAGTTCTTCTAACTCGGTACCAGGGATGATTCGCCCTTCAAAGTGCGAACAAATGACCTGGAGCAAATTTCCATGCTCTTCTGAAAATTTGAACACTGTCTTCGCTGCGGGCATTGCATCTTCCCCGCCTACAAAAACAACGGCAATGTGGCCTTGAAAAGCGCTTGGATCGAATGCGATCCCTGCATCTTTAGTCGCTTTTACAAATAGCCTTTTTTTCACAACTTCAAATTGGCTTCCAGATGCGCGCAAAAGTCCTCGGAATTCCCAAGAGGTATTGGGTTCCAATTTATCATACTTCGCGACAATCATCGCCTTTGAGGAGTCGATCTTCTCTCGGATCTCATCGAGGAGGAGCGGTTTTTCTTTTCTCATGTAACTTCTCCTTTATGCCAATGACGCGATGGATTGTAGGTCGATTTTCAAGCCGGGTCCCATCGTCGTTGAGAGGTACAAACTTCTCAAAAAGGCCCCTTTCGAGCTTGCAGGCTTCGATTTCGCAATCGCGCCGAGGTAAGTGTTCAAATTGTCCACCAACTGTTCTGCCTTAAAAGAGAGTTTGCCAACAGCATTGTTGACATTTCCCGTTTTGTCGACTTTATACTCAATTTTTCCCCCTTTCACTTCCCGAACCGCTTTCGCGACATCGGCTGTGACAGTGCCCGCTTTGGGTGTCGGCATGAGTCCGCGAGGCCCCAATACCTTTCCCAGCTTTCCGAGCTCTCTCATCATGTCTGGAGTTGCGATCAGCGAGGAAAAATCGGTCCATCCGCCTTTAATTTTTTCAATATACTCTTCGGCCCCTGCAAAGTCGGCCCCTGCATCGAGCGCCTCTTTCGCTTTGTCCCCTTTCGCAATGACGATCACCACCACCTTTTGTCCCGTTCCGTGGGGCAAAGAGACAGTGCCTCGCACCTGTTGATCCGATTTTTTCGGATCGATTCCAATGGCGAGTGCGGCATTGAGTGACTGGTCAAACTTGGGTGCGGGACACTTTTTCAAAAGCTCTACCGCCTCTTCCAACTTGTAGATTTTTTCTCGATCGATCATCTCGTCGATCTTCTTCATTCTCTTGGATCGTTTTCCCATCTTACCCTTCCACAATATCTACGCCCATTGAGCGAGCCGTTCCCATCACCATCATCTCAGCAGCTTCCTCTGTGACAATGCGCATGTCTTCGACTTTCGCCTTGGCGATTTTTTTCACTTGCGATCGAGTTAATTTACCCACTTTATCTCGGTTCGGAACTTTAGAACCCGATTCGAGTCCCAGCTCCTTCAAGATCATCCGCGATACGGGCGGCTTGCGAGTAATGAATGTAAACGATTTATCCGAATAGACGCTGATCACGACGGGCAATATATCGCCCCCCTGGTCTTGCGTCTTCGCATTGAATTCCTTGCAGAAGGCCATGATATTGATCCCGGCCGATCCCAAAGCGGGGCCAATCGGCGGGGCCGGATTGGCTTTCCCTGCAGGAATTTGCAGTTTAATCTGCTTAACTAGTTTTTTCGCCATCGAGTTTCCTTGTTTTGAGTCTTATCGAAGGGCCCTTAGGGCCCTTCTCCCCATTACCCCGTATTCTCTGCAGTTGTCTGTTCCACCTGCCAGAATTCGAGGTCATCGACCCGCGTATCCCGACCAAAGATCGAGACCATTACGCTGAGTCTTCCTTTTTCGTGGTTCACTTCGGTCACGGTGCCGATAAAGTTGACAAACACTCCATCGGTAATCTTGACCCGGTCGCCCACTTCGACCTTATGTTTTTGCACGACCCCTTTTTGCCGATCTTCGAGCTCTTTCATGATGTCGTTCACCTCTTTCTCGGTGAGCGGGGCCGGTTTTTCTCCCCCTAAGAAGTCGATCACTCCAGGGGTATCTTTGATGTAGGCCCAAGACTCGTCGGTCAAATTCATGCGGACCATAAGATAGCCCGGCCACATCCTCTTTTCACTGATTTTTTGCTGTCCCCTTTTCACTTCGGAGATGTTTTCTGTAGGAATTAAGATTTCAACAATGTCATCTGCAAGCCCGCGCGCCTGAAGATATTCTTCAATCGCCTTCTTCACCTTCTTCTCATGGCTCGACATCACTTGAACGACATACCACTTATGCATACTTTCTCACCCAAAAATCCTATGAACAATACTGGTCGCCATCTCCAATATGCCTCGAATCCCTAAATCGACAGCATAAATCGCAAGACCAAACGCAAATGTCGCAAAGATCACCGCCTTGGTACAAAAAATAAGCTCCTGTTTAGAGGTCCAGCTCACCTTCTTCAGCTCGCCTTGCACCTCCCGGAAATAGGAACTCTTTTTTTTCTCGCCCACAATCGCCGACATCTTCCCCCCTTGTTTCACTCCGAATCTTCGAGTGCGGAGGGATTTGAACCCCCGACCGGCGACTTTGGAGATCGCTGCTCTACCAGCTGAGCTACACACCCAAATGGGCAAAGGGGGGGAATAGCTCCCCCATCGCCCTTTTATTTCAAATTACTTCAAAATCTTTGAGATCGTTCCAGCGCCGATCGTACGGCCACCTTCGCGAATCGCAAAACGCATTCCCTCTTCCATCGCAATCGGGTTGATCAGTTCTGCCGTAATCTCTACGTTGTCTCCTGGCATCACCATCTCTGTCCCTTGAGGAAGTTCGACTGTTCCAGTAACGTCGGTCGTTCGGAAATAGAACTGCGGTCTATATCCGGTGAAGAAAGGCTTATGGCGCCCCCCCTCATCTTTCGTCAACACGTAAACAGTTCCTTTAAATTTGGTGTGCGGCGTACATGTTCCAGGGGCCGAGAGGACCATTCCCCGCTCGACATCGTTCTTTTCAATGCTTCTCAAGAGGACCCCGACGTTTTCTCCTGCGAGCGCCTCGTCCAAAGTCTTTTGGAACATCTCAAGACCGGTCGCAACAGTGTCGCGTGTTTCGCGGATTCCGACGAGCTGGATCTTATCGTTCACTTTGATTTTGCCCCGCTCAACCCTTCCTGTGACCACTGTACCGCGGCCTGAAATCGAGAAGACGTCCTCGATTGGCATGAGGAATGGCTTATCAATTTCTCGGATCGGCGTTGGGATTTTCTCATCCACCGTATCCATCAGCTTCAAAATCGCCTCGACATAGTGCCGGTCGCCTTCGAGCGCCTTCAGCGCAGAACCTCGAATGATCGGAACGCCTTTGTACCCTTTCGCCTCTAAAAGCTCTGTCAACTCCATTTCTACGAGTTCTACGAGCTCCTCGTCGCCCTTGCCGATCATGTCCATCTTGTTGAGGAACACGACAATCGCAGGGACACCCACTTGGCGGGCAAGGAGAATGTGTTCCTTCGTTTGTGGCATCGGACCATCAGTCGCCGCAACGACGAGAATCGCCCCGTCCATTTGCGCCGCACCCGTGATCATGTTCTTCACATAGTCAGCGTGGCCCGGGCAGTCGACGTGTGCATAGTGCCGCTTGGCTGTCTCATACTCCACGTGCGATGCGTTGATCGTAATCCCGCGCGCTTTTTCCTCAGGTGTGTTGTCGATCGAACTGTAGTCTCGGAATTTTGCCTGACCTTTTTCAGCCAAAACCTTAGTAATGGCAGCAGTCAGCGTTGTCTTCCCGTGGTCGACGTGCCCAATTGTACCGATGTTTACGTGTGTTTTGTTTCTCTGAAATGCTTCTTTTGCCATTGTTAAAGTTCCTCCATTCGGCTCTAGAAATTTTTTTTCGCCCCGCACCCAACTCAGGTCTCTTCAGGGGCACTCTTGCCCAAGATAGGAATTGAACCTACGACCACTTGCTTACCATGCAAGTGCTCTACCACTGAGCTACCTGGGCGCTCACCCTCGCAAAACCTCACCTAGTTTTTCCGAGGCTCTCATGTAATAGGTTTCAAAAGCTTACAAGCATATGGACTTGGAGCAATAAAATCAACTGTTTTTCCAAAATTCAAAAAATTATTTCTGGCGATACACAATTCGGGCTTTCGTCAAATCATAGGGAGACATCTCGACCGTCACATTGTCCCCGGCATAAACTCGGATGTTGCGCATCCGCATTTTGCCGCTTAAATGGGCAATCACGCGCATCCCATTTTCGAGGAGCACACTGAAGTTCATATTCGGGAGCAATTCTTCAACCTTGCCCTCCATCTTGATCATTTCTTCTTTTGACATATCGCTTTTTGTCTTGGAAATGCTCATAATGTAACCCGAAAGGGTATATTATAGTCAATGACTATTAATCTTTCTTCTGCTAAAATTCTGGGTCTCTATGAATGAGGAATTCGAAAAAAAGTGCTTGGAAATCAAGGAAAAATTTGCCCCCCTTTCCCCTGAATTGCGGATGCAAGAGCTCATCCGCATGGGCAAAAATCTCCCTCTTTTTCCGAAAGAATGGAAAACGAGGGAGCGCAAAGTGGAAGGGTGCCAAAGCGCCCTCTATCTCGCAATCACAGTCCGAGATGGCAACTGTTTTTTTGACGCCGACGGCGATGCGCTCATCTCAAAAGGGCTTGCCGCCCTGATGATCGCCGTCTATTCAGGTGAAACCGCCGAGACAATCCTAAAATGCCCTCCCCTCTTTATCGAAGAACTCGGCATTGGAGCCAATCTTTCCCCACACAGATCCAACGGCTTAGCTCAAATTCATCTCAAAATGAAAAGAGATGCACTAAAAACTTTGCTTTAATCTTTTTTTGGTGCTATCTTTACGCGTCTTTGGTATAAGTTTAGCTACATTAGGAGGGTTATGACTATACAACGACATCACTTGGTGACCGATTTCAAACAGCCGGGCAAGACAGCGCTTCAGGTTTTAGAGGCGAATAATGCAAATCTCAGAAGAAAGGCAAATGCCCAGTGCGCCCTTGAAAAAATTTGCTATGTGGCCCTGGTTGCCATCTGCGCTGTGGCACTTGCGATTTCTTATAAAGTCATTGTTGTCACAAGCGCGGCATCGGCGATCCTCGCTGGGCTCATTCTCGCATCCCCCCTTTTGATCTTTGCCCCGACGTATCTGGCGCAGTGGTCTAGACTCAACAAAGCCCGCGCCGAGTTTGGCGAGCAAGTTTATAAGCAACTAAAACAGATAGAACCTTGGACGCGCAAAAATGTCGAAGCTTTTTTTGATGAGTACGAGCTTGACAAGTCCCAACTAAATCACTCTTACCGAGATCTTCTTCCCCTGATAGCTCAAACAAAATGTTTCATAGACCGTGCCCAATCTTCGTTTTGTAAAGCTGAGCAAGCAATGTTGGAGCAAGAGCAAAAATGGAAAAAGGAGGGGGGCGTTTCCGAAGAAGACAAGTTACATATTCGCTATGAGACCGCTCGAATGACTCACGACCGATTGGAAGACCAAATGCTTCCTGACATCATCCGCACCGCTCTCCTTTTGCGTATTATTGAGAAACCAACAGACACGATCTTGGATGTCGATCCTTTTAGTTTGACTATGACAGGACTAGGGAAATGCGTCCCAAGGTCACTTGCATTACGCACTTTTGGACACTCTAATGATGGTGGAAAAAACGATGATTATTTTCACTTTCACCCAGAATTGGAAAGAGATCCATTGGAATTCCAGGCGATACTACAGAAGGTAACGGGAGCCACCGGTCCTAAATCCCTAGCCCTTTTGCGCCGAGAGCTTTTGCCAGGGGCAATTACCGGTTGACACTTTGGATGAGAGCGGCGGCGGCGGCGACGCGCAGGATCGGGAACGGCTCTTTTAGCACCCCGACCAAGAAGCTATATGACTGGGCGTTGCCGATTCTGCCGAGCGCCTCGAGGATGTGCAGTTTTTTTTCGTGATCGGCTCCTGCGTAGGCTCCCTGGAGGTCATGCAGGACCGATTCGTCTTTGCCAAACATCGCTAATACAAGACAGGCTTGCAGCCGAATGTTGGGATCGGGGTCGTGGACGAGCTCTTTAACCACTTCGAGAGCGGTGTCGTCTCCCTCATGAAGAAGGGTTGCGGCGGCGAGCCCTGTCACACCCCAATGTTTTCTTTGCAAAAAGGTTTTCAGCGCCGGCAAAGCCCTCTCATCCTCTAAAATGGCGAGGAGCGAGACGAGATTTAGCCTAGTCATTTGGTCTTGTGCTTCGGGGAAATTGGGGGTTTGATCGTTATGGCGCACAGCGCTTGGCGCGAGTACCTCGAATAGGGGGTTTTGTCTTTGGTCGAGCATGAGCATCCGGTTTTCTTTTTCTAAAAACTGGCAAATGAGATCGGAACATTTTTTCACTTCGACCCTTTGTCCCAAAAGGCCGAGTGCCAAATTCACCTGCACATAAGGGTCGGTGCTCTTTTCCATCGTTTGTAGGGCAAGAGTTGTCCCCTTGTGTCCGACAGAGCGAAGCGCTGCAGCGGCAAAACGTCTATTTTCATGGAGCGCATCGAAAAGCCATTTTTCCATGGTCGCCATCGCGAGGGGCGAATCGATGAGAAAGGCGGCCCACGCTGCGGTGATGGCAACGGATGGATCGGAATCTTGCAGAGCTGCTGCGATCTGTTTTTCCTCTCCCTTATAGAGCAGTCCAAATGCGTTTAGTGCAGCGATCCTCACTGCCGGGTGGGCGTCTTGGATGAGGCTCAGCACCTCCTCTTTGACCTCTTGCATTTGAAAATGGATGGCAATCGAACAGGCCAAATGTCTCAATCCGGCCCGGTTACTCCGCGCGAGCCTTTCAAATTCTTCTTTAGATATGGTATCGTACATCTCTAAGAGGGAGGCGATGGCAATTTGTCTCTCTTCCAAGGGGGTTTTTTCTGATTGGACGAGCTGTTGGATCTCGGGGGCGAGCTCTTTCATCCTCAAAGCACCTGCCGCTTTGATCACTTCGAGCCTCACAACCCAAACCTTTTCCTCGCGCATGAGCCGCGCGATCTCATCTTTCAATGGAGCGTCCCGAAATGCGGAGGCCATCTGAATCGCGACGGAACGGATCACCGCATTAGAATCACGCATCATCTTGATCAAAATTGGCACTGCCCTCACATCGCGCGTTAAAAAAGAGCCGATGGCCGCTGCGAGTCTCACTCCGTACTGGGTTGAGCGGGTCCCCTTTTTGAGCACTCCCCAGGCGAGCTCTTCCAGAAGGTTCCGATCATAGAGGTGCGATGGGTCTTTGTAGGTCAATTGGTTCCAATGATCGAGCGCCTCCTCTTCTAAGCCATTGACAGCGAATGCTTGGATGAGGGTTTTTTGAATTTCAACCGAGTCGGGGTAAAGGGTTGCGAGTTCATTTGCCTCGTTTAAAGCAGAGGAAGGATCGTCGATCAAAAGGTGGGCCTGTACCCGGCGGATCCCCTCCTCTTCAGGGAGAGAGGGGGCAAAAAGGAGGAGCGCAGCGAAGAGAGAAGAAATCATTGCTAACCCATTTCCCCTTTTGTTACCCTATTTGTCTGATGATTGCAATATATGAGGGGGAAGGGGCCATTTGGAGTGGACCTACGCACCCTAGAATTGGGGTTCAACAAATTCTTCAAGGGGGACTTAATTCCTTGAAGCTCTTTATTATGCCTGGGGGAAGAGACGTCCCCTATCATCGACATTTGCAAGGGATTCCCAACGGCAAGATCAAAGATTTTGTTGAAAAAGGGGGGATCTATCTCGGCATTTGTGCGGGTGGCTACTATGGCTGTCAATCGATCGAATTTGACAAGGGTTTGCCCTTGGAAGTATGTGCGGATCGAGAACTTGCCTTTTTTGGGGGCAAAGCGATTGGGCCGGCCTTTGGAAAAGGGACTTTTTTTTACGGGAGTGAGCGGGGGGCCAAAACGGTGCGCCTCGGCACTTCGGAAGGGGGTTTTTATTCCTATTATAATGGGGGCTGTTTTTTTGAAGGGGAGATGAACCATGTCAGAGTCCTTGCGAGGTATCTCGATTTGCCAAGGAGCCCTGCTGCTATTATTGAATGCTCTATTGGCCGGGGGAAGGCGATTTTGAGCGGTGTCCATCTTGAGTTGCAGCTAAGCCAATGTCCCGAGAACTCTTCCGCCGATGAGATGAAAATGGAGATGAAAGATCGTCTGACCCGAATCGGGGCCGATATTGGTTAGGAGCCGATACCCTTCTGCGACTCCCCTTTCTTCGGCCAGTTGCTGTGCGATTTGGACGATTTCTCCGAGGAGGGGGTAATCGTGGGGTTCGAGGGACTGGAGGTTGCGGATCTCTTTTTTCGGCATGATGAGGAGATGCACGGGGGCCACGGGATGGATATCTTCAATGGCTAAAATCCGCTCATTTTCAAAGACTTTCTTGGAGGGGAGTTTTCCCTGGATGATCAGGCCAAATACAGTATTCATGAGTGATGCTCCATGCTTAAGTGAAACGCTTTGATCGCGTCTTCCTTTGTTTCCCAAATCGAGATGAAGCGCCCTTTATGGCAAAAGATGGCCCCTCGAATCCCGGTTACTTTTCTCAGCTCTTCATCGCGAAGACCTGCCCATTTTTCTGGCAGGGCTCTTCTCACCTTCATCCTCTCTGAAAGACTTGGGGGAATTGCCCGCAATTTCCAGTGTTTGCCTGAGGGCATGATGACAAATTGGGCTGGGTGCAAATCGCCGCCGAGATCAAAAAAATTTTCAAGCCAAGGGAGCGATTCGGAAAAAATCAGCGCATAACTCCCCTGCACCATTGCATTTTTGATGGCTTCTTTGCAATTGAGGGTATAAAAATGTCTTTTTTTAAGCCTTTCGAGGTGGCCCAAGGCGAAATCGAGGGCATTAAAAAAGGCGAGGTCCATTTCCTCGGCTGTCGAATCGTATTCGATGGGCAAAAAATTGGAAATGACCTGGGAAAACGAGGTGATGCCGGGTTCGAGCCTAGCGATCCCGTTATCGTGGGCGTCGACTCCGATGACGAGTGATTTATTGAAATGGTCGTAGAGGTGGGATTCCATCTGATTGGTCTCTTTTAAGAAGAGAAGGACCATCCCTGCGCTGCTCAAAGTTCCTTTATAATCTGCCTGGTGATGGTCGAAGCGCTTTTTTTGCGGGTCATAAATGCCTCCGACGTCGCAGACAAATTCGCAATTGTCGAGGGTCTTTGGCTCTCGGGTTCGATAAATCTTATTCCGGTCCAATCTGCCGCAAAGGAGGAGGAGCGCACAGGCGGTGACCTCATCTGCGTGGAAAGAGCCGTCGTGGATGGCTAAACTACGTGGTTCCATTTTTTTACCGATTCAGTATAGTCAATTTAGCGCGACTTTGCAACTTTTTAAGGAGTACCCGAATTTGGAAAGCTATTTAACACCGCACCATTACGATCTGGTGACGCCCGATGGATTCATTATCCAAATCGGCTCCAGTTTTGATAAAAAACGGCTTGCGACCATCAAAATTGAAGAGATATCGCCAGCGTTTATCGGATATGAGATCGACCCGAAGAGGATCTCATTCAATTTGAAAAGCACACTCGCGCAGTTGGGGATCAATAGTGTTTGCAAGGAGTTTCACTTTGAGCGGAAGCAGAACACTGCGCATGTCAAAGTGGAGCTGCAGGGGATTGGAAAACTGGGACTTACCTGTTTAGAGGCTTTGGAGTCTGACGTTTATATTGGAAAACTTTTTGCAAAAGACGAGAGGCGCAGAGTGCGCGATCCCGATTATTTGATGCGGATGTTTGGAAGATCGGATCGGAAAGGGCGCCCGCTCCTCTCTTTGGGGGGGCTTGAGGGGAGCGGCGCGCTGATTTTGGAAAAAGTGGAAGGGAGGACAGTTGCTTTCATTGCGCTGCTCGATGGGATTGTCACTTTTGAGATGGATTTGTACGGCCTTTTGCCAACGCTCATTAAGGGGCTTAAAAAAAACATGTCTCACGCCCGTCAACTATTGCAGCTCAATCAGCACTTTGAGGGGCGGGCGCCGCGCCTCGTCCATCCGAATGAGATGCTTCTCGTGAGGACGGCTCCATTGCACATTCGAACCGTCTATGCGCATGTCGTGGATGAGCTATTGCCGCCGGGGATTCACCACACTTCGGCCAATTTTTTACAGCCCGACACAGCTGCATCGGGGGACATTTATGAGCTTTTTGGCAATAGCGATCAAGTGATCGACGATATTCCGCTCGAATTTTACACACTCGAGCCGCACCGCGAGCATGTCTTTTTTTCTGATCGGGACCAACTGATCGCAGCGTTGGAAGATCCGAAGAGTTTGTTCGAGGCGTTTGCGACAGCCCCTGACAAAAACAAACTCGCCTCTGTTTTCGTGGTGAAGGGGACGCAGATGAAAAGTTTAAAGGCGAGCGACTGGATCACAAGAGAGCCGGTCAAGCATGATTTTCCAGGTCTATCCCATCCGGCAAGACAGGCGCAAGTGGCAGAAAAATACATCGAAAACCAGCCCTCATTCCCTTTTTTGCAGGCCATTGAGACGGGGCTCATCACCTCGCAGGGGATTTTGCTCTGCCGCCATTTCCCGACGCCCTTGATGAAGAGGATGCTGCTCAACGATCAGGTGCAGCGGTGTTTGAAGCGGATCTATTTCCAATTCCCCTCGTGTTCGCACGGCGGATTTTTTTCGCATGAAGACCGGGCGATGCTCGTCGATTTAGCCAAATTTGGCATCCCCGTTTTTTGGGTCGATGATCTTTCGGGGAAAATTTTGCAATACGTGCTCAAGCCGGAAAAGGATACGGGACTTTTTGTCCCATTGCCGCTGATTGAGACCTTTCGAAAGGCGACTTTTCTCGGCGTTTACGGCTCCAATTTACAAGAGGGAAATTTCGAAAAGGAGCTCAAGGAGCTTTTGATCGGTCTCTTGGCGATGCGAGAGAAGATGAATCATCCCCTCCTTTCGAAGGGGACTCCACTTGCCCTTCTTACAGGAGGGGGCCCTGGAGCGATGGAGGTGGGCAACCGAGTGGCCAAATCGGTCGGCATTCTCTCCTGCGCAAACATCGTCGATTTTCGCTCGAAGGAAAAAGCGGTAGTGAACGAGCAGCAACAAAATCCGCACATCGATGCGAAAATGACCTACCGGCTCGATCGCCTTGTCGAAAGACAGGCCGAATTTTATCTGGACATTCCGATCTTTTTGCCGGGCGGAATCGGGATGGATTTTGAATACACTCTCGAGGAGGTGCGGCGCAAAACGGGGAGCGCTCCTCCGAATCCGATCCTCCTTTTTGGCGATGACGATTATTGGCGGCGCAAAATCACCTCTCGTTTTCAGTTAAATCGAGAGACTGGCACAATCAAGGGATCTGAGTGGGTGAGCAACTGCTTCTACTGTATTCAAACAGCGCGCCAAGGGCTTTGGGTTTTGGAGCAATTCTTCAATAAAACTCTCAAAATTGGCCCTGAGGGGCCCGTTTACGATGAGGGATTCTTACCTGTGGATGCTAAAATATGTCAGAATCCGTAGTTCATGTTGTATTCGAAGTAGTGTGTTCGCTTTTTAGCGAACTGCCCTTCGAGAGAATAGCCGTGGTGATAGCCGATGTATAGGCGCAGTTTTCGCCCGATCCCTTGCAGTTTGCTAAATTCGTAGCCGGCGCGATAGGTCCCATCGAAGTTGTAGTGGAGCTGCTCCAAGTTGCGCCAGAGCATTGCGATAAAGCAGGTGCCGTAGAGCCTTTGCTTCATGAATTTACTTCCCAAAAACCGGGCCTCAGTTCCGTATTCGAGGTAGATGGGCTTCCATTTGAAAGTGGGGTCGCTGTGGACATAAACGCCGGGACCGAAGTAGATGCGGATCGCTTCAGTAGCTTGATAGGAGGTGAAGAAGTCGATGGCCTCGATGCTCGGATTGAGTCTGAGCTCGTTTGGATGATCGATCATGTATTCGTCACCGAGGTGACCCGAGATGTGATAACCTCTTAGTCTAAAAGACCAAGGACCTGTGGCAAAAGAGAGGGGGATGCCTACGTAGAAATCGGTATTGACGAGTTCTGCCGTGCCATGTGCGAAATTGGGGTGGGGGTCCATATCGAATACGGACCAGATGCCCGCTTCGATGCCGATCTGAATGTCGCCTCCCCAAAAGACGTCGAGCCAGCGGTAGATGGGGAAGTCGTCGCCCAAAGAGACGCCGATACATTTATTGCCGCAGATTCGATCGCCGCTGCGCCAGCCGAGGCTATAGGTGGCAGCTCTTGGATCTGCGATGAGGGGCAAGAAGAGTTCGGTCATTTGGGGAAACCAGATTCCTGCAATTTTGGGTCTTTCGACATACTTCTTTCGCAATTCTTCATCTTCTGGGGGAACGCCATTGAGCACATGCACTCCTTCAACGCCGGGGATGTCGCGCACGAAAGAGACAATACTATTGGAGAGCATTTTGTTGTGTGGCATGTTGGCGAGCCAAACTTTGTGATTTTTGACGAGGACAATCACCCTGTATTCGGCGTAGTGCATATCGATGAGGGCTTGGATATACCCTTCAAAATAGGGATCAGAAGTACTTTGGATTTCCTCGGGGATACTATCGCGGCGAGACAAAGTGACTGCGACATTCGCTGCCGCCTCTTCTTCTGCAAAAGCGATCGAGGCCAAAAGGAGTAGAGCGAGCCATTGAGAGTGAATTGCGCGCATAGGTCTTTAAAGATCCTTTTGACCCCTATATACACTTTAGCTTTTTATCGACAAAGGATCTTTTTTGAGTCGTTTTTGAAACATTTGAAAGCCGCTATAAAAACAAAAAGCGCTTCCGAGGAAAAGGACCTGGACGGGGCCGAGAAAGACAGAGAGGAGCCCGCCCAAAGGAGGTGCGACAGCCCCCCTCAATCCGGCCATTGCGACATTGACTCCCGTATAGCGAGAGCTCTCCTCTTTGCCCGAAAAGATGGGACCAGACATGTTCCAAATGAGATGGCTTCCCCCTTGGCCGACGCCATACCAAAAGTAGGCGATATAGAACCAAAAGATATGGATCATGGAAAGACTCAGGAGGATACTGAATAGGCCGATCGATAAAAAGACGAGGCTCGCCATTCTAAAGACGCTAATTCGATCAATCCATCTGGCCCAAAGGGGGGAAGAGAGGGCAAACCCCAATCCTTTGGCAATCGAGATAGCAATAGTCCATTCCAAATAGGAGATGTTTAGGAGATCGACGGCAAAGAGGGGGATTGCAGGTTGGATGAGCATGAGGCCAAAACCGCTGATCATAAAACCCCATTGGAATTTGGAAAAATCGGGCCTTTGCCGCATGAGCCTAAAACTGTCGCGCCAGGGCCTGACTAATATTTCCTTGAGTGAGGGGCGCTCGATCACCTCATCCTCCCCTTCTACAACGATGCGAGACTGCACAACTAGAGCTAAAAGGCCGATGAGAGAAGCCCCCATGAAGAGAAACTTCCAACAACCCGGATCAGAGTCGAGCATCTTGCCGCAGGCAATTGCCAAAACCACCCCTTCAATATAGGCGAGGGCGGAGGTGATGGAAAAAATCCGATTCCTCCTCCCCTCCCCCATATTTCTCCGGATGATTTCGAGCCAGCCAGGGGCTGCCGCCCTATAGAAAAACATATAGTTGACAGCAGCGCCGATCACAAACCAGGTCGAATGGACCCAAGGACAGAGCAAGAAAGGGGCCCGCATGAGAAAGGAGGCCCAAAGGACATTGGACTTGAGTTTTTTGGTTTTCCCCTTCAGTCCTGCACTCCAATAGAAGGAGAGAATCGTCACAAGGGGTTTAAGCGCAGTGAGAAGGGCTACTTGAAAGGCAGAGGCCCCGAGGTCTTTGTAAAGGATAAAAACCAAAAATGAGTAGAGGGTGAAAAGGGGCTCTGTGAGGAGATTGGTCCAGGTTAAGGCTCGCCCCGTCCTTCTATGAATGTCCGCTGAAACAGCTGCCGTGTTCATGCGGGGACCATCATACCTTTGAATGGAGATTCTTTGCTATCGATTAAGAATTTGGATCAAGAATTTGCTTGATGATTCGCCCCATCGCTTGGAGCTCTTTTACCGAAGTGAAAAGGCTTGCCAATTGGCGGAGGTATCAGCTAAACTTTTGACCATGGTAAGGGGCAATAGCTCAGTGGTTAGAGCAGCGGACTCATAACCCGTCGGTCCCTGGTTCAAGTCCAGGTTGCCCCATAAACTTTGAGCTGTTAGATAACAGTCGTTTTCGTTTTGACGTAATGCACTTTTCTCAACAAGGAAGTCATCATGTCAGAACTTTTGTCAGGATTCCACCCCTTTCGCGATATTCGACAATTGTAATTTCTGTTATAGTTTCGCCCTGATTTAGAAGAGTTACCAGAGACCAATGGTATGAAAAAAAACATCGAAGTTGTCCCTTACAGCCCAGAATGGCCAGAAATGTTTGCGTTAGAGGCGGAACTTATCAAACAAGCCTTGGGGAATAACTGCATAACTATTCATCATATCGGGTCAACCTCTGTACTAGGCTTAAGCGCGAAACCTATCATCGACATACTTCCTGTAGTAAGAGACATTCAAGAGGTCGATAAAACGACAAAAGCCATGGAATCCCTAGGATATGAGGCTAAAGGTGAATACGGAATTGCCTTCAGACGATATTTTCAAAAAGACCAGAATGCTAAGACCTACAATGTACATGTTTATCAAGAAGGCGATCCTGAAATCAGCAGATACTTAAAATTTCGGGATTGGATGCGTTCTCATCCTGATGATGCTGAAAATTACGCTAAGCTCAAGGAAGGATTAGCAACAAAATTTCCCGAGGATATCCTACAGTATTGCAATGGAAAAGACGCTTTTGTTGCAAGTATCGATGCAAAAGACGGTTTTGATGGATGGCGTATTGTAAAAGCGCTTACTGATAGAGAATGGTCTGCAGTACGCGATCTACGGCAACAATATTTTTTTAAATGGATTTGTCCAAGTGGACCTGTAGATTCTGATTCTCAGTGGGATCCTAAGGAAAATGGATTCAGACCAAGAATATTATCGAGACTCAAAGCTTTTATAGATTGTTCGAGAAATACAGGTCATCTCCCTAAATTCTGTGAAGCTTCAATCCAACTATTATCACACTTAAAAAAAATCTGGCCAGAGTCACGGTATATTGACGTCTTTCCTGTTTTCAAGGAGCAAAATGATGAATAGCAAAAGACAGATTGCTTTAGTTACAGGAGCCTCATCAGGTATTGGAGAAGCTATTTCACGAGAACTCGCTAAACGTGGCTGGTTGGTCATTGGTATTGCCCGATCATCCGATAAACTTTCCCAGCTTAAAGAAGAGTTGCAAGATGCTTTCATTCCTATAGTCTGTGATGTGTCTAAAAAAGAACTCATCGAAGAGGCTTCTCAAAAAATCCTGGCACAGCAATTTTGTCCCTCTCTGTTTTTTTTGAATGCAGGCATGGCTGGAGAAGCTGTTATCGAGAATCCTAATCGATTCGACCTCAAAATCCATGAAAAGATTATGCAGGTCAACTATTTCGGTGTTTTAGCTTGGATAGAATTTTGGGAAAAGCCTGCCCAAGAAAATGGTGGTGCAAACTTCATCGCCACAAGTTCAGTAAATGCTATTTTTGCACCTCCAACAGGAAGTGCCTATAGTGCTTCAAAGGCTGCTATTGCCAAAGCTTTTGAAAGCTTAGCTCTAACCTATTTTGGGACCAATTTACGATTTTCTGTGGTGTATCCAGGGCCTGTAGATACAGCAGGACTTAAGGCACCAAGAAAACTCCCCTTCACATGGACAGCAGAAAAAATGGGCAAGTGCATGGTTGATTTTGCTTTAAGTAACAAGGCCAGTTGTGAACCATTTTTATTTTATAAGATCGTAACTCGTCTCCTACGAGCCTTACCCTCAAAATATACGATGAAACTACTAGGAAAGTTATGATTTCGTCTAAATTTCGGTTCATATTTAAACCCGTAGAAACAAAAGATCGACTTCTTGTTCACGAATGGCTTGTACAGCCCCATGTTGCTGAGTGGATTCATGGAGTCGGACTTCAAAACACCCTAAATGGCTTGGAAAAGTTTTTCCAAGGAGAATCTAACACTACCTACTGGATTGGTTATGATAAAGATATCCCTTTCGCTTTTCTGATAACTTCTCCTGAAGAAAACAATGCGACCACCTTAGATTTGTTCATTTGCGACCTAAACTATTTGGGGAAAGGGATTGCTGTGCCAATGATTCGAGAGTTTTTAATCACCCACTTTCCAAATGTGAAAAGGGTTCTGATAGATCCTGAAGCGACTAATAAACGAGCCATCCACGTGTATCAAAAAGTGGGCTTTAAGATCATTCGAGAGTTTATTGCAAGCTGGCATCCAGTTCCTCACTACCAAATGGAGCTTTATATAAAAGATCTTTTGGAGGCAAAGAAATGAATGAAATTCTCTATCACTTAGAACACCACGACACTATTCCTAAAGAATACGAAGAAGTCCTTTATCGTGGAATCAGTGAGGAAGCCCTCCATGCAAAAGGACTTCCCCCTATTCGCCCATTTAGCATTTTCATCAAAGATCAAAAGGGAAATATCCTTGGAGGAGCCTCTGGAACTCTATTTTATGGATCTCTCTATGTGGATTCACTTTGGATAGACAAAACTTTGCGCCGTCAAGGCTGGGGAACAAAACTCATGCGTGAAGCAGAAAACATTGGAAGAAAGCATAGAGCTTCATTCGTTACTCTTAACACAATGGACTGGGAAGCTCTTCCTTTCTATCAAAAACTTGGATATTCCATTGAATTCACCCGAGAGGGATATGAAAAAGAATCTAAGATGTTCATGTTAAGAAAGAACTTATGAGATAAGATGATTAAAGTTGCAGCATACCAATATACTCCTGCTAATGACATCCAAGCTCGAAAAGCTCAGATACAAAACATCTTGGAGAAAGCTGCATCCAAGCATGTTGATTTTTTATGTCTCCCAGAAAGGGCTTTAACTGGCTACTACGCTCAAGAAGAACTAGCTCGTAAAAATTCCCTCGCAGTAGAAGAAGAGGATTTTCAAGAATGGCTTGGAGTCTTTAGAAATTCCCCTGCAACTGTGATTGTCGGTTTTAACGAACGAGATGGCGATCAGATTTTTGATTCAGCTGCAATTATTGAAAATGACAGTCTTCTTGGCGTACAGAGAAAGCATTACCTCTATCACAACTATTTTGCCTCAGGGACTTCTTTTTCTCCTTTTAACTGTAAAGGTATTACATTTGGAGTTGTGATCTGTCTCGACACCAACTATTTTGAACCTGCACGCATTCTTGCATTGCAGGGAGCAACCATTCTTTTTTCCCCTATGTGCAATAAAGTCCCTTTGGATCATGCCTACGCAAAACGCCCTCCATACTACAGTCAATTTGTTGCTCGATCTCATGAAAATCGTTGCTGGCTTGTTTCCGCTGATTGGATTTGGACCAATGATGGAATATCCGTATGTCCAGGTCATAGTGTAATTTATGATCCAGATGGTCGTGAAATTGCACGTAGTCAAGGAGGAGAAGAACAGTTTTTAGTCACTGAAATCCCTCTCAATCATCTATTCCATGAGAAAGGACGAAGAGTACATGGGAGTCAAAAACTTGCCCAAATTATTGAGCAATTGACTCAAGGAGCTATGTAGTGGAAGTAGAAAGAAGCGCTCACAACCCTCACTACGAGGAAGCGAGTCTTTTCGATGAAGAACTTATAAAGTGGGTAGCAAAAATATGAAGCAGAGATGGATCATTTTTCATGTCTTGTTGACTTTCCAAATGGGATGCCTCTTTGCAAAAGAGACTTTTCTGCTGACGAATGGCGCAACCAACGAAGTGGTACATGCAGTTGGTGATTTGGATGAGCGGGCAAGTCCCTGTTCGACTTTCAAGATCCCCTTGAGCTTGATGGGATACGATGCGAAAATTTTAAAAGATGAGACAAATCCAATCTGGGATTTCCAAGAGGGATATGATCATTGGCTTGCATCATGGAGAGCTCCTCAATCTCCCCTATCTTGGATGAAATATTCCTGCGTTTGGTATTCCAAAGTTTTAAGCTTAGAACTAGGATTGAGAAAAATTCAAAACTATTTAACCTCTATTGAATACGGTAATCAGGACGCGTCTGGAGGATTGGCTGACCCAGGACCTTTAGATCCTTTTTGGATAAACTCTTCTCTAGAGATCTCCCCAAAAGAGCAAGTAGACTTCATCCAGAAGATGATTCGAGCTCAACTTCCTATTTCATCTAGTGCTACTCAAATGACAAGAGTAATTCTATTTAAAGAGGAATTACCCGAAGGATGGAAACTGTTTGGGAAAACAGGATGGAGTGGTTCTGACATTGCTAAAGATGGTAAGACTTTGGAACACGGTTGGTTTGTAGGGTGGATCGAAAAAGATCACAGATTTTACCCATTCGCTTATCTCATTCGTGATAAGAAAATAAATCTTGATCAACGAATCCCAAGAGTCAAACACCTAATTGCAGAGTGTGGCAAAATTTATGACTCAAACCCTTGAAATCATCTCTACTCCTACTGGAGCTCACCAAATTTGAAAAAGCATCTGGTGTCAGATGTTACAATGGCATGAGTAGTTTAAAAACGACCTTAATTGTTATTTTGTATTAGTTAGTCAAGATGTCCCTTCTTCAGAGGAGCATATTGAGGGGAAAATCAAAACACTGCGAGATCGTTTTGATCGAATCAAGCTCCTTGCCAACCAAAAAGCATCTTTGCGTGCAATCGCAAAAGACGTATTGACCTTGACTTTTCTAGAGTAGCTGGATAAAATTCCCTTTTCTTGTGGGGTTTTTGCATGAAAATATATAAGTGGATTTTGATGCTCGTCTATGCAGCTATTGCTGGATCAGCGAACCCAGTTATCAAGCTTGCGCCGCCAAAAATAAGCGAAGAGACTCGAGCTATTCAAGTCACCTGTGTGAGACCCATGCGCAATGGTAAAGTGAATATCTCAGCGCAAAATGTGGGCAATAAATTCGTAGTTCATTGTTATGGTCATGGAGGATCTGGGTGGACAACCTTCTTGGGTTCCGTAGATCGAGCAATCGAATTGCTTCAAACGCGTTACCATTCGCCCCTGGCTACTCCCCCCATTCGGATCATTGGTTCGGGATGTATAGGGCTTACTTCCGCGATTGAATTGGCTCGAAGAGGGTACGTCGTTTCTGGGATTATGTCAAAAGAGCTCTACAATATTCCTTCTTGGAAAGCCGCAGGATGTTTCTCTTTGGTAAAGGTCGCCTCCGATTTAGATGAAGTTTTCGACCAAATTACGCTTTCCACGTTCAAATACTATCAAACCATTGAGAAAGGAGAACACCCCTATCTTTCATCAGCTGCTGTCCGACTACTGCCCCTCTACTGTAGCCCGGACAACCATTCAGGCGTTGAATACATCGAAGAAAAAGGATTAATTCCTCCTCGGGAAATTGTAGACATCGATTTTCAAAATGGGACCGTTCATCGCAACTTTAAAAAGTTTATGACCTACTTCTTCAATGTGACAACATTCATGAAAGATCTACACCAGGAGGTAAGCCGTCTTGCTATTCCGATCACTCTAGAGACTATCGAATCCTTTGATGAGATCAATGAAGAAGTGGTCTTCAACTGTGCAGGAATTGGTGGCGGAAAGCTTGCCTCTGATGATACGTTGGTACCTGTCAGAGGACATTTGCTCATCTTAAACGAGGATATTGGGCAAGATCATATGGACTACATGGTTGACGCCAAGGTGATTCAAGATGGGAAAGACGAGTATGTCTACATGGTGCCTAAAGACGTTTATAACACTGCAGAAAGTCCAGAATCACTCCCCTGCTTCGGCATTTTAGGAGGAACGTATCTTCCAAATGTCGATCTACTTCCGCCCGAAGATCTCGCCAAACTAGACGACTTTGAATTCAAGCAGCTTTTAGAGCGCCATCTCACCTTCTTCGGGCTTAAAAAATGAAAACTACGCGACAACATGATCTATACCCAACGTGGTTCAAAATTTGGGAATTTGACAAAGTCGGCGCCACATATTTGAAGAAGCGAAGCGCCGCCGAAGGCCCTCCGGGGTCCCCGAAAACGCATCGTTTTTGGGGTGAGGCCGTTGCAACCCAACTTGAATAAGCTCAAGCGATGCAGGCGACTTCAAAGATGGGGATGCCGACGCAGTCAAAAACCAAATTTTGAACCATGTTGGGTATAGTCTTCAAAACCTGCCAAAAAGACGTATTGACCTTGACTTGTCTAGAGTAGCTGGATAAAATGCCCTTTTCCTTTTGAACTGGAGCCTGTTGAACCCATGAGAATGAATCTGTTTTTATTGATTGCCGGTATTCTTTTCGCCTCTAGAGCGTCTTGTGCCAATGAAGACACACTAAGTTGGCCTTACGAAAGGATCGTGGATATTCACGCCTTTATTCCTCAAATACAAGTCGAGCTGAAATATGCGACAGCAGATAACTTCACGGGACAAGTGGTGTATCACTTTCATGAGTGTCTACTGTTAAAGGAAACTGCGTTGCGACTCCGCGACATACAAGCGGAACTTGAAACTATGGGGTTAGGATTGAAGATCTGGGATGGGTTTCGTCCTATTGCAGCGCAGTGGAAATTTTGGGAGTTAGTTCCCGATCCACGGTATGTTGCTGACCCTAGAGAGGGAGGGAGACATACCAGAGGCACCACAGTAGATCTGACCCTTGTCACAAAAGAAGGTAAGGAATTGCCAATGCCGTCTGCTTTTGACGACTTTAGCGAAAAAGCGCATCAAGATTACATAGGTGCTACTCAGGAAGAAATCGCCAATCGCGAACTGCTACGAACGATCATGGAAAAACATGGGTTTGTAGGAGTCTCTGAGGAATGGTGGCATTTTGATCTCATTGGGTGGGAAAATTACCCTCCCCTTGACATCCCTCTTTAATGAAAGGCGCCTAAACGAGCATGCATGGATTCCCTGAACCGAAGATCTATCAACTTAATCGTCAATATCTTGAGTTATTTTCAAGAAGCTGAAAATCGCATAAAATTTATTTCAAAAATATCTTGCTTGACCCTCACGTATACGTGATTCCTTATTATGATGCCATCCTTTAAAATCAAAGGGATATTAAAGAGATAAGGAATCGATGGCATACACAGTAAAAAAGTTAAGCGAGCTCTCAGGAGTGACGGTCAGAACCCTCCACTTTTACGAAGAGATCGCCCTTCTCAAACCGGCTTATTACGGATCCAATGGGTACCGGTACTACGAGGAGAAACAGCTTTTACAGCTCCAACAGATCCTCTTCTTTAAAGAATTGGGTTTTTCTCTGAAGCAAATCCAAAAAGTTGTAGGGAGAAGCGATTTTGATCAGCTCGCTGCTCTCTATTCTCATAGAAAATCTTTGAGCAAGGAATGGGAAAAAATTGGGGTCTTACTGAAAACCATCGATAAGACAATCAAACACTTAAAAGGAAAAAAGAAAATGAAAGATAAAGAGATGTTCGATGGTTTCAACATCACATTGGTGAAAGCTAAAGGGGGGCACCTTTCTGCAGCTGAAGAACTCGTTGCGAAAAACGTAAAGAACCCAACGAAGACTATCCAAGATGTTGAAAAAAAGGGGAAAGCGTTCTACGAAAACAATACAAAAACGGCCCATGCTATTTTCCAAGAGCTTGTGCACTGCATTGAAAATGGGCTAGATCCCGCTTCAGATGGGGTGCAAAAGATCATCAAGAAGCACCACACTTTCATGGAGCAAAATAACAATGCAACCCAAGAGGTGTACAAAGCATACGCTTTAATTTATGCGGAACATCCTGAGTTCCGAAAACAGCTAGATCCCTTCCATTCCGACCTGGCCACTTTCATGGCTGAGGCGATGAGGGTATTCGCTGACCGAAAATTATCTTAAACCATTAAGCAGCCGGTTCATTCCGGCTGCTTTTTAATTCTTGTTTGAAAGTAATTGGACTTGATACGATCGGTTCGTTTCTCTATCAAAGGAAAAACCGCCATGGAGCATGTCAAAAAGCAAGATGCCATCAAATACACAAACTCCTCTGGGTGCGCTGTTTACGAATATCCAATGAAAAATGCAGAAATGAATATTGGCGTTGCAGAAATTGCTCGTAGATATCCCGAGAAAGGATATGCAATCAATCATAAATGTAGTGAGATGGGTTACGTCCTCAAAGGCTCCGGTAAGCTCGTTATAGACACTCAGGAAGTTGCCCTTTCGGCAGGCGATGTGGTGTATATTCCCCCTGGTGAAAAATTTTATTGGGAAGGAAATATGACCATTGTACTCCCCGCCACTCCCGCTTGGGATCCTGCACAACATGAAATATATATATAACTTCTAAAAAGCTTACTCAAAAACAGATAATTATTTTTTACATAAATGCCTATTGTAGTTGACGTAACGTAATCTGATATTCTGGTAATATCTACAACCCAGGAGTCCATTTATGGAATACAGTATCACTTCCTTAGCCAAACAGGCCCGAGTGAGTGTCCGCACCCTGCGCCACTACGATCACGTCGGCTTGCTAAAGCCCTTGATTCGTCTGGCAAATGGGAAGCGAATTTATGGCGATGAACAGTCTTTGCGTCTTTTTGAAATTCTTTTCTTTAAAAAGATCGGTTTAAGCTTGCCCAAAATCAAGGGGATCTTTCTTACAAAGTCTTATGACAAGGCAGTGGCATCTGTTCTGGTAACGAGAAGGCAAGAGCTCGCTAAGGAGATTAAAAAGCTGCAGAGGTATGCCACTAGCATCGATATGACCATTCCCTATTATAAGAATTCCACTTTAAGTCAGAAGGAAAGACTTGATAAATTCCGCTCCTTACAAAACACAATGAAAGAGGTGGAAGAGATTCAGGTCAAGGAATTTGGAAAGGAAAAGATTGAAGAAGGCAAAGAAAAAGTTGATGCCCTCTCTGAGGAGCAGGTCGAAGAAAGAGTAGACCGATCCAATAAGTTGATGAAGGACGCTATTAAGGCGATCGAACAGCGACTAAAGCCCGATTCAAAAGAAGTCCAAGAGATGATGAAACGGTATTACGATCTCCTAACAGAATTTAACCCAGCCACAAAAGAAATCTTTTTAAAGCTTAGAGACGTTGTCCTGGAGCACAGGGAGACCTATGCTAGTTACCATCCAAAAATGCCAGAGTTCCTCTATGAGGCCATGAGTGCATTTGCTGAGGACTTTTTTGATGACGAAAACAGAGATGAGATTTGAATTAGGAGGAATATGAAGACAGGGTACTTGTTTGTTGTTGCGATGACCGCACTCCTAATAGGGAATAACGCAGGGCATGCCTTAGCTAGCATGAATATTGAAAATACAGCGGATGCGAACATGAATATACAAAATCTACTGCAGGAATATCTCGAGGATAGCGGAACTCCATTTTAACCTGAGTTTTGGGTTTCTCCGGCAGGAAATTCAATGCTTTTCTGGAAAGATTTTTGCTCTTGGAGGCGAGGGCAAGGGTGGGCCGCCCTCCTTGCCGAGGCGAAAGAGCAAAAAGATTCCAGAAAACATTGAATATCCGACGGATAAACCCAAAACTCAGGTTTTTAAGTACTCACTCAGGGAAAAATTACGAAGAACTCATAAGGTGCAATTTTTATTGATCTTCTTGTATGGTTTTAAAAGAATCCATAGCTCCCACGTTATTAACGTCCTCATATTTTATGACTTGCATTTCTTGAGCCAACCGTTATAATTGGTAATAATTTTAAAACACAAGGTGCTAGTGAAAAAAAACATCGAAGTTGTCCCTTACAGCCTAGAATGGCCAGAAATGTTTGCATCAGAGGCGGAACTTATCAAACAAGCCCTGGGGAATAACTGCATAACTATTCATCATATCGGGTCAACTTCTGTACCTGGGCTAAGCGCGAAACCTATCATCGACATGCTTCCTGTGGTAAGAGACATTCAAGAGGTCGATAAAGCGACAAAAGCTATGGAATCTCTAGGATATGAGGCTAAAGGTGAATACGGAATTGCTTTCAGACGATATTTTCAAAAAGGCAAGAATGTTGGGACTCACAATGTACATGTTTATCAAGAAGGCGATCCTGAAATCAGCAGATACTTAAAATTTCGGGATTGGATGCGTTCTCATCCTGATGATGCTGAAAATTACGCTAAGCTCAAGGAAGGATTAGCAACAAAATTTCCCGAGGATATCCTACAGTATTGCAATGGAAAAGACGCTTTTGTTGCAAGTATCGATGCAAAAGACGGTTTTGATGGATGGCGTATTGTAAAAGCGCTGACTGATAGAGAATGGTCTGCAGTACGGAATCTACGGCAACAATATTTTTTTAAATCGAAAGAAGATCCCTATACGTGGACATTCGAACACAAAGATCACGTCCATTTTGTTTTCTATAAAAATGAGAGAATCATCGGTTATGCTCATCTCCAGCTTTGGCAGGGAGATAGAGCTGCATTGCGAATGATCGTAATCGATGAACATTATCGAAATCTTGGACTTGGAAGCCAATTTTTAAAGCTTTGCGAACGCTGGTTAGGCCATCAAGGCTTCAAAACGGTATTAGTTCAATCTTCACAGAAAGCATATAAATTCTATTGTAATCACGGATATGTGCAAATGCCGTTCAATGACCCTGACGGTTACAAAACGGATTCACAAGATATCGAGATAGGAAAATCCCTTATGACTAAAAAAGACCGCCCACAAATCTCCATCTACAGAGCAATGAGCATCGATGGCTACATCACGGTTAGAACAAAACGATTGATTTTACGCCCTTGGCAAGAAAGCGATCTAGAGCCCTTTGCTCAACTGAATGCCGATCCACGAGTTAGAGAGTACTTTCCAGGAATTCTGAGCCGTCAAGAGAGCGATGCATCTGTCAAGCTAATGTCAAACCATATCGAAAGATGTGGATGGGGACTCTGGGCTGCTTCCCTCATTCAAACAGGCGAATTTATTGGTTTTATCGGATTGGAAGATGTCTATTTTTCCGCTCCTTTTAATGAATTCACTCCTGCTGTTGAAATTGGTTGGAGGCTTGCTTTCAGACATTGGGGAAAGGGTTATGCCACTGAAGGAGCTCTCACCGCTTTGAAATATGGATTTGAATGTTTGCATTTAGGAGAAATCGTCTCTTTCACGGCTGTGCAGAACATGCGTTCGAGACGCGTGATGGAAAAAATAGGGATGCACCACGATACAAAAGATGACTTTGATCATCCGAAGCTGCCAGAAGGTCATCCTTTAAGGCGACATGTTTTATATAGATTAAACAAAATGGAATGGCATGAAAAGCACAGGACTTATTGAGATTGACGGCTTCAAATTGAAATACCTTACAGAAGGAAACGGCCCAGATGTCCTAGTTATTGGCAGCTCTGTCTATTACCCTCGCAGTTTTTCGCAAAACTTACGAAATTTTTTTCGTCTGCATTTTGTCGATTATCGAGGGTTTGCAGAGGGCCCAGAGGTGGAGCTAACTTTTGAAGATTTGCTTGATGACCTTGAACATGTTAGACAAAAACTCAGTCTGAAAAAATGTATTGTTATAGGGCATTCAGCTCATGGTCTTTTGGCTCTTGAATATGCAAAAAAGTACAAAGAACATGTTTCTCATGTTGTCATGATCGGAATGCCACCCCACATGAAACCAGACCTCGTTGCGGTGGCTCAGCGGAATTGGGATGAGTCTGATTGGCCAGAACGGAAAGCTGCATTTGAAAGAAACATGAAGCTGATGCCTGATGAAGAGCTCAATCAGTTGCCAAGAGATCAGTGGTTTCTCAAAATGAATTTTCGTAACGTTCCTAAAAGCTGGTATGATTATAATTTTGATTCAACTCCTCTTTGGGAAGGAGTAAAGCCGAACACCCATGTTCTTGATCAGATGTACCTCCGGTTTGCCCGTGAAATCGATGTTTCGCAAGGACTGGAGTCATTGGATCTCCCTGTTCTGCTCGCCTACGGACGCTTCGAATTTCTAGTGGCTCCCGCCCACTCCTGGGATCCTTTGCGTCCTAAATTTAAAGACTTAACCGTCCGAATCTTTGAAAAAAGTGCCCATTCACCCCAATATGAGCAGCCAGATCTCTTTGACGCTGAGCTCTTGAAATGGTTGAGGGAAAACTATACTGCGACCGTCCAAAAAGAGTGAAAAATGCCAAGGAGGCGCCCTGCAATTTGAGCCAGGCGAAGCCGATGCCGAAGCAGCTAAACTTAAAAAGTTTAGCGATGCAGGCGGGTCTCAAATTCAGTGGCTGTCCGACGTCGGCAGATTCACACTTTTTGAGCGGGAGCAGTATAAAATAAGGAACTCATAAATGCTATCGCCAAATACCCCATACCCTCTTGAAAAAGTGACAAAAGCCGTCCTCTTTCTCAAGAATTTTATCACCAATCCTAACATTCAAGTGGGTGACTATACCTACTACGATGGAAGGGATCATGGGGAGAAGTTTGAGACTGAGAACGTGATCTTTGCCAGATCTTGTCGACTGATTATTGGTAAATTTTGCCAGATTGCCTATGGAACCAAATTTCTTTTGAGCGATGCAAATCATCAAATGAGCGGTTTCTCCACATTTCCGTTCTTCATTTTTGGAAACATGGCTGAAGGGTGTCCTGAATGGGCTGACTATAAACTTGATCTTCCTAATAAAGGGGATACGATTATTGGAAACGATGTCTGGTTTGGACATGAGGCAATGATCATGCAAGGAGTGAAAATTGGCGATGGGGCAATCATTGCAGCAAGAAGCGTGGTGGTAAAAGATGTTCCCCTCTATACGATCGTAGGGGGAAACCCTGCTAAAATCATCCGTAAGCGTTTCCCAGATGAGATTATAGAGCAACTAGTCAAAATCCAATGGTGGAATTGGGATTATGAAAAAATCACGCGCAATATCCAAGCCATTGTCGGAGCTGATATTCAGGCCCTTTTGAGAGCCCAATAATGAGTCATAAAGGGAAATTATAGCACATCCTTTCATTTTTCGAACGGCAATAACCCTGGCCCAATCACCCTAAAATCCATGGCACGCTAGCGGCACAAGGAATTTGAGCATATGGCTACCTAATGAGCGAAGAAAAGTTGATTTCCCAATTTTTTCTGCTATCATAGACCCATTTCTAACGGGTATTTATGTCTCACAAAAAAATCTGTCTTGCTAGCGATAATTGGACCCCAGCGCATCCATCTATCATGAAAGCTGTTGTTGATGCTAACGAAGGCTATACCCCAGCTTATGGGGCTGATCCTTGGACAGAGGAAGCTCAGACAACTATTCAAAAAGTTTTTAATAGCAAATGCAAAGTGTTCATTGTCCCTACTGGCACAGGTGCGAACATTTTTGGATTGGGACTCGCTTGCCACAGATACGAATCAGTCATTTGCACCGACATTGCTCACGTTAACTATCAGGAAAGCGGTGCCGCTGAATCTTTAATTGGGTGCAAACTTTTAACTATTCCTCATGAAAATGGAAAAGTCACTCCTACTTTGATACTAAGGAAGTTAAAAACTGAAAGAGCCTTTGGCAAGCATTCCACTTCACCGCGCATTTTATCAATCACTCAACCAACTGAAGTGGGGACCGTTTACAGCCTTGAAGAGTTAAGTGCTTTATCCAAATTGTGCAAAGAAGAAAATATTCTTTTTCATATGGATGGTAGCCGTTTATATAATGCTGCAGTTTCGCTCAAAGTTTCTCTATCTGACATAATCGACGCCGCTCAATTGGACATTTTATCATTAGGAGGGACTAAAAATGGGTTGTTGGGTGCTGAAGCTCTCCTAATTTTTAATGACTCTTTACAAGTAGGAAGCGATCATCTCCAAAAGCAAACTCTCCAGCTACTATCCAAAATGAGGTATGTTTCGGCACAATATATCCCCTTTTTCCAAAACAACTTATGGAAAACACTTGCATCTCAAGCAAACAGCCAAGCGCACAAGATCGCTGCTGCAATTCAGGCTATTCCTCATCTTTCCTTAAGTTACCCAGTGGAAACGAACCAAATCTTTTTTACAGCGCCTGCATCTTGGTTACCGCTCATCCTAGAGGAATTGTTCTGCTATCCCTGGAACCAAGAGAAAAATGAAATCCGATTTATTACGTCATGGAATACTTCTGACCAAGACGTTAAAACGGTAGAATCTATTTTGTCAAAGATAGCGCAGAGCCCAATTTATGAACAATTTTAATGAGCTGGAACCACCCATGCCTAAACTGTCGAGAGTATCGAGATTACAAAAAGTCCCCGGAATTGGGGTAGATCGCATGGGGAATGCCGCTGATGCCGCTCATGATCCCGAGATACTACGACTTGAAAACTTAGATACTGACATTCCTCCTCCAGCTATTGCTATTGAGGCAACTAGAAACAGCATTGGATTAGATGACAATAACAGCTACTTACCCTTTCTTGGTCAAGATTCTCTAAGGAAAGCTGCAACAATGCGCGTCTCAAAAAGCTGTGGACTTGATTACGATTGGCGATCGGAGTGCGTTATCACTGCTGGAGGCATGTCTGGCATTTTGAATTGTCTTCTAGCGATGATTGAACCAGGAGATGAAGTCATAGTCACCGATCCTACCTATGCAGGCATCATCAATCGCATACGACTGGCTGGGGGAATTCCTCTATTTGTTCCTCTTATTCCTTCACCCGATGGCTGGCGTTTAGATATCCAAGCCCTTGAAAAAGCAGTAACTCTGCGTACCCGAATTATATTGATCAGCCCAGGCATGCCAACGGGTCATGTACTTACAATCGAGGAATGGGAGGCTGTTGCACGGGTAACAATACAAGCTGATGCTTGGCTACTTTATGATGCAGCTATGGAGCGCATCCTATACGACAAACGCCCCTTACTTCACCCTGCATCCCTACCTAATATGAAAGAGCGCACGATCACAGTCGGTGCAGCCTCTAAAGAATTAAGGATGATAGGATGGCGCGTTGGCTGGGTAGTAGGTCCAAAAGCGATCATGAATGATATAGGCCTAGTGAGCATCTCAAACGTCGTATGCCAAACAGGCATTAGCATGGCAGGAGTTGCCGCAGGATTGAATGCTCCAGACGATGGTTTAAAAGCAGCCGTAGCTGTATGGGAAGAAAGACGGGACACTTTACTTCACGAACTCAATGGGCTTTCAGTTATTCCTCCCCATGGTGGTTGGTCTTTATTGCTAGATGCAACATCTTATGGAATAACCTCCACAGAATTGACAGAAAGGTTGTTTAAACAGGCCAAAGTTGCAACAACTCCAATGGTTGGTTGGGGCGAAGCAGCGGCTAAATATGTCCGTTTTGTCTTTTCTAATGAGCCAAAAGAACGCCTTATCGGTCTTGGCAAAAGGGTGAAAAAGGTTTTAGAGGTATGAAATGATGAACCTCCCTCGCCTAAAGGCGAAGGAGGTTCAACAAATGTGCCTGAGTGAACCGCAGATTGTGCTTCTTCTTCTCGGTTAATTTACATGTAATCCAAGAACCCATTTGACATATTTGGGTGCCTGTGTTACACATTAGTTATGAGAAACTCCAAATACGACCCAATAATCAATAGGCTTGCCGAAAAGGCAGTTTTTACGGCAAGTGAAGCCCGCGAAGCTGGAATTCCTCCTCGTATGCTCGCGCATTTTTGTAAAAGAGGACTCATCGAGCGAATCAGTAGAGGTATCTATAAAGGAGGAGCTGCTGAAGTAGATATTGATTTCCGATGGGAAGACCTTGCCCTAGTAGCTATGAGCATACCAAATGGTGTTATTTGCCTCATTTCTGCTCTTTGCTATTACGGTTTAACCGATCAAATCATGCGAGAATTTTGGATTGCTGTGCCTCATGCCTCAAAGAGCCCTAAAAGACCCAAGACCCAGATCATTCGCATGAGAAATATTGAATTAGGACAAACGGAAATCACGGTGGGGGAAGAACACCTGAAAATATTTGATAGAGAAAGGACGGTTGTAGATGCTTTTCGACATCTTAGCCATGAGATTGCCCTAAAAGCTTTGCAGGAATATCTGAAACAAAGAGAGCCCAAGCCTAATCTCGACAAACTTTTAAAATATGCTAAAAAATTGCGTGTGAATATTTACCCTTATGTAATGGCTCTAACAACATGAACAAATCATTAAAGCAATCCATGAAAGAGCGGCTTAAAATCGTTGCAAAAGAAAGAGATCTTACATTTGAAGAGGTTTGGCATAATCTGGTTTTAGAGAGATTCTTGGCCCGTCTTTGTCAGTCCAAGTATAAAACGAATTTCATTTTGAAAGGAGGCACTCTACTAGCAAGGTACATTCCCATTGGTAGAGAAACCAAGGATTTGGATTTCCTTGTTGAAAGGCTCAAAAATAGGGAGGAACTTCTTGGAAAAGCTTTTGATGATATTTGCCGCATTGATCTTTCCGATGGGTTTGAATTTGAAAAAATCAAAATTGGCAAGTTACCTCATCCTCACATGGATTACACAGGAATAGAAGTCTTGCTTTTAGCAAAGCTGGGTAGTCCACAATCCTATATTCAAATTGACCTTGGTTTTGGTGATATCGTCGAACCTATTAACCATTCGTTGAGCCTAACAGCTACGTCAAAAGGCCCTCTATTTGAAAGCCAAATTCAGGTACGATCCTACCCAAAGGAATTTATTTTTGCGGAGAAGCTCGAAACTGTAATACATCGAGGCATTGGTAACTCGCGAATGAAAGATTTTCACGATCTGGTTTCCTTAATTTCTTTGGATGGCTGCTTAGATAGAGACTATACCGACAAAGTAGTTAAAGCAGTATTTCTCCATCGGCAGACACCAATTGAAGCATTGCCCATTCAAATTGACGCTGAAGCAGCGGAAGTATTACAATCTGCCTGGCAAAATTACCATGAAAAGACGTTTTCTTCGGGAGAAGAGAAGATTCCTAACGCGATCAAAGATATCGTAGCATTGATTAACACTTGGTTGAAAATCAATACGAGTCTTTGCGAAGCGAGTGAGTCATGAAAAAATGGTTTATTGCTGATACTCACTTCTCCCACACAAACATCATTCGATATGCAAAACGTCCCTTTGCCTCGGTTGAAGAGATGGATCTTAGTCTAATTGTAAATTGGAATAACTGTGTTAGCATGGATGATCAAGTCTATTTTCTCGGTGATTTTGGATTAGGCGATGTCGATCACCTTCACTCAATTTGTTCACAACTGAACGGTCAGAAAGTCTGCATTAGAGGCAACCATGATCGAAACTCAAACTGGATGCATCGCGTAGGCTTCGCTGTTGTTCTAGAATCGGCTTTCCTAAAGATTGGTCGCCATATCGTTGAATTGGTTCACATCCCATCAGAAAATCCCCCAAGTCATTTTCAATTGCATGGCCACGTTCACGATAAGAGACCCAGTAAAATCATCTACAACCAACTGAACCTCTGTGTAGAAGTTTGGAACTACAAGCCGGTTCCCGAAAAGGCTATTGTTAGTCTTTTAGATAAGGAGTCCAAAGTGGAGAAAGTAACTATAGAAGGAGCAAAACCGTGATCTATTTTTTTATCATTATTCAATGCGTTTTACTTCTTTTCATGGCTTTCCATGATTGGGTTGACATTCCCCCATTCACCAATCTCAAAGCATTGAGAATGGCTCATTCTTTCAAATTCCGATTGATGAGTGCGCAATCTGTCTCTCGGAACTTAAGGAGAATTTTTATGAAGCATGCATATTTATTTTTAGCCGGTCTTTTATCGTTGGCTCCTATGCTTACAAATACACATGCTTTTGCAGAAAATACTGGCATTAACGTAGATGCTCACAAGCCTCTCGTTGTTTCTTATTTGCAAGATCTTGAAGAACTGGGATATTCTGTCATTCCCGACGTGCTTTCAATTTCGGAAGCAGAAGCTTTATATCAGCGTGTTTGGCATGAGTTTATTGAAAAAGCGTGGCCGAATTGCAAAATGGACGACAGAGGTAACTGGAAGGAAGCATTTCCGATCCATAATAAAATGGGAATCTTTGCTGGACCTGCGGGTCAGACGCAAGTGATGTGGGACTTAAGGCAGGACCCTCGCATTGTTGATGTTTTTGCCCAAGTATGGACGGATTATCCTTCATGTGTCCTCCTGAAATAAGAGAAGGTTACGTTGAGCCGTGGCCTCACGTCGATCAAGCAATCTTACGGCGACAAGATAGCGTTGCACATAGCAATAATCCACCTATTGGATTTGTCAGTGAATCGCCATTGAAAACACAACCATACACCATTCAAGGACAATTTTTATTTGAGGATTCTTTCGATGGTGATGGAGGATTTTACTGCATTCCAAAGTCACATCTAAGGTTCACGGAGTTTGCTCCTCAACTAGAGGCGATTAGCGAAATAACTAATGGCATTGAAAGAAGAACGGTGCGGACCAAATTTTTAGAAGATTTTTTTACTAACAATACAGATAAATCTGGATCCCCTTATTGCAGGACGCATATAACAGCTTCTCGAGGTTCTCTCATTTTATGGGACTCAAGAACCATTCACTGGAATCAGCATGCGAATAAAAATAGGCCTTATAGCGATAATCCCAAAGTAAGAATGGTTGGCTATCTGTGTTATGTTCCAAAAGCCAGGCTGACAAACGGGGATAAAGTTCGTAGGATAGAAGCCTTTGAAAAAGGGGGTTCTACCGGCCATAATCCCGCTTATCCCGAACTCAAATTTACTAAAGGCCACATTTATGCGGAGTTTAGAGAATATCTTGAAGATCCAAGCTATCCTCAGCCAAAAATTAATTTAACTCAATTGGGTGAGTCATTACTGGGCCTATAAGGGATCGTCAGGGAATAAATTGTGCAAATAGGAGGGTTTAGAGCATTTCAGATGTGAAAAATCTCGAGGAGGGTCATATTGTCGCAATATGACCGACGAGAGATTTTTTGCAGGTGAAATTGCTATAATGCCCTGCTATTTTGTAAAAGTTATTTCCTGATGATCCCTAACTGATCTGTGAGAGGATGTCAATTTGGCTGAGTTCTAAGAGAAGATTTGCTATCCTTCCTAGAAAATAAGGTCGTCATGCATCAGCAACATGCCAAAAGATTCGCCATCATCGGGCTCCCAGGAAGTGGGAAATCCACTTTTGCCACCCTTCTTGGCAAAACATTGGATATTCCCGTTCATCACTTAGACAAACACGTGTTTGAAAAAGATGGAAAAAAGAAAGATAAGGAAGAATTTCTTTTGATTGAGCGATCTATGACAAAAGAGGAAGCGTGGGTCATTGAAGGTTGCTCTTTATCGACTCTAGAAACAAGATTCGCTAGAGCCACTGACGTTATCTACTTTCGTTTTCCACGGCTCTTGTGTCTATGGAGAATCTTAAAAAGATTTTGTGTCTATCACAAAGCACTTTCCGAAACAGGCTGCGTAAGGGCTGTCAATTGGCGGCTAATTCAATATATCTGGACGTTCGAAGCAGAAAAAGGAAGAGGAATTGAAGCACTTGCAAACAAATACCCACAGGTTCGTTTTCATATTTTCCGAACTGCTGGAGACGCAAAAAGCTTTTTAGCGTCTTTAGCAAAAGGTTTTTAGAATGACAGAGTTGATTCATTTTATTCTCAACTGTTTAAGCACCTATTATTTGATAGAGGCGACCGCACTTGCCCAACTCCCCTTAGGGGCTGACGTGAATGCTTCAATATATAAAGCTCAAGCCAGTGATCAAAAGACTTATTTTGTAAAACTGAAGCAGGGTCATTTTCACGACGCCAACATCGCAATTCTAGAGCTGTTACAGATGGCGGGAATTCAGCAGCTCATTCCGCCTATCAAAACAATTGAAGGTAAGCAAATCCAACAGGTGGGCGATTTCACCCTCATTGTCTATCCTTTTGTCGAAGGGCAAGACGGGTTCAGCTGTTCTTTAACTGACGAGCAGTGGGTTGCCTTAGGACGAGTATTGAGACAAGTGCATGAAGTCGACGTGCCAGCACCTCTAAAAACTCAAATCCGCCGAGAAGACTTCTCTCCGAAGTGGCGAGATATTGTCCGATCTCTCTATGCTCATATCGAGGCAATATCGACCGATGATGAGATCGCTTTGAATTTATGGAAATTCTTCCAGAAAAATGAGTCAATGATTCAACAACTAGTGGACCGCTCTGAAGAGCTCAGTCAAAAAGCTTGCAGTCACCCTCTCAAATTCGTTCTCTGTCATTCCGATATTCATGGAGGGAATGTATTGGTCAATGGCAATGAGGCTCTTTACATCGTTGATTGGGATGATCCAATCTTGGCGCCCAAAGAGCGCGACCTGATGTTTATTGGCGGTGGAGTCGGGAACGTTTGGAATAAGCCGCACGAGGAAAGGCTGTTTTATCAAGGCTACGGTCAGGTTGATGTGGATTGGACCCTCCTAGCCTACTATCGCTATGAGCGAATTGTAGAAGATATAGCTGTCTACGGTCGGGAATTGCTTCTCAAGCCTACGGAAGGCAAGAATAGGCTTGAGATGTATAAGCAATTTATGAACATGTTTAAACCACAGGGAGTTGTCGATATCGCATTCGCAACTGACAAGCATGTGGTTGACTGAGTGAATGGCAAAAAATGGAGGATAAGATGAATCATAGGACAATCGAGGGAATTTCATAAGCTGAAATCACGTCGTCCATTCACATCTTCTCCCATTGGTGCCTCAGGCAAAAAGCCTCCCACCTGCATATTCCACATTCTGGCATAGAGGCCATCTTTGCTCATTAGAGCAGCATGAGTTCCTTCCTCCACAATCTTCCCTTTATCGAAAACCAAGATGCGATCCATCCGAGAGAGTGTTGAAAGACGGTGTGCGATCACAATAGTGGTTCGATTCCGCATGAGTTTCTGCAGACTATCCTGAATGTATTTTTCCGTCACAGAATCCAAAGACGAAGTGGCCTCATCTAAAATGAGAATGGGCGCATCTACTAAAATTGCTCTGGCAATCGCAATTCTTTGCTTTTCTCCCCCCGATAGTTTGGTTCCTCTTTCACCCACCTTTGCTTCATAGCCAGTTGGAATGTTGCGAATGAATTCGTCACAATGCGCCAATTTGGCAGCGGCAAGGATCTCAGCTTCTGTTGCTTCAGGCTTCCCATAGGATATGTTTTCACGTAGTGTTCTGTGAAACAGCGAAGGATCTTGGGGGATCAATGCAATTTGGCGTCGCAATGATTTTAGAGTAACAGTTTCTATGTCCTGCCCATCAATCAAGATTTTGCCGCTATGTAATGGGAAAAATCGTAAAATCAGGCTAATAAATGTCGATTTTCCCGCCCCTGTAAAGCCAACCAATCCCACTTTTTCTCCACCGCGGATATGGGCATATTTATTGGAGAACAGCTTTTTCTCTCCGTAATGGAATGACACATTATCGAAAATAATTTCGCCAGTTTGGATCTTTAGCTCTTTGGCATCAGGTTTGTCTCCCATGTCTTGGGGATCAAGCATCACAGAATAGGCCTGTTTTGCGATTCCAATAGATTGGAAAAAGACGGGTAAAGCCCCACCGACCGCCCACATGATTGCTGCTATATTCCACATGGTGCCAAAAACTTGAGCGACTTCACCAGTGGTGATTTGGTGATGAAGCCATAAATAGATGACGAATCCATTGATTCCTAAAAAGCAGATAGTGGCATAGAAGAATGATGTGACGCTGCGCATTTTTTCGACGTATCTTCTGGCAGAAACATTGGTTTTCTCCTCTTCTTTCTGAAAGGGAAGTAAGGCGCCTTTTTCATGTCTAAAGCGGTAGAACAAGTTAACGGCAAAGTAGTTAGTCAGGCTATCGACGATTTTTCCTAGCAGCGTGCTACGCGACTCCCCATGACGATGTTCATACAGATCACATGTCCTACTGAACATTAGGCAGATGCCGAGGTGGATAATGACCCATAAAATCAAGATTCCAGCAAGGATTGGGTGTACGAACCAGAGGAAAAGCGCACCTAAGAGCGATGTGGCAATGGATGAAACAATAGGCCAAAATAATTGTTGGATGATCGATTCCACTGAAGTAGTCATGTCTGTGATTTTATTGGCCAAACTACCAGCAAACCGTTCATTGAAATAGTGAGGAGAATGCTCTTGAACGTGGTCAAACATAGTCATCCGAATGTCAGCTTGCAGCTTTGGAATAGCCCTTGCCATGAGAAAGCCCATAGTGCGAGAATTGATTTCGATAAAAACAATCAAACAGATGCTTACGATAATCGGCGCTTGAAGAGACTCCCATGCCAAGGCACGGTTCACTTCGTTTTGAGTAAAAATATCAATCACCCATCGCAAGATAAATGGCCACAGAAGGGAATCCACACAATTTAGACAATCCTGGGTGAGAATAGAGGAGAACGTCCACTTTTGCCTTCGGATGAATGTCCAAAAGAAGCCGATCAACTCTTTATAGGAGACCATTTTTTGACTCATGAATATTTCTAACGAATCATAGCATTGGCTGAGAGGAATGCCCAGAGAAAAGGATTAACAAATACTCTCTACTTTATGAGCACTTGATCCACTTCATTTCTCAAGCGTTCCTGAAAAAATCCCCAAATTATGTCTCCTATCATGAAGGTTCATTATGTCGCCATAGAAGCTGCACTGTTGCGCACCTATCCTGCTCCTTATTGAATTAATAATTTTGTAAAGGAGGAGATTTTACCTTTTCCTCCATTAAAAAACCCACTAAAAACTATTGTATACATCCGTTTTCGTTCTAAAATAAAGGAATCAAGGGTTCGACAACAGCCCATTCTCGATCGTTCAGCCCTGTAAATTTGCCCAACACCCACCCCAGATAAAGATTTTATTAGCCCGGCATACAAATAGGTGACAAATAGCGCCAGCGAGGCACACGGGGTCCCCAACGACGCCTCGTCGGAAGGGGCGTGAAAGTCAGATCAAAGCGGCAGCGTTCCGACCGAGCGGGGTCAATAGTAAAACTATTGACCCCCGAGGAGGATTGATATGAGAAGGCCGCAGCAAGCTAGTTGTCACCTATTTGCATGCCGGGTTAATAGTGGCTAATCATGGTCTAAATATAGAAGAGGCGATTAACTGGACCATTGCCGCTTGCCGTTCAAGAGGATCAGCGGAATGAATTGATGGGTTGTGAATGGTGCCGATAATGGTGCTGATATGGTGTCGATATAAAGTTCTAGCTTCTCTTAGGGGATTTTGAATTTCAATCACGCGGGCGGAACTTTCCTTTTCTTCCGATTGCTCTGTAGCAATGCCGTTTATCGATGTAATTCTTCTTCTATCTAGAGGGCATGTATCATGATTGGCATCTAACCAAGGTTGTAAACAATCTCGATGGTATTCGTGATTGCAATTTAGTTTGGATATGTTGGCCTCTGGCAAAATTTTCTCTATGCAAATCGCACAAACCGGCCTATTTGAAGTAGCAGATGCATCGCTGGCCATTTTATCCTTTTAGGTTAAAGTTCTACGCCCAACATTATACCCAAGATTTAGTATTAAGCCAACTTAAAGAAATTCCTTTAAATGTACCCCTCAATAGAGCAGCATGAGTTCCTTCCTCCACAATCTTTCCTTTCAAAGCGGCAGCGGTCCGACCGAGCGGGGCCAATAGTAAAACTATTGGCCCCCGAGGAGGATTGATATGAGAAGGCCGCAGCAAGCTAGTTGTCACCTATTTGCATGCCGGGTTAATAGAGTGATGTGCTATCATATCCGAATTCAGACCGCCTAAGCTAGGAGAAGACAAATGAAGAGATGGTTGACTATAGCGTGTTTGTGTGCTGTTTCATTTTCGTTGTGCGGGAAGGAAGAACTTGCAAGCAACAAGGAGGTAACGGTGGAAGGAATGGATCAATCCCTTCAATATCTTTATAAAATTCTTTCTCTTAGGAATTGGCAAGCAACTCAAAATAGAAAGACTGTTCAGCTATCAGCCGAAGACGATATTTTCATCCATTTTTCTACAGAAGATCAGTTAGAGAGAATCGTTGGGAAATATTGGGCCGATGCACCTCAATTTGTCATCTTAAAAATTGACAGCAATAAATTAGAAGGGAGATTGGTATTTGAAATAAATCCAGGTGGAACTGCCAAATATTACCATCTTTATGATGGCTTCATCCCCTTCAGCTCGATTGTTGAGTCCAAAATTGTATATCAGCAACCTATAGAGATATGTGATCTGCAAAAACTGGATATTGTTCAGGTAGGACATCCTGTTCTACGTCAGGCAGCAAGAGAACTTTCTGTTGGGGAGATTACAAGCCCTGAAATTCAAGACCTCATTGAAACAATGAAAACAACCATGAGAGCGGCACCAGGAGTTGGATTGGCTGCACCCCAGATTGGAAAGTCTCTTCAATTAGCAGTCATTGAAGATATGGATCATAACCATCTAAATGCTAAGCAACTTGCTGAACGAAATCGATATCCGGTCCTCTTTCATGTGATCATTAATCCTCGGCTTTACATAGAGGAACCTACTGATAACGCCGAATTCTTTGAAGGTTGCATAAGTGTCCCAGAATTTGTAGGAATTGTCCCTAGAGCAAAATCTGTACGTGTAGAATGTTTAAATGAACGAGGAGAGCCTGTTGTCATCCAAGCCCAAGGTTGGTATGCCCGCATTTTACAACACGAAATAGATCATCTAAATGGCACTCTCTATATAGATAGAGCTCAACTGCCTACTTTGATAACAATTGAAAACTATGTTAAATTGTACAAAGACAAAAGCATTAAAGAGATTCAGGCCGCTCTATTCTCGAACAATGAAACCCCTGCTCATCATGTAAAACGGACTTTGCAGGTCCCCTGATTAAAAGACCAGGCTTCTAAACAACGTGTTTAAGAGCACCTGTTTTCTGAAGAGTTTTGCGTTGGCTCGTCCATTTCCACCAGTTTGTAGGCTCTCCGGTAGATGCCTCATGAATAATTGCCGCAAACACATCCCATACACAAGGATCTTGTCTTGTTTGTGTACGTCTTTCCAGTTCATGGAATAATTTCGTTGGGTCTTGACGTGCCAATTCTTCCACGGTCTGAATTTGCAGAAGGCATAAATCCTCAAGAGTTGCTTTTCCTACATTTCTTAAATCGCTTAGTTTTTTCACTTTTTCCCTTCAGCTAAAAATTTTTCATAGAGGATGGGATCAACACAGCCGTCTTTTGAGGAGAAAATCAGTTTAGAAGGATCGTGAGTAGTATCATAGAGCGATGCCTCGTCCACAAAGGCAAGATATTTTGGCCAAAGAGCACTAAAGCGATAGCGGTATTCATCGATGATTTCTTCTGTGATCACGCGCCCCTCCGCTTGTTCTCTAGCCATAGCGCGCTCTATTGCTACAGAACGATCAACGGTAAGACCAACCAATCGGACGGTATAATCTTTGCCTTTAGCTTGTAAAAGATCTTGATAGCTGCTCTCAGCTCCACACGTACGATCATAGAGAATGCAGTAGCGCGATTTGAGGGCCAAATGAACCCATTCTTCAGAGAGCTCTCTTGCAAAGGGCCACCATTTTTCGAAAGCAGCTTTTCCTCCCAAAGTTCGGAAGTCTTCCTTGTAGCCAGGCAATCGAACCATCACTTCGTCCATATCATGGAGAAAGTAGTTCTTTAACTCGGCTTGCATTTTGCGACGCCAGGTTGTTTTGCCACTGCAAGGTCCTCCTCCAATAGCTAAAAGAGTAGGATTTTCTGCCGGGACGAGGTCTTTAAAAAAGAGGGAAGATAGATCTGAGGAAAAGGGAACGACTTCTTGATGAACGTAAAGGATTTCTTGCATTATCTTTTCTTGAGGTTAATTCTCACCCATTCTAGTTGAGAAAGATCTGTTTGTTCGTCATTTGTCCGAACAACTTCCCAATAGTCTCTGTCGCGATGAGCATCTAAGGCATCTACTAAACAATCATGATCTGGATATGCAATCCATGCATTAAATGTCGCCTCGTCTTCAAATTGCAGGGAAATATTTGCGCATGGACCTTTGATTTTATGAGAGATAAATATAAAACCTTTTTGCTTGCTAATGATAGAATAGACCCATGGAAACCACTCCTTCTGGAAATAGACGATGCCCGCAGGAGTCAAATAGTGCTTCACATAAACTGTTACTTTTTTATTGGGCATCTGTTTTTTTCCTTAGAGATTATTCGAGAAAGAGAAGCGCACAGGGATTCTAAGAATTGTTCTTTGATCTCTTTCTTTAGCAAGTTCAACGAAAGAAACGGATTGTAGTCTTCCAATTCCATCAGAAGGAGTCTTCCATCTGGTAATCGGCAACCATCGACCCGTTGAATCCCAGATTTACAGGTGTTCCATTGGATAAATTTACAAGCGAAAGCGATGTCTTCCTGAGTAGGAACATAGGGCATCAATTCCCACCGCCTAGAAGGATCGGGTGCATAGAGAGCATAGTGAAACTGGTCATCTACAAAATAAAAGGAGACTTCATATTGAAACGAAATAAGGGGTTGAATCACAAGATGGGAGGGCTTTTTTGCGAGGAGTTCTTTGTAAGTCAGGATTTGAACACCATCCGAATCTGCGCCATCGATTGGTTTTAAGAAATATTGCTCACAAGGAATGAACCGCTGAAGTTCTTCTATAGAAAAAAAAGTGGGGATAACGGGGTATTCTGCTAAGAATAATTCTCGGAGATGGCTCTTACCATTTATATCTCCTTTACCACGAAGATCATTAGAGAAAGGGGTATTGGTCCTTTGCCTTAAGGCTTTCAAGGCCTGCCGGTGTGAGGATTGAGGACCAGTATTTCGCAAAAGCACCGCATCCACAGTAGGTAGGATCTTTTCTAGATCATCAATATGAGAGATACAAACCTTAAAATGTTTTCTCAGGAATTCACTCAATTCGATATCTTCCCGAAAATACTCTCGCCCTTTGGCTTGGTAGTAAAAGTCTGTGACCAGAAGGATTGTATTTTTCATATACAGACACCATTAAAATTCACCGGAAAACCGCCGTTATGGTATCTAAGCCTTAACAAAAACTCCAGCCTTTAATTTTTCAACGATGTCCTGTAGACCGGCTTTAGTTGTGGGAGGGGTTGTAATATAGGCTGGGGGATTTCTTGTATTGTGCTTACATCCATGGACCTTCAATAGGTGATAAATAACAAGCCAATTTGCCACTTCTGCTACGGTTGTCTGATGCATTCCCATTAAGTTGCTGGCAGCTAGATCCAACGGAGTGCAGTGATTTGTGTAGGGATCCAAGCCTTCCACTTGTGCATTGAGATCGACTCTCTTGGTGTTCAGAATCTCTAATAAAACCTCGTAGTTGGCATGTCGCGCAGCCCAGTGAAGGATGGAAAAACCGCGATCAGAATCAGGGTAAAAACCTTCAAGTGTTTTATTTAAATCGGTTTTTGGGTTGTTTAATAATAGTTGGAAAATGGGGTAGAATTTATCTCGTTGGGACTTGCCTTGGGCAGAAGAGAGATATCCAGGGGCATATAAGGCCCCTGTAAGAGCAAAATACACGGGGGGATACTTCGTCTCAGGGAAGAAAAAAGAGCTCACAATGCGCTTGTTGATATCCACCCCCTTTTTGTCTATCTGCTCTTGCACTTCTTCAAGCGCCCCCTTCACCATAGCCTGATTGAACGGTGTAAGGAATCTGAGTCCCCTATTGTCATCGATCTCGGAGTAAGAAGAATTGTTTGCTGAATCTATAGTCATATTTATCCATAATTTATAATTTCATTTATTTTATCACATAGCACATGTTTTTCCAAACTTTTTAATTAAGGCTATTTCATGAGACTCGTCGAGATCGATAAGCCCCCCTTTTTTTTCAGTTAAACTTGCCGCTTGCAAGGTCCCCATTGTCATTAAAGCTCGAATCAACCGAATTTGCCCAGGAGGAATCGAATGGACACCCCCGTTAAAATTCACTGGAAAGCCGCTATTGAGGAGCTGGAAACGGTCATTTTTTAAATCAGCGTGGCAATCGCTAGAAACGGGAAATTGCCTTCTTAAATAGACACTGTCAAATTCCCGATCTGAAGAAGATGCGCTGGAGAGGGCACATCCTGGTTTTAAAAGGGGATGTTGCAAATGGGATATACTCACATTCCCCGTACACCCAAAAATAAGATCGACTTTGGGCAAAATATCTTCTAAGGAAACTCCCCCCTCCTTAATATCCCAAAATTGAACCTCGTAATCGTTTGATAGCCGAGCATGAATGGCCGCCCCAATAGCCCCCTTCCCTATAATCAGAATACTCCTAGGAGCCCTGGTCAATTTCTGCAACGTCCGATCAATGATCAGCCCTGCCGCAAAGCCAGGCTCATACATCAGTTTTGCTTTCGATTTAGCAACGTTGATAATGGGAAGATCAGGCGAGCTGTTTTTCAGTCTCTCATACCCAGAGGTCGTCTGTTCAACAGCTACGATGTGCTTACAATCCTCGGGATAGAGTTTTAGTGCCGCATTGATTAAATGCCCCCCATCATCTAATAGAATAATCCGCTCAGAATCTTTCACATGATCAAGGCTAGACGCAAGAAATTTTTGGACAATATCCTCGAATAGATCGTCATAGGCAATATGTGAGTCAAAGTCAAAACTGTAAGGACTCATTTGAATCCCACTCGCTTTCATTTCATCTGCCACTTTCCTATTACTCGAGTAACATTTACCTAGAATGTGGAGATTTTCAGCCTTCAGCCCTAGGCTAAACCACGACCTAAACATCTCGTGGACAGTTCCTAGCAGATGTTGTACGGCAATGATACGGGTGTTTTTTAGCGAAACTAAAGGATACCTAGATTTCGCGAACTCTAATAAGGTTAAATTATTACTAGATAAACTTTGCAAAGACAATTTCTCTACATTAATTAAATATGCAGCAAAGTTTTCCGCAGGTTGGTAATATGTCTGCAGGGTAAAAATTACCCTGGTCCTTGGAGATGGTTTTGTTTTGGTTATTTTGAGAATAGAATGTCAATTAAACTGAACGACTTAATAAGTCGGTATACAATTAAACATGATAAAAAAATCAAGGGGATTTGCAGACCTATTCAGCATCTGATCGACATAAAGACATTTGCCTATTTTTCGATTGAACAGGATGGTCGATTCGTGATCATGTCTAATTACCCTGAACAGTTAGATTTTTTTTATAGCAATAAACTCTACCTGGACTGCCCCTATCTAACTCACCCCCAGCTCTTCCGTTCAGGGCATGCATTCATTCCTCTGACGACAAACTCTGATTTTCTCCATCGGTCTCGCAAACTTCATGGCGTTGATCACTTATTCTTGATGCTTCAAAAGCAAAAAGAGCGCGTAGAGGGGGCATTTTTTATTAAGGCAAATGCAACCGCTGCCGATTGCCACATCTTTTTAAGTCATATCGATTTGCTCAAGCAATTTGGAAAGTATTTCAAAAGGGAAGCTGGGGCCCTGATCCAAAGAGCTTGGGAAGATGGGTATAATTTACACTCGGCAAAAGGGGAGGCCTTTTTAAAGAGAGATCCTTCCCTTCCTTTATCGAGTAAAAACCCTCACGTCGCCTCGTTTCTAAAAGAGGTAAGCCCGTTGACACCCCGAGAACAAAACTGCTTGGATCTTTTCAAACAAGGGCATTCAGCCCAGGCATCGGCTTCCCTCTTGGGGATTTCTCAAAGGACAGTTGAACACTACTTTGAAAACATAAAGGGTAAGCTCGGCTGTCAATCAAAATGGGACCTTCTTGATTGGTGAACTCTGTAAGAGTTGCCCTTTTTTGAATGGTTTGATAGGATCCACCTTCATGAGTGAGATTCCCGCCCCGCGTCATGTGCAACACGTTCCAAAGGCGGCCCTCTATGGCATCTTGACTTCCCTTGCCCTTGCGTTGATCAGCGTTTTTGTCAAAATTGTCGGAGAGAGAGCCTCCATTGATACGATTCTTTTTGTCCGCTACTGGATCAGTTTTATCATCATACTGCCCTGGGCGCTCAAAAAACCAAGAGAACTGCTAGTCATTGGAGCCCCCGGCAAGTTGATTTTGAGAAGCGCCATGTCCCTTTTGGCCATATTTACTTTTTTTCTCTCCCTCAAATCGATCCCTGTCGGAGATGCCCTCGTCCTCAATAACACCTATCCTCTTTTTATTCCGATCATCGCGCTCGTTTTTCACAAAATTCGGACCCCTCACAAAATGTGGTATGGAATCGCCATCGGTTTTCTGGGGGTGATTGCCGCTTTGCAACCGAATCCCCAATCGTTCACTATTGGATCGCTTTTTGCTCTTGCCTCGGGAATTTTCTTTGCATTTGCCTATGTGATGATCCGCTTTATGACAAAAGCTTTTAGCACTGTTCAGATCCTTTTCTACAATTTTCTTATCTGCGGACTTCTTACTATCCCCTTTCTCCCGATCGGTTGGGTTCACTTCAATTGGGAGGTGGGTCTTCTGCTCGTCCTGATTGCCCTTCTAAGCGTGAGCTACCAATTTTTTAGCACGATTGCCCTTTCCAAAGCGCCTGCGAGAATCACCTCTACATTTATGTATCTATCCATTCTTTTTGGGGTGATCGCCGATTATCTCCTTTGGGATATCGTTCCGAACACCTGGTCCTTTGTTGGGATCTTTCTCATCATCCTCGGAGGCATCGTCACGATCTATTTTGGCCAAAAAGAGATGAAAGCGTGAACGTACCCGAGTTTGGCATTTACAGAAAAAAATCGGTTCAGTTAGTGTGAAACCAACAGGTTAAGAATTCTTTGAAAAACGCAACCGCACGCCATCAACCCAAAGCGCTCTACCCCCTTTTTTTTACGGAACTTTGGGAGCGCTTTGGCTTCTACATGGTTCAGACCATCCTCGTCCTCTATATGAGTCAGGGTCTCAAATTCAGCGATTCGAAAGCATATCTCCTTTACGGCGCTTTTAGTTCGATGCTCTACTTCGCCCCTGTTGTGGGCGGGTATATCGCCGATCGCTTTATCGGTTTTAAGAATGCGATTTATCTCGGTGGATTTCTCCTCATGATCGGATATGCCCTCATGGCATTTCCCGGCAAAGAACTGCTCTTTTTGGGCTTAAGTGTCGTCATTGTCGGCAATGGCTTTTTTAAGCCGAACGTCTCGGGTATTGTAGGTACACTTTATGGCCCCAACGATGCGAGAAGAGATGGGGGATTTACCCTTTTTTACATGGGAATTAATCTCGGCTCTTTAATTCCCCCTATTTTTGCAGGCGCGCTCGTCGCTGCCTTTACTTGGGGATCGGGCTTTTTCATCTCGGCCCTTGGGATGATCGTCGCCCTCATCACCTTTTATTCAGGGAGAAAGAGGTTGCACGAGTTTGGAGGCGTCCCCGAAAAAAGCATCCTCCGAAAAAGCCATCGCGTGAAAAAGGTTTTCTATATCGCCCTTGCAATCGCAGTGATCATCGCAATCCTCGTTTTGCAAATCGTCATCAGACACCCCAGTGAAGCGGGTCTCATCCTGATCCTCGGCACTATCGGAACGATTGGGGTCGTCCTTTTCTACATGTTCCGGGAAAACAAAGAGGATCGGCGCAAAATGGGCGCATGTCTCATTTTAATTGCCCTCTCGATCGGTTTTTGGGCCGTCTATAACCAAACATTTACCTCTTTGATGCTCTTTGCCCAAAGAAACATGACAAAAAAACTGATCGGCATCCCGATCAACGCCGAATTTACCCAGTTTTTTAACCCCGCTTTCATCGTGATCTTAAGCCCAATTTTGAGTCGGCTTTGGATCTCCCTAGAGGAGAAAGGGAAAAACCCCTCCACTCCCCTCAAATTCAGCCTCGGCATTCTCTTCATGGCCATCGGCTACTTTGTCCTCGGAGGCGGCATCCTTCTCTTCAATCATGGAGGGATTGCATCGCCCTGGTGGCTGATCTTGAGCTATTTCCTTCAAACGGTTGGAGAGCTGCTCATCTCCCCCATCGGACTTGCGATGGTCACCCGCCTCTCCCCACCCCGTCTCGTCGGAATGATGATGGGGGTTTGGTTTTTAACTCTTTCTGCCGCCTTTGCCATCGGAGGACGGCTTGCCACAATTTCCGATGTCCCCAAACAGATCAAGGGAATCGCCTCACTGGAAATCTACTCCCACGCCTTCTTCATCTACGGCACCATTTCCCTCGCTCTTGCCATCTTGAGCTTTCTCCTCATCCCTCGACTGAAAAAATGGATCGGTTCATCCACCACTCCCCTCCCAACCCCCAAAAGTTAAAAAAAGTTTTGTGAGTTGCGGATAACCCCCCACTCTTTGTAACATCTTTTCCCTATGGATAACCAACTTTCAGCAAAAGCCGTCTTGATCCGAACTGGGGCATATGGGCTTGCTTTCAACGAGGAAGGGAAAATACTTCTCGTGCGCCAAAAATGGGGCATACATACAGGGAAATATGATTTGCCCGGCGGTGGAATTGAACCAAAAGAGACCGTTGAAGAGGCTCTTCATAGGGAATTCCAAGAGGAACTTGCGATGGACTTCATCTCGATGAAAAGCGTCCACAATTTGACCGTCATCACGGAAGCTCTTCACGACCAACATGGCCCTTACCTCTTCCATCAAATTGCCCTTATCTACCGCGTCGATCATCTCACTCCCATTGAAGGGGCCGAAGCCGAGTTAGAGTCGCGTTGGATCGATTTCAACAAGATCCGAGATTTGCCCTGCGCTCCCCTCCTTCAAAAATGGTTGGAGACGGTATAAACTGCCTCTTTTTTTCCCTGAAATTCGATTTCCCCGAGTTTTTTATAGCCAATTTCGCTTTGTGTGATTTTCCAAAGGGATTCGGAAATGAGGATGGGGGCGTTAAAAGAGTGGCTTGCATTTTTCAGTGCGATGGCAAAATCGACGGCATCTCCCAAAGCGGTATAGGATTTGCGCAGCTTTGATCCCACCTCTCCCACGTGGACCATTCCCGTATGAATTCCAATGCCCATTTTTTGTTTTGAGCCCCCGCACATTGCAAGCGCTGCTTGAACAGCGAGAACGGGGTGTTTTGCCTCTTCCATGGGAGCTCCCCAAAAAGCCATGATTTCATCGCCAATGGCAGGATCGAGTACCCCATTTCTTTCAAAAACGGCCCTGTTGATATTGGTAAAATAGTCTTCTAAAAGAAGTCGCAATTCTTCCGGCTTTAAAGGGCGAATGAGAGAGGAAAAATCCCAAATCCCGGCAACGAGAAGGGTGATCTCTTTTTTTTCTGCAATCAATGTGAGTTCATTTTTTTTATGGATGATCTCTTTTAGTTTTCGATCGGATACACTTTTCCCGAAAATGCGCTGCATTTCCCGTTTTGCCTTATGCTCTTCGATGACGAGGGAGAGAAGATCGAGGATAAAAATCACTGCCAAAGTCGGCGTTGGAAAGAAAAAAGAGAGGACAATTTGGTGTCTTGTCCAAATCCAGTAGTTGATGCCGTGCAAAATTAAAATCACCCCAATGATCGAAAGGAAAGAGGCAATCCTCCCGATGTAGGGAAACGTAAATGCGGCTAAAACCCCCAAAATGAGCACGATCGCAACGGCGCTGCCCCTGCCCCAATTGGGTTTATACGGGAGGTAGCGATCGATGATCCCGCTTGCGATGGTCGCTTGGATTTCCACTCCGGGAAATACGGGAGAAATGGCCGTCACAAATGTATCTGCAGAAGCGGTGGGATGATAGCCGATAAAAATGAGTTTTTTCTCGATTTTTTCTCTTGGAACTTTTCCTTTGAGAACATCGGTTGCTGAAATGTAGGGAAATGAATAGGGCTTGCCTCGAAAGGGGATCAAAATTCTCCCCCAAGGGTCGGTCGGAATTGTAAGATTGCCCAATTCAATCGATTGGATGATCAAATTCCCTTGAGAAAGGGTTGTAGTCACTCCAGAAAAAGGGACCGAAAGAAATGCTTGGGCCGCCTTTAGCGCAAGGGCGGGATACACCTTTTCCCCTTCCCTTAGCAAAAGAGGGGAAAAGCGGATAATTCCATCGGCATCGATCATCGTGTTGATGAACCCGCCATTGGGGGCGCTTTTTTGAAATTGGGCAATATTCCCAATGTGGCCGCGCATATTGGGAATGAGCGATTTTTGCACCTGTTCAAAGTTGAGGGTAAATAAAGGGGCTGAGAGCTCCCCTTCCCTCTTTTCTTGACTTGTCAAAGCAAATCCCAAAACAGATCCGGGATTCATGAGCGCTTTTGCAAAAAGGGCGTCGCTATCGAATCTCGGTTTTAAAGCGTTGAGCTCTTGGATCAGTGCTGGGTTCTCCACACTGGAGACGATCACATCGATCGGATTTCTTTCAGGCTCTGGGAAGAGGATATCATAAGCAATAACCTCTGCACCGCCCTTTCGCAATGCATCTGCTATCTTGGCAAGTTTGGACCGATCCCACGGCCATCTCCCTTCCGCTTGAATGCTCGCATCGTCAATGGCAACAATCGCAATGGAGGGGTGCTCAGGGAGCGGCCTATGATAGGAACGGACCTCCCGATCGTAATTGTCCTTTTCGAGATCGATGATCCATTTACTAAAGAAAGGGGGTTGAAAATAGAGAAGAGCTGCAATGATGAAAACAATAGCCAAAGAGACATAAAGGAGAATCAGTTTTTCTTTCTTCACAGTTTCCCCTATGCCATTCAACTATTTTCTTGTCGACATTTGTCTTCAGAACTGCATAATCAGTTTCTTTGGGAGGATCAGATGCGGTGGATCGTTTGTCTTTTGATGCTAGCACTCTATGCACAATCTGCTGAAAAAGTGGCCACGGTCGCAGCCCTTGAAGGGCAGCTCGTTGCCAATAGCAGCGATACGGGGCAAAGGTTTCTCAACTTAGATAGCGATGTCTACCTCGGCGATACCCTCATCACCAATCAAATGGCAAAAGCCCAAATCGCCTTTACCGATGGCACTTCCCTCCTTTTAATCCCCAACTCGAGCATCGCCATCTCCAACTACGCCTTTGGCGGAGCAGGGGAGAGTTACTTGGCTCAGCTGCAAAGGGGAGGAATTCAGATTTCAACAGGGTTAATCGCAAAGAAAAACCCAGAAAACTTTGAAATCGGAACCCCCGATGCAACCATCGGAGTTCGAGGCACAGTTTTTCTCGCAAGAATGGTCGGCGGACAACTCTACGCGGGGAGCAATTCAGGCGAAATCACCTTGAAAAACAACGGCGGCAGCTTGAATCTAGGCCCCAATCAATACGCGATGGTCACCTCCCGAAACGTCGCCCCCCAACCCCTTGCCTCTATGCCAAGTGCCCTCAATCCCTCGCAATTTGCAAGCCCCTCAGTCGCAGGAGCGCAAGGAGCCGGTGCCGCAGCAGGGATGTCTGGCGCCACCTCGTTTCCCTGGGTCCCCGCAGTCGGGATCGCCGCCGCCCTCGGCACTACCGTGGGTGTCGTCGCAGCAACCGCATCACAATCAGCCGTTTCAGTATCACATTAGTTTGATAGATTAAACTCTTTTTCAAAACGTTCGATCGTTTGTAAAATTAATTCCAATTTGGGGATTTCCCTGAAAAACATGGCCTCCATTAGAACATAATCCTTATCGAGTTCTTTTAAGACATGGAGAGGAGGAAAAAGCTTCAAGGTTCCCTTTCGGGCTGTTTCGTAGTTTGCCCATTTTGATGCAAAGTAAATGCTTTTGTGATTAGCAACTCGTTCAAGTAGGGCTGCTTCAATAAGTGCTTTTTCCTTTATTTGAGAAATTAATAATCGGAAGAAGTCATAAAAATGTCGAGAAATTCTTGGTGGAAACTTTTTACCTTCAGGTAGATGAGCATATTGATGAAGAATTGTTGCTTTTTCCCAAAAAGTTCGTTCAGCATTCAAGACACGAATCCGTATTTCAGGTTCATGGATTTTTTCTTTCAGTGCGTCCTTAGCATAGCTTTGTATTTTATGTTCACTTACTGGCCAATGTTCCGATCTTGCTCCGATTTCAATTTTTACAAGAGGTCGGATATACCTGATTTTTTGGGTTTCGCTCGGATATTCAAATAATAGTGTTTGAGCATCGGGATCTTCTAGGTCAGGGAATAATGACCAACCCTCGTTTGTTCCAAGTTTTGCAGCAACAGCATTTTTTAAGTCTTCTAGCATCTGTGTTTGGACATAGCCGGAACATGCTTTTGCAAGATTGTCTAAGATCGTTTGTTGTTTTTTCTTAGAAGGTGCATTTTCGGGATCATCAGGTGAGCCAAAACCAAAGAAGTTCCTTTCAATTGAAAGGTCGATATCTTCTGAAAAGCGGTCAATTAATCCATATATTTTTGAAAGGGAAGTCCCACCTTTGAAAGTGAGATGAGACTTTAATTTTTCTAAAGAAAACAGTCGTTCGAGAACCCATACAACCCAATAGTCTTTTTCAATAATTTCAAAGGGCATTTTCTTGATATCAGTTGCAGCTCTAAAGAAAAGTTCCCGTTCATCTTTAGATAAAAGATAGATCTCATTCATGGCTTGAGCCCCATAATTTCAAAAATAATAACTCTTATCCATGCAGGAGCAAATTTCATGTTTTTTTTAATTTCTTCTTCAGTTGAGCCTTTGAGGAATTTTGAAATTTGTATTCGTGCTTTTTGGTCGATGTGATTTTTCCCTAAATTTTTCAGAGCTTGAATCAATAGACCTTCTCTAGTTCCGGCAGAAAACATGTTTTTCTTTGTGGTTTTTTTGAAGATTATTTCTTGATTACCAATTTTGACTTTTTTGGACGCAGCTTCAGTTAAAAATATAATTCGACCAGGAACTTGCATAGAAAGGCCGACCAAATTTGCTGCGTGGGCACCTGCAGGCTGAATTTGCACACCGTCTTTTTCTGCAATTGCTTTTGCTACTTCATTTAAATCAGGAGGAATAACACCTAACGTATCATGTTTTTTAGGATAGTCATAGAGGCCTCGTGCAAGCCTCCGTATGAATTTTTGTTTTTCAAGTTGGGACAAAGCTTTTCTAATAGAAGCATCACTCCCTAGATCCGCAAAATGCATCGGCGTGAAGCACCAACCAGGACCATGCTGGGTAATTCTATTTTTTACTGTTGCTTCGACACTATGGCGCATTTTAATCAATCTCTATTTTTCACAAAAACTACCATCTTTTCGTGAAATTAGCAAGAGAAGAACAGTAGATTTCACAAAAAGATGGTAGTTTTTGTGAAAAGATGGGTTATGATTTAGCCAGCACCCGGCTGACTAAATGTATCTAAAACTCTAGGATTTACAGATATTATACTACCCTCTCGCCCTCATTTCCCTGGGTCCCCGCAGTCGTGATCGCCGCCGCCCTCGGTACTACAGTGGGCGTCGTCGCAGCAACCGCATCACAAGCAGCCGTTTCAGTATCCCATTAAAACGCCTCAAACATCATCTCGACCGTCTCTCATATTCCTGATATTCGACACAAAATCTCTTTTTGTCATCCATTTTCCGTCAAAAATGACGGTTTTTACGTCACTTTTCCGTCAAATTTGCCGTTTTTTTGACTTTACTAGCCTGACAGACAGAATCGGTCATGGCGCTTCCAAAAACGCCTCGAACATCAGCGCTGTGCATAGGCCTAAAATGACAATGAGCGAATAGAAAAATACCTTGCGGGCCCAGATGCCGTCATTTTGAGCCCTAAATCCTTGGACACACCTCCAGAGCCACCCCGATCCAAGGAGAAGAAGCGCCGAGAGAAACCAGATCCCGGTATACTGGAAATAGACGAGTGCAAGACCACTTGCGATGAATGCGATCATGTACAGGAGCATCCTGATTTTCGTGACATAAACCCCCCTTTGGATCGGCAAAACGGGAATCGAAGCCGATGCGTATTCTCGCATCCTGTAGATCGCAATCGCAAAAAAATGGGGCATTTGCCAAAGGGCAACAAGGGCAAAGAGGAGGAGTGCTGCCAAATCGATGCGGCCGCTCGCAGCACAGTATCCGACAACGGGGGGCACGGCCCCCGCAATACTTCCAATTTCAGTGCCATACACCGTCTTGTATTTCCAAAGAGTGTAAAAACCGACGTAGATCACAAAGCCGAGCGTCGCAATTGAAGTCGCGTACGGGTTGGTGAAAAGGGCGAGAAGAAAAAAACCAAGCACAAAAAGAGCAACGCCAAAAACAAACGCCTTTTTTTCACTAATACTCTTCTTCGCAAGCGGTCTTGATTGAGTCCGCTTCATTTTTTGATCGCTAAAACGGTCCAAATAGTTATTCAAAACACACCCAGATGCGACGATGAGACTCAAGCCCAAAAGAGCCCAGAGGAAAAGGGGGAGGCGAAAGGTGTGTTTTGATGCGAGAAAAAAACCGCCCGCTGCAGTAACCGCATTGCCGAACACAATCCCCGGCTTTGTCAAAGAAATATAAGCCTTGAACATTTGTGCAATGCTAGTCATCGTGTTTCTTATCATCCCCGCTTGGGAACTGATATTCTCCTTGAAAACGGAAGATTTTAGGCCGATCCTTAAAAGTTTGTAATAACTGTAAGAACCCTTCAAATTTTTGCAATTTGAGCGGCCTATTTTCTTCCGCAGAAATGAGCATACTCTTTCCCGTGTCGTTAACTACCGCTCCGTAGTATCTTTGGGCTTCTTCGTCGAACAACGCCCACAAGTTTTCCGTCTTCAAAAGATGAATTGCGTTAAAATTAATTCCCTCAAAACGAAAACCCTTACTTCTAAAAAATTCCATGAGAGTTTTCGACCGATCACCATATTCCGCTAACATCTCAGTCCCATCGGAAATAAATGTCCTACAAGTATTTTCAAATTCCTCGCTTTTACCTCCTTTGGAGAAAAATAGCAATGCTTGAAGAAGAATAAATGGAACCGCATCATTATCAGTAACAATAGCATCCTTCTTAACAATAGGCCACATATTACACATTTTATTTAGCTTGCTTTTATGCTCAAACTGCACCGACTTCTTGGGGACAAGCAATGCGATAGCACTGGATAAACTATTTACATCTTCAAATACGGAACACTTCATATACCGATCACAATTGGGATTGATGAGAATGTATCTCTTCCCTTGAGCCCCTTCCGAATCTTGGGGACGATGTAAAATTACTCCAAGCTGAATTGGGTGTTTCTTTGCTTCAATCGTTAGAATAGAGGAAACTGTGTGTTGTCCGAGTTCTTCAGCATTTTTTTCAAACCACTTTCCGAAGTTTTGGATTTCATGTTCATAATCTTTAGGCGTAACGATTTGACCGATTGAAGGTAGATCTTTGTTTGGCTTGAGTGTTACATTTTTTGCTGGCGCAACCCCTCCCAATGTTTCAACCGGAGGATCCAAGAAAGTAAATCCGGCCCGCTCAATCACCTGTTCGAAGTCTTGGTCTTCTTCCTTATTTACTTCATATTCTGCGACACCCCGTTTGATTATACCGTCGAGAGTTTCTTCATATATGCGTCTCTCGGGCATTCCCAATTCATTTATAGCGGCGATGAGCACTGTCTTCAGAGCTTCTTTTGGAACCTGTTCAGTGCTCACAACCTCTTTTGGACCTAAAGTTCTGATCGAATTTATTTGATCTTGCAGCCCCTTTATTTTTTTTCCTACTGGGTCCTCTGTGGAAGAGGGTGGGACTGCTGGTTTTATCTCTTCTTTTTGCTTACTCGGGCTAAAACAACAGGGCAAAAGGGTCTGGAGAATGCTCATGCAACAACGCTTCACTTTTTCGGCCAATTTTTTGAGAACCTGTACACAAGATCCGAGAAACGTGCTTCCACAAAAAGTGGGTGATTGAACTGCGCCTACTTTAGTCATGTTTTCCTCCAATTGAGCTGAGAACTTATATCAAAAGGAGTTTTTCTTTGCATTAAAATTTTGTTCGGGAGTCTATTGCCCATCCTTGACAAGATTTTTGAAACGCTGTACCTGCAAATTATGCAATTGACCTTTCTCGGCACACGTGGAGAGATCCTTCCGAAGTCAAAACGACATCGGATGCACACGTCGCTTCTCATCACCTACAACCGGAAAAAAGTGATGATCGACTGCGGCACTTCATGGCTTAAAAAAGTGGACAAAATTAAACCCGATCACATCGTTTTGACTCACGCCCATCCCGACCACTGCTGGGGTTTGAGACGAGGAGCCCCTTGCCCTGTGTGGGCCACTAGAGAAACCTGGAATTTGATCGATCACTTCCCCATCAAAGACCGGCGGCTCCTTCGGCATCGGGGGAGAAAAAAAATTGGAGGGATCTCTTTCGAGCCTTTTCCCGTTTGGCACTCGATCCGCTGCCCTGCTGTCGGTTACCGGATCATTTGCGGCCCCCTCATCTTTTTTTACGTGCCCGACGTCACTTGGATCCCTCAAATTCACAAGGCATTGCGCAAAGCCTCCTTCTACATCGGCGATGGTGCCACCATCATCCACCCGATGACCCGAAGACACGCCCCGACAGGCCAAATCTTCGGCCACGCCACCATCCGCCAGCAACTCACCTGGTGCAAAAAACAAAAAGTGCCCAAAATGATCGTCACCCACTGCGGCTCTGCCATCGTCAAAGAGGAAAAAAGGGCCTTTCGCCACCTTTGTAAACTGGCAGACGAAAGAGGCGTTTCCCTCGAAATCGCCTTTGATGGACAAATAAAAAAATTCCATTTGCAATAATTCCTCTCTCGATTATTGGGAAGGTAACCAGGAGTCCTTTCATGTCTATTCACCCTTATGCACTTCCCATCGTCGCCATCGTCGCAGGGATTTTGATCCTCATCTTCCCTGAATTACTCAATATCGTCGTCGCAATCTACCTCATCGCCATCGGCGTTTTGGGGATTGTTGCAACCCTATAGACGAGGTCAGTAATGCATCCAAAACACCCCTGGGGAGCAAGACTTGCTGTCGGCATCGCAATGCTGCTCCTCGCATTTTTAGGAATTGTCGTCACCAATATCGTGTCGAGCGGGGGATGGGCCTATTGGCGCGCCATTGTCCCCGTTTTTGCGGCCATCGCCCTTTGGCTCAGCTGGTATGAGCGGCGCACCCAAGATGCGATCAAACCCATTACCCTTTGGCATGAACTGCTCCACTGGATTGGCCTTTTTCTCGTGATTTTCCTCATCGAAATCTACATCAACACAGGCCTTTTGAGCCGCACTTTGGCAAGCCTTTTCGCTTTGACCGTCCTCGCGCTGACCGTTTTTACAATTGGGGTCTACATTGAGCCGACCTTCATCCTCATCGGAATCATTTTGGGAAGTTTTGCAGCTGTCGTCGCCGTCACCATTGAATATTTATATGCCTTCACCATCCCCGCCCTCGTGATCGGCATCGGAATCATCGGCTTTATGATCTGGACGTCGCACAAAAAAATCACGAGGCCTTGATTTTTTCCGATGTTATCAATTTGGCGCCCTTCGCCCGCATTTCAGAAAACGCTTTTTTCTCATCGCCAATGGCCCTACACGCATCTTGAATCACAAAGACATCAAATCCGAGGGCGAGCGCATCGAGCACCGAGTAAAGGACGCAATAGTCGCTCGCAAGCCCCGCAAAATAGAGCGTTTGGAGATGGTTTTTTTTGAGATACTTTTCTAACCCGCTCGCATGGAGCCGCTCGTTATCGAAAAAAGCGCTGTAACTATCCACATGTAAATCTGTCCCTTTGCGAAAAATTTTCTTGATCGGTTGTTGGTTGAGTGCGGGCGCAAGTTCCGCCCCCTTCGTATTTTGCACGCAGTGCTCAGGCCACTCGGAAAAACTGATGTGATGCGGCGGATGCCAATCTTGCGTTGCAATCACATAGTCAAAAAAGGGCAAAATTGAGTTGATCACCCCAATGATCTGATCGCCATCGGGAACTGCGAGCGGGCCACCGGGGAGAAAGTCGCGCTGCACATCAATGAGAATCAACGTCTTCGCGGCATTTCCGAATGAGTTCGATTTTTTTTTCATATAACTTTTGCTCAAGCCCCACAAAATAGGAAGCTGGATTCACCAGCCTCTCCATGCTCGACGGCAATCGAGAGAGCTCTTTTTTCGTCTGTTTTTGAATTTCTCGCAAATGCAGATGAGAATAGACCCTCTTTCCCTTTTTAAAAATGGGGACGAGTAGATCCAAAAAATGTCCCTTCACCCTCAACACTTCGCTCGGATAGCGCCTCGAGACGATATTCCCCTCCCCTGGCATTCCTATAAGCTCATCGTAAATGGCATCTGCCGTGTAGAATTGCCCATCGAAAAACCGCCTCACTTGCAATATGCCCGGATCGGTCACCTTTGCCATTTGCTCTGAGAGTTTGAGTTTGTGGAGCCATTTTCCATTCTCGTCTTGAATGGCCGAAAGCTTATAGATCCCATCGAGCGCCGGCTGATCTTTACCCGTCACAAGGTGGGTCCCCACTCCCCAAAGATCGATTTTCGCCCCCTGCTGCTTGAGATCGCGAATCAAATATTCGTCGAGCTCATTGCTCGCCATAATTTTTGCTTTTGAAAACCCGCCAGCATCTAAAATCTTGCGCACTTCGATACTCAAATAGGCCAAATCGCCCGAATCGAGCCGCACCCCCGCAAGTTCGAATGTTTTGGCCATTTTTTGCGCGACTTGAACCGCTTTTTTCGCCCCCTTCAGCGTGTCGTAGGTGTCGATGAGCATGATGCAATTTTTAGGGAAAATTTGGGCAAAAGTCTCAAAAGCCTTTTTCTCATCGTCAAAAGCCATAATCCAGCTGTGGGCATGAGTGCCGCGCACTGGGATGTCAAACTGTTTGCCCGCAAGGACATTCGAGCTCGACTCACACCCTCCAATAAATGCGGCTCTACTCGCAGAAATAGCCCCATCGACCCCTTGCGCCCGTCGCAAACCAAATTCAATCACAGGATCGGGATATGCGGCCATAGAAATGCGGGCCGCTTTCGTCGCAATGAGCGTTTGAAAGTTGATGATGTTGAGAAGAGCGCTCTCCAAAAGCTGCGCTTGCCAGATGGGCCCCTTCACGCGGATGAGCGGCTCATAGGGAAAAATGAGACTCCCTTCGGGCGCTGCATCGACATCGCAAGCAAATTGGAACGAAGCGAGAAAGTCGAGAAAAGGGGCCTCAAATAAATGGAGCTGCTCTAAATAGGCGAGATCCTCTTTGGCAAAAACGAGGTTCTCAATAAATTTGGCGGCTGTCTCAAGCCCCGCCGCAATGGCAAATCCCCCCTGAAAAGGCTCTTTGCGAAAATGGAGGTGAAAAACGGCTTGCCTGTCGGCCATTTTCGCCTTCCAATACCCGTAGACCATCGTCAGCTCATAAAGATCGGTGAGCAGAGCCAAAGAGCGCATCTATCCCTCGAGTTGTTGCCGTTTTCCTTTGAGCTTATCAATCCTCTCTTGCACAAGAGCCGCTTTATTCCGATTCTCCTCAGCAATTTCCAAAAGCCGCCGCGTCTCGAGAACCGATCTGCTATCAAATTGCAAATAGGTGGCCATGTCCTCGCTCTTCAGCGCTTTTGCCTCGTAGCCGCGCTTCATCTCCTCCAACTGCGCAATTTCAGCATCAATTTTTTGAATCTCACTCGATTGACCCGCAAAAATGAAAAGGAGGACTAGCGGAAGAAAAAAATAGAATTTGAGCTTCATGCTTTTCGATATAGCGAAAAAAAACCCATTTAGCAATGATATAGAGAATGCTTAGAGCTCTCTTTTTCTTTTTGTCCTTAACCCTCTCTCTTTCAGCTGCCCCTTTCCGATTGAAGGAGCGGCTCGAAAAAGCCCATATCGGCGACTACGTAGTGAGCGAAGCGGGGAAGACCACCACCCTCTTGTGCATCCGCTCTCTCACCCCCCATTCTTGCATCTTGGAGGAGATTAGCGCCCCCTCACAAAATTTAAAGCAAAAGCCCTCCTCTTGGGCCGAATGGATCAAAGAAAATGCCCCAGGGCATAGCTCTTGGTCCATGATCGAAATCGATTTGGAATCAGGGCAGATCCTCGAGTGCTTTTCCTTCTCTAAATCCGCCTGGGTCCAAACATCTCAAAAAGAAAATGTCATCGCCCGTCTCCTCTATTTGCCAATGAAACAGGTGGGTGTCGAAAGACAGCGCAAAATTGGCCCTCCCCCCATGCCCGGTGAGCCCGACTTCCGAAAAGTGTGGACCCCTCCCCTCACCTTCGAAGGAAAAAAACTCGAGTCGTTTCGCTTCGATGTCTTTGAAACTGTCTGGCCCGAAGATGACACCGAACTCTCCGGCCAACAGGTGTTCCTCTATTTCGATCGCGATCAAAAACTCCCCTTGCCCTTTTGGATCCAAATCGAAACATCCCACGTGAGCGCAGCCCTCAGAACCATCGACGCAGGGAAAAATCTCCCCATCATCCACCGCAATATCCCGAGAAGAGTCCCCGAATTCGTCGGCCTCCCTCTAAAAACTGAAAAAACCCTCCTCCTCAATCTCAAAAGTCCCAAATACTACAAGGCATTCGAACTCTACGCCATCGATATCACCCAAAAAGAAAAATTGATCATCCCCATCACCCACTCCCTCATCGAAGGAGATCAAGAGTGGAAAACTGTCTCGATCGATCTAGAAGAGCTCAATCAAATGCTTAAAATAGATCACCGCTATACCTGGCTCCTCGTCCCAACAGACCATACTGAATCATACACAGAATCGCCCAAACCCTTCGTTTGGACTGCGCCAAATCTCTGAGTTATAAACAACTCTTTCTAAAAACTGTTAAGAATCGGTGAAGGCAGTTCTTAAGCAGTTAATAACGAACCGCTTACGTCGTTTATAGGGGGCGTCGTAACAACTTGTTTATGAGGGTTTTAAGATAGTTTTGAACAAGTTTTCCACAATGACTTGCATTTAGACAAAGAAATGTTCTAAACTGTTCGCATGTTGGGATCTTTTTTTTCACTTCGCAAGTCGAGACGCACGTTTCGCCTCATTCAAAAACACTACAAGCGCAAAGCCAAGAGTTTGGATGAGTCTACGAGAGAAGCTGTGCTTGGGTATTTGGAGGCGCTGAGGGGGGCGATTGTCCGGAAAGACTCTTTGCGGGCTAAGGAGATGGCCAAAGAGTTGGAAGGGGCGAGTGAGCGGCTCATGCCGAGAAATTCTTTCGATAAGGGGCGAGATTTTATTCGGGGGATTGTCTTTGCGCTGCTGGTTGCGGTGTTGATTCGGACGATGTGGTTTGAGCTTTACATGATTCCGACCGGTTCTATGCGTCCCACATTGAAAGAGGAGGACTATCTCGTCGTATCGAAGACCGACTATGGGATCAATGTCCCATTGCAGTTGGACCATTTTCACTTTGATGAAACTTTAATCAAGCGGGGCTCGGTTATCGTATTCAACGGTGGTGGGATGGATATTTCCGATGTCGACACTGTCTATTTTTATCTTTTTCCTGGGAAAAAGCAGTTTGTGAAGAGGCTCATCGGCAAACCGGGCGACACGATCTATTTTTATGGGGGGCATCTTTACGGGCTGGATAGAGAGGGGAAAGAGATTGCCGAGTTTAGGACAGATCCTTGGTTTCAAAAGTTAGAGCACATTCCGTTTATCCGTTTTGAGGGCAAAATGGAGAGCGATCCGAGAGGGGGAATTGTTTTCCATCAGATGAACTTGCCGGTTGCAAAGCTCGGAGTCAATAGTAGGGGCGAACTTTTGGATAAGCGGGGGAGCTTTGCCGATCTTTGGGGGATGAGACATTTTGCGATGGCGCGGCTTTTAACGAAGCTGGAGCTGATGATGATCCATCCTGGAGTGGAGGTTGAGGAGGGGCTTTTGTATTTGGAATTGACCCACACTCCGAGTTTACAGGGAGCGAGATTTCCCCATTTGGGAGTGAGTCACTCGATCATTCCGCTGAAGGAGCGGCATTTGAAAGCACTTTCAGAGCACATGACTACTTGCCGTTTTGTCGTGAAGGACGGGCGAGCGAGCCGTTTTGGGTGGAGTGCGAAGGGAATGGACTCGTATTTGCTCCGCATCCCCGGGATTGCGGATGGGATTTTTGAGATGCAAGATGGGAAAGCGTATCGCCTTCCGTTTCCAAAGGTGCCGATCCTCGGGATTTTCACAAATGGGGTGACTTGGGAGTTACCGCAAGGGCATTGCCTCTATTCACATACCCCTGAAATGGTGCACGATCTCTTCAATTTGGGGATTGAGTTTTTAAAGAGTTTTCAGCCTGTGCAAAAATATCAGAGGGCAAAACCTTCTCGCTACGCCTATTTTCGAGATGGCGATCTCTATCTTTTGGGGGCGCCGATCATTGCAAAAGGGGATCCGGTCCTAGAGAGCTATCTTGCAAAAGAGGTGCAAAAGCCCAACGCTTTTATCGATCGGGGAGCGCCGACGGTTGAAGAGATCCAGAAATTTGGCCTAAAATTGCCTGAAAAGATGTATTTGGCTCTCGGCGATAATCATGCGATGAGCGCCGATAGTCGGGAGTTTGGCTTTGTCCCTGAAAAGAACTTGAAGGGGGGTGTCAGCTTCCTCTTTTCTCCCCCTGGGCAGAGATGGGGAAGGCCGCTGCAGCCGAAAATTCAGCATTGGACGATTCCCAATGTCACTGTTTGGGCTCTCTTTGCCCTTGCGAGTCTCTCCTCGAGTCTCTACTTTAGACGCAAAATGAAAAAACCCTTGAAGTTCTGATCTTTTTTGCGCTAATGAGGGGGTTATGGCCGCCCCTCAAGTGTATAACCCCTCATCGTGGAAGCAGCGAGTCTCTATTGCCGTCATCGCATTTGGCGCGATGATCGTCGCCCTCTATTTGGGCTTTTATCAATGGGGAGTGATTTTGCAAGTTTGGGATCCCATTTTTGGGGATGGAACGGCAAAAGTGCTCGATTCAGAGCTGTCGCATCTTTTTACGAGTTGGATTCGGATTCCCGATGCAGTGCTCGGGGTATTTGCCTACTTTTCAGATGCTCTATTTGCTCTGGCCGGATCTGAGAGGCGTTGGCAAGATAGGCCCTGGCTCGTGATTGTATTTGGCATTGATGTGATCCCTTTAGGAATTGTGAGTGTGATTTTAGTGATGCTCCAAGGGCTCGCAGTAAAATACTGGTGCACACTGTGTCTTTTTACGGCGGCAATTTCCATTTCTCTCATCGTTTTGGCCTATGATGAGGTACTCCTCAGCTGTCTTTATCTTCACGAAGTAAAACGAATGGGGGGATGGAAAAAAGCGTGGTGGGCGTTGTGGGGTTATCCGTGTGCTGAGGCAATTGAGGCGGGTGAAGTGGCACTAAAGAGGAGAAAGGGGGCAAAAAAAGATGTGGGCTCGGATTTTTGAACAATTGATCGGTCTTTGGTTAATTGCAAGTTATTTTCTCTTTGCAAAGAGGGGTCCAGAAGATTGGATCATTGGGACTCTTGTATTTGTAATTGCGAGTCTCTGTTATGTTGAAAAAATCAACAAATTGCACCTTTTGCAAATTGGACCTGTCTTATGGCTCCTTTACCTAGGTTATTCCTATCCGACTCCGTGGCTCCCCTTCTCGATGCAAAACGACATTCTCGTCGCCTTTTTGCTACTGATGTTTTGCATTATCCCCTCCCAAGCGAGCGATCCTCCCAAACCTTGGAGAGTCTTTCTAGAACAGATGCAAAAACGTAAGCGATGACAAGACCAATACCTACGCAAATCAACATTGGGGAGATATCCACATTCTTATTTTTGAGTTTTTGCATCGCATTCTTTAGATCTTGGACTAACTTTTTTTCCATTTCCTGAATTGTTTCGATCCGCTCTATTTGATTTTGGGCGTTGCGAAGGAAGTTGTGATTGCCCTCGTCTTCATCAGCAACGAGTGCCTGCTCTAATTTCACTAAAATATCAACGGCACCCGAAATATGTGGGGGAAGTTTTTGCTCCGCCACAAATTGACTTCGAATGGATCTTGCAATCTCCTCTTGTTTTCGCTCGATTTCCCTTTGTTTCTCACAAGCTCCTTGCAGGACCTTCCCTTTTGTAATGGCTCGAACGGTTCGCTCTTCATCCTCTGGCAGAATTGACATTGTCCCTCTGCAAGAAGGACATGTTTGAGTATCTTTATTGCGCCAGAATTCTTCAATACAGTGGTGATCGAACACATGGCCACAAGTCAGTACGGCCACTTTTTTCATCGTCTCATAACAAATACCACATTGGAGATCGTCTTTTGCAATTCTACCTCCAGACATACCCATCCCGTGAATATTCATGGCTCCTCCCCTTTTAAAGAAAAATTTATGATGAGTGAATTATTTAGAAAAAATCAAGAAGAATAATCGGTCTCATTCCACAGCATGAGGACGGGGGTGCCCCGATCATAGCCCAAGATGCAAAGGGAGGCGACGGAGAGGAAGAAGAGTTTTCCCATTTTGGGATCGAGGCCCAAAAAGCGGGCGGCCAACACTCTTAAGAAGTGTCCGTGGGAAAAAACGGCGACATTGCCCTGATACCCTTTGATTTGATGGATGAAGGCATCGGCCCTTTTTCCCACTTCTGTGGCGGTTTCGCCATTGGGGGCCCCATCTTGAAAAAGGTTCCAATTCGGGCGAACTTGATGGATTTCAGCGGTTGTGAGTCCCTCATAATCGCCATAATCCCATTCAGAGATTTTCGCCTCGATGATCGCTTTGGGCCTGATTCCCTCAGCAGTTTCGAGGGCCCGTTTTTTGGGGCTGGTGAATGCGGCGCTAAAAGGGACTTTTGCGATCCGTTTTTGCAAAAGTTTGGCCTCTTCTTTGCCCCGTTTTGTCAGTGAAATGTCTGTTTTTCCGGTGTGTTTGCCGGCAAGGGTCCACTCTGTTTCTCCGTGGCGGCAAAGGTATAACTGGTCCATCTACACCTTGCGGATTGAGATTTGGGTCTTTTCGCCATTGAGCTCCCAGGGAGTTCCTTGGCAGGGGCCAAACTGAACATCGACGGCTAATACTTCATGTGCAATAGAGCCCTGATATTTTGCAAAGCAAGATTGAACGCGCGGGGTTGTCTCTATGACAATATGGATCCGGTCGGTCACTGCGAAGCCCATTTCTCTGCGCATGGAGTTGATTTTGTTGACGATTTCCCTGGCAAGCCCCTCTTCAATGAGCTCCTCATTCAGTTCAGTGTCCAAGGCGATGGTCAATTCCCCCTCATTTCCGGCGGCGATCCCCTCTTTGACCTTTCTTTCGATCTGCACATCTTCGGGAGTGAGCTCAAATGTGTGGCCAGCGATTTCGATGGGGATCTTTTCCCCACGGACCAAGGTTTGGATCTGTTTGCGATCGAGCTGTTCCATTAATTTTTGGGCTTGAGGGATCAGCTTTCCAATTTTTTTGCCTAAGATGGGAAAATTGGGCTTGGCTATCCATCTGACAAAGCTGCTCTCATCGCTATGGAAGAGGAGCTCTTTCACATTGAGTTCATCCGCGATGAGTTGCGATTGTTTTTGCAGCGATGCGAGCAGTTTTGCATTGGAGGTGATCAGATGGGCTTTGGCAAGGGGCTGTCTCACTTTGAGTTTGTGTTCTTTTCGGAGGTGATGGCCCAAACTGACGGCAGCTTGAGCTGCCTCAACCTCTTTTTCGAGCGCCTCGTCGCGCTCTTCTGGATTGTATTTTGGGAAGGAGGCCAAATGGACCGATTCGGGCATCGCATCGCTCCTTAACTCTTTGTAAATGGCGTCGCTTAAAAAAGGGATGAAGGGGGCTGCCACCTTGCTGAGAATGAGGAGGGTCTCATAGAGGGTTTGAAAAGCAGCTCTTCGATCTGGCGTGTCGTCGTCTGCCCAAAATCTGGTGCGGCATCTGCGGATATACCAATTGGTCAACTGATCGATGAAGCCGATGAGGGGTTGTACGGCCTGGTTGAGATCGTAATTTTCCATTCCCGTTTCGACATCGAGGATCAGTTTTTGGGCCATCGAGCTCATCCAGTGATCGATCAGTTCGGAAGAGGTTTTTTTCTTTTTTTCGGGGTGGAAATGATAGATGTTCGCGTAGGTTGACAAAAAGACAAAGGAGTTCCAAAAGGGGATCAAAACGGCTCTGAGAACCTGTTCGACTCCTTTTTCGGAAAAGCGCAAATCTTCTGCTCTGACAGCAGGACTGCCGAGCATGTAGAGGCGAATTGCATCGGCTCCATATTTGGAGATGACGAGCTCTGGGTCGGGGTAATTTTTGAGCCTTTTGGACATTTTGTTGCCATCTTCAGCCAAAATAATTCCGTTGACGATGCTATTTTTAAAGGCGGGCTTTTTAAAGAGGGCGGCAGAGAGGACAGTCAAAGTGTAAAACCAACCGCGGGTCTGATCGATCCCTTCGGCGATGAAATCAGCGGGAAAACTCTGAGCAAATTCTTCCTTGTTTTCAAATGGGTAGTGATTTTGCGCGTAGGGCATTGATCCCGATTCGAACCAGCAATCAAATACTTCGGGGATCCGGTGATACGGGTGATTTTCTTTAGAAAATGAGAGGTGATCGATCTTGTGTCTGTGGAGATCGGTGATCTTTGCGCCGGTGAGCCTTTCCAATTCGGCAATGCTTCCGACTACATGGAGATCTCCCTTTTCATTCCTCCAAATGGGGACGGGGGTGCCCCAATAGCGGTTGCGGCTGATCGCCCAATCTCTTGCATTTTCGAGCCATTTGCCAAAGCGCCCCTCTTTGATATGCTCTGGCATCCAGTGGATTTGGGCATTGGCTTCAAGGAGATCTTTTTTGATTTTTTCCACGGCGACAAACCAGGTCCTCACCGCTTTATAAATGAGCGGCGTGTCAGATCGCCAGCAAAAGGGGTATCTGTGGCGCACTGTCCCTTGGTAGAACAAAAGCCCCCTTTTTTTGAGCTCTTTGGCGATCTCTTTATCTGCATCTTTGACCAAAAGTCCCTGATAGAGGGAGACTTCTTCCGTGAATCTGCCGTTGTTGTCGACGGGGCAAACCAATTCGATCCCCTCCCGTTTGCAGGCAAAGAAGTCGATCTCCCCAAATGCGGGGGCGCAGTGGACAATCCCGGTCCCCTCTTCGATGGAGACAGCCTCTTCTAAAATGACTCTAAATGCATCGCGATTTTGAAAAAAGTCAAAGAGCGGGCGGTATTTTTGCCCGGCGAGCTCTTTCCCTTCCCTCTTCTCGAGCACCTCTTCCCCTTCTTTGAAGTGGGAGGCCATCCTCGAGGCCGCAACCCAATAGTTTTTATCCCCCTTTCTCACCTTCACATATTCGATTTCGGGCCCAACCATTAGAGCTAAATTGGAAGGGAGGGTCCAAGGGGTCGTCGTCCAAGCGAGAAAATAGGTGTTTTTCTCATGGAGCGCCTCAAATGCGACGACGAGAGAGGGGTCGTCGACCTCTTGGTAGTTGAGGCTAGCCTCAAAGTTTGAAAGAGGGGTCCCGAGTTTCATGGAAAAGGGCATCACTTTGAACCCCTCGTAGACGAGCTCCCGGTCCCAAAGCTGTTTAAAAACCCACCAGACGCTCTCCATGAAGGAAGGGTCCATGGTTCTGTAGGTGGCGTTAAAGTCGACCCAGCGACCCATCCGGTCGACCGTTTTTTTCCATTCGCCTGTGTACCTAAGGACGATTCCCCTACACTCTTCGTTGAACTTGGCGATCCCAAAAGCCTCGATGGCACTAGCACCGCTGAGTTCCCTTGCTTTTTCGATCTCGTTTTCGATGGGGAGCCCGTGGCAATCCCACCCGAAGCGCCTCGGAACACGGAACCCCTTCATCGTCTTATACCTGGGGACTACGTCCTTGATCGTACCGGCGAGGAGGTGGCCATAGTGGGGGAGGCCAGTTGCGAAGGGGGGGCCGTCATAGAAGGAGAAGAGCGGGCCCTTTTTGTTGAGCGACTTTTCGAAGATGTTTTCCTTTTGCCAGAATGCGAGGATTTTTTCTTCCCTTGCGGTAAACCCTTCCTCCTGATCAAAGCGAAACATAAAAATGACCCTCCAAAATGGCCTATCTTAACCTATTGTGGGATAAGAGGTAAATAGGAAATGGACATGAAAAATCCTAACTATGTTATAATGAGGGGGTAAACCAAGGCTTCTTGAGCCTCCCGCAAGCGAAATGCAGCTTTGTTTCCCTTGCGGGGGTGTCAAGGTTTCGACTTAAAAGTGAGTCTTTGGTGGCATGTAGAGGATCATCGGTTGGCCTCTTAAATCATCCGGTGGAACAATAAACGACGAATCTTACGATTTGTCCCTCGCTGCAGCTTAACCGCTGACGTGAGGCGGTAGCCTGAGATCGGACCGAGAGTTTCAGATCGCTACTGTCATACATCTTGGTATGAACCCATCTCCCTTTTGGGCAGCCTAGGAGAGGGTTCGAGATAGAGATTGCCCATTGGCCCTATTTCGATCCAGAGCCTTATCGAAGGGTCAATTATAATTAGGCACTAAGCATGTAGTCATCACTGTGCGAGCTTGTTAAGGACGAGAGTTCAATTCTCTCCACCTCCAATCAATTTTAAGGCTTCAGTTTTAAAGGCTGAAGCCTTTTGTTTTTAGTGACACCAGGGCGATTGCATGATAAATTATTTGACTCCCAGTAGTCTTAGTCTATAAGCGGGATCCCAACCCGCCATCCATCTCCTCGATAAATGCCCAATTTATTGTCTTACGATCCCTTACCCCTTCCTCTCTTTCCATTCCTTCAATTGCTCTGGCGTGATGCCTAGGCCAGCCAACCTACTTTCATCCATCTGCTCTAAGTCTTCTAGAACATCTTCCACAAAGCCTGCCCGCACTGTCGCCGGGACGTGCTTGTTTGCTTCTGCGTCCACAAACTTTTTTATTTCCTCTCCGATTAATGTTTGTAAGATTACGTTCCTTACCACTTTTTTTCTCTCTTGTCGATACCGCACGCGCACCTCATCAAAGCCCATTGCTTTGACTGTCGAGTCATAGGCTGCGCAGGTACGTAGATAGGAATAAACATATAGGTCTACCAGCGGTTTCACGTTCTGGAGTTCATAGATCGCAATCATTGCTGACATATAGTCTTCAACTCTGACATCACTGAATGCGAGCGGCACAAGATTTCCTCGGATCAACGATATATTGGCTGATAGTCGAGCAGTTCGTTTGTTCACGTCTGCGAAGGCCTGCAAATAACTAATATGAATCAATAGAAAAATACTTTGTTCGTAAGGATCTCTAATTTGCATTGCCTTATGAGCTATCTTCTCCAGTTGTTGCTCTAATCTTTTTGGATCTTCAAATGGGATATAGGTTGATCCTCCGACGCGAACACCACGCCTTCGCACCTTGCCCGCTTCTGTTGACTCCACAAGTCCATCAGACAGCAGAAAGTGCAGCGTACATATAACATTACGGCTGACCTCGATCTTTGGTGCATTATCAACAAGATAACGAATAGCTTCCTTGTGATTCAAAATCATCGCCTTTTCTTCATCTAGCTTTCCTTCAGCAGTATCGCCATGAAGCAGCAAACGTTCGGTATCTAACAAAGAGTAGGTATTTCCCTCCAAGCGCGATGAGTTATATGACAGATCAATGATCAACCTATTAAAAATTTGATGGGCATAAGTACCTGCTGGATCTTTGGCATTAGCTCGCTCCCCTGATGCTTGTAACTGCTGTCGCAACATCTCTGATAAATAGTAGCTAGAATTAGGTTGATAGCTGTCAAACCAGTCATCAGCATAGGCAACAGGATGCCGCTCAAACAAGGGCCTCTTCACGAACTCAATAACTTTCAGACTTGCTGAACTGAAACAACTGCTTATTTCGTCTTTAGCTTCTTCTGATCGACCTACTACGATATATTTAGTTCCGCGCTTTTGACCTATTTTCCTAACCGCTCCCTCCTCGACAAGAAGGTGTAGCCATCTCCTGACAGATCTTTCCTTAAAACTTCCCCCCAATCTACGCATCAGCTCTGGCAGACCGATCGGTTCGAACTCTAACCCTAACAGCCTCAACACCATCATTTTATTGTCACGTAAGCTCATTACGGCCACCTTTACCTTATACGGCCATTTTAACCGATATACGGCCATTTCCTCAAGCTATTTGGCCGTATTTAAGGCGAAACGGCCGTTTTTTAGTAAATACGGCCATTTTTTGATCAGGAGTTCTGAATGCGTCTCTCCAGCTCCAAAGCACAAAGGCCGGGAAAAATCCTGGCCTTTTTTATTTTAGAGTTTTTACAAAATTCAAGGTCTCCCAACCTCCAGTAACGTCAGCATATCTGATACAACTTCCCGCTCTTCTTCCGCAGAAAATGGCAAAGCTGAGACAAGTTCTATTGGTTGTTTTTTATTAGAAAATTCCTCTACAATTTTTCTTAACACACAAATTGCAGAAGAACCTATGAGTGAAGAAAAAAGAGCCAATATTCGCAATAGCACAGCTGAATTTCTGATCTTTACTGGACAGTCCGGAGAAAATAGCATCGAAGTTCGCGTAGCTGAAGAATCGGTCTGGCTCACGCAAAAATTGATGGGAACTCTATTCGAGGTCTCTCTCCAAACAGTCAATGAACATTTGATTAACCTATTTAATCAGAAAGAGATATCCAGAAAAGCAACTATCCGGAGTTTCCGGATAGTTCAAAAAGAAGGCACCCGTGAAGTCGCTAGGGATATTGAATTTTATAATCTTGAAGCGATTATCGCTGTCGGTTTCCGAGTCAATTCTCAGAGAGCCATCTAGTTTGGACAATGGGCTGTGAGCGTCTTAAAGGATTTTGCCATTCGGGGCTATGTGCTAGACAAAGAGCGGTTGAAGAACGGCTCATTTTTCAACAAGGCCTATTTCGATTCTTCAGTTTAACGAAAGGGATATTCTCCATAATCCAGGGAAGGTAAGCAAGGAGGTGGCAAAGGCCTTTGCTGAAAGCGAGTTTGAAAAGTATCGAATTGTACAAGATCGTCTGTTCGAGTCAGATTTTGATAAACACATTAAACATGCTCTAGAGAATCACGAGGGATTAATCGAAAAAGAGAATCGCGAACTCTCCCCCATTCAAAAGTTCTGAATGCACTCTGCCACCTCCAAAACGACAGGGCTGGGAAGTCTTCCCGGCCTTTTTTCTTGTATGCAATCCAAATTTTTCTATAATGCGTCTATCAAGTTATAGGAAATCAGAATGTCGAAGATTCAGTTTATTGAGACCAAAAATGCGGCTCCACCCCTCGGTCATTACTCGCAGGCAGTTGTCCATAATGGAACTGTGTATGTGGCAACCCAATTAGGAATCATTCCAAACACACCCATTGTCGTGGGCTCAATAGAAGAACAAACAAGGGCAGCCCTGAATAATGTCCAAGCCATTCTTTACGCCGCTGGTTCAAACCTAACGAAAGTACTGAAAATCATAATTTATCTTTCAGATATTCAGTTATGGGATCAAGTCAACGCTGTCTACATGCAATTTTTCAAAGACCATAAACCTGCCCGTGGGGTCATTCCAAGTGGAACATTCCACAAAGGTTTTCAAGTTGCAATTGATGCAATCGCATCGCTTTGAACCTTTGAGGAAATTGAGAGGCAATTAGACGACGCACAAGAGAAGCATTATTACATGCTGACTATTCGAGGCAATTGCAAAACTCATTTGCCCGTAAAAATCGCCCTTTTGAGCAAAGCAGTTTTGCGGGCTGCCTCTATTTATTTATCTTACTTCCACAAGGAAAATTTTCTTGTTAACTCCGAAACTTTATCCCAGCTACCAAATAAAACAATACCATAATAGATCAAGTCGGCTTCTTTGGTTTGCTTGGTTCGTTCTAATTGCTCAATATAGGACTCTATAGTCATAGTATCAGTAAAGTCAACACACTTAATTCCAGCTTGTAAAGCGGCCTGACGGAGAGTTCTTATTTTATTCGAATTTGCCTTTAAAATCATAAAAGGCATCTCCGAAATACTAGGGTGACTACCTTCATCTCCGTCGATATAATTGGTCAGACGCAACGGCTCCTTTCCTATCTCAGACCCAAACCCTATACACATATGAGCCAAGGCATTCATAATCACGCCTGTTTCAATTTTTTCATTCATCACTGCTACCAATTTATTTTCAAACATACCATTCCTCTAAAGTTTAAAACGGGAAAAACTATTCTTCCAATTGCCCTCAACAGCATTCAAAGCTAGAAACAAATCTTTTTTCTGTAAGGCTTTTATAATCTGGCTATGCTCCTCGTAAGAGAGCGCAGCATCTTTTATTTTATCAAAATAATAAAGATCTAATCGCTTCAGCTTTTGTTTCAATTCTGAAATAATTTTTTCAAGCTCTTTATTTTCCGAAAGTCTCACGTAAACCGAATGGAAGTCATGATCAGCATCCACAGCAGCTAAGCGATCACGAATCTTCATTTTTTGTAAAAATCGTTCATTAGCTTCAATCATGGCTTGAATGTGAAGATCGGTAATCGATCCGAAAGCTTGGGTAAGTGCTAACCGTTCTAACGTCCACACAATGGAATAGAGATGAAATGCGCTGTGAAAATCTACAGAACTAACAAGCGTTGAACGATTGGGCTTTGTTTGCACGAGCCCTTCATCTTCAAGACGCAATAATGCTTCCCGAATCGGGGTTCTACTGACCCCCAACTGTTCTGCTAATTCCTTATCTCGTACTTGCGCCCCTGGTGCTAAGGTTCCCTCTAAAATCCAATTGCGAATTTTAAGATAAGCCTCTTGGCGAACAAAAGTACGTTGAATTTTTTCTTCCATAAACGACACGCTTATCTCTTGACTGATATGTAATATATCACACCGCTCCATTTGCGGTAAAGGTGTTATTTTTAAATAATTTTATTGTCTTAAGAGAAAGCTATTGACCCTCACGTTACGTCATTCCTTATTATTGGGGCATCCTTTAAAATCAAGGGGATATTGAAGGAGATAGTCAATGGCTTATACAGTTAAGGAATTAGCGCAAATTTCAGGAGTCAGTGTTCGAACCCTGCATTGGTACGATGAGGTTGGACTTCTTAAACCAGCCTACCATGGTTCTAATGGGTATCGATACTACGAAGAAGAACAGCTTTTAATCCTTCAGCAAATTTTATTTTTTAGAGAGCTGGGGTTTGAGTTGAAACAGATTCGAAAAGTCCTGGGGAGAAGCGATTTCGATAAAATGGTGGCTTTAAGTTCTCATAGGCAGGTGCTCAAAAAGAACCTAGCACAAACCAGAAAGCTGATTAAGACGATTGACAAAACAATCGAACACTTAAAAGGAACTAAGAAAATGAAAGAAAAAGAAATGTTTTCCGGCTTTAGTAAAGAACAACAAGCGGAATATGAAAGACAAATCATAGAACGCTTTGGAGATCAAGGAAAAGCTCATATTGAAGAAAGCAAACAAAATGCGAAAAAATGGTCCAAAGCAGATGAAGAGAGCTTTAAAAAAGAGTTTGTAGACATTTGCAAGGAACTCACCCGTTTGCTAGAGAAAAACTGCAAGGTCAGCACGAAGGAAGTACAAAGCGTCATTCGTAGGCATTACTTATGGCTTAAGAGGTTCTGGACTCCCACAAAAGAGTCTTATGCTGGTCACGGACAATTTATCGCGGATAGCGATCTTCGCAAGGCGTATGAGGCATACCACCCTCGTTTGCCTGAATTTATAGCAGAAGCTATTCAGGTATTTGCTGACAAAGAATTGAACTAAAATCTAAAGCAGACAGCCGAGAATCACTCGGCTGTCTTTTACGCAAATTTTACGCACTGGACTGCAAAAAAGTGGCTAAAACCAGGCCAAACCAGAATATTCGGCACAACCTTAACCAATTGATATTGGTGATGTTATTTACTTTAGTTTAATCCAGTCTAAGAAATGTCATAGAGTTCGATTCTCTCCACCTCCAACTGGTTGGACACTCTTTGTATCCAATCATGGTATTAAACGGCTCACACACCTGTGTGAGCATGTTTTTACCATCCAATTTCAAGTTCTGAAACACCAAATTCAAAAGTTGTCGTTTTTCGGTCACTTCAGAACTCTCGAAGATTTCTCGGTTGGTCAGCGCATGTACTCTTTCCAGTCTTTCTGGGGTATTGTTTCTTTCCAATCCCTCCAGGCTTGCTGGTTGCGATAGGCATACATTTCATTCGTCTTTACTATATGCAATCGATCTTCGCTAGGTACGCGCTCAGGAAACCGAATGCCATCCAGATGATCGACCTCATGCAGAAAAATACGAGCTACATATCCAGAATGAGTTTCACAAACTTCATGGCCATCTCGATTCATTGCTCTGATTGTAACGTGACGTGACCTTTTAACAATTCCCTTTACATTTCCTGTAGAAAAACATCCTTCGTACCATTCTTCAGTTTCTTGAGATCCCTCTAAAATTTCAGGATTAATGTAAAGCTGCAGTTCAGATACGCCTCCCTTGCCATCAGCTTTGGTATCCACCAGGATTACCCGTATGTTCTTACCTATTTGCGGGGCAGCTAAACCCACTAAAACATGTTTTTGTTGATCAGACTGTTCCCCTCTTGCAAAAGCAAACATCCCATCAAATAATTGCTGCATGGCGGGATTTTTGATGTCTTCTTCTGTCAATGAGCAGCACCGAATATTCAAAATAGGATCCTGACAATCCACAAACTGCAGTTTTTCTGTAGGTGAGCAAAACGATGAGTTACATAAAGTCATAGCCAATCCTAATATTAAAAATTTCATAAGTTTCCTTACTGCAATTCCGACGGTTGTACTATAGCTCTTAATTTTTCTAAAGTAGCCATATCTTCATCGTCAGCTATTAACCTTTCGTTGCTTCGCCGTTTTTCATCAAATTCCTCGTAGCTCTCCATTAGACATAACCCACTTCCTTTGAATTCAAATTTTTTAGAAAAAAGCGTAGCTGAAATGGGAAAACCTCTCCAGTCAAAAGTTCTGAATGTAAGACCAAAGTTGTAATGTCACCCCTTCGCCAAAGTTAAAATGTCACCCCAA